>NZ_JBNDLV010000003.1:0-1477134 GCF_050436245.1 Paraburkholderia sp. MM6662-R1 | reverse complement strand
CATGAGTTCTGCCTGAATCCTGTGATGAAAGCGCTCTCAGATATGAAGAGGCGCACTACGTCCGGTGATGAATTCGAAAAAAAGAAAAAGCAGCCGATGCGACGAGGGTGGAGGAGGCGTCGCACCGGCCTCTCTATGAAAGAGAAATAAACAGTCCTTGAAACAAAGAGATCACTGCGATTGCTGATCAGGCAACCTCAACTCAGAACGAGGTCATGATCCCGGCGAACACGCCGGTCTGGCTATGACCATAGTTCGGGTTGCTGTTCGACGACGTGCCCGTCACCGCATCGAAGTTGTTGTTGCCGTACGGCCCGTTGCCGAGGTTCAGGTTCGACGTTGAGCTGTTGTGCACGTAGCCGGCTTCCGTGTACAGGAACGTGCGCTTCGACAGCGCGTACGTCGCGGCGAGCGTGAACAGCGTTCCATTGCCGTTGCCGTTGTTCGCGTTGGCGTGGTAGACCGCAGCCGTCAACAGCGTGGGCGACGTGACCTGCCATGCAGCGCCGACCCATTCGTGGTTCACACTGGTCGGCGCGCTCACGCCGAGAGGCTGCGACGCATCGGTTACGCCCACGCTCGCGTTGGTCGCGTCAGGCGCGCTCAGGTGCTGGTAGCCCGCGTACAGCTTGACCGGACCTAGCACGTACGTGCCGCCGACAAGGGCCATCCGCGAAGCAGAGTAGACGTTGTTGAACGAGCCGTTGGCGCCGCGCACTTCGTCATAGATCACGCGGACGTCGCCGTTGCCCCACGTGTACACACCTTCGACCGCGTTCGTACGACCCTGGCCGGTCGGCACGCCAGCCGAGTTGACAGGCGCCGAGTTCCAGCTCGTGTTGTTGGTCAGCGAATACTGGCCCTTCAGCACGAGGCCGCCGAACAGCACCGGCGAGTTGTACTCCGCGCCGTTGCTGGTGCTCGCCCAGTTGCGACCGCGCACCAGTGTCGAGATCGCGTAGCGCTGCATCACCTGCGGGTCGGTGCCCCAGCTGTCCTGCGAAAGTTCGCCGGCGCCGAGGTTACCGATCTTGAACAAACCCCAGTGGTCGTTCGTCAGCCCCACCGTTGCGTGACGGCCGAACAGATTGCCGGCGGATGCACCGGTCATCGTGTTGAGCTGTCCTTCGAGCTGGAAGACCGTCTTCGTGCCGCCGCCGATATCTTCGGCGCCCTGCAGGCCGAACCACGAGCAACCCCAGTCGCCGCTTTGGGCTGACCATGCGTGGCCGCCCGGGAGGCCGGTTTCAAACTGGATGCCGTTGTCGATACGGCCGTACAACGTGACACTGCTCTGCGCATGGGCCACCGTCGTCGCGGCTGCCATCACCGACATAGCAATAAGCTTCTTCTTCATTTAGATATCCTTATATATATATTTTGGCGTCTCCAAGCCGCACAGGACGCACGCGTTCTCACACGTTTTCCCTCTTGCCGAAATGTTCGCTACTTATTCGCTTCACATTTCGAGGCGATTATAGGGATGGCCTTGCGCCGCGCATCAAACTAACTGCTCAGGGAAAACGCTGTTATCGATAACAGTTGCGCGCCCGACGATCCCGCAGTAGCGCCCTGCTTTGTGACCATTACGTGATGGTCACAAGCGTCGGAAATCCGTTTGAACTCATGCACAGAAACGATGCGCCAATCCGTCTCGCGCGTCGCTCAGCGCTTGCTTAACAAGGAAGACGCGCTCGAATGCAAGCAAAATTTCGCGCTTGATGTTGCGAAGATGCAACGAGCCGTCTCGCTTGCATTGCCGGTTTGGGCTTGACGAACTGGCGCAGGAGCCGCCAGCAGTGGTGGACATTAGCGACTATCATCAATGCATACGATGTCGGGCAACGAGCCGGGCTCAGCCGCGTAGCAGGCTGAGTGCGGGATTGTCAGCTCATCCGTCTGGCTCTCGCGCTCCAATACGAACGCTCCAACCAGCTTCCATCCCCGGCTCTCGCTGTTCCCCCGCCACGCCGCACATGCGACGTCCCGCTCGAACACGCTGCCCTTGCAACTTTTCTGCGGGCGACGGCACGACCGCCCATCGCCCCGACTGGCAAAACCTCGGCGCGCAACCGCGATAACCGCGACGCATGCAGTGAAATGAGGATTTTGTCCAGTGCACTTCCGACGCCTCGCATCGAGTCGAACCGGAAGATTTGCCGGCGGATTTTGCCGGCACACCTTGGCACTCTAAGGAGGTATCGTGAAAACAGCCCTTGTTTCTACACTCGCGCTGCTGATTTCAAGCGCAATAGCGCCGGCGGCCCATGCCCAGGATTCGCAAGCCACCGACCAACAACTCGCCCATAGCGTGCGGGTCGCGGAGGCGCACAGCGGAGTCGGGATGTCACATGTGTTCGTCTTTGCCCACTCGGGGCAGATCACGCTGCTCGGATGGGTGCCCGAGCGGGACCATGTCGCGCGTGCCGAGCAGAGTGCGATGTCGGTACCGGGTGTCACCTCGGTGGACAACCGGCTCTCGCCCGACGCTGGCTCGCTGAACGGGCATTGAAATCAAACTGAATCGCGGCGCGGACGACGATTGAAGCAAACCCGCGCGTTCAACGGATTCGGTTTTCCTGTCTCGCCAGTTGGGATTCAGTGACTGGCGCCCTGTTTCGCGCCGTTAGCCGCGCGTCGGTTCCGTGCAATCCCCATCTGAAAGCGCTTTCAACCCACGCCGTGTCAAACCGGTCGACTCGACGCTGATTCACCATCCATGTCTCGTCGATATGTCAGGTAAATCCCTCATAGCGGGGCTGACAGAGGCTGCTTAACATCTCCCGCTGTTACCGGTAACGATGAACATAGTTAGAGAAGACATCCGAACCGGCATTGCGTCACAAGGAGACCAGGAGTGCGTCCTTTGAGGACTTCAATGCGCATGCTCTGCGCAGCCGTCGCCGTTTGCGCGCTCGCAACCGCAGGCTGCGCGCACAACCAGGCCGCCGTCGCTCATGACGGCCGGCCGCTCGCCGCGGCGCCCGCTGAGGCGCTGCCGCCATTGCGCAGTGTGATGGCCGCGCACTTCAAGGTCGGCGCGGCGATTGAACCTGATTCAATCGACAGTCCCGCCGACGCGGCGCTCGTTGCCGCCCAGTTCTCGAGCCTGACCGCCGAGAACAAGATGAAGCCGGGCACGATCGGCGTCGCGGAAGGCAAGTACAACTTCGAACCGGCCGACAGGATCGTCGCGTTCGCGCAAGCGCACGGCATTGCGGTGCGCGGGCACACGCTCTTGTGGCACTTCAAGGCCGGCGACTGGACCGAGGCGCCGGACTGGTTCTTCGCCGGCGATCCGAAAGATCCGCTCTATCACGACATCGTCGCGAAGCGGCTCGATCGATATGTAACCGACGTCGTCACACACTTCCGAGGCAAGGTCTACGCGTGGGACGTAGTCAACGAAGTGATCAGCGACGATCCGCATCAGGTGTATCGCGAAGACAGTCCGTGGTATCGGACGCTCGGCAAGGACTACATCGCGATCGCCTTCCGCGCGGCGCGCGCGGCGGACCCGAACGTGAAGCTCTATATCAACGAGTACAACACCGACGATCCGCGCAAGCGCGCAAAGCTGCTCGCGGTGATTCGCGATTTGCGCGCGCAGGGCGTGCCGATCGACGGTGTCGGGCATCAGATGCATATCAGCGTAAATTGGCCGCCGCTGCCGAACATCAAGCAGGCGTTCGACGACGTCGCCGCGCTCGGCCTCGAAAACCAGGTGACCGAGCTCGACGTAAGTCTCTATGCCGATCCCGGTGAATGCTGGAGCGATCCGCATGCATGTCTGCCGGACCTCGGGCATCCAGTGCCGAACGACATCATGCGCGCGCAGGCCGAGCGTTATCGCGCCGTGTTCGCTCTGTTCGAGCAGGAGCCGAGCATCAAGGCGGTCACGTTCTGGGGCTATTCGGACAAGCACACGTGGCTGACGTCGACGCCGGTGCCGCGCAACAACCTGCCGCTGCCGTTCGATGCGAACCTGCAGCCGAAAGCGGCGCTGTGGACGATCGTCGATTCGTCGTATCAGCCGTAACGTCGATCTTCGAGCCGAAAAGCAGGCGGTCCGCGGTAAGTGCGGGCCGTCTGGTCACATCTCGCGAGGGTGGCAGTGCAATTGCCGTCAGCTTGATTCAAAGCATCGAGATTTCAAGGCTCGTCCGAGCCGACCTGCTCGAGCGCATTCAGATTTTCGGGGAAATCGTCGGGCGGACCGTCGGCGGTTTCATGCGTGCGCGGCGGTGACTTGACGACCGGCGGCGGCATCTTGCCGATGCCTTCGTCGATACGCTGCAGCAGATACGGGAAGAACGGATTCGACGCGATGCGGAACATCGAATCGAGCGTCAGAATCAGTGTGCCGCGTTCGCCGCGCGGCGCGAGCGTGCCGAGGTTCTCGTTGAAGTTCTCCGAATCGTCCGGCGCGATGCCGTACAGCGCGTCGGTGATCGGGAATGGAATCGCGACGTGCGACAACGAGAAAATATCCTGCGGATAGTCGATATCCAGCGGCTTGACACGCGTTTGCACTTCGCCCGCATAAACGCTGCGCTCGACAGTATGCGCTGAATCCGGCGACACGTTGGTGATCACCGTCGTGCGATAGTTCTGCGGACCGATGCGCAGTAGGCGCGAGAGCGCCGTGTACGACGCGGAGCGCAGGAAGGTCCTGAAGCGCACGCTGCGGTTCACGTCGAACAGCACGATTTCGCTGCCGTTCTCCGGCAGCTTGTCGTAGAGCGCCGACATCACCGCTGGCGTGCTGACCGTGAAATCCGTCACCGATTGGAACGTGAGGATAGGCGGCAACTTATCGAGCCGGTTCTCGCGCTCGAGCCGCGCAATCTGATCCTGAATCACGCTCGTGAGGAGAAAGGACTGTCGCGCGCCATTCACCGGAAACGAGTTGTACTTGAACGGGTTGAACTCCGGCACGATGCCGAGCCAAGCGGCGCGCGCGAAGGCCGGCAGCACCGCGGGCAATCCGGCGAGACCGGCAAAGCGTGCGTAACGCGTGACGCCGATCATCGGCGAGATCAGCACGACGCGCGTCGGACGCGCGAGCGCGGGATTCTCGATCGCGTCGAGCGCATATTGCAGTGCGAGCGCGCCGCCGTTCGAAAACCCGACCAGCTCGATCGGCTTGTCCGGCCCCACGCGACGGCGCGCTTCACGCACCGCGAGCCGAGTGGCCGCGGTCCAGTCCTGCCAGTGCACGTCGACGAGCCCCGCCGGCACCGTGCCATGTCCGGGTAAGCGGATGCCGATCGCGACGAAACCGCGATCACGATATCGACGCGCGATATGCCGCATGCTGTACGGCGCATCCGTCATGCCGTGCAGCAGCACGACCGCGCCGACGGGTGGCCCCGACGGCTCGAGAATGTACGAGTGATTCCAGTTTTCGGCGAAATGCCACGGAAAAATCGGCGAGCCCTCGTAATAGCGGTTCGCCGGAATGCGCTCGGACGGCCGCAGCTTTTCAACGACATTGACGCGCACGTCGTCGAAAATCCGATTTTCCGCTTTGATGTATGCGTTCCAGTCGGCGGTGTCCATTTCCTCGACGGTCATTTCGCGCGGCACATAGGTGTGCCATACCGACAGCTCCGGCCCGCGCTGCGAATACCACGCGCGTAGCCCCAATGCGAGCACCGCCAGCAGCACCAGAACCCATGCACTTATCTTTATCACCTTCAGTGACGTGCGCAGCATTCGTGTTCTCTTGATGAGATGAAGGTTGCACCGCGCGCAGACTGCTCTCTGCGTGGTGTGCGCATGCCGCCATCGCGGCGGCTTCCGATGTGGATATCCTAAGGGCTTTTAATCATCGGTTCAAACTTTGTCGGCCGGGAGGGCAACGCGACGTCGACAGCGGCTCGAGTATGAACGGATGATTTTCATGACGAACTGGGGATGCGCGATGTCGCGAGCGCGAATGAATTCGCCCCATTCGCTTCGCTACTTGACATTCGACGTGAGGAAAATGGCACGGAATGCATACGGCATCGCGGAGAAGGGAGAGGTGCCCCATGGAAGAACGGTCCTTCAGCGACGCCTCGGAAATCGCTTCACTCGACGGCCGTGGAATGCCTGATCAAGGCCTGATCGGGCCGTGTGCTTCAGTAACGAAACCGGGACGTGACCCAGGTCGCGCCCCAGCCTTGCCTGCTCGCCGGTAATTACTGACGGCCGCGGATATTGCCGGCCACGCCGCCCGCCGCGCCGCCGATGATCGCGCCGGTCCACGCATCGCCGCCGGAGATCGCCGCGATGCCCGCACCGGCGCCCGCGCCAAGTGCCGCGCCGCTCACCGTTCCCTGCGTCTGCGGGCTCATGTCCGTGCAACCGATCATCGCAGCCAGTGCGCCAATACTGACGATCCACCCAAGTCGTTTCATGATCGTTCTCCTTACTGATTTTTTTTCAGGCCGGGCATGACCATCTGAAACCAGAGGGTCTCGATCACCGGGTGTTGGATCATCGTGGGATTGGCGGCGTAGTAGCCGTCGAGGCCTTGACGCACGCTGTCCAGTGTCTGGCCTTGCATGCCCTTGCCGAAGCGCTGTGCGATGTCATTGCTGTTCGCCATGTTGCCGGCATAGGCGCGCTCGACGTCGATCAAATTCGAGATGCCGACCAGATACGCTTTCTTCTGCTCATCGGTCGACTGCATCCATTGCTGGCCTGTGACAATTGGAATGCTCTCCGCACGCGCCACGTTGCCCATCATTGCCAGCGATAGAAAAGTCAGAGATAACAGCGTTCGCCATTGTGGTTTGCTTGCCATCACATACTCCAAAGAAGTTATGTTCTCCAGCGGCCCGCCGGCGACCGCATCCGGCGGCGTCGATCGCGTTATTTGGAAAAATGGTCTGTGTGTCTCGTCGAATCTCCTTTCAGGTTCACCGGTCGGCGTGGTTCGCCGGTTCGGCTTCTATTGGCGTTGGGTCGTATCAGCGAATAGACACCTTGATGGCAGAAAATCTCATGGCGGATTGGAGTGATTTGCACAGATGCTGTAGGCGCGCAACGATTGGACTCGTGTTGGCGTCGCCGCGTAATACACGCTATAGAGTCTACAGCCTTTTCTGTAATTTCCAAGCCCGTTTCGGCTCGATGCGCGGCGCGTGACATTTGTGTCAAATTTCATTCAGCGAGCGAAAGGATACGATGCAATGCGCGTCAACACTCGTCAGTTATCCTGCGCTCGATTTGAGCGCCCGTGATATTGCTAGCGATTCGTTATCGACGGCCATTCAGTGTTCTAGCCACGCGATGCGAAAACAGCTTTTGTTTTGCCTGAATGTTCGGCTTCCTGATTAGATCGTCAATCGAAAACGATTCGGATTTATCTATTTCCGGTCGAGGCGTTGCTTCTTCTGATGGCAGCACCAACCAGCAGTGAAACAGATGCGATTTTATGGTTGCGTTTGTCCATCATCTTTATTTTCGGTGGATCACATGTTGCCTGCGGCGCAGGGGCTGCGCAGCAGCGAAGGGGGTGGCGGTGCGCGGTTGACCGTTAGTTGCGTGATGAGTAGCGTGACGGGACGCCGTTTCCAATGCGTCCGTGCTCGTCATTAACAGTCTCTAGCTTGTATTTGCTAAATACAGAGTATAGACTGTATCTGTTATTTACAGGTTTTGGGCTGTTACGCCGCCGCAGCCGAACCGGAGATCGACCGTGGACTACGCCATCAAGACACTGAGCCAGCTCAGACCGATCCTGCAGGGCTTCAGGAAGGCCGCCGGCCTCACTCAGGCCGCGATGGCCGCGCATCTCGGGGTCACGCAACAGACCTACGCGCAACTCGAAGCGAATCCGGCGACCGTCAGCGTCGAACGGCTCTTCAGGGTGTTGCGGGTCTTGCAGGTCGATCTGAAGCTCGCGCAGAGCGGATCGACGCAAAGCGTGGCCGTGGAAGACGCCGCGCCGGCGCCGAACCGCTCCCGCCGCGCCGGGAGCGGAACGCCGGCCGCCGGAGCGCCGGTCGCCGGAACGCCGGTCGACGCAAAAAGCAACGCTAAACGCGCCACGCGCGTGCCGCTCAAACCGGGACCGTCGGCGCAAAAGCCCAAAGCGGTCAAACCCGCCAAGGCAACCAAAGCGGCCAGCACCAGCAAGAAACGGGAGGACTGGTAAGCATGGCGCGCAGCACACCGAACCGTCTGAATCTGTGGATGAACGGCCTGCGGGTCGGCGCCTGGGAAACGACACGCAGCGGCGAACGTCTGAGCTATGCCGACGAATGGATCGACGATCCGCAAGGACGACCGCTATCGCTGTCGCTGCCGTTCACACCGGGCAATCAGGCGTATCGCGGCCAGATCGTCGCCGACTATTTCGACAACCTGCTGCCCGACAGCGAACCGATCCGGCGCCGCATCGCCGCGCGCTACCGGACCGGCAGCGCCGCGCCGTTTGCGTTGCTCACCGCGCTCGGCCGCGACTGCGTCGGCGCATTGCAACTGCTGTCGCCGGACGAAGAGCCGAGCGATCTGACGAGCATCCACGGTCGCGAACTCAGCGACAGCGACATCGCGGCGTTGCTACGCGGCACGACGACGGCGGCGCCGCTCGGGCAGCACGATCCGCTCGAAGACCTGCGTCTGTCGATCGCCGGCGCGCAGGAAAAAACCGCGCTGCTCCGTCATCGCAATCGCTGGCTGCTGCCCGAAGGCAGCACGCCGACCACGCACATCTTCAAGCTGCCGCTTGGGCTCGTCGGCAACATGCGCGCCGATATGCGCACGTCGGTGGAAAACGAATGGCTGTGCTCGCAGATCGTCGCGGCCTACGGGCTCCCCGTCGCGCGTTGCGAAATCGCACGATTCGATGAGCAGAAGGTATTGATCGTCGAGCGCTTTGATCGCCGTTTGTCGAGCGACGCCACGTGGATCGTGCGTCTGCCGCAAGAGGACATGTGCCAGGCCACTGGCACGTCGGCGCTGCACAAGTACGAGTCCGACGGCGGTCCGGGCATCGAGGCGATCATGGAAATACTCGCGAGGTCCACACGCGCGACGACGGACCGGCGCAACTTCTTCGCGACGCAGCTGGTTTTCTGGCTGCTCGCCGCGACCGATGGCCACGCGAAGAACTTCAGCATTGCGCATCTGCCCGGCAATCGCTACGAATCCACGCCGCTTTATGACGTGCTGTCCGCACATCCGATCATCGGCAGCGGCGCGGGGCGCCTCGCGGCGCAAAAAGTGAAACTGGCGATGGCGGTTCGCGGCAAGAACGTCCACTACCTGCTCAATCAGATCCAGCGCCGGCATTGGGTGGCCGAAGGACAGCGCGTCGGTTTTTCCGCCGCGGACGTCGATACGCTGATCGATCAGTTGACCGCGCAAACGGAGACGGTGATCGACACAGTCTCGTCGCAACTGCCCGCCGCCTTTCCGCTGGACGTGGCCGATGCGGTCTTCGACGGCATGCGCCGGCTGAACCGGAAGCTTGCGCAGTAAAGCGCCGCCATCCTGATCGACGCGCGGCACCACGGCAGCCTCACGCACGCCGCGCCGCCGCACCATCGGTCTTCGCCGACGCACGCCACTGCACGCTCAGCAGATGCTCGCGCATGCATTGCGCGGCCGCATCCGCATCGCGCGCTTTCAGCGCATTGACGATCGCCTGATGCTGTTGCGCGAAAAACTGCCGCGTCTCCTGCGCGGACGTTTTCTCGCGCACCTCCGGCTTCACCCGCATACCGTTGATCACCTCCATCAACGCAATCAACGCGGGATTACGCGTGGCATGTCCGATCAGCAAATGAAAGCGATGATCCCATTGCTGCCACTCGTCGTCGTTTTTCGCGGCGGCATTTTTGCGTGCGCATTTCTCCAGTTCCTGCAGGTCGTCGCCACTCGCTTTCGTCGCGGCCAGCGCGGCCAGCGCCGGCTCGAACAGCAGCCGCATTTCGGCGATATCCGCGGGACTGGTGCCGGCGCGCAAGCCGCGCAGCGTCGGCGCAAACTTCAGCGGCCGCGCGCCCAGATAGGTGCCGCGGCCGACGCCGCGCCACACGCGCCCCGACGCCTCGAGCGAAGCGAGCGCCGCGCGCAGGTCGCGGCGGCTCACGTCCAGTTCCTCGGCGAGCTTTCGTTCGGGCGGCAGCGCGTCGCCGTCCTTCAACTGATGATCGGCGATGTAGTCGAGCAGCGCATCCAGTACCGGTTTGTCCATGTTATCCACTGAACCAATTTGTATTGGTCCCAACCATACCAGAATCGCGGCGGCATGACATAGCAGCACCCGGTGATTTTTGATTCGCTATACTGGGTCGCATGTTGATGGTTAACACCGGGTGCAACCCGGCTTCGTTAGTTTTACGCTTTCATTTTCTTCAGTTGAACCACTCCATATTGGTTCTTCCATTCGGACCGTCGTCGCCAAGGAGTCGCGCATGTCGTTTACAACCCGTCCAGAACTGATCGGCACCTTCGGCATGGTGGCCTCGACGCACTGGCTCGCGAGCGCATCGGCGATGGCGGTCCTCGAAAAAGGCGGCAATGCGTTCGACGCCGCCGCCGCGGCCGGCTTCGTCCTGCAGATCGTCGAGCCGCATCTGAACGGTCCGGGTGGCGAGCTGCCGGTGGTGTTCTACAGCGCGCGCGAAGAACGCGTGCGCGTGCTGTGCGGACAAGGCGTGACGCCCGCGCGCATGACGATCGAGCGGATGCGCAAGATCGGGCTCGACGTGGTGCCGGGCACGGGCCTGCTGCCCGCGGTCGTGCCGGGCGCATTCGGCGCGTGGATGGCGCTGCTGCGCGACTATGGCCAGTTGCCGCTCGAAGAAGTGCTGAGCTATGCGATCGGCTACGCGGAAAACGGCTATCCGGTGCTGCCACGCATGGCATCGTCGATTCTCGCGATTCAGGACTTCTTCCGCACCGAATGGACGACCTCGGCCGAGCAATGGCTGCGCAACGGCGAGGCGCCGATGCCGAACCAGTTGTTCGCGAATCCCGCGATCGCCGAAACCTACAAGCGCATCCTGCGCGAGGCGAATACGCGCAGCGATCGCGCCGAGCAGTGCGAACGCGCGCGTGATGTCTTCTATCGCGGCTTCGTCGCCGACGCAATCGACCAGTACTTCCGTTCGACCGCCGTGCTCGACACCTCGGGCCTGCGCAATAGCGGTCTGCTCGATGCGGGCGATCTCGCGCGCTGGGAGCCAACCTACGAAGACCCGGTGTCTTACGACTACGCGGGCATGCGCGTGCACAAAACCGGCCCGTGGGGCCAGGGCCCGATGTTCCTGCAACAGCTCGCGCTGCTGAAGGGTTTCGATCTCGGCGCGATGGACCCCCTCGGGCCCGATTTCGTGCACACGGTGATCGAGTGCTCGAAGCTCGCATTCGCCGATCGCGAAGTGTTCTACGGCGACCCGGCGTTTTCGCATGTGCCGATGGACGTGCTGCTCAGCGACGCGTACAACGACGAGCGGCGCCGCCTCATCGATCCGCGCCGCGCGTCGTTCGAATTCCGCCCCGGGATGCTCGGCGACAGCGAGCAACGCGCCGCGCGCATCGTCGCGAATGCCGGGCGCGAGCAGGCCGGCGGCTTTGGCCAGGGTGAACCGACCTTCGCGCCGCTGCCCGAATTGCGCGGCGATACCGTGCATCTCGACGTGGTCGACCGCTGGGGCAACATGGTGTCGGCTACGCCGTCGGGCGGCTGGCTGCAGGCGTCGCCGGCGGTGCCGGGGCTTGGCTTCAACATCACCACGCGCGCGCAGATGTTCTGGATGGAAGAAGGCCTGCCTTCGTCACTCGGCCCGGGCCGCCGGCCGCGCACCACGCTGTCGCCGACGCTCGTCACGCGCGACGGCAAACCGTACGCGGCCTTCGGCACGCCGGGTGGCGACCAGCAGGATCAGTGGTCGCTGCAGCTGTTCCTCAAGCACGTGCATGGCGGCATGAACTTCCAGGCCGCCGCCGATGCGCCCTCGTTCCAGACCGCGCACTTCCCCGGCTCGTTCTATCCGCGCGCGATGCAGCTCGGCAAGATGTCGGCCGAGTCGCGCTTTCCGGACAGCACGCTCGGCGAACTGCACGCGCGGGGCCACGACCTCACCGTCGCGGAACCGTGGGCGCTCGGCCGGGTCTGCGCGGTCGCGATCCGCAACGGTTTGATGCGAGGCGCCGCTACACCGCGTCAGATGCAGGCCTACGCAATCGGCCGATAAGCGGCCCGAAGCAGCCATCAGCGCAGAACGCGCGGCCTCGCCGCGCCATTTCCTTCAGGAGAAGTTGCCGTGTCCGCCGTCGCCGCCCGTCTTGAAAGACTTCCCCTGTCGAGCTTTCACCGCAGACTGCTGCTGATCGGCGGGCTCGGGTACATGTTCGACGGGCTCGATTCGTCGTCGCTCGCGTTCCTGCTGCCGGTCGTCAGCAAGCTGTGGCAATTGACGAGCGCTGAGACCGGGCTCGTCGCGAGCAGCACCTATATCGGCTACTTTTTCGGCGCGTTCCTGTCGGGTGTGCTCGCCGACGTGATCGGCCGGCGCCGCATCATGATGAGCGCGCTCGCCATCTATTGCGTCGCGTCTCTCGCGAGCGCGACCGCGCACGACTGGCACACGTTCTTCGCGCTGCGCGTCGTCGCGGGCTTCGGTTCGGGCGCGGAGACGGTCGTGATCGCGCCGTTTCTCGCCGAGTTCGTGCCGCGCCGCTATCGCGGCATTTTCTGCGGCGCGTTGGTCGGCTTCATGTCGTTCGGCTATCTGACCTCGTCGATTCTCGGCTTCGCGGTGGTGCGCAACTTCGTCGACGGCTGGCGCTATCTGGCCGTGATCACGTCGCTGCCCGTCGTGATGCTGCTGTGGTGGCGCCGGACGCTGCCGGAATCGCCGCGCTGGCTCGAAAGCCAGGGCCGCGCGGCCGAAGCGAACGGCATCGTCGGCCGCATCGAAGCGGCGTTCGTCGAGCGCGGCATTGCGCTTGCGCCCGTGACTGCGAACCACGCGCTTCACGCGCTGCCCACGCCGGCCTCGACGCCGGCGCGCGGCAACGCGTGGCGCAACGTGCTCACGCTGTGGTCGCCGCGACTCGCGCGCACGACCGCGGTCAGCTGGCTGATGTGGTTCTCGGTCGCGTTCGCGTACTACTCGTTCTTCGCGTGGATCCCGAGCCTGCTCGTCAAGGAAGGGCTGACGATGACGAAGAGCTTCGGCTATTCGATTGCAATCTATGGCGCGCAGATTCCCGGTTACTTCTCGGCGGCGTGGCTCAACGAAAAGATCGGCCGCAAGGCGGTGGTCGCTTCCTACATGCTGTTCGGCGGCATCGCCGCGATCACGCTCGCGTTTTCTCACACCGGCATACAGATCATGACCGCGGGCATCGCGCTGTCGTTCTTCATGAACGGCGCATTCGCCGGCGTCTACGCTTACACGCCGGAAGTGTTTCCCACCGCGGTACGCACGACGGGCACGGGCTCGTCGTCATCGTTCGGCCGCATCGGCTCGGTCAGCGCACCGATCCTCGTCGGCCTCGTTTATCCGCTGTCCGGTTTCCTCGGTGTATTCGCGATGACCACGACGGTGCTGGTGATCGGCGCATGCGTGGTGTTCTTCTTCGGCATCGAAACGCGCAACCGCTCGCTCGAAGATATCGAGGCGAGCGAACTCGAACCGGCTCGCGACGCGCGAGGCCAGCTGAACTCCACCCGCATGCACGGCTAAACGCACTGCGACTTTTCACACTTTCCGATGCAAACGCGATGCAAATGATGCAAGGCAACCTGACCGAACCCGCACCGCACGATACGCAGATGCTGGATATCGCAGACCTCGAGCGTCTCGCGCTGGCGATGCGCCTGAAGAACCAACCGCTCGAGCTGTTCCGCGCGGTTCACGCGGTGGCGGCAAAGGCGATAGGCCTAAGCCTGTTCACGATCATGTCCTACGATGCGCGGCGTCACGAGGTCGAACGGGTCTACACGAACCTGCCGGACATCTATCCACTGGGCGGCCGCAAAAAGAAGCAAGGCACCGCGTGGTCGCGACAGATACTTCAGGATCTGAAGCCGTTTCGTGCCGCCACGTCGCAAGGCATTCGCGAGGCCTTCGACGATCATGCGGTGATGACAGGTATCGGTCTCGGCTCGATCCTCAACATTCCGATCGCCTATGATGGCGTGTGCATCGGTACGATGAACCTGACCCACAAGGAAGGCTGGTACACCAGCCGTCATGAAAGCATAGGCCTCCTGATCGGCGCCTTCCTCGTCCCCGCTCTGCTCAAGCAGAATACGGCATCCCCCGCTTGCGCCGCCCGTTCATGAAAACACCATCCGACCTGCAAAACTATCGAGCGGTGACCCATTCCGCCGTCTCGCAAGGCCGCTGGGTGCTGGTCTTCGTGCTCGCCTACCTCGCGCTGATCGCCGATGGCGCCGACGTGATGATGTACGGCCTCACCCTGTCGCGCATCAAGGACGACTTCGGGCTGACCAATGTCGAAGCGGGCGCGCTCGGCAGTCTGACCTTGCTCGGCATGGCGATCGGCGGCATTGTCGGCGGCTGGGCGAGCGATCGTCTCGGCCGCGTGCGGGTCATCGCATGGGCGCTCGCGCTGTTCTCGCTCGGCGCGGGGATGCTCGGGTTCACGCACAGCTTCGTCGAATTCGCGGCGGTGCGCTTTATCAGTTCGCTCGGCATTGGCTGCATGGTGCTGGTCACCACGCTCGTAGCCGAATATGTGCCGACAGAACGGCGCTCGCTGGTACTCGGCATGCTGCAAACCGGCATTTCGGCCGGCTATATCGTCGTGATCGCACTCAGCAACTGGATCCTGCCGCAGTACGGCTGGCGCACGCTGTACTACGTGTCTGCCGTGCCGGTGCTGCTCGCATTCGTGATCAAGTTCGCGGTGCCCGAACCGGCGGCATGGCTCGCGAGCCGGGCTGCCGACCATGCGAGCAAAACGCGGCTCGTCGACAATCGCTACGCGCAGATTTTCCGCGACCGCCAGGCGCGCACGATGTTCATCCTGTGGACCTTCGCGTCGACCTTCGTGCTGTCCGGCTTTTACGGCCTGAACAACTGGCTGCCGACGTATCTCGAGAAGGAATTGCACATCAAGTTCAGCTCGCTGACCGGCTATATGATCGGCACATACGTGGTCGCCTTCATCGGCAAGATCTTCGCGGGCTGGCTCGGTGACCGCTGGAGCCGGCGCGGCGTGTACGTGCTCGGCTGTATCGGTGCGGCACTCTTTCTGCCCGTGATCATTTTCTGGCACACCCACGACAACATTTCCACGCTGATGCTTGTCTTCGGCTTTCTGTACGGCGTGCCACTCGGCACGATCGGCACATTCATGTCGGAGAGTTTTGCGACGTCGGTGCGCGGCACCGCGGTGGGCGGCTCGTATAATCTCGGGCGCTTCTGTTCGGGGGCGGCGCCGATCGTCATCGGTTTTATCGCGACGCAGTTCTCGATCGGACTTGGCTTTCTCGTGGTCGGCGCGGTGTTCTTTTTGAGCGGCGTGACTGCATTGTTCGTTCCCGACCGGCTATACGACACGCAGCATTAAATCGACGCGAAAATGACGAAATCATGTCGTGTCGATGAATGGCCCAGGTTCCGGCGCTAAAACTGGTCGCCGGATAGCCCGGGCCCCACGAGGAAGCATTACTGGGTTCCGGCGACAATGTCTGAAATGGTCCAGTTGTTCGTCGTTACGAGCACATAGTCGCCATTGATACCCAGCCATTTGTGCCCGCGCGGCGGCGCATTGAGGCCATGTCCGCGCCAGTCGTCCATCATGAAGTTGTAGTTACGGTATTCGGCCGGCACACGTTGACCTTTATGCCAGTCACGGTGCGGAATCGTCGGCATCACCTGCTGACGGCCCGTACCGGCCATCTGGCCGCCGCCCTGGTCCTTCATGGACCCAGCCGCAATCGCGAGCGCGGACATACCGGCAAACGACAAGGCGACGAGTTGCGCAACAAAGCGATTATTCATATTCGAACCTCCGTGCGGTGGATGAAAGCTCCGAGCATTCACGCGATTGACGTGAAAAGTGATCGTCCAGCTACTCGCAGATTCATTAACTCGAACTTCATTGCAGCGATCGCTGGTCTATCGAATGTAATCCTTGCAAATCGCGAGATATCAAATTCGATAATTCAGGCGCGAAGTCGTTAAAAAGTATAGTAAAAGGAAGTTCGACTTCAAGCCGGACCTGCCCGCCACTACCGCGTGCGTCAACCCGGCGATTAGCGGGGCGATTCGATTCGTCGCGTCGATCGTCTGGACGGATCGCGCCGTTCCTGGCGGCGGCGGACGCGCGCGCCGGCGCTGTCGGCCAGATTGATTCGCTTGACTGATCAATAGTCGACCGCATCGCGGATGATCGGGCAGGTCATGCAGTGACCGCCGCCACGTCCACGGCCCAGCTCCGCACCGACGATCGTAATCACCTCGATGCCCTGCTTGCGCAACAGCGTGTTCGTGTACGTGTTGCGGTCGTATGCATAGACGACGCCCGGGGCCGCGCACACGAGGTTCGCACCGCTATCCCACTGCGTGCGCTCGCGTTGATAGTCGCTGCCGCCCGCCTCGACCACGCGCAGATGCTTCAGCCCGAGCGCCTCGGCGACGACGTCGGTGAACGGCTTGTTTTCGGCGTGCAACTCGACGCCGCTCGGATGGCTGCTCGGCCGATACGAATAGGTGCGCGTCTTCGCCATGAAGTCCGGGGCGACCAGTACGCAATCGCGATCGGCGAACGTGAACACGGTATCGAGGTGCATTGCCGCGCGAATCTTCGGCATCGCCGCGACGATCACGCGCTCGGCCGCGCCCTTCTTGAACAGCATTGCAGCCAGTTGACTGATGGCCTGCCGCGAGGTGCGCTCGCTCATGCCGATCAGCACGACGCCCTTGCCGATCGGCATCACATCGCCGCCTTCCAGCGTGGCGAGACCGTGGTCCTGAGTCGGGTCGCCCCACCACACGTTGACCTTGCCCGCGAAATCGGGGTGGAACTTGTAGATCGCCGTAGTCAGGATCGTCTCCTCGTGGCGGGCCGGCCAGTACAGCGCATTCAGCGTGACGCCGCCATAGATCCAGCACGTCGTGTCGCGCGTGTACAGCGTGTTCGGCAGCGGCGGCAGCAGATATTCGGTGCCGCCCGCCGCTTCTTTCGCGACCTCCAGCGCCTTGCCGCCATGCGCTTCCGGGAAGTCGTGAGTGGATAGCCCGCCAATCAGCGTTTCGGCCAGCTTGCGATTGTCGAGCCCTTCCAGATAGCTTCTCAATTCATCGATAAAGCCGAGGCCGACCTGATTCGGCACCACCTGGTTGTCGAGAATCCACTTCTTGCCTTCGGGCACCGCGACCGTTTCGGCGAGCAGATTGTGCATCTCCACCACTTCGACGCCGCGGTCGCGCAGCTTCGTGACGAAGTCGAAGTGGTCGCGCTTCGCGTTCTCGACCCACAGTACGTCGTCGAACAGCAGTTCATCGCAATTGCTCGGGGTAAGACGCTGATGCGCGAGCCCCGGTGTGCAGACCATCACTTTGCGCAGCTGCCCGACTTCCGAGTAGACACCCAATTCACCCGCTTTCGCGTCCGTGTTCGCCATGATGATCTCCTGAATGCCAATGTTGGCCCGCTCTGTTCAATCGGATTTCATTAAAGCTAAATCGCGATCCTTCCGGTTACGAGGCCATAGATGCCGATGATCGCGCCAATGATCGCAACGATAAAAATGATCCAGTCGGAAACGATGAAGACATTCTTGTTCTGCTCGCGCCGAGCCCAGATATAAAGCGCCGTTCCTGGCGCATACAGCACGGCGGAAAGCAGAATGAATTTCAGGCCACCCGCCCAGATCATGAAGACCGTATAGATCGAGGCGATTGCGGCCATGATGAAGTCACGCCGGCGCTCGTCGGCGCGCACGTCGTAACCGTCGCCGCGATTCGCGTTCATGCAGCCGAACGCCGCAACGAAGAGGTACGGAATCAACGACATCGCGCTCGTCAGATTCAGCATCAGCGCGAACGCATCGCGCGAGAAGTAGGTGCTGATGACGAGCAGCTGCACCACGATGTTGGTCAGCCACAATGCATTGGCAGGTACCTTGTTGGCGTTTTCCCTCGCGAATACGGCGGGCATGTCTTCGGTCTTTGCCGCCGTGAACAACACTTCGGCGCAAATCAGCTACCAGGCGAGATAAGCGCCCAGTACCGAAATCAGCAAACCTATGCTGACGAAAACCGCGCCCCAATGACCGACCACCGCTTCGAGCACCGCCGCCATCGACGGCTGCCGCATGGCCGCGATGTCGGCGCGCTGAAGCACTGCGTAAGGCAGCATCGTCACGAGCACCATCAGCGAGGTCACGACGACGAAGCCGAGAATCGTCGACTGGCCGACATCGGAGCGCTTCTTCGCATAACGGGAATAAACGCTCGCCCCTTCGATACCGATGAACACGAACACCGTGACCAGCATCGTGGCCCGCACCTGCTCGAGGATATTGCCTTCGAGTCCTCCGCCGTAGAGGTTGGCCTGGAACAGGTCCAACCGGAAGCCGAAGATCAGGATCACGATGAACACCAGAATCGGAATGATCTTGGCGATCGTGACGATACTGTTGATGAAGGCCGCCTGCTGCACGCCCTGCAGGATCATGAAATGAAATAGCCAGATGCCGATCGATGCAACGACGATCGCAACGACCGTATTGCCGTCGCCGAACACGGGAAAAAACGCGCCGAGTGTCGACTTGATCAGCACCCAGTAAGAAACGTTGCCGATACAGCTACCGATCCAATAGCCAAATGCGGAGAGAAAGCCCGGATAGTCGCCAAAGCCCGCTTTCGCATACGCAAACACGCCGGCGTCCAGTTCGGGCTTGCGTTCCGCCAGCGCCTGAAACACGCGCGCCAGCATATACATGCCCGTGCCCGCAATCAGCCAGGCAATCACGGCGCCCACCGGACCGGTGGCATTGGCAAAAGTGCGCGGCAGGGAAAAGATCCCGGCTCCGACCATGCCGCCCACCACCATCCCGGTGAGTTGCATTTTTGACATCTTTTGTGGAGTGGACGCCATTCGGATTCCTTTTAGTTACCTTTTTAACAAGGATCTTTAATCAGATTCGAACGAAACGTGTCTCTCGGCCAATCTTGCTGTTGATCAGCCGCGCTACTCTGCAACCACCACACGAAAAGAATGGTCTGTCCATTGGCGTTTGTCAATTTATCGAAGACAAGGTAACGGACTGTGGCTCGCTATGCGATCGAATCCATCGATGCTGCGTTGCCGAATCTGGTTGAATTTGCGAATTAACCATTCACCACGCATCTGAATCGCTCGCATCGATAAGTCGCTTTGAATATCGATGATTTAACAATGATGCGACCTGCCGCATCACCGCCGCGGTTTTCTCAAATGATGGGGAATCGCTGAAGCGAGCTGAACCGGTGATCGTTCAGAACTACTGAGAAGCACCAGAACCACGGCTCGAAATGGCGCGCGGGGGTCATTAAGAGTCCAAACCCAATGACGATTTCATAATGGCGGGCTTTGTGAATTTTTCTGACGGAATCGTCTGCGTGTCCGCGCCGCAAGAGGTCCAACTATGACTCGCGCAACTTCCTCAACGTCAGCCGCGCTTCGAGACCGCCGCCGACGCGCGGTTGTGCAGCGTGAGCGTCGCATCCATCGCGAGCGCGAGTTGCCGCGCGATCGCGAGCCCCAGCCCCGTGCCGCCCGTTTGACGATTGCGCGACCCTTCGAGCCGCACGAACGGCTCGAACACCGTCTCCAGCGACTCGACCGGAATGCCGGGACCGCGATCGAGCACCGACACGGTAGCCTCGCCATCGTGCAACGCCCCGATATCGATTTGCGCGGCGCCGCCGTACCTCAGCGCGTTATCGACCAGATTGCCAACGATTCGCTTCAACGCCTGCGGACGCATCGTCAGCGACTGGCCGAAGTGGCCCTGCAGTGACACTTGCTGACCCGCGTCGACGTAATCGCACACCAGGCTGTCGAACAGTGCATCGGGATCGATGCGGCGCGGCACCTCGGTCGTGCCATGCATCGTGCGCGCATAGGTGACCCCTTCCTTGACCAGCGCCTCCATTTCCTGCAGATCCTGGCGCAGCTTTGCGGCCTCGCTGTCGTTGTCCATCGTGTCGACACGCAGACGCATGCGCGTGATCGGCGTCTGCAAATCATGCGAAATCGCCGCGAGAATCTGCATGCGCTCGGTCATGTACGTGGCGATCCGGTCCTGCATCGCGTTGAACGCGCGCGCGGCGCGCGCCACTTCGGACGGACCGGCTTCGCGCAGACGCGCGGCCTTCAGGTCGGGGCCGAGCGTGTCGGCCGCGACTGCGAGCTGATTGAGCGGGCGCGTCGCGAGCCGTACCGCCAGCCAGCAGCAGGCCGCGAGCACGAGCAGTTGCAGCGTCAGCACGAGCGGCAGCCAGCGCGACAACGGGGCGCCGGGCATCGGCCGCAGGTCGATGGTGAGCGGCGTGCCGTCGCTCAGTTTCAGGTGCACCTGCAGACGCTCGCGATCGCCCGGCACTGCGTTGACGGTCAACGGATAACGCGTGCCGATGCCATCGCCGATCGACTGCGCGACGCGCGCCGACAGGCTCGCGTCGACCGGGGTGCCTGGCACGCCCGGGCCGAGCACGAACTCATAGCTGCGCCGCGCGAGCCGCGGCAGCCACTGGGCGCGCTCGTCGGGCGGCAGATGATCGAGCAGCGCGACCGAGCTCGCCACCTCGCGCTCGATGTAGCCCATCATGATGTTGGTCATCGTCTGGTCGCGCTCGGTCATCGTGAGCCAGAACGACAGCGCCTGCGCGAGCGCGAGCCCGACGAACAAAATCACCGCGAGCCGCGCGAACAGCGTGCGCGGCCAATGCGGCCAGCGCAGCAACGACGGTGATGGAGATGCGCTCATTGCGGATCTCCGATCGCGGTCACGGCCGCTGAAAACACATAGCCCTCGCTGCGCAGCGTCTTGATGTAGCGCGGCTCGCGCGCGCCGTCCCGCAGGCGTTGACGCAGGCGGCTCACCATCAGATCGATCGAGCGGTCGAACGGATCGGCCTGGCGTCCCTGGGTGAGGTTCAGCAACTGATCGCGCGTGAGCACGCGCTGCGGATGATCGAGAAACACACGCAACAGACGGTACTCCGCGCCGCTCAACGCCACCTCGGTTCCGTCCGCGTCGAGCAGATGGCGCGCGGTCGTGTCGAGCCGCCAGTCGCCGAAGCACAGCATCGGCGCCGACTCCGTCACCTCCATGCCGGGCGGCAGCATGCGCGCGCGGCGCAGCACCGAACGGATTCGCGCGAGCAACTCGCGTGCGGCGAACGGTTTGGTCAGGTAATCGTCGGCGCCCATTTCGAGGCCGACGATCCGGTCCGCTTCCTCGCTGCGCGCCGTCAGCATCAGGATCGGCACAGTGCGGAACTTGCCCGCGCGCAACTCACGGCACAGCAGGAGGCCGTCTTCGCCGGGCAGCATCAGGTCGAGCACGATCAGGTCGGGCGCGCCGTTCTCGAGCGCGGCGCGCATCTGGCGGCCATTGGCCGCGAGCGAGACACGCACGCCGTTTTTCTCGAGGTATCCCGCGAGCAGTTCACGGATACCGCGATCGTCATCGACGATCAGTACGTGGTCGGAGGTTTCCATCGACGGATTATCTGCTGCGGCGTTTGAGTTGCACGCCGCTCGACTGGATCAATGAACACTGCAACGGATGCGCGAGTTCGGCCGCGAAGCCGCCCGCCACGAACACAGCGATGGCAAACAGGCGTTTCATGCGTCCTCCAGCACGGAAAGACTCGCGCCATCGGCCACGCCGGCTTCGAGCGCGTAAGGATCGACCCCGTCGAGGCAGCCAATATTGACGCGCCATTGCTGCGGATCCTTGCGCGTCTGATGAAAAGGATAGATGCCGCAATGCTTGCAGAAGTAGTGTTTCGCGACCTTCATGTTGAACTGGTATAGCGTCAGCGAATCCTCGCCACTCAGAATCTTCAACTGACTGGCGGGAAAGAGCGGTGTCATCAGCGCGCCCTTGCGGCGGCACAGGCTGCAGTTGCAACGACCAGCCGGAACGATTTCGGTGCGAACTTCGAACTTGACGGCCCCGCAGTGACAGGACCCTTGCAGCAACCCGGCGTTCATGATGCTCTCCGTGATTTGACGATGCCTGCTTTATAGCCCGGTTCATCAGTCGAATTATGTCGTAATGTATCCGGCGGCCGAGACGATACATTACATTGCAATACGCCGCGGCGATTAGCGCAAGGCGAAACAGCGAAGATATACACGCGAGTTAGCATTTAAGCGGCACGCGCAAACGGATAACGCAGATTGCATGATTGCCACCGCACTATCGCGCTCAACCGTGCAAAGATACTCCGGCTATCCATGATTATGTGAGCGGCTTATGTAAGCGGCGCGCCGGCCGGCCTCCCTACACGCTGTTTTTGACCTCGGCGTGACCAGCAAGCGGGCGATGACGGCCACGAGCCGGTTGCTCGCAAGCTCTGTGAATCAAGTTGAATACGCTTGACTTTTAGTCACCGGCCACTTCCAATACCAATGGTGCAGTGCGATGTTTCGCCTTTGAAACACGCCTCACCTCATTCGGTAGTTCACAGCATTGGCCAGCAGTTCATTCGTCCGCCGTGCATGCGGCGTCAGCTCGCGAAATGGAGCACTCCTCACTACCGGAGTCGTCTTGGCTGCAACAAAAAACCAACCCACCCACCGCGAACCCGCCCTTATCGACCTCGCATTGCAAGGCGGCGGATCGCACGGTGCTTTTACATGGGGCGTCCTCGACCGTTTGCTCGAAGAGTCGTGGCTGCGGATCGAAGGAATATCGGGTACGTCGGCTGGCGCGATGAACGCCGCGGTGCTGGTGAGCGGCTATCAGGCAGACGGCGCGGCCGGCGCGCGCGCCGCGCTCGAAGCCTTCTGGCGGCGAGTGTTCGAAGCATCGGTGTACAGCCCGTTTCGCCGAACCCCGTTCGACGTGTTGATGGGCCGCTGGACGCTCGACTACTCGCCGCTCTTCATCGCGATGGACCTCGCGGCGCGCGTGTTTTCTCCCTACGACCTGAACCCGCGCGGCGTACATCCGCTGGCGAAGATTCTGCAGGACTCGATAGATTTCGCGCATCTGCGCGACGCGCCGATCAAGCTGTTCATCACCGCGACGCGCGTGCGCACGGGCCAGGCGCGTGTGTTTCGCAATGCCGACCTGACGCCTGACGTGCTGCTCGCCTCCGGCTGCCTGCCCACGCTGTTCCAGGCCGTGCAGATCGACGGTGAAGACTACTGGGACGGCGGCTATGCCGGTAATCCGACCATGACGCCGCTGGTACGCGAATGCACGTCGAGCGACACGCTGCTGATCCAGGTCAATCCCGTCGTGCGGGACGAAACTCCGCGCACCGCGCGCGACATCATCAGTCGCCTGAACGAAGTTGCCTTCAACGCGCCACTGCTGAAAGAGCTGCGCATGATCGCGCTGCTGCGCCGCGCGGCGGACCCCGGCAGCGACGAAGGCCGCCATTGGGCGGCGATGCGCATCCATCGGATCGCGAGCGAGCTGATGACCGAACTCGGCTACTCGTCGAAGCTGAACGCCGAGTGGAGCTTTCTGACGATGCTGCGCGACGAAGGCCGGCGTGCCGCCGACGCGTTCCTCGCCGAGCACGGCGATTCGATCGGCGTGCGCTCCTCGCTGGATCTCGACGCGTTGCTCGACGGAGTCTGACCATGGAAGTCATCACCCTGTCACCGCTCGCGATCGGTCTAGGGCTTTTCGGCATGCTCGCGAGTCTCGCGCTGCTGATCGGCTTCGCGTACCGCGGCTGGACCGTGCTGCTGCTCGCGCCGTTCGCCGCGATGCTGGCCGCCGCGATTTCGGGCGAACCGATTCTCGCGCATTGGACCCAGACCTTCATGCTCAGCGCCGCGCGCTTTCTCGCGCAGTTCTTTCCGTTGTTCCTGCTCGGCGCGCTGTTCGGCAAGCTGATGGAAGACAGCGGCTCCGTGAAGGCGATCGCCAGTTACATGACGGAGAAGCTTGGCGCGCATCGGGCGATTCTCGCGGTCGTGATCGGTGGCGCACTCGTCACCTATGGCGGCGTCAGCCTCTTCGTGGCGTTCTTCGTGCTCGCGCCGATGGCCACCGCCCTCTTCCAGGCCGCCAATATTCCGCGCCGTCTGATGCCGGCCGCGATCGCGCTCGGCACGTCGACGTTCACGATGTCCGCGCTGCCCGGCACACCGGCTATCCAGAACGCGATCCCGATGCCGTTCTTTGGTACGACGCCGTTTGCGGCGCCTGGGCTTGGCATCATCGCGAGTATCGTGATGGTGGTGTTCGGGCTCTGGTGGTTGTCCTTGCAGCAATCGCGCGCGAAGGCGGCCAATGAAGGATTCGACGGACTCGAGGCGGCGGTGAAATCCACCGGGGCGCCGGCCAGCGACAACCTCGTGCGCGAGCGCGCAAGCGTATCGCAGAGTTTCGATCCGGAGGAAGCGAAGCGCGGGCATGTCAGCGAGAGTCTGCCCTCGTTCGGCGTCGCGCTCACGCCGCTCGTGCTCGTCGTGCTGACGAACTTCGTGATGAACGTGATCGTGCTGCCGCGCATCGACGCCGACTATCTGGCCGAGGTCCGTTGGGGCGAGACGTCGCTTGCGGCGGTCGGCGGTGTGTGGGGCGTGTGCGTGGCGCTCACCGTCGCGATCGTCGTGCTCGTGCTGCTCAATCGGCATCGCCTGCCAGCGCTGCGCGAGACGATCGATGCGGGCGCGAATGCATCGGTGCTGCCGGTGCTCAGCGTCGGCAGTCTGGTCGGCTATGGCGCGGTGATCGCCGCGCTGCCAGCGTTCGCGCTCGTGCGCGAATGGGTGCTGGGTATCGGCGGTGGTCCGCTCGTATCGCTCGCGGTCGCCACCAATCTGCTCGCGGCGCTGACCGGCTCGGCCTCGGGCGGTCTCACCATTGCGCTCGACGCGCTCGGCAGCACCTATCTGCAACTGGCTGCGCAATACGGCATCGACCCGGCGCTGCTGCATCGGGTCGCCGTGATTTCCTCAGGCACACTCGACAGCCTGCCGCATAACGGCGCGGTCGTGACGCTGCTTGCCGTGTGTGGGTCGAACCACCGCGAAAGCTATCGCGACATCGTGATAGTCGGGATTCTCGGCGCGTTACTCGCGCTGGTGGTGGTGATCGTGCTGGGCTCGCTGTTCGGGTCGTTCTGAGCGTTCTGAGCGTCTGAAGTAGCAAGGGCTGCTTTGCAGCCGATTTCCGGCTCACTTCACGCCGCCGCGCGCGCCGCATTCATCCGGCCGAACACGAACTGCCCCAGATACCAGACCAGCTCGGTATTCGCGAAAATCGCATCTTCGGTGACCGTCGACGGTTCGAGCTTCATCCGACGCAGCATCAGCTTGCCTTCGCGCGACGTCGTCCACGCATGCATCAGTTCCTTGCGCGTCTTCGCATCGGCGGCGTTGAAATGGTCGCGGCCCTTGCGCGAATCCTCGTTCATGCGCGCGCGCACTTCTTCTTCCCGCGTCGCGATGCTGTGGGCCACGGTCTTTCTCGTTTCGGTCTTGACCGCCTGTTCCTGCGTTTCGTCGGCGAGCAGTTTGGCCTGTACGTCGACCATCGTGCGCTCGGCGTCGGAGATCTTCCAGTTGTCGCGTAGCGCGCGCATCAGGTAGCCCGCGGGGCTCTTCTTGACCTGGCCGCGCTTGACCCTGAAGCGCGTGTATTCGACGGCCTGCTGGATACGTTCGTCGGTCCAGAGTTCGCGGTTCTCCGAAATCTCGCTGAACTGCTTGGTCGAGAGCCCGAATTCGTCGGTGAGAATCTTGTACAGATGGCTCGCGTCGGCGAGGCTCGCGAGTACCGCGTCGGCTGTGTCCTTGCGCTTTAGCAGGAAGCGGATGCGGTCGATTTTCTTCGACGTCGTGGATGCAGTCCGCGTCTCATAGGACATCTCGACGTCCGACACTTCGTTGATCTCGCGCACCGCCGGCTCGAGCCAATCGCGCTTGAAGTATTTGAAGATGGCGGCATTCGCGCCCATTTTGCCGGGCCAGTTGCGCATTTCCTCGAGCTGGATCCAGTCGGTGCGTCCCGCGGGCACGTTGGGCAAAACTTTGTCGTAGATCGCGCGCGCTAGACTGCGCGTGAACGCGGTGGAAATGCGCAAGCTCAGCCAATGCGATTTCTGCGGATCGCGGATATGCGGCACCAGCCGCGGATGGACGTCAAAACGCATACGTCCGCGATGAAAACCGACCATACCGATCAACTGAACCTGCACCCACAGATCGTTTTCGTTGGGATCGCGGTCCGCGGGCGTATTCGTCACGCGGACTTTCGCGTTCTGAGCTTCGTCGGCGATCGTGCGCAAGTGCTTCAGGTTGCGGCTGTCGTAACGCATCAGCCACTTGAAGTAGTTGAGTTCGACGTCGTACTGATCGCGCTGCTCGGGCTCCTGTGCGACGATGAAGTACGCGGCATCGAGAAAGCGCCGCGCCGGCAGCCCCATATTGACGATTTCGGTGAAGAAATCGTTGCGCTGATAACCGATCTCGCGATTGGCCTCGTTGATGCGCAATCCCTGATCGAACATGTCTTCGAACAGCGCGAGCGCCATCTGGCGTGACGTCGCTTTCGACCTGCCCTCTTCCGGATTGTCCGCGGCCATGTTCTTCATCCACTTTTTCGCTCCCGGGACTGTAAGCATGCGGTGGTGAGCTGTCAACACACAGAACCTCACCATCAAACGACCGCAACGGAGGCCGTTTCGGTGTCCCTTCCGCGTTTCGGCACACAGAACCTCACCATGTTCACAAAGAACCTCACCTTGCGGGCGGGCGTTCGCGCGGCAAGGCCTTGTGCGACGGCCCTTTCAACCTCGTTCCCAGTCGCTGCACAACCCACCTCACCTTCGTGATTTGACGCAGTGGCAAACACATCGAACCGCACCTTGGCGGGGAATCGGTCTCACCTTGCTGCACAACCAACCGCACCTCTGAGCACAGCGAACCTCACCTTCGACACAACGCACCTCACCTTTTGGAACTTAAGTGCTTGAATGGATTGAATAGTGCTTGGTTGCGTTGGTTTGTGGGTTCGTTCTCGGTTTTAAAAAAACCTACTAACCCAGCACACAAATAAATGCGGCTGAAGATTGCGCGATGCAGCATGGTGAGGTTGATTGTGCGAAACGTTGACCGGGTTTGGAAGAGCTGTTGCCAAGGTGAGGTTGGTTGTGCTGCTACGGTGATTGGCAACCCTTGACGATGAGCTGAACCTCTGGCTGACGGCCTGGCGCCGGTGTATCGCCGCTTCTGTGGGTGAGGTTGATTGTGCATTTGGGTTCTAGGCGCGGGGAGCACTCGCAGGGAGGTGGCGAAAATCTAACAATGGTGAGGTCGGTTGTGCAGAAGATCGCCGGACCGGTCTTTCAGGAAATGAGAAAGTGCACAAATGACCTCACCCAGTGCCTAAGTCTCGAGCAGGAGTGCCGACTCCGCTACCCAGATTGCGAAGAAAGGTGAGGTCATTTGTGCCTTCGAGGACGCAGTGTTTCGAGGCTCGTTTAGTTTCCACGGCGATTCCGCAACCGAAAACGGTCTGGAAATACAGAAATTTGCAGAAAATCCGCATAAAAACAGTAATTTAAAAAGCTATTTTCAAGTATTTCCTGTATTCTGAGGTTTCTGGAATTTTATGGAAAAACCTCAGAATGGTCAGAACGAGCCAACTTCCTGCCGTAGACCGAACCGTTCACTTTGAGCAGATCAGTGAGTTCGCAGAAAAAGTCACCATTTTCACTAATGAGCTGCGTGACACGATTCTGGCTCCGCGTCCTCGAAAAACGGCTCCCGTTTTCAAGACCGGCGAGATTGCCGAGATGTGCAACGTCTCACACTCGCAGGTTCAGTATCTCGCGACAAAAGGCGACGGAGAACTGCCTTCGGGCACGGCGGCAGGCACGGGCCGTACCCGGACCTTCACGCTGGAGGAGGCGCGGATCTGGGTACAAAAGATTTCCGACATCTACCAGACTCCACTGGTCACGCGCCTGAAGGAGCCAGACGGGAAGATCATTATCACCGCGCAGCTCAAAGGTGGCTCCGCCAAGACGACGACGACGATGTGCCTCGCCCAGGGGCTGTCGCTGCGGGGACGCAAAGTGTTGGTGGTTGATCTCGACCCGCAGGCGTCGCTTTCGGAACTGTGTGGACTGTACGCGGAAAAAGACGTGACGCCTGAAGACACAGTATTGCCGTACGTCTACGACCAGGACATCGAAGGTGGCCTCGAGGGGCGGGTCCAGTCGACGTACTGGGATGGCATCGACGTGATTCCTGCGCACACGGAACTGATTGGAGCAGAGTTCCATCTGCCGGCGATGCAAAAGATGCGACCGGGTTTTCGCTTCTGGACCGTGCTTCGTCAAGGGCTCGAGCCGCTGCGCAAGAAGTACGACTACATTCTCATGGACACGTCGCCGTCGCTGTCGTACCTCAATCTGAACGCGCTGATGGCCGCGGATGCCATGGTGATGCCGATGGTGCCGGAAAACCTGGACTTCATCAGCTCGCTGTCGTTCTGGCGACTTTTCTCGGACGTGTCCAAAAGCTTTATCAAATTCGAGACGGACAAGAAGTACGACTTCGTGTCGCTGGTGTTGTCGCGGGTCGATTATGGGCGGAACTCGTCGGCGCCGATCGTGCGCGCGTGGGCGCAAAGCGCGTACGAAAACTGGCTGCACTCGATCGAGGTACCGGCGAGCTCGGTGATGAGCACCGGGGCGTTGGCGTTCTCGACCGTCTTCGACATCAGCAGCAATCACAGCGCGGCCAAGTCGTTGCAACGCGTGCGGCAACCTCTCGTCGACTACTGTCGCTGGATCGACGAGATCTATTCGGAAAAATGGAGGAACGCGCAATGAGCAATATGCGAGAACAGTTGCTGGCCAAGACCTCGGGCATTCGCAAAACTTCGTCGATCAACGAGGACGAGGTGAAGCGCAGCAACCGCACGCAAACGGCGCCCGGCCTTGCCGGCGCGCTGGCCGTTGCGCAACTTCGCGTGCAGGAACTGGAATCGACTGGCGTCGCATCGCAACTGGCGGTTGCTGGCATCTTGCCGAACCCTTGGCAGCCGCGTCGCGTGTTCAACGAAGCAAAATTAGCCGAGCTCGCGGAGTCGATCCGCGAAGTTGGACTGATGCAGCCGATCGTGGTCCGTCGTGTCGCGGACGACTATCAGATCGTCGCCGGCGAACGACGCTGGCGTGCGCACAAAATGTTGGGGCTGGACACGATCAAGGCCGTGGTTGCGGATTGCTCCGACTCGGATATGGCCGTGCTCGCAATGGTCGAAAACATTAGCCGCGACGACCTTGCTGACTATGAAATAGGCGTGGCGATTCGTCGATCGGAAACAGAGTTCCCGAATCGCAAGCGACTGGCGGAAGCGATGGGATTGTCGCGGGCAGGTCTGTATCAGTTCTTGTCGTTCGACAATCTGCCGGACTTCATCAAGAAAGATCTCGATATTCAACCGCGACTATTGGGCGGGACTGCGGCGCAAGCAATTGCAGCGGCTATCAAAAAGCATGGCGAGGATGGCGTTAAAGCCGCTCGCGAAATTTGGCCTCTGTTGGTGAGAGGCGAAATGGATCAGGGCAAGGTCGCGGCGGGAATCACCGCCCTGGCGACCCGGCAGACGACGTCGGGTGGTACCAGCGGACGCAGCATCGAGAAATTTTTCGCGGGACGAGAGCACGCTGGGAGCATCACCAAGGATGTGAGTAACTTCACGATCAAGATCAAGACCGGAGTGATCACCGAGGCGCAAGAAGTTCAGATACGACAGTTGATCGGACAGATGTTCCAATCGCAGCCGAAGACGAGCTAATCGGTGGTTCGGTTGTAGTGTTAAAAGGCCCGCTTAGTGCGGGCTTTTTTTTGGGTCAATCAAATCGGTCCACCTCGAAGAGTGTCTAGAGTCTAGACACTCACCCCGCAGCCCTACCTTTGCGCCATCCGGTGTCTAGACTCTAGACATTCTTGACGACGCACCCCCGATGCCGATGAAAGCGTGCCGCGTCCGCGCGAACGCACATCCTTTGCGCCTTGCACGACCCGTGGAGCGATTCACGCAGTATTGCGTTCGCAGCGATCTCGCAGGCGCCTGCGGCGGGTCAGCCGCTCGCCATGAGCGAGACAGCCAATGACTGGGGATTTCTGATGCATCCATTGAGCCGGGCTCGGCTGCTTCGTTGACGGTCGCATTACCCGGAGCACATACAAAATCGCACGGGCGACATATGACGGACGGGATGGAGCGCCTGCCCTCTGTCCTATAAACGGAAACTCTATTCCGGCAGGCCATCCACGGTCATTCTCAACCCAACGCCGCATCACGCGTTTCCCCGAGACGACTCGACTCCGCTATCGTCGGTTCCAATCTTCTCAATGAGAAAGGCCGCGGCCCTTAGTGCGCGACGTGCATTGCACATGGTTGTCCATGAACAGCTGTGTTTATGATGGCGCTGTCGGCCGCAGCAAACGTCGGCGAAGATCGTCGACGTCCCGCAAGAATGCTTCACTCTCCCGGTGTACCTCAGGCAATGAACGCGCGCAGCGTTGAGGCCACCGCTTATCGACCGCAAAGTCGGCAGTCGTTCTGCCGGAAAAGCTGTTCCGTACGATTAGCAATGAAAGCGGCACGAACAAACGCGCAAAGGAAGGGCTGTGAATGGGGCTTGCCTCAGCGAACAGACGACATGCGTCAAGATCCGGCGGGAGCCAGTTATTACTGGAACGTCGCGTTAAGGGACCCCGAATCATGTATCGCGCGTTCTCTCAAACGATGCATCGCCGTTTCGCAAACGGTGTTCGCCACGGCGCAAGCTTGTCCTCAAATCAGATCCTGTTGCTGATCCAGCGTCTCGATCGACGACCAGAAAGTCAATCGCGAACGCCTGCCGGCCGCGATGAATTGGTCGTAATCGCGTTAAACCAACGTCCCACCGTCGTCAAGAGAGGACACTCTAAAGGTAGTTGATGTCGGTCGTCACGCCTACCGATCTACCCACCCGCCGGGGAGACACCCAGATAGAAGTATTCGAAGGGATGCATCGCAACCGCGCCGATCATTTTTGGGCAAGCATCGGAGTAGTGAGTGACTCGACCGCAACGAATGATCTCCGTCCGATCGTATGTCACGCCACCCGGATGGGCCTGCGTCAGACCACTCGTTCAGCGCGAAATCAACATCGCTGCTCCCAGATCATCCGCAAGAAATCTGTCGGACGATGGACGGCAGGATAGGTGAGGGCAAGCGCGGAAATCTCGCGAACGTAAAGAGTCTCTCCCGGCCCGCCCTGTGATAAAGACGATCGCGCATCGGCAATGCGAGCGACTGTCAGTCGCCACGCGTGTGGCCAACTTGAACTTCAGCAGATGCAGCGGTCGCGCATCGGCGACCTAACAATATACGGGGACTGAACATACCGCCAACTTTCGCGAACTAAATATCGAAAAATGAGTGACCCTTAGCCAATACGAGCGAGAATTTTCGATTCTTCGGCCAATCTCGCCAACCGACACGGCGTGAAACATTGCGAAACGTCTTCTATGCGTGTCAACCTATTGTTTTAAAAGACTTTTTTCACCAATGCACGCCATTGTTTCACGCCAATCAGTCAAATTGGTGCACGATACCCCATCACTCCCGCCAAACGACGACAACGCGCAAGAATGAACACACGTGCCCCGCCAATCCGTAACGTTCAATACGTAATTTGTAGCGAAAGAATTTCGAGCGGCCGTCGCGATCTTTCGAGCGTTCCGCTGACCTGACCGCTCATTCAAACCAATCTTCCGCGCCTGCCTCGATCACGCTGGCTTGATTCGGAACGCTGTACCAGTGATTCGAACGGAGCCCAGCAACAGCAAGCTCGTCAACCCCGAGCCCAAGTCCGAGCCGCCGCGAAAGACAGCTGGCCCCGCCGCCATCGCTTCGCTATCCGAGCCTCCCCGCAAACCTCCCCGCGCTGATCGATCTGTGCAATATCCTCATGCAAGATCCGCCGAATCTCGAGGATCGCCCGCGGCGTCTCCTGCACACTGTGTCCAGCAACAATCACCTTCTCCGACAGCGCGCCCACGAGATGCGCGCTGCGATAAGGGACCACGCCATCGTCGGAATCTTCGAGCGGCCCGTTTTCGCGCAGCTGTTCGATGCTGCTAGGCACATGGAAGGTCCGTCCCTGCGGTTCGATGTTCGTCGCCGTCTGCATCACTTCCTCGATCTCGTTCAGCAGGGCAAGCGGCAGACGCACGAGGTTGGCCGCCCAGCGCGACAGCCGGTTGCTCGCGAACGGCGTGCCTCGATTGGGGGGCCGCGATAAATATGGCGCGCTCGATTTGCGGCATCGGCGTGAAGTTCAGTAGCCGATCGAGCCGCTCGTCCTCGCGATCGATATCGGTGCCCTCGGGCACGTACTTGTCCTCGAACGTCGCCCAAAGCGCGTCGCCGGAAGTCGACACGAGCAGCCGCGCCAGAACGCCGCCCATGCTATGACCAATCAACGCCATGCCATGCGACGCCGGCACCGTACCGTCTGGATCGAAGTGCGCGAGCGTCTGTTGCGTGGCGCGGCGGATGCGCGCGAGGTTGACCAGAATCGGCACGTTGGTCGGGTAGTAGACCTGCCACACCTGGAAATGCTGGCGAAGCACTTCATCGCCCTGAATATCGTTGGCGACGTTGACCCATGCTTCGGGGCTGCTCGCGAGGCCGTGCAGCATCAGAATGATCCGTCGATTGGGATCGAACGGTTGCATCATGTAGATGCGGGGCGTATCGATACCGTGTGCGCGTCCAAACAGCGTGCGCAACGATTGCCCGGCGAAGCCCGAGCGCGCGAGCCAGATGCCGTAGCCCGCGCTGAAGTTGGCCGAAAGTGGCACAGTCTGGCCGTGTCGCTCGACACTGTCTTCGCGATACGGATCATAGACGGACAGCACGACCTCATGCGAGGCAAGCACCTGTTCGAGCGTGGCCTGGCTGAACCAGATCGACGCGGTCATGTTCGGCGACGGCATCTCGCGGAAAAAGCGCGACGCCGGCCTTGGCCGTCCCGCGGCTGCCGACGACACGCCGAGGTTGGACGGTGCGCTCGCGGGACCATCGACGCGGGCGGACACACGCGTGTCGGCGCTGGCATTGCCACCCGCATCGACATCATCTTCAGGCGGCGGCACGTTCATCACAGCAACGAGTTCCGCCCCCAAACCATCGCGTCGATAAATGCTACGTATCCCCGCGAACGACAGCCGCGACGCCGGGATGACTTCGCGCGGTTCGCGCACGCCTTCGGGTAGCCGGGTTCGGCTCAGGTCGAGATGAATGGACCCCCCTGCGATGTACTGCGTGCCCGGCACGCCGTTGCCGGCATCGGTAGCGAGCGCGCCACGCAGAAGCAGCGCGTGGGCAAGCTCCTGCACCGCGTAGTTGTAGTAGTCACGGACCTGGGTCTGACGATCTTCGAATGCACGTTCGCCAGCAGTGCGTTCACCGAGGAACAGAAATGCATACGCGAATCGCGCGGCCCCGAGCCACAGATCGAATTGCGCGTCGCTCCAATCGCTGGCGTTGGCCGGGCGTGTTGGTGATGGCCATCTGCAACGACAGTTCGGCGAGGCTCGACAATCGCCGGTCGGTATTGATTCCGTCGACGGTCGAGATCGTATTGATGCAATCGAGCGGCTCACGTTGGCAGGTGTTCCCATCGAGTGCCGCGATGTGCAGGGTGTCTCGCGTCGCGGCGCTCAGACGGCCGGTCGATAGAATGTCGCCGCGGCGCATCGCGATGTACTGCTCCGGGCCTTGTGAGCTGACGGTGACCATCGCGCAACCGCACAGAAGTCCGCCAGTGAGCAGCGCGAGTGCCGCGCACCGCGATGTCCACGATGCGAGCGAGCGCGTCATGATGCGTCGAACCGGTTCGTGCGAGAGGGCAGCCGCGCTACGCCGATGCAAGCGATGAACGCTGGCGGCGGCCCGCGACGTTGCAATTGCCAACTTTCTTTTCACGCAGAGTTGCGTCACCCATCGGCGAAACAAAAATTCCTTGAAACCTATAGCGTCTTTTCCCCATGGCATTTCGTCACCAGTACAGCAGAATAGCCATGCGTATATTTCATCAACAGAAGCCGAAGCAACCATAGAACGAGTCGGTATGACCGTAGCAAGTCGCGAATCGATTGACGGCTTGCGCATTGTTCGGCCATGATGCCTGTGACGAACTGAAAGGGGCCAATGACGCACGCATGACACGGGCAAACCACCAGTGAACTGCGCGAAGTCATGAACGCCTATGACGGCTTTGATATACCGCTTAAGGTAAGCAATCGATACGATCGTGCTGCGCCTGTGAGGCTCTTGACAGCGAATTGTTTGGGAACTTTAATAATTTTGCAGCAAGGTTCAATCGAAGGGATCTGATTCAACGCTGCAATCCGCCCGCATATTCATTCGTCTTCAGGTTTTGCGGAATCGTCGTGCATTCCATACAGGGCGGATTCGTCAATTTCCTCAGTCTTGCTTCGGCATGGCGAAGCAGTTTGGCAGTTCGACAGGATGCCTGATGAACGGAGCCGGAATGACGACACATGGGTCGCGGCTGTAGTCCTGACGGCCACAACACCGTTGTCGCCGATAGACTGGTTTGAACGACGTTGCCGGTCCGACAGAAGGGATGCCGCTGTTCCTTGAGTCTGACCTGGCCGTGGAAGTCGAAGCGGATGCACCCATCGGTCCACTGTCATGGGCCCCTATGAATTGCTGAGCAACCTGTAGGGTCTCGTATTCGCCGGCCCGTGAGCTACGTTGCCGCTGGGCTTACGACACGGGTTGCGCCAGCAGTCAGCCGAGAACGTCATGAATGCAAACCGCTCCGATGCACCGCGGCCTCGCCGATCAGGCGGAATCGCACTGACCGGCGCATTGTCGTGCGCGTTGACCTGCGCGCTTGTCGTTTTACTGTCGGGCTGCCAACGGCAGACCGAAACACAGAGTGGCGATACGAGGCCAGCCGTGCAGCTCACCAGGGTCGAACCGGCCGACGCTTCCGCCATTCGCATTTTTACCGGGCGGGTCGAGCAGACCAGCATCTCGCCGCTCGCCTTCGAAGTATCGGGCCGCGTCGTGCAGATCGCGGTGCTCGAAGGCGCGTCGGTGAAACGCGGGCAACTGATCGCGCGGATCGACGAGGAACCCTACAAGCTGCAACTGCAACGCGCGAACGCGCAGTATCAGCAGCTGAGCGACAACCTGAAGCGCCAGGCGGTGCTGCGCAAGGACGGCATTCTGTCTCAGGCTGCCTATGAGCAGTTGTCGGCTTCCACCGATGCCGCACGCGCGGCACGCGACCTGGCGAGCCGCGACCTGCGCAATACCCAGCTCGTCGCGCCATTCGACGGCCGGATCGCTCGCCGCAACATCGAGATCCAGCAGGTCGTGCAGGCTGGGGCGCCCGCGTTCAATCTGGAAAACATCGGCCGTGCCGATGTCGGCGTCGATCTGCCTCAGAGCATTGCCGAACGGCTATTCGTCGACAAGACGCTGAGAGCCGAGGCGTGGCTGCCCGGGCGGCCGCAGAACCGCTTCCCGCTCGTGTTCCGCGAACGGACCACGCAGACCTCGCCGACTTCGGCGGCCTACCGGCTCGTGTTCTCCATCGAAGGACCGCAAAGCGCGATGCTGTTCCCCGGCATGGCGATGCGCGTACAGATTTCCGAAACGGCGCGTCAGGTCGCGCAAAACGGCAACAAAGGGTACTTCGCGATTCCGATCGCCGCGGTGTCGATCGGCGCGGACGGTCAGCGCAGTCTGTGGCGCTACGACGCCGCGTCCGGCCGTGTGCATGCGGTGCCGGTCAGCGTGCGCGAAATTCGCAATGACGATGTGGTCGTCGCGGGGGCGGTTGCGGCGGGCGACCGCGTGGTGGCCGGCGGCTCGCAGTTCATGAAAGAGGGAATGGCGGTCCGTCCAATGGATGCGCCTCAATGAATCTCGCGCGCCCCCTTATCGAAAAGCCGCTGATCGCGTGGGTTCTGACGCTCATCTCGCTGTTGGGCGGCATCTTCGCGTACTACAACATCGGGCGGCTCGAAGACCCGAAGTTCACGATCAAGACTGCGGTCGTCGTGACGCTGTATCCGGGCGCGAGTGCGCACGAGGTCGAGCAGGAAGTGACGGACCGGCTCGAAAGCGCGATCCAGCAGATGCCGCAGGTCGACAGGCTGACCTCGCGTTCCACACCGGGCTACTCTGAAGTCCGCGTCGAGATTCGCGACCAGTACACGTCGGCGCAATTGCCGCAGGTGTGGGACGAGTTGCGCAAGTCGGTATCGGATGCACAGCCCCGGCTTCCGCCGGGCGCGGGACCGTCACTCGTGCTCGACCGTTTCGGCGACGTCTACGGGATGTTCTACGCGCTGACCGGCGAGGGCTACACGCAGGCGCAACTGTATGAGTACGCGCGCGAACTGCGCCGCCAACTGCTGACACTCGGCGACGTGTCCGACATCGTGATCGCCGGTGAGCAGCAGGAGCAGATCTCGGTCGACGTCGACCAGTCGCAACTGATCGCCAACGATCTGTCCACCGACGATCTTGCGCAGACGCTGTTCGTGCAGAACGAGGTTCGGCCCGCGGGCCGCGAACGTGTCGGCGACCTGTCGTTGCGGATTGCGCCGTCCGGCTCGCTCGATTCGTTGCAGGCCATTCGTTCGCTGCCTGTCAACAATACGCCCGCCCCGCTGCTGCTCGGCGACATCGCGCGGGTAAGCCACGGCTACGCGACGATTCCGAACCAGGTCATTCACTATAACGGCCAGCCCGCGGTTACGATCGGTATCAGCGCGCGGCCGCGCGTCAATGTGGTGAGGGTCGGCGAGGAGCTCAAGGCGAGGCTCGCCGAACTCGAGCGTGACCTCCCGATCGGCATCAAGCTGCACTCGCTTTACGATCAGCCGCAGGTCGTCGACGAGAGCGTGCGCGGCTTTATCTTCGACGTGTTCCTGTCCGTGGCGATCGTCGGTGTCGCGCTGGGCATTGCGCTCGGCTGGCGCGCGGGCGTCGTGCTGGGCGTCGAGCTGTTCCTGTCGATCCTCGGCACGCTGCTGGTGATGTACGCGGCAGGCATCGAGCTGCAGCGTATCTCACTCGGCGCGCTGATCATCGTGATGGGCATGCTGACCGACAACAGCATCGTGGTGGTCGAGGGGATGCTCGTGAAGGTTCAACGAGGCATGTCGCATCTCCAGGCGGCGACCGAGATTCTCAAACAAAGCCAATGGCTTCTGCTCGCGTCGACCATTGTGGGGATTCTGGCTTTCTCGGGCATCGGCCTGTCGCCGGATTCGGTCGGCGAATTCTGTGCGTCGTTGTTCGCCGTTGCTGCGATTTCGCTGCTATTCAGCTGGGTGATCGCCATCGCCCTGACACCGCTGTTCGGCACGTATCTTTTCAAGCCCGCGGACATCATCGATGACGACCCGTTCAAGTCGAAGCTGTACAAGCGTTACGGCGAGCTGTTGTCATGGGTCACCCGACAGCGCGTGCTCGTGGTCATCGGCCTCGTCGCGCTGACCGTGCTGGCCGGGTGGGCGTTCCGTTTCGTCGAGCGGAGCTTCTTCCCCGCGTCGACCACGCCGATCTTCTATGTCGACATGCGTTTGCCGCGCGGCGCCGATATTCGCGCGGTGGTCGAAAAGAGCCGCGCGGTGGAGAAGGTGCTGCTCAAGCATGCGGACGTCACCAACGTGCAGACGTATATTGGCTCGGGCGCGACGCGCTTCTCCCTCGTCTACGATCCGGAAACGCGCAATCCGTCGTACGCGCAGTTCATCGTCGGCGCGAAGGACCAGAGCCTGATCGACGACATGATTCCGGACATCGAAGCGGACCTGAAGAGCCGCTTCCCAGAACAGCAATGGACGGTCACGCGGCCGAAGTTCGGTCCCGGCGGTGGCGCGGCCATTCAGGCACGCTTCTCCGGACCCGATCCGGCCGTGCTGCGCCGCTTGTCTCAAGAAGCACAGAATGTGCTGAAGGCGGACGGCCGCATCATCGCGATTCGCGACGACTGGGAGGACCCGATCAGCATCGTGCGGCCGGAATTCGACGAATCGCGGGCGCGCTCGCTCGGTGTGACGCGCCGTCAGGTTAGCGACACGATGGCTTATGCAAGCGAAGGCCTGCGGGTGGGCATCTATCGCGAAGGCGATCAGCTACTGCCGATCGTGCTGCGTTCGCCCGACTACACGCGTGGCGTCGCGGGTCTGCAGGACCTGCAGGTGTTCAGCGCGGGGCTGCGCCGTTACGTGCCGCTCGGCGACGTGGTCAACGGCTTCGCGGTCGGTACCGAGGAAGGCCAGATCGCGCGCGAAAACCGGATTCGCACGCTGACGGTTTCGGCCAACCCGATCTATGGGCAGAACAGTGTCGACGCGTTCAACCGCATACGCTCCAGCATCGAGAACATCAAGCTGCCACCGGGCTATAGCTTCGAATGGGGCGGCGAGCACGAATCGTCGACGCGCGCGCAGCAGAGCCTGTTCCGTCAACTGCCGCTCGGCTTCATCGGCATGGCGCTGCTCGTGCTGATGATGTTCGGACGCCTGAAGCCGGCGCTCGTCGTGCTGCTCGTCGTGCCGATGTCGATCGTCGGCGTCACGCTCGGTCTGCTGCTATTTCGCGGCGCGTTCGGCTTCATGGCGTTGCTCGGTCTATTGAGTCTGATCGGCATGCTGATCAAGAACGGCGTGGTGCTCGTCGAAGAGATGGATTCGCAGATCGCCGCGGGCGTGCCGCGCATGCAGGCGGTGACCCACGGCGCGATGAACCGTCTGCGGCCGGTGATACTGGGGGGCGGTACGACGGCGCTCGGCATGGCGCCGTTGTTGTGGGATCCTTTCTTCAAGGACATGGCGATCACGATTATGGCGGGCCTTGTTTTTGCCACCGTGCTGACGTTGGTCGCCGTGCCGGCGCTGTATGCGATGCTGTTCTCGATCAGGCAGGCGGAATGGGAGCCGGGTCGACACCCGGAAGCAAAATGATCCGCGCGCGCCCTTATCTTCTCGCCATCGCGGCCCTGCTGCTCGAAGCCGGCTGTACGGGTTCATTGCAGCTGCAAAAGCCCGCCGCGTTTCCGCCGCAGTATTCGGAGGCGCAACCGGGCGTGGCGACACCGATGTCCGGGCAGCAGCTCGCGGCATGGTGGACCCAGTACAACGACCCGACGCTGAATAAACTGATCGATCTCGCGCTCGCGCACAACTTCGACATCGCGACCGCTTACGCACGCGTCGATCAGGTGCAGGCCGGGATCCGGCTGGCTCGCTCGCAACTGCTGCCGTCGGTCGGTGCTGGCGTGAGCGCCGCGAAGTATCACGGCGGCGAGACGCAGCTCGAGTTCGAGGAAGTGCTCGGCATCAACAATACCGATGCGCAGTTCTGGCGTGTCGGCTTGCAGGCGCAATGGGAGATCGACCTGTTCGGTCAGGGACGCGCAAGGCTCTCGGCGGCACGCGAACAGGCACGCGCGGCCGCGGGCGACGCGGAGGCGGTACGCCTGAGCGTGGTGTCGGGTGTCGCGGATCTGTACGTCACCTATCGCGGGCTGCTGCGTCAGCGCGCGATTTTGCTGCAGAGCCGCGCAATCGCGGACGACTTCGTCAACATCGCCGAAAAGAGCTTTAACGCGGGTCTCGTGCTGAGTACGGACATCGAAGCAGCGCGCGCCGGCCGCGCGCAGGTCGATGCGCGTTTGCAGGACGTGGAGAACGGCATCGCGCAGGCACGACTCAATTTGCAGAATCTATGCGGCGTGCAGCCCGCGGAATTTGCGGGGATTCTCGATGAAAGCGACACGCTGATGACCGCGCTGCCGCATATCGAGCCCGGCCAGCCGGTCGACCTGCTGATGCGGCGCCCGGATCTGATCGCGGCGCAGGCACGCGTGAATGCGGCGCTCAGGCAGTCGGATGTCGCGCGGCTCAACTACTGGCCGACCATGTCGTTGAGCGGTTTGCTTGCACGCAATGGTTGGGAGATCGCGGGTCAAAGCCTCGGGGCCAGCACGTTCTGGCTATTCGGCGCGGCGATGGCGCTGCCGCTGATCGACTTTGGCGCGCGGCGCTCGCAGGTGGAGTCATCGGATGCGCAGGCGCAGCAGGCCATGTTGAACTATGAAAAGACCGCGCTCGGCGCGTTCTATGACGTCGACCGTGCACTGGCGCGTTTGAACCGGCAGGACGAGTTGTTCAAGGCACGCAATGAAGAAGTCACGCGTCGCACCACGCAGTTGAGCCAGGTGCGACGTCGCTACGAACTCGGCGATACCGGCCGCGTCGATATCGATCAGGTGCGGGTTGCGCTGCTCGAAAGCCAGTCGTCGCAGGCGAGGGAAGAGGTCGGCGAACTGCAGGCACAGTTCGCGCTGTTCAGGGCGATGGGAGGCGGCTGGTTGGCCAATCCGCCAGTGGCCTCGAATACACGAGCGCCGACGGAAGCCGCGCCCGCCACCGCGAGGGCACCGGCGCCGGCCTCACAGTGAACGACCAGGAGGAGTGCGGTCCGGTACTCGCAAGGCCGTTGGCTTCAGTCGCGAGAACTGACAGGAGATGCGCAATGCACGCGTACCTGCTCCGCGTAAGCCCATTTCTGGAGGAAATCAGCTTCTCTGAAGGGTGGACGATGGCAACCCAGGTCGAGACGAAACTGTCGTTGCCCGCATTGACCGCGATGGTCGTCGGCTCAATGGTGGGCGCAGGGATTTTCTCGTTGCCGCGCAATTTCGCGCGCGCGACCGGACCGTTCGGCGCGGTCATTGCATGGTGCGTGGCGGGCATCGGCATGTATGCGCTGGCGCGCGTCTTTCAGGCGCTCGCGCAGCGACGGCCCGAGCTCGATGCGGGCGTGTTCGCATACGCGCGAGCGGGCTACGGCGATTATGCGGGCTTTCTATCCGCATTCGGCTACTGGATGGCCGGCTGCTTCGGCAACGTGTCGTACTGGGTGCTGATCAAATCGACGCTTGGCGCTTTCGTGCCGGCCTTCGGCAACGGCAATACGGCGACCGCGATCCTCGTGTCGTCGGTGGGCATCTGGCTGTTTCATCTGGTGATGCTGCGCGGCGTCCAGCAGGCCACGATGATCAACACGATCGTCACGGTCGCGAAGTTGATTCCAATCGTGCTGTTCATCGTGATGCTGATCGCGTTGTTTCGCGCCGACATGTTTCGCGCGAATCTGTGGGAACGCAGCGATCAGATCGGCAAGGGCTTGTTCTCGCAGGTTCGCGCGACGATGCTCGTCACCGTCTTCGTGTTCGTCGGTATCGAAGGTGCGAGCGTGTACTCGCGCTATGCGAAAAAGCGCTCGGACGTCGGCGCCGCGACGATCACCGGCTTCGTCGCCGTGCTGTGTCTGCTGGTGCTGGTGACGCTGCTGCCTTACGCGACCTTGCCGCGCGCCGATATCGCGGTGATGCGCCAGCCGTCGATGGCCGCGGTACTCGGCGCGCTGCTCGGCCCATTCGGTGTCGTGTTCGTCAGCGCCGGTCTGATCATTTCGATTCTCGGCGCGTACCTCGCATGGTCGCTGATCTGTGCCGAGGTGCTGTTCGCCGCCGCGCGTCTCGAGACGATGCCGCGTATCTTCGCGCGACAAAACGAGCGCAAGCTGCCGGTCGCCGCGATCTGGCTCACGAGTACCGTGGTGCAGTGTTTCGTAATCAGCACGTACTGGTCGACCGATGCGTTTGCGCTGATGCTCAATCTCACGAGCTCGATGGTGCTGATTCCTTATTTTCTCGTGGCCGCATACGGCATCAAGGCCGCGCGTGACGATAGTGGACAGAATGGCGGCACCTTGAGCGGCGCGTTGCGCACCGAGTATTTCGTCGCGATGTTCGCGACGTTGTATACGGCCTTTTTGCTGTTCGCGGGCGGCCTGAAGTTCCTGATGCTATCGGCGCTGCTTTATGCGCCCGGTACGGTGCTGTATGTGGTGGCCAAACGCGAGCGCGGGCAGCGGGTGTTTTCGAAAGTCGAGTGGGTCATCTTGGCCGTCGCGGCCTGCGGCGCGATTGGCGCGCTGATCGGCCTCGCCACCGGCACGATCGTCATCTGAGCGGTCGATCATCGTAGTCGCACGAGCGCGGCTCGATCGGAACGTGTTCGCGGGAGAGCGATCGCAGCAATGGACAAGCGCGTCAGACTTTCAGCGCCGGGCCTGATGGCGATGGTGATCGGCTCGATGGTCGGGGTGGGCGTCTTTTCGTTGCCGCAGGCGCTCGGCAAATATACCGGCGTAGTCGGTTCGTTGATCAGCTGGACCATCACCGGCTCCGGCATGCTGATACTCGCGCTGATCTTTCAACGGCTCGCATGGCGCAAGCCGGAACTCGACGCTGGCGTCTACACGTATGCGCGCGTCGGGTTTGGACGCTACACGGGATTTCTGTCGGCGTTCGGCTACTGGTGCGCCAGCTGTCTCGGCAATGTGGCGTATCTCGTGCTGATCAAGTCCGCGCTCGCGATCGTCGCGCCTTCATTCGGCGCTGGCAATACGTTTAGCGCGATCGTCAGTTCCTCGCTGATGATCTGGGTGTTTCACTTTCTGATACTGCGCGGCGTGAAGGGCTCGTCGGTAGTGAATGCATCGATGACGGCCGCCAAGTTGTTGGCGCTTGGACTGTTCGCGGTGCTCGTGCTATCGAGTGTCAAGTGGCAGTTGTTCCTCGGGAACCTGTGGACCGTTCCCGAGCCGTCGGCGACCGGTCTGTTCGGCGAGGTGCGCAAGACGATGTTGGGCACGGTATTCGTGTTTCTCGGCGTCGAAGGCGCGAGTGTCTATTCACGGCATGCACGCGAACGGCGCGACGTCGGGGTCGCGACCGTACTCGGCTTTCTCTGCGTGCTTGCGTTGATGGTCATGGTCACGTTGTTGTCGTATGGCGTGTTGCCGCTCGAGCAGTTGGGCACGCTGAAAAATCCGTCGATGGCTGGCGTGCTGAGCGCCGCGGTCGGCGCCTGGGGCGCGGTCGCGGTCAAGCTCGGCCTGTTGATATCGGTACTCGGTTCTTATCTTGCATGGACGTTGCTCGCCGCCGAAATTCTGCACGCGGCGGGCAAGAGCCGCACGATGCCCGCGTTTCTCGGGCGAGAAAACCGCAACCACGTACCGGTCGCCGCACTGTGGATGACGAGCCTCGTGATTCAGGCCTTTCTGATCGTGACGCTGTTTTCGAAAGAAGCGTTCACGCTGGCCAAGGAGTTCACGACGTCGATGAGCCTGATCCCGTATCTGCTCGTCGCCGGCTATGGGTTGAAGCTCGCAGCGAGCGGCGAATCGTATGCCGGGCAGCCGTGGTCACGGCGCATCGATTTCATGCTCGCGCTGCTGGGCTGCGGCTACGCGCTCTTTCTCGTGTACGCGGGCGGCCTGCATTATCTGTTGATGTCGACCGTGCTTTATACGGCGGCGACCGTGTGGTTTTACATCGCCGAGCGTCGCAAGGGGAAACGGCCTGTGTTTACGCTGCTCGAACGCTGGCTGTTCATCGTGGTTCTGCTTACCGGGCTGGTCGCGTTCGTCGATCTCGTGCGCAATCATTTTGCGGCTTAAGGCTCCCGCTCCTGCTCCCGCTCGCGCGCCGCGCGGCTCACATGATCGCGGCCTGGCGAATGCAGCGGATGAAATAGTCGGCCGGGCGCGTGTGAATCGCGCCTTCGCGCTGCATCAGATGCAGTCTCGCCGTGCGCGACGTTTCAATGAAACCCAGCTTTTTCATCTTCAACGATCAGGCACTGCCGATCGGCTCCGCCTACTGGGCCACGCTCGTCGAGCAATACCTTACAGCCTGACCTTCGCCAATTCGCGTTTCGCCGACCCGGCGTGCTGCCTGGCCGGCGGCCAGACTACGTCCATATCGGAAATCGGCCTGTGGGTGCTCGGCAATCCGGCTGGCTTTCTGCTGCTGCTCGAAGGATTCCCGCGCGAAATGCGCGGGCGATCGCTCGGGATCATCTATAGCGTCGGCGTGACGTTGTTCGGCGGTTTCGCGCCGTTCGTCGTGACGTGGCTAATTGGCGTGGCGGGCAGCGCCTATGCGCCGGCCTGGTACATGAGCGCGTGCAGTCTCGTCAGTCTCGCCGCGCTGACCGTATTCGACGAGCGCATTACCGATTAGTGACCGGAGTCACCGTCGATGTCATCCGGCCATACACAACAGGAGAACGAAATGAACGCACAGAAATGGCTGAAGCAAATGGGCCCGCGACCGCGGACCTGCTGTCGCGCGGTCCGCTAGAAGAAACACGGCGGTGACGCCGGCGGCGATGGGGCATTGCGACGGGCCGACTGGGCTGGATGTTGAAAGCACTTCTTGCACCTATGACGCATATAGGACTCTGCTGACTTTTTTCTTGTTAGCGCATTGTACAATCCGCCTCTGCGCAAGGCGAAGATGTTTTAATTCCTCGCCGACGAGTTGGGGGGCGTTGCGCTATCCCATCTTCATGATTGATCCATGCCAGGTTGCATGCCCAAAAATTGCTTTGTCTTTACCAAAGCACACCGACTTCTCACCGATTTTGCATCGTTTTAAAAAACACTGGTTCGAAAACTTCTATTTGCGTGGTGCCAAAATGCTTTTGTGGAACGATCAAGACAATTTGATATGGGCTATCTGGACTGCACCGCCTGGTGCGCTTAGATGATAGGCGTTCCCGACGTCGTTCGCTTCATTAGAAGCAGGAAGGTTGCGGCTCTCGATCTTGCTGCTGAGGTGTGCGGCTAGGCCCACGCAAACGCAGCGTCCCGTGGCGACACACAGGATCAGGGAAGTCGACGAGTGGATGGGACGAGATGCCCTGCGCCTTTCTCATCATGTAACGGCGTGAAATGACATGGTACTTTGGTGACAAATCATGCAGGGTGTTTCGGCAAGGAAAAGGTATTCACCTGCGTGGTATGGAGTGTGAGTGAACAAAATAAGAGTGGGGTATCGCCGACGATCATCCATTTATTCTCCTCGGCGTCGAGCATCTTCTTCAGCGTTGTCCTGACATCCAGGTCTGCTTCAAAAGCGACAGTATTGGCCTGCTTCTCCAGCGGTTGGTCGAAGTGCCAGTCGATGTTCTTGTGTGCGACTACGAATTCGAAGGCGATCCGTATGCCGACGGTCTCAACCTTCTTGACCGGATCCGGCGTGTCGCCCCAGCCATACGAGTAGTTTTTTTGAGTACGCATTCTTCCACGCACATCATTTCAGCTGCGCTCAACGCGGGGGCGGCCGGCTTCGTCGGTAAGGGTCCCGAGGGCTTTGTCAGCCTTACCGCTGCCGTCCGCGTTGCCAAAAATAAAAGCGTGTTTCTGCCTGATTCCATTGCGGACAAGATGTTGCGCGCAACGGGGCGCGCAGCGCAAGGCGGATCTTCTCTCAATTTGCTATCTGAAAAAGAATCGACGGTCGTGCGAATGATCTGCGACGGGATGTCGATCGCAACAATTGCCGAGCGGCTCAATCGCAGTCCGAAGACCGTGAGCAATCAGAAGAACGCTGGCATGAAGAAGCTCGGTGCCAGAAACGACGTAGAACTCGTCACAATCGTGCGCGAGTGGTCCTGCTCGTAGCAATTGCCGCGATTCTCAGGCGGATTCTGTCGTTCTCGTGGCGCCTTCTCCCTATCGTAGGGTGGTCCTGTGACCTGTTCAGTTCGAGGAATCGACACGCCGTTTCTCGACTGACCTATTTGGTATTTCATTTTGGGTATTGGCCCATTAACACCGATCTTCTTCAATGAGATCATTCCTCTGCCTTGACGATCGCTGGACGTCCCGGCTTCACAAGGGTTTGTAGTTCTGAAATGGCAACAAAGAGGAATCTCATGAAAAAACAAGTAACGCAACTCATGATCGCGCTGATGGGCCTGTCCGTCGCGCCGATGGTTTTCGCTCAAGCTGTACCGGGCACAGGTCAGGTAACGTTCAATGGAGAACTGTATGACGACACCTGTGTGATCAACTCGGGTGACGAGGACCAAACGGTCACGCTGCCTCGGGTGTCTTCGCAGACGTTGCCTGCGGCTGGCGTAGTCGGCGGGTCCACGCCGTTCAACATTTCGGTGTCGCAGTGCCCGGCAACGCTGACCCATGTCGCGGCGCATTTCGAGACCACGAACATGGACCCGGTTACGCGTAATGCCATTAACCAGGCAACTACCTCGCCGGCCGCGAACGTCGAAGTGCAATTGCTTGACCACAATTTCACGAATGGCGCGGCGCAGGTGCTTCCGCTGGGCAGCACGGGCGAGTTCGTTGCTGTTGGGAACGACGGTACGGCAACGATGTACTACGCCGGCCAGTACTATGCAACAGACAGAGCCACGGCCGGTAACGTGACGGCTGTTGTTCGCTACACATTGGCATACCAGTAAGCGAATCTAAGCCGAATGGCATCGGGTTGCTCTTCTAGTTCGAAGGCAACCCGAAGTGGCATTCCGCTTATCTGTCGCGTGGAGGAGCGAGTGTCTTCAATGAAGTTTCCAATGTTGTTCGCCGCAGCTGTCGCCTTAAGTGTGACCTCGTTTGCTGCACAAGCTGCTATCACCATTACCGGTACCCGAGTTATTTATCCGGCGCAAAACCGCGAAGTCAATGTTCGTTTGAACAATGTTGACAGCCGTCCGGTCCTGGTCCAGGCATGGCTGGACGACGGCGATGCGGCCGCTGCCCCGAATGAAATCAAGGTGCCGTTCACGTTACTGCCGGCGGTATTTCGGGTCGAGCCTCACAGAGGGCAGGCTTTGCGCATCCTGTTCACAGGCGGCGACATGCCGAAGGACCGTGAGGCTGTCTATTGGCTGAACGTTCTCGAAATTCCGCCGAAGCCTAAGGACGCTGATGACCGGAACATGATTCAGCTCGCGTTCCGAACGCGTATCAAGATGTTCTACCGGCCGGTATCGTTGCTCGATGACCCAACGGCGGGGCGGGCACAGCTGAAGTGGCATGTCGAGGCAAATGACAAAGGTCAGAGCATCGTTCGTCTGGACAACCCATCGCCCTACTACATTTCCCTCGGCACGGCAGAGGTAGAAACGGCAGGCAGGAAAGTCGCTCTTTTGCCCGATATGGCACCGCCGTTCGGGCACGTCGATCTCCGTCCACAAGATGGAAAGCTGGATATCAAAGCTCCTGCCACCGTTTCCTATACGGTTCTGAACGACTTCGGTACAGCGATCAAGGACTCGGCGGAAGTGACAGGTGCTCAAAGCGCGGAAGCGCAAAAGAATCAATAATTGAAATACGGGATGTCGGGCGTGCGGAATAGTAAGACGGCGGTTGAAAGAGTATTCAGTAATGTCCCTTTCCGGTTTCATCCACTGGCTTGGGCGGCAATCATAGCGTCGGGCTGGGTCTTTTGCTCAAATTCCGCGGTCGCCGCGTGCGCGCCGGACTCAGCGGCGACGCCATCCAGCGACTGCTCGGCGTCCGAGTTGCCGCAACAGGAAGCCGGTGTCGACGGAGAAGCTGCGCGTACGGATGCGTCATCTACCACGGCGACATCAAATGCGCCCGCTGCGGAAGTTCCGCAAGAAGTCGAGTTCAATCCAGCATTCTTTACGGGCAACGTCGCCGATTTGTCACGCTATACGCGAGGCAATCCTGTTGCTCCCGGTGTTTATCCGCTCGAACTGCTCGTCAATGGTAAGAAGCGTGGACGCTTCGATGTCCTGTTTCAGGCAGTGCCGGGCTCGGATATCGCAACGCCCTGTTTCACGATGCCTGGCCTCGACCGCGCTGGCGTAGATACCGAGCGCGTGGCCCAGCGGTTGAAGGAAGCAGGAAAGGGCGACTTCGACGATACGGATGCGTCAGTGCAATGCGTCCCGCTGGTTGAAGCCGTACCGGGATCGGTTGCATCGTTCAACACCGCCGATCTGCAACTCGATCTGTCGATTCCACAGATCGAATTGCGCAAGGAGGCTGCCGGTTACGTTGATCCGTCCCGTTGGGACAACGGGATCAACGCAGGCTTCGTGCAATACAGTCTCGCCGGCTATACGACCCACCAGAACAATGGTAGCGGAGACTTCAGCAGTGTCTACCTCGGTCTGCAAAGCGGATTCAACGTGAACGGCTGGCGTTTCCGCCAGTGGTCCACGGTAAGCTCGCAGAACCGGGGTTCCGGCACGCATTGGCAAAGTGTCGCGCTGTTTGCGCAACACGATGTCACGGCGCTTAAGAGCCAACTGACGATCGGCGACAGCTCGACGAGCGGTGACGTCTTCGACTCATTCAACGTGCGTGGCGTCCAGCTTTCGAGCGACGACCGCATGTTGCCGGATTCCATGCGCTCCTACGCGCCGGTTGTGCGTGGCGTGGCTGATACCAATGCACGCATCATCGTGCGTCAGAACAACATCATCGTGGCCGAGACCAGCGTGCCGCCGGGGCCGTTTGAACTGAACGACCTGCCGGCTACGGGTTATGGCGGCGACCTTCAGGTCACTATTACAGAATCCGACGGCCGTCAGCGGACTTTTCTGGTGCCGTTCGCGTCCGTCCCGCAGTTGCTGCGGCCTGGTGTTGCACGTTTCAATCTGACGACCGGTGTCTATCGCGATACCGTGCTGAATAACCATCCGTGGGTGGCGCAGGCGGTTTATCAGCGCGGCCTGACAAACCTGTTGACCGCCTACACCGGTGCACAGTTTGCGGAAGGTTACTGGGCTGGCCTGATGGGTGTCGCGCTCAATACGCCGCTCGGCGCATTCGCGTTTGACGTAACGGCGGCGGGAACGAATATTCCCGGCGTGTCTGGTGGTCGTCCCGGTTACAGTACCCGGATCAGCTACAGCAAGCTCCTTCCAGGGCCCAACACGAATTTTTCGGTTGCGGCTTACCGATACTCGACCTCACGCTTCTATAGCCTGCATGACGCGATGTACGCGCGATATGGCTCCCGAGACACCACGGGTCAGTATGACTACCGCACGCGCAGCCGTCTGCAGCTGAATATCAACCAGCCAATCGGCGAGTCGAGTTCTTTTTATATCGCCGGCAGTTCTCAGAACTACTGGGGCGCGTCGAAGGGCTACGACCTGCAATATCAGGTTGGTTTCAACAGCGCGTACAAGCGGGTGTCCTACTCGCTATATGCGCAACGCACGCGCCTGCAAAACTCGAAGATCAGCACGCAGGTAGGTTTGAACCTGACGATTCCGCTCGGCAAGGTCGACTCGAACGAGCATCATATGTTCGACTATCTGACCACCAACGTTTCGCGCGGCTCGAACGGGGACAGCACAATTCAGGCCACCGCGTCGGGCAACACGAGCGGAGCCACGCCGGTCACCTACGGTGTCAACGCGTCACGGATCGTCGCCGGCGACAATCGGACCGTTTCCGCGGGTGGTTACGCGATGTATCGCGCGCCGTTCGGTACTTACAACGTCAATGCATCGATCAGCAATCAGACCCGTCAAGCCGCGTTCAACGCCGACGGCGCGGTCATCGTTCACAGTGGCGGCATGACGCTGAGCCCGCCGCTTGGGCAGGCGTTCGCGCTCGTCGAAGCGAAAGGCGCGGAAGGCGGCCGGATCATCAATGGCCAGGGTGCAAGGATTGACGCTAACGGCTATGCGGTGGTGTCTTCGCTGATGCCATACCGGGTCAACACGGTCGCGCTGGATCCGAGCGACGTGTCGCTCGACGTTGAACTGGGCAACACGAGTGAGGAAGTCGTGCCGCGCGCGAGTTCGCTCGTCAAGGTGAAGATTGCGACCACGCAGGGCACGCCGATTTTCGCCGAGGTTTTGGATCGGGAAGGCAAAGCCATGCCGATGGGCACCGAGCTATTCGACGAGTCCGAGAAATCGGTGGGCATCGTCGGTCAGGGGGGCCTCGCGTACCTGCGCGGCCTCGAGCACGAAGGCAAGCTGCTGGTGCGCTGGGGCAATCGCGCAGCGGAGCAGTGCGTGATGCCCTACACGGTGCCGGACGACGACAAGGCGGACAGCGGTCAGCGCGCGGGGATCGTTGCGCGCATCAAGCTGAGCTGTGATCCAGCGCTAGTCTGGTCTCCGCCGGCAAAGTCCGTAGCGCGACGTTCAGCGGGCGCGGCGCTTGTCAGTTCGCTTCGCTGAAGTGCGAAGGTCGATACCCGGTCAGCTCCAGCGCTGCGGCTTAGATGATTCCGCCGACAGTAGAGGTCAGAAAATGAAAAATATTTGTAGATACTTTCGGATTGCCGGACTAATCTCCGGATTGATCGCAGGTGCGCTGTTGGGATCGGTTTGCGTACATGCGCAAAGCTCGCCTTCGGTCACGCTCAATTTTAGTGGCACCTATAACGCGACGACGTGTGCGCTGGTGAGTTCGCCCGACATGACGGTCACGTTGCCGACGCTTTCGACGCAATCGCTGCCGACGGCCGGAGTTATCGATCGCGGCTCAAAGTTCTTTACCATCACGATCCAATGTCCAAGCGGTGTAACGGGGGCGCGCGTGTATTTCGAGAGCGGTTCGTCGACCGATCCCAACACCGGGAATCTGGACCTGCAGAATGCGAGCGGGGCGGCGTCGGCAACGAATGTACAGGTCATGCTGGCCAATGAGGACGGATCGCGGATCAAGGTCGGCGACCGGTCTACGATGAGAGTCGTTCCGATCACGTCCACGGATCCAACGCCGGTGAAGTTCATTGCCAGCTACTACGCAACCGGTCGGGCCACGGCTGGCACCGTCAATACATTCGTCACCTATGTCGTCGAAATGCCCTGAGGGTGCCGGCGCGAATACGTTTCTTATTATGTTTGACTCAACAGTCGCGCTCATGCGAGCGACTGCGTTGCATGCAGCACTGCTGTCCGACGGCGCGGAGCTGCCGGCTATTCCTTTTTGGCGCGCGCGTTGCAGTACGTTGGTCGAGACGCTACAGCAGCAAATGCTGGATCGAACTTTTCCGGCAACGGACATCCGGGAAGTCAGCCTCGCACAATGCGTTCTGCTAGATGAACTGACGTTGCATGCATTGCCGTCCAGGCAGCGCGAGGAATGGTTGCGTGACCCGCTGCAGATGCGTTTTCATGGCGTGCGTGATGGCGCCGCATGGGTATGGCACCAGATCGCGGCGGTGGTGGACGGCGGCGATCCGGACCCCGCCAGACTTGAGTTCTACACCATGTTGCTGGGGCTGGGCTTCGACGGCGGACGCGAAAACACCAACGCATATCTGGAGCGTGCGAAATCGGCGTTGAACGGGCATCCGCGTAATAAGGCGGCGTTCTCCATACCCGACGCACCGGATAACGCCATGCCACCGACCAATTCGCTTCGGCCGTCGGACGTGTCACGCATCTCACATTCACGCAGAATCGCCGGCGGGGTGATTGCTGGTGCGGTTGCCATCGCGTCACTATGGACGGCGATGGACCTTAGTCTGGACGTTGCGACACGCGGTCTACCTCAAACGTCGTCGCCGCAGAGTAGTCCTATGCAGACGGAGCGTTCGCAATGATTTCCGGAAACAGCTACCGGGCGGCGCTGATCTGGATCGCTGTCTCCGTAGGTGGACTGATATGGCTATGTTTGCCGCTTGCTCTCCAACCATCGTGGCCCGTTGTGCTCAGTCTTGTTCTGTTGACGGGGGTGGGCACCGCCGTTTTGCCAGCTTACGGGCGATCGCATCCGACCCACGATGATCAGGATTTTCAGCTCGGGAACGTGCGTCAGTTATCGATTGTTCTCGTCGTCGGGCCGCATGCCGGCGCGTTGTTTGCACGCGATGGCCAGACATCCACAGTGCGACGTAACGGTGATGCGCTGTGGTTGCGTGTCCGGTCCCCGCAGCAGTTGTCCAGCGTGTTGGCCACGGTGATGGAGTCGCATCAACGTCCGCCGGATGCCGTGTTGATGCCCGTTGTTCCCGACGGTGAGTGCGACGATGCTGTGATTCGCCGCGAATTTTCCCGCTGGAAGCATCAAATCGACGCTTGCATCGGTCCCCGGGCGTTCGTATTACCCTGCTATATCGCGATCTACGCGTACCTCGGCTCGAATAGCGACCACGCAGTGGAACCGGTCTGGTTCGGCGATGCCATGAATATCTCGACGATGCAACCCGCGACCGCAACCGCGCGGCAACATGTGCAAGCGCTCAGGCAACAGCTGGATCAGGCTTGGCTCGCTGTCGCCCACCCGGAACGTGCGTCGCGTGCCGGTCTGGGGCATGCAGTGTTCGACTGGCTAGAAGATGAGGCGCTGCTATCGATACTTTCATCGCTCGCGAACACCGCGCCGTTCTCGCTGCGCGGCTTGCTGTTGGCCGACATCGGACACCCGCCGATGCGTCCAGGCGCATGGACGCGATGGCTCACCGGCAAGACCGCGCTGCGGCCGCTGCTGACGAGGCCGAGGGCTCAACCGAAGCCGCTGTCTCTGCCTTTACTTACGACCATCGCGCGGAACGACAGATTCCGGGTTTCGAAGAGCGAGTGGGCCCGGTCGTATTCCGGAAGCTTGCACGCGTTGGCTGCGTCGGCGGTCGTCCTGATGGTGTCGATTGGTGTCTCCGCATGGTCGAACAGCAGGTTGGTCACGCGAGTCGCCGACGACCTCGAGGCTTACACACATATACCCACAGCCCGCGCGGATACGAAGCGTGAGCGATTCGAATCGTTGCGCAGACAATCCGCCGAGCTGGCTCGCTATGCGAGCAACGGTGTGCCGACCGGGCTCGGCTGGGGACTGTATCGGGGCAAGCAGTTGCAAGTCGCGCTTGAACGCGTGACCGCGACATCGCATTCCCCGACGATCGCCGCGCATTCCCCGCCCCTTGCTGTGACGATCGACAGCCTCTTGTTATTCGACAGCGGCAAGACGACGCTCAAGTCAGGTGCAGAGCCAAGGCTCCACACGGTTCTCGATCTGATTCGCGCGAATCCCGACAAGCGAATTCTCATCGCGGGTCATACTGACAACGTGGGTGCCAGCGTCGCGAATCAAAAGCTCTCCGAGGCACGCGCGCGGGCCATCCGCGATTGGTTCGTCAACACGGCTACGTTGCCCGTCACACGTTTCGCAATTCAGGGGTATGGCGATACCCGGCCGATCGCCGGCAACGAAACTAGTCAGGGGCGCGAAATGAATCGTCGTGTCGAAATCACCGTTGTTCCCGATTCAGGCACGCACTGAAAGTACTCGTCGCGGGTAGCCCTCTGGGAACCTGCGTTCGCGCACGCCAACCCGGCCTCTCTTTTGCGAACGGGACAGACTTTTGGGCAACCGCCCATATCGCCGCGCTGCTCCGAGACATAACATCATCAGCTTGCGGATTTCATACGAAAGCGAGCGGTGTCGCCGCTCCTTCTTTTATTTGAGCGAACAACCTCAGAGCACTATGTCGGCTTCTACCAGTTCTCAAAAATTCATCGCACGTAATCGTGCCCCCCGCGTCCAGATTGAATACGACGTCGAAATTTACGGTTCCGAAAAGAGAGTCGAACTCCCGTTCGTGATGGGCGTCCTCGCCGACTTGTCGGGCAAGCCGCTCGAACCGTTGCCCGCCGTCGGCGATCGTAAGTTCTTCGATATCGACATCGAGAACTTCGATGAGCGAATGAAGGCCATGAAACCGCGTGTCGCGTTCGCGGTGCCCAACACGCTGACGAACGAAGGTCATCTGATGGTCGATATCACGTTCGAAAGCATGGACGACTTCTCGCCCGCAGCCGTCGCGAAGAAGGTTGACGCGCTTGCGCAGCTACTCGAGGCGCGTACGCAACTGGCCAATCTGCAAACGTATATGGATGGCAAAAGTGGCGCGGAAAACCTGGTCAGCAAGGTGTTGAGAGACCCAGCGTTACTCGAAGCGCTCGCAAAGGCGCCAAAGCCGGAAGCGGCATCCGCCGGCGAACCGGTGACCAACGAATGATTTTTGCTTTCCGCACGAAAGCACAGCCTGAAACAATGGGGAAATGATGGCCGAACTTCAAGCGAACATGCGCGCCAAGGCAACGGCGAGCGTGACAAGTCAGTCCGATTTCAATGCACTCCTATCGCGCGAATTCAAGCCCAAAACGGAGCGCGCGCGCGAGGCTGTCGAGGGGGCTGTCCGGACGCTCGCTCAACAAGCACTGCTTACATCGGCAACGGTGTCCGACGACGCGTACAAAAACATAGAGTCAATTATTGGGGCTCTTTTAAAAACTCAGTGGGTAATGCGGCTCACGAGGCATGCGGATTGAGTGCTGAGAAGTCGAGCTTGCCCGCGATGAGAAACAGCACGGTGCGCATGGTCTTGAAGCTGGCGTATCCCCGTGCCTTGCGTTTGGCGGCCTGAAACAGGCCGTTGATCGCTTCGATGAATCCGTTGGTCTGACGCGTCTGCGCCCACGCGATGATGCCGTCGAAATGACGACGGATCATGCGCGCGACGTCCTTCATGGGTTCGACTTTCGAGCGCATGACGTTGCCGCACCACCGGCGAAGCATTTTGGAGACGACGTGGATCTGTTTGCGATCGAGAATCTCGCGCAGCTGCTCGCGGTACATCCACGCACGCGCGGTGCGGTTGGTGGTGTACTGGCTGATCAGGGCCTCGAGATCGGTCAGTTGTGCGAGATCGAGCTTCCCGGCATCCTTGAGCAGCGACCAGCGCATACCCTTCAGCGACGGATCGGTTTTCTGCTGCGCGCGGCGCACGCCATCAAGCGCTTTGGACGCGTGCGCGACGACGTGAAACTTGTCGAAGGTCACCCGCGCATCGGGCAGATGCTCCTCGACGCCCTTGATGAAGGCGGGCGACATGTCGATGCTGACCGACTCGATCTGCGCAGGCGTTGCGTTGTGTTCCTCCAGGTGCCGGGCAAAGCGTTCGACAACGCCGGCATCTTTGCCTGGCGTGACGAAGACCACACGCCGCCCGTCCATGTCGGCGACCAGCGAAACATAGTCGTGGCCACGCCGGCACGAAGTCTCGTCAATAGCCACCGCAGTGACTTCGGACAGGTCAGTCGCGGCCACGGCCAGGTCCACGTAACGGTCACAGATGGCTTTCACCCGATGCCACGACAGGTTCACCACGCGTGCCACCGCGGCAAATGTCATCTCCCGGCACAGCGCCAGCACGAGTGCTTCAAACAGCAGCGTAAAGCCGTCCAGCTTGCCCATCCAGTCGGGTTCGATCAGGCGCACCGAGCCGTCCGGCAGACGTACCCGCGGCACCCGGACCTCCAGATAGCACTCATGTTGAAAGAAGTTGAGGTGCCGCAGCCGCTTGATCTGGGTGTCGTGAGCCGGGTGTTCGCCCGCCACACCGGGATATGGAAAGCGCGTACCCGCGACAAAGTCCACGGCAATGGTCAGCTCACGCCGCGCGGCATCGAAATCGACGCCTTGCACGTACCACGGCGCCTTGATCCCCAAGGCGGCTTCAAACAGTTGGGTCTGGTTCATCGGTTCACGTTGTCTTGCAGGGCTGGTTGCCGCATTCTGCCGCAACCAGCCCTGTCCCAGCTTACTTCTTCAACGCGCGTCAAGTATTCGCTTCGCCGGGCTGACGCCCGTACTTGACCCGCCAAACCAGCCACTCGGATTTTGAAAGAGGCATTATTGGGGAGATCGATCGCAAATTATCCGAACAGATCAACCTGATTCTCCACCATGAAGATTTTCAGAGTCTTGAGAGCGCATGGCGGGGGCTTCATCACCTCGTCGCGAACACGGAAACGGATGAGAAGCTGAAGATCCGCTTTATGGATGTGTCGAAGGACGACCTGCGTCGCACGATGAAGCGCTATAAAGGGATTGCGTGGGACCAGAGTCCGTTCTTCAAGCAAATTTACGAGGAAGAGTACGGGCAGTTGGGTGGCGAGCCGTACGGCTGTCTCGTCGCTGACTACTACTTCGATCACACGCCGGCCGATGTCGACCTACTGGGCTCGATTGCAAAGGTGGCGGCAGCGTCGCATGCGCCGTTCATTACGGGCGCGGCACCGTCCGTGCTGCAGATGGACTCGTGGCAGGAACTCGCCAACCCGCGCGACCTGACGAAGATTTTTACGCAAAACCTCGAGTACGCACCTTGGAACTCGCTGCGTAGTTCGGAAGACGCGCGCTACATCGGCCTTGCAATGCCGCGTTTCCTTGCACGTCTGCCGTATGGCGTCAAGACGAATCCGGTCGACGAATTCAATTTCGAAGAGGCGACCGCCGGCGCGGATCATCAACGCTATGTATGGTCGAACGCGGCCTACGCAATGGCGGTGAACATCAACCGTTCGTTCAAGAACTACGGTTGGTGCACGCTGATTCGCGGCGTGGAAAGCGGTGGGGTAGTTGAAAACCTGCCGTGTCACACGTTCCCGACGGATGACGGTGGCATCGACATGAAGTGCCCGACGGAAATTGCGATCTCCGACCGCCGCGAAGCGGAATTGTCGAAGAGTGGTTTCATACCGCTCATTCACCGCAAGAACACTGACTACGCGGCGTTCATCGGCGCGCAATCGTTGCAGAAGCCGATCGAGTACCACGATCCCGACGCAACTGCGAACGCGAATCTATCGGCACGTCTTCCGTATCTGTTCGCGTGCTCGCGCTTTGCGCATTACCTGAAGTGCATCGTGCGCGACAAGATCGGCGCATTCAAGGAGCGGGACGAAATGCAGCAATGGCTCAACGAATGGGTCATGAACTACGTTGACGCCGATCCCGCGAATTCGTCGCAGGAAACCAAGGCACGTCGACCGCTGGCCGCGGCCGAAGTGGTCGTCGAGGACGTCGAGGGAAATCCGGGATATTACCAGGCGAAGTTCTTCCTGCGTCCGCATTTCCAACTTGAAGGTCTGACGGTTTCTTTGCGTCTCGTCGCGAAGCTGCCGCTCGTGAAGGATGCAGCCTGACCTGACGTCTACCGTTCATTCGGTGATTGAGCGACGGACAGGCGCTCACTAAATATGCCTGACTTTCATTGAGCATCTTTAAAACTAATCGGTATCAAGGAGTATTTTTATGGCGCAAGACATCTTTCTCAAGATTAACGGGATTGATGGTGAGTCGGCAGACGCTAACCACAAGGACGAAATCGATGTTCTGAGCTGGGCGTGGGGCGTTACGCAGCAATCGAATATGCACGTTGGTTCCGGTGGTGGCGCTGGCCGAGCCACGGTCGACGACTTCACGTTTGAGCATTTCATCGATCGTGCAACGCCCAACCTGACGCAATACTGCCTGACCGGTAAGCACATCGACGAAGCCAAACTCGTCGTGCGCAAGGCTGGCGGTAATCCGCTCGAATACATCAAATTCACGATGAACGACGTGCTGGTTACCTCGGTGCAGCCGTCCGGCGTCAGCGACAGTGAATCGCGTCCGTGCGAAACGGTGCGTCTGTCCTTTGCTCGCCTGAAGCAGGAATATGTGGTGCAGAACGCGCAAGGCGGTAGCGGCGGTGCGATCACGGCGACCTTCGATATCAAGAAGAACACAGCCTAAATCGCACATTTTCCTGAGTCTTGGCACGACGACCCTTTTGTCCGGGAAGCCGTGTCAAGGTTGTTAACCGGGATGCCCGGCTGGATGCAGGCATCCTGGTTCATTCAGGGCGATGTGCGAGATCACCTTGATACCGTCAGATGGTTTCGATCTTTTTTTCCCGCTTCGCGATATGGCTGCGTATCGGGGGCTGGCTAGCCCTAAGCGGAGGGAGCGCATGGCTGTCCGGGTGCGCTACCGCGTCGGCTCCCGTTGTCAAGGAGCGAACGACCCTCCGGCTTCAGATCGCGGCAAACGAGAACGTCAATCCGAACGAGTGGGGAACGGCGGCGCCGATCCTCGTGCGGGTCTACGAACTGAAGTCGCCGACGGCGTTTCAAACCGCCGACTTTTTCACGCTGCAAAGCGACGACAAAAAAATCCTTGGCGACGACGTGCTGGTCGTTGACGAATTTATTCTGCGTCCCGGCGATACACGCCAGATCGTCCGGAAGTCGAACCCCGCCACTACCGCAATTGGCGTGCTGGCCGGCTACCGGGATCTCGGGAAATCGGTCTGGCGCGCGGTTTACCGGTTGCCAATCGCGCCCGACGCCGCATGGTACAGGATGGCTCTTCCAGACAAGGAACAGAAGCTGACGATCCAGCTCGATCAGCGCACTGTTTCGATTTCAAAGTCAGACTAATTTCGATGAGTTGGTATAGCAAAGTTGTTTGGAGCGAAGGACTCTTCCTGCGCCCGCAATTGTTTCAGCAGCAGGAGCGGTATTTCGAGTCGTTCGCGCATCGCCGGAGCGCGCCGCTGAGCCCGTTTTTCTGGGGCTTCAGCCGTTATGAAATCGATCAGGAATCGCTCGCGTTCGGCAAGCTGGTGTTCAAGAGCGGGCTCGGCGTATTTCCAGACGGCACACCGTTCGAGGTGCCTGGCCTGACGCTGCCCCCGCCCCCACTGACGATCGGACCGGAACATCAGGAGCAGGTGATTTACCTGGCGGTCCCGCTTCGCTTGCCTAACACCGAGGAAACCGCCTTCACCGAGCAGAGCGGATCGCTGGCCCGTTACCATGCGTACGACGCGGAACTGCGCGACAGCAACGCGATCGGCCAGGGTCCGAAGCCCGTCCAACTCTCGAATCTGCGCTTGCGGCTGTTGCCCGAGAAAGAGCTGACGCAGTCGTGGATCGGGCTTGCGCTGACGCGCGTGAAGGCGCTGCACGCCGACGGCGCCGTGTCGCTGCACAGCGCCGACCACATTCCGCCCGTGACCGGTTACGGCGCGAATCCACTGCTGCGCGAATGGGCGATGCAGCTGCACGGTCTCGCGCGACTACGCGCCGACGCGCTCGCCGCCCGTCTGTCAGGTGCTGATGGCCGTACGGGCGCGGCGGCCGAAGTGGCCGACTATCTGCTGCTCCAGGTGCTCAATCGCTATGAGCCGCTGCTGGAGCATATTTGCCAACTCGAGGAGACCGCGCCGGTGACCCTGTATCGCGAGCTCGCGCTTTTCGCGGGCGAGCTTTCGACCTTCGTGCGTCCGCAAACGCGGCGTCCGCGGGCGGCGCCGGGCTATGACCATGCGCAGCTCTACCGCAGTATCAGGCCCCTCGTCGAGGAGGTTCACTATCTGTTGAACCAGGTGTTGATTCGTGGTGCGCAGCCCATTCCGCTTACGGAGCAGGCGCATGGCATCCGTACGGCCGCCATGCTGCCGAACGAATTGGCCGGCTATTCGAGCCTCGTGCTCGCCGTGGGCGCGCAGATGCCTTCCGAATTGCTGCAGCAGCAGTTTCTTGCCCAAACGAAGATCAGTCATCCGCAGCGCTTGCCGGAGTTGATCCGTTCGCACCTGCCGGGTCTGGCAGTAGCGGCGCTGCCGGTTCCTCCGCGCCAGATTCCGTTCAACTCGGGCTTTATCTATTTCGAACTGTCGCGTACCGGACCGTTCTGGGAACAGATTGCGCGGCACGGAGGGCTTGCCATGCATGTCGCCGGGCACTTCCCGGAACTCAAGCTTGAGCTGTGGGGCGTGCGTCAAAAATGAGTACCGGTGCATACGGGGACGACGCGTTCGAGTTTCTGTTGAACCCCGACAACTCTGCTTCTGGCCAGAGCCAGCCGTCTGCCAGTCCCGCTGGGCGTCCCACAACCGCGGGTGTCGCCAATCAGGAACCGGTGGTCGATGCGGCCGCGTTCGATCCGCCGGAACAAGTGCAGACGCGTCTGGAGCGCATGAAGGCTGCGCGCAATCCGTTGTGTGAAGCCGCGCAGCCTCTGTTGCGCATGCTGGCGGACATGCCGGCTTCGCTCGATTCGTTGGCTGCGGTCGCGAGCTTGCGCTCGCTGCTGGTGCGTGAGGTCGCCGCATTCCAGAAGGTCTGCGACAAAGCGAGTTTGCCGTGGAAGCACGTGGCGGCTGTCCGTTACGCGCTGTGCACCGCGCTCGACGAAGCCGCCAACCGCACGCGTTGGGGGAACGGTGGAATTTGGGCCGCGGGGGGGCTGCTGCTCAAGTTCGAAGGAGAAGTGGACGGCGGCGAGAAGTTCTTCCTGCTGATCGGCCGCATGGCAACGGATCCCCAGGAGTACATCGACGTCCTCGAGGTGTTGTATCGCATTCTCAGCCTTGGATTCGAAGGACGCTACAGCGTTGCCGCGGACGGTCCACGTCATCTGGAGCAGATCCGGCAGCGGATGCTGACGCTTATCAGCGGCACGCGGGACACGATGCGGCTCGAACTGTCGCCGCACTGGCGCGGCGAGGAGCCGGGCAGGATGCGGCTGCTGAAAAGCGTGCCGGTCTGGGCGACGGCGGGCGTCGCTGCGCTATGTGTGTTCTCGCTGTTCGCCTGGTACAAGTATCGGCTTCTGGCGCAAAGCAATGCGCTGGAAGCGAAGATTCTCGCGATCGGAGAGCCGATCAAGGCCGCGGCTCCGGTCGTTCACGAGCGCTTGCGCCTGTCGATTTTGCTGAAAGACGAGATCGCTCGCGGCCAGGTCTCCGTCGAAGAGAACGCGAGCAGCAGCCGGGTCGTGTTCCGTGGCGACTACGTGTTCCTGCCGGGGCAAAGCCGCATTCGACCGGAACTGGATCCGGTGTTGACCAAGGTCGCGCAGGAGGTCGTCCGGGTCGGCGGCAATGTCACGGTGACCGGGCACACCGACAACCAGCCGATTCATACGGCGGAGTTTCCTGACAACCTGGTGCTATCGGAAAGGCGCGCCGCGTTCGTCGCCGACGTATTGAAGGCGCACGGCATGCCCGGCAATCGCATCGAGGCTGTCGGCAAGGGCGATACACAACCTGTCGCGGACAACAGTACAGCGGAAGGTCGTTCCCGCAATCGACGCGTGGAAGTCTTCGTCACGCATTAACGGGAAAGCCTTGATGTCTTATTTGAACCGCTTATCGAAACTTGTGCTCACGCGCCAGACGCTGGTGCTCGCCGCGATCCTCGTGACGGCTGTGGCCGTCTGGTTCGTGGGACCTCTGATTGCATTTGGCGACTACCGCCCACTCGAGAGCGTGCTCTCGCGCACGCTGTCGATCGTCGTGCTGTTATTGCTGCTGCTGTTCTGGCTGCTCGGCTGGTCGCCTGGCGTCATCGGCGTCGCGTTGCTGTGTCTCGCGCTCTGGTATTTCGGACCGATACTCGCGTTCGGCGAAACGCATCCACTCGGCACCACATGGTCCCGCGTGCTGCTGATCTCGGTGCTGCTTGCCTGCTACGCGATCTATGGGCTGTATCGTCTGTGGCGGGCAGTGCGCAGCGATGACGTGCTGCTGCAGCGCGTTCTGAACCCGTTCACGAAGAAGTCGGCCGCGACCCCTGTCGCACGAGACGAAATCCGCGCGCTTCACGCGGTCGTCGCGAAGGCCATCGACAAGCTCAAACGCATGCGCGGCGGACCGGCAGGGCTGCGTCGTCTGCTCGAAAGCCAGCGCTATCTGTACGAACTCCCGTGGTACATGGTGGTGGGCTCGCCAGGCGCCGGCAAGACGACGTTGATCCTGAACTCGGGTCTGGATTTTCCGGAGGCGGATCAGATGGTCGCGGCGTCGCTGAGAAGCCGCGTCGAAACGGCGAACTGCGACTGGTGGTTCGCGAACGAAGCGGTGCTGATCGACACCGCTGGCCGCTATACGGTTCAGGACGCAGCGTCGCAAGACGCCGCGAAGGTTGACGTCGATCCGGAAGACCTGCAGAGCGTGAACGAGGCCGAGTGGCGCGGCCTTCTGGGGCTGCTTCGCAAGCGGCGCCCGCGCGCGCCGATCAACGGTGCGTTGCTGGTCGTTTCAATCGAAGAGTTGTTGACGCGCCCAGCGCCCGAACGAAAGGCGCTCGCCGCGTCGATGCGCGCTCGGCTCGGCGAGTTGCGCCAGCAGTTGGGGATTCGATTCCCCGTCTACGTGCTCGTCACGAAGCTCGATCTGCTGCCCGGCTTCGGGGAGTATTTCCAGTCGTTGACGGCGGAAAGCCGCGCGCAGATTTTCGGCTTCACACTGCCTTATCAGGAAGCGGCGGAAGAACACGGCCGCGACACACTGCGCCTGAACTGCGCGGCCGAAATGCGTGAGCTGGAGCAGGGACTCGAAGACGGCGTCAACACGAGGCTGCAAGAGGTGTACGAGGTCGATCTGCGCAAGAAACTTTATGCGCTGCCGTCAGAATTTCGTAGCCTGTGCGCGGAACTCAATGAATTGCTCGCGCTGGTGTTTCTCGATTCGAAATACGACGACACGCAGTTGAACAGCACGCTGCGCGGCGTCTATTTCACGAGCGCGGCGCAAACTCACGAGGCCGTGTCCGCCGACAGCTCCACGCTCTTGCAGCGGCTGCGTCGCGGGCTCGCGGGTTTATTTGGTGCCGCGCCGAATACGGTCTCGCCGTCGTCCGGCGACGCGACGCCTACCGGCTATCGCGGCTATTTCTTGCGCAATCTGTTTCAGCGCGTGATCCTGGCCGAAGCGCATCTGGTGCGGCCGAACCTGTACTGGGAAGTCCGCTTCCGCGCGTTGCGTCTTATCGGACATCTGCTCGCGATCGTCGTGGCGGTGTGGCTGATTGGTGCGCTCGTCGTGAGCTTCGGCAACAACCGCGAGTATCTCGCCGCGATCGATGGCAAGGCCAATGCGCTCGCCGCGCGGGTCTTGTCGCAACGGAAGGCGCCGCAGCCCGGGACGATGGGGACGCTTCTGTCGGCGTCGCGTGACCTGCCTCAGTTCGACGGCATGGACCTCGACAATCCCGGTGTCGCATGGCACTACGGGCTCTACACGGCGCCCGCCATCCGCGCCGCCGCCGGCGAGACTTACAACAATCTGCTGAAACAGATGCTGCTGCCGCAAGTCGTCGGCCGGCTCGAAACGGTGCTCGATACGCAAATCGGCGTACAGGACGCGGACGGCGTTTATCGCACGCTGATGGTCTACCTGATGCTGTTCGATGGCTCGCACTACGACGCGAAAGCGGTCAAGGCATGGGTGCTCGGCGACTGGGAACACGCCAACAGCGTCGCATCGCTCGGCGAGCGCAACGTGATGGCGCGTCACCTCGATGCGCTGATCGTGGAAGGGGTGCCCGCGGTGCCGGCAAGACCGGTGAATGCACGGCTCGTGCGCCGCGCGCGCGAGTTCCTTGGCCGCAATCCGGCGTCCGGACGGCTCTACGAACGTGCGATGAACGCCATGGCTCCCGAGGCGCCCGAGAACGTCACGCTGCTGAGCGCCGCAGGTCCGCAGGCCACTACCGTGTTCATGCTGGCCGGCGGTTCGACGCTCGCGCGAGGTATCCCCGGTCTCTATACCTACGACGGCTATCACGCCGTTTTTAACAAGCGCCTCCCTGATTTTCTCGAGCAGGCGCGAAAACAGGACGCCTGGGTGATGGGCGAGGCCGATGCATCGGCGCGGCGGCGGCGGATGGCAAACGGCAACGCACCGCGCAAGGACAGGCTCGCCGACGATATCCGTCGCCAATACCTGACCGACTATGGCAATTACTGGAGCCAGTTTCTCGACGACGTGAGACCGGTGTCCGGCAGCGAAGGCACCCTGGCGCCCGATTTGCAGACGCTGCGTACGCTGGCTGCGCCGGATTCGCCGCTGGCGAGACTCGCGCGAACGGCCGCGCGCGAGACGTCGCTGTCGATCGTTGATGGCGCGGACGAGCCGTCAGCCGCCGGTAGTGCCATCAACGTGATCATGCGTCGCTCGCAGGCGGCGCGCGCAGCGAGCGCCGTGGCCGCAACCGCCACGATCGGTCAGCTCGCGCAACAGAAGATGGAACGTGAACTGGTCGACAGACGCTTTGCCGCGCTGCGCGAAGTCGTGACCGGCCAGGCCGATAGCGGGAGCGCGCTGCCTGGCGGCAGCGGCGTGCTGCAGCTGGGCGGCGTCATCGGGCTGATCAACGAGCAGTACACGCGATTGATGACGGCCGGCGACGTGCTCGCCACCAACAGCATGCCGCCCACGGACGACCTCGGCTCCACGATGCAGCTCGAGGCGCAGAAGCTTCCGCCGCCGTTTCGGGCCGTGCTCGCGGGCCTCGCGTCGCAGTCGATGCGTAAGGTGGACCGCAATGTCGGCTCCCTGCTCATGATGCAGGTCGAATCGAGCGTTGGCGCGCAATGCCGACGTGCTGTCGAAGGCAAATATCCGTTTGCCGCGACCGCCCAGGAAGTCGACATCGACGATTTCAATCGCGTGTTCGCGGCCGGCGGCCTGCTCGACGACTTTTTCCACAAGACGCTCGCCAGCCGCGTCGATACGAGCATGCGGCCATGGCGCTATAAGCCGGTCAGCCCCGGCATGCCGCCCATGCAGGGACCGGGCCTCGAACCGTTCGAGCGCGCCGCGGCGATCCGTCAGACATTTTTCCGCGATCCCGGCGCGACCCGGATGTCGTGGAACGCGGGCCTCAAGGTCGTGTCGCTGGACCCCGAGATTACCGATCTGCTCATCGACGTCGACGGGCAAAACCTGCGCTATGCGCATGGTCCGGTCACGACGTCCCCGATCACCTGGCCGGGGCCGCGCGGCGGTTCGATGGCCGGCCTCACCGCGAATCCGCGCGTGCGTCCGGACACGTCGACCGTCATGACCGAAGGTCCGTGGGCGCTGTTCCGTCTGATCGACCGGGGCCGCGTGACGTCGACGTTGTCGTCGAGCCGCTCGGCGGTGGACTTCAATTTCGACGACCGGCACGCGGTCATCGAACTGACATCGGGCGGACAGTCAGGACCGCAACTCACGGCGTTGCTGCGCGATTTTCGTTGTCCCGGTAGCGGAAACGCGATGGGAAGGCGAGCGGACGCGTCGTCAGGCTCCGCATTCGCCGACGAGCTGTAGCGTCTTTTCGATATAGAGAATTTAGAGGAGTGCATGTCAAGTAATCCCTTGAACGCGATAAGTGTGCAAAGCCGCGCAGTGACCGTATCCAGCGCGGCGATACCGCGGTGGCCGGGTCAGACCGCGGACGGACAGACGCAGCCGGCGCTGGAGTTCATGTCACTGAACGGCGACGAGCATCTCGGCAAGCTGTTTGAGTACGAACTGCTATTGCGCACGCCTGACGATTACACGGTACCGCTTGCCGTCAGTGCCAACCTCGACCTGAAGGCGCTGCTAGGCAAGGAAATGACCGTCGCGATCGACCTCCAGCCGAGCGCCGACACCGAGGCATGTCAGCGCGAAATCACCGGACTCGTCGTCGCCGCGCAATACCTGCGTCGGGACGGCCGCTACAACGTCTATCGTGTCGTGCTGAAGCCGTGGCTGTGGCTGGCGACCCTGACGACCGACTACAAGATTTTCCAGAACAGGACGGTCATCGAGATCATCGACGAGGTGCTGAAGGACTATCCGTACCCGGTCGAAAAGCGCCTCGACGTGAGCCGCTATGCGCTCGAGGGTGAGAGTCCGACCAACGAACCGCGCACGTTCCAGGTCCAGTACGGCGAGACCGATTACGACTTCATTCATCGCCTGATGGAAGAGTGGGGCATCTACTGGTTTTTCGAGCATGCCGACGGCAAGCACCGGCTCGTGCTGTGCGACCACATTGGCGCGCACCGCCACTCGCCGAACCCGTCATACCGGACGCTGGCGTTCCAACCGCAGGGCGGCAAGACCGACACCGAATACATCAGCGCGTTTTCGACGGCCGAAGTCTTGTGCACCGGTCACTACGTGACGAGCGACTTCGACTTCACGCGTTCGCGCGCCGACATGCGGGCGATCAATCAGCAACCGCGCGACACCAGTTGGAACCTGCTCGAGCGCTACGACTGGCCGGGAGACTACACCGACAGCAGCCACGGTGAACTGCTGGCGCGTACGCGCATGGAAGCACTGCGCGCGCCGGGTACGCGGGCGCAAGGCGAAGGTAACGTACGGGGACTCGCGTGCGGGCAGACGTTCGTGTTGACCAACTACGACTATACGGCCGCGAACTGCGAATACCTCGTCATCGGTACGAAGCTCGACCTGACCGGTACGCCGGACGAATCGGGTAGCGGCTACGAATACACCTGCAGCAACAAGTTCGACGTGCAACCGACAAGCGAAGTGTTCAGACTGCCGCGGGAGACCTCGAAGCCGGTCGTCAACGGGCCGCAGTCGGCTGTCGTCGTGGGTCCCGAGGGCAAGGAACTGTGGACCGACGAATTCGGCCGCGTGAAGGTCCGCTTCGTCTGGGACCGTTACGGCCAAAACGTCGAAACCGACTCCTGCTGGGTCCGTGTGAGCCAGGCGTGGGCCGGTCAGGGTTTCGGTGGCATCTACATTCCGCGCATCGGCCAGGAAGTCATCGTCGACTTCTGGAACGGCGACCCGGATCGTCCGCTGATCACCGGGAGCCTGTACAACGCGGCGACGCGTCCGCCTTATGACTTGCCAGGCAACGCGACGCAGAGCGGTTTCATGAGCCGGTCGATGGAAGGGGGCCTGCAGAACTACAACAGCATCCGCTTCGAGGACAAGGCGGGTGCCGAGGAATTCACTTTGCAGGCGGAACGGGACATGAACCGCCTGACGAAGCTGAATGAGTCACACGTCGTCGGTGCCGACTACACGATCGGCGTGGCCGCGGCGCACAGCATGACCGTCGGCGCGACGTCCAGCACGATCGTCGGCGGCAAGTACTCGGTAAGGGTGAAGGGTGTCGCCTTCTATTCCGTGGGTCTTGCACACTTTGTCTCGATTGGCGGGGCGGAGGAGACCGCGGTTGGGGGTGCCTCCCTTCTGACGGTGGGCGGTGCACGTACGGTCACGGTTGGTGGCGCGTCGACGCACGCGGTAGGCGGAGCCTATTCGCTGTCGGCCGGGAAGGCGCTGTCTATCGTGTGCGGCAAGTCCTCGCTGACCATGAACAAGGATGGCGAGATCAAGCTCATCGGTAAGTCGATCCGCATCCAGGGTGACACCCGTGTCGTGGTGCAAGGCACGCCGCTGGACCTTAACCCCGGTGACAAGGAATGCGGCAGCTCAGTGACGGTGCCAGTTCCTGTAGTGGTGCTCGATGCGCTGGACGTTCCAGTTATTCCGCCACCTCCATCGGACGAGCCGCTTCCGACGATATGTCCGCTTCCGACGGAAGAACCACTGCCGTCGGAAGAGCCGCCGCCGGAAGAGCCGGCGCCATCGGAAGAGCCGGCACCGTCGGAGGAGCCAGCACCATCGGAAGAACCGCCGCCATCGGAAGAACCGCCGCCATCGGAAGAGCCGGCACCATCGGAAGAGCCGGCACCATCGGAAGAGCCGGCACCATCGGAAGAACCGCTGCCATCGGAAGAGCCGGCACCGTCGGAAGAACCGCCGCCGTCCGAAGAGCCGGCACCATCGGAAGAGCCGCCGCCATCGGAAGAGCCGGCACCGTCGGAGGAGCCGCCGCCGTCGGAGGAGCCGCCGCCGTCGGAGGAGCCGCCGCCCTCGGAAGAGCCGGCACCATCGGAAGAGCCGCCGCCATCGGAAGAGCCGGCACCGTCGGAGGAGCCGCCGCCGTCGGAGGAGCCGCCGCCGTCGGAGGAGCCGCCGCCCTCGGAAGAGCCGGCACCATCGGAAGAACCGCCGCCATCGGAGGAACCGCCGCCATCGGAGGAGCCGCCACCGTCGGAGGAGCCGCCACCGTCGGAAGAGCCGCCGCCCTCGGAGGAACCGCCGCCGCCGATCGAACCACCGCCGGCAACCGGCTCGGACGCGTAACAGCATATTTCGGAATACCGTGCAGACGGCGAATGCCTTCGCGCATCGCCCTGCACGGACGTTCAGTTTCCATGAGGAGAAAATCGATCATGTTTCCAGCGGCTCGCAAAGGCGATGCGATCGGACACGGCGGTTCGATCGTCTCGGGTTCCCCGACGGTCTTCATCAATCGATTGCCTGCGGCGCTCGTCGGTATGAGCTCTGCCGTTTGCGCGCTGCACCCGTGCTCGCAAGCTGTGGTCGCGGGTTCGGGTACGGTGTTGATCAACAACGTGCCGGCGGCATTGGTTGGCGGCAAGGTTTCGTGTGGCGCGCCGTGTTCCGCTGGCTCGCCAGACGTGCGCATCGGTTCATGATGACGATGGGGGCCATGTGACGACGGGAGTCGCGGGAATCGGCGGCGAGCTGCTCGGCTTGCCCGGCGTCGTATTGCCCCTCGCCAGTGTCGGACCGTTGCTCGATCGCTGTGAGCGGCTCGGCGACGTCGTCGACCGCTTTCGGATGCGTCGCGCGCTGTCGGGCATTCTGTGCGGCTCGGTCGAGGTAATCAGCGGCAGCAAAGTCTGCCTACCTACCGACGAAACCGACTTCAGGCTGCGAGGCCGTCTTCCGCTCGTATGGTCGCGTTGTTATTCGAGCGCGCAGCACGCGCTCGGGCTGCTCGGCGTCGGTTGGCGCACGAGTTGGGAAGTCACGCTGCACAAGCGGGACGATCAACTGCTCTACACCGACGAATACGGCAGCACGCTCAGCGTGCCGTTTCCCGGGCGCGGGTCGCAGGTAATTGCGTCGGCTGCACAGTTGCACATCGCGCATCTGAGCGACGGACGCCTCGTCGTCGCGGATCTGACGCCGCATTACCGCGTGTTCGGCGACTTCGACGCGAACGGAATCGCACGGCTCAAATACGTCGAGGATCTTCGTCAGCAGCGGATCGGCCTGATCTGGGATCCCGGCGGGCGCTTGCTGCGCATGCGTGGAACCTGCGGCCACGAGCTGCGCATGCACTACGAAGCGCGGATGGGCGCGCGTCTGAGCGTTGTCGAGTGTGTCGACGGCGGTCCCACCGGCGCGCTGGTCCAGTACGGCTACAGCCAGCGCGGCGAACTCACCGAGGTACGCAACCGGGTCGGCGAAATCGTGCGTCGCTTTGCATACCGCGATGGGCGGATCGTCGAAGAAGCAGACGCGCTCGGAATGGCGACACGCTATGTGTGGCAGACGATCGGCGGCGCCGCGCGCGTGATTCGACGAGTCACGTCAGAAGGCGCGCGTGAGCGCTTCGCCTACGACTTCGATAGCCGGACCAGTGAGGTCAGCGACGTCTTCGGCAACACGGCGCATTGGCAATACGACGAGCAGGGCCGCGTGCTGTCGCACACAGACTTCGACGACCGGCACTACCGGTTCGACTACGGCGACGCCGTCGCGCCGCTCACCATGCAACTGCCCGGCGAGCGGGTGGTTCACGTCGAATACGACGGGCTCGGACGCGTCGCGTGTGAGACGGATCGCGAGGGCGCAACCCGCTCGACGCAGTATGCGTTTGCGTCACGCGAGCCCGTGTCAGTTGCGTTGAGCGATGGCCGTGTGTGGATGTGGGCACGCAACGATCGCTTGCAGCCGTTGCACTATCAAACCCCGTCTGGAGAATTCACGCGTTTCGAATATGGTGACGATGGCGATGTCGTGTGCTCGACGGATGCGCAGGGGGTCGCCACGACCTTCGCGCATAACGCGTGGGGGCAGGTGACACGTCGCACCGGAGTTGGCGGAAGCACGACGGACTACGAGTATGACGTCAATGGTTACGTCGTCAGTGTGACCGACGCGCTCGGCGCGGTCACGCGAATCGAGCGCGATGGGCTCGGCCGACCGTTGACCATCACGCGTCCGGACGGACAGGCCGAGCGTCATGTGTGGAACGCGGCTGGCCAGCGGACGTCGTTCGTCGGCCCGAGTGGCCGAAGCCGGCACTGGTATCGAGACCGGCGCGGCAATGTCGTACGCGCGGTCGACGAAGAGGGGCACGTGATCGTGCGTCGATACGATGCGCATGGGCGCCCGGTTCGAATCGAAAGCGCGAACGGCGCGGTGCAGTTGCTGCGGTGGAATGCGAGCAGTTGCCTGTCGATCACGGATGCCGATGGCGTGGAACGCAACTTCGACTATGCGGATACCGGGCAGGTCCGTTGTCTCACGTGGAAGGCGGGCGCGCAACAGCGTCGCGAAACGTTCGACTACGACCGCGCGGGCCGTCTGATCCGGCGTGAGACCGCGCACAACCGCTATATGTATCGCTACGGGCCGCGCGGATTGCTCGACTGCGTGAGCCGCGAGCCAACACGAGAAGGCGAGCTACTCGGAATCGGAGCGGATGAGATCCGCTTCGAACACGACGCCGGTGACCGTCTGATCGCCGAGCACGGCGCAAACGGCACACTGCGCTACACATACGACGTCGTTGGCCGCCTTGTCGCGATCCAGCTGCCACAGGGGCAGGAGTTGCGTATGCGTCGCTTCGAAACTGGCGCTGTCGCGTTCGTCGAACTGGACGATCGACAGATTGCGCGCTTCTGGTATGACGCGATGAGGCGTCCGGTTGCGCGCACGCAAGGCCGTTTGCGCACGCATACGGGCTATTCGCCGCTCGGCTTGCCGGTGTGGTGGCGCTCGGTGACGGGGCGCGACGTGGATACGCCGGGCTGCGCGACAGAACCTGTCGCCGGATTGTGGCGCGAAGCCGATTACAGTCTCGCTGACGTGATCGTCAGGACGGGCGCCGAGGCCGACGGTCAGACGTGGTACGACTACGACCGGCGTGGCTGTCTGTTGCGCTCGGTGTCGGAGAAGGGGGACATCGAGTATTTCACGTGGGACGCCGCTGGCAATCTGCTCGATACGCCTGGCGGCAGCTGGTTCCCGGCCGTGTATCCCGACCACCGGTTAGGGGAGTGCCGCGGACATCGTTATGACTATGATGTGTGGGGGCAAGTGGTGCGTAGGCGTGGCCGCAACCATACGCTATCGCTCGATTGGGATGCGGAGGGGCACGTCATCGCCGCGCATCGCAAGGGCTATACCGTGCGCTATCAGTACGACCCAATCGGTCGGCGTATCGGCAGGCGTGTCGAACCCGCTTCGTCACGGCGCGCGCAGCAGTCATCGACGCCGGAACAGGACGAGCTCACGCGCTATTTGTGGCAAGGACACAGACTGATCCAGCAGCAGCGCGCGATGGAACTGCGCACGTACCTGTATCAACCCGAGCCCGACCGCTCAACGGGCTTCGCGCCGCTCGCTTGCGTGGACCAGACCCTCGCCGATGATGGCGCGATCAAGAACACGCAGGTCTATCACTATCACACTGACGCCGCCGGTACGGCCGTCGCGCTCACGGATGAGACCGGCCAGGTGGCATGGCGCGGGCGTTACCGGGCGTGGGGCAGTCTCGTGACGCCGGAGTGGCCAAGCAGCGACGCGTTTGCGCAGCCGCTTCGTTATGCCGGCCAATACGCGGACGATGAAACCACGCTGTACTACAACGGTGCGCGTTTTTATGATCCTCACGCGGGCCGCTACATCAGCCCCGATCGCAACGGCGAAGGCGGAGCCAGTCCGTATCGCTACGCGCCGAATCCGCTGACGTGGTGCAATCCTGTCGGCCGCGCGACGTCGGAGGCGTTTCCGTGCGTCGTCGTCGCGGATGCGTCATGCATCGATGGCGCACCGGACCCGGCTCAATACCTTGCCGGCGTCGTCGAACAACTCCACGACGTAGCAGGCGGGGAGCTGGCCAAGTTCTGATTCGAAAATCACATGGAAGTCGAGCCAGCCGTTTTTCCGGTGTCGGGAAAGACCGCTGCCGTCGACGGTCTCGCGGCGCAGTACCGTCTCGTCGTTGCCGTAAATCACGACGGTGACTGACGTCGCGGCCCGCAGCGCGTGCTCGACGCCGGGCGTGACCAGATGCCTGTCGAATCCATTCTGATGTACGCACACACGGACGTCGTTTGCGCGTAGCAGAGAAGCTTTCCATGTCGCTTCGTCGGGACGTTGCGTGCCCGCGACTGGTGGAACATCATTCAATACCGACTGCTGGACACCGCGCCACTTGAAGCCGATGCCCGCGTAGGCCTCGTAATCGGCGAGCGTGCGTTCCGCTCCGAGTCCATACTTGCCGAACTCAACGTCAGCCAACGTTTCTCCGTCGATACCGAGCAGAGCACGATTGCGCTGCAACGAGCGCTCGTTGCGCTCGTGCCAGGGCTCGTCGATTTCACCCCGTTCCTTGGCCTCGTGATTGTGGTCGTTCCACATCTTGACGCGGTATGAGCGCAGATATTCGTGCCAACCGATCAGCCTGTGCGGACTGTACAGGTCATAGCCGTGGGTGAACGCACGGACGGCAAGCGAAATCTCCTCGCCGTGAAAGAAATAGTCAGGATCGTGCTGGACCGCCTGGGCAAAGTGACCGTCGGCAAATGCGAAGTGCGCGCTGAAGAAGCGCGAACGGACCGGGCGAATGTGCGTTCTCCAGTCGGAGAGTGTCTTCGAGCGAAACAGGACCACCCCTTCCCTGGAAAACCTTGCATAGGCCAATATGCTCGGCTCGTTGCTGGATCGAGCGTCGTCGTTCTCGGGGTCGTACATCGGAAGGTAGGCGGTCAGCACGGGTTTCGGACTTGCATCGCGTAAAGACTCCTGCATCTCGATTGCGAGCGTGTCCCATGCGTCGACGAAGCGGTGGTGCGAATCGAGTTGCAGCGTGTAGCGCTCGCCGCCGTATCGCTGTTGGACCAGATTGCGAGCCCAGCATGCGCCCTGCGTCATCATGTGGGGCACGTCGATCAGTTCGATTTTCGCTTCACGATGACTGAGATGTTGGATGGTCCAGCTGTCGGTCTGCTCGGTTCGCCAATTGCCAAAGCCGTGCTGCCAGAATTGGATCATCGTCTCGTCGTGCGCATGCTGCCAGCAGACGATGATCCGTAGTAGATCAGGTTTTCTAGCTTTCTGGATCAAATCCAGCAGGGTGGGGATCAATTGCGGGTCGCGATAACTCGCGATTTGCACGAAGATCGAGTGCGGCGGTGTGACGGATAACTGGGTCATGCGCGTTGATTCTGGTGGACCTTCGTCATTGAATAGTCGATTCAAAGAATGGTCATCGTGACTGTTGCGGTTGCCTGGATCCTGCCTGCGCTCGGCGTTGCTGTTCCGACGCGCAGCACCGTCGCCTCGAGTGCAAACGGCGATTGCATCGCGCCCTGCGGTGTGTGGACGAGGGTGCTCGTCGGATCGTTGGGCCTGAAGATTGTGTTGGTTGAAACATCCCGCAAACGAATCGCGAGATGCGTCGCGCCGGTGTTCTTCAACATGCTGCTATCTTCTGTATCGGGGGTTCCGGAAAGTACGGCAGTAATCGAAGCCGGTGGCGTGGGCCCGGTGCAGAGCACCGTAAAGTCGACTGGCTGGGTTGGCCCGCTTGTGGTCGACACATCGCTTGGGCCGAACGTGCCGAAATCGATGTTCAGTGTGCTGGTATTGACCGAGCAACTTGGAAGAACCTTGACGTTGATGCTGCCGCCCGTGATGGTCACGACCCGACTGCCGTCACCCTCGGCGACGCCGGCTCCCACGGTGTTGAGTATCACGTTGACGTTGCTTGCGATGTCGCCCGTTTTGACCAGTTCGATCTCGAATTGCGAGCCAATGCCGAAGCGCCCATACATAACCTGATCGGGTTCGCCCGCGGGAAAGGAAGGCGTAAACGGAAGTGGCGAGTTCACGCCGGTTGCACGAAGATAGGTCAAACGAAAGCCGATGCCTGGGACGTTCGTGTTATAGACGGTAGCCCCCAATACAACGGACGGCGTTGCGTTGGAATACTGTATTGATACCGTGCCCCCGTTGGTGCAGTCCGCGAAGTTCGCATAGGTCGCGTACGCCGGCGACAAGCCCGTGGCGATCACCGAGCCGACCGGTAACGCCGGATCGATCGATACCGAGCTTTCCCGGAACGGTATGTTGACCGCTAATGGTTGTCCCGCGATGTAGCCTTGAGACAGCAGTTCGGAAATTTGCGAAGGCTTCAACTGGATGCAGGTGGCGAACGCGAAATGGGGTATCGCGAAGCAAACCAGGATAAGAAAATGAATGAGTCTTTTCATTGGAAGTTGTTGGTTGACCGGCGGACTGAATGGGCTGACAGCGGGGAAAGTCGCACATGCGCGCACGTCGCCTCAACTGTCGGCTACGTCCCATTTAGCGAGTAAATCGGCGGGAATGATATGGGCGAGTTCTGAAAACCGTTTGCCCACCATTCGTTCCGATTGGCGCAGCAAAACAATGACAGGACTGCTCGGTTCGTTTTGCTGGAACCACATGCGTGTTTCCTGAATGGCTGCGAGCGCGCTCCAGCGATCCATTGGAGAAGGCGCAGTGATTGGCAGATCGGTCGGCGCGTCGGACTGCGGTAGCGTCGCCGCAGCCACGATCGCTGACGCCGGTCCACGCACGCTGTCGTTGTCCTGCTTGTTGTCCTGCTCGTTGACGGCTCGGGCGGGCGCTGGCGCGGACCCGCCGCCGCCCACCCGATGCTGCGCGAATGGCTCCAGCGCTCGGGACAACGCGCCGAGATCGGGCGCGTCGGCGTCGAGCATCTCATCGCACCATGCGGCAATGCGCTGCGTCAGACACTGCGCTTCGACCAGTGCGGCCATTGCCGCGTCGCGTCGGCCCCACAATTCCTTGAGCAACCGGGCGACGGATTCAGGGGCGAGCGCGTCCTTCTGGCGCGGCGTCGCGAATGATTTTTCGATATCGCGCAAATGCAGTTGAAGCCCCGCCGCCCTCGGCATCGGGATGTCGCGCGCATCGGCCAGCGTGCCATCCGGTTCGACGAGTCCGCCGATCGCGTTGGCGAACATCGCCGGGTCTCGCTCGCCTTCGAACACGGGCAGCGGGTGGAGCGCTTCGCCATAGCATTCGAGCATCGCCATCAGCAGTGCCAGTCCGTCGCGCAGGCCAGCCGCGCCGTCGAGCCGGGTTCGGCAACGTAGCAGGATCACCGCGAGGCGGATGTCTTTTGTCCGCAGCAGCAGCGCGCGGCAGTCGCGTTCAATGTCGGCCCAATTGGCCGTTGGCGGCACGTCGACGAAGTCGCCGTACTGCGCTTCGGCGCGTGGGGCCGTGGCCGCCTGCAGCATCACGAAGGCCGGATCGTATTCGAGATCGGGACCGCAAGGCGCGTGTGCGGAGACCGGTTCGAGCAGATCGGCGTAGCGCAGCACGACGGCGGGAGCGTTGGCGTTCATGCGAGGGAACTCCGGGGTCGGTCGTTGTACTGTTCAGGTTCGAAAACCATGCCGACGACCGGCAGGTCGTCGAGGGAATCACCGAGCCACGTCGAGTAGCCGAGTCTCTGCGACGTGCCGATGCAGGCGGGTGGCGCCGCGCGGGGGTTGACGAGCAGCTTGACCTCCCACGCGTATTCGTGGCCGACGAAGGCTCGCACCCATTCGACGAACGTCGGCAAGTCCTCGCCGTGCGGCGTGAGGCGCAAATACTGATCGAGGTCGAGCGGACCCACGACGAGCCGGAACTTGTGTTGCCGGTCGGGAATTGCCTCGCCGAGTTGGGCGCATTCACCGATGATCGCCGCGGGCCCCGGCACCCCGAGCCTCGTATGTTCCGATGCGCACAGATGGATCCAGTGCGGCACGAATTCTTCGATCGTCATCGGAACACCGAAGTAATGCGAGAGCGTCGCCGCGATGCCGTGCGGAGTCCGCGCCTCGCGCACGAGGTGCGCCGCCGCGCTGTAGCGCGAGTGCGTGGGCAGACAGGACTGCTCCGCCTCGGCCGGGTCGACGCCGATCAGACTGGCGACGTAGAACGAAAACGTTTCGTCGCCGGCACGGTCGAGCGACGCGGTGGCTTGCCCCGATGCCCACGCGCGATAAAACTGCGACAGCGCGCGGTGATGGAACAGATCGACCAGCCCGACGAGCGCATGATCCTGGTGGCTTTCCACACGACTGTGAGCCAGCTCCGTCATATGCAGCGGCAGCGGCCCCTGCGGCCCCCACAGGCCGAGCCCGAACAGCCGCACGTCGAGGCGACCGTCTCGCATGCCGAGCGACGCGATTTCGCGTGGCGCAAACGCCAGAGTGGGTTGCTGACCGATCCGGAACGGCTCTTCTTGCGGCAGACTCGCGGTGCCCGGCAACGGCATCAGCGGGTCGCGCGCGGCGATAGCGCGCAGCAGGCTCAGGAAGCCGGACTGCCACGGCGTGTCCGGATCGAACCACGCGTCGAGCGATCGCGGATCGAGCGATGATCGCGTTGGCGCGACGGCGCTCGCCATTGCCCCATCCATGCTCATACCGCTCCGCGTCCGCCCATGCGTGGCCGCCATTGGGTGATCAGGCCACGTTGCATCGAACGAAGTTCGGTTTCGGTGAACACGTTGATCGAGACGTGGCGCGCGAGGTAATGCTCGAGCACGAGGCCGAGCAGATACGGGCTGATGCCTGAGAAGCCGGTTTCGTCGACCGTCAGTTCGCAGCGCACGCCACGCCCATACACGAGTAGTCCGTCGCCCGGCAGACGCCGGACCACCGGTTCAGTGCGTGCGCCGACGAGTGCCTCGATCTGCCGTGCCTGTTCGCGCTCGCCTGGGGCGATGAAGAGGCCGAGCATGTTGCGCAGCGCCTGGCCGCCGTCGCCGTGGTCGAGTTCGGCGAGCGGCATGTAGTTGAAGCTCAGCTGCCTGATCAGACGCCACGCCGTTTCACCGCTCGCGTACGGCGCGCGCGGCGCGCTCGGTGCATGCACGAGGCGCACGCCCTCGATCGGCACGGAGTCCGACATCGTGAGGTCGGTTTTGCCGTTACGCGGGATCAGGCGCGGCAGGTCACGATTCGTGACCCACGCTTCGACCGACAGGTAGCGGATGTCGTCAGCGTACGGCGCCTCCGCCTGATCGACGAGCGACACGTAGACCTCGGTCCCGATATACGGCGTACGGGTGCCGTACTTGCGTGCATTGGCCGACAGCGCGCGCTGCTCACGGCGCACCGAAAAATAGCGGCCGTGGTTGCCCACGTCGCTATGCAGCGTCTGATAAAGCGGATTGAACTCGACTTCGAGCGATGTTTGCGCTCGCTGACCGAATACGCGCGACACCGAAAAAATCTCGTAGTCGAGCGGCCGGGTGCGGTCGGCGAGCAGATGAAAATCGGTTTGCGCGCGATTGATTTCGACGCGGTCGGTGCGCTTGCGAAACAGGTTGATGACCGGCGTACAGAACAGCAGGAAACGCGCTGCGTCGACGTGCGCGGCCAGCTCTTCCGGCAGGCGGTCGAGCAGCAGCACGACCTCGGCCTCCTTGCTGTCCACGCGCGCGAGACCCGCCGCGAGCTGCGTCAGCGCAAAGAAATAGAAGCGCTGGCGGCATGCGAAGTATTCCTGAAGCAGGTTGTGGCCGTGAAACGTATTCCACGTGAGCGGCAGCAGACCCTGTTGCGCTTGCAGACCTTCAAATTCGACCGGTGTTTTCGCGACCACGTGCCCTTCGTCTCTCGACGCGCCGTACGCGCGCACGACGGAGGCGACGCTACCGGCGTGGATCAGCTCGAACAGATGCGAAGCGATACGTTCGTCGCCACCGATGTAAATGGGCAGCCGGTCGAAGTCTGTCATCTGGTTGAACTTCACTTCGCCTGTTGTGCGCAGGCGCAGCCGTAACGCGCCGCGCAATTGCAGGTGCGGCAACAGATGGCGATCGGTGTCGGGGATATCCGGCGGCACGGCGCTGAGCCGGGCTTCAGCGATCTCGATTGGCCATAGCGTGACGTCCTGGCTGCTGCGGAATTCGCACGCGGTTTGCTCGCCGGGCGGGATCGCCGAGCGCAGCATGCTTTGCCGGGGCACCTTCAGCCCTCTCGTGAAATCGCCTTCGCGCAGGCTCGGACGCAACTGCGCGACGGCGATCGACGGCGTCGGCGCGACATAGTTCGGATAGACCACTTCGAGCAGGCGCTGCGTAAAGCGCGGAAATTCGGCGTCGAGTTTGATCTGCGTGCGCGCCGACATGAAGCAAAACGCCTCGATGAGCCGCTCCACGTAGGGGTCGGCAACGTCGATGCCCTCCATGCCAAGGCGGCGCGCGATTTTTGGGTGCTGGGCGGCGAACTCGCCGGCCATTTCCCGCATGTAGGTCAGTTCGCGGCTGTAGTAGTCGAGAAATCGTGGGTCCATGTCAACTTCCCTTGCCGGAGCCCAGCTCGAACGTGACGTGATTCATTTCGATGTCGAATGCACTCTGGATGCGAAATTCCAGTGGATAGGGCGACCAGCGCATGAGGCCATGAATCTCGAACTCGAGCTGGTTGTAGCGTACCGGGTTCTTGCTATTGAGCGGCCGGATGCGCAGCGACTCCGGAATCAGCCGCGGCTCGAAGCGAACGATCGCGTTGCGGACCATCTTCTCGACGGTTTCCCAGTTGCGACTGGTGAGGTAGCTACCGGACAACGCGGGAATGCCGTAATTGACGACCGACGCGGCTAGCATGGGGTAGCGCGCGATGTCCATTTCGTCGTCCAGGTTCGTCGTGTTGAGCAGCAGGCCGAGATCACGCTGGATGATGCGGCGCATGCCTTCGCTGTTGGGCGCATAGGCCTCGGGCCGCTCGCTGCGCCGCGCGGGCGCATCGTCGAGCAGGCGGTCGATCAGCGACGGCATGTAGGCTTGCCGGTGTCGCGCGTCGGAGGTGGTCATACGTGCTCGTCGTGATTGAACCGGCATTCGCCGATGTCGAGCAGGCCGACGTCGCCCTTGTCGGTGCTCCAGGTTTTCTGGCCGAGCGCGATCACGCCGGTTTCCCCTACGTCTTTCCAGGTTGTTTCGCGCGAGAGCCGGGTGGCGGCGGGACCACTTTCCGAACCTGGATAGCGCACCGGCAGGTAGCCGCGCAGGATAGTCGCGTCGCGTAGGCCCACGACGGCCGAGCGCCAGACGAGGTCGGTCAGCGCGGTGACCGGACCGAGTGTCAGCGATTTCATCGAGTCGAACGGCACCCATCGATACCCGCCCGCTACGGTCAGCTCACACACGGGGCCCAGCCGGCTATCGCTATCGGTCAGCCACTCGAATGCGCCGATCTGCGTGCTGTCGCCGCGCGTGGCCGGCGCGGCGTTCAACGCGGCGCCGCGCAGTTCGTCGGCGGCGGCGAGGTTGCCCTCGCCCAGCTTGACGTTGGCTTGCAGCAGCGATTTCACCCACTCGGGCAGCGGATTGATCTCGCCCGGCGCGCGCTGACCCGCGAACACCTCGGCGCGGAACATCTCGCTGCGAATCAGCCCGCGATACATCTGGGCGCGCGATGTGCCTTCTGGCTCTAGCGTGGCCCAGGTTCGCAGCTGCTGTAACGCGCGTTTCCATTCGCCGTCGAGGCACAACAGCTCGAACAACAGCCAGCGTTCGCGCACGTTCGACGGATGCTTGCGCACGTTGTCGATGGTTTGCTCCTTGAGTTCGCAGTAAGTCTGCGCGTCGAGCAGGCTGCGAAGTGTTGGCGTGTCCGACTTGGGCAGGTCAGCGGTTATTTTCATCTGAAAATTCAGGCTCTTCATATTCGATCGATTCAGGCATGGCGATGTGGCTGTCCATACTGATCATGTGATGTTCTTCGCGCGCAAGCTGCGCGGTTTTGCTCGCACGGTGCGCGGGAATTCCGCGCGGCGCGAGCAGCGCGAGGATCTCGTGCGTTTCGTCCGCCTCGAAAATCTGCTCGGCACTGAACGAGTCAAGGCGATCGAGCAGGGTGTCGATGTTCTTCCCCTTCGTCAGCAGGTCGAACACCGACGCTTCAGCACGCGACGGATCGACAAGCTCGGCGAACGGATCGTGAGGTAAGCCGATGATCGACCCGCCGTGATCTTCGGCCGACGCCTTGGGCTCGTGCGCGTTGCCGCTCTCCTGGCTCAACAGCGCGTGACGATATTCCAGCGTGAGCGCGGCGAGCGGGTCCGCTGCGTCGATGTCGGCTGCCAGAAGCTTTGCCATGCCGTCGTGTGCGCCGGGTTCCGCTGGATTCGGTTCGCGGCGCAACTGCAGCGGATCGTTATCGTCCTCGTCGGCTAGTGCGATCAGGTCGCTGAAGTCATCCGGCTGCATGAGCACGGGCTCGATCCGGTCCGCCGAAGAATTCACGCTCGACGGTGGTGCCTGGACAAAGTCTCCGGACGCATTCGCTATTTCGAGAGGCGGGTTCCGTAATAAATCGGGCATAGGCTGAAGGTCGGTATGCGCACTCGGCCTAGCGCGAGGCGAACCCTCCACGCCGGCGTGACTGTTCTCGCCTACGACGGCCCGCTGGCTTGCCTCACTCATTTCCGACCGATCGATTCGCGAAACGGTTGGAGCGAGCCGGAAAGACTGGATCGTTCGTGCGAAGGTCCTGAGCGCGCTTGCTTCGAAGGGCGAATGGTCCCAGCGAGCGTGATATCCAGTCATGGCCTGACCCGTATGCAACGGCGAATGAGATTTGCCTGGAAAGCGCGCATTTGTAAAAACTCTCTCGCCGCAGAAATAAAAGGATCACCAACTGAAAATGCGGGTTGGCGCGTGGAAGATATGAATGCTACTTCGCGCTCCTCGAGTGGAATATGGGCGACGGCCCAAATACACGCAGCGATCGACCGGCTATCCTTTGTCGCTCGATCAGTCTGGCCGGCGCGCTTTTTCGGATACCTGCCCGCGGAGCGCGGGATGCCGACGCGAGGCCACGCCTTTCCGCTACAAACATCTTTACCTGCAACGTCATCATGTCCATTTCACGCCACGCGTTGTTCGGCAAGCTCGGCGCAACGCTCTTCAGGAGCATCGAATCCGCAACGGCGTATTCCAAGCTGCGCGGCAACCCGTATATCGAGCTCGCGCACTGGCTGCACCAGTTGCTCGCGCAGTCCGATGGCGATCTGCACCGCATCGTCAGACACTGCGACATCAGCCGCGAACTGCTCGAGCGGGACCTGCAGACCGCGCTTGCCGCGCTGCCGTCCGGCGCGAGCGCGCTCACGGATTTTTCGCATCACGTCGAGACGGCAATCGAGCGCGCGTGGGTGGTCGCGACGCTGGCATTCGGCGACGGTCGGATCCGCGGCGCATGGCTGATGGCGGCGCTTGTCGAGACGCCTGAGTTGCGGCGCTTGCTGCTGGCCATTTCGCCGGAGTTCGGCAAGATTGCCGTCGACGGCCTTCACGATGCGTTGCCGGCGTGGATTGCCGGCTCCCCCGAAGCGGAGGACACCCCGTACGACCAGAGTGATTTTTCGTCGGCGGTGCCGGGCGAGGCGTCCGGTGCGCTCGCTGCATCGGTGAAGGGCGCGGCACTCGCGCAGTTTTGCGCGGATCTGACCGCACGCGCGCGCGCCGGTGAAATCGATCCGGTGGTTGGGCGCGAAGTCGAGATTCGCACGATGATCGACGTGCTGTTGCGCCGGCGTCAGAACAATCCGTTGCTGACCGGCGACGCCGGGGTTGGCAAGACGGCGGTGGTCGAAGGCCTCGCGCGCGCGATCGCGGCCGGCGAAGTCCCGCCGAAACTTGCCGACGTGCGGCTGTTGACCCTCGACGTCGGTGCGCTGCTCGCCGGCGCGAGCATGAAGGGCGAGTTCGAGGCCAGGCTGAAGTCGGTACTCGAGGAGGCGGCGAAGTCGTCGGCGCCGGTCGTGCTGTTCGTCGATGAGATTCACACGCTGGTCGGCGCCGGCGGCCAGGCCGGCACCGGCGACGCGGCGAACCTGCTGAAACCGGCGCTCGCCCGCGGCACGTTGCGCACGATCGGCGCGACGACGTGGGCCGAGTACAAGCGGCACATCGAGAAAGACCCGGCGCTCACGCGGCGCTTTCAGGTGCTGCAGATCGCCGAGCCCGAGCAGCCGTCCGCGATCGATATGGTCCGCGGACTCGCGCGCACGCTCGCGAGCCATCATGGCGTCGTGGTTCTCGACGAAGCGATTCGCGCAGCCGTGACACTGTCGCATCGCTACATCCCGTCGCGTCAGTTGCCGGACAAGGCGATCAGCCTGCTCGACACCGCCTGCGCGCGCGTCGCGCTATCGCAGCATGCGCCGCCGCGCGAATTGCAGCGGATACGCGAGCGCTTGCAAGCCGCGCGCGTCGAAGCCGAACTGCTCGGTAACGAGGTGCGCATCGGGCTCGGCAGCGAGGCTGCGCTGGCCGACGTCAAGGCGACCATCGCGACGCTCGAGCTCGAGGAACGTGTTGTCGAAGCCGCCTGGCAGGCCCAGTCCGATGTGGCGAAGGCGCTGGCGCACGCGCGCGAGGTCGAAAGCGAGCGCGCCGCCGCAGCCGGACCTGAGGCCGAAGTGCGCGACCGCGCGGCGACCGCGCTGGAGACGTTGCGCGAGCTGGAGCGGACGTTATCGAACCTGCAGGCGGATACGCCATTCGTGTTCCCGGAAGTCGGCGAAGCGATCGTCGCCGACATCGTCTCTGACTGGACCGGTATTCCAGTCGGACGCATGATCACCGATGAGGTCAGCGCCGTTCAGGTGCTGCCCGCCACGCTGGCAGCGCGCGTGATCGGCCAGCCCGACGCGTTGCAGCAGATCGGCGAGCGCGTGCAGACGGCGCGCGCCGGGCTCGCGGACCCGCGCAAGCCACTCGGCGTCTTCCTGCTCGCGGGGCCGTCCGGCGTCGGCAAGACGGAAACCGCGCTCGCATTGGCGGAGGCGCTCTATGGCGGCGAGCAGAACCTCATCACGATCAATATGAGCGAGTACCAGGAGGCGCATACGGTCTCGGGACTCAAGGGCGCGCCGCCTGGCTACGTCGGGTACGGCGATGGCGGCGTGCTGACCGAAGCGGTGCGCCGACGTCCGTACTCGGTCGTGTTGCTCGACGAGATTGAAAAGGCGCACGGCGACGTGCACGAAATGTTCTACCAGGTGCTGGACAAGGGCTACATGGAAGACGGCGATGGTCGCTATATCGATTTCCGCAATACGACCATCCTGATGACCAGCAATGTCGGCTCCGATCTGAGCGCGAGCCTATGCGCGGACGAAATGCTTGCGCCGGACTTTGACGGCCTGCGTTCCGCGCTTTCGACGGAATTGCTGAAGGCGTTTCCGGCCGCCTTCCTCGGACGCGTGACGCTGGTGCCATATCGTCCGCTGGGCTCGGATTCGCTCGCGCGGATCGTGCGTTTGCATCTCGATCGAGTCGTTCGGCGGATGGCGGACAACAACCGCATCGCGCTGAGTTATGCGGCGGAGGTGGTCGACTACATCGTCGGGCGCTGCCTCGTGCAGGAGACCGGTGCGCGTCTTTTGATCGGCTTCATCGAACAGCACGTGCTGCCGCGCCTCGCGCGGCAGTGGCTCGATGCGTTTGCAGCGAAAAGCGCGCTCACGCATATGACGATCGAGGTGACCGATCCGGCCGCGGCACCTGTTGAAGCGCTCGTGGTTCGGTCGTCCTGCCATGTGTAGTCGGCTTCGCACTCGGTGACCTGCATCGCGAATGACGAGTCGCGTTGATCGTGCCGCGGCGTGACGAGGCGCATAGCCGGCCGGTCAGGGGCTGCATGGATGCTTCGCAAACGTCTCTTTTGGCATTTTTTTTGCCGGGCAAAAGCGCTGGTTTTTTGACATCATTTTCACATATGCATGTTCAATGCCACGCGGCATGATCGCCACACCACCAGAAATCGTCAATCGAACGGAATCCTTAAAAATTGCTCGCGTTACACGATCGGGATAAGCTATAAAGACAAAAAGATCCGCATCATGCATTTGCGGCGCCCGAAGTGAGGAGCACAAATGAAAGACGTGACGAACAGGGGGGTTGCGGCTTTAAACGAGCCATTGAAACTCATGCATGTCTTTCATACTGTATGAATGCGCGTGCGAATCGACATGCGGTCATGGTAGGTTGTCGGCGCTGCCGTGCTGATCGTAAGCGTCATCCATAGCGGGGCAACCATAGGTCGAAATCCGTTAAGCCTTTCAATTGCAACCGGAATGACTGGAGAACAACAATGCTTTTCTTTAATGATGGTTTCACATTCCCGAATTTTCTGGCCGACGTTTTCTCCATCTTCATCTTTATCCTGTGGTTCTGGCTGTTGATCACGGTGTCGAGCGACCTGTTCCGCCGCCATGACGTGTCCGGATGGGGCAAGGTTCTGTGGGTGATTTTTCTCATCATCCTGCCGTATATCGGCATCTTCGCGTATCTGCTCACGCAGCATCGCGGCATGGCGGAACGCGATCAGGCGCGGGTCAAGCAGGTGCGCGAAGATCTGCGCAATGTGGTGGGCTTCAGTGTCGCCGACGAAATCGAGAAGCTCGACAAGCTGAAAGCGTCCGGTTCAATTTCCGAGGAAGAGCACTCGCGTCTGCGCGCGAAGCTCGTGCAGTAAGCGTCGGTTACCTGACTGCAGCCATGGGCGAGCGGGCGCGCAGCCCGTGTCGCCTCGGCTTTTGCGCGGTGAGGGATCGTGCGATCGAACGTAACGGGGGAACCCTTGCTTACCCGCCTCGCCCGCGTTCGGAACGCTGCCGCGCGAACCGCGCGCGCGCCGCTGGCATTGCGCCGCGCCGCGCTCACGTGCGCGACGGCGTTGATGCTCGCGGCTTGCGCGCAACCGTGGCAGCAATTCCAGGCGGGTCAGGATCAAGCGGCGATCGTCGCCCGCATGGGTCCGCCGCGCGAAGTCTATGACCTGCCGGGGGGCGGCCGCCGACTGATGTGGCCGACCCAGCCGATGGGCTCGACCACCGTCGCCGCCGATATCGACGCTTCAGGCAAGATCGTGAACGTGCGTCAGGTCTTGCAGTTGAGTGAATTCAATCGCGCGGAAATCGGCAAATGGACGCGCGACGATGTGCTGGTCAATTTCGGCCGCCCCGTGCAAACGCAGTTCTTCCGGCTCTCGCAACGCGAAGTCTGGTCATACCGTTATATCGAAAGCAACATCCACCACATGTTGTTCAATTTCGCGTTCGACACCAACGGCGTGTTGCGCGAGACGCAGCGCACGCCCGATCCGCTGCGAGATCGCGATTTGCGACGATTCTGAACTGTGAGCTATAGCAGCGACTCAATTGGCATAATCGACAGCATCCATACACCGAGCCGTGCGTACCACGTCGTATTCGGTTCGGTGTCGTGGCGGGTTTCGACGTCGCCGTTGGTTTCGATCCAGTACAGCTTGCCGTTTTTGTCGAGATGCACCGCGTACGCGACGCTCGGCAGCAGCGCGAGAAACTTGCGATCGACCCGCGTCGCGAGCTCGGTGCTGTCGATGACGAGTCCAAGCTCGGTATTCAGGTGCGCGGAGCGCGGATCGAAGTTGAACGAACCGACGAAGACCCGCTGGGAGTCCACGACGAAAGTCTTCGCATGCAAGCTCGACCCGGAACTGCCGAACGGCCCCGGCGACTGTTCTTTCTTGTAGGTGGCGCCCGCCACGCGCCGCAATTCATACAGGTGCACGCCGTTTTGCAGCAACTCGACGCGCCGCCTCATATAGCCCGAGTGCACGGCGACTACATCGGTCGCTTCGAGCGCGTTCGTCAACACCCGCACGTCGACGCCCTGGGCGGCGAGCCCGCTCAGATACCGCGTGCCCGTGTTTGCCGGCACGAAGTACGGGGAGACGAGGTCGAGCGACTTCGTCGGCTGGCCCATCACTTCGCGGAGCTGGTGGGAAATCAGCGCTTCCGGCGGCGCGTTGTTCAGGCCTTTCGCGGGGTCGTCGCTGATCATCTTCGTTTTGGCCCAGTCGAGCGGCAGCTTGTCGTCGAGCAGGTTCTGCACGACGCGCGGGCCGCGCAGCGCTTGCTTGTACTCAGCGGCGGCAGGATCCTGCTCGATCGCCTGCGCATTACGCTCCAGCGTGGCCAGCTCATCGACGCTCTCGTGCGGCAGGATCTTCCCGACCGGATACGCCGACGCGCTTGCCCAGTAGCGGTCGAAATCGCGCGAGACGTCGGTCGCGGCCGGTCCGACCGCGAGTACGTCGAGGTCGGCGAAGACGACGCCGTCGGTGGCATCGAAGTACTCGTCGCCGATGTTGCGGCCGCCGAGGATCGTCGCGGTGGCGTCGGCGGTCAGGGACTTGTTGTGCATGCGTCGATTGGCGCGCGAAAAGTCGGTCACGAAGCCGAGGATTTTCGGGCTGCGCACGACGAACGGGTTGAACAGGCGCACCTCGATGTTCGGATGCGCGTCGAGCGCCGCCAGTGTCGGGTCGAGCGCGGAGGCGATGCCGAGATCGTCGAGCAGCAGGCGCACCCGCACGCCCCGGTCCGCCGCTTCGTGGATCTGTTCGAGCAGCAGCGTGCCGGTCAGATCGTCGCGCCAGATGTAGTACTGGATGTCGAGCGTGCGTTGCGCGGAACGGATCAGGTCCATGCGCGCGGCAAACGCGACATGCGCATCCGCCAGCGGATAAATGCCCGCCAGCCCCGCGTGCGCGGCCAGCTCGGGCGCGACCGCGCGACCGAGATCCGTGGTGGCCGCCACCGCGGGCGACAACGCATGCGACGCCTGGCGACCCTCGAGCGACGGTAACGGCGCGCAGCCGGCCAGCAGGCTTGCGCACAGCAGCGCGCACAGCGCGCCTCTCCATCGGCGGTGCGGGAACGACGGGTGGTGTATCTGCGCTTGCATGGAGTCCAGGTCTTCGTTTGGGTCGCGCGAGCCGGCCGGTTCCAGAATCGGAACATCGCGTGGCGTTGCTCGACAAAGCTTCGCTCGACCGGCTGTCCTGACGGTGTCGCGCGCATGCTTGCACGCAACTTGCATTGGTTGAGAAGAATACTGTGAGCGCATGCCCATCGGTGCGCCGCCCGACGCTCTTGTTGCGCAAAGCGCTTTGTCCGATGATACGAGCAGGCTGCGCGAATTCGAATGGGGGCCAACCCGGCTGCGCATCGACCGCATGGTTTCCATGCAATCGAGCGTGATCCGCTCCGTGTCAGCGTAAAGGGTCATAAAAGGTCCGGTTCACGGCGCCTTCGAGCGTTTCGCCCACTATGGAGTCGAGCAACGTGAAGATCTCCCGCTTGCTGCTTGCTAGCGTGCTGCTTTTCGTGGTGGGCACCGCGCTGCAGATGATATGGCCGCTCGCGCAGCCGGCCTCGTATCACCACTTCGCCGATCAACGCTCGCTGGGGCCGCTGCACCATGCGGCGGACGTGCTGTCGAACGTCGTCATTCTGATCGCCGGTGTGCTCTGTCTGCGTTGGGTCCGGCGCCATGCGTCCGACCAGCCGGCGCAATTTCCCGGCATGGTCGTCGTCGCGCTCGGGCTGCTCTTCACCGCGTTCGGCTCGGCTTACTACCACATGGCGCCGAACGATGCGACGCTCGTCTGGGACCGCCTGCCGATGACCATCGTGTTCGCCGGCATCCTCGCCATGCTATGGACGTCGTGGGGCGGACAGCGCGTCGGCTGGGCGCAGATGCTGATCATGGTGGTCGTGTCGCCCGCCACCGTCGGCTACTGGCTCGTGTTCAACAGCCTGTGGCCTTACGCGATTCTTCAGTTCGGCGGGCTCATGCTGATCGTCGGCCTGACGCTCACGCGCAAGGTGGACGGCGTGATCGCGTGGACGCTCGTGATCGTCTTCTACGGGGTCGCGAAGATTTTCGAAAGCCTCGATTGGCAGATCTGGGAGCTGACGCATCACGTGATCGCCGGCCATGCGTTGAAGCACGTGGCGAGCGGTCTCGCCGGCGCGGCGATGATTCTGGTCGCGAACGCGGCGCCGCGCTCCGTCGCGGGCATCGTGCCGCGTGGGCCGGGCGGTATCGGGCATTCGGGTACGTCGCGTTGAAGCCGCGCCATGGCGAAGTGACGCGGCCTCCGGCCGACGTCACTGCGGTTCGTACCACGAATCCGTCGCCAACGTGCTTACCGGCGGCGTACCGATTTGCAGCGTGATGTCGCGCAACGACGTCAGCTCGATACTGCGCAAGTCGCCCATATAGCGGCGCGAATCGCCCACGCGCGGCGCGGCTTTACTGCATGGATTCGGCCGTGCGCTGCCACCGCGTGACGCAGGTGCTCGCTTCGGATCACGTCAGGTGATTGAAACCGATTAGGGCAGCGTAGCAGATGGGTTTCACGAGCGAATCCGGCGCATCACAACGTTTCGCGACATTCTGCGGGCGCATTTCGAGGTGTCGGCCCGGAGTTTGCCGGCGGAGCGATCTGGCGCGCTTTTTATGTGAGCTGTCATCGTTCTGTGCGAAGATCAGTGCTGTCCATCGCGCGACCGGCTGGTAAGGGGATCGCACGGCGGGCGCGTGCCCGGCCATCGCCTTCGTCCTCGGGTGACCTTGGGGCGACTCTCTGGCGCACCTGTTTGCGGATTCATGGAGCACTGACCAATGACCGACAGATTGCAAGCGTCCGTATATGTAGTGGTGCTGCTGCTGATTGTGGGCTGGGTGCTGTATATCGGGCGCGCGGTTTTCGTGCCGATCGTGTTCGGCGCGATCGCGGTATACGTGGTGGTCGACTTCACGCGGCTGCTGCAACGCATTCCGGTGCTCGGCCCGCGGCTGCCGGTCCAGTTGCGCTACGGACTCTCGATGTTCCTGATCGGTGCCGCGATCTTCTTCGCGGTCGACATGCTCGTCGAGAACTACGACGCGCTCGTCGCGCTCGCGCCGCGCTACCAGGACTCGGTCCTGCTGATGATCCACAAGATTTCGACGCTGCTGCACCTCGAAAGCGAGCCGACGTGGGAATCGCTGCGGCGGAACATGCTCACACAGTTGAATATTCAGGCGATGGTGACCGGCATGCTGGCGTCGCTGTCGTCGGTGATCATCGACCTGTTCGTGATCGTGCTGTATGCGAGTTTTCTGCTGGTCGAGCGCCGGACGTTCGGCGACAAGCTGACGAACATGACCGCCAATTCGACCAACGCGGCGCGTATCCGGGGCGTGGTCACCGACATCAACCGGCGCATCGGCGCCTATCTCGCGCTGAAGACGTTCCTCGGCGTGCTGCTAGGCGGGATCTGCTGGCTCGCGATGCGCAGCGTCGGCCTCGAGTTCGCCGGGCTGTGGGCGATACTGACCGCGCTGCTGAACTACGTGCCCTATATCGGCTCGGTGCTCGCGATCGTGTTCCCGGTGCTGATGTCGGTGCTGCAGTTCGGCGACCTGAATTCGGTCCTGGTCGTGCTGGTGTCGCTGACCGCGATTCACTTCGTGATCGGCAATATTCTCGATCCGTATCTGACGGGCAACTCCCTGAACCTGAGCCCGTTCGCGATTCTCGCGAGCATGGCCGTGTGGTCGGCTTTGTGGGGCGTGCCGGGCGCCTTTCTCGCGGTGCCGATCACCGCCAGCATGACGATCATTTTCTCCGAGTTCGAAATGACGCGGCCGGTTGCGGTGCTGCTGTCGAAAAACGGCCGGCTCACTTACGGCAAGACCGAACAGACCGCGTGAAGCGCCCACCATGGCGGACATATGATCGACCCGGCGCGTGAAACACGTCTATCTCGACGCGTGCGGCTTGCCGCCGCCGCACGCTGTTGCCATCAGCGTTTAACGCTTGCTGCTTACTGCGAAGAACCCGACCACGTCTGGCCGGTCGTCGCCGGTGCTGATGTAGTTGTAGGCGAACACGACGTTCTTCAGGTAGCCGTCGAACGCGATCTTGCCGGCCGACGAAGTCGTGGTACTGCCGGTCGCCAGCGCCTGCGTGACCGCCTTCGACGCCGAACCCGGGTCGAACGCGTCGGTGTTCTTTGCGGTATCGTCCACAGCACCATTGCCATCTCTTTAAATAAATCGAAAAATTTTCGATCGGCCTTTGACGCGAGGTTCACGCAAAGCCGTGCAACAATGGCCTCGGGTTACGGTCAGGGCCAGGGGCCGCAGCTTGTGCGTCTTTCCATCAACACGAGGCCCGCCGCTCGATGACAAAGCCTGCCTCGACGCTCCTCATGGCCGCGATCGTTCTCGGCGCGGCGGCGGCCGGGCATCGGCTATCGGTTCTAACGCGAACATATGCCCGGCTCACACGACCCTGCAGTCCAGCCGACCCCCGTCTCGGGCGGCGCCGAAGCACTCGAAGACCCGGCTCTGCTGCGTCGCCTGCTGCGTGCGAAAGACCGCATCGATGTGGCCTCGCACGAAGCCTGGCCCGTGCGGCGCCTGGCTGAAGTCAGCGGCGTGTCGGAGGCGCACTTCGCGCGTTCGTTCAAGCGGGCCTTCGGCGTGCCGCCACACCGCTATCTGCTGACGCGGCGTATCGAGCAGGCCACCACACTGCTGCGCGATACCGACCTCGGCATCACCGACATCGCGTTCGCGACCGGCTGGGAAAGCCTCGGCACGTTCGGCCGCGTCTTTCGCGACATTACCGGCCTGAGCCCGAGCGAGATGCGCGTGCAGGCACGCGCCAATCCCGCTGAACTCGATCGCGTGCCCGCCTGCGTGCTGAAGGCCGCGCAACGCCCCGATCTGACGACCGCAGTTCTGGAAAAGCGCCGCCGCGTGGTCGGCGACACTGCCGAGCCTCCTACCAGCGAGACGTCGTGAATGAGGGTATCGGTGCATTGAGCCGGGTCGTCGATGGCGTCGACGCGTTGCGCCGCGCCGTGCGCGAAGAACTGCAGATGGGCGCCGACCAGATCAAGATCATGGCCTCCGGCGGCGTCGCGTCGCCGACCGATCCGATCGGCGCGCTCGGTTACCGGAGGACGAGATTCGCGCGGTCGTCGCCGAAGCCGGCGCGCCGGCGTGCCGAAGGCCGGGCTAACGCCCGAATCTGCCGATCGCAGTTTTGGAGAAGCGCCGCCGCGTGGCCAGCGATACAGTCGAACCCTCAACCAGCGAGGGAGGAGTGATGAATCAGGGTATCAATGTGGTCGGTTTGTACGTCGACGATCAGGATGCGGCGCTTTCGTTCTACGTCGACAAACTCGGCTTTCGCGTCCACACCGACGTGCGCAACGGTGCTTACCGCTGGCTCACGGTCCAGCACCCGGAACAGCCGACTTTCCAGTTGGGACTGTTCGCGCCGGGGCCGCCGGTCCACGATGAAGCGACCGCGCAAACGCTGCGCGCGATGGTCGCGAAGGGGGCGATGCCGCCATTGGTGCTGTCCGTTGCCGACTGTCGCGCGAGCTACGAGCAGTTGAAGGCGCGCGGCGTGGAATTCACGCAGGAGCCGGTGGATCGTTTCGGCAGCGTCGATGCGGGCTTTCGCGATCCGGCGGGCAATGGATGGAAGATGATCCAGGCGGCAACGGGCAAGTGAGCGTGAGCGATCCGCCGCGCGCGGGCGCGGCGCGCAGCCGCATACGGCGGGCGGTGCGTCGCACGATCGCGACGCACCGCCCGCCGTCATCCCGGATCACTGGACTACCGGACTCTCACTGCTGATGCTGCTGCAGATACTGCCGAACGTCGTTCAACGTCACGCGGCCCGAATGCGCGGTATCGATCTCGTCAAAATGCCTGGCGATATAGCCAAGCCCATTGCTTTGCGCCTGGGCCTTGGTGATCGACGAGCCGTTGCTGAGCACCGATTTCGCGCCCAGTCTGCTCTCCACGCGCTGCTGAGCCTGCTGCTGCAGCGTCGAGCCGGTGGTCGGCGCGACCGCGTTGGCACGGTTATGAGGAAAGAACGGACCGTCCACGCCGTGTTCGCCGTTGGGTAGCGTCACGGGCGCCACCGGCTGGGGCGGCAACGCATGCGCACTGCCGACGATCACACCGAGGACAATCAATGCCAGAGTACGTCGCAAGATATCGAGTGAAGACATGATCTTTCGCCATAAAAAGTAGTCAGAGGGTTTCGCGCGAAGCGAAACCACCACCGATCAGGGCGCGGCCGCGGCGAGTGCCTCGCTCGTCGGCGTAGCGGCTGACGCTTCGTCGGCCCACGGCTGAGGCAGCGTCGCGAGCGTCAGCGCGCCCGCTATCGGCGTGCCGCCATAGAAGGCCGCGAGATCCGCCTTCATCTGCGGGCGCGCCTCGTCATCCAGATAAATCATATGTCCGCCCTGGAAGAAGTTGACCTGCAGATTCGGGTTGAGACCCTGGACCGTCTTGAGCCGCGCGAGCTGCTTCTCGGTATTGAAGAACGGCGTGGCGAGATCGTGGAAGCCGTTTTCCGCCAGCACCTTCAGTTGCGGATTCAGCTTTAGCGCGCCGAGCAGATCGGGGATCGTGTCGGGCAGCGGCTGGCCGCCGTGCGAGAAATCCCACACCTCGATGATCGCGTCGTTCAGCGGCATGTACGCCGCGTTCGGCGCCGTGTAGCCGAGGTAATCCGGCATCTGTGTCGCCAACGCATTGGTGAATGGCAGCGAGATCAGGATGTCCGACGGGTCGCCGTCGCTCTGCAGACGCGAGTCCGAGTTGGGCAACGACACCCGACCATCGTAGCGGCCTATCGTCGAGCCTGGCACCAGCGTGAGGTTGAACGGATTGACGTTGAAGTAGCCCTGCATCGCCTGCAACGTGAGACCGGATTCGGCGTCCCAGAACTTCTCCAGCCACGTGGGCGGGAAGTTCGGCGGTCCCGCGTAGGTGGGCGCGCCGAGCTGGCTCAAGGTCCAGTACAGCGAATAATTCTTGAACAGGTTGTAGTTGGCGGTCACGAACGCCTCGCTGCGAAGCGCGTAGGTCGCCTGACTCACTGGCGCTGGCGATACCTGGTTGTAGTACGCCGCGACCTCGGCGTAGCCAGGCATGTAGCCGCTCAATGTATCGGTTTCGAGCGCGAGCTGGTCGGGCGAACCCGTGATTGCCACCGCCTCGATCGCATCCGCGAAGTAGTTCAGGATCGAAGACTGCAGCGTGATCCCCGTCAGTTGCACGCCGGCCGATTCGAGCGCGAGCGCGAGGATGTCGGTGCGAGGCGTGCCGTACGATTCGCCGTACAGATAGATCGGCGAGCTGCTGCGTGAATTGACCGTCAGGTAGCGGATGATGAAGTCGCGCATGATGTTCGCGTCGGCATCGGTGCTCCAGTAGGTCTGGTTCGTGTTCGGCAGGATCGCTTCGGAGAGGCCCGTGCCCGGCGGATCGATGAACACGAGATCGGTCGTGTCGATCAGGCTCTCGGTGTTGTTCACAAGCGGATAGTTCGGCCAGCTGGTGCCGTTCAGCAGCGGATCGGTGGTCGCGACGCGCGTCGGCGCGAACGATCCGAGACGCAGCCAGATCGACGAAGAACCCGGCCCGCCGTTATAGACGAACGTAACGGGGCGCGGTTTGCCATTCGTGCTCGGCGCCGTGTAGGCCACGTAGGACATCGTCGCTTCGGGTGCGCCGCTCGTCAGATCCATTGCGCTCAGGTGGCCGGTGGTCGTCGTGTAATTGACGGTGGTGCTGCCGGACGTCCATTGGTAATGCATGATCGCCGCTTTCTCCGCGACCAGCGACGCGGCTATCCCGGACGTCGCACTCGTCGAATAGGTGGTGAGATCGGTGTAGGGCTGATTGGCGGATGGCGTCTGCGGCGCCGACGCCGCTTGCGCCTGATTGGCGACCTGCGCCATGCCGCTCGGTACCGCCGACGCCGACGAACCTCCGTCGCTGCCGCCGCATCCGGCGAGCATAACGATTCCGAGTGTCAGCGCGCTTAGCGCGGCGAGCCGGCCATGACGACGGACGCGACCATCGTCGGTACTCCTTCTGTCTGGATTCATCTCGTTCCCTGGTGAGTGATACCGCTACACAAAGGCCGCTTTTCGCAATGCATTAATTCAAAATACTTGCATCAATATTTCCATTCGCTTTCTGAAATTACTAATTGAATGGATAAATGGATTCCCTGTCGATTTATCTCGACATTTCAAGAGAAATTTAAAATTGAATCTTTCCGTTGCTTACAGCAAGAGTGAAAATAGGATGCGAAATGCGGTCTTGTCAAGGATCAAGCGGCAATTATGCGATTCAGAATAAAGTCGGATTTTGTGGAGGAGTAGCGCTTTGAGATCGAGCGCTGGCGCGGTCGCCGCCGCATGGGGGCAGAAAAACGCTGGCGGATTTATCCGAATTGCATTGAATGGCGACGACGAACTGCGGATTTTCGTGGCTATGTCGTCGGAATTAATTGCATTTGATAAATATAACTGAATGGTAAATTTAACCGGTGAAAACGCGTCCTCAATAGAATTAAAAAAAATAGCAGGCTGGGGAATTTCCGTCCGGGCGGCGTCGATCGCTTCGGCGAGCGGGGCGGCGGTACGCCCGTCACGCTCGTGGCCGAATTCGGAACCACGTAACAATCACTGCCAGCAAGAACGCGACATAGGCGACTACGAACACCCAGCCCGGAAAGTCGTAATACAGCCAGGCGCTGACCCAGCGCTGTATGAAGCCTTGCGGACCGACCGTTCCCGTGCGCAGACGATCCTCCAGAACGGTTAACGGGCACGGCACATTGAGCACCGCAAGGGTCGCCACGATACCGATGGCGAGAACATGTACCGTCCGGAATGTGCGATTGCGCGCCCACGGGAGTCCCAAACCGTGGGCGATCCAGATGGCGAATAGTCCGCCGACGATAAACACCACGATCAGCGCGTGCAGCACGAGAACAATATTGGCGAGCCAGATCATTCTGCTTCCATTGGGACTAGCCGCACGACACTCGCTTGACGATGCCGCGGGGACTCACTGCCCATTGCCATACAGATCGAGCAGCATCAAGGTTACGCCATTGGTCCACCCGAAGCCGTCCTGCAGCGGATACTCGCCACCCCCGCCGCCGCCTTCGCCCGCGCCTTCCACGACGTATTTCTCGACGAGCTTGTGCTGCGTGTTGTAGACGTTCTCGACGTCCGCGAGAAAGCGCGTGCCGATCGGCTGCGCGAGGTCGGCGCGTCCGTAGCGCTTGAGGCCCTGAATCGCGATCCAGTGCAACGGCGCCCAGCCGTTCGGCGCGTCCCATTGCTGCGTGGTGTTATAGGTCGACGTCGTGAGGCCGCCCTGCTTGAGCAGCACATTCTGCAGGGTCTGGGCGGTCTTCCACGCGCGATCGGGCCACGCCACGCCGGCCATCAGCGGATACAGCATCGCCGGTGTCTGGTTGTCGCGCGACTTGCCGAGTTGCCAGTCATAGTCGCCGTAGTAGCCGTTGCTATTCCACAGATAGCGGTTGATGCCTTGCGCGCGCCGCGCCGCGTAGCCGATGAACTGCGCGACGCAACGGAAGTCGCGTGTCTCCGAGCAGCCGCGCGCGATCGTCGTCTCCAGATGGAACAACAGGCTGTTCAGATCGACCGGGATGATCGATGTCGTGCGCACCGTTGCGAGCGTCTGGTTGTCGCCGAACCAGCGTGAGCTGAAATCCCAGCCGCTTTCGGCGGTCGCGCGCAGATCGCGGTAGACCTGGTTGGCCGGCCGGCCGCTCGCCTGCGCGGTCTGCACGTCCTCGAGGTACGACTCGTCGCGCGGCGTGTCCAGATCGTCCCAGTAGCGGTTCAGCACGGTGCCATCGTTGAGCACGACCACATTGTGCGTAGCGCCGCCGGGCGGCGTGCTGGACGAGCCTTGCATCCAGTACGCGTACTCCTTGCGCAGCACAGGCAGGTACTTCTGATAAACCTTGTTGCCTTCCTTTTGCGCCGCGAGCTCCACCATATACGAGTAGAACGGCGGCTGCGAGCGGCTCAGATAGTACGTGCGATTGCCGTTCGGTATGTGGCCGAACGTGTCGATCATGTACGCGAAGTTGTCGAGCATATCGTCGACGAGATCTTCACGTCCGGACTCCTGCAGCCCCAGCATCGTGAAATAGGTATCCCAGTAGTAGCCTTCGCGAAAGCGGCCGCCCGGCACGACGTATGGTTTGGGCAGCGGGATCAGCGAGCTGTAGTCGGGCGCGCTCGTCGTCGTGCGCGTGAGGCCGTCCCAGAGCCAGTCGATGTGCTCGCGCAGACTCTGGTTCGGCGGCGGCGTGATGCTCTGATCGGGCGGCGGCGTGAAGTACTGGCTGACGAATTTCTGCAGCGAAAAGCCGGGCTGGTTCTTCTGCGTTTCGTATAGCTGGACGATCGCGGCGGGATTGCCATTCGGCGTCGCGTCGACGAACGTCTTCTGGTCGGCGAAGATCTGCGCGGTTTGCACGGCGACGAACAGATCGCCGTACAGAATGTCGGGCGCCGGCGGCAGCGTAGCGCCCACCTGGATATCGGCCAGACAGCTCGCGGATGCGAAGACGAGCGAGGCGATGCAGGCGACGCCGAGCGTGATCGGCGAACGCCGCGGCACGAAGTACTTACTTGAGCTGGGGAAGAGATGGGCGGTTGATGCGTTGCGGCTGCGAGACAGTGATTGAATGCTCATGATGCCTCCAAGGTTGTGGGCATTTCACTGGTCTCATCGCGTGCCATTCGAGGTCGTCTCCCGGCGACATGCGAGTCCGACACGAGGTGGCCGGATCAATGGCTCCGAAAGCATCGCACGCTTTCGAAGCATCAGGCAACTGCGGCGCAGCAGAGCGTGCATGCATTCAGCACGAAGAATGAAACGTGATGAACGAGGGAGAAGGTGCGCGTAATGGCGTATCCGCGCTTGCTTCGTGATTCGAAGCAATGGAAGCGTTGATCGCGAGCGATTGCGCGGCAGAAACCGCTCAGCGAGCAAGCGGCGTACCCGCGTCGACCATTCGGCAGCTCGGCGCGGGTACGCGAGAACAACGAGAAAATTACTGCGCGATAGGCTGAGTCACGTCCGTGCCGAACCAGTGCATCGAGATCTTCTTGAGCGTGCCGTCCTGCTTCATTTGGGTCAGCGCGTCGTCGAGTGCTTTCGCGAACTTCGGATTGTCCTTGCGGAACGGGATGCCCATTTCCTGCTCGGCGCCTTTTAGCACCGCGCCCGTACGCAACGGCAACTGCGAGTTCTTGATGATGTACGGCAGCATCAGCCGGTCGTCGATCGTCGCATCGATACGCCTGGCGGCGAGATCGCGCAGTTTCTCGGGTGCACCCGGATAAGTTTGCACGTTGATGCCAGGTACCGCGCGGGCCATCTGGTCGTAGTTGGTGCCGAGCGTCACGCCGATCTTCTTGTCGCCCTTGAATTCGTCGAGCGATTTGAACTCACGCTTGTCGTCCGCCCGTTGGATCAGCTGCGCGGCCGAGTACGTGTACGGCTGGCTGAAATCAAGAACCTGTTTGCGTTGCGGGGTAATGGTGACCTGATTGATGATCACGTCGAATTTGCCGCTCTGCAGCGCCGCGATAATGCCGCTCCACTCGGTCGGAATGAATACCGGCTTTACGCCGAGTTTCGCCGCCACGGCTTTCGCGACATCGACGTCGAAGCCTTCGAGCTCGCCGTCCTTGTTGCGCGAGTCGAAGGGCGGATAGGTGCCTTCGAGACCGATCTTCAGGACTCCGGCCTGTTTTACCGAGTCGAGCAGATCTTCGGCATGAGCCGCGACCGCGGTAAAGCTGAGAGCCGAGAGCGCCAACGCGTTTATAAGCAGCTTCGAAAGTTTCATTGAGTGTCTCCTCTGTACTTGAGTATCAGGCTGCGCAACGCAACGATTTCACCATCGCGTCGGCAACCCGGCAGTGTCGCTTCGTGGAACAAGCCGGGTTGCGCGCGTCATCCTAGCACTCCAGAAGTCGCCTGTTTTATCTTTGTTCGGAAGCGGGCGCGCGCGGATGAAACTCCGGCTTCGAAAAATCGCAGCGGCGCGATCTCGTGGTGGATAGACTGAATGCGATCGATGGGCTCTATTGTCCTCGTCCGACCGGCGCCTTCTATGTCTATCCGTCAGGCGCGGGAGTGATCGGGCGGCGTACGCCCGACGGACGCGTGATCGCCAACGACAGCGATTTCGTCATGTACCTGCTCGAAAGCCAGGACGTCGGCGTGATCCAGGGCGCGCCACCCCTACGCTCTCACCACAGTCACCCCAGCCGCTTCGATCGGCTTCGTCAATTCCGCGCGGGTCTTCTTCTCGACCACGATGGTCTGCGCGAGTTTGATCTCGCCGATCACGAACCGCGATGCGGCGTTCAGTTTCGACGATGACGCGAGCACGACCGTTTCCGCCGCCCGCGCGGCGAGCGCGCGCTTGATCGCGGCTTCCTCGAAGTCACCGGTGCTCAGCCCAGCGCTGGGATGCACGCCGGTCACCCCCATGAAGTACAGGTCGGCATGGATGCGCGAAATGCCTTCCATCGCCGCGGCGCCGACGGCCACGATCGAATGTTTGTAAAGCCGGCCGCCAATCAGGATCACCTCGACACAAGGATGCGCGGCAAGCGCCGTGGCGACGCTCGGACTATGCGTGACGATGGTCGCGTGCAAATCGGACGGCAGCGCCTGGACCAATAGCGCCGACGTGGTGCCGCCGTCGACGATCACGGTTTGCCCCGGCGCGATCAGTTCGACCGCTCGCCGAGCGATGCGCCGCTTGGCGAGCGTCTCGATGTCCTGACGCTGCTCGAATGACGCGAGCGCCGCCGACGCGGGCAACGCGCCGCCGTGGACCCGCTGCAAGCGCCCCTGCGCGGCCAGTTCGCGTAGATCGCGGCGGATCGTGTCTTCCGACACGCCAAACGCCGCGCTCAGCTCGCCTGCCAGGACCTGCCCGTTGCGCGCGAGTTCGTCGAGGATCGCTTTCTTGCGTTGGGTCGTCAACATTGCATTGCACGAAATATCTTGAAAGTGCACGAAGTTGCACGATACCATGAATCATTGTCCATGGTCGACAGGAGGCGCCATGACCGCAACGAAAGACCGGGTTCGCATCGTCGGAACGACCTTGCTATCCGACGACTGGTACACGCTGAAGAAGGTGACGTTCGACTTTCTGCGTCGCGATGGCACATGGCAGCGGCAGAACCGCGAGACCTACGATCGCGGCAACGGCGCGACGATCCTGCTGCACAGTCCGCGCACCGGCAACGTGATACTCACGCGACAATTCCGCATGCCCGCGTTCGTGAACGGTCACGACGGCATGATGATCGAAGCGCCGGGCGGGTTGCTCGACAACGCTTCGCCGGAAGAACGCATCCGGCTCGAAGTCGAGGAGGAAACGGGGTATCGCGTGGGTCAGGTCCACAAGATTTTCGAGGCCTACATGAGCCCGGGATCCGTAACCGAAAAGCTCTACTTTTATGTCGGCGAGTACGACGCGTCGATGCGGGTCAACGACGGCGGTGGCGTCGAGGATGAAGGGGAAGATCTCGAGGTGATCGAAATGCCGTTGCACGCCGCGTTGCGAGCGGTCGACGCAGGGGAAATCGTCGACGGCAAGACAATCATGCTGTTGCAGTACGTCGCCTTGCGTGGGTTTGCGTCAGCGCGCGCAGCCTAGTTGCGTCGCGAGTTCGTGCAGATCGTCGACGATGAAGTCCCACGCCTCGTCCGCCTTCAGATCGCTAGTCTGTTGAGGGCCATGCTCGGTGGGCCGCACGACGAACGCGGTGCGCAAGCCGACGCGCCGGGCAGCGGCGAGATCGTTGTTATGTGCGGCCACGAGGCATAATTCGCGTGGCGCAATGCCGAGAATTTCCGCCGTTTCGCTATAGACCAGCGGCGAGGGTTTATAAGCGCGGACGACTTCGGCACCGAGAATGGCATCCCAAGGCAGACCGGCACGCTTTGCGATGTCCACCATCAGGCGAATGTTGCCGTTGGATAGCGGTGCGATGATGAAGCGCGCCTTCAGGCGCCGCAATGCGTCGACGGCATCGGGCCAGGGGTCCAGCCGATGCCAGGCCAGGTTCAACTCATCGATCTCCGGTTCGGGAACGTTGGCGATGCCGAAACGCGCCAGCACTTTGACGAGGTTTTCCCGGTGCAGCACGTCGAGACGCACATACGCTCTGCGTCCGCTACGCACTTCTTCCATCGCGGGCGAATACTCGCGTCGCCATGCGTCCGCGAAGTCGGATGCGTCGAGATTCGGCGCGTGCCACTGCAGAAACGGTTGCGCTTCGCGCGCGACGCCGCTTCGCCAGTCAACCACGGTTCCGAAGACATCGAACACGAAAGCTTTGATGGCGGTTTGATGTGTCGAGTCGATGCCCATGACCTTCCTTTGTGGCTCTGACGGGAACCACCCATCTTAGATGCGTGTTAGGAACTTCGCGCCAGACCTGGTATCCTGGCGGCATGAAAAAACGCAGGCCCTACCCAACGGATGTATTGGATGAAGAGTGGTATTTCGCTGCTCCGTATCTGACCTTGATGAGCAAAGACGCCCCGCAGCGCCGCTACGAATTGCGCGAGATTGAATCTCTGCGGCTGCCTCTCCCCGCCTTCTGACGATCATTCGAGGGTCGGCGACTTCGTGATTCGGACCGCGGGCGCCGGTACGAGATATCGCCCCCCCGGCACGGCGGCGGCGATATGCAACGCACCGGTTTCGATACGGTCCAGCAAGCCGCGCAGTTTCAGGGCACGCTTTTCGACGCCATGCCAAGACATCATTGCAAAGAGAAGTGTGAGGGCGAGGGAAATCGGAAAATGAACGTACCAGGTGAGGGCGGCCGGGGCAAGCATCGCGGCCACAGTTTGCTGTATCGGGAAACCGTAAAGAAAGATGCCGTATGAGTAGTCACCGCTTGCGACAAAGCGGTGGCGTCTTGGTTGCGTGAGTCCGAGAAAGACGGTCAGATAGGTGGCGGGCAGCGCCGCGAAGTAATCCGCGCCGCGAACGGATAGGCAAATCACTGCGACGAGGCCAGATAGCACACAGAGCCATGAACTCCAGACGATCCGGTTGCGGAACTGGTACGCGCAAACGCCATAGAAGAAACAGAGAACGAGCATCGGTCCGTGTACGGTTATACCAGCCGAACCGGAACGGTGCGCAAGCGCAACGAGTAAGACGTTCGCACCAATCGATGCGGCGAGTAAAAGATGCGGTCGTTGTGCCATGCCGGCATACGACGCAATAGTCAATGCGACGTAACAGGCTAGTTCGAACGGTAACGTCCACAATTGCTGATTGATTGCATCCGGCCAAGGATTGTTGGCGAACATACCTGGCAGCGCGAAATGGACGTCTCCGAGAATGTTCAGGAAGTACGCCCGGAACTCGGGATCAGTGAAATATTGATGAAGTGGAAGCGTGGTAAAGAACGGCCCGATCAGCAATGCGGCGATCAGCGTGTCGACCGCCAATGCGGGTAGCAGCCGCAGTACCCGCAGCCCGCAGAAGGAAACGATCGTGCGGCAACGTTCGAAGCTGCCAGCAACCAGGAAACCGCTCAGAGCGAAGAACATTGGCAAAATTAGCGCGAGCGGTGCTCGTGCAGGCCCGGACCATACTGCTTGAGTGAACTTGTGACCATAACAGACGTTAATGGTGTGGCTCGCGACCACGAGGACGGCGAGCACGAGACGCATGTAGTCGAAACCCGATGGCCTGTTTTTCGCATCGGCAAGCCGCGATCCGAGTGTCGTTGCGAGTGGGGACATCACTCCGTACTCCGTGGGGATGGGTCTTGTACAGCGGTGGCGGGTAGCCTGACGGTGAATGGCATCAGCAGATAATCAACCAGACCGTCAGGTTCATCAGTGTAGTCAAGACCGACATCGGGCCATTCGCCTTTCTTCGGGAAGTGTGCGGTCCCAAACAATACGTCCCATACGGTCACGACTGCAGCGAAATTTCGGTTGTAATGGCGCAACTCGACTGAATGATGAATTCGATGAAATCGATTGTCTGGGAACAGATAGGAAATCGGGCCAAAGCTGATGCGTGTATCGGCGTGCTCGAAGGTGCCCTGAATGAGTATCACCATGCCAATCAACGACCATAGGAAAGGAGGATGGAAGTCGATCAGTAGTGCCATTGGAAGCGTGACAACCAGGGGACGGAGCAACTCCTCCGATACATGCATATTGCAGTTCCACACATTCATCTCGCGAATCGAATGGTGGACCTGGTGGAACCGCCACAAGAAACCGAACGTATGCTGCGCGCGATGGAACCAGTAGTACAGCAAATCACCAATCAGTAACGCCCCAGCGATAGCAAGTGCGATGCCGGTGGCGCGCCAGACTGGCCGCGGCGAATCCAATACGCCGTCAAGCGCTATCGAGAAAAGCGGTCGGATATGCAGTGCGACGATCACAGAATGATAAATTTCGAAGAAAAGCCCACCTATAAACAAATAACAAATGTGAAACAGAATGCCGCGTGCGCGTGATGCAAACGACACCTTGCCATACGGCAGCATTATCTCGACGGCGACGCAGAGAATAGAGGCAACAGCTACGCGCTCTCCCGCACGCAAGGTATGAGCAACATAAGTCAACACATCGAACGTTTGCATCTTTTTCCCCGATTCGAGATGTGGAGGTCTTCGAATGCTGTGCTGCACAACGCTGCTATGAGGATAGTGGGACACGGGTGCTCTCGGGGGCGCATCACACCGTCAGTTTCGGCCATCATTCAGCGGGTATCGCCTATATGTAATACGAATTATGTTTTATGGCCGTACGTAAACGGCGGTTTCAAGGTCGAAGCGCAACGGCGGGTTTAATGTTTAGAGCCTTGAGGTTGAGCTGCTGAAGCAAGTGTTGGGGCAAAGACCTCGAATGGCGAATGGAAGGCGCGTTTGATCGTTTCGTGACGGTCTACGCGTCGAAATATCGAAGGCAACGGAAACGTTGAAGAAGGACCGGGAAAGCCTGCTGGCGTTTTACGACTTCCCGGCTGAGCACTGGCAGCATTTGCGGACCACGAATGCGATTGAGTCGACGTTCGCGACGGTGCGACACCGTACGACGCGCACGCGCAACTGTGTGTCGCGACCCACCTTCCTTGGTCTGGCATTCAAGCTGATCGAGGAAGCCGAGAAAGCCTGGCGCCGCGTCAAGGGCCCGAAAAGATCAAGCTGTTGCTGGAAGGCATTGCCTTCAGGGATGGCGAACCGGTGAAAGACGATCAACCGGTTCAGCAGAAACTCGCCGCCTGAAGTCCCTGCTCATCAAGTTGCCTATACACCATGCATGGACGCCCCCGGCTTGCCAAGTTCTCGTTTGCAACGGATTGAGGTAACGATTGCAGCCACGCATCCGGACTTCAATGGCCGGCGTAGGCCGGCGGTCCCTGATGCGTTGCAATCATCGATCATCTAAAAAAGGACGGGGACGCTATGGCGACCGGGGACGCTTCGACCGCAACGCAGTCCGTATGGGGCGATATACCTGTTAAACGAGTGTCAACCGTTTACGGGTTTTGCCTGGTCTCATGCGTGTCGATTCCCGCAACGCGGGCGCGTCGTGACAGTATGTCCAACCCCTCCAGTGAAAGGCACACTCATCATGGCTACCGGAACCGTCAAATTCCACCGTGTTTTGCGCACGACGCCCGAGCGTATCTATCGCGCGTTCCTCGAACCCGCCGCGATGGCGAGATGGCTACCGCCGTATGGCTTCACCTGCGACGTGCATCAGATGGATGCGCGCGTCGGCGGCACCTACAGGATGTCGTTTCATAACTTCGGCTCGGGCAAGGGGCACTCGTTCGGCGGCGAGTACATCGAACTGGTGCCGTTCGAAAAGATCCGCTATTCGGACCACTTCGACGACCCGAATCTGCCCGGTCAGATGCACACGACCGTTTCGTTGCGGCAGGTGTCGTGCGGGACCGAACTGAACATCGTGCAGGAAGGCATCCCCGAGATGATTCCGGTCGAGATGTGTTACCTCGGCTGGCAGGAGTCGCTCGCGCAACTGGCGAAGCTGGTCGAGCCGGAGATTGCGGACTGACATTCAATAACAGCCGCTTGCTCCCTTTCACTCAACCATGCGCGCGATGCGCTGACCTTTACGGCGTCGCGCGCTGAATCTCCGCACCGGGACTCGAGCTCGATACCCATCGAGCCGCTAAAAGATAAAACCGGTATTCACGAACTTCGAGTGATGATTCGTGACCATCGTATCGAGCAGCGTCTTGTTCAGGTCGGTCTCCTTGGCCGCGACCATGGAGCGAATCGAGAACGCGCGCAACGCATCGGTGACCGATAGCGTACCTTCCGCAGAATCCTTGCGGCCGGCAAACGGAAAGACGTCTGGGCCTCGCTGGCACTGGCTGTTGAGATTGACGCGGCACACCTGATTGACGAGCGGGTCGACCAGCGAGCCAATTTGGGCAGCGTCGGTGCCGAAAATGCTGACCTGCTGACCGTGGTCCGAAGTGATGACATACTCGAGTGGTGTATCGATGTCATCGAACGGCACGACTGGGATGATCGGTCCGAACTGCTCCTCACGATAGAGCATCATCCCTTCCTTCACGGGGTACACCACGGCCGGATAGAAAAGAGTTTTGCAGAACACGCCACCCCCTTCGTTCACGACCGCCGCGCCTTTCGCTTTCGCATCGTCAATTGCCTGAGTCATGTAGGCCGTGCGATGCATGCCCGGCAGCGGTGTAATGGACACACCCTGTTCCCACGGCATGCCGACCTTGAGATTTTTGAGCGCTGCGTTAAAGCGCTGAAGAAACGTATCGGCGATCGAGCGGTGCACCATCAATATCTTGAGCGCTGTGCACCGTTGACCATTGAACGACAACGTACCGAGCAGACATTCCTTCACGGCGAGGTCTATGTCGGCGTCAGCCAACACAATCGCGGCGTTTTTGGCGTCAAGGCCGAGAACGGCGCGTAGCCGATGCGACTTTGGGTGCTGTTTTTTCAGGTGGTCTGCAACCTTGCTTGAGCCGATGAGGGCAAGCACGTCGATCTTTCCTGAGGCGAGCATGTGTGGCACCACCACCGCACCCGGTGCATAAATCGTGTTGACGACGCCTTTCGGGAAAGCAGAGCGGAAAGCCTCGAGCAGTGGAAAGAACAGCAGCGTGCCATATTGGGGCGGCTTGAACACGACGGTGTTGCCCATCAGCAATGCGGGAATGAGCGTCGCGAACGTTTCGTTCAGCGGATAGTTGTAAGGCCCCATGCACAGTACGACGCCCAGCGGGGTGCGGCGAATCTGGCCGATGGTGCCCTCGGCGATGACAAAGCGCGAGTTGCTATTGTCTAGCTCCTTGAGCGCCGAGATAGTGTCTTGCATATAGCTGATGGTGCGGTCGAACTCCTTCTGCGAATCGGCAAGGCTCTTGCCGATTTCCCACATGATCAGATTCACAATCTCATGGCGACTGGCGGCCATGAGACGAATGAAGTCTTGCATGCAGCCGATGCGCTGCGCGACTGTCATCGTTGGCCACTCACCGCGGCCGTGATCGTAGGCTCGCACGGCCGCGTTCAGCGCGGCATCGCTCTCGACCTCGCCCATGACCGGATAACTGCCAATTACGACCTGTTCAGCGTCGCCGGAGGCTTGTCGCACGCAGACTGGGGACTGCACGCTCTTGCAGGCGCCATCCCATGCCTTCAGTTCTCCATCGACGAGCGAGACGCGCTGATGAATCGGCTCCGCGAGGCGGACGGAATCGGGAATATCGTCGGTGACTGGAAACAACTGCCGGAGGTTCTCGAAGTCAATATTTGCCACGTTTCGCTCCTATGTTCGTGCAGTACCGGCGAATGCCGCCATTCCCGTCCCGCATGCTGTTAGGAGTATGGTGGCAGCAAGTACGGCTGCACTGCCGCGCAGCGCTTGCTTGGGAGCGAAGTCCGCAAAACATCGCATCATGGCTATCTCCGGTTGACGCAGTTTCTGGACGCAAAGACCGTGCCGACGGAGGGGCTGTCAGGCAAGCGTGCCGCTAACGGGCTGCGTAGGCGTTGAATGCTCGCGTGACAGTGGCGACGTGGACTCGATGGTGGGATTCACCCTACACTTTGACCGGGCAGCGACGGTCGGAAACCAACATTTCGCTGCGGAGAATTGCGCCCGCATGTTCCTGAACATTGCCCGGCAAGCGTTCAGGGATTGTCCTGTGCCGCTCGCTTGACCAACCGTATGTGCGAGGCAGCGAGGAACCCGGCGATAGTTCACTTGTTGCGAAGTCCACGTGACACTTCTGCGGCCTGCGCACCGATATACTGTTTCCTCCTACCGAACAGCTGTACTAACATCGAGTAACGGTTCGAGCATTGACGACCGGGCGGGCGGGGAGGCGAGTGTGTTTTCCCCTTGGAGAGCCAGGATGAAAGAAAACTCATCTCGTGAAATCGTCGAACTGCTGACAAAAGTGGTCGGACGCAGCGCCACGCATGTACCTAGGGGGCAGAGCCGCCGCAGTGCCTCAAAAGCGATTGACCGGCTTGAAGAGATCAAACGGAACGCCGCGTTTGCTCGCCAATACGAATCAGCACCGGAACCGCTACGCGAATTGGTGATGAGGCGGGCCGTAGAAGTCCACGACCTGGCGATCGCACGAGATTACGCGAGCGCCCTCAATGCGCTCAGTGCGATTGTCGATTTCCTCTATCAACATCTTGTAGACGACTCCGGCTCAGCAACGCCTGCGAGCAAACTGGCAAGCATCGATTTGAATGCGGTTCACCGGGCTCTTCAATTCGGAGGTCTTCCGGGACAGTCGCAGCAGGACCCAGATGACGACAACCCGCCGCCAGTGCGTCGCTGAACTTGCCAAGGGATAATCTCCGATGCTCTCGGGCCTATCGAAACTGCTGGACAAAGCATTTATCCTCGGCTTCTTTTTGCCGGCCCTGCTTGGCTTTACAGGCTTTCTCGCGGCAAACGCCGATATCCCGGCATTTTGCGATTTGCTACTCAAAGCGACCTCGGACAGCGACAAGGTTGGAAGCCTGTTCTCTTTCCTCATCATCGTATGGGTCCTATCGCTGATCCTGTTGGTATTGAACAACTGGTTTTATCAGGTCCTCGAAGGATACAAATGGCCATTCAATCGCGAGGCCTGGAAGCGCGATGAGCGAAATCGCCGCAATCGTCAGCTGGACCTCATAGAACGCCTCCGTACGGAACTCGCTACAGAGAACAGTACAATCGAGCGGCTTAAAGCCTCAAAGGAATCGTTGGAATACAGAAAGGCTGAATCGAACCGAGCCACCGTAAGGGCGAGGCTGTACCGCAACCAGGAGCGGAACGCCCGTGATTTCCCCCGGCATGAAAATCTCGTTCTTCCTACGGCCTTTGGGAACACGTTGCGTGCATTCGAGGGTTACTCGAGCGAAGTCTATAAGGTTGACAGCATATTCGTATGGCCGCGTCTTCTTGCAGTCATCCCAAAGGACTATCAGGCAATCATTGCGGATGCGAGAGCGCCAGTCGACTTTCTGGTCGGACTCGTCGTCCTGGGTACCTTTACGTCCATCTTTACCTTGGTGCGAGCGATTGACATCTGGCTTGCCGACGGACTGGCCGGTAATTACCTGTTGGCGGATCTTTTTCAGAACGCTGCGATTGCGGCCGCCATTGCGGCAATTGCGTATCGGCTTGCGATTCTAGAGGCAAGAAGCTGGGGCGACGTTGTCAAATCAGCGTTTGACCTTTATCTGCCGGCACTCGCTGAGAAATTAGGTTTTGTTCTCCCGACGTCCCAGGCCGCACAGCGGGAGTTCTGGGCGGCATGGAGCACGCAGTTCCGCTTCCATGCACCGGCAAATACCGCGTGGTGGACACGTATCAAGCCGGTGACGCCAGCAGCAACGACGAAGGCGGATTGGGAGGCGACAGACTCGGCAGGCGAAAGCGACGAGGTGCGCGGAGGTTGACTGTCGAATTCGCGATTCGTGTCGAGCAGCGCTTTTGCTTCCGGACTGACAGCGACAGCGACCAGAGGCAATTGCGCTGCGTCTTATCCGGCCTGGAGTTACGTGCATCATGACGCCACAGTTCGATACCGATTTACGGACCAGACTGGTCAGGGTATATGGCCACGTGCAGGGTGTAGGTTACCGGCAGGCTTGCATCAACGAGGCCACGGCTCGAGGCATCACGGGTTGGGTGCGCAATCGGATGGACGGTTCGGTCGAGGCTGTGTTGCAAGGACACGCAGAAGAACTCGAGCGAATCTGCGATTGGCTGGTTGACGGTGCCCATGCAGCTCTGGTGGACCGTCTGGAAGTCCAGGAACTATCGCCACCAGTAGCCAGGTTCGATGAATTCAAGCTCGCCGCGACGGTCTAGTTGAGTTGAGTCAACCCGCTCGCCCTAAGGCTTGAGTGCGGAAGCCAGAACGCAGCTCATCGGAAGCCTGAGGTCCCCCGTATCGCTGCGATACGCCTGCGCCTCGTGTGCGACGGCCCGTTCAATAGAAGCTAGCGCGGCCGGCGTCTGCGCGTGTAGCAACGCGGAAACCCGCACGCCACCACGCAGGAGTGCATGAAAAGGTGTAGTGGGAGCACGAAGCACGAGCGTGAGGTCCAACTCCCGCACCTCCGGTTGGACGAACCCGGCATCGAGCAACAGGCGCTTCGATTCCTCCCAATCGCTGAATCGGAAGAAGGGTGGTCCCGGCGGGACGGGTACGTCGGTCGTCCCGTGTTCCTCGATCGCCTTCAACACCATGCCGAAGCCAACCGCCTTGTTCGGTGTCGCCCATACCGTGAAGGCGATTCTGCCGTTAGGTTGCAGTACACGAAACGCCTCCGCGAGTGCGCGCTCGGGGTGCGCAAAGTGCAACATTCCGAAGCTGATCCCCACTGCCGAGAAGCTTGCGTCGGGAAATGGCAAATCCTCCGCGTCGCCGACGCGAAACTCAAGTGCCGGAAAGACGCGTCTCGCCTTGTCGACCATCGCGACCGAAAAATCCACGCCGGCGACATCCGCGCCGCTGCGCGCGGCGGCCGCCGCGAGGTAGCCCGGGCCGCAGGCGACGTCGAGAAAACGGGCTCCCCGCCGAATGCAGAGGGTCTCGAGCATGGCCTGGTTCGACTGGGCGGTCAAATCGCCAAAATACTCATGATAGGCCTGCGCGACCCGCTCCCAACCTTCGTGCTCGAAGGTACTGAAGTCGAGTTGTCCCATGCTTACCCCCACCGGTTTTACACGTTGGCAACCTTTAGCGCATGCCTATGTTCCTCGTAATCCGTATGTCTGGCTATCGGGGAAACAATCAGGCGGCGACAGAGACAGCGAACAAATGTGTGGTGCGACGCACAACCAACGTCGTCTAAAGCCGCCAGACTTTCGCGCGCGTCGGCGCTGGCTGACGCACCCCCACGAACCAATACGCCTGCTTTCTCTCTGGCGCTTCGCATTTCAGCGCCAGGTCGCGAAACGCGTCACTTGCGTTAGACTGGCTCGAGCAACCGGGAGGAGACCTGGATGATACGCAAGACGCTTAATGCCTCGCAGCTTCAGCAGGAGGTCAGTCGGCGAATCCATCGACTGCAGGAAATCGTCGAGGATGGCGTGAAGATTCGCGTGCCGCGGCCGCAATTGCAAGAGGCTGACAAGACAGGCTGCAACTGGAATATGACCCACTTCGGTAACGCGATCGGCTTCGAGCGCGACATCGAGGGCGTACTCAAGGCCATGCGTGCAGAATACAACCTCAGTACCGAAGTGAAGGACACCAACAACCCGTTCGGGGACTAGTCGCGAAAGTTACAACCAGCGCGGCTCGCGCGTGAACGCCACCGTCAGCCAGCGGTCCGGGCCCGATTCGCCGATTGCGCGCGAGATCCTGTCGCGGATCTGATCGAGCTGGCGGACGCCGGCGTGCTCCATCGCCTCGGGCAACACGATATGCACCTCGACGAACAGGCCGCGGCCGACGCGCGTCGCGTAGTGCGAGTGCTTGACGAAGCCGTAGTAGGCGGTCAGTTGTTGCATCAGGTCGCGCAGTCCGCGCTCCAGATCCGGCGGCGTGATCAGCAACACTTCCTTGACCGCGCCGATCACGGTTCCGATCGGCATCGGGATCAGGACGAGCGTCAGTAGTGCGAGCACGCCGGGGTCGATGTACGGTGTCAGGTGGCCGTGCCCGATTCGTTCGAGCAGCCATGCAATCAAAAACGCCAGCAACAGCGCCGCGCTGACGCACGCCGACATCAGCCAGCTCTTGATGTCGAGCCCTATCAGTTCGGAGTCGATCGCGCGATTCACGCGCCGCTCGCGCAAGAACATGACGAAGGCGAACGTGGCAACCACCACTGCGTAGAAGACGCCCCAGCCGAACTCGAGCTCGTGGCCGCCGTCGAGCAGGCCTTTGACCGCGTTGATGAAAGCATAAAAGCACAGCACCGACAGCAGATTGCCGTTGAACACGAGCACGAGCGGCTCGATGTGCCAGAAGCCGTGCTGGAAGCGTCGACTGCTCTCCTGCCGAAGCGGGCTCCATCGAGGAGCCCGCGTGCTTCATGAATAGAGGAGCCGGCTCAGGTCTGGTTGCCCCACAGATCGTCAATCGCGCGGATTGCCAGCAAGTATCCGTTTGCGCCAGCCCCGCAAATTACCGCGGTAGCCGCCACCGAAATCGTCGAGTGACGATATTCCTCCGAGCGTCGGTGGATGTTGGTGATATGCAATTCCACTACTGGTCGGCGGATGAGCTTGACTGCGTCGAGCACCGGAATCCGACCGAATGAAAAGCCGGCTGGATTGATGATCAGCGCGGCGTCCTGCAAGAACGCTTCCTGGATCCAGTCGATCAACTCGCTTTCGCTGTTCGTTTGTCGGAATACGCAGTCGAACTCGAGGGCGTCGGCCAGCGCGAGGCAGTTCTGTTCGATGTCCTTTAGCGTAGTGCTGCCATAAAGATGAGGCTCCCGCGCGCCCAGCATGTTCAGGTTGGAGCCATTGAGGATGTAGAGTTTGCGAGTCATGGTGTCAGTGGGTAGAAGAGCGTTCCAGGGCCGTGTCTTTGGTTTCCCGGGATATTGCGATCATCAGGAAGGAGATCAGGTTCAGCGAGCCGCAGACCGCTACGATGGCCCAAGGGGAACCGTTAAAGGCATTGAGCAGCGCCACGGCGACGATTGGCATCGGGCCGCCGGTGAGCAGGTTGGCTCCCGAGTACGACAGTGCGGATCCCGTGTAGCGCGCATCGGTCGGAAATGACTCGGCGAACCACACCGGCTGGATGCCACTCTGGAACTGTGTGAAGCCGAGGAAGGCGCCCATCACGGCCATCGTCATGGCGATCGAGTTCTGGTTCAGAATCGGAAAGTAGATCAGGCAGCAGATCAGCGTGCAGAACGAGCCGATCATCAGCGCACGTTTGCGTCCGATCCGATCGCTCAGATAACCGCCCGCCAGCGCTCCCGCGATGGCACAGACATTCGCAACCATCAGCAGCATGAAACCGGTCTGCTTTGGTACGCCGAGGTGTTTCGTCAGATAGCTGAGCGAGAAAACCACGATCAGATAAAACAGTGCGGCCGGGCCACAGAAGAACAGCGTCAGGCGAAGCGCGGTGCGCCAGTGATATTTGAAAACGGTGCCTAGCGGATTGGCAGCGCGTGTGGGCGAGCCACTCTTCCTGAGCGCCTCGAAGGCCGGTGTCTCGCTAACCTTCCTGCGGATGTAGATGCCCAGCAGCACCAGCACAAAGCTTGCGAGGAACGGGACTCGCCATCCCCAGGAGTCGAAGTCGTCCGATGAAAGCAACGCGGCCAGTGTAAAGAGCGAGAAGTTGGCGAGAATCTGGCTGAGTGGCGAGCAGATGCCAAGCAGGCCCGAATACCAACCGCGTCGGTTAGCAGACGCATGCTCGACCGCCATCAGTTGCGCGCCCGTCGACTCGCCGCCAAGCGCGAATCCCTGGATGATGCGCAGTGTCACCAGCAACGTCGGCGCGAGGATGCCAACCTGGTGGTAAGTGGGCAACAGCCCCATCAGGAACGATGAAGCTCCCATTACCGACACGGTGATAAGCATCAGTTTGCGGCGTCCCCAACGGTCGCCGAGCATCCCGCAGATCACCGCGCCTAGCGGGCGTGCGGCCAGCCCTGCCCAGAAACTAGCCAACGACGCGAGCAGCGAGGCGGTCGGGTCCAGCGATGGAAAAAACAGCTTTGGAAAGATCGTGGCCGCGACCACACCATACAGCGCGAAGTCGAACCATTCGAGCGCCGTTCCGACGGTTGCGCCTGCCACCGCCCGACGCGCCATCAAGTGAGCCTGCGCGGACTGTTGTTCCGCAGCAAGGGCTGAATCAGCAAAAAATGACATGTTGTCTCCTGAATTCCTCATATGTCGAACCGTTCGTTTCTGGCGACGAACAAGTGCTATTGTTTGCGCTCGGAAAGCGAGGCGTTCCGCACCGGAACTGCATTGCACATAATGAAAATCACGCGAAATGTCGCTCAAAAACGGCCTGAGAATTCTTGATTTCCTGGCGACGCAAGCCGAAGGCGCGGGTCTTCTGGCGATTGCCGACGCTTTGTCCCTGCCCCGCAGCACGTGCCACCGCGTGCTCGCCGAGCTCATCGAAGGCGGCTATGTCAGGCAACTGGTCGATCACAGCCGCTACATTCTGACGATGCGTATGACGTCGAACGGGCTGGAATTCCTGAGCCTGACGGGCATCGCGGATATCGCCCAGCCGATCATCGAACGCGTCGCTGCGCAGACAGGTGAACTGGCGCGGCTGTCGTTGGTGGACGGCGAAGCAATCATCTGGGTGGGGAAGGCGGACGGACAGCGCATCGGCTTTCGCTACGATCCTGACATGGGCCAGGCAGCACGACTTTCATGCACGTCGACCGGACACGCATGGCTGATGACAATGACTGACGAACAGGCGGCGGCACTGGTTTTGAAGCAGGGTTTTGGACAGCCCAATGAGTTTGGACCCAATGCGCCGACGACGCTCAAGGCGCTGCTGGGCTTCCTGCACGCTGCGCGCGTGCGTGGCTACGCGATGATCGACGAGGTGTTTGCCCCGCGCATGTCAGCGGTGGCGGTGCCCGTGGTGAGCGGCTCGCGTTGCGTCGGCGTCATCAGTTTGGCCGGTCCGCGGGTGCGGCTGACGACCGAGAAGATTCACGAGTACTCGATGCTGCTGCGCGAGGCGGCGAATGAACTGGCCCAGCTAAGCAATATGGCGGGATTCCCGAGTCGGCCGCCGCTCGGCAAGGGATGACGAGACACAAGTGCAAAGCCATCCGAGCGGCGAACTTCGTCCGCTTCGCGCCGAACTGCGGTCTCCGATACGTTGGCGCAGATGACCGAACGTCTTCCTGTCGGATGCGCAACTAACGGTCCGGCGCCATGCTGCCATCACACTCGGGCTTCGCCCCAAAACCCGCTGACAAAGGCGGTCACGACGACTTGCCGTCGCTGCGTTATGTCTGGTTGGCATCGGGATAGCACGCTTGCATCGAAGCGACTTCGCTTTCGTACAGCAAACACGTCGCTCATCTGCCGTGCCCGCTTTACTTCGTCACTGTGCAGATAGATCGACGTCGTCGATACAGACGCGTGCCGCAGATAGCCGAAGTCGAGCAGGAAGCGCAGCCGTTGCGCGGCCGGGGCTGACCAGCCAAACGACCACTCGAATCCATCGGCGATCGTGCGCACGCACGCCCCGCGGCCCCGCGTCGGGCCAACGAGTTTTTCGACCTCAGAACGCAGTGATCTGTTGCCGCCATGATTTTCCCTTCGATAGACGATGAATCGATGCGATGGAGATCGGTGCGTGCGTCCAATCGGCGCCGGAGGAATGCCGTCTCAGGAAATGCTGGTTTCAGCCGTCAGGACTTCCGGAATCGGAACCAGCATGCAGAACGGCATTTAAGGATTTTTGCCCCTCGGCGGGGGCTTTTCTAATTGGGTGCGCTGGAGGCCTTCATGCGACGCGTTCGTACCCAGCCCGCGATGCTCAAAGATCGAGAACCAGCTCCGCGGATTTCGCACGCGACACGCAAACCATGATCTGCGTTTCTTTCTCGTCGTCGCGCAGCACGAGGTCCCGGTGATCCGCCTCCCCTGAGCACAACGCTGTCTTGCACGAGCCGCAGGTGCCGCTTTCGCACGAACTCGGCACGCGCACGTTGGCGTCGCGCAGCACCTCGAGGATCGAGCGATTGGCGGGAATGTCGAACGACGTGCCGCTGCGCGAAAGCCGCACGGTGAACGGCGTGCTTTCGCGCGCATCCGCATTGCTTGCACCGAAGCTCTCGAAGTGCACCGTGCCCGACGGCCAGTGGCCGGTCATGTCCCGCACGGTGTCCATCAGCGCTTGCGGGCCGCAGCAGTACACGTGTTGCGCCGACTTCGACCTCTCGAACACAGGCCAGAAGTCGAATGCTTTCGACGGGTCGCCGTGATCGTGATGAATCTTCACGTCCGAACGCCATTCGTCGCTGGTCAGTTCCTCGAAGAACGCCGTGCCTTCCTGATCGCGGGCGAGGTAATACAGCTTGAACGAGCGCAGGCCTTCCGCCCGCAACTGCCGTGCCATCGACAACATCGGCGTGATACCGATGCCGCCCGCGACGAGAACGAATGACTTTGCGCGCTCATCGAGGGGAAACTCGTTGCGGGGCAAAGAGACGTCCACGGTGTCGCCCTCGGCCGTATCGTCGATGAAGCTCATCGAACCGCCCCGTCCGTTGCTGTCACGCTTGACCGCGATGACGTAGCGATTGCGCTCCTGCGAGTCATTGCACAGCGAATAACTGCGTCGCGAACCGTTGGGCGCCACGACGGTCAAGTTCGCGCCTGCCTCGAACGGCGGCAACGGCGCGCCTTGCGGGTCGGTCAGTTCAAAGCGCCAGACGTCGCGGGCGATCTTCTCCTTGCCAGCAATGTTCAGACGACGAAAACCGTCTTCCGATGGGGGCGTCATGTCTATCTCCTTCTGACCAGTCCAGTCTTGCATTGCATCAACATGGATTGCATATTATGACTAGATCTCTAATTATGCAAGTCAAGGCGCACGATTTTTCGCGATCTTGCTCTCGGTATAAACCCGTTCTTGCCAGCGACATAAAGCCGCCGTAAGCTGAATATTAGAGCTCTAATTAAACGGTGAGAGGGACGCTGTTCCGGCCGGTATCCAGAGTGAAATTCGGAGAGATTCAGTCATGGCACATTCAACGTTGCACTCAGGGGACCTATCCCTGTCTGCCATAGCCGACTCGGCGGCGGAGGAGGCGACATACCGCAAGATCACGTTAAGGCTAATGAGCTTTCTTTTCCTGTGCTGGGTCCTCAACTATCTCGATCGTGTCAACGTCAGCTTCGCGCAGCTGCAGCTGAAGCACGATCTCGGGCTGAGCGACGCGGCGTACGGACTCGGCGTGAGTCTGTTCTTTATCGGCTACATCCTGCTCGAAGTGCCGAGCACGCTGTTGCTGCGGCGCATTGGCGCCCGCAAGACCGTCACGCGGATCATGCTGCTGTGGGGCGCCATCTCGACTGCCATGGCGTTCATGACCGCTCCATGGCAGTTCTATCTCGCCCGGACGCTCCTCGGCGCGGCCGAAGCGGGCTTTTGGCCCGGCATCATCCTCTATCTCTCGTACTGGTACCCGTCGAAGCGCCGCGCTCGTATCACGTCGCGGTTCCTGCTGGCGATCGCGGTTGCGGGGATTGTCGGCGGCCCGCTTTCTGGTTTCATCCTGCAAAACTTCATGGACGTATGGGGCTTTCGCAACTGGCAGTGGCTGTTCTTCCTTGAAGGCGTCCCCGCCGTGATTGCCGGTGTCGTTGCCTACTTCTACCTGATCGACCGGCCGCAAGATGCGAGGTGGCTGACCGAGGATCAAAAACGAATTGTCATCGGCGCGCTCGACGAGGAAGGTCGCAGCAAGCCGCATAACTCGCCGAGCACGCTCCTCGCGGCGCTGCGCGACCCGCGCGTGTACGTGATTGCCGCGGGCTGGGCCACGGTGCCCATTTGCGGAACCATCCTCAACTACTGGACGCCCACGATCATCAAACAGGCGGGCGTTTCCGACCTGTTGCAGATCGGCTTCCTGTCGGCGCTGCCTTATATCGTCGGCGCGGTTGCCATGCTGCTGATCGCACGCAGCTCCGACCTGCGGCTCGAGCGCCGCTGGCACTTCGTGCTGTCGACGACAGCGGGTGCCACGGGCGCGGTGCTCCTGACGGTTCTGACGCACAACTCGGTTGCCGCCATCGCGTGCCTGAGTCTCGTTTCGGTGAGCTATTTCGCGGCCGCAGCCATTATCTGGACCATTCCGCCGAACTACCTGAAGGGCGCGGCGGCCGCCGGCGGCATTGGCGTGATCAGCAGTCTCGGTCAGGTGGGCGCTTTCTTCGCACCAATCGTCCTCGGCTGGGTGAAGAGCGTGACCGGCAGCTTTTCGGCCGGCATCCTGCTGGTGGCGGCGCTCGTTTTCATCGGCGGCATCGCCGTCTTCTTCGGCGTGCCGCGCGAGCGGCAGGCACAGCAATCCGGCGCGTGACGATGCACGCGACGGCAAGCATTTTGACAGTCAGACAGGAGCAGGAATGAGCAAGCTTCAACTTTCCATCGCGGTGGGCAACTACGACCGGATGCGGCCGCTGATCGACGGCGACGTCCAGATCGACGGTGTCGATCCGGTGTTCATGCTGCAGGACCCGGAGGAAATCTTCTTTCGTGCGTTCCGGCACGCCGATTACGACATTTGCGAGCTTTCGCTCAGCAGCTATTCGGTGAAGACGGCCGCGGGCACGTCGCCCTACATCGCGGTGCCGGTCTTTCCGTCGCGCGCGTTCCGACACAGCTCGGTTTACGTGCGTTCCGACCGTGGGATCGACCGGCCCGAGGACCTGAAAGGCAAACGCATCGGCGTGCCGGAATACCAGCTCACGGCCAACGTATGGGTGCGGCTCTTTCTCGAAGAGGAATATGGCGTGAAGGCGTCGGATATCCGCTGGGTGCGGGGCGGCTACGAGGATCCGACGCGCGTGGAGAAGATTGCGCTCAAGCTGCCTGAAGGCGTCGTGCTGGAAAGCGCACCCGAAGGGCAGACGATCTCGAACCTGCTGGCCGAAGGCGAGATCGACGGCGTGATCGGACCGCGCGCGCCGTCGTGCTTCGACCGTGGGCATCCGAAGGTCAAGTACCTTTTCGATGATCCGCAGAAAAGCGCCGCCGAATGGTACGAGCACAGGCAGCTCTTCCCGATCATGCACACGCTGGGCATTCGCAAGACGCTCGCGGATCAGCACCCGTGGCTGCCCGGCGCGATCGCGAAGGCGTTCGAGCAATCGAAGGAAGTGGCGCTGGCCCGTTTGAGCGACACCTCGGCGACCAAGGTGACGCTGCCGTTCGTCGAGGACCAGTTGCGCAATGCACGGCGTTTGATGGGGCACGACTTCTGGTCGTACGGATTCGCGAACAACGAGCATGTGATCGACCGCTTTCTCGCGCAGCACCACGCCGAGGGATTGTCGAGCCGTCGCCTGCAGGCTGCCGAACTGTTCCACCCGGCCAGCCTGGAGCGATTCAAGATCTGACCTCTCGCGGCGGTTGTTCGTGCCGTCGCGCATCCGGCAGGCGCTGGGTGCGCGACGGATGCGCGGAAGGGGACAATACATCCAATATACTCAGTAATCCAGAAGACAGATGAACATGAAGAGACACACATTCCCGCTTGCCTGCGGCGGGTTGCTGACGCTCGCCTGCACGTCGGCCCATGCGCAGAGTTCGGTCACGCTCTACGGCATCGTTGATGCGGGCGTCGAGTACGTCAATCGGGTACCCCAGGGCAGTCAGACGGGCTCGGTGATCCGGGAACAGTCGGGCAATCTCGCCGGATCGCGCTGGGGGCTCAAGGGATCAGAAGACCTTGGCGGCGGCTACAAGGCCGTGTTTACGCTGGAGGGCGGGTTCAACGTGAACACCGGCGCGCTAGGTCAGAACGGACGGCTGTTCGGCCGCAAGGCATTCGTTGGCGTCTCAACGCCGTACGGCACGCTCACGCTCGGACGTCACCAGAACCTGCTCTACGAGCTGATGTACAAGTACGACGCGCTGACGTTCAACCCCAGCTACTCCGCGCAAAGCATGGACAGCCAGTTTGTGAACCGCGCGGACAATTCGGTGCGCTATGGCGTGCACCTCGGCGGCGTCACGTTCGCGGCACTGTACAGCACCGGGTTCGACGCGACGATTCCGAACGGTGGGAGCGTGCCCGGCGCAACGAAGGTGGGCCGCGAAATGAGCGCGGCGGTCCTGTATGATCGCGGGCCGTTCAGCATCGGTTTGACGTACGACCAGTTGCAGGGCACCTCGATCGCGACACAGAGCAATGCGCAGCAGCGCGCGCTGCTCGGCGTGTCGTACGACTTCGGGCCGGTCACGACGCTGGCCGGCCTGCGCTGGCTGAACACGCGCAATACGGATGTGCCGCCGAGCTCGCTGCTCTATTGGGGCGGCGTGACCTGGAGGGTGAATGCGCCGCTTGCCATTTCCGCCAGCGTCTATCACACGCAGTTTCGCAATCCGCACGGCGGCCCGACGATGGGGGTATTGCTCGTCGACTACTCGCTGTCCAGGCGCACCGACGTGTATGCGGAAGGGGCGTATGTCTCCAACCGTTCATTCTCCAATGTCGGTATTCGTGGCACAGGCGTGGACATTGCGCCAGGCATGGACCAGGCGGGCGTGACCGTGGGCATTCGCCACACCTTCTGAGCGGCCCAGGCGATGCGCTCCAGCGCCTCTCGCGCCGGCTAAAGCGCTATGATTGTCACCGGTCTGGTCACAATAACAGCGAGGAAGGTATGGCAGCAGCACGTACTTCGGGCAAGGGCGGGGGCGCGAGCCAGGACCCCATCCTGCGGCACTGGCGCGAGGCGGTTCCGGATGATCGTCTTGCTCACCTGGTGAAGGATGCAGGCCGCGCGATGATTCGCGGTCTGCAAATGCGCCTGGCGCAGCATGAAGTTTCGTTCGGCCACTGGGCTTATCTGCGTGTGCTATGGGTCACCGACGGGCTTACGCAGAAGGAGCTCAGCGACGAGACCGGCACCACCACGCCCACCACGTTCAGTGCGGTGTCGGCAATGGAAAAGCTCGGGTATGTCGAGCGCCGCTATGAGCCCGGCAATCGCAAGAACACGCACGTGTACCTCACGCCGCGCGGCCGGAGCCTGAAAAACAAGCTCGTCCCGCTCGCGGAAGAAGTCAACGAAATTAGCGTCAGGGGCCTGAAAACCACCGAGATCAACGTCGCGCGGAAGGTTCTGCTGACGATCATCGAGAACATGGCACGCGACGAATCCGAGTCGGACAACCCGGCGCTGCGCATTCCGTCGACGCGGGAAGTGGGCAATCTGATCGCGGCACGCGGCGAAGAAATCGATCAGGATTGAGGCGCAGCTCAGCGTTTCAGGTCCTTCCCGAGTAGCATATTAATTATAGATCTAATAATATAGGCGGGCGTGCCAGGTCCACGACAGGCACGACGGCAGACCACCGACGGCATTCTGATCAAGGAAAACCACATCGCGGCGGGCGGCGGCATTGCGTCGACGCTTCGCGCCACTCAAGCATTGGGTGCGGGTGTGCCCGTGCAGGTCGAGGCGGAGACGCTCGATGAGTTAAAGGAAGCGTTGGCTGGGGGCGCCGCGGCGATTCTGTCGACAATTTCCCGATCGAGACGATGCGCGAGGCTGTGCGTGGCATCGGAGGGCGCGCCGAGCTGGAAGTCTCGGGCGGTGTGACCGAGCAGACGCTGCGAACCATTGGCGAGACCAGCGTGGACCGTATTTCGTTAGGTTAGCTGACGAAGAACGTCAGGGCGATTGATTTTTCGCGGCGCTTCGCGGCGTTCGCCGGGTAACGAGATCGGGGCGCATGTGTGCGCCCCGTAGAAGGAAGCGCTGACAAAAAATCCCTCGTTTTAACTGTATATGGCTCAGTTCAAACGAGGGCAATGGGGGCTTTTGCGCTTACCGCGAACTATCAAAGCGTTACATCTGCGCCCGTTTTGCTCGACTTCAGAATCGCGATACAGATTTCCAGCGTGCCCTTTGCCCATTCGCCATCGTGAAGGGGCGACTGTCCGTCGACGACCGCGCCATACAACTCGTCGATGACTTCGGCGCGCGGCACGACGGGTGCAGGCAGTGGCAGCGTTTGGCGCTGCTCGTCGCCGTAGACGACGATTGAATCGGGCAGCGGGCGCAGGTCCGCGCGTTCGCACGAGACGATGATCGGACCGAAGTGCTGATGAAAGCGCGGCGGCTCGTCCGCGGTGGCCGTCGGCGGCTTGTATGCCGATCCGCCGTAGGTGCCGGCCGCCTTGAGTCTGGCTTCGTCGCCCGAGGACGCGAGCGTCTCCAGACGGCGGCGGGCGCTCCCGTACATGTCGGGGCTTGTGCGATCGCCCATTTCGCCGATCCAGCCGCTCCACTCTTCGGTATTGAAGTGGCCATAGCCGTTGTACGAGAGCGAGGCATAAGCACCGTTCTCGAACCAGATCAGCGACGAATAAGCACCTTCGGTCGGGCGTGACGAATCCCACCGTCCCACACTCGCGCGCAGCCGCGTCGCGCGCGAGCCGGCGAGCATTCGCACGATGTCGACCTGGTGAGCCGCCTGGCTGAAGACGGCGCCGCCACCTTCAGCCGTGGCCAGCTCCTCGGGCCGGCGCGGGCGGTAAAGGTAGTCGGTGTAGTTCACGGCCTGGATCATTTTCACCGCGCCGAAATCGCCGCGCCTGATCAATTCGCGCGTACACAGGTACGGCGTGTCGAAACTGTGGCAATGCCCGACGATCAGATGCACGTTCGCTGCGCGGCATGCAGCGATCATGCGATCGCAGTCCGCAGTGGCGAGCGCTATCGGCTTTTCGACCAGCACGTGTTTGCCTTTTGCCGCGGCAATTTCAGTGTGCTGCGCGTGGAACTGGTGCGGACTCGCAACGTAGATGATCTCGACGTTGGGGTCATCCGCCAACTCCGCCACGTCCGCATAGGTGGGCGCAGCGAAGTCGGCGGCGAACTGCCGCCGCGCTTCGTCACGCGGGTCGCACGCAGCGACGAGCTGGACTCTGGGGTCGCGCAGGAAGGTCGGCAACATCAGCGAGAATGCCCGTCCCAGTCCTGCGACCCCGATACGCAAACGGCGCTGCTCCATGGCCGTGTGTCTCCCGTTATTGCTTGACCTGATAGTCCGTTGCAAGCGCGGACGGTTGGTCGGCCGGTTCCGGATTCTTTTTGCTGACGTAGCGCGCAGCATACGTGCGCCAGTCGATTTCCTTCGGCACGACAGCCTGGTACGAACACACTTCCCGGGAAATCGCCTTTGCACCGGTGCCAATTGCTTCGCCATCCTTCTCGAATTCGGCGATCGCATCGATCATGCGGCGACGGAATTCGACGATGGCGAGATCGCTCGCGCCGAGGCGCTCGTCCGAGCGGTTCGCAATCGGGCCCATCGTGACCCACATGGCGATGTCCTGGTTCGGGAAGCCCGAAATTGCCAGTGAAATTGCCAGCCTTCATCGCCTGGCGGTCCTGCCAGAAGCGGTTGTCGTGATTGCGCAGCGGACGATAGTACTGGTCGAGATCAACACCGACCTGCTGACGCAGGAACTTGCGCCACGTTTCGTTTTCCGGCGTCGTCTCCGGATCGCCCCAGGCGATGAAGTAGAACGCCGTGTTCGTGTCGTCCATCGGCACATTGATGTTCGCAACGTTGTAAAGATTGTTCGGCGGAATCAGCACCGTTCCCGGCGCCACGAACACCGTGGAGCGCACGTAGTCGTGCGTGTTGGCGTTGAAGATCGGGCGGCGCAGCGCGGCGTAACGGAAGCCGTAGTCGGTGCGCTCGACCTGCAGGCGCGGGGCCTTGTCGGTGGACGGGCGCAACCAGTTCTTCCCGGTCGCTTCGGCGCCGCCGACGCGTGCCGGCACGAAGTCGGACGAATGCAGGCTGGAGCTGTGCGCGGAGTCGATCGCGCCTTCGAGGATTTGCGCCCAATTGCACGGCAGCAGCGCCTTGGCGATGCTCACGCGGGTGTCGGCAGTCGGCGCCCAGGCCGGCGGCACGAATTCGGGGATGGCGTCTTGCGGGCCCATATACGCCCACACCATGCCGCCCCATTCCTGCACTGGATAGGCCTTGTGCTTGACCTTGTCGGTCATGCAGCTCGCTGCCGGCTCGGACACCATTTCAAGCACGTTGCCCGCGACGTCGAACTTCCAGCCGTGATACAGGCAGCGCAGGCCGGAGTCTTCATTGCGGCCGTAGACGAGCGATGCGCGACGGTGCGGGCAGTACTCGTCCAGCACACCAACGCTGCCTTCCGAGTCCCGGAATACGACGAGGTCTTCGCCAAATACGCGCGCTTTGACCGGCGCACCATCCGGCTCGCTGACTTCTTCGATGAGGCAAACCGGCGTCCAGTGCCGTCGCATCAGTTGGCCCATCGGGGCATCGCCTTCAACGCGGCACAGCAATTCATTTACTTGGTGGGTCAGCATGTAATGTCTCCCGGCGACAGGTCGCCTTCATCAACAGGTGTTACTCAACTATATTAGATATCTAGTGAAATTGGCAAGAACCTTTGGGGGCATCCGGGAAAGTACGTATGGTCGGAAGTGCCGCAGGACTAGGAATATTCGATCTCTAATATAAAGGGACGGGATTCATCGCCGATGGATCTAATTTGTGAGGCGCTGGCTGTGCTTCGGTCGGATGGCTACGTTGTCGTCATCGATCCCGGGAAGCATGCTGGGGTGAATTCGTCGAAACCGGAAACGGAGGGCAATTTTTTCGGTGACTACACCGGCGCGAAAGGGGAGCGCAACGGCAAGCGGCGACCGGGTGCTGCAGATCGCGGTATCGACAAGCCTGAAGATTTGAAGGGCAAGCGCATCGGCGTGCCCGAATGCCGGCCGAATTGTTCCACCCGGCTAGCCTCGAAAGACTTAAGGATTTAAGCGGCGCTGACGGTGGAATGCTGGGAAATTCGCGGCGTTCTATATGTCGCGGCTATGATTTAGATCTTGATAAAGCCGGATTGATCGAACATGACAGACTCTGTATTGAAAGATGTCGAAGCCCCTGTGCGGGAAAGTGACAACAGCCTTGTGTGGTCGGACGCACGGCTACTCGGCTTCACGCCGATGGATGACGTGCATAAGGAATTCTATGGAGTTGCGCTACGGCTCGTGACCTGCACCGATGCGAGCGCCCTTGCCGCAATCGACGAATTCGAAAAACACGCCGTCAGCCATTTCGAGCAGGAAGACGAATGGATGCGCACGACAAACTTTCCCCCGCGCGACTGCCACATCGAAGAGCACGAAGCCGTGCTGAATTCAGTCCGAGACGTTAAAGCCGCGGTCGAAGCAGGGCAGGCCGGTTGCGCGCTGGTGCATGACATCGGCATGCATCTGTACAACTGGTTTCCGGGACACGCCGACTACCTGGATTCGGCGCTTGCTGCATGGATGACGAAACAGACGATGGGTGGAAAGCCTGTTGTCTTAAGACGGACGATTTGAAGAAAAAGCTGCAGGGATTTCTCTCTGCAGCCCTTCAGCTCTCCAAGCGTTTATGCTTCGCGCGTTCGGAATTCTTGCTGACCTGTGGCTTCCGTCAACGCATCGTCGCTACCTTCCTCCAGCGAAATATTCCAGGTTTCGCGTCCCTTGACCCACCACATCGCGGCGGCAACCGGACCGGGCAGCGCAAGCGCCAGCAGTACGAGCAACGGTGCGGAAGGTGCGCCCGTCGTGCTGAAGGCACTCGTCAGCAGTAGCGGCGTAACCATTGCGCCCACTCGACCGAAAGCAACGGACACGCCCAAACCCGAGGCGCGCAACCGCGTCGGCAGGATTTCAGCGGAAACCACGTAAGCTGAGATATAGCCCCACGTGCTCGTCAAGAAGTAACCTGATCCTCCCTATGTCCGCAGTGATGTCTCTTGCTGTCCTGGCCACGGCCCATATCAGCCACCCGACTCGCGCAGCACGATATGACCCAGTTCGGCGGGGTGGGCGGCGTCGACGCGCACGCTCGGGCAGGAGATGCCCATAGCGGCGATCATGTCGTCCCGCGCGTCGTAAATCGGGAACTCGATCTGACTTGTCGCGATATCGCCGGGCACAGTCTCGAGGAGCGTTTGAACAGGCCGCTTGCCGATCCGATCGATACGGCCGTGATCCGCTCGACGGAGAAACCGGTCAGTCCCGATGGCTGGCGGGCTGATTGTTCTGAACGGGAGTCTGGCGCCCGGCGGTGCGGTTCTGAAGCGCGCCGCCGCTACTCCCGAACTGCTCGAACACGAAGGGCGTGCCGTGGTATTTACCTCGCTCGAAGATCTGGCCGCGCGCATCGACGACCCCGGTCTGGACGTTCGCGCGGACGACGTTCTCGTATTGCAGAACGCGGGGCCGCGCAGTGCTTCAGGCATGCCCGAGGCCGGCTATCTGCCGATTCCGCAGAAACTTGCGCGGGCGGGGGTGAAGGACATGGTGAGGATTTCCGATGCGCGCATGTCGGGCACGGCGTACGGGACCATCGTGCTTCACGTGACGCCAGAAGCGGCGCTCGGTGGCCCGCTGGCGCTGGTGCGCAACGGTGATCGGATCCGGCTCTCGGCGCGGGACAAGCGGATCGATCTACTGGTCGACGAGGTCGAGCTGGCGCGTCGTGCCGCTGAGATTCGTCCGGCGCAAGGGATGTATGCGCGCGGTTACCAGCGGCTCTATCACGATCACGTACTCTCTGCCGCGGCAGGGTGCGACTTCGACTTCCTCACCGCGTTTCCTTCCGAAGAGCTTAAGTAAGTTCATCCCCCATCAGAGGTGTTGTCGAAGATTCGATCGTCGAATTCGATCGGGAACGGGTCGTTTCGGCTCAGAGTTCCGGCTTCGGACGCGTTCCGGTAGACGTCAAGACGCGCCGAAACAACGTTTCGGATGTGATCCCCGACTATGGCGGATTGCCTGGGCCCCAGTGTTTCGAGGCGTGTAACGCCCATTGGTATCGCGGCTCAATCTCGCAAGTGGCCGGACTAGACCGTCGATCCTGCTGGATATGACCAGGTGAGATGGTGCTGAACGGAGGCTAGCTTGTTATTCCTTGTCATAACGGCGCACTGGAACGCGGCTATCGGCGCGAGCTACGATGAAGCACAACGACGGCGTGTAAATTACGCCTTTTTCACGTAGGCGTTACACCACCCTTTTGCGTAGACCAGCTTGCCCCCGTAGGTCGGACACGGCCCAATCGTGGAACCGGGTTTGCCTTGATACAGTTGGCAATTGGCGCAGGTCTGCCCTGTCTGGTACCGAGGGAATTTCGCCTTGTCGACCTTCGATGCGTCCATCTTGTATCCGAGGGCCAGTGCGGTCGGATCGTTTTCGGACAGCACAGGCGCGTCCGCGTTTGACTTTGTCGAGAGAACCGTCGTTGAGGCAACGGATGCGGCAAGTATCATGAAATGACGGCGAGAGAGCGACACGATCGAAACCTCCTTTCGAGACACAATCAGACGGTGGCAAAGTGACGGTGAACCGGTCAATCGCAAACCGCCTCGTCATAACATGAGCAATCAGCATACCTGTCGATTGTCGAACACCAGTTTCGCAGCCGGCCTGTTGGGTGAAATATCACATGCGATATATTGAAGGCCGAGGCATGACCGAGCCACGGAGGATCGATCGTGGAACCGGATGTGACGCAGAAGCTGATCGGTACGAGGAGCGGGATATGAAGATGACCTTGCGCGGCCCGCTATCGTTGTGAACCGGACCAAAGCGAAGTCCGGAGAACTCCAGAAGCGGCCCTGGGTCTCGCGCCGAGTTTTCGGCTGTGAGACCGCGCTCGCTTGAGTGCGCTGTGCCGCGTTACTCTCGTGTCATCCGTCTACCGGCGAACGCATGTCATTGCGGCTTGAGGTGCAGATCGTTGCTCACGGATTGCACCCCCGGCACGCCGTGGGTCACCGCAAGTGCTTCCAGAATCTGTGCCTCTGAATCCACGTATCCCGACAACTGCACGACGCCTCGATACGTTGCCACGCTCATCGGTAACGATCGTAGCGCGGGGTCCGCGACAAGCGCCTGCTTCACCCGGCGGGCGAGCGTAGCGTCGTCGGTGGCGATTGCCCGCGGCGCGGTCGCGGACGGCGTCGCCGTCGCGGTCGACTTACAGCCGTTGGTGAACACGAACGCGGGCAACGCGAACATCGCGACGATCAGCAACCGGTCTTTGATGTATGGCGCGTTTCGCATGTCGGTTATGACATCCAAATCCGTTCATTCGTACATTCAAACGTCGACACAAAAACATCGCTGCCGTGGCGCTCGCGGCAAAGTATGCACGGACGGCACGGGCCATGCTGATACGAAACCAGGCCTTTCAGGCTAGCCATGTACCTGCACGATCCAGCGTGACCGATTGACAGATTCAGCGATTAGCAGCGAAACAGCATTCACTTACCATCACAAGCTGTGTCATACGTTGGGCGGTACGTTTAACCTGCCGCATACGGCACACTACACCCACAGCGCCGCGCCCGATGCGCTTGCGTGCGTCGCACGCGCGCTCGGCGGCAAGCGCGCGGCCGACGCGGGTCCGCTGCTGTTCGAACTGAACCGCGCGCTCGGCATTCCGATGGCGCTCGCGCAGATCGGCATGCCCGAGCAGGGACTCGACGAAGCGGCCGATCTCGCGTGCAAGAATCCGTATGCGAACCCGCGTCCCGTGGCGCGCGATGCGATCCGCGCGCCGCTGCAACGTGCGTGGCAGGGCGCCGAACCCGCCTGAGCATTGGCCAACGCAGCGCCGCCAGAACAATCGATGGAGGAAGACATGTCGACAGACAGCAAAGAAGCCGAGCAGGCCCTGACCGAGCAGGTGGTAGCAAGCTTCGCGGGCACGCCCGACGAACGGCTGCGCACGTTGATGCAAAGCCTCGTGCGGCACATGCATGCGTTCGTGCGTGAAGTCGAGCCGACCGAGGCCGAATGGATGTCGGCCATTCGCTTTCTGACCGACACCGGCAAGATGTGCGATGACCTCGTGCGTCAGGAATTCATCCTGTTGTCGGATACGCTCGGCGTATCGATGCTCGTCGACGCGATCAATCACCGTCTCGCGACGGGCGCGACCGACACCACCGTATTCGGTCCGTTCTATATTCGCGGCATGCCCGAGCGCGCATATGGCGAGAACATCGCGTTCACGCCGGGCACGCCCGCACTCGTGCATGGGCGCGTGCTGTCGACGGACGGAGAGCCGCTTGCCAACGCGGTGCTAGACGTCTGGCAGACCGCCGATAACGGCATGTACTCGGGGCAGGACACCGAGCAGCCGCACGGCAATCTGCGTGGACGTTTTCGCACCGACGCCGAAGGCCGCTACGCGATTTCGACGATCGTGCCGGTCAGCTATCCGATTCCGACCGACGGCCCGGTCGGCCGCATGCTCGAAGCGACTGGACGGCATCCGTGGCGACCCGCGCATCTGCACTTCATGATAGATGCGCCTGGGCATCGGACACTGGTCACGCATGTGTTCGATCGCGAGGATCCGTATCTGGATTCGGACGCGGTGTTCGGCGTGAAGCCCTCGCTGATGGTGGACTATCGCGAGTGCTCCGCGGATCACGAACTCGCGCGCCGCTTCGGTTTCGATGGACCGTTCCGCGAAGCGCGCTACGACTTCATCCTCGATCGGAGTTGATGACGATGGCACGTTTTTTTTTTTTCGCGGTATTCGCGACCGACAAGCCCGGCATGCGCGAAGTGCGCGAACGGGTGCGTCCGGTGCATCGGACGTGGTTGCGCGGCAATCCGCATCGTGGCGTGTTCGTGCGCCTCGGCGGTCCGACGCTCGCGCCGCAATGCGATGCGATGAATGGCACGTTGCTGGTCGTCGAAGCGGAGCGTATCGACGATGTGATGGAGTTCGTCAGCAACGATCCGTATATGCAGGCGGGGCTATTCGATTGCGTCGAGATCCGTCCGTGGGACTGGAGCCTCGGCAATCCGGAACGGAGAGTCTGAGCGATGAACGAAACACCGCTGTGCCCGCTTGCCGACGTGCCCGACGGCGGCGCGCGGGTCGTCGATGCCACGGCCGCCGGCGTGCCCGTCGTGGTCGTGCGGCGTGGCGAGCAGGTGTGGGCTTACGCGAACCGTTGCGCACATTTCGGTGCCGCTCGATTTCGAGCCCGGCGATGTGCTGTGCTATCGCGCGCAGGTGTTGATGTGCGCGCATCACAGCGCGCTGTTGTCAGGCGTGATCCTCGTGCTGCCGGAGGGCGAGAGCGAACACACGGTGTATCTGTGAACCGCGCGCAGACCAGTGCGATCGGGTGAGTGGCGCAGTCGTTCTGGAAATGATTCGGGGCAAGGCGCGAGGCTGAACGACGCGCCATACCCCGCCGCCGCTACTTCAACCGCCCCGCCAAAAACTGCTGCAACCGCTCGCTGCGCGGATTCGTCAGCACCTGATGCGGATGCCCTTGCTCCTCGATCTTGCCCTTGTGCAGGAATACGACATGATTCGACACGTTGCGCGCAAAGCCCATTTCGTGCGTGACGACGATCATCGTGCGGCCTTCTTCGGCGAGCGCCTGCATCACACGCAGCACTTCGCCGACGAGTTCGGGATCGAGCGCCGAAGTCGGTTCGTCGAACAGCATCACTTCCGGCTCCATCGCAAGCGCGCGAGCAATCGCGACGCGCTGCTGCTGACCACCGGACAGATGCGACGGATATTTTTTCTCCGTGCTGGCCGGCAAACCGACCTTGGTCAGATACTTCCGAGCGCGTTCCTCGGCTTGCGCGCGGCTCAATCCCAGCACGCTGATCGGCGCCTCGATGATGTTCTCGAGCGCCGTCATATGCGCCCACAGATTGAAATGCTGGAACACCATCGACAGACGCGTGCGCATCGTTTGCAACTGCTTCGGATGGGTCACGCGTAGCGAGCCGTTGCGATCCCTGCTCGTGTTGATTTCCTCTCCGTTCAGCGTGATGCGCCCGGAGCACGGCGATTCGAGAAAGTTGATGCACCGCAGGAAGGTGCTTTTCCCGGAGCCGCTCGACCCGATGAGGCTAATCACGTCGCCCGCCTTCGCCTTCAGCGAGACGCCCTTCAATACCTCGTTGTCGCCGAACTTCTTGTGCAGGTCGTCGACCGTCAGCTTGTACATGCTCGTATGCTCCATCATGACGCGAATGCGTCCGGGTTTAATGCGCTTGCGGTTTCAGATAAGCCAGCAATCGGATTTCCATCTTGCGGAAGCCCCAGATCAGCGCGAACACGATCGCCGCATACAGAATCGCCGCGATGCCGTACGCCTGGAACGTCGCGTAGGTCGCGGAGTTGACGTCGCGCGCCACTTTCAGAATGTCGGGGACGGTCGCCGTGAACGCGAGTGTCGTCGCGTGCAGCATCAGGATCACCTCGTTGCTGTACGAGGGCAGTGCCCGGCGCAGCGCCGAAGGCAGGATGATGCGCGTGTACAGCTTGAACTTCGACATGCCGTAAGCCTGGGCCGCCTCGATTTCACCGTGCGAGGTCTCCCGGATCGAACCCGCGAAGATCTCGGTGGCATACGCGCATTCGTTCAGCGCGAACGCGAGCAGCGTGCAGTTCATCGCATTGCGAAAGAAGCTGTCGAGCATCTGGTGCGAATGGACGAAATGCAGACTGTAGAGGCCCGTGTAGATCAACAGCAACTGAACGTATAAAGGCGTGCCCCGGAAGATGTAGGTGTAAAGCCAGACGGGTCCGGAGATGTAGCGGTTGCGCGACGCGCGCGCGATCGCGAGCGGCACGGCCAACACGAAACCCAACACGATCGACGCAACCAGCAACCACAGCGTGATGACGAGGCCGGTGTAGTTGAAGCCGTCCGTGAACAGGTAGTTCTGCCAGTATTGACGAGTCAGTTCGATCACAGCGTGGCCCTCCGTACGCCGATCGAGTAGCGCTTCTCGAGGCGGTTCAATAGCAGATTCGAAATGGTGGTGATGGCGAGGTAGATGGCCCCGGTCGCCAGCGTGAAGAAGAAGAACGACTGCGTGCTCTTGCCGGCGTCCTGCGATGCCTTGACCACGTCCGCGAGACCGATGATCGACACGAGCGCGGTGGCCTTCACGAGCACCTGCCAGTTGTTGCCGATGCCGGGCAGCGCGAAGCGCATCATCTGCGGGAACAGGATGCGCGTGAACACGCGCCGCGCGCTCATGCCGTACGCGAAGCCCGCTTCGATCTGCCCGCGCGGCACGGAGAGAAACGCGCCGCGGAAGGTTTCGGTGAAGTACGCGCCGTAAATGAAGCCGAGCGTGATCACACCGGCGAGAAACGGATCGATGTCGATCTGCTCGATGCTGAACATGTCGGTCAGATCATTGAGCCAGATCTGGATGCTGTAGAACAGCAACAGCATCAGCACGAGATCGGGCACGGCGCGGATCAGCGTCGTGTACATCGTGCCGATGCGCGAGATCGCACGGTTGGTCGACAGCTTCGCGGCGGCGCCGAGAAGTCCCAGCGCAAACGACGCCGCGAGCGACAGCACCGCGAGCTTGATGGTTACCCACGTGCCCGCGAGGAGCAGCGGACCGAAGCCTTGAAACAGCATGGGAGTGTCCTTGATGGAGCGAGCCGCGCGCATGCGCGCGGGGCCTGGCGATCGGGGGGAGCGGGCTTGTGGGGGGCGGACTCAACTGCCGTACACGTCGAAGTTGAAGTACTTCTGCTCGATCTTCTTGTAGGTGCCGTCCTTGATCATGTCGGCGATCGCCTTGTCGACCTTCGTCTTCAGATCGGCGTCTTCCTTGCGCATGCCGATGCCCGCGCCGTTGCCGAGGATCTTCGGATCGTCGATGGTCTTGCCGACGAAGTCGAAGCCCGCGCCGCGCGGCGTCTTCAGGAAACCCTGGTCAGCCTGCACGGCGTCCTGCAGCGCTGCGTCCAGACGGCCCGACTGCAGGTCGGTATAGACCGCGTCCTGGTTCTGATACGGCACGACCTTCACGCCCTTGGCCTCCCAATAGGTCTTCGCGTAGGTTTCCTGGATCGTGCCCTGTTCGACGCCCACCGTCTTGCCCTTCAGCGAGTCGGCGGTCGGCAGGATGCCCGAACCCTGCTTCGCGACGAGACGTGTCGGCGTGTTGAACAGCTTCGACGAGAAGGCGATCTGTTCGGCGCGTTGCGGCGTCATCGACATCGACGACAGCACGCCGTCGAACTTCTTTGCCTTCAGTGCCGGAATCATGCTGTCGAAGTCCTGCTCGACCCACACGCACTTCGCGTTCAAACGGCGGCAGATTTCGGTGCCGAGGTCGACGTCGAAGCCGACCAGCTTGCCATCGGTCGCTTTCGATTCGAACGGCGCGTAGCTCGCATCCACGCCGAAGCGAACCGTGGACCAATCTTTGGCGAAGGCGCCGGTGGCAGCGAGCGCGAGGGCGAGGGACAAGGCGAGTTTCTTCATAAAGTCTCCGGGAGGGAACGCTGCGAGGTGCGATGTTGTATAGACAATTATCCCGTACGAGCGATGAGCGGCAATCAGGGTTAGTGCTTACGGGCACCCGGGAAGGAGACAGGGAGTAGGCGTGAAAGCCTTTGTGGACAAGCTCGGAAGGCTAATTGAAGGGCTGCGGGCGCAGCCGGAATTTTCGCGTATACCCGCGGTCTATACCGTGGCGGATATCTTGTCCATACAACTTCGTTGCGGCGAAGCCGGCGTAGGCGTCGGGCCGCGAACCGCACAATCCGCTCTACGAATGCGCAGGCGGCAGATACGTCATGTGCTCTTCGTCGTACAGCGCGTAGATCAGTTCGAGCATGCGCTTGATGTCGGCGGATTCGTCGAGCATGCGCATGCTCATGATGATCGGCGAGACGAGGTTCTGATCGTCGAGGTCCTTGTAGGCGACGTCGCCGCGCTGCAAGCCGTACACGCTCGCCGGCACGATCGAGATGCCTTCGCCCGCGCCGACGAGGCCGAGCGCGATCTGCAATTCGCGCGTCTCGTAGAGCCGCTGCGGCTTCAGACCGCGATCGTGAAACGCGGCCAGCACCTGGTCCGCGTAACTGGGCCGTGGCGCCTTCGGGAAAATGATCAGCGTTTCGCCGGTCAGGTCCTGCAGCGACAGCACCGGCTTCGCGGCGATCAGCGGATGGCCGAGCGGCAGCGCGACGATCATCCGTTCTTCGCGCAGCACGACGCGCCGGATGCTCGGGTCTTCGTGACGGATGCGGCCGAAGCCGACGTCGATGCGGCCTTCCTTGAGCGCCTTGATCTGATCCATCGTCGACATCTCGTGCAGGCTCAGCTCGACGGTGCTGTTCTCGGTACGAAAGCGCCGGATGATTTTCGGCAGCATGCCGTACAGCGTCGAGCCGACGAAGCCCACCGACAAACTGCGCTCGATCTTGCCGACGCGCCGCGTCATCGCCTCGATTTCCGTCGTTTGCGCGAGCAGTTGCACGGCGTGCGAATAGAAGAAGCGGCCAGCCTCGGTCAGCTTCAGCGGCCGCGAGTTGCGCTCGAACAGCTGCACGCCAAGGATGTCTTCGAGCTGCTGGATCTGCCGGCTCAGCGGCGGCTGCGCAATATGCAGACGTTTGGCGGCCTTGGTGACATTGCATTCCTCGGCGACGGCCACGAAGTAGCGCAGATGGCGCAGTTCCATAGAAATACCTTTTAAGTATCGTCGCGATACCAAATCAGTGTTGGACGATGCAAATGGCGTGGAACTATCCTTCAGTTACCGTAGACGCCCCACAAAATTATACCTCCCGAGCATCGATAACTCGGCCCGGTCTGAAGCGTCGGTCGGCCCCTGGAGACGGCGCAGGCAAATCCTCGCGCATGGGATCCAAGACCTAGAAAGAGTTCAGGAGCAGCAATGAGACATGCTGATATCGCAACCCCGATGCAAGGGTTGTCCACCGATTCCCTCAGGCACCAGATCCCGCCTCCCGTGCCGAAGGTCGAGCGCTTGCGCGCCACGGCCTGACGCCATACGGAGGCGCACCGCCTCCGCTCCCCCACGTGAAAGACCAACCGGCCACCGGCCTCCCGGCAGGCAGGCCGCTCCCTATACGCGTGCGTCGCACGCATACCAACAGTCCGAACCAGGAGACAGGCATGATTCCGATCTACCCGGATCACACTCCACAACTGAAGAACATCGACGACTTTCTCGTGGAAGACCGCGAGCGCGGCGATTACCGCCTGCATCGCAGCGCGTTCACCGACGAGCGTCTGTTCGAACTCGAAATGCAGCACATTTTCGAGGGCAACTGGATTTACCTGGCCCACGAAAGCCAGATCCCGAACAACAACGATTACTTCACGACCTACATGGGCCGTCAGCCGGTCGTGATCGCACGCAATCGTCAGGGCGAACTGAACGCGTTCATCAACTCGTGCACGCATCGCGGCGCGATGCTGTGCCGCCACAAGCGCGGCAACAAGGCGACCTATACGTGCCCGTTTCACGGCTGGACCTTCAACAACAGCGGCAAGCTGCTGAAGGTCAAGGACCCCGCGGACGCCGGTTATCCCGACTGCTTCAACAAGGAAGGCTCGCACGACCTGAAGAAGCTCGCGCGCTTCGGCAACTATCGCGGCTTCCTGTTCGGCAGCTTGAGCGATGACGTGCCGCCGCTCGAAACGTTCCTCGGCGAGGCCGCGCGCATCATCGACATGATCGTCGACCAGTCGGAAGACGGTCTCGAAGTGCTGCGCGGCTCGTCGACCTATACGTACGAAGGCAACTGGAAGCTGACCGCCGAAAACGGCGCGGACGGTTATCACGTGTCGGCCGTGCACTGGAACTATGCGGCAACGACCAATCATCGCAAGGAAGAGAACGCGCGCGAAGACAAGATCCGCGCGATGGATGCCGGCAGCTGGGGCCGTCAGGGCGGCGGCTTCTACGCGTTCGAGCACGGTCACATGCTGCTGTGGACGCGCTGGGCGAATCCCGAAGACCGTCCGAATTTCAGCCGCCGCGAGGAATTCGCCGCGCGCTGCGGCGCCGAGCGCGCGGACTGGATGATCCAGAACTCGCGCAACCTGTGCCTCTACCCGAACGTGTATCTGATGGACCAGTTCGGCTCGCAGATTCGCGTGCTGCGGCCGCTGTCGGTCAACAAGACCGAGGTGACGATCTACTGCATCGCGCCGAAGGGCGAGTCCGACGAAGCGCGCTCGCGCCGCATCCGTCAATACGAGGACTTTTTCAACGTGAGCGGCATGGCCACCCCCGACGACCTCGAGGAATTCCGCGCCTGCCAGCTGGGCTACGCGGGCCGCGCGGTCGAATGGAACGACATGTGCCGCGGTTCGAAGCACTGGATCGACGGCGCGGACGAAGCCGCGCAAAAGATCGGCCTCAATCCGGTGATGAGCGGTGTGAAGACCGAGGACGAGGGCCTCTACACGGTGCAGCACCGCTACTGGATCGACACGATGAAAAAGGCGCTGAATGCGCCGGGGAGCCGCGCATGAGCAACATCGCCATCACCGATATTCAGGCTTTCCTGTTTCGCGAAAGCCGCCTGCTCGACGACGAGCAATGGGACGAGTGGCTCGCCTGCTATCACCCGGACGCGTCGTTCTGGATGCCGTCGTGGGATGACGAGGACAAGCTCGTCACCGATCCGCAGCGCGAGATCTCGCTGATCTACTATCCGAACCGCCAGGGCCTCGAAGACCGCGTGTTCCGCATCAAGACCGAGCGTTCGAGCGCGACGATGCCCGACACGCGCACGAGCCACAACCTGGCCAACGTCGAAGTGGAGAGCGCGGACAACGGCGTGTACACGGTGCGCTTCAACTGGCACACGCTGAGCCATCGCTACAGGACGAACTACAGCTACTTCGGCATGTCGCGCTACGTAATCGACTTCAACGGCGCGCAGCCGCAAATCCTGAGCAAGTACGTCGTGCTGAAGAACGACTACATCAATCAGGTCATCGACATCTACCACATCTAGCCGGTGCGGTTGCAGGAGACAGGTCATGGAACACACTATTGCACTTCAGTTCGAAGACGGCGTCACGCGCTTCATCAGTTGCCGTGAGAACGAAACGCTGTCGGATGCCGCTTACCGGCAGAAGATCAACATTCCGCTCGATTGCCGTGAAGGCGCGTGCGGCACCTGTCGGGGGCTGTGCGAATCGGGTGCCTACGACATGCCCGAGTCGAGCTACGTCGAAGATGCGTTGACCTCCGAGGAAGCGAGCCAGGGCTATATCCTCGCGTGCCAGACGCGGCCGCGCTCGGATCTGGTGATTCGCGTGCAGGCGTCGTCGGCGGCGTGCAAGACCGGGGTGTCGCGTTTCGAAGGCACGCTCGCGGCGGTCGAACGGCTGTCGGATTCGACGATCCATTTCTCGATCGATATCGATGGCGCGAGCGCGCCGAGCTTTCTCGCGGGTCAATACGTGAACGTCGAGATTCCGGGCGCGAGCGGCGAGAGCCGGTCGTACTCGTTCAGCTCGGCGCCGGGCGCGACGCGCGCGGCGTTCGTCGTGCGCAACGTGCCGGACGGCAAGATGAGCGGCTTTCTGAGCAACGATGCGCAGCCTGGTCAGCAGATCGGCTTCACGGGTCCGTATGGCAGCTTCTACCTGCGCGATCCGCAGCGTCCGGTGCTGTTCCTCGCGGGCGGCACCGGCATCGCACCGTTTCTGTCGATGCTCGACGTGCTGAAGGCGAGCGGCAACCTGCAGCCGGTGCGCCTCGTGTACGGCGTGACCAACGACATCGATCTGGTCGCGCTCGAACAGATCGAAGAGGCGCAGCGCTCGCTGCCGAATTTCAGCTATCGCACCTGTGTCGTCGATTCCGCGAGCAGCCACGAGCGCAAGGGCTACGTGAGCGCGCATGTGGATAGCGAATGGCTGAACGACGGCGACGTCGACGTCTACCTGTGCGGCCCGGTCGCGATGGTCGAAGCGGTGCAGGGCTGGCTGCGCGACAGCAGCGTCGAGCCCGCGAACTTCTACTACGAAAAATTCTCGGCGAGCAACGTAGCATGACTTCGACCTTTACCAATCGCTTCAAGGGCAAGGTGCTCGTCGTGACCGGCGCGGGCCAGGGCATCGGCCGTGGCGTCGCGTTGCGCGCGGCGCGCGAGGGCGCGGCTTTGGTGCTGGTCGACCGTTCGCCGATCGTGCACGAGGTGGCCGAAGAGATCGCACGCACAGGCGGCGATGCGCGCGCGTTCATCGCCGACCTCGAAACCTATGCGGGCGCGGCCGCGATGACGGCCTTCGCGATCGAGGCGTTCGGCCGCATCGATGCGCTCGTCAACAACGTCGGCGGCACGATCTGGGCGAAGCCGTACGAGGAATATGAAGCAGAGCAGATCGAGGCCGAGGTGCGGCGTTCGCTGTTCCCGACGCTATGGTGCTGCCACGCGGTGTTGCCCGCGATGCTGAAGCGCGCGAGCGGCGCGATCGTCAATGTTTCGTCGATTGCGACGCGCAGCATTTATCGCGTGCCGTATGCGGCGTCGAAGGGCGGCGTCAACGCGCTGACCGCGAGCCTCGCGTTCGAGCATGCCGAACACGGCATCCGCATCAACGCGGTCGCCACCGGCGGCACCGAAGCGCCGCCGCGCCGCGTGCCGCGCAATACGGCACCGCAAAGCGAGCAGGAAGCGACGTGGTATCAGGGCATCGTCGATCAAACGATCGCGTCGAGCCTGATGCATCGCTACGGCACGATCGACGAACAGGTCGGCGCGATCCTGTTCCTCGCTTCCGATGACGCGTCGTATATCACCGGCACCGTGCTGCCGGTCGGCGGCGGCGATCAGGGCTAGCGGGCAGCCCTGACCCACATCGACGATGAATCCCACCCCTAGCCAGGCGCCGACCACGCGCGCCGTTGCGGCCGACTGGTCCCTGTCCGCCGTCGTGGCCGGCTTTCTGGCCGTGCTGATTTCGTACGCGGGCCCGCTCGTGATCTTCTTCCAGGCGGCGCAAGCCGCCCACATGCCCAACGAGATGGTCGCGTCGTGGGTATGGGGCATCTCGATCGGCGCGGCCGTCTCCGGCATCTTCGCGAGCTGGAAGCTGAAAGTGCCGGTCGTGACCGCGTGGTCGGCGCCCGGCACCGCGCTGCTGGTCGGACTGTTTCCCGCGTTGACGCTGCATCAGGCGGTGGGCGCGTATCTGAGCGCCGCCGTGATCATTCTGCTGATCGGTATCTCGGGCTATTTCGACCGCATGGTGCGCAGCATTCCGAAGGGCATCGCCTGCGGGATGATGGCCGGCATTCTGCTGCAGTTCGGCACGCATGCGTTCAAGGCGGCGGCGTCGATGCCCGCATTGGCGTTCGGCATGATCGGCGCGTACATCGTGTTCAGGCGCCTGCTGCCGCGCTATTGCATCGTGCTGGTGCTGTTGACGGGCACGGTGTTCGCCATCGCGCTCGGCGCCGCGCACCTGGGCGCGCTGCCGCTGCAAGTCACGCGGCCGATCTTCATCGAACCCGAATGGACGCTGAGTTCGACGCTGAGTCTTGCCTTCCCGCTCGTGGTCGTCAGTCTGACCGGGCAGTTTCTGCCGGGGATGGCGATTCTGCGCGTGTCCGGCTATCACACGCCGGCCCGGCCGATCATCACCGCGACGAGCATCGCGTCGATCGGCGTGGCGTTTTTCGGTGGCATCACGATCGTGATCGCCGCGATCACGGCGGCGTTGTGCACGGGCAAGGATGCGCACGACGACCCGGACAAGCGCTATATCGCGGGCATGGCGAACGGCGTGTTCTATCTGATCGGCGGCACGTTCGCCGGCGCGATCGTCGCGCTGTTCACGATGCTGCCGAAGGAGTTCGTCGCGATTCTGGCGGGCCTCGCGTTGATCGGTGCGATCACGTCGAACGTGATGGGCGCGATCGAGGACGAAGACCATCGCGAGGCCTCCGTCATCACGTTTCTCGCGACCGCATCCGGTATGACGTTCCTCGGGCTCGGCTCCGCGTTCTGGGGCATCGTGATCGGCGCGTTCGCGTACCTCGTGCTGAACAAGGTGCGGCGCGAGACGGCGGCAAACCGATGACCAACCGATCGACTCAAGGCCGCGCCCCGAGCGCCTGATAGAGCGCGGCGGTATCGGCATAACGCTGCGCGGCGGCTTTGGTGCGATCGAGTCCGGTCTGCAATTCCTGACGCTGCGTATCGAGCAGTGTCAATTGACTGATGCCGCCCGCCGCATACCGCTGGCTGGCGATCCCTGCGCTGTGTTGTGCGCTGCGCTGCGCGGCGTCGAGTGCCTGCAATGCAATCGCGTCCTGATCGAGCGCTCGCAGCGCGTCGGCGACCTGTTGCAGTCCCTGCAGCACGGTTTGCTTGTAGACGGCGAGCGCCGCTTGCCAGGCCGCCTCCGACGAGCGCTTGCGCGCCAGCAGTTCACCGCCGTGGAACAGCGGCTGCGTGAGACCCGCACCGAAATTCCACACGTTGAAGCCCGTCAGCAGATCGGACACGTTGACGCGTTCGGTCGCCGCGCTGCCCGACAGCGTGATGCGCGGATACAGGTTCGCGGTCGCGACGCCGATGTTCGCGCTCGCCTGATGCAGCAGCGCCTCGGACGCGCGAATGTCGGGCCGCTGCCGCGCGAGCGTCGACGGCAAGGTCAGCGGCAGATCGGCCGGCAGCACTAGCGTGTCGAGGTCGAGCGCGGCGAGGTCGTGGGTGGTGGCCAATTCCGCCGGCGCGCGTCCCAGATAGATCGCGAGTTGATGATCGGTCTGCGCAAGCTGCGTGCGCAATGGCGGTAACGTCGCGCGGGTTTGCTGCACGAGCGTGCGCTGGCTCAGCAGATCGACCTCGGAGATGCCGCCCGCGCCATAGCGGCGTTCGGCGATATCGAGTTGCTGCATCTGGTTGGCGAGCAGCGCTTCGGTGAGGGCGATCTGCCGCGCGAGCGACGCGCGCCGGATCGCCGCCGTCACGACGTTGCCCGCGACCGTCAAACGCGCGGCTTCGAGTTCGTATTGCTGATAGTCGACCTGCGCGGCCACCGCTTCGAGCGCGCGGCGATTCGCGCCGAACAGATCGAGCGTGTACGACACCGTGACCTGTGCGCTGTACAGCGTGAACGGCGCAAACGCGCGGCCCTGCGTCAGCTGACCGAAGCCGAGCGCCTCGGGATCGATTTTCTCGCGCGTGGTCGACAGGTTCGCATCGACTTGCGGCCATAGCGTGCCGCCCGCCTGCGCGCGATAGTCCTGCTGCGCTTCGTCGAGTTTCGCGCGGGCTTGCGCGAGGGTCGGGCTATCGTCGAGCGCCTGTTGCACGAGCGCGTCCAGCGCCGGCGAGCCGAAAGCGCGCCACCAGCCGTCGCCGGGCACCTCGGTCGGCACGAAGTGTTGCGCGGCGCCGCCGGGACCATCGGCTGCGACGGTGCTCGCCGCAAGCGGCGCGGCGGTATAGCTCGACACGCTGGTCACGTCGGGTCGATGGAAATCCGGGCCGACGCTGCACGCGCACAATGCCGCGCTTGCGCAGAAGCCGGCCAGCCGGCGCATGGCGCAACGCTGGGACCAACAAGCCGCGCGATGAAAAACCGCGTCACGAAAGCCAGGAGCGGAACACATTGCAGGCCTTCCTCAATCGAGCGTGCGCCGATAGAACTTCACGGCGATACCCATGACGACGAACAGAAAGATCAGCAGCGGCCATACGTGCGGCCACATGTCGGCCCAACCGACGCCCTTGAGCAGAATGCCGCGCACCAGCCGGTTGAAGTAGGTGAGCGGCAACAGGTTGCCGATGTACTGCGCCCACTTCGGCATGCCCGCGAACGGAAACATGAAACCCGACAGCAGGATGTTGGGCAGAAAATAGAACATCGTCAGTTGCATGGCCTGCAACTGGTTCTGCGCGAGCGACGACAGCGTAATGCCGATCGTCAGATTGGCCGCAACGAACAATAGAGCGGACAGATACAGCGCGATCAGACTGCCTTCGAACGGCACGTTGAACACGAAGCGCGCCGCCGCGAGAATGATGCTGACCTGCACCAGGCCGATCGCCACGTAAGGCACGATCTTGCCGGTCATCACTTCGAGCGGCAGTACCGGCGTGGCGAGCAGATTTTCCATCGTGCCGCGCTCGCGTTCACGGGTGATCGCGAGGCCCGTCATCATCACCATCGTCATCGTCAGGATCACGCCCATCAGGCCGGGCACCACGTTGTACTGGGTCAGGCTTTCGGGGTTGTAGAGCCGGTGCAATTGAACGTCGAAAGCGGCCGGGCCGACCGCGAGCGTCGACAGCGGACCCGTGAGGTCCTTCTGCAACACCGACTGCGCGATCGACGGCAGCGCGCCGAGCGCGGTGCCCACCGCGGTGGGGTCCGTCGCGTCGGCTTCGACGAGCAGCGATGGCCGCGCGCCCTTGGCCAGATCGCGCGTGAAACCGACGGGGATATTCAGCACGAACAGCACCTTGCCCTGTGCGAGCGCGCGGCGACCGGATTCTTCGTCGGGCAGCGTCGATACGATGTCGAAGTATTCGGAGTTGCGCATCGCCATCAGGAAACTGCGCGTGAACTCGCTGTGATCGGCGGCGATGACGGCGGTCGGCAGATGCTTGGGGTCGGTATTGATCGCGAAGCCGAACAGCGCCATCTGCATGATCGGCAGCACGATCATCATCGCAAACGTGATGCGGTCGCGCTTCAGTTGCAAAAACTCCTTGCGCACGACGCTCCACCAACGCATCAGCGAAAAGCGTGGAAGTCGGCGCGCGGAATTCACGATGCTTTGCCCGAGGGGGTGGCGTAATTGTCGGTCGAGCGGTTCATCATGAAGATGAACACGTCCTCGAGGCCGGTTTCCTGTGGTTCGATCCGCAACGCCGGGTCCGAATGAGCCAGTTGGTCGATCGTGGCGTGGAGCTCGGGCGTGTCGGGACCGCTCACGTGCAGCGACGAACCGAACGCCACCGTCTGCTCGACGCCGGGCGAGCGGCGCAGCCGGTCGCCGAGCGCGACGAGATTCTGGCCGTACACGGCCCACGTCACGAGCCCTTGCGAATCGATGACCTGTTTCGACGTGCCCTGCGCGAGCAGCTTGCCGTAGGCGATATAAGCGAGCTTGTGGCAGCGTTCCGCTTCGTCCATATAGTGCGTGCTGACGAGCACCGAGATGCCGCGCGCCGCGAGGCGATGCAACTCTTCCCAGAAGTCGCGGCGCGCGCTCGGGTCGACACCTGCGGTCGGTTCGTCGAGCAGCAGCAGTGCCGGCTCATGGAGCATGCACGCGGCCAGCGCGAGACGCTGCTTCCATCCGCCCGACAGTGCGCCGGCCAACTGCTTCGCACGGCTTTGAAGGCCAAGCTGTTCGAGCGCGCGATCGACCGCCTCGCGGCGGTTCTTCATCTCGTAGATGCGCGCAACGAAGTCGAGGTTTTCGCGGATCGTCAGATCTTCCCAATAGGAGAAGCGCTGCGTCATATAACCGGTGCGCCGCTTGATCTGCGCGCTGTCCCGCACGATGTCGTAGCCGAGACACGTGCCGCTGCCGGAGTCGGGCGTCAGCAGTCCGCACATCATGCGGATGCAGGTGGTCTTGCCGCTGCCGTTGGGGCCGAGAAAGCCGAAAATCTCACCGCGCTGCACGCGCATCGTGACATCGTTGACCACGTGCTTGGTGCCGAAATGCTTGTTCAGCCCCTGCACGTCGATCGCGTACACGGGGTCGCTGGCATTGCCGGGGGGCGCGAGCGCACTCATTGCAGCGTGACCGTGACGGGCTGGCCGGGCCGCAGCTTCGGCGCATCGGCGGTCTGGGGTCGGGCTTCGACCATGAACACGAGTTTCGCGCGGCTTTCGTTGCTGAAGATCACCGGCGGCGTGTACTCCGCCTGGTCCGAAATGAAGCTGAGCACGGCCGGCACATCGGCCGCGCAACCGTCGCAATGAATCGATACGCGACGGCCCGGCGCGAGCGAGCCGACCACTCCCTGGGGCACGAAAAAGCGCACCTTGACGTTCTCCGGCGGCAGCATGCGCACGACGGGGCTGCCGGCCGGCACCCATTCGCCGCTGCGATACATCGTGTCGAACACGAGGCCCGCGTGCGGCGCGTGCACGCTTTTCTGATCGAGCTTCCATTGGGCCTGGCCGAGCTGGGCCTGCGCCGCGTCGACCTGCGCCTGCTGCGCGCGGATCTGTTCGATCCGCCCAGGCAGACGCGCGACGGCCAGCTGGCTTTGCAACTCACGCACGTGCGCGGCGCTCGACAACGCGCTCGCGCGCGAGTCGTCGAGCTGGCTTTGCGCGATGCCGCCCGCACCGAATTGCTGTTGGTCGCGGCGCAACTGCGTCGCGGCGCGCGCCGCATCGGCTTCGGCCTGCACGAGTTGCGCGCGCGTCACATCGACTTCCGGCGGACGCTTGCCGGTTCCAAGGTCGGCAAGCTGGGCGCGGGCCGAGCGCAGTTGCTCGCCCGCCTGCGCGACGGCGTCGGTTTCGTTCTGCGCTTCGAGCGCGAAGAGCGGCGTGTTCTGCGCGACGGTCTGCCCGCGCGAGACCGCGAGCTCGGTCAACTGTCCCGCCTGCGAAGACGCGAGGTACAGGAACTCGCCTTCCACATAGCCTTGCCACGTGTTCGCCGGTGGTCGCGAACAGCTTGCGCACGCGATGCACAGCGCGAGCAACGCGGCACGTCGGGATGAGCTGGCGAACCCGATCATGACGGCTTGCCCTTCGCGCGGCGTGCGGTGGACGTCGCCCCGGTTGCGGCCTTGGCGTTGGTCTCGACCGCCGTGGTTGCGCTCATGCCCTGCGCGAGCAGCGCGACGACATGGCGTTCGAGCGTCGCGCGATCGAACGAGGTACGCGGATTCAGGCGCTGCCAGATCCTCGCGGTTGCCTGCGGCAGCATCACCAGAGCGAGCACCGAGTTGAACAGCAGCAACGGTTCGAGCTGGGCGTTCAACTGACCCGACGCGCAGCCACGCGCGATGTTCTGACCGAACGCGGCGAGCTTTTGCACGGGGATGCGCGCAAACGCGCGCTCGCGCAGCAAACCGCCTTCGTTGACGATCTCGCGCAGCCAGAGCGAAGGCAGCCACGGCATGGTTTCGGTGACATCGAACATGCGCTTGACGATGCCTTGCGTCAGCGCGAGCGGTTCGTCGTGTTCGGGATCGACCGGGTCCCAGATCGCGCCGAACGCGGCGACGAGCCTTTCCTCGAACAACGCGTCGAGCAGCTTTTCGCGCGTCTGGAACCAGTAGTGCACCATCGCGGACGTCACGCCGCTCGCCGCCGCGATCTGCGCAAGCGTCGTGTTGGCGATACCGCGCTCGGCGAACAGCGCCACCGCGACATCGAGCAGATGTTCGCGTGCGTCGAAGTCCTGCGGATGAGGACGGCGACCCATTCGGGAACGGGCGGCTTGCGGCATGGACACCAGACTAATTGATGAGTTAGTTAGTTTTAACTCATTGATACTAGGTTATTTTCCGGTATGGCGAAGGAGGGGAAACCCCTGGCGGCGGGCGGCCTTTATTCTCTCGTTGATGCGCGTCAGGAAACGCGCGACGTCACTGCCTGGGTAGCTTCGCTTTCGCCGTTCCGCCTGACGTTAAGCTGACAATGGACGGCAGTTGGCATCCCGCGCGAAGCGCACTTTCGCCGGAAATTTCTATACTTTCTCTAGCGCACACCCGGCACGATCCAGCCCGTACGACCCAAACGAATTCACATCAACGAAACGAAAGAATCGAAGCGAACCCGCGGCGCGGCCATCACGGCTCACGGCGATTCGTATGAGGAGGCAGACATGGCACATTCCGCATCCGCCGCGCCGGCGAAGGAAGGCCACGGCGAAGCGTCGCCGGCTCTGCCAGCGCTCGCGCTGGCCGCGCTCGGCGTGGTCTATGGCGACATCGGCACGAGCCCGCTCTATACGCTCGCCACCGTGTTCGATCCCAGCAACGGTCTCACGCTCAATGCTTTCAATATCGTCGGCATCGTCTCGCTGATCTTCTGGTCGCTGATGATCGTCGTTTCGCTCAAGTACGTCGTACTGATCCTGCGGGCGAATAATCATGGCGAAGGCGGCATCATGGCGCTGCTCGCGCTTGCGGCGTCGTCGATCGCGTCGCGGCCGCGTTTGCGTCGCGGCCTCCTCGTGGTGGGCGTGATGGGCGCGGCGCTGTTCTTCGGCGATAGCGTGATCACGCCGGCCATTTCCGTGCTGAGCGCCGTGGAAGGGCTCGAAGTCGTCGAGCCCGGGCTCAAGACCTATGTGATTCCAGTGACGCTCGCCGCGCTCATCATCCTGTTCGTCACGCAAAAGCACGGCACGGGCGGCATCGGCGCCGTGTTCGGGCCCGTGATGGTGCTCTGGTTCGTCGTGATCGGCGTGGCGGGCGTCGCGAACATCATGTCCGCGCCGGTCGTGCTGTATGCGCTCAATCCGCTGGAAGGGCTCGGCTTCGTCATGCATCACCGCTGGCTCGCGTTCGTCGCGCTCGGCGCGGTGGTGCTCTCGCTGACGGGCGCCGAGGCGCTCTACGCCGACATGGGCCATTTCGGCAAGCGACCCATCCGCCTTACCTGGTTCGGCGTCGTTTTTCCCGCGCTCGCGCTCAACTATCTGGGCCAGGGCGCGCTGCTGCTGGCGAATCCCGGCGCGGTGCAAAACCCGTTCTACCGCCTGTTCCCGCAGTGGGCCATCGTGCCGATGATCGTGCTGGCGACGATCGCCACCGTGATCGCCTCGCAGGCCGTTATTTCGGGTACCTATTCGATGACGACGCAGGCCATGCAGCTTTCCTTCCTGCCGCGCATGAACGTCGTGCATACGTCGGAGCGCGAGATCGGGCAAATCTACGTGCCCGGCATCAACTGGATCCTGTTGATCGCCGTGGTTGCGGCGGTGTTGGGCTTCCGCTCGTCCACGGCGCTCGGGTCCGCGTATGGCATCGCCGTGACCGGCACGATGCTCATCACCACGTTCCTGACGTTCTTCGTCGTGCGTTACGCGTGGCGCTACAACTGGCTGCTGTGCCTGCTGTCCACCGCGTTCTTCTTCGTGATCGACGCGTTGTTCTTCTCGGCGAATCTGCTCAAGATCGTCGATGGCGGCTGGTTCCCGCTCGTGATCGGCGCGATCGTGTTCACGGTGATGGCGACGTGGGGACGCGGCTGGGAAATGATGCTGGCCGAAGCGCGCGTGCGGGCGGGAAAGACGCCGCTCAAGCCGTACCTCGCTGCGCTGCTCGAAAGTTCGCCGACGCGCGTGGGCGGCACGGCGATCTTCCTGACGCCGGACGCCGAAGCGGTGCCGCACGCGCTCGTCAACAACCTGCGGCACAACCGTGTGCTGCATGAGCGCACGGTTTTCCTGAGCGTAATAACGAAGAACGTGCCGTGGGTGGCCGACAGCGAGCGGGTGCAGATCAGGCCGCTGTGCACGGGTTGCTGGCACGCAACGGTGAAGTACGGATTCAAGGACGAAGTGGACTTGCCGCGCACGCTGGCCGCCTACAAATCGCCGGAACTGGCCTTCAACCTGGACGACACATCGTGGTTCCTGAGCCGCGCGGCTGTCGTGCCCAAACGCGGCCATGGCATGGCGCTATGGCGCGAGCGGCTTTTCGCGGTGATGCTGCACAACGTGGGCAATATCGCGGCGTTCTTCAAACTACCGGCCAATCGCGTGATCGAAGTCGGCGCGCGCGTGGAGATCTAGAGCGCGCCGTTCAGCAAGCGTGGAGCAGCGGCCGGCCTGCTTCGATACTCCTCGGCCCCGTAACCGCCGCGCCTGCGTAGTCAGCACGCGAGGCGGAGGCGAATCGCCCTTGTCCGACGCTAGCGTTGAGCGCCGCTTCGCAATGGCCCTCGGATACCTCGGGTTCGAAACTTGCTGCCCACGACCAACCCGCCGCTCGAATCGGCGCGCGCGTTTTGCTTCGCGGCAGGCTGGCATGGTCGGATGCCCGCGCCGCATCCAACGAGGAGACGTGTCATGGGCGACGAGACTCACCAGAATCACGGACACGACCGCCGCCGCTTTCTTGCGGGCGTGGCCGCGGTGGCCGGCAGCGTTGCGCTATCGGGTTGCGGAGGCGGCGGTGGATTGGGCGGAGACGGCCAACCGGGCGGCGGGAGCGCCGGCGAACCTGCGTCCTCGATTACCGACATTCCATCGCCCAACGCCGCCGACCGCTACAGCCTGCCGCGCCCGGCGTTGCCCGCGCCGGCCAGTTCGGGCATCGACTTCATCGTGCTGGTCACGATGGAAAATCGTTCCTTCGACCATTTCCTCGGCTGGGTGCCGGGGGCCGAGGGCATGCCCGCGAACCAGCAGTTCAAAGACGCGTTCGGCGCGACGCAAACGCCGTTTTCCCTCGCGGCGAATGCCGCGTACGGCTATCAGGCGTGCGCCTACCAGGACCCTAATCACAGCTTCTCGGGGGCGCGCACGCAACTGGCATCGGGTGCGATGAATGGCTGGCTGCTCACACCGGGCACGAGCCTGAACTCGGGCGACCTGCTGCCTATCGGTTACTACACGTCAGCCGATCTTCAATTTTTCAACGCCGTGGCGAGCAGTTATACGATCGGCGACTTCTACTTCAGCGGCATTCTGACCAGCACCTTTCCCAATCGCGTCTATCTGCATAGCGGCGCAACGGATCGGCTCGACGACAGCACCGACACTTCGTCGCTCGCCACGATCTGGGACAAGCTGAGCGACGGCAATATCGACTGTCACTACTACTACCATGACGTGCCGTTCACGGCGCTTTATGGCACGCGTTATCTGGGCATTTCGCGCCCGTTTGCGGATTTCCTCGTGAATGCCGCAGCCGGGACGCTGCCGCCGTTCTGCATGGTCGATCCGTCCTTCGCGGGCGAGCTGGAAGGCGTTTCCGCCGACGATCATCCGCATGCCGACATCCGCGACGGCGAGGCGTTTCTCGCGCAGGTCTACGAGGCGCTGCGCACGAGCCCGACGTGGAGCCGCACGCTGATGATCGTCGTCTACGACGAATGGGGCGGCTTTCTCGAGCACGTGGTGCCGCCCACCAGGCCGATCAGCAACAGCGAGCTCACACTCGGCAACGACGGCAAGCTCGGCTTTCGCGTGCCGCTCGCGCTGCTTGGCCCGCGCGTGCGCGCGAACTCGATCACGCGCTATCCGTTCGACCCCAGCTCGATTCACGCGCTGCTGCAATGGCGCTTCGGCTTACAGCCGCTTGGCGTGCGCGGCAGCGATCCGGCGACGTTCAATCTCGCCTACGCGCTCGATCTCGACGACGCGCCGCGCACCGACGCTCCCGCGTTCACGGTCGCCCAAGGGCCGTTCGGCGGGATCTGTCTGGGGGCGGCGGCACCTTCGCCGTCAAGCTCCGTAGCGGCGATCGATCAGTCGCAAAAGCTGGCGATCAACCCGACGGCGGACCGCTTCGCGGATCTGCGCGCGAAGGCGGCGTCACTAGGATTCCGGACCGGAGGCTAAGCCGGGTTTCCGCTTAAAATGAGCGGGCCGCAAGCCGGCGCCGGACCGGGCCGCGCTGGACTGTGAATGCCAGCGCGCACGGCGGGATGCACGGCCTGATGAAGGCTCATGCCTTGAGCGCAGTTTGGTGAGAAACGCTTGCGCGCGACATCGTTTTGCGAAGCGGGCCCCCCACTTGCTGGCGAGACCGCCTCGAAGCCCCGCGGTAGCGTGCAGCATGTCATCGGCGCGCGCGGCGGGCCGCCTACGTCGACGTCACCGCGTCGTCCTCAACGGGTCCGCCGATGCCATTTCGTTACGATCTTCCCGTTTGGTGTTCCCGCGAGCGGCCATACCGCCGCGTTGTAGCCAACCTGGCCGCCGCGCTGGCGTTCGCCGCAAGCACCAGCGTCATTGCGCAATCCGCGCCGACGGCCGCCCAGACCCAGCCGGCCGTGCCGGCCGTTACGCTGCCCGCATCGGCCGCCGCCGCGAATGCCGCCAGCAGCGCCGCGGACCGGCACGTCGAAAACACGGATCACGCGCAGCCATCGCCGGTCGTGCCGACGCCGCCGTCCGAGCTGTACGGCGAGCTGTATCGCGACGTCGAACTCGCGCATCTTTACCCGGACAGCAAGACGTTTGCCGATATGTCGCCAGGCGAGCCGCCGGCCCAGGTCATCGCCGACTACGACAGCCAGCGTGCTCAGCCGCGCTTCGACCTGAAACAATTTGTCGAACAGCGCTTCACGCTGCCCCCGCGCGCGCCGAAGCGCTACGCGTCCGATCCTGACGAGAGCGTCACCGCGCACATCGATACGCTGTGGAACGTGCTGCGTCGCGAACCGGATGCGAGCGCGAGCCCGTACTCGTCGCTGCTGCCGCTGCCGTCGCCGTACATCGTGCCGGGCGACCGCTTCGACGAGATCTACTACTGGGATTCGTACTTCATCCTGCTGGGGCTCGACGCGAGCGGCCAGCACGCGCTCGTCGACGACGAGCTGAACAATTTCTCGACCTTGATCGACCGCTATGGCCACATCCCCAACGGCAATCGCACGTATTACCTGAGCCGTTCGCAGCCGCCGTTCTTCGCGCAGATGGTGCAGCTCGTCGCGCGCAAGGAGGGCGATCAGGTCTACGCCCGCTATCTGCCCGAGCTGCGCCGTGAATACGCGTACTGGATGGCCGGCAGCGACCATCTCGCGCCGGGCAACGCGGCCCACCATCTCGTGCGCCTCGCCGACGGCACGCTGCTCAATCGCTACTGGGACGAGCGCGCGGCGCCGCGCGACGAGTCGTACCGCGAGGATGTGATGACGGCGCAACGGATACCGCAACGCGATGCGCGGGATTTGTGGCGCAACCTGCGCGCGGGCGGCGAAACCGGCTGGGACTTCAGCTCGCGCTGGTTCGCCGACGGCAGGACGCTCGCGACCATCGACGTGACCTCGCTGGTGCCAGTGGACCTGAACTGCCTGATGGTGGACCTCGAACGCACGCTCGCGAAAGCCTACCGTGTGACCGGCGATGCAGGCCACGCCGAGAATCTCGAACTACGTGCCCGGGTGCGCGCCGATGCGATCCGCCGGGTGCTGTGGGACCCGCAACTGCACGCTTTCGGCGACTACGACTTCGTGCACCGCACGCTCACGCACCGGCTTACCGCCGCGACGGTGTACCCGCTTTACGCCGGCGTCGCGACACGCAACGACGCGCGCGAAGTGGCGCAGACGATCCGGCGCGATCTGCTGCGTCCGGGCGGTCTCGCGACGACGCGGACCAACACCGGCCAGCAGTGGGACGAACCGAACGGCTGGGCGCCGCTGCAGTACCTCGCGGTGATCGGGCTGCGCCGCTATAGCGAGCCGGAGCTCGCGCGCGATATCGCGACGCGCTGGATCCGCACCGACGTCGCGTACTACCAGCGCACCGGCAAGCTGGTCGAGAAGTACGACGTCGACGCGAGCGGCAAGTCGGCGGGGGGCGGCGAGTATCCGCTGCAGGACGGCTTTGGCTGGACCAATGGCGTGCTGCGCGTGCTGATGCAGCTCTATCCGGATGCGGTGAGTTCGACGAAGCCGGCCGATCTGCCGGGCGGTGCGGTGGGGGTGTCGGATGCGGCGGCATCGGCGGCGGCCGCGCCGCAGACGTCGCACAGCACGTCGCCCGCGGGCCACTAGTACAACATCCCGTAAATAGCTTGATTAAATAATTGTCTTGGCTATCATTTCGGGATGAGCCAAGGTCGTCATGCAACGCCAGTGAAGCTGGCGAAGAAAGAACGAGAAGAACTACTGTCGCTGATCGAGCGGAAGACCGCGACGCAGCGAGATGTGATGCGGGCACGCATCGCGCTGTGGGCGCGAAGGACACGCGAATACGGTGATTGCTCGGGAACTGCGCATATCGGTGCAGACGGTCTGCACGTGGCGCAAGCGCATCGCACAGCACGGTGCGCAGGGCCTGCGCGAGGGTGAGCGCAGCGGCCGTCGTGCTCGCATCACGCAAGAAACGCGACTGCAGTTGATCGCGTTGGCATGTGAAGCACACGAACCCGAGGGACGGGTTACGCCAACGCTGGACGAGATCGTAGCGCGCGCGATCGGGCGCGGCATTGTCGAACAGATCAGCCGCAGTCATGTGCAGCGCATTTTGCAGGCCGGTGACGTTCGACCGCACCGGGTCAAGCAATGGCTACACAGTCCCGACCCGGCCTTTCGTGAGAAGGTCAATGTGATTTGCAGGTTCTACCGCAAGGTCCCTCGAAACGCGGTGGTACTCAGCATTGACGAGAAGACTGGCATTCAAGCCATCGAGCGTAAGCACCCGGGGCGTGCGCCGGCGCCGGGACGGCTGCGTCGCAGGGAGTTTGAATATATCCGCCATGGCACCCAGGCGCTGATTGCTGCGCTGGATGTGCATACCGGGCAGGTGCTGGCAGATTGTCGCGAGCGTCGCACCCAGGACGACCTGGTCGCCTTCATGGAGCGCGTGGCGGCTGCGTACCCGAGCCAGCAGGTGCATGTGATCTGGGACAACCTCAATACGCATCGCGCCCAGGCCGTCTGGCAGGCATTCAATGCACGGCACGACGAGCGGTTTCATTTCCACTTCACCCCGCTGCACGCGAGCTGGGTTAATCAGATCGAGCTCTGGTTCGCCCGTTACACGCGCCGGGTGCTACGCCACGCCAGCCATACCAGCACCGCGCACCTGCGCGAGCGTACCGAGCAGTTTGTCCGCGCGCATAATCAGGCAGCACGCCCCTTCAAATGGACTTTCAGGGGCTATCCGCTGCAAACTGGCGCATCGTAATCGAGAGACTGACATGCCAGCCATACCCACTAAACATTACGCGAGCGAACTTGAGCGTCAACTGCGCGGGCTGCTCGGCCACGAGCAGATCGTCACACAAGCGTATGGCCGGCACCTGCTGATCAAACGTCTCGATGATGAGGAACCGACGGTTGTGGCGCGCCTCACCGACCTCGGCCGCAATCGTTATAGTGCCGCCTTTCGCAGCCACACCGGCCGATGGGAACCGCTGCCGGGCACGGGTTCGCTCGACGAGATGACCGAGCTCGTCGTCACGCTCCTGCAGCCTTATTTGCAGCCCGATAATTATTAAAGCTATTTACGGGATGTTGTACTAGTTGCAAAGAGGCGCGCAGCCAGGCCCGCGCGTTCCGAAGAGGTAGTAGCGATACCAGGATGATGGGTTGACTGCCTGGCGGCGGCGCAGCCCGTTACGATGCTTTGGGTAGCTCGAACAGACCCTCGTCACCCTGGAAAGCCTCGAAGATGAATCGTAAGCTCGACGTACCATCGGCCGAACCGGTGCCGCCGCAGGCGCAGGTCACGGCGACAGCCAAGGCCGCCCCGCCGGCCGGCGATGAAGCCGCCGCGCATTGGCAGCGTAATCTGTGCGTGTGCGTGTTCGGCTCGTTCACGACCATCGTCGCGATGACGCTGCTGCTGCCGTTCCTGCCGCTCTATGTCGAGCAGCTCGGCGTAAAGGATCATGCGGCGATCGTGCAGTGGTCCGGCGCCGCGTTCGGCGCGACCTTCTTCAGCGCCGCGCTCGTCGCGCCCCTGTGGGGCAAGCTCGCGGACCTCTACGGCCGCAAGCTGATGCTGATCCGCTCGAGCCTCGGCATGGCGGTCGCGATGTCGCTGATCGGCATGGCGCACTCGGCGTGGCAGCTGGTCGCGTTGCGGCTGCTCGCCGGGTTGCTCGGCGGCTATGCGTCGGGCTCGATGATCCTCGTCGCGACGCAGACGCCGAAGGCGCGTTCGGGCTGGGCGCTCGGCGTGCTGTCGTCGGGGATCATGGCGGGCAATCTGGTCGGCCCGCTGATCGGCGGCTTCCTGCCGCCGCTGATCGGCATCCGCGCGACCTTTTGGGCCTCGGGCGCGGCGATCTTCGTCGCCTTTCTCGCGACGGCGTTTCTGATTCGCGAAATGCCGGTTCGCAAGCGCGCGGACAGCGCGCCGAAGCAGGGCGCGTGGGCCTCGGTGGACGACAAGCGGCCGGCCATCGCGATGCTTGCCACGGGTCTGCTGCTGATGGTCGCGAATATGTCGATCGAGCCGATCATCACCGTCTACGTCGCCCAGCTCACGAAGCCTCAAAGCGTGACGATGATCGCGGGCTTCGTGATGTCGGGCGCGGCGCTCGGCAGCGTGATCTCGTCGTCGCGTCTCGGCAAGTTCGCCGATCGCGCCGGGCACTGGAATGTGATCGTCGGCTGCCTCGCCGTATCGGCGGTGTTGCTCGTTCCGCAGGCGTTCGTCACCGCGAGCTGGCAGCTGATGGTGCTGCGTTTCCTGATGGGCATGGCACTGGGCGGCCTGCTGCCGTGCATCGCGAGCGTGATCCGCCATAGCGTGCCGGCGAGCGTGACGGGCGCGATCCTTGGCTACTCGGTGTCGTCGCAATACGCGGGGCAGGTGGCTGGCCCGTTGCTGGGCGGTTTCGTCGGCGGACACATCGGCATGCGCGCGGTGTTTCTCGGCACCAGCGTGCTGATGGCGCTCGGCGCGCTCGCGAACTGGCGCGTGAAGTCGGGCAGGGCACGGGCAGCGGTGGCGCGCTGATCCAAGCCACCTCGACGGTCAACGCGTTTGCCATTCCGGCGCAAACACCTTTCCCCTGGGCGACCAGCGCCCGCGTAAACCCCAGCGCGCGTCTAGCCAGAACCCGCTTTGCTCCTTTTTTTATTCATGCTACTGTGAATCGCAGTTCGTCAGGCTATGCAAATTTACATTGCGACCAGCCGAGGCGAAGCGGGGGTGGCCTGACGTCGCCACCCCGCCGGACACACCCCAACGTGTAATCCCGACCAAGGAGAAAGCGCGGTGACGCAGGTTCCGATCGACGGTAGCAGCATCGTTTCCGCGCGCGCTTTGTCCCACCCACGTCCGTCCCCGGTGAAATGGTTCGTCAGGGCGGGCGTCGCGCTCATCTATCTGTTCATGCTGAGCCCGCTGATCTTCGTGATCTGGCTGAGCTTCTTCAAGGACGCGATCATCACGTTCCCGCCGTCCGGCTACACGCTGTCGTGGTACGTCAACGCATGGCGTAACGACGCGTTCGCGAACGGTTTCGTGCTGTCGCTGAAGCTCGCGGCCGGCGCCGCGATCGGCGGCGTGGTGCTCGGTGTCGCCGCCTCGCTCGCGCTTGCGCGCTACCGGTTTGCTGGGCGTCGTCTCGTCAGCAACACGCTGCTGCTGCCACTAGTCGTGCCTGGCATCGTCGCCGGCATTGCGACCTATCTGTTCTATCTGCGCGCCGAGAATGCGCTCGACACCGACATCGTCGGCACATTCGGCGGCCTGCTGCTCGCGCATATCTGCCTGACGATCCCATGGACGATCCGGCTCGTCACCGCGAGCCTGGGCCAGCTCGACACCACCGTCGAGGAGGCGGCGCGCAATCTCGGCGCCGGTGCGTGGCGCACGCTGTGGCGCGTCACGCTGCCGATGCTGCGGCCGGCGATCGTCGCCTCCACGCTGTTCGGCTTCATCGTCTCGTTCGAGAACCTCGAGATGACCTTGCCGCTCGTCGGCCCCGGCAAGACGACGTTGCCGATCGCAATCATGCAGTACCTCGAATTCAATCTCGACCCAACCATTGCGGCGGTATCGGCCGCGCAGATCGTGCTGCTTGGCATCGTGATGCTGATCACCGATCGTTTCGTGAAGCTCGGCAAGGTGATCTGATCATGGCTCAGGTATCCCTGCGCAATCTGCGCAAGCAGTACGGTGCGACGACCGCGGTCGCCGACGTGTCGTTCGATATCGCCGAGGGCGAGCTGGTCGCGTTCCTCGGCCCGAGCGGCTGCGGCAAGACGACGACGCTGCGCATGGTCGCGGGCTTCGTCGAGCCGAGCGACGGCGAAATCTGGATCGGCAACACCGAGGTCACGCGGCTCGCACCCGACAAGCGCAATACCGGCATGGTGTTTCAGCGCTACGCGTTGTTTCCGCACATGACCGTTGCGCAGAACGTCGCGTTCGGTCTGGAAATGCGGCGTGTACCGAAGGCGGAGCGCGACACGCGCATTCGCGAGGCGCTCGACATGGTGCGGCTGAGCTCGCTCGCCGAACGCTATCCCCGGCAGTTGTCCGGCGGCCAGCAGCAGCGCGTCGCGATTGCGCGCGCGCTCGCGATCCGGCCCGACGTATTTCTGCTCGACGAGCCGTTGTCGAATCTCGACGCGAAGCTGCGCGTCGAGGTCCGCGAAGAAATTCGCGCGCTCCAGCAGCGTCTCGGTCTCACGACGATCTTCGTCACGCACGATCAGGAGGAAGCACTTGCGATGGCGGACCGCGTGGCCGTCATGCACGACGGACGCGTGCAGCAGATCGGCAGCGCGGACGCGTTGTACGAGCGGCCCGCCAATCCGTTCGTCGCGAGCTTCCTGGGCCGCATGAATTTCCTCGCGGGCCACGTCGACAACGGCCAGTTCATCACCGCGAACGGCGAAAAGTTCACAGTCAACGCGGCCGCGCGCAATGCCAACACGCTCGGCATCCGACCCGAGCGCCTGCGTCTTGCCGCGGCGCCCGAGCACAGCGAAGTGTCGATCCCGGTCAGGCTGGCCGACCGGATCTATCTCGGCGCGACCGTCGAATTGCGCCTCACGAGCGAGCGCGGCCAGAGCCTCGTCGCGCTCGTGCCGAACACCGCGCATGCCGGTGCCGGCGCATGGTCGCCGGGCGACACGCTGCACGCGTGCTTCAGAACCGAAGATTGCCTGCTTTTTTCCGCCTGAAGGACCATAAAATGAGCTATCCCATCACGCGCCGCACGTTTCTGAAAGCTGCTTCCGGTCTGCTCGTCGCTCCGTCGCTCGGTTTCGATCCGCGCACGGCGCTGGCGGCCGACGCTTGCCCCAACGTCGTCGTCGGCACGTGGGGCGGCGATTATCTGAACCTGCTCGAACAGAACATCGGCAAGCCGATCATCGAGGCCGCCGGCGGTCGCGTCACGTACGACTCGGCGGATCAGATCGGCCGCATGACGAAGCTGCGCGCGGAGAAGATGTCGCGTCACGGTTCGCTCGACGTCGCCTGTCTCGCCGACATCGACATGTTCGACGTCAACCGTTCCGGGGTGCTCGAACCGCTCGACACGAAACTGGTGCCGAACTCGGCGCGCACGATCGAAGCGCTGCGCCGCCCGTATTCGATTCCGCACATCTTCAGTGCGATGGTGATCGTCTACAACCCGGAGAAGTTTCAGGCAAAACCCGATTCGCTCGCGGTCGCGCTCGATCCGAAACTGAAGGGACGGGTGGGTTTTTCCGACATTCTGTACAACTTCAACGTGCTGCAGTCTTCGCTCGCGGCGGGCCAGCACAATGGCGACACGGCGGCCGGCATCCAGTTTCTGCGCGAGGTGCGCAAGCAGCAGCCGAAGGTCTATCCGTCGAACGAAACGGTCGCGGCGGCGCTGAAAAGCGGCGAAATCTGGATGACCTGCATGTGGAAAGCGCGCGCGCTGCAGTGGAAAAAAGGCGGCGTGCCGGTCGACTACGCGTTCCCGAAAGAGGGCGGCGTGCCGGTCACGTTCGAGGCCGCCGTGCCGAAGAACGCGCCGACGCGTGCGTGCGGCTTCAACTATCTGAACGCGATGCTCGATCCGCGCGCGCAGGTCGGCTTCGCCGAGACGATGGGCTATGCGCCGACCGTCACCGACGCGGCGTTACCGCCGACGCTGCAACAGAGCGTCGGCTTCACGAATGCCGAGCTCGATCGCCTCGTCAAAGTCGACTACGCGCGTTTCACTGCGGAAAAACCGGCGCTGCTCGACTTCTGGAACAAGGAATTCAAGCCGGGACTTTGAACCATGACGACGAGCGCACTGAACGCCGCGCCGCGGCGCCGCGACTTCGCCGGGGGCCTGCTCGCAACGCCTGCCGTGTTGGTCGTGCTATTCGTGATCGTGCTGCCGGGCGTGCAACTGGTGCGCTACAGCTTCAATCATTTCGACTCGGTCCAGATGATGCAGGCGGCGTTCACGCTCGAGAACTACGTCCAGTTTCTGACCGATCCGTACTACCACGCGGTGCTGTGGACCACGATCAAGGTGGCCGCGCTGTGCACGGCGCTGTCGCTCGTACTCGGTTTTCCGGTCGCCTATGTGCTTGCTAAAACGCAGAGCCGCTTCAAGAGCCAACTGGTGATGCTGCTGGTGTTTCCGCTGCTGGTCGGCAACGTCGTGCGCGCGGCGGGTTGGATGGTCATGCTCGGCAACGCGGGTTTCGTCAATGCGATGCTGATGGCGCTCGGCCTCGTCGATCAACCGGTGCGGCTGCTGTATACGCCGTTCGCGGTGGTGGCCGGCACCACCGCCGTGGTTCTGCCGTACATGATCCTGACCTTGCAGAGCGTGCTCGAAGGGCTCGATTTCTCGATCGAGGAAGCCGCGCGCAATCTCGGCGCGAGCTTCGCTCAGACGCTCGCGCGCGTCGTGCTGCCGATCGCGGCGCCCGGCGTCGCGGCCGGCACGATGCTCGTGTTCATTCTGTGCATGAACGCGTACGCGACACCGGTTCTGCTCGGCGGCACCGGCATCACGATGATGACGCCGGCAATCTACGACCAGATCGCCAAGGCGAACAACTGGCCGTTCGGGGCCGTGCTGTCGATCGTATCGATGGTCGTCACGTTTGCGCTGGCGCTGTTGTCGCACTGGATCATCCAGCGGCGCTACGCGAAGACGATGATGACCTGAACTGACAGGGCGCGCCGCGGGCTGGTGTGTGGGATGCGCCTCTCCTTAATTCTTCTTCCTGAAGGAACAACAGATGCCAATCCTCACCGAAAAGACTCGCGCTTACCGTCACGACCTGATGCAAAAACTGATGGAACGTCAGCGAGTCGATGCGCTCATCTTCACGTCCGCCGACTTCTTCCAGTGGGCGACCAATTTCCACGTCGACGTGCAGACCTGGGAGCGGCCGATCGCCGTGTGCGTGCCGCTGTCGGGCGAGCCGTTCGCGGTCATGAACGAGCTGTCGACGCATCACGTGATGATGGCGCGCGAGCGCGGACATCTGTGGCTCGACGATATCTCGTTCTACTCCGAGCATCCGCGCGTGGTCGAGCGGCAGCCGCTACTCGCGGAGGTCCCGGAGCTAATCGCCGCGCGTTTGCGTGCCGCCGGGCTTGGCGCATCGCGAATCGGCGTCGAAGCCGCCGGCGGTCCGCTCGGCCGCGCGGCGTCACTGCTGCCGGACGCGAAGTTCCTGCCGATGCTCGCCGAGTTGCGCTCGTTGCGCTGGGTCAAGCACCGGGAGGAGATTGCCATCATGCGGGCCGCCGCAAGCCTCGCCGATTGGGTGCAGGACCGCTATCGCGAGAACATTCGCCCCGGACGGCTCGTTCAGGAACTCGACTATCAGATGGCCACCCTGATGGTGACCGAAGGCGCGCGCCGCTTTCCTGGCGAGAACCTCGAAGTGATGCGTTGCTGGACCTTGTCGGGACCGGCATCGGCGTCGCCGCACGGCGACGGTGCGTCGTGCGGCGCGCAGATCAAGGCGGGCGACGGTCTCGTCAATATCGTGATTCCGCGTTTGAACGGTCTCGTGATCGAGAACGAGCGCACCTGGTTCTGCGGCAAACCGGGCGCCGAGCAGGCGCGTTTTCATGAGGTCGCGCGCGCGGCCAACGAGGCGGCCGTCGCGGCGGCCGTCACGGGTCAGCCGGTTTCGGGTATCGACGCGGCCGCGCAGGCGGTGATCGAGCAGGCCGGCTGCGCGAAGTACATCCGTCATCGCACGGGGCATGGCATGGGCATCATCGGTCACGAGTATCCGGACGACATGGCGTTCAATCACCGCGCGCTGCTGGACAACGAGGTGTACTCGGCGGAGCCCGGCATCTATGTGTACGGCCTCGGCGGTTTCCGGCTCGACGATTCGGTCGTGACCGGCCCGACGCCGGAGCTGCTGACGAAGACCCCTCGCACGCTCGCGCACGCGACCATCGATTGAGTCGCGCAGCGCGCGACACCCTTCAACGTTGCAGATGACCCGGATCTTGTACCGGGAGGAGACCTGATGGAGTCGATTCTGTTCTCGCACTGCGCGCTGCTCGATCCGGCTGCCGGCGAATTGCGTGAGGACCACGCGGTGCTGGTGGAAAACGGACGCATCAAGGAGGTCGCGGACCGGCCGATCCGCAGCGTGTCCGCACGCGAAATCGACCTGCGCGGCAAGACGCTGATGCCTGGCCTGATCGATTTGCACGTGCACGTGCATGCGACGCAGCTCAATCTCGCGGCACAGGTGAACTTGCCGAACGTGCTGGTCACGCTGAAGTCGTTGCCGTTGTTGCAAGGCATGCTTCGGCGTGGCTTCACGACAGTGCGCGATGCGGGCGGCGCGGGCTTCGCGCTCAAACAGGCGTTGGAGCAGGGGCTCGCCGAAGGTCCGCGCCTGTTCGTGTCGGGCCGCGCGATCAGCCAGACCGGCGGACACGGCGACATGCGCGGCCGCAGCGACTACATCGGCACCGATAGCCCGTGCGCGTGTTGTGCGCGGGTCGGCGCGATATCGCGTGTCGCCGACGGCGTCGATGCCGTGCGTCGCGCGGTGCGTGAAGAGCTGCAGATGGGTGCCGACCAGATCAAGATCATGGCCTCGGGCGGCGTCGCCTCGCCCACCGATCCGGTCGGCGCATGGGGCTATTCGGAAGACGAGATCAGGGCGATCGTCCACGAGGCGCGGGCGCGCGGCACCTACGTGCTCGCGCACGCGTACACGGCCGAGGCGATCGCGCGCGCGGTACGCTGCGGCGTTCGCACGATCGAGCACGGCAATCTGGTCGACGAAGCGGCTGCGCGGGTGATGGCCGAGCACGGCGCGTTCGCGGTGCCGACGCTCGTCACCTACGACGCGCTCGCGAACGAAGGCGAAGCGCTCGGCCTGCCCGCCGACAGCGTCGCGAAGATCGGGAGCGTGCGCCAGGCGGGCCTGCGTTCGCTCGAAATCTTCCGCGCGGCGGGCGTGCCGATGGGCTTCGGTAGCGATCTGCTCGGCGAATCGCAGCGTCTGCAAAGCGATGAATTCCGCTTGCGCAGCGAAGTGCTGACGCCGCTCGAGATCCTGCGCAGCGCAACGGTGGTCGGCGCGCAGGTGCTCGGCCAGGTCGGGCAGCTCGGGCAGATCACGGCAGGCGCGCACGCCGATATGCTCGTCGTCGACGGCAATCCGCTTGCGTCGCTCGACTGTCTGCTGGGGCAGGGCGAGCGCATTCCGGTCGTGATGAAGGGCGGTAGAATCCATGCCTTTGATTTGCCGGCGTGACATGCGCAGCGCTCGCTTGCGAGCGAGGTTGACAGCGGGGAGCGCCGGCGGCCCGTGCAATCCGGAGAGAACGGATGGACTTTCGGCACATCGACGCATTCAGGGCGCTGATGCTCACGCGCACGACGACTCGCGCCGCGCAGGTCATCGGCACTTCGCAGTCGGGCATCAGCCGCCTGATTACCGATCTGGAGCGCTCGACCAGTCTCACGCTGTTCGATCGCAGCCGCGGCCGGCTCGAACCGACCGTCGAAGCCCTGGCGCTGTTCGAGGAAGTCGAGCGGCGCTATGCCGGCCTGGACAACATCCGCGAGTTCGCTCTGAGCTTGCGCAATCCGTCGACCGCGGTGATTCGCGTGGGCTCGGTCGTATCGTTCGGGCTCGGCTACTTCGCGCGCGTCGTGGCGAACTTTCATCGGCGGCATCCGGCCGTGCAGATTGCGTTGACGACCGGGGCATCGTCGCTGATTAGCGATCAGGTGGTGTCGCGTCAACTCGCGCTCGGTCTCGTCACGAATACGGTCGACGTGACCGGCACCGATTCGACCGCCTTCGCGCAGCTCGACGCGATCTGCGCGTTGCCGGCCGGTCATCCGCTGGGCAAGCGCAAGGTCATCAAGGTGGCGGATCTGCGGAATCAGCCGATCGTGTCGTACGATCTGCCGGACCTCGTGCGCTGGGGCATGGATCAGGTGTTCGCGACCGGTCAGCTGCAATCGCAGGTGGTGGCGACCGCGCCGTATTCGGTCAACATCGCGACGATGGTCAAGGAAGGCCTCGGCATCGGTTTGCTGCATCCGGTGTCGGCGTACGACTTTCTCGATTCGAATCTGATCTTGCGCCGCTTCGAGCACGCAATGCCTTTCTACACGCTGAAGATCACGCCGCATGGCGCCGCGCCGGCTCCGCATCTCGACGAATTGTCGAAGGTGATGGAGGAGACGCTCGAAGAAGTGCTGGTGGCCGTGAATACGCGCTTGACGGCAGCGAGCTGACCGATTGCCGCCATGTTCCAGATGTACTCCGAAGGCACGACCGCGAAACTCGATGACGCGCTGCTGCCGAACCACCAACGTGATTCCGCAATTTCGTCGCAGCTACGCGGTCCCGCACATCTTCAGCGCGCTCGCGCTCGTCTACGATACCGACAGGGTGCGCACGCGCCCGGACGGTCTCGCCGCGCTGCTGGACCCTCAATTCAAGGGCAAAATCGGCCTGGTCGATGATCAGTATGACTATCTGACGCTCGCGGGCGCGCTTGCCTCGGGTGGGCAAGCGAACGATCTTGCGCTCGGGCAGAAGTATTTGCGCGCACTGCGCGAGGCATCGCCGCGAGTGTATCCGTCGGTCGATGCACTGGCGTCGGCGCTCAAGAGCGGCGAGATCGTCGTGACCGTCACGTGGAAGGCGCGCACGCTGCAGTGGCAAAAGGCGGGCCTCGCGGTCGATTACGTGTTCCCGAAGGAGGGCGCATTACCGGCCACGTTCGAGGCCGCCGTCACCGCGGGCAGTAAATCGTCCGCCTGCGCGTTTCCCTATCTGAATGCGATGCTCGATCCGCGTTCCCAGCGCGCGTTCGCCGAATCGATGGGCTACGCGCCGACGATCACGAACGCGAACCTGCCGCCGTCGTTGCAACAGGCGGTGGGCTTCTCGGGCAAGGAGCTGGAGCGGATCGTGCCGGTCGACTTCGCGATGCTGATGAAACACAAAACGGAAATGCTCGACTTCTGGAACAAGGATTTCCGCGCTGGACTTTGACCCCGAGGCTCCGCACATTTCTGCCTGCAAGACCCAAACACATGATTATTCTGACCAACAACGAAGGTAAATCCGGCATCGGCTTGACCGCGGAACTGCTGCGCAATGGCGGTGCCGGACTCGACGCGGTCGAGGCAGGCATCCGGCTCGTCGAAGATGACGAAGAGGTGCGCACGGTCGGGCGTGGCGGCTGGCCGAATCTGCTCGGCGAAGTCGAGCTCGATGCGTCGGTGATGGATGGCTCGACGCTGCGCACTGGCGCGGTGGGCGGTCTGAAGGGCTTCAGGCATCCGGTGAGCGTCGCGCGTGCCGTGATGGAACGGCTGCCGCACGAGCTGCTGATCGGCGAGGGCGCCGCGCGCTATGCGGCCGAAACGGGTGCGGAGCGCTGCGAGCTGCTCGCCGATCATTCGCGCAAGGCCTACGCGCGCTGGTTCGACGGCGAAGTCATCGCGGCCGACAGGGCCGCGTGGCCGAACGTGCCGCTCGAACGCTATTGCCACGACGCGGTCGATCCGGAGATCGGCAAGGACACGACGGTTTTTCTTGCGCTCGACAGCGCCCGCAATGTCGTGACCGGCACGAGTACATCGGGATGGGGCTGGAAATATCCGGGCCGTCTCGGCGACAGCCCCGTGATCGGCGCGGGCTCCTATGCCGATAGCCGTTACGGCGCCTGCGCATGCACGGGCGCGGGCGAGATGACGATCCGCGCCGGTACGGCGCGCGCGGTGGTGCTCTACATGAAAATGGGCATGAGCGTCGAGCGCGCGGTCACCGAAGCGGTCGACGATATGCGCGCGCTCAAGGGCGGCTTGATCAGCCGCGTGACGATCCATGCGATCGATGCCGCGGGCAATTACTGCGTGGTGGCGGTCAATGGCTTGCCGGGCAATCACTACTGGGTGTGGACGCCAGTCATGGCGCAGCCGGAGCGCCGTGCTTGCGAGCTGATCCAGATCTCGGCGGGTGAGCCGCAGAGCAAGCGGATTGCGATGCAGGTTTATACCGACGTGTGAGGGTGACGCGTAGTGGTGAATCAGCGGTATTCCCGCAGCGGCACCTAAGACGTCTTCTGCCCCCCCGCAATCACCCGCTCCAACGATAGCTTCAAGTGACGCTGCATCGCCGCTTGCGCCTGAATCGCATCATGCGCCTCCAGCGCTTCGAGAATCACGAGATGTTCGTCGGGCACGGCGCCCCACGTCGTCTCGTTCTCGAAGTGGCCGCGCAGCTTTTCCGACAGCGGACTATGCCGCGCATCGAATAGCGAGCTGACGGTGCGCACGAGCACCTCATTGCCGGACATTTGCGCGATCGCGAGATGGAACGCGCGATCGGCCGCGACCGGAATTCTGCCGGCTTTTACTTCGCGCTCCATCTCGTTGTAGATGGCGCGCAGCATCTTCAGATCTTTCGGTTTGCAGAACGGTGCGACGCTCGCGATGATCGAGCCTTCGATCAGGCAGCGCGCGCCGAGGATGTCGAGCAGGCTATCGCCGAGTTCGGCCTGCGACAGCGACGCATCATTCTGCGCGGACGGCGTCGCGCACAGGTAGACGCCCGAACCCATACGAATCTCGACGAGCCCTTCCAGTTCCAGCGCGACCAGTGCCTCACGCACCGACGGCCGCGACACGCCGAGCGTCTCCGCCAGCGCGCGCTCGGGCGGCAGGCGGCCGTTCGGCGCGAAGTCCGGCTGAGCGATCAGCTCGCGCAATTTTTCCGCGATCTGAAGATAGAGGCGGCGAGTGTCGGCAGGTCTGGTGGTCACGAAACGATTCCCGGCGATGTAGCTTGTGCAAGCCCCATAAGGCGAGCGCCGATTGTAGATCGAAGCGCCCGGCGCGCAAATCGTGCGTGTTCGGCGACAGCGTTCGGGGTTTCCCCCAACTCCGTGCGAATTGGCTTGACCAGTATCGCACTCGCCATTATTTTTGCAAATTGGTAAGGCCAGATTGACGCCGAGGAGACGCCAGCCGTGCAGCCCTGCTGGTCGCTCCGCATCCCGACACCCGATCAATTTCTCCATGACGATGAAGACTGTCATTTGCGAACAACCCGGCCAACTCGCGCTCGCCGAACGCGCGAGGCCGGCGGTTCCTCGATCATCGCCTCGCCGACATCGCGCGCAATCACGAGCAAAAGAAAGAGCGGCGTTTCAAGCCGGTGATCGAACTCGCGCGCGAGCTTGGCGTGCGTGTCGAGCAACCGCGTCTAAGCGCGGCGCTTGCCGCGTGCACGCACGACGGCTAACGACGCGGGCCGCAAATCCGCAGTAGATCCGTAGCACACCCCGGCAGCACACCCCGGCAGCACACCGGCGGCCACGAGGCCGCATGGTTCATCCAAATAGAGTAGATGCCAGCCCAGGAGGAGACGGTTTCATGAAGAAGAAGATGCGTTGGGTAGTGATTTTTCTGTGCTTTCTCGCGATCGCGGTGAACTACGTCGATCGTGCGAATCTCGCGGTCGCCGCGCCGCAAATCGAAAAGGCGCTCGGCATCGGCCCCGCCGAGATGGGCTTCATCCTGAGCGGATTCTTCTGGACCTACGCGTTGATGCAGATGCCGTTCGGCTGGTTCGTCGATCGTGTCGGCGCGCGCATCGCGTTGCCGCTCGCGGTCGGGTGGTGGTCGGTGTTTACCGCGGCCACCGCGGTCACGACCAGCGTCGCGGGCATGTTCGGCTGCCGCCTGTTGCTCGGCGTCGGCGAGGCGGGCGCGTATCCGTCCTGCACGAAGCTCGTCAGCCAATGGTTCGAGCCCAAGGAGCGCGCGATCGCGACCAGCATCTTCGATAGCGGCTCGCGGGTCGGCTCCGCGCTGTCGATTCCCGTGGTCGCGCTGATCATCGGCACGCTCGGATGGAAGGCCGCCTTTGTCCTCACCGGCTTGCTCGGCGCGGTGTGGATCGTCGGCTGGTTCGTGATCTATCGGAATCCCGTGCAGGACGCGATGGAGACCGCGCGCAACGCTGCGCCGGCGGCTCAAGCGAGAGGCGGCCAGGACAACGTGACGTGGGCATCGCTGTTTCGCCATCGCACGCTGTGGGGCATGATGCTCGGCTTCTTCTGCCTGAACTTCGTGATCTACTTCTTCATTACGTGGTTTCCGAGCTATCTCGTGCAGACGCGCGGCTTCTCGCTGAAATCGCTCGGCACGCTCGGCATGATTCCGGCGCTGATCGCGATTCCGGGCGGCTGGCTCGGCGGCTATGTGTCCGACGCGCTGTTCCGGCGCGGCTGGAGCCTGACGGCTGCGCGCAAGACCTGCATGGTCGGTGGCATGCTGGTGTCGTCGGTGATCACGCTGTCGGCGTTCACGGAGAACACGTATCTGATGCTCGCGTTCTTCGGTATCGCCTATGGCAGCCTCGCGTTCGCCGCGGCGAGCATCTGGTCGCTGCCCTGCGATGTCGCGCCGACACCGCGCCATGTCGCGTCGATCGGCGGCATCCAGAACTTTGCGTCGAATCTGGCGGGGATCGTGATTACGACGTTCACCGGCGTGATGGTCGCAATGACGAAGGGCTCGTTCACGATCCCGCTCGTCGTCGCGGGCGGCTTCTGCTTTCTCGGCGCGTTCAGCTATCTTTTCATCGTGGGACGCATCGAGCCGCTGTCGCTGGAATCGGAAAGCCGCGATCTGCCGAAGGGCGCGCGCTCCACGATCTGACGTATTCTGTGTCAACGCATACGGATAACCCTGTTTTCGAGGCTTCTCATGTCGACTCAAGCTAGCGTCGCGTCCGCGATCATCCGCCTGCACCCCGGCGACGACGTCATCATCGCGACCCGGCAGTTGCTGCCGGGCACGCGCATCGAGGCGGAACAACTGGTCGTCGCCGGACTGATTCCACCGGGGCACAAGATCGCGACGCGCAACATCGCGCAAGGCGAGCCGGTCAAGCGCTACAACCAGATCATCGGCGTCGCGCGTGAGGCGATCGCGCGCGGCCAGCATGTCCACACGCACAATCTCGGCATGTCGGAGTTCGCGCGCGAGCACGCGTTCGGCGTCGATGCGCAGCCGACCGTCTACGTCGAGGAACCCGCGCATTTCATGGGCATTCGCCGCGACCACGGCCGCATCGCGACGCGCAATTACATCGGGATTCTGACCAGTGTGAACTGCTCGGCGACGGTCGCGCGCGCGATTGCCGATCATTTCCGGCGCGACGTGCGTCCCGACGCGCTCGCCGACTATCCGAACGTCGACGGCGTGATCGCCTTGACGCACGGGCTCGGCTGCGGCATCGACATGCAAGGCGAGGGCATTGCGATCCTGCGTCGCACGCTGGCCGGTTACGCGGTGCATCCGAACTTCGCGTCGGCGCTGTTCGTCGGCCTAGGCTGCGAGACGAATCAGATCGACGGCGTGCTCGCCGCGGGCGGTCTCGACGCCAGCACGACGAAGCTGCGCAGCTTCACGATCCAGGACAGCGGCGGTACGCGCAAGACGATCGAACTCGGTATCGCGATGGTGCGCGAGATGCTCGCCGACGCGAACCGCGTGCAGCGCGTGCCGGTGCCGGCTTCGCATCTATGCGTCGGTCTGCAGTGCGGCGGTTCGGACGGCTACTCTGGCATCTCCGCGAATCCGGCGCTCGGCGCCGCGGTCGATCGGCTCGTGCGGCACGGCGGCACCGCGATCCTGTCGGAGACGCCGGAAATCTACGGCGCCGAGCATCTGCTGACGCGGCGTGCGGTGAGCGCCGCGGTCGGCGACAAGCTGCTCGCGCGCATCGCATGGTGGCAGGACTATTGCGCGCGCAATGGCGGCGCGATGGACAACAACCCATCGGCGGGCAACAAGGCGGGCGGCCTGACGACGATCCTCGAAAAATCGCTCGGCGCGGTCGCGAAGGGCGGCACGACGAATCTGGTCGACGTCTACGAATACGCGCAGCCGATCGCCGCGAAGGGCTTCGTATTCATGGATTCGCCCGGCTACGATCCGGTGTCGGCGACGGGACAGGTCGCCTCGGGCGCGAACCTGATCTGCTTCACGACCGGGCGCGGCTCCGCCTATGGCTGCGCGCCGTCGCCGTCATTGAAGCTGGCGACCAACACCGCGTTGTGGGAGCGCCAGCAGGACGACATCGATATCAATTGCGGCGGTGTGGTCGACGGCAGCGCGAGCATCGACGAACTCGGCGAAGCGATCTTTCGCATGATGCTCGACTGCGCGTCCGGCACGCGCACGAAGAGCGAGCTGCACGGCTATGGGCAAAGCGAGTTCGTGCCGTGGCAGGTCGGCGTGGTGACCTGAGCGGGTGCATTGCAGCGACACGACCGAATAGCCGAACGGATCACGCATTGGAGGATGCAATTGGAACGCCGCCTTCATTCAGGCCGCGAGGTGAAGCGCGCGCAGCGGCTCTGCCCGTCTGACGAACTGGAGATATCCGATGCAGCAGGAACCGATCTCCGCGACCCGCGGTAACGAAGCCGTCGCCGCGCTGCGCGCGGCGCTCGGCGCTGACATCGTGAGCCTGCCGGCCGAATTTGGCGGGCGGCGGTTCGCGGACTGGAGCGGCACGCCATCGACCGATCCGATCGCGCTGATCCGCCCGCGCACGACCGAAGAGGTCGCCACCGCGCTCAGGATCTGCCATCAATTCCGGCAGCCGGTCGTCACGCAAGGCGGCATGACCGGGCACGCGGGCGGTGCCTGCGTGCTTGGGGAGGAGGTCGCGCTGAGCGTCGAGCGGATGAACGGCGTCATCGACATCGATCCGGTCAGCGCGACGATGACCGTGTTCGCGGGCACACCGCTGCAGGTCGTGCAGGAAGCGGCCGATCACGCCGGCTTCATGTTCGCGCTCGACCTCGGCGCGCGCGGCAGTTGCACGATCGGCGGCAACATCGCGACCAATGCGGGCGGCAATCGCGTGATCCGCTACGGGATGATGCGCGACCAGGTGCTCGACGTCGAAGCGGTGCTCGCCGACGGCAGCGTGATCGGCGGCGAGCGCAAGATGATCAAGAACAATACCGGCTACGACCTGCGCAACCTGCTGACGGGCAGCGAGGGCACGCTCGCGGTCATCACGCGCGCGGTGCTGCGCCTGCGGGCCAAGCCGCGCGCGATCTCGACCGCATGGTGCGGCATGACGGACTGCGCGGCGGTGACCACGCTGCTCGGCCGCGCGCAGGAGCGGCTGCCGGCCGGCGTGTCCGCGTTCGAGGTCATGTGGCCGAGCTATTGCGACTTCGTGCGGCAACGCCTGCCCGAACTGCGCGTGCCGCTCGCGAGCGATCACGCCTACTACGTATTGCTCGAGACTTGCGGCGCGGACCCGGAACGGCAGTCGGCGGCTTTCGAGGAATTCCTCGCCGACATGTTGAACGCCGGCGTGATCGCCGACGCCGCAATCGCGCAATCGGACGCGGACGCCGCGGCGTTCTGGGCGATTCGCGACGCGCCAGCCGAATATCCGCGCCTGATTCCGGGACGCATCTCGTTCGACATCAGCTTCGCGGTCGCGCAGGCGGGCGACGCGGCGCAGCGCTGCGACGAGCGGTTGCGCGCGCGCTGGCCGCAAGCGACGATCCTCGTCTATGGGCATCTCGGCGACGGCAATCTGCACGTGGTGGTGCAAGAACCTGGCTGGACCGACGAGGCCATCGACGACGTCAAGCGCGTCGTCTATGAACTGACGGGGGAAATGGGCGGCTCGGTATCGGCCGAGCATGGGATCGGCGAGGAGAAGCTGAGCGTGCTCGGCCTGTCACGCTCGCCGGCCGAACTCGCCGCGATGAAGGCGATCAAGCTCGCGCTCGATCCGCACAATCTCCTGAACCCTGGCAAGGTGATCGCGATGTAGTGTGCGCGGCGCGAATCTGCGTGCGCAGCCACGGCGCTTTCAGCAGCTCGGGAACGCGCGCAGCATGTTGCGCGAGTCGCTTGCTCAGGCACTCGATCTCGCCGAGCGCGACGTGTTCGAATTCGGCGGGGCGCAGTGCGATCGCATCGTTGTGAGCGTACTCACGGAAATATCCGGCGGCGCGTCATGGCATCGGCGACGCGGTACGCCGGAGCTGTGCCGATTCAGGCGTCTTCGCCGGTTGCGAATACGCCGTTTTCCGGTGCCGTCCGTTCGACGTCGATGCATTGCACGCGCCAGTGGCCGCTCGCGAGGATGCGGCCGTGCTCGGCGCACCACTGCACGCGGCCGACCTCGCCTTCGAACGGCCCGTCGAGCTGATTCAGATCGAGCCCCTCGAGCACGCAGACCGGCGCGGAGCTATGCGGCGCGCACACGAGCGTATTGCCGCAATCCATATGCAACGCGCCCCATTCGGGCAACTCGAGCCCGAAATGACCTTCGCGCGACCATTGCCGCGTGTCCTTGTCGAGCCAGAGAATGGCGAAGGCCATCGGGTTGACACGATCGAACGTGTCGAGATGAACAGTCAAACGCATGACATGTCTCCGCAATGTATACAACTGATTCGCATTGCCGGCGCCATCGCGCGTCGGCAGCGGGCCCGCTGCGTGCGCATCGAGTCCTTATTGGCTAAGTACCCATTGCACGAGCGTGTGCGCGTCCTGCGCCGATAACGGCCCACCGCGCTCGGCTCGGGCTCGCCATAGGCAACGCCGGCCGTCAGCGCGCACGCCGAGCACACGAGCAGACAGTTTCGGATTCGCGCAATCACGGCACGTACTCCCGTATCAGGAATAAGATCAGTGTACGGGCGGCGAAACGCCCCTTATTGACTTCGATCAAACGGTCTACGGCGCGGGCCGATCGCGCGACACAATGGCGCGCCTACGCTGATGAGAACGGCGCGCGCCTCGCTGTCCGCCATGACGGCAGCTTGTCGCCGCCGAAGCATCTGAAGGAGAACCCGATGCGAGCGATGGTGTTCGACGGCAGCTCGGCGACGCTGACCGAGCGGGAAGTGCCTGATCCGCGGCCCGGTGCCGGGGAGATCCTGATCGACGTTCATGCGTGCGGCGTGTGCCGCACGGACCTGCATCTGGTCGACCGCGAGCTCGAGCATCCAAAGCGGCCGGTGATTCCCGGCCACGAAATCGTCGGCGTGGTGGCCGAATTGGGCGCGGGCGTCAGCGGTTTCACGGTGGGCGAGCGGGTCGGCGTGCCGTGGGTCGGGCGCACCTGCGGCCACTGCCGCTACTGTCTGTCCGCCCGCGAAAATCTCTGCGACGACGCTGGCTTCACCGGCTACACGATCGACGGCGGCTACGCCGAGCGCACGGTCGCCGACAGCCGCTACTGCTTTCATCTGCCGCCGCACTACAGCGATGTCGAGGCCGCGCCGCTGCTGTGCGCGGGTCTGATCGGCTATCGCACGTTGAGCATGGCGGGCGACGCCGAACGGATCGGCATCTACGGTTTCGGCGCGGCCGCGCATCTCGTCGCGCAGGTGGCGCGTCACCAGCAGCGCACCGTCTATGCGTTCACGCGTCCCGGCGACCACGCGGCCCAGCAACTCGCGCTGCGCCTCGGCGCGGCATGGGCCGGCGGCAGCGACGAGGCACCGCCCGGCGAACTCGACGCCGCGCTGCTGTTCGCGCCGGTCGGCGCACTGGTGCCGCTGGCGTTGCAGGCGGTCGCGAAAGGCGGCGTGGTGGTGTGCGGCGGCATTCATATGAGCGACATTCCGTCGTTCCCGTACGCGTTTCTGTGGGGCGAGCGGCGCGTGGTGTCGGTCGCGAATCTGACCCGCGACGATGGGCTTCAGTTCATGCGCAGCGCCGCCGAGATGCAGCTCGCGATCGAGACGACGACTTACGCGTTGCGCGACGCGAACCGCGCGCTCGACGATCTGCGCAACGGCAACCTGACCGGCGCGGCCGTGCTCGCGGTCCGCCCGTGATCCGCTAGCGAGCCGTTGGCGCTTGATACAGATCAAGCCGCGCGCCGCGTCGGCGTTCATTCATGTAAGCGCGAACCGTTGGCGTCCCCGTCACGGGCCGAGGTGTGAAGCGACGCGCTTGACGCGCCGCCTCGCGGTGCGACGATCCGAGGAGAGCCGATGAACACTGCTGCCGGGCGCAACACCTTCCACCGCGTGATGATCGCGTCCGCGGGCGGCAGCGGACTGCCGCTCGGCACGCGCGTCGCCCGGCAGTTGGTCGCGGCGGATGCGCGCTTTCGTCTCGTCGATATCGTTTGCAATCCTGCCGCGCTTTATCCGACGCTGATGCTCAGCTATCCGGACTGGTGCGAGGCGCATCGCGCGATGCTGCACGGCGCGCAGGCCGCGCTGCGCGACGCGGTGATCGCGTTGCACGGCGTCGTCGCGGCGACCGACGCCGAGATCGTCGATCTCACCGCGCTGCATCAGGGCGCGGCCGAAGCGCTCGCTCACACGGCGACGCAATGGGACGCGGATCTGGTCGCGGTGGCCGCGCATCCGCGTGAACATCGCTGGGACAGCCGTATCGATCCCGAGGAACTGGTCGCGTCGATCGGGCGTCCGGTGCTGTACATGCCGGCGAGGTCGACCGACGCGAGCGATGCCTCGGCGGTGAGCCGCGTGCTGGTCGCGATCGATGGCAGCGACACCGCGCTCGACGCGCTGCGCACCGCGCTCGCGGTAGCGCCGCCCGACGCGCGCATCAAGGTCGTCTACGCGGCCGACGACCGCTTCGCGTGGTGCGAATGGCTGCCGTTCGAAGTCGTGTCGCAGCATCGAATCGATGTCTTGCGGCGCGGCGCGGCGATGCTCGAACAAAGCCGGCGCGCGGCCGAAACCGCGTTGCTCGAGTTCGACGATGATTGCGGCGATGCGTCGAGCGCGATTCTCGACGAAGCGCAACGCTGGCACGCGGACCTGATCGTGATGGGTTCGCACGGCATGCGCGGCGCGCCGCACCCTTTGCCGGGGCACGTGACGTCGCGCACGCTGCGCGACGCGGCGTGTCCCGTGCTCGTGTGTCCGCGCGGCGCGTCGTCGTTGCGGGCGGACGACGTGCCGCACGGCGAGTGGCGGGAGCCGTATCTGGGCAGTCCGGGCGGGCCCTTTTATCTGTAGCAGGGGCGCGCCACGCGCGTTGACAAATCCAACCTCAGTGGAGAATCGGCATGTACCAACATATCCTCGTCGCGCTAGACGGCAGTACTTTCTCGAAACGCGCGCTGAAAGAAGCGGTGAATCTCGCCGCGTTGACGAAGGGCGTCGTGCATCCGGTTTATGTGGTCGACAAGACGCCGCTCTTTTCCTATGCCGGCTATTACGACCCGCTCACGCTCGTCGAAGCCTTGCGCCAGGACGGCCAATTGGTGCTGGAGGAGGCCGAACAGGCCTGCGCCGCCGCCGATGTGCCTTGCCGCCCTGAAATGATCGAGTCGGAGAGCCTGTCCGACGACGTCGCCGCGATCGTGCTGCGCCACGGCGAGCAGATCCACGCCGATCTGCTTGTGCTGGGCACGCATGGGCGACGCGGCGTGCGGCGCCTCGTGATCGGCAGCGTGGCGGAGCGGGTGCTGCGTTTCTCGACCTGTCCGGTGCTGCTCATGCGCGAGCCAAGCACCGAGGATGCGCCAGCAGAGTAACCCGCGACAGCGGGGCGCGGCAGCGCGTGAGCATTACGCGAGCGCGTCGGCCGGTATCTGGATCGAGATCCTGAAGCCATGGCCCGGCGAGCTGGTGAACGACACGTTGCCGCGCAATTGCCGCACGCGTTCGCGAATGCCGAGCAAACCGAATGAATCTGTTCCCTGCGACCGATCCAGCGCGACACCCACGCCGTCATCCTCGATATCGAGCGATACGATGGGGTCCGCGCAGGTCATGTCGATGCGTACGCGGCTGGCCTTGGCGTGCCGCGCGACGTTCGTCAACGCCTCCTGAACGATGCGAAACAGCGCCGTCGCCGCGAATTCGCCGCACACCGGCTCGGCCGGTTCGAGATGCACGCTCGAGCGCACGTCGTAGCGTTTCGTGAAGTCTTCGGCCAGCCAGTCGAGCGCGGCGGCGAGCCCGAGGTCGTCGAGCAGCGGGGGCCGCAGATCGGCGGCGATACGCCGCAGCGAAGCGGCCATCCAGTCGATCTGCTTTTGCAGTTCATGCGTCTGCGCGGCCAGCGGCTCGGTGTCGGCCTGGCTTTTCAGCTTCGCTTCGAGCAGCGCGACGCTCATTTTCAGCGCGGTCAGCCGTTGGCCGAGATCGTCGTGCAGTTCGCGCGCCATACGTTTCTGCTCGTTTTCGCGGGCGATCTGCACGTGGGTGGATACCTGATCCGCGCGTTCGAGTTCCGCGAGGCGCATACGTTCGGTCAGGTCGCGCGTGATCTTGGCGAAGCCGAGCAGCGCGCCCGACGCGTCGTGCACGGCGGAAACGACCACGTTGGCCCAGAAACGCGAGCCGTCGCGACGTACGCGCCAGCCCTCGTCCTCGGTGCGGCCTACGGCTGCGGCGATTTCCAGTTCGCGGGCGGGCTTGCCGGCCGCGATGTCTTCCGGGGTATAGAACTTCGAGAAATGCTGGCCGATGATTTCTTCGGGCGTGTAGCCCTTGATGCGCTGTGCGCCGGGATTCCAGCTGGTCACGCGGCCGGACACGTCGAGCATGAAGATCGCATAGTCCTGAACCGCATCGATCAACATGAAATAGCGATCCTCGACTGGCCCATCCGAAACGGACGCCGCACTGCTGAAGCAGAAAGACTCGCCGCTCGACAGACCCATCGCTCCTCCGGGCGGTCACGCAAGGCCGCGCACCGCAATGCACCGAGTTATATCAGTTCGGGAGCGCTTGTTCCACCCGGCATGTCCCGCGAACGAACGTGAGGCGAGCGTCGCGTCGGCGTTCAAACCCGAGCCAGTCCTTCCGCGTCTTCGATGCGGATCGTTTTGCCGTTCGCCTTGACGAGGCGCTCGCGCTGGAACTTCGAGAACATCCGGCTCACCGTTTCGAGCTTCATGCCCAGAAAGCAGCCGATTTCCTCGCGGGTCATGCGCAAATGAAACTCCGCCGCGGAAAAGCCGCGCGCCTTGAAGCGCTTCGACAGATTCAGCAGAAACGTCGCGACGCGCTGTTCGGCGCTCATCGTGCCGAGCAGCATCATCTGGCTCGATTCGCGCACGATCTCGCTGCTCATCATCTGGTAGATGTGATGCTGCATCGGCTTCATCTCGCGACAGATTGCTTCGAGTTGCGCGAACGGAATGATGCACACGACGCTGTCTTCGAGCGCGATCGCATCGCAATTCTGCTTGCCCTCGCCGATGCCGTCGAGGCCGAGCGAGTCGCCGGCGATCTGGAAGCCAGTCACGTGCTCGCGGCCGTCGCGATGCATGACCACGGTCTTGAACGATCCGGCGCGGATCGCGTAGATGCTTTGAAACGCGTCGCCCGCGCGATACAGCGCGTCACCGCGTTTGATCGAGCGCGTCGAGCAGATCAACGTGTCGAGTCGGCTCAGTTCGTCGGATGTCAGCTCGGGCGGCATGCAGATCGCGCGCATCGCGCAGGTGGAGCAGCGCGTCACGGCGTAGCGTGTGGCCGCGGTGCGTGGCACGACGTGGATCGGTACGACGTGCGAACTGCGGGGCGCGTCGTGGCGGGGTTCACAGACTGTGGCAACTTGCATGCTCGGCTCCTGGCGCTCAGACCGGATGCGCACGACGCGCATAGGCAATCGCTTCGATGGCACGGCAGGCGAGTTCGAACTCCGAGGTCTTGTCGAAGCAGAAGTCGGCGCCCGCCGCTTCGCACGCTCGGCGAAACGCCGTCGTGCAATGATTGGTCAACACGATGCTGACGATGGACGGCCGCACCCGCGACAGCGCCGCGAGCAGCAGCAGATTGGTCTTGCCCGAGAAGCACGGGTCCAGCACCGCGACATCGGCGCGACTCGCGACGATGTCGTCGAACGTGTGCTCGACGCCGGCGGACTCGCCGGCGATTTCGATGCCGGGAATCAGCGCGATCAGGCAAGCAAGCCGGCGCCGGACCTCGGTCGCATCGTCGACGAGGAAGACTCTCGATAAGGTGGCTGGCGGGGCGGTGTCCATACCGACCAGTATTGGCGACCTCATCTCAGAAATATATCGGCGGGGATTTAAGCGGCGCTAGGAGTTCGGGTAGTGTTGTAGGAATATTCCTAGTGCATGGCTGGCGATGGGGTATGTAGCCGAGTGCGAGTACACGGCTACTTTCGACGTGACGGCTTCGAAAGTCGCAGGCATGCAGTTGATCAAGTAATCACGGAACGAGCCGATAAAGACCCATTGACCTGCGTCAAGCCGCGCGGCGGCGCGCGCTTCACACTGTCGGCGCGGACACGCGACGGCACCGCTTCGGTTCATGCCAGCGCTTTCACAGGGAGTCCAACATGTATGCACGAATTCTGGTTGCGCTCGACGACAGTCCCAGCGCGCAGCGCGCCTTTGCCGAGGCGCTGAAGCTCGCGAAGCTGACGGGCGCCACACTCGAAGCCTGCTGCGTGGTAGGGCACGGCAAGTGGTCGGACAATGCCGATGTGGCTTTCGAGCCGGAACCGGCGACCGCGGCGCAAGAATTCGCCAGCCGCGCGCTCGATGCACCGCGCGAGTTGATGCGCGAGGCGCAGGTGCCCGGCGGCGTGCGGGTGATCGACGCGTACGCCGAAAGCGTGTCCGCGGTGCTCGCGCGCGTCGCCGACGAAATCGAAGCCGATCTGATCGTGATGGGCACGCACGGCCGCCACGGCGTGCAGCGCTTTCTGCTCGGCAGCGTCGCGGAGTCGCTCGTGCGTGCGACCGACAAGCCGGTGCTGATCGTGCGGCATGACGAACCCGGGCACGCGCGGCCCTGAAGCGCCGCGTCGCGCAGCCGTGGCGCGATCGCGTAGGAGCGGCCGCGCAGCAGCCTGGTTTTCGCGGCTCAGCTCAGGTGAGTTCGTTTTCGGCGCAGGCCGGGACTGACCGATCGCGCGTCGCGCCGTTCGCGTGCGCGGGAACGCCATCAGCACCGGGCAGCTGGCGCTGCGCAGCACGCGCTCGGCGACGCTGCCGAGCATCAGTCGTTGAACACCACGGCGGCCGTGCGTGCCCATCACGATCGCGTCGGCGTGCCATTCGAGCGCCGCCTCGACGATGCGATGCGCGACGTCTTCGCCGGTGATCGCGGCTTCGACGGTGCGGGCCGTGCCCTTGATCCCGCGCGCGGTCATCCGGCTCTGGGCATCGGCCGCGATCCGCTTGCCTTCCTCGATGAAGGCGTCCTGGATCACGCAAGGGTCGAAGCCGGGCGCGTCGTAGGCGATGACGGGCACGTCGATCACGTACAGCGGCTGCAGCTCGGCGCCCGATTCGGCGGCAAGGGTCAGCGCGGCGTCGAACGCACGGGAGGCGGTGTCGCTGCCATCGAGCGCGACGAGTAGGCGGTGAAACATGGCGGACTCCTTAAGCGGTCACTTCAGTGCGACAACAGCACCGGCACGGTCATCGACTCGAGCATCGTGCGCGTCGCGCCGCCCAGTACGACTTCGTGCAGACGCGAATGCGCGTAGGCGCCCATCACGATCATGTCGCAGCCGAGGTCGGCCGCCTGCGACAGCAGCGCGTCGCCGACCGGCGTGCCGTCCGCGACGCTCAGTTCGCGCACGTCGATCTTGACGCCGTGACGTGCGACGGTGAGTGCGATGTCGTCGCCCGGAACCGTGTCGCGCGGCGGACGATCGCCCGATGAATGAACCGTCAGCAGCGTCACTTTGGACGCGTGCGCGAGGAACGGCAGCGCGTCGTGGATCGCGCGGGTGGCTTCGCGGCTGCCGTCCCACGCGATCAGCACGTGGCGGCCGGGCGCCGCGAAGGTGCCGCCCGACGGCACCAGCAGCACCGGCCGCCCGGCCGACAGCACGACGTGCTCGACGAACTGTTCGGCGACGAACGCCTCGGGATCGGTCGGATCGGTCTGCCCGAGCACGATCAGATCGGCGAGACGCGCATAGGGCGGCACGACGTCGTTCGCGTAGCCGTTCGCGGCGATCCAATGACCGTCGACGTTCGCGCGCGCGAGTTCCGCACGAAACAGCCGCTCGAGCGCGCTGGCACGCTCGTGCCGCAGACGCTCGTGCTCCGCGTAGTAGTCGGCGGTGCCGGCCATCACGAAGAACGCGTGCCGCGGTGGCACGTACGTCGAAAACAGGCCGGTCAGCGTCGCATGAAAGCGGTGTGCGAGCTGCAATGCGATTTCGAGGCGCGGATGTGCACGAACGCTCGTATCGAGGTGAACGAGAATGCTTTTGTAGCTCATCGCCAAAGCTCCGTGACAGAAACGTGGGGAAACGGGCGCAAGCAGGCTCGAGCCCGTCGTCAAATGGAGTCTAAGGGCCCGGCGGCCGCGGCTGTTGATGCAGATCAAGCGCGGGCCGCCGCGCGTTCAATACAGTGGCAGGCACGCTCGACGGTTTGCAACCGCGCCTGGCAATCCTATGCTGTGCTCTGGAGGGCAGCGATCATGATTTCCGAATCCGATGCGCCGCCCGGGCGCCCCGCTTCACCATGGACCTCGACGGCGTCCGGACCGCCCGAAGGCTGGCTCGACTACGCGGCGGCGTATCAGACCGCACAGGGCGCGGCACACGAGTACGCCGAGCGGTGCTTCGCCGACTGGAGCAAGTCGATCGCTTTCGTCGCGCAGCGTGAGGCGGACTGGTTCGGCGAGGCCAACCGCGCTTGCGCCGCCTGGTATGCGTGGTGGCAGGCGGGGTACGGCATCGCGCCAGGCGTCGCGCCGCTCGCGGGCGGCCTGAGCGCATGGTGGTGGAGCTCGCAGAACGCGCTGCCGTTCGCGGGCGTCGTTTAGCCGCGCGAGCCGGCAAGGCCGGCGCGCGCACCGTCAATGGCAGACACGGCAAGGAGGAGTTCAGATGGGAACGGATCGCGTGGCATTGGTCACAGGCGGGATGGGCGGTTTGGGCACGGCGGTCAGCCGGGCGCTTCATGACGCGGGCATGACGGTCGCGGTGACGCACTCGACGCACAACGATCACGTGTCGACATGGCTGCAGCACGAGCGCGACACGGGGCGCGACTTTCACGCGTACGAAGCCGACATCGCCGACTTCGATTCATGCGCGCGCTGCGCGCAACGCGTGCTGACCGAACTGGGCGCGGTAGACGTGCTGATCAACAACGCGGGCATCACGCACGACACGAGCTTCGCGAAGATGAGCAAGGAGCACTGGGACGCCGTGCTGCGCACCGATCTCGATGGCCTGTTCAACATGAGCAAGCCGCTGTTGCCCGGCATGCTCGAGCGGCGCCACGGCCGCATCGTCAACGTGGGGTCGGTCAACGGTTCGCGCGGCGCCTACGGGCAAACCAATTATTCAGCGGCCAAAGCGGGCGTGCACGGTTTCACGAAGGCACTTGCGCTCGAAACCGCGAAGCACGGCGTCACGGTGAACACGGTGTCGCCCGGTTATCTCGCGACCGCGATGGTCGAAGCGGTGCCGCGCGAGATCCTCGACACGAAGATCCTGCCGCAGATTCCGCTCGGCCGGCTGGGACGTCCGGACGAGGTGGCGGCGTTGATCGCGTTTCTATGCTCGGAGGAGGCGGCTTTTATCACCGGTGCGGACATTGCGATTAACGGGGGTATGCATATGCAGTGAGGGTGCTCGCCTTCACCGCGCTTGACCCACGTCAATGACTGTCTTTCTGGCAAGAACAAGATAAGCCCCATAGCAGGCGCCTGGACCCTGAGTCTGCGCGGAACAGGTTCGATCGACACTCGCAAGGGGAGGCGAAGATGGGCATCGACATGCAGATCGTCTACCTTGGCTTTGCGGGTGCCGCTCCGCTCGAAGCGGAAGCAGGTGCGCAACTGGTGCGTCTCGCGCGGTTTGGCGCGCTCGTGTCGCACTGCCATCTCGCCATCGAGGCGTTGCGTCCGGGATCGGCGCATCCGCTGTATGACGTGAGGCTGGATCTGGTCACGCCCGCGCGCGAGTTCAAGCCCGTCGCGCACTGCACTGACGACGACGCCAAAGCGGCGATCCGTCGCGCGTTCGATGCGGCGGAAATGACCCTCGAAACAGCGATCGGCACCGAGCGTGGGAACTGACGAACTTGCGTCGTGACGTGACGCTCGGCGTTCGTCAGATGCGGACTGCTGACGTTTTCCCGGCCACCTCACGCCGATTTGCGGTTTGCCGAACCCCTGGCCGCGCGGCGCGGCCGGCAAACCTTCAACGCGGCGTGCTCGACATCGCGCCAGAATTCGCAGAGCCCCGGATGAACCGCATCGCGCCAACGCGGCCCGATGAAGAGGTCGTAGTGATTGCACTGCTCGATGGTGAGCTGCCGCGCGGCGCGCATCGGCGATGCATCGCACAGCGCATGCGCGCAATGCGTTTGCCCCGCGCCCGTGATCTCGTCGCTGTCACCCTCGATCGAGCACAGCGGGGTATCGCGCAGCGCGGCGATTCGTACCCGGCGCCCGGCGACCGACCACAGATCGCGCGGCAACAGATGTTCGTGAAACACCACACGAAGCATGTCGAAGAAGTAGCACTCCGCCATGTCGAGCACCGCGGCATATTCGTTTGCCGAGCGCAGCGCCCGCTGCGCACCGGGCATGTCGCCGGCGAGCCATCGGGACCAGTAATCCGCTTCGAGTCGCAACTGCCGCTCCGGATGCGCGGCAAAAATCGCGGTCTGCTGGATGAAGCCCGGATACACGAGACGCCCCGCGCCGCAATAGGGCGGTGGAACGATATCGATCGCATGGTCGTGAAACCACTCGAGCGAATGGGAACTGGCGAAGCGGTCGGTGATGGTCGGGTTCAAACGGGTATCGATCGGGCCGCCGAGTAGCGAGAGGCTCGCGATCGGCGCCGCCTCGTCCATGGCGAGCAGCGCCGCGGCGCCGAGCGCAGGCACGCTCGCCTGACAGATCGCGATCACATGAACCGGCGAACCGAACGCGCGGGCGGCGCCGACGAAGCTTTCGAGCGCCTGCACGTAGTCGTCGAGCGATAGCGGGCCCGCTTCGCGCGGCACGTCGCGCGCGTCGGCCCAATCGGTCACGAACACGTCACGTTCCTCGAGCAGCGTTTCGACGGTCTCGCGCAGCATGACTGAGTGATGTCCGGCGAGGGGCGCGCACAACAGCACCGGCAGTTTTGCGTCGGTAGGGGGTGTAGAGGGGTTGCGCTTGAACCTGAGCAGCGCGCCGAGCGGCAAGGAGGCGACGACGCTTTCGTCGACGGTAACGCGGCTACCGTTGCCGGCAACGGAGTGGATCGCGAATGTCGGCGTTCGTTCGAAAGCGCAGGCGGATCTCAGCAGCCAGTAGCTGAACGCGTCGGCCGCCTGCTCCGGGCCGAGCCAGCCCGCTTGCGGGCGCGGCCCCGACTCCGGTTCGGACAGAACTCCTCCGACCATCGCGCGCGCGAGGCGTTGCTGTGCATCGATGAAGGCGTACCACATGATGAACTCCGACGTTCGTCGATCATGAGGGCAGCGTGGCCGCACCGGCACGAACTCGTGACGCGGATACCGTCGCAAAGCTTACCGCGAAACGTCGCGGCGAGGGGCGCGAAATCGGTGCGCGCGGCGCGCCAAGCACGCCGCGTGCAAGAGGCATTGCGCGTTTTCCCGGCAGGGTTTTCACGCGATGGCGTGCGTCTGAAACGGAGCTGAAAGTATCGGGGAAAGCGAACGACGTCGAGCGTGACTCATGGTTCGTGTTGACGGTTGACGTGGATCAACGAGAGAGGCGTTGCGGGCCATTACGCTGACGATGGCAGTCGCTCGCGACAACCCCGAGGAGCATCCAATGGCCATATCAGCAAACGCGCAGGAAGGAACATGGTCCGTGAGCGTCGAGACGCGGGAGGCGCAGGAAGGCGGGTTCCTGTCGACGATCCATGTCAAACATGTGTCGCCCGAGGGTGACTTCGAACGCACCTTTCATCAGTCGCAGGTGTTCGCCGTGGAAAGAGAAGCGGTACTCGAAGGCTTGCGCGAAGGCATGACGTGGATCGCGCTGAAGACGACGCGGACCATCGGGGTGTAACAGCGCACCGCGCCTCGCGTGCTCGCCGCAACAGGCAACGCGTGCGAGGTAGCGGTGCTCGAGCGTCGCGATGCGTGTCTTCAGATTCCGCTCGTCGGATCGACACGTGTCGCGGGATCGCTTTCGACGACACTGCGCGTCGCTTCCCAGTACGGTTCGCGATGATAGAACTGATGGACCGACGTCCCCCATGCGCGATCGGCCATTGCCGGCCAATGGTCCTTGTCGAAGCCCGGCGAGCTTTTCACCTGCTCGGCCGTGGCGTCCAGCTGGAAGCACTTGCGGTCCGTGTCGAGCGTCAGCGAACGCCACGGGATCGCGTGCAAGGTCCCGCCGATGCCGAGGAAAGCGCCCTCCGTCAGCACCGCATACGCGATGCGGCCGCTGCGCACGTCGAGCATGATGTCGGAGATTTTGCCGAGGTCCTGGCCATCGGAAGAGATCACCTTGTTGCCGTCGAGCGTCGCGGCGGCCATGACCTCGGGTCCGGGACCGTCGCCGACGCCGCTGCCGGCGATACGTGCGCCGGCGCTGGGCTGTACGGGAGTCGCGGAGGCGTTCGGGTCGAGCGGATCGAGCGGGTTCATGTCGAAACTCCTGATTTCCACGGAATATCTGCGGTTCGCAAGACCCGTACCCGAGACCGGATTCGAAGACTAGAATAAAAACACGCCGTGTCGAGACGGCTGCGCTGCGCCCGGATAGGGGGAGCGATCATGCGTTGTGGAATCGTTGGTCTATGCACTGGCGTGGCGGGCGTATGTGTGTTGTCTGGCTGCGTCTATTACGGTCCTTATTCGTACTATCCGGGAGCCGGTGGCTATTACGCCTGCACCAGCGCCACTGCCACCGGCCCCGCGCAAGCATCGTCTGGCAACGCGCCTGTGCCGGCGAGCGGTACGGCGGCCGCGAATCCGGCGCCAAACGACTTGCCGTTGTCGGGACAGAATTGCACGTACGTCGCGGTACCTGCGCCTGCTTATTACGGCTATCCCGGGTATTACGGTTATCCGGGCTATTACGGTTATCCCGGCTATTACGGCTATCCCTATGGCTATTCATGGCCGGGCTACTACGGATGGTGGGGACCGTCAGTGGTGATCGGAGGCTACTGGGGCGGTGGCTATGGCCATGGCGGCTATTACGGCCACTGGCACGGAGGACATGGCGGGCACTGGCATTGAGCAGCCAGCACGCCAGCCAACTACGAAAACGTCTCCGGATAAAGATCCTCGCTCATGTCGAGATTGCCAGTCTGCGCGTAGATCAGCGGGTCGCCGTCCGCGCCGGCTAGCGCGCCATCGACGACGCGCCCAACTATCAGCCGATGATCTCCCGCCTCGATGTCGCCGGTCACCCGGCAGTCGAAATGCGCGAGCGCATCGAGTAACAGCGGCGCGCCGGTCACGCCGGTACGCCAGCGAGCCACCGCGAGCTTGTCGACGGCTCGGCCCGACTGCGTGCCGAAGTGCTCGGCGACCCTCTGTTGATCCGCGCGCAACACGCTGATCGCGAACACCGCGCCGCTGCGCAGTAGTTCGTACGACTCATGCTCGGGACTGATGCCGAGCGCGACCAGCAATGGTGAAAACGAAACCTGCATCACCGAGCTTGCGGTGAACGCATTGCGGCGCTCGCCGTCCGCTACGCCGATCACATACACACCCGCAGTCAAATGCCGGAAAAGCTGCGCGATCCTATTGCTCATAGGGCCTCCTGGATAAAATTTCGTCGCGTGTTGCATGCCCGTGCGGCTGCTCCGGAACATGCAAAACTTAAATATTGAATCGATATAAACATATCGAAACAGAATGAATCTCAGCGCGGTTGTTCGTCGATAGAGCGTGCATGTTCGGGGCGACCAAAAGCGTTGCACCAAGCGAGTGCGGCCGGCACGAGCGCGTGCACCGATTGGCACTTTCATCGGCCCAAAATAGACCACTCCTGTTCTCTTATAGGGACGTAAAAAAATCTTCGCGATAATCCCGCTATTCACCTGAAGAATTAGAGCGTATTGCCGATAACCAGTTATGTCCGGTACTGCGTTTCGCGTCGGTATGGCCTTGTGTTATAGCGGGCGCCAAAGCGGTGATGTACCTGCTTATCCGTTCGGGTTCTTACATTCTCAACAAAGCGAACTATGAATTTCGGCAATATGAAACTCGGCGCCAAGCTGATCAGTGCGTTCATCCTGGTTTCGATCATCAGCGCTGTTGTCAGCGGGATCGGCCTGCACAACATGGCGGAGATCAGTGCGAACGCAGACAAGACGTATCGGCAGGACCTTGTCGGGCTCAACCTGATACAGCAGGCTAACGCCGACGTACTGAGAGTCGGCACCTATCTGCGCAACGCGGTTCTGGCCACGACGGCCGCACAGCGGGCTGGCTCGCTCGATCAAGCTGACAAGGCCTTTGCCTCGTCACGTGAGCACCTCAATCAGGCGGAGCCGCTCATCTATACCGACAAAGGCAAGGCTACGTTCGCCGACCTCGATCAAGGTTGGCAGGCCTACATCCAGGCCTTCAATGAAATGAAAGGCAAGATCAACGCGGCGGCGTTAGGGGACCGGGACAGCCTGACCGAATACATGCTGGGCGAGTACCACGACAAAGGCTTCAAGACCCTCGTGCTGATGGGCAATCTGGTTGCCCTGAAACAGGCCGACGCGCAACGGACAGCTCAAGCCAACGATGCCGTGTACGAGGAAGGTCGAACTTTGATGCTGGTCTTCGTGGCGATGTCCGTGTCGATCGGCGTGGGAATCGGCATATGGATGATGCGTAGCGTAACGCGGCAACTGGGTACGGAGCCGGCGACGGCTGCTGCTGTGGCCAGAAGCGTGGCGGCCGGCGACCTGAACATCAGTATCGCCCTGCGGCCCGGCGACACGAACAGCCTGATGGCGTCGCTCAAAGCCATGTGCGACGCCCTGGTGCAGGTCGTATCAGAGGTGCGCGAGAACGCCGAAGGTGTCGCGACTGCGAGTGCGCAGATCGCACAAGGCAATCTGGATCTGTCGAGTCGCACGGAGCAACAGGCGGCGTCGCTCGAAGAAACGGCTTCCAGCATGGAGGAACTGACTGCGGCGGTCCGCCACAACACGGACAATGCAACCCAGGCTGCCACGCTCGCGGGTACCGCCTCGAGCGTCGCGCAACATGGCGGCGAGATCGTCGGGCGCGTGGTCGACACAATGCGTGACATCTCCACCAGCTCGGCCACGATGTCCGAGATTATCGGCGTCATCGAAGGCATCGCCTTCCAGACCAACATCCTCGCGCTGAACGCAGCGGTCGAAGCGGCCCGCGCGGGAGAACAGGGGCGGGGCTTCGCTGTCGTTGCGGGTGAAGTCCGCACGCTCGCGCAGCGCAGTGCGACTGCCGCGAAGGAAATCAAGGAGTTGATCTCGGACTCTCTCAGCCGGGTGGAGGCAGGCTCGATGCTCGTCGAAGAAGCGGGCGGTGCGATCAAGGAAATCGTGCAGTCAGTGAAGCGCGTGACCGACATCGTGGGCGAAATCTCGTCGGCATCGAGCGAGCAAAGCACCGGTATCGAACAGGTCAATCAGGCAGTCAACCAGATGGACCAGGTCACACAGCAAAACGCTGCGCTTGTCGAAGAGGCGTCGGCGGCAGCCCAGACAATGGCCCGGCAAGCGGAAAGCCTGCGCAAGACGGTCGCTTTTTTCAAGGTCGATGGCCAGAAGGCTGCTTCATCGCGAGCGACGACGCAAGCGGCAGTACCGCAACGCACGGCCCTGAACCGCGCCCCGTCCTCTGCTGTAACACCGGCAAAGGTTGCGAGGAGACCAATCCCCTCTTCAGAAGGTCCGGTAGTCGTCGCCGCCGCGACTGAGACGGACTGGCAGAAATTCTGAGCGATTCCGACCGGTTCCGGGTGCTTGATGACGTCGATTCATACCGTCGGCGCGTGCCAGCCCCGCGGGAGTCGAGCGGGCGAAGATCCGCGATACACGTGCGCCGGATGGCTATCAATGCGGCGCGGCGACTGCCTCAGGCACGCAGGCAGCGTGGATGATCAACAGTGCAGCCAGGGCGTGTGATTGTGGACGGAGACACCCGGGCCCGCCGGTCAAGCGGGTTCGAGGAAATAGCGCGATGCGCGACTGCACTCGACGTGCAGCGCCTTGAATGTCGTCTCGCCGTCTCCGCGCACTGGCCATCGCTGATCTCGTCTCGCGCCGCTCCGACATGCAGCGCGTGACGGGCAGATGCGCAGCGGTGAGATTCGATTAACGGTAACTCGTGAGATCGTAATCAAAACTATGGGATCAAACGCTCCGCTCAATGTCTCGACAATGGTTGTGAACTCGTTGGAGTCCGCCGGAATAGACCACGTGTTCCTGGTCCCGGGAAAACTGATCTATCCGCTGCTGGACGCAATCGACAACTCCCCTTTGATTCGCGGAATCGTAGGCGCTCATGAGACTGGCAGTGCTTTCATGGCCGATGGCTATGCCCGCGCCAGCCGGAAATTCGGCGTTTGCGCAGGGATTTCCGGCCCAGGCACGATGAATTTCGTTCCCGGCATGGCAGCCGCTCACGCAGACCGGATTCCGATGCTCTATATTGCCGGCGGGATCTCGTCGCACGCGGAAGGCAAAGGGGCGTTCCAGGATGCCACGCCCGGAGGCATTTTTGAAAGCGGCGTGGTCAGAAGTCTGGTGACGGATATCGTCGAGCTAAAGAACAAGGAAAATACTCAGGCCGAGATGCGTCGTGCGATCGAAGGGTTGAACTGGATGCGTCGAGCGCAGTCATTCATCAGTATCCCCGTAGACGTTCAAAAGCAGGATGTCCTGCCCGGTCAGGAGGTGGCACGGCAACCCTACGCTCACCGCGAATTTAACGCATGCGAAGTGCCCGCGAACCGCGCCGCTCTCGATGCGCTGTGCGATCAGTATCTGTTTCAGTCGAAGAGAGTCGCGTTTCTGGTCGGAAGTCGCGGCAATGATGCGGAAACCGCAAAGCTTCTTCTCGAGGTTGCCGAAGGCTTTCACATTCCAGTCGCAACGACACTATCGGGAAAAGGTGCATTTCCTGAGCAACATGCCCTTGCACTGGGTGTGTACGGATTTTCAAGTCATTCGCGCGCTGCACGGGTGATCAACTCCGACGAACTTGATGTACTAGTCGTATTTGGTAGCGACCTGAACCAGCGAGACAGCATGAACTGGAGCAGGAGGCTGACAGGGGGGAAGGAGCTATTCATCTTTGATGACAGCTTCGATTCACCGGCGATGGGGCACATTTCGCGTCAAGGAATCTTCTCCGGAATTTCCGCGAGCTTCCGGTTGCTGGCCCAGAAAGCCGCGGACAGCCCTCCCGGGCTGCCGCAAGCACTGCAAAGAAGAAAGGGGTGGATTGCCGAGATCAACGAGACCCCCCTGTACGACCACCGGTTCGAGCAGTTAGGAGCCCGAGTTTCCAGCGGTGACGAAGCGCTATATCCTGGAGACGTAGTTAAGCACTTGTGCCGGATTCTGCCGAAGGACAGCAACGTCGTGGTGGATTCCGGAGCCCACCGCATCTTCATGGCCCATTACTGGCTGTCGTCAGGTAAGGGCAACTACTTTTCGTCGAGCTCGCTCGCCCCGATGGGCTGGGCCATCGCAGCCGGAATCGGCGTCAAGCTTGCGGCCCCGGAACGCCCGTGTGTCGTGGTGACCGGCGATGGGTGCATGATGATGCACGGCATGGAGATTCAGACCGCGGCTCGATACCGAGTCAAGGTGATCTATGTGGTTCTGAACAACGCCGCACATGGCGCAATCCATATCGACGCTATCAGGAGTGGTTCGATTTCAGAGCAGTTCTCCAAATTGCCCTGTCATAGCTGGTCGGCTTTTGCATCGTCGATCGGTGTGGCCGCGCGCGCGGTTGAGCGCATCGACGAGCTTGATGGTGTACTGAGTGAAGCTTGTCAATATGACGGCCCCTTTCTGATCGAAGTCATCACCGGAGTTTTTCCCGCGCCGAACCGGTACTATGCAGAAGCCGAAGCCTGTCCGTGAGATTCCATCCTTCAACGCGGCAAAGCCAAGCGCATTGCTGAACGACGCCGCAATCAGACCGTCTGAACGCCGCGCCGCAGTTGTCAACAAAATGTCATTCGAACCGCCTAAGTTTAGACGTTCGAGCCGATGGCAAGGCTCGACGCGGCGATGGGCACGCCGGGCCTGCGGAATGCGCAAGAGAGGGATCGCGGCGCGTAGCTTGCTGCAACCATTGAACCGGTCAGTCAATCTCGTGGAGGCAAACCATGCTGTTCAAACGAGGAATTGCAGTTCTTGCCGTTGCTCTACCGCTCGCGGCCGCGCAAGCGCAAACCGTCAACATCACCGGCGCGGGCAGCACTTTTGCGGCCCCGATCTATAACAAGTGGGCTGACGCCTACCAAAAGGCGGGAGGCGGCAAGGTCAACTACCAAGGCATCGGTTCAGCGGGCGGCATCAAGCAGATCATCGCGAAGACCGTTGATTTCGCAGGTTCCGATGCGCCGATGAAGGAGGACGAACTGGCGAAGACTGGCCTGTTCCAATTCCCGACCGTGGTCGGCGGCGTCGTGCCGGTCGTGAACCTGCCCGGCGTGAAGCCGGGTCAACTCATTCTGTCGGGTGCCGTGCTTGGCGACATCTATCTGAACAAGATCAAGAAATGGAACGATCCGGCGATCGCCGCGCTGAATCCGGGTATGAAGCTGCCAGATACGGACATCGCCGTGGTGCGCCGCGCCGACGGTTCGGGCACGAGCTTCATCTGGACGAACTTTCTGTCGAAGGTGAACCCGGAGTGGAAGTCGAAGGTCGGCGAAGGCACGACGGTGAACTGGCCGACCGGTACGGGCGGCAAGGGCAATGACGGCGTTGCCGCGTTCGTGCAACGCCTGCCGGGCGCGGTCGGTTACGTCGAGTGGGCATATGCTAAGCAAAACAACATGATCTACACCAGCCTGAAGAATTCGGCCGGTATCGTGGTTGCGCCGAAGACCGAAACCTTCAAGGCGGCCGCCTCGGGCGCGGACTGGAAGACGACCTTCTACCAGATCCTGACGAACGAGCCCGGCAAGGACGCGTGGCCTGTCGTCGGCGCGACCTTCGTGCTCCTGCATGCGACGCAGGACAAGCCGGCGCAAGGCGCGGCAACGTTGAAGTTCTTCGACTGGGCGTTCAAGAACGGCGGCCAGGCTGCCAGCGATCTCGACTACATTTCGCTGCCGGATTCGGTCGTGGCGGAAATCCGCGCGCAATGGAAGACCAAGGTCAAGGACGCGTCGGGAAAACCGGTGTTTCAGTGAAGGCCTCGATGCCACCCGCCTCAAACGGCTTGTAATCGATCATGGACGAAGTCAATTGACGCAGGTCAATTGACTGACGCACAGAGGCGGGTAACGTGTGTGACGGTCCTTTATCACCGCACGCTCATCACACGCCACGGCACGCTCGCGATGTACCATGTCTGCGTGAAATCTCGCGCTGGATATCGTGGAGTACATCATGGGAAGCGCATGGAAACGCCGCTTCAAACTGTTTATCCAGCGTTTCTGGCAGCCAACCAGCGCGTGCATGACCTGTATGCCGGGGAGCTGGGGCAACATCATGAGCCTCACGCACTGGGCGATCGCATTCAAAACCGGGCTGCTCACCGGTGTGCTCGCCCTGCTGCTCACCTTCACGCCGGCGGCGAAGTGGTACGGGAATCGCTATAGCAACGCACTGCTCGTCGGTTGCCTGACCGCTATCGGCGATGCCTACTCTCATTTGAGCCAGTACCGCTTTCATGTTCTCGAACACGTCGCGACGGGGGTCATGTCAGGCCTGTTCGCGCTCGCTGCGTCGTACCTGTTCGAGGACCGCGCGCGCCGCATACGCGCGGCGTGGTCGCGCTTGTTCGGATAATAAGACTTCGATCTCGAACATCGTGAGACCTCACGATGAGTGTTGCGCGTGACAGGTTCGTGCCCGGATACATCGCGGTGAATTGTTCGCGTCAGTGCGGTGACGAAAGCAGTTTGAAGCGCTTCCACAGCTTCTTCAATGTCTGATGATCGGCAGCGACGCGTGACGCGAGGAAGCCGCGTGCGAAGGCCGCGCCCGAGGCTGCTTCCGGCGACGTTTTCAACAACGACTTCAGAAGCTGATCGGCGACGACGGCATCGTTGCGCCAGCCGAGATCATCCTGAAGCGCGGTGAGCGCGTCGACATAATGGCGAACGGCCTGCTTCGGGCATAGCGACGCAAAGAACTCGGTGGCGTATCGAACTTTTTTCGCCGCGATGCGGGCGCGGTGACGACGGTGATCGTCCAGATCGGCCAAACCCTTGCCACGTTTGATCAGTTTCTTGTGCCGACGACGCAGGACATCGGCGGCGAATGACTTCACCGGGCCGCTGATTGCGTTGCGCTGTTCGTCGGACATCTCATCTCGCCAACCTTTGCGGTTCATCCAGAGCGCGAACTGGAGCGCGAGCCGCGTGTAGCGAACCGACTCGACCGCGGCAGCCGCGCGCTGCCGGTTGTTGACGGCAATCTGCTCGCACGCCTGTCTGACGGGCCGGATCTCGTCCGCATTGCCGTCGGCGCCGGCATGGTCGAGCGTCGATCCCGCAAGCACTTCCCAGTCGCGCGCGCCACCGAGTTCCGAGGCAATCCAGCGCAACTCCTCGTCGAATCCGGACGAGGCGGGGATGACCTTCGCAAACAGGTCGAGAGCCGAACGCAAGCGACGAAGTCCCACGCGCATCTGATGGACGCTCGATGGAGCGTGGCCCGACACGACGCCCCGTTCATTCGCGTGGACCTGGTCCAGACAGTTGCGCACAATCACGCAGAACGCATCCTCGACCGAGTCGCGTTTGTTCAGTCGCACTGGTTGCGCTTTCACCGCCTCGCTATGCTCGTCAATGAGCAGTGCATACCCGACATCTGCCTTGCTGCGATGATCGATACGCAGCGGCACAGTTTCGAGCATTTCCAGCGCGACGCGGTACAGCACATCCGGATTGCCCTGTTTCAGTTCCAGTTCCACCGCGGCGATCTGCACTGATCCCGAATCCGCTTCGACGCTTCCTTCGTCGAGAGCAAGCTCGAGTTCGTCTCCGGACGGCTGGCGCAGCACAAACGCTGACCGGTTGATCCGCGTGACGAACACCGGCTTCAGTTGGGCCGCAACGGTCTCGTCGCGAATCAGCTTTCCGCAGTCGCTGTCGTCGGGGATCTGATCGTACAGCAGCGTTAGATCGGGCGCGTCGCTATTCACGGGCATCTCGAACTCGTCCCGGTCGAACAACCCCGCCTTGGCCGATCCTTCGCGCTTCAGCGTCTGGATTTTGTCGTTGCCGACGGTGCGCACGCGCAGCGAAGCCCCGCACCAGTGAAATGAAAAATCGGGCGTGTCGAAATAGGTGCTCGTCAGCAGGTGAGGCGTTCCCGCCGTGGCTTCTGATTGCGCAAGCATCGACGCGTTGCGCAATTTGACGAGATCTTCCTTCGCAACGCGCAGCTTCAGCTCCCGTTCCATGCCGCCTCCAAAATGCGCACCAGACCGTCAGACTACACCGGATTGGTTGGACCGCGTCACGGCCGATCGTCCCCTGTGGCCTCAGATAAAAGTCGTACACGGAAAAAGTGGATGAGACGGTCGACGAGCCTGGCGCGAATGCCTGTACACGTTGGGACAGCTTGATTAGGAAATGATCATTTCCTATAATCGCCGTATGACTACACGCAACCATGCTGCCAGACAGCCACGTGCTCCAGGTCGTCCACGCGAATTCGACATGGACGTCGCGCTGGACGGGGCAATCCAGATTTTTCGTGAGCGCGGTTATCAAGGGACGTCTCTTGGCGACCTTGGGTCCGCGATGGGGCTCACGGCCGGCAGTATCTACAAGGCGTTCGCCGATAAGCGAGCGGTATTCCTTGCCGCGCTCGAGCGCTACATCCATCTACGAAATGACCAGTTGCAGCGCCTGCTCGACGCGGAGCAGACCGGCCGCGACAAGGTACGGGCCATTCTGCGGTTTTATGCTGAGTCTGCAATTGGCGATGAGGGCAAGCGAGGTTGTCTCGTAGTCGGAAGTGCAGTCGACCTGCTGGCCTTCGATGATGAGATCGCGAGTCATGTGGTCGCATCTTTGCAGCGAACGGAGCGTCTGTTGTGTCGTTTGATCCGAGCGGGCCAGACAGACGGTTCGATCGCGTCCGCCGTGGATCCGGACGCTACCGGCCTCGCACTGCTGAGTCTGACGCAAGGTTTGAGAGTCGTCGGCAAAGTCGGGCGATCCCGGGCACACATGATGGCGGCGGCGGATCAGGCCATGCGTCTGTTGGACTAAGCACATCAAGACATAGCATCGCATGACCTCCGCGTGCCGGTCACCCTATTAGGAAACGTACATTTCCTAACATCATCCGCCAATGAGAAAAGCCGCTCAACGGTGTCATCCCCCAACCCAGAGGAGTTTCGTTCGTGAAAACACATCACTCGCCGGTGCCATCAGGGAGTTCCGGATTCGTAAGCACGTTGCCAGTAGCAAGGCCCGTTGCGGGGCTAGCAGGATTCGAGCACAAGTTCGCGACAGTCGACGGACTGAGGCTGCACTACGTCACCGGTGGAAACCCACAGGGCGACGTGGTCGTGTTGCTCGCGGGCTTTCCCGAGAGCTGGTTCGCCTGGCGCAAAGTGATGGGACTGCTCGCAAAGACCTACCGAGTCGTCGCACCGGACCTTCCCGGACAAGGTGATTCGGATCGTCCGATGGACGGCTACGACACACAAGCCCTTGCGAGCCATGTTCACGGTTTGCTCCAGCAACGGGGGATGACCCGGTACTTTCTTGCTGCACACGACATTGGAGCGTGGGTGGCTTTTCCTTACGCCGTAATGTTCGGCGACGAAGTCCGGCGACTCGCGCTGTTGGATGCGGGGATCCCCGGCGTGACGTTGCCTGATGCGTTGCCGAGCGCGCCCGAGCGTGCATGGCGCACCTGGCATTTCGCATTTCACGGGCTACCGGACCTGCCGGAAGTGCTGCTCGCCGGCAAGGAACGTGAATACCTCGACTGGTTCTTGCGGCGAAAGGCGGCCAATAGGCCGCATCATTAGTCACTGCGGGCACTTCATTCCAGAAGAACAACCGCGCGCGGTCGCCGACGAACTCACTGCGTTCTTTGGAAGCGCAGAGGGGTAACGGGGCTACGTGGGCGCAAGATGCCGCGCATGGCTCAGGCGATGCGGGCGTGCTGAAGGACGATCCATGCGGACCACACAAGCAACGCAATGCCGAGCGGCTTGCCGATGGACCTGCCCCAGCTGAAATTCTTCTCGGCCGACATGATCGCGCCCAGCGCCAGCATCCAGCCGACGCTGCCAGTGCCGACCGCGAACATCAGCAGCATCAGGGCCCAACAGCAGCCGATGCAGAAAGCGCCGTGACTGATGCCGAGCGCAAAGCTTTCGCGGCGCGCGCTCCTGCCGCGCCAATGCTCGGTGATGAACATCAGCGGCGAGCGGCATTTGTCGAGACATCGGTGCTTGAGGCTGCTGAACTGATAAAGGCCCGCGAGCGCGACGATCGCGGCGCCGATCAGCCAGCCGTTTGCAAGCAAGCTCGCAGACTGGTCCGCGACCAGATGGAGCGCCGCGTCGAAGCCGTGCGCGAGCACGCCGAACAGCGCCCACATCGTCGCATAACCGACGATCAGAAGCGCCATCAGCGTGCGCCGGTTTGAGTGCGCGACGGTCATCCGCCGGAAGGTGTCGAAGAGCGGGAAGGCGGTCGGCAGCATCATCGCCGCGATCATCAGCAGCCATGCGACGCTGTGCAGCAATGCCGCAATCGTGAGGCTCGCGCCGGGCACCTCACGGCATATCGGGCCGACGAGCGGCAGTTCGGTCCAACTCGCATGATGCAGAAAACGCGCATAGGGCCCCGCGTCCCATATCCATAACGCGATCCACGCGCTGCCCGTCAATGCGACGAAGAGCGGCGCGAACAGCCGCGAGCGTGCGAGCATCTTCACGACGCGAAGCTGAACGATCCCTGAATGGCGTTATGTCCGGTCAAGGCGAGGTCGAGATCGAGCTTTTCGTGCCGCAGTCGGAATGCGTTCGCCTTGCCGACGAAAGCAGGGGAGCCGGGTATCGTCGAAAAGATGCTTTCGACCAGTTTGGTCGGCTCGCCGGTCGGGCCGCGATAGGGCTCCAACTCGGCCTCGATGGCTTCGCCGACTTTCATCCTGCCCTTGCCGTCGACGACCGCGTATTCGATCGGCGCGCGTTCCACGGACACGACTTCGCCGATCAACTGCACGAGATCCGCGATGGGGCCACCGCGCTCGCCACGGTGCACGCTAACCAGGGCGTCGAATTGCGCGTCGCTCGCGCGCTCGTCGACGAACATCGCGACGCGCCAGCCGCCTTTGAGCACGTTGCCGGGAATGAACGCCGCGAACGCGATCGTCAGGCCCGATACATCGACGCCGTCGATCATGCCTTGCTCGTAGTGGTATGCAAGCGCGCTGCGGCAAATGCCGTTATCGGGATCTTCTCCGATCCAGCACGGACACAGCACCTTGCATTCACACACTTCGAGGATGCTGCCCATCAGTTGATAGCTCATTCACGCCTCCGCTGCCGGTTGGCTCCGGCCGGGAAGAACATCGCCGGACATCCTCTGTTGTAGCCGCTAAGCGGGCAGGAATCAAAGTGTTCGGGGCACTGCGAATGATTGAAGCGGCTTACACAGTCGGTGCTTTTGCGGTGCAGGAGGGGCGCAACTCTTATATAAGACATAAGACATTTGACCTTGCATGGGTATTGCAATTAAAATCGCGATCGAAGCAGTGCCCGGCACAGCTTGGAGTGCCTTAAAAGCCTTTCCCTGAAACGCAAATACCAGCAGGTCCCCCATGCTTGAAAATTTTCGTGCTCACGTGGCCGCACGCGCCGCGCTCGGCATTCCTCCCCTGCCGCTGACGGCTCAGCAGACCGCCGAGCTGGTTGAACTCCTGACGAACCCGCCCGCTGGCGAAGAGCAGACGCTGCTCGACCTGATCACCAACCGCGTGCCCGCCGGTGTGGACGAAGCCGCCCGCGTGAAGGCAGGCTTCCTCGCCGCCGTGGCCAACGGCCAGACCGCCTGCGCGCTGATCTCGCGCGCCCGTGCGACGGAACTGCTCGGCACGATGCTGGGCGGCTACAACATCCAGCCGCTGATCGAACTGCTGTCCGACGCCGAAGTGGGCACCGTGGCCGCCGACGCGCTGAAGAAAACCCTGCTGATGTTCGACCAGTTCCACGACGTCAAGGAACTGGCCGACAAGGGCAACGCCAATGCGAAGGCCGTGATGCAGAGCTGGGCCGACGCCGAATGGTTCACGAGCCGTCCGGAAGTGCCGCAAAGCCTGACCATCACCGTCTTCAAGGTGACGGGCGAAACCAACACCGACGACCTGTCGCCGGCCCCGGATGCGACCACCCGTCCGGACATCCCGCTGCACGCACTGGCAATGCTGAAGAACGCGCGTCCCGGTATCACCCCGGAAGAAGACGGCAAGCGCGGCCCGGTCAAGTTCATCGAGTCGCTGAAGGAAAAGGGCCACCTGGTCGCGTACGTGGGCGACGTGGTCGGCACCGGCTCCTCGCGCAAGTCGGCCACCAACTCGGTGCTGTGGTTCACGGGCGAAGACATCCCGTTCATCCCGAACAAGCGCTTCGGCGGCGTGTGCCTCGGCGGCAAGATCGCCCCGATCTTCTACAACACGATGGAAGACGCCGGCGCTCTGCCGATCGAACTCGACGTGTCGCAGATGGAAATGGGCGACGTGGTCGAACTGCGCCCGTACGAAGGCAAAGCCCTGAAGAACGGCGCAGTGATCGCCGAGTTCCAGGTCAAGTCCGACGTGCTGTTCGATGAAGTGCGCGCCGGCGGCCGCATTCCGCTGATCATCGGCCGCGGCCTGACCGCCAAGGCACGCGAAGCGCTGGGCCTCGCCCCGTCGACGCTGTTCCGCCTGCCGCGGCAGCCCGCCAATAGCGGCAAGGGCTTCTCGCTGGCGCAGAAGATGGTCGGCCGCGCTTGCGGTCTGCCGGAAGGCCAGGGCGTCCGTCCGGGCACGTACTGCGAACCGAAGATGACCTCGGTCGGCTCGCAGGACACCACGGGCCCGATGACCCGCGACGAATTGAAGGACCTGGCGTGCCTCGGCTTCTCGGCCGATCTCGTCATGCAGTCGTTCTGCCACACTGCCGCTTATCCGAAGCCGGTGGACGTCAAGACCCACCAGACGCTGCCGAACTTCATCAGCAATCGTGGCGGCATCGCGCTGCGCCCGGGCGACGGCGTGATCCACTCGTGGCTGAACCGCATGCTGTTGCCCGACACCGTGGGCACCGGCGGCGACTCGCACACGCGCTTCCCGATCGGCATCAGCTTCCCGGCCGGTTCGGGTCTGGTCGCCTTCGCGGCCGCCACCGGCACGATGCCGCTGGACATGCCGGAATCGGTGCTGGTCCGCTTCAAGGGCAAGATGCAGCCGGGCGTGACCCTGCGTGACCTCGTCAACGCGATTCCGCTGTACGCGATCAAGCAAGGCACGCTGACGGTTGCCAAGCAAGGCAAGAAGAACATCTTCTCCGGCCGCATTCTCGAAATCGAAGGCCTGCCCGATCTGAAGGTCGAGCAAGCGTTCGAACTGTCGGATGCTTCCGCCGAGCGCTCGGCCGCCGGTTGCACGGTGCACCTGAACAAGGAACCGATCATCGAATACCTGAACAGCAACGTCACGCTGCTGAAGTGGATGATCGCCCAGGGCTACCAGGATCCGCGCAGCCTGCAGCGCCGCATCAAGGCGATGGAGCAGTGGCTGGCCGACCCGCAACTGCTGTCGCCGGATGCCGACGCCGAATACGCAGCCGTCATCGAGATCGATCTCGCCGACATCCACGAGCCGATCGTGGCCTGCCCGAACGATCCGGACGACGTGAAGACGCTGTCCGACGTAGCCGGCGCGAAGATCGACGAAGTGTTCATCGGCTCGTGCATGACCAACATCGGTCACTTCCGCGCCGCGTCGAAGCTGCTGGAAGGTAAGCGCGACATCCCGGTCAAGCTGTGGGTGGCCCCGCCGACCAAGATGGACCAGAAGCAACTGACCGAGGAAGGCCATTACGGCGTCTTCGGCACGGCTGGTGCGCGTACCGAAATGCCGGGCTGCTCGCTGTGCATGGGCAATCAGGCACAGGTGCGCGAAGGCGCGACGGTCATGTCGACGTCGACCCGTAACTTCCCGAACCGTCTCGGCAAGAACACGAACGTGTACCTCGGCTCGGCGGAACTGGCGGCGATCTGCTCACGCCTCGGCAAGATCCCGACCAAGGAAGAGTACATGGCCGACATGAGCGTGCTCAACGCCAACGGCGACAAGATCTATCAATACATGAACTTCGACCAGATCGAGGACTTCAAGGAAGTCGCCGACGCCGTGACGATGTAAGTGTGCTGCCGGGCTACGGCGTGTGGTTCGCGTCGTAGCGCCACGAAATGGCGCCGTGGGCTGAATGCCTGCGGCGCCATTTTTTTTGCGGCGTTCGAGTCGAGGTCCGCGCGCGGCAGCCTCGCCGGCATCGCAGAGGAATCTCAGGGCCTGGCGATAGCCGATCCGCATCGCAAGACAAACCCCGCGACCTGGTCCAACGCGTATCGGGCGCTTGCAAGCTCGTCGGTCGAGCGCTGGAACGCGTGATGGAGTCCCTCGTAGATTTCCAACTGCACCGTGTTTCCCCGCTGGGCAGCGGCAGCCGCGTAGCGACCGAGACGGGACAATCGGTCTATGAAGCGGGTTTGCGCATCATTGGAGATTTCACGGAGCTCGAATCGTCCGTCGGGCGCGGTCAGGTTTCGCTGGCGGGGATGGTCCGGGTCACCGTGGCGCCGGTTTTTGGCCGGCTGTATGTGGTGCCGCGCCTGCCGGCATTTTTCGCCAGGTATCCGAACGTGTCCGTGGACCTGTCGGCCACGGAGCGAACCGTCAATCTGGTCGAGGAGGGCTTCGACCTTCGCCCATATGGGACTGGTTCAAGCGCCGGCGTGGCTCTTTGCGCCGGAGATCGCGAGCGGTGCGGTCGTCAGCCTGTTGCCGGATTTCGCGCCGGCGCCGATGCCCATCCACGCCGTTCATCCTGCCGGCCGACGATTGCCGACCAAGACTCGCGTATTTATCGATTTCGTTTCGGAAATTTTGACGTCTGATCCCGGTCCGGCCTTTGTCCCGGTCAGGACCTAGCGAGTGTTCCGCCGACACCGGATCATGCCGAACAGGGATCGCGGTCCGGCCTTACCGCGCCGCAGCCAATCCCCGGTCGACAAGGCACTTGACCCGTCCGACAATGCTTGGCGAAACACGGTCGAACGGGCTGCGATCCAGGCGTCTTTTTCCAATGCGGCGTGGGTCCCAGGCGGTCGTCCGCGATTTTTTTGACGCCCCCTGTCCGTCAGCATGCGGCCCGCGCGTCATTGTGATGGCGGCCGATGCAATTCATCCGCCTCAACCCCATGACGGAGGCTCAAATGGAATACCTGTTGATGATCTACTCGGAAGAAAACGGCTGGAACAAGATGACCGACAGCGAGCGGCAGCAAGGCGTTGCCGCCTATCACGCGTACACCGAATCGTTGAAGAAAGCGGGGGCTCTGGTGGGGGCCAACCGGCTGCAGCACACGAACACGGCCACCACGGTGCGGCTCGTCGACGGCAAGCCGCAGGTGCTCGATGGACCGTATTCCGATTCGAAGGAGCAACTCGCCGGCTACTACCTGATCGACGTGCCGAACCTCGACGCGGCGATGTCGTGGGCGTCGCGTTGTCCCGGCGCGGCGCACGGCGTCATGGAGGTGCGCCCGGTCTGGACCGCCCCTTACGAGGCACCCACTGCATGAGTGCGTCCGGCGGCGGCCTAGGCGATGACGGCGCCGCGCGGTCGATTGCCGAGGCGGTCGCTCGCCGCAGCTACGGCAAGCTCGTCGCGCTGCTGGCGATGCGCACGCGCGACGTCGCCGCAGCCGAGGACGCGCTCGCCGACGCATTCGCGGCCGCGCTCGCGGACTGGCCGGAGCACGGCTGTCCCGCGAGTCCTGAAGCGTGGCTGATGACGGTTGCGCGCCGCCGGGCGATCGATGGCGCGCGTCATCGCCAGGTTGGCGACGACGTGGCGAACCAGTTGATGATCCTCGCCGACGAGATCGACGAGAGTGAGGCAGGCGCGTTGCCCGACCGGCGGCTTGCGCTGCTGTTCGCGTGCACGCACCCTGCGCTCGAGGCCGCGATTCGGACGCCGCTGATGCTGCAAGTGGTGTTGGGGCTGGAAGCGAAGACGATTGCGTCGGCGTTCCTGATGTCGCCCGCCGCGATGAGCAAACGTCTCGTGCGGGCGAAGACCAAGATCCGCGAAGCGGGCATTCCGTTCAGCGTGCCCGAGCGCGAGGAGCTGCCCGGCCGGCTCGACGCGGTGCTCGAAGCGGTCTATGCGGCGTATGCGGAAGGTTGGACGGACCCGGTCGGCGGCGATACCGAGCGGCGCGACCTCGCCGACGAGGCGCTGTATCTCGCGCAACTGCTCGTCGAATTGCTTCCCGACGAACCGGAAACGTTGGGCCTGCTCGCGCTGATGCTGTTTGCACAGGCGCGGCGTGATGCGCGACGCGATGCGGCTGGCGACTACGTGCCGCTGTCGGCCCAGGACCCTGCAACGTGGAACGCGCCGATGATCGACGCGGCGAACGCACTGCTGCGGCGCGCGAACGCGCTCAACGCAATCGGGCGCTTTCAGCTCGAGGCCGCGCTGCAGTCGGCGCATGTGGATCGCTGCCGGACGCGTCGCCCGAACTGGGACGAGATCGTGCAGCTCTACGATGGGCTGCTCGCCATTGCAGCGTCGCCGGTGGTCGCCGTGAACCGTGCGCTTGCCGTGGCCGAACGCGACGGCCCGCAGGCGGCGCTCGACGCGCTTGCGCCGTATGCGGACGACCCGCGGCTGGCCGACTACCAGCCCTACTGGGCCGCACGCGCCAATCTGCTCGCGCGTACCGGCGCGACTGCGCAAGCACTCGACGCGTACGATCTGGCAATCGGCCTTGAGCGCGATCCGGCCGTGCGCCGGTTCCTGCAGCGCAAGCGAATGGAGCTTGCATCGACGAGCAGTTAGCGGAGTGGGTTGCGTTTGCCTGCTTCGTCAGGTCGGGCGTGGCGGCTTTGCCCCGACAGGCCTGCGCCTGAACCTTACCGCTCCGGCTGCAACAGCCCCCAGCTCACGAGAATCGCCTGGATGCTGCGCGCGTAGGCGTCGCGCTCGTGCGGCGATTCCGAGTGATACGCTCCGATTGCGCGCCATGTGTTGCCGTATCGCACCATCTTCTGCTTGAGCAGCCACGCGGCCACGAAGATATTCACGCACGGGTCCGTAAGCGCGCGGTGCGGAATGCCCCGGCTCTCGAGTTCAGGAAAGTGGATCGAATTGATCTGCAATTGCCCCACGTCGATCGAACCGTTGGCGTTGCGGTTGATGGCGCTCGCGTCGCCTTTCGATTCGCGCCATGCCACGGCGCGCAGCACGTGCGGATTGACGCCCTGGTAAGCGCCGGCCTTGTCGAAGCAATCGTCGGCGGACGGGGCGGCTTGCGCGGTCGAACTGCCGAGCGCCAGCAGCGCCGCCCAGGCGCATAGGGCCCACGACCGCAAAGGGCGGAAGGCGTTGGTCTTGTGCTGGTCCATGGATCGGGGCTCCAGGTCCTGCTTTACTGCGCCAGCGCGGAATCGAGCTGCCGCTCGATGTCCTTGAGATAGGTGCGCGACGCATCGGAGACGACGAGGCGCGGCGTGGGCATCGCGCAGCGGCAATCGTGCTGGTGCGTCATTTTTCTTGTTGTGCGACGTCGAGCGCGGCGCGGGAAGATCGTCGTCGTCGCCGGTGGAGGGCGGCAGCATGGAGAGCGTGGGCAGCGGCGGGTAGACCTTGTCCGCAGAGGCTGTGGTGGCAGCGGTGGCAGTGTCGGCCGCAGTCGCAGGCGCGCTGGTAGCCGGCTGGCCCGCCCATGTGGCCGAACTTAAGCATAGCGATGCCGCGGCGAAAGCAATCAGGCGCATCGTGTCAGCTCCCCGCATGTAGCGGCTGGATCGAGACGCTGTACGTCTGGTTCGTGCCGCTCGTCAGGTTTTCGAGCGTGGGTTTGAGCCCCTGCTGCGGCACGCCCCGCCAGATCGCCTGGTTGATGTACTTGAAGTCCTGGCCCAGCGCCGTTACGCGGATCACAGTGGGCTGCTTCTGCGCGGCGGCGAGCGCACCCGCCTTGGCGAGCACCGTAGTCAGTTGCGGATCGCGCGCGCCGAGTGCATCGGCGGGAATGTCGAACTTCATGATCACGTCCGACACCGCAGGTTTCTCGGCTTGAGCCGTATTGGGCTGCTGCAGTTGTGCGCAGCCTGTTACTAACATTACGGCAAGTAAGAGCACAGCGCGCGTCACGTCGGGGTCTCCAAAGTTTCGTGGCGATGTACGCGTTTTCGGCTTGGGATGCCGAGACTTGATACTAGGGCGCAAACGTTTGCGAAAAAAGAAAGAGTTCGCTCTCGCGGCGCCGCTTCCCGGAAGGTTGCTGCGTGCACCTCCGCCTTCGAGCAAAGAACTTCTTGCCCTGTCGGGTAAAGCCACAACGATTGCTACGCGTACGCTCGTCGGAACGCGATCGACCTGACGCCCCAGTCCGGCAAACCGACTCACGCATACCGCGCGAGAAACATATCCGCCGCCGCTTCCGCGATGCGCTTCTGCTCCTTGGCATCGAGCGGCACTTGCCCCATCGCCACTTGCGGCCAGAAGGCAAAAGCCTTCACGAGCCCCTGCAACTGCAGTGCCGCGAAGACGGGGTCATCGGTCTTGATGCGGCCGTCCGCGGCGGCCGCCCGGACCCACGCCGTCAGATCTTCCTCGCGTTCGCCCATGCGAGCGACCATGTCCCGCGCGCGCTCCGGCGAATGGATGCCAGCCGCGATCGCCACCCGTGCAAGCGACAAAAAGGACTCGTCGTGAAGCAGCCGCAGCTTGCGCTCCAGCAGATCGAGCAACTGCGCGCGCAACGGTTGGTCAGCACGATAAGAGGGTGCATCGCCGTCATGGCTCGCATCCCACAGTTGATGGAGAATCGCCGCGAAAAGTGCTTCCTTGCTCGGGAAATGGTTATAGACCGTGCGCTTCGAGACATTCGCGCGGGCGGCGATACGGTCCATGCTGGTAGCGTCGTAGCCGGCCGCGAGGAATTCCTCGATCGCGGCAGCGACGATCGCGACGCGCTTTCGGTCAGTCAGACGTTGGGGGCGGGCACAGGATTCCATGCAACGATTTTACACTGAGCAGTTTACTTTTCTTTAAGATAATCTACACTGCCGAGTGTACATTTTCTTCGGAAGGTCAACTTCATGACGTCGCTTCCCGCCTTTGTCCGCCGAATGCTCGGCGTGAACGCCGCACAGCGCAGCCGCGCGAGGTTCAGCCTGTCGCCGCAGCATGACGGCGAGCGCTTTCGCAACGTCAAGCCGCGTCCGGCGGAAAGCCTGCGCAAAACGCTCGGCCTCGCGTGGACGGTGCTGTTCAACAAGCCGCGCGGCACCGTGCCGGCCGACGCGTTGCCGGTCGAAAGGCTGACGCGCGCGCAACTCGACGCGGCGCCCGACCGCAGCCTGTACCGGCTCGGTCATTCGACGATGCTGCTGAAGTTGCGCGGCAAGTTCTGGCTGACCGATCCCGTGTTCGCCGAGCGGGCGTCTCCGTTCCGCAATCTCGGTCCGAAGCGCTTTCATGCGCCGCCGATCTCACTCGACGATTTGCCGCCGCTGCACGGCGTGATCCTGTCGCACGATCACTACGACCATCTCGACCGCGAAACCGTGCTGATACTGGCGCAGCGTACCGAGGTGTTTTTGACGCCGCTTGGGGTCGGCGACCGGCTCATCGAATGGGGTATCGACGCGGCAAAGGTCCGGCAATTCGACTGGTGGCAGGGCACGGAGGTCGAGGGTATCGAGTTCACCGCGACGCCCGCGCAGCACTTCTCCGGGCGCAGCCTGTTCGACGGCAACCGGACGTTGTGGGCGTCGTGGGTGATCGTCGATCACGATGTGCGCGTGTTTTTCAGCGGCGACACCGGTTACTTCGAGGGTTTCAGCGCGATCGGCGAGCGCCTCGGACCATTCGACATCACGTTGATCGAAACCGGCGCGTACGACGCGATGTGGCCATACGTCCATATGCAGCCCGAAGAAACCGTGCAGGCGCATATCGACCTGCGCGGCCGCTGGCTCGTGCCGATCCATAACGGCACCTTCGACCTCGCGATGCATCGCTGGCAGGAGCCGTTCGAAAGGGTGACGGGGTTGGCGCTCGCGCGAGGCGTCGCGCTGTCGACACCGCGCATGGGCGAGCGGCTCGATCTGACCGCGGTGCATCGCGGCGAACGCTGGTGGCGCGACGTTGCGCAAACCGCTGCCGTGCCGAAGGCTTCGTGGCGGATGTGCGCGTCGCGCGGGGTCCAGGAGGGGGAGTCGTCCTGAGGTCGTTGGCACCGCCACGTCTTTGCGGCGGACGAGAGCGACCGAGCGGACTGTTTCTCGGCGGCGCGCGGGTGCGGCGCGCGCACGTTGCCGTTCCCGCCGAAGCGCTCGCGACCTCGAAGTACGCTCCGTCGGAACTGTCCGCCGCGGCGTGATATGCAACCGTCGATCTGCGCGTTAATTCTTCAGGTCGGCGAGAATGCGTTCCGCGAGAAAATCGCACACAGGCCGTTTCGAAGCGGCACTTCGCGCCAGCACGACTTCAAGTGTGCCGATTTCCGGCAGGCCGTTCGCGGTTCCCAGCAGCGAGAAGTGAGCCGGTACCGCGCACTTGGCCAAAGGAGTCACTGCGAGTCCGGCCTCGGCCATCGTCAGCAGACCCAGCAGACTCGGACTTTCATACGAGGTTCGATAGGTGATGCGCGCGCGCTCCAGGCTCCGGATGGCTTTCTCCCGCGCGACGCTGCCGGGCAAAAACACGGCGATCGGCAAGGGCCTTTCACGCCAGATCTCGGTCGCGCCTGGCGCGGCGGCCCAGACCATCGGTTCGTGACGCAGGAACTCGCCGTGCAATCCTTTCACGCGCGTGGCGCAGACGAGATCGACCGTGCCGTCTTTCAACATGGGCTCGAGAGCGACGCTTGGCAGGCCCACTACCTGAATCTCCACCTTCGGATAGGTCGCCGAAAATTTCTTGAGGATCGGCGGGAACAGTGACGTCGCATAGTCGTCAGGCACGCCGATCACCACGCGTCCGGTCACGTCGGGCCGTACCACCGCTGCCCACGCTTCGTCGCGCAGGGCGATCATCCGCCGCGCGTAGGTCAACAGCATTTCGCCGTCCTGCGTCGGCACCACGCTGCGAGGCTTGCGCACGAAAAGCGCCTTGCCGAGCGCCGTCTCGAGCGTCTTGATCTGCATGCTCACCGCCGATTGCGAACGATGCACGACCTGCGCCGCGCGACTGATCGTGCCGGCGTCCGCGACCGCGATGATCATGGACAGCACGTCCAGATCGAGCGCTTTCATTTCCGTTGCCATGATGGTTGATATCAGAAAAGTAGATCGATTCCATCAATATTATGCGATTTTCTTTTGCGAGCACATCCTCGATAGTGGCGACAAAGGAGCCCTGTGATGAATGCACGTATCAGCCCATCGATTCTGGCCTCGGCCGTTGGCGCGTCCGCGCCATCGTTTGTGACCACCGCATCGAGTCTTGCGATACCGTATGTCGAGTCCGGGCGCGGCGAGCCGATGGTGTTCGTGCACGGCTCGCTTTGCGACTATCGCTATTGGGACGCCCAGATGGCCTCCCTGTCGGGCGGGTTTCGCTGCTTCGCGCCGAGCTTGAGCCATTACTGGCCCGAGATCGATGCATTTGGACACAGCGACTTCAGTTGGGAGGCGCACGTCGAGGAAATTGCCGGATTCATCACGGCGCTCGACCTTGCTCCCGTTCATCTGGTCGGTCACTCGCGGGGTGGGTGCGTGGCTTTCCATCTCGCGCGCGAATTTCCGCGCCTCGTGAAAACGCTGACGCTAGCCGATCCCGGCGGCCCGCTGCAAACCGAACCGAGGGGGCAGCCCGCGTTCATGCCGCCGGCGACCAACGTGTTGCGCGCACGGGTCGCGGAACTGATCGAGCGGGGCGAGTTCGACGCCGGCTTGTCGATGTTCGTCGACTCGGTGAGCATGCCGGGGTTCTGGAACAAAAGCCCGGAGAGCTTTCGTCGCATGGCGCTCGACAACGCGCTCACGCTGCCAAAGCAGTTGCTCGATCCGCTTCCCGCCTATACGCCGGAAGCCGCGCGCGATATCAAGTGCCGTACGTTGTTGATCGACGGCCAGAAAAGTCCCCGTATGTTCCGCAATACTGTCGACAAGCTCGAACAGTGGATCGAGTTTGCCGAACGCGAAACGATCGACGGTGCGTCGCATGGGATGAATGTCGCGAGACCGGATGCGTTCAACAGGGCGGTTGCGACTTTCGCGGCGTAGCCCGGTTGACGGGAGAGTGCTCCGGCGTGCACGCTGGTTTTCCCGGCCAGCAAGGTATCGATCTTGTGATCCTGGGCCAGCAACTCGGCCGCCGTACTCGAATGAACGACCGATTCGCGCTCGAACACCACGGCGTTGTGCGTGATGCCCAGCGCCTTGCGCGCGTTCTGCTCGACCAGAATCACTGAGAGGCCTTCGCGGATGATCTCCGAGAGGATGCGCATCAAGTCCTGCACGATAATCGGCGCGAGGCCCTCGAGCAGTTCGTCGAGCAGCAGCACCTTGGGATTGAGCATCAGCGCGCGGCCGATGGCCAACATCTGCTGCTCGCCGCCGGAGAGCTGGTTGCCCATATCGGCGCGGCGCTCCTGCAGGCGCGGGAACATCCGGTAGATGCGAGCCAGATCCCACGGACCGGACACGGCGATCGCCGTCAGGTTCTCTTCGACCGTCAGCGACTTGAAGATATTGCGTTCCTGCGGCACCCAGCCGATGCCGGCCAGCGCGCGCTGGCACGGTCGTAGTCCGCGCTTTGCTTCACGAGCCGCGCACCCACTTCGGGACGCGCCAGCGATTTCGACGGCTTCAGCCGAAGCGCGCTGCCTCTTCATTGGGCGGCCAGCGGCAGCCGGACACAGTTCTTGCTCGCGTATTCATCGATTCATCAATTCGGCGGGGCCAGGCGCAAAGCCGGCACGCATAGTGCTGACACGCGAGCGCCGTCGTGCCAGCGGGCGACTCGGGCGCAGCGTCGAGCGAACCCGCGGTCACGACAATGCCCGAGGCCACGCAACCGGGCCCTCGACCACAAGGAGGAGTTTCAATGAAAGACATCGATCTGAACCAGCGCGTAGAAGAAATCGAACTGGCTCTTTCCACCCTATTCGAGTCGCCGAAGGCGCCCGCGATCAGCAGCTACGACGACGGCCGGACGTTCTTCATCCAGGCCTCCTGGGTCGTCGAGTCACATGGCGACACGACGCTGGATGCGCGATGCGTGCTCACACTCCACTTTTCGGATTCGCAGATTCAGCGTTACGCGCAGATGGACACGGCACAACGTATCCTCGTGCGCGAACGCCTCTGCCAAATGGTCCGCGATCGACCCCGACCGGAAGGCGGTGAGTTGCCCTTGCGAGGAGAGTGCGCCGAAGACCTGCAGGTGGAGGATCGGCTGCTGGATGTCGACGATCAGCTCTGATCCATCGCGGACGGCGTACGTCCGCGGCTTGGCGATTGGCTGTCCGAGCCGGCAGCCGCCTGCCAATCGAGTTGCGCTCGAATCTCCACGATGTAGCGAGGTCGAAAAGTGACTAGCACGATTCTTCGCTCGGGACCGGGGGCGGGAGCGACTCGAGCAACTTCACGAGCCTTGCCTGCTGCTGCGGAGTCAGTCCTTGAGTAGCGCTCACCTGCTGAACACGCGCGCGCCAGTAGGTCCGGCTGAACAACGAATCCGCGCCATCGGAGGAGAGGATCCGTTCGAGATGGGAAATCGCATCTCCAGCGGTCAGGGGTGTATAGGGGCTCTCCCTGTCCGGGGGCCCTTTCTTGATTGTTGTTTTCATCCACTTCTCTCAGGTGGTGACCGGCCGGGTCCGGTCGTATACGTCCGGCTTCAATTGGCCGGTTCGTGCCAAACAACCCATGCGGGGCGCGGGGCGCGCGTGGCGACGCGACCCATTGCTAGCGGCACGGCCCCGGTGTTCAGCAAAGCTCCGCGGCGGCCACCCACGGCATCGTCTCGAACTGCCTGAGAACGGTGTGCAGCGATCCGGAGAGCTTGTCGGCAAACGCGATCGTCATGTCTTCGACGTCACGTTTACGGTTGCTCGTAATCCGTACGTCCTCGATGGCATCCGCGACCGGCATCAATACCTGCCACACTGCGGCGACCCGCATGCAGCCGCGCCTCGCACGAACCGTAATCTGATGGCCTGTGGCCTTTAGTTGTCCGGGGGTTTCCGGTGTCATTCTTCAGCCCTCTCGATGTATCTGATTTGTTATTGGCACGGACGATGCATCTACATTCGCCCGCGCGGTTGATGCCACCACTCATGATGATCCAGATGTCGTAGCAGTCGTGCCCGTCTGCGCTCACGGCGATAGTGATCAATCACCATCAGCATTGCGATGCTGAGGGCCGAGCCCCCAATGATCAGGCCCATCCAGGTCTCACTCATGACACGTTCCTCTCATGGAAGCACAGGGGTGTTGCGTGAATGGTTCACGCCGCTTCGTCCGATGTTCCGGCGCATACCGGCGCGGTGTGTCGCGTTACTGCATGTGCTGGCCACCGTTGATCGCGATGTTGGAGCCGGTCACGAAGCCGGCATCATCCGAGCAGAGATAGAGCACGAGCGCCGCGACTTCCTCGGGCTTGCCGAGACGGCCCATCGGGATATGCGGCAGGACCTTCGTATCGAGAATCTCCTGCGGAATCGCGGTGACCATCCTGGTGGCCAGGTAGCCCGGCGAAATCGTGTTGACGGTGACCCCTTTGCGCGCCACTTCCAGTGCCAGCGACTTGGTGAAGCCGTGCATGCCGGCCTTGGCCGCGGCGTAGTTGGTCTGGCCGACCGAGCCTTTTGAACCGTTGACGGACGAAATATTGACGATGCGCCCCCAGCCTCGTGCGACCATCTCTTCGCACAGCGGCTTGGTCATGTTGAAGACCGAATCGAGGTTCGTGCGAATGACCGCATCCCAGTTCACCTTGTCCATCTTCCTGAGGGTCATGTCCTGGGTGATCCCCGCGTTGTTGATCAGGATGTCGACCGGGCCGACCTCCGCCCGAACCTTGTCCGCGCAACGCTGGCATGAGTCGTAGTCGGCCACATCGACGGGGTAAGCGCGGAAGCTCCGGCCCTGAGTTTCCATGTCAGCCAGCCATTTGTCCGCACCGGTGTTGTTCGGCGAGTGCGTGACTACCACCGCATACCCTGCGTCGTGCAGTTTCGTACTGATCGCTTCTCCCAGGCCGCCCATGCCGCCCGTTACTACTACGATTCGTTTCGTCATCCTTTCCATCCGTGATCGTAATGTCTGCGAGGATCGTGAATACCCAATGGCCGTCTCGCATACCCGCCATCGCTTTGCCACAATGCGCTGCCGCCTCCAGCGTCAAGGGAGGAACGGCTGCGGCATTGATTGAACTGCGCGGGTTTTTATAGGCTTGTGGTATTGCGCGAATGGAGCCGGGTGCGTCAGCTCGCGGCGATATGCCGCGCCGGCGCACTGCTCAAAGATTCCAGATGCCCCGAATGGTGTTTCTCGCCTGCCGGTTCAGGGCGGCGAGTTTCTGCGCCCTTCAAACACTTCGCTGGCGAGCGAAAGAAAAATCGACGCATTCGTTCGGCAGAATTTCAGCAAAACTTCGGACGAAAGGTCTCTCATTGCTTCTCCCTCGATTGATTTCGAACCCGCTTGCCCCGGAGACGACATGCGCAATGAATGTGCTGAATGTCGGTCGCAGAGGATTCCGGAGCAAAAGTGTTATAAGTAAGACTAAATAAACACCACAAAACCAGTTCGCCCGGATCGCACTTCTGATCGTCGGTATTCAACAGTCGAATGACGACACGTGTCCATAATCGGGTCGCGGCCAATCGATTGGCCATAACCCTCGTCAATCCTGCCGTGCCACTGACCGGATGCTTCGCCCTCTACTTCAACTGTCATGAAATGACATAACAATCGATTTTAGAAGGTTAATTCTAACTTCGAAATGTTAAATTTTTGAGAAGAAAGGCTAGGTGAATACCCTATCCAGAAAGGTCGGCTGTCAGGGGCGTAGTCGAGCTAAGTCGACGTTTGAACGTCCGAACGAAGGACGCGAATGGCCAGCGATGATGAGTGCGCTCTCCGATTGCTTCGCAGAGCACCCCAACAATGTCACGAAAATGACCGAAATGACAGGACACTGCAGTGAGCACCACCCGGATGCATCATTGCATGTTATGCAAGAAAATGACAATTCAGCCGACCCTGTCAGACACTTCTGCCTGGGCCCGGCCGGCTCGCTCTGCACGAGGGGGCGGCTGCCCAGGGAGCGTCGCTCGTCCGCGGCGCGTGCTGTAGAGAATGACGAACGCTGCGGCGCGGCACGCATAGCGAATGCGTGTCGGCAGCGGTGAACGGGACCGGGTTTCGAAGGGCAACGCAGGCGCACATAAAACACCGTTCGCACGCGAGCGTAAGATGGAAGCGATTGATCGATGAGTTTCAAGGAGGCGCCATGAAGGCGGTGTGCCCGCTGCACGGGCCAACGACCGTCGTCGGCACGAACGCGTATGGGTTTCCGATCTATGCCTGTTGCCGCGACGACGTTCCTTATGTCACGCCGCCGGACGCCTGTACGCGTGAATCGGCGCAACGCGGACAAGAATCGAAGCCGCCACCGCGGCAGCCTCAGGCAAACAAGGAACCACGCTGACGTTCGCGGGCAACGTCATACCCGCAGCGAAACCTTATCGGCTCCAGTTGCAGTCGATCAACGCATCAACGAGGCGCCAGTCCTGCCAGTCGCAAAAGTCGAGCATCAGCGTGCCGCGTGGTTCCGGACGAGCCGCGAGTCGCTCAGCAAGTTGCTCGTGAATGCCGCGATGCCGTGTATCGCCACACGCCACGACGACCGGCGGCGCCGCCATCCCCGTGCCGCTGCAAAAGTTGATGACCCACCGCTCGTCGCACAGAGCGGGGGCGAGGTTCAACAGTGAATCGATGGCGCGCCATTTGTAAGCGATCGATGTCGGCACCGGCACGCGAAACTCGTCCTGAATGGTGAATGGCGCCGGCACGACGTCGATATCGAACGTCGCGTTCTCGGGCCAGACTGTCAGGTCGATGCCGAGCGGCGCTTCACTCGCGAAGCGCCGCAGTAGCACGATGCTCCCGCGTACCGCCTCCAGCCGCGGCCGCCCGGAAGCAAGGTGCCAGCGCACATCCGCATGTCTTTCCACATACGATTCGAAGGTCGCGGCAAACGCGCGGGCGCAGTCGCGCGCGGGCCATTCGTCCTTGACGGACATGACGATACATTCGCCGCGGTGAAGCGCGAGAAACTGCGCGCATGTCCGCACCACATCGTCGAAAGTCAGATCCAGCGAGATGCCGCCATGATGAATCGCGAAGCGATCACGCACATGGCGGCAGCGGATGTCGAGGACCCGCACGCCATGGTGCAACTGATCGTCGAGCGTGGCATGCTGCGTGCGCGCGAGCCGGTCATCGACCGTGTAGGCGCAGGTGTCATGGCTGCCCGGCAAGGTCAGTGCGGACAGCAAGCGGCTGCCATCGATGGCCGACATCCAGTCAGCCGGCGAAACGGTGTGATCAGTCAGGGCAGGGCGCAAGAAAACCTCTGGATAAGCAAAGCGTCTGCTGCAGCGGCGGCGTGAAGTCGGAGCCCCCTACTTCAACCCGCCCGAAAAGCCCTGCAGCAGATAGCGCTGCACATAGCCCGCGAGCAGAAGCGTCGGCACCGACGAAATCAGCCCCGCGCTCATCAGTTCACCCCAGTCGATGCCGTTCTCGGTCACATAACCCGCCATGGCGAGCGGCAGCGTGAAATGACTCGGCGACGAGACGAACAACAGCGCCAGCAGAAACTCGTTCCACGCGATGATGAACACGAAGATGGCGGTGGCAACGAGACCTGGCGCGCACAGCGGCACGACGATGAAGACGATGCGCTGCGCGAGGTTCGCGCCGTCGAGCGCCGCGGCCTCCTCGAATTCGATCGGCACGTCGCGCACGAACGGCAGCAACATCCAGATCGCCATCGGCAGCGCGTACAGCTGATAGGCGAGTATCAGCCCAAACAGCGAATCGAGCAGATGGAGCCACTTGGCCAGCGAAAACAGCGGTACGGCCACCGTAATCGGCGGCATCAGCTTCAGTGCCAGCACGAGCAGCAGGAACAGCAGATCGAGGCGCGCGGGAAATGCAAGCCGCGCGAGGGCATAAGCGGCCGGAAAAGCCAGCGCGAGCGCGAGCAACGTGGCGCCTGGCGCGACCCACACGGAGTTCAGCACCGCCTGGGCCATGCCGCTTTCCCACACCGCCGCGAAATGCTCGAACGTGGGCGCCGAAGGCCACAACGCGAGCGGATGGGCGAGGCGTTCCAGCGTCGGCGTGAAGGCCGCGCCAGCCATCCATATGCACGGCAGCAGCAACACCGCCAGCGCAGCGATCCGCAACAGCCCTCGCACCGCGGCAGCGGACGAGCGTCGCGCGAAACCCTGCAAGCGTGCGAGAGGCATCAACGGTCGCGCTTGACGGCCGATTTCCATATGTATCCCGAGACCAGCACCGCGCACGTGAGCAGCATCAGTACCGAAGCCGCGCTGGCGGGTCCTACGTTGAAGAACCGGAAACCCGTGTCGTAGATGTACGTCGACAGCGTTTGCGTGGCATTGCCCGGACCGCCGCCCGTCAATGCGTACACCTTGTCGAACAGCTTGAAGGTGTCGATCGAGCGCAGCAGCATCGCGAGGGCGACGTGGGGTGCAACGAGCGGCAGCGTGATGTATCGCAGGCACTGCCATTCGTTCGCGCCGTCGATGCGGGCCGCCTCGGCGATTTCCGGCGGAATCGACTGCAGCCCCGCGAGAATGATCAGGAATGCCATCGGCGTCCATTGCCAGACATCGACCAACATCAGCGACCAGAGCGCGAGGTGCGGATCGGATAACCAGGGCACCGCCGGCAGACCTGCCGCCGTGAGCAGCGCATTCAGGAAGCCGCGGTAATTGAGCCAATTGCGCCAGATGGCGGAGCACACGAGCGTGGAGAGCATCATCGGCAGCACGGCGAGCGGCAAGGCGATGCGCCGGCCCGGAAACGCGCGCACGAACAGCAGCGCGAGCGCGAGGCCGAACAGGACTTCAGCGAGCGAGGCCACGCTCATGAACTGGATCGTATTGACGAAACTCGTGCCGAACTCGCCGTCCGCGATGACCGATCGATAGTTGGCGAGCCCGATGAACGAGCGATGCCCCGACGCGTAATTCACCGAGAAAAACGAATCGATCAGCACGCGCGCCATCGGGTAGAGCGCCAGCACGCCGAGCACGAGCGCGGCTGGGCTCATCAGGACGATCAGCGGCAGATAACGTCGCAACCCGCTCATCGACTCTTTCCCACGCTTGTCTGCGCTGTCACCGCTGCTTTCACTGCAATGCGGCGTTGGCCTGGGCGATCTTCTGCGCCGCCTGATGCAAGGCTGCGTCGGGCGCGGCCTGCCCCGTCAGCGCGAGTTGCAACGCGTCGCCGAGAATCGCCTCGATCTGCTGCCAGTCTTTCACGCGAGGCCGCGCACGGCCCGCTTCGAGCGCCTTCAGCTGGTCCGGGTACCAGCGATACTGTTTGACGAGCGTCGGATTGACGAAGACGCTCTTGCGCGTCGGCGGAATGCCGAGCACGGCCAGTTGTGTTTGCGTGGCCGACGATGTCAGATAGGCGAGGAAATCCGCCGCCACTTTCGCATGTGCCGCATCTTTCGCAATACCCATTTGCCAGATGCCGAGCATCGGCGCCGGCCCCTTGACCTGACCGGGCGGCGGTTGCAGCGCGACCTGGCCGACGACGCGCGACTTCGCCGGATCGTCGAGCGCGGGCAGCCAGGCGGGCCACACTTCGATGGCCTGCGCGGCCGTGCCGCCTTGCAGGGCGTCTCGCACTTCACCGGCGCCATATACGTCGACGTCCTTCGGCGCCCACTTCTTCAGGGCGAGCAGCATCTTCAGCGCGGCCAGCGCTTCGGGCGAATCGATCGTGACCTTGCCGTTGGTGTCGACGACATCTCCGCCATAGGCCCAAAGGATCGGCAGAAAACCGGTGACGATGGGGTTACCCTTCACGCCGCGAAACACGACACCCGAGACGTCCTTGTCGGCAGTGCCGATGGTCTGCGCGATCTTCAGCACGTCGTCCCAACTGCGCGGCGGCTGCAGGCCGCGACTCGCGAGCAGATCCTTGCGATAAGCGAACATCTCGACATTGCCGACGATCGGCATCGCGTACAAGGTTCCCGTCGACGTGCGTCCGAGGGAGATCGTGGACGTCACCATGTCGGCATCCGCGAGCGTGGCGGGCAGCGGCTGAAGCCATCCGTTGGCGATGAATTCGGGGGACCAGGTGTCGTCCATCATCACCAGGTCATAGGCGCGCGTGTTTTCGCGTAATGACAGCTTCAGTTTCTGATACAGGTCGTTGTTCGGCAGCTTCAGCAACTCGATATCGACGCCCGGGTGCTGTTTCTTGTAGCCGTCCACCGCCTGCGCGAGTCCGCGGCCGTAGATGTCGTCCCGGCCTGCGATCACGAGATCCGCGGCATGGGCACCAAGGGCGGCGATGGACAGGCAAGCCGCGACGGAAGTCGCGCGCAGGCAGGCGAACAGGGTCGTCCGCTGGATCATTGAAGCCATGGCTCTTGAATTCCTCCAGGGGAAAGGCGTCTGCGTACGATGAGTCCAGAGCAACCCACCCCGTTTTCTTTGATCGCGCGCAGCGTTGCGAAAAATAGATGCCAGATGCGGCAGCGGGAATTGCAGCAACCTAGCATGACGTACATGTGTCAGCAAGCAGGGTTGCCGCGCAGTGTTCGGACCCGCACGCAGGCACGCTTGCCGCGTGGTCCGTTTCCGCGCCGCGACCGCCCTCGGCTGATCATGGCGCGGATTGGTCCATTGAACCGCCGCACCAACCCCGCAAAGCGATGCGGCCACAATGCTTCGGATCACGAATGAGCGAGAGGACGAAGGCCGCTAATCTCGCGGTCCATAGCCATTCGCTCTCACTATGGACAAACGACAAACCGCGTCCGGCGGCGCGGGCGGCAAAATTTTTTCCGCTCTGCACCATGAAATCCGTAGGGACCCGGTCATCGTTTGTACCGATTGAGCGCTGCGAGTCCCGTGAATATTGTTGTGTGCGCATTCTTCAAATGCTGCGATGTGGCGGGCAAATGTTGCTCAACGATCCTTTCGAATCGGAGATGCATGATGTCCAGTAACAGTGTGTGGCGAAACTTTCATTGCGTCGTCGCGACGGGGATGGTAGCGGCGGGCCTGGGTCTGCCGGCAGGCGCCCATGCGGCGGCAGAGCCGATCAAGATCGGCGTGATCAGCGAAGAATCCTCGGTGGCGGGCGCTTCGATCAGCAAGGCGGCGCAACTCGCCGCGGACCAGATCAACGCCAGCGGTGGCGTCGATGGCCGGCCCATCCAGATCGTCGCGTACGACGACCATTCATCGGCTTCGGACGGCGTGCGCGCCTTCCAGCGCGCGGCGACCCAGGACAAGGTAGTCGCTGTGATCGGCAGCTACATCAGCGAAGTGGCGCTCGCGATGGAGCCGTGGTCGGGACGCCTGAAGATGCCCTTCATTACGCCCGGCGCGGCTAGCAACGACATTTCGAAGCACGTTCACGACGACTACGACCACTACAAGTACACGTTCCACGGCTGGATGACGTCGGCGTTCATCGCACAGTCCATCTGCGACTTCTCACACGACGTTCTGGTCGGCCAGTTCAAGATGAAAACGACGGTCGTCATGAGCGAGGACGCGGCGTGGACCAAGCCGCTCGACGAACGCTACCTCGAATGCCTGCCCAAAGCGGGGCTTCAGGTGCTCGATCACATCCGCTTCAATCCTGACACTTCCGACTTCACGCCGATCTTCAACCAGATCGAGGCGAAGCACCCCGATACGATCACCACCGGCATCAGCCACGTTGGCGTGCAGCCGACCGTGCAATGGCACGACCAGCAGGTGCCGATCCCGATGTCGGGCCAAAGCTCGCAGGCCACGACCACGAGCTTCTGGAAGGACACGAACGGCGCGACGGAAGGCGTGATCACGGCCTCGGCCGCGGCGCCGGGCGTGGCGATCACGCCGAAAACGATACCTTTTACGGATGAGTATCAGAAGAAGTTCGGCGTTTCTCCGGCGTATTGCGGCTTCACGAGCTACGACCTCGTCTACATCCTCGCGGACGCGATCAAGCGCAACAAGGGCTCGACCGATCCGGACCGGATGGTCGACGCACTCGAGAAAACCGACTACGTGGGCACGATCGGACGCTGGCAGTTCTACGGCAAGAGCGATCAGTTCACGCACGCGCTGAAGTACGGGCCCGGCTATATCACAGGCATCGACCTGCAATGGCAAAACGGCAAGCAGGTTGCGATCTGGCCCAAGTCGATTGCCAACGGCGTGGTCAAATTCCCGACCTTCATGAAGGTGCAGCAGGCAAGCGCGAACTAGCAGCGCGACGATCGCGACTGTCCGGACCCGCGCGTAGCGAAGGCCCGGACAGCGCACGCATCGACACCTTAACCAACATGAAAGGCCGGGCATGTTGCTACTGCAGATTCTCGTCGACGGCTTTGCGATCAGTTCCCTCTACGCGCTGGGCGCGATCGGTTTCACGTTGATCTTCGGCGTCTCCGGCATCTTGAATCTCGCGCACGGCGGCGTGATGCTGGTCGCGGCGCTGATGGGCTGGATGCTCGCGGGCGAGGCGGGACTTGGCACCTATCTCGGTACGCTGCTCGGCGTGTTGGCGGGTCTCGTGACGGCCTTCGTCACCTACCTGATGGTGGTGCGGCCCATTCAACGCTCGGCCGCGATTCCCGGCGAAGAGAAGGAAATCTTCGTGCTCACCGGCACGCTGCTGTGGGGCATCATGATCCAGCAGGGCATGGCGTGGCTCTTCACCGACAACCCGGTGACGATGCGCCCGCTGATCAGCGGTGTGGCGATGGTCGGCAGCGTGCGCGTGCCGTTCAACGAAATCATGATCGCGGCGGTCTGCTGGGCCGTGATCGCCATGTTGTGGCTGTTCGTGAACCGCACGCGCGCGGGCAAGGCGCTGCTCGCGGCTTCGATGAACCCTCGTGGTCTCACGCTGCTCGGTTTCGAACTCTCCCGAATCTATCTTCTCGCGTGGAGCATCTATGGGGTGCTGGCCGGTATCGCGGGCGTGCTGCTCGCTTCGTTCCTCGGCGTGAGCACCAACAATGCGGGGCAGCTCACGGCCAGCGCATTCTCCATTGTGGTGCTGGGCGGGCTCGGCAGCGTGTCCGGTTCGCTGATGGCCGCGTATGTCGTCGGTTATCTGGAAACCATTACGGCCTATCTGATCGCGCCGACCCTGCGGCCGCTGCCCGCGTTGCTGCTGCTGGTGCTCGTGGTGTATGTAAGACCCCAGGGCTTCCTGGGACGCCGCTAACAGTGCGAATGGAGCGTACCCCCATGTCCGTTCTTCTCCGTTCGCGTGGCGCATGGATCGCCGTTGCGCTCGTCGCGATGGCGGCGACGTTGCCATGGTGGCTTTCGGGCTACATCCTCGGCGTGCTCACGGTTGCGTATTACTTCGGCGTGTTCGCCATGTCGTGGGACCTGTTGTTCGGCTTTGCCGGCGAGGTCAACTTCGGGCCGACGTTCCTGATCGGACTCGGCGCCTATTCGGCCGCGATCCTCGACGCCAGATGGGGTCTGCCCATACCCGTTTGCGTGCTCGCTGGCGGCGGCGTCGCGCTGGTGGGCGGCCTGCTGCTGGCGGTGCCCGCGCTGCGGTTGCGCGGTCCTTACTTCGGGCTGGTTACGCTCGTGGCCGTGCTGCTGCTGCAGAACGCCATCGTGATCTTTGCGGGCATAACTGGCGGCGAGATCGGCATGATGGTGCCGGACGTGATGTCGGTCGATGCGAACCATAACTACTGGATCGCGCTCGCGTTCCTGATCGTTTGCGCCGTCCTGCTGTTCGGCCTGTCGCGTTCGGCAGTCGGTCTGATCCTGCAGGCAAGCGGCCAGGACGCGACCGGCGCGCAGGCGCTGGGTTTCAACGTCACGCGACACAAGCTCGTGGCCTTTTGCATCAGCGCCGTTTTCTCCGGCGTGGCCGGCGCGATGCTGGTGTTCTACCAGGGCACGGCCTCCGTGAGCACGGTGGTGGATCTCAGCGTGGGAGTACAGATCATCATCGCGGCCGTGCTCGGCGGACGCCGCACGATACTCGGCGCGGTGCTCGGCTCGATCTTCCTGATCGTCGCCGGCGAATTTCTGCGCCCGCTCGGCCAGCTCAACACATTCGTCGTCGCGGCGGTCGCACTGGCGGCGCTGCTGTTCTTTCCAGACGGTCTGCTCGGCAATCTGCTGCGTGCGAGGGAGCGCCAATGAACGACACGCCGCTGCTCTCCGTACGCGGACTGACCAAGCGCTTCGGCGGTCTCGTCGCCGTGAAGGATATCGGCTTCGACATCCGGCCCGGCGAGATTCTTGGCCTGATCGGACCAAACGGCTCGGGCAAGTCCACCGTCATGATGCTGATCATGGGCATCGAGCGGCCCAACGCGGGGTCGGTCAAGGTGAATGGCGTGGAGATGGCCGGCTGGGCGCCGCACCGGATCGCGCGCGCGGGCGTGGGCATCGTGTTTCAGCATTCGCGGCCGCTCCATCGGCAGACGGTGCTGGAACACATCAAGCTCGCGCTGCTTCCTGATTCGCTCGTCAAGCTGGCCGCCGAACCGCACGTGCACCGGCGCGCGCAGGAAATTGCCTCGCGTGTGGGCCTTGCCGCCGTCATGCATCGGCATCCCGCGACACTGCCATTTGCGGATCTGCGCCGCATGGAGATGGCCAAAGCGATTGCGCGCGACCCGCAGGTCGTGCTGGTGGACGAGCCGTTCGCGGGACTGACGGTGGCGGAATCGGAGGCGTTTTCCGAGCTGATTCGCGGCTTTCGCGCCGAAGGCCGCGCGGTGCTGCTGGTCGATCACAACGTCAAGAGTCTGTCCGCGCTCGCCGACCGCGTGCTCGCGATGTACCTTGGCGAGCATGTCGCCGAGGGCACCGCCGAACAAGTGATGCAGAACGAGACGGTGCGCCGGGTCTATCTGGGCAGCAAGCTGGAGTTGCGCCAGCGCACCGGAGCCGCGGGCATTGCCAGGCCCACGATCCTCGAGGTGACCGGTGTGCGTGTGCTTTACGACAAGGCGTGCGCACTCGACGACGTCAGTCTGCAGATGCGCGAGGGCGAGTTCGTATCGGTCGTCGGTCTGAACGGCGCGGGCAAGACGACGCTTTTCAACGCGCTCTCGGGCCTCGTGCCGTACAAAGGGACGATTCGCTTCGACGGGCGCGATCTGCGCGGCAGCAGCGGAGCCGCGATCGCGCGCGCCGGCCTCGTGCAATGCCCGGAAACGCGCGAGCTATTCGGCGATATGACGGTACGCGAGAATCTCGAACTCGGCGGATATCATCTCGCCGATACGGTGCGCGCCAAACAGCTGTCGTGGCTGTTCGATCTCTTTCCGATCCTCAAATCGCGCCAGGGCCAGACCGCGCGCACGCTTTCCGGCGGCGAGCAGCAAATGCTCGCGATCGCGCGCGCGCTGATGACCCAGCCGAAGCTGCTGATTCTCGACGAACCGACACTGGGGCTCGCGCCCGTGATTCTCGAGCAATTGTCGAAAGCGCTGGATTCGCTGCAAAAGTCCACGCCCATTACCGTACTGCTGGGCGAGCAGAACGTCAGGTTTGCGCTGCCGCAGGCGGACCGTGTCTACGTGCTCGAACATGCACGCATCATCTGGGAGGGCAGCGCTTCGCGCTTCGAGGCTGAGATGGGGCGCGGCTTTCTCGAGGCGGTGCCTACCGGCGAGCCCGACGCCACGACCTCCGGCGACGCGCGCAGCTAAGGCCGGCAGCGGCAGGCGAGCCCATAGCGCGGCATCAGGACAGGGACGCAAAGCGAAATCGACCCGCCGTCTTCGTCAGCAGACCGGTCTGCTCGGTCAGCGAAATGATCTCGCCCATCCTCTTCGCACCGTCGTGAATGTCGGTCATCGCGGCGATGACCTGACGCACCACGTCCGCACCCGCACCGGCCGTCGCCTTCGTCGCGTCGGCCAGTTCGCGCGCTTCACGCGCGTGCGCGGCGTTCTCCGTGACGGCATTGGTGAGTTGCTCCATGCTCGCCGCCGTTTCCTCGATGGACGCCGCCTGCGTCTCGGTGCGCGCCGACAGGTCCGCGTTGCCGGCCGAGATCTGCTGGGTCGCGGATGCGATCGACTCGCTGCCGCGCGCGATCTGTTCGATCATCGTGCCGATGTCCTTCTGCATCTGCCCGACGCTTCTGACGAGGCGACCCATTTCGTCATCGCTGTCGAAGCGCAATTGCTGCGACATGTCACCCTGAGCGAGTCGCTCGACATGGCGCACCGTCATATCGATCGGGCGCGCGATTGCGCGAAGCAGCGTGAAACCGCAGGTGACGCAGGTCAGAAGACCGACGGCGATCGCGATTCCGGTAATCGTCACGAGGGTGTCATACCGGTCCTGTGCCGTCTTGTAACGCACATTGCCCTGCTCGTTGCGAAACTTGTCCAGATCCGCGGTTTTCTGCGTGAGAGCCGCCGACAGCGGTGGCATCACGACCATCGCATCGTGGTCGGCGGCTTCATGGTCGCCACGGCTCATCGCGTCCATCATCGGCTCGAGTGCGCCATGCAGCATCGCTTCCCGGGCGTCGGCCACGGCCTTCGACAAGGCCGCCTCGGCCTCGGAAACGGGAGAGATATCTCTGCATTAACGGCACCCACCCGGAAAAGTTCAGTTCTATTGATGATTCGGCGAGCCGTCGAGAACCGCGGCGGCTTCGGTCGTCGGTGCGGGCGGGATCGCCGGTTGCGCGGCAGGACCAGGTGTGCGGAAGTGAGGCGTATTGTCGCGATCCAGCACCGCGCGCGCCAGGTTCCTGTCGAGTTGCCCCTCCCAGCGAGCGACGACGACGGTGGCAACGCCATTACCGATCAGGTTCGTGACTGCGCGCGCCTCGTTGAGAAAGCGGTCCACGCCGAGCAGCAGCACGAGGCCTTCCACGGGAATCTTGTGCATCGAGGCGAGCGTCGCGGCCAGTGCGACGAATCCCGCCCCGGCCACACCCGCAGAGCCCTTCGACGTGAGCAGCAGGACGCCGAGCACGAGCAACTGGTCCCAGATGCTCAGGTGGACGTTCATCGCCTGGGCGATGAACAAGGCCGCCATCGTCAGATAAATCGCCGTTCCATCGGCATTGAACGTGTAGCCGGTGGGCAAGACCATGCCGACCACTGGGCGAGGGCAGCCCAGTGCCTCCATCTTGATCAGCATTTGCGGCAACACCGCTTCCGTCGACGCCGTGCCGAGCGTAATCAGAATCTCGTCCCTGATGTAGCGGAGAAACTTCCACAGCGATAGCCCGCACATTTTCATGACGAGGCCGAGCACGACGAACACGAAGAAGAACGAAGTCAGATACAGACAAAGCATCAACTCGCCGAACGATGCCAGGGTGCCGATGCCGTATTTGCCGATGGTGAAGGCCATGCCCCCGAACGCGCCGATCGGAGCAACGTACATGACGATTCGCACGACGCCGAACATTCCTTGAAGGAACATGTCGAGCATGTCGACGAATGGCGCGGCACGAGGTCCGAGCTTTGCCAGCGAGATGGCGAGCAGGACTGAAAAGAAAATGATGGGAAGCATCTCGCCTTTGGCGAATGCCCCGACGATGCTATTCGGAACGATGCTCATGAAGAAGTCGAGCATGCCGTGTTGCTGCGCCGCGTGCGTGTAGGTCGAAATCGCAGCGGCATCGATCTGCGAGGGATCGATGTTCATTCCGCTGCCGGGTTTGATGACATTGACGACCACCATTCCCGCTATGAGCGCAATGGTCGAGGCCAGTTCGAAATACAGGAGGGCTTTCACGCCAACCCGGCCCGCTTGATGAAGGTCGTTCATGCGCGCAATCCCGACCACGACCGATGCAAAGATGATCGGTGCAAGCAGCATCCGGATCAGCTTGATGAACAGGTCGCCCAGCGGTTTCATCTGCGAGGCGAGCTCGGGGTAGAAGTGGCCGAGCAGGACACCGGCCACGATCCCGATGAGGACCTGAACGTACAGCTTGGAAAGTGCTCTTCTTACTTTCGATACTGGCATGTCTGTCTCCTGTGCGTGGCGTCTTCAAAGGGAAAATGCGGCCCTCCCACGCAGCAGCGTGGAAAGGCCGCATTGAGCCGGCTTCGTTCCGTCTTTATATGAGCCATTCAACCGGGAATATTGGTCGGTGCCGTTGCGCGCGCGCGTTATTCAGCCAACTTGCGCATCTCGGCGATGAGGTCGGATTTGCCTTCGAAGCCGATGCCGGGCAGCTCCGGCATCGTGATGTATCCGTTATCGACACGAACGCCGTCGGGGAAGCCGCCGTATGGCTGGAACAGGTCCGGGTACGATTCGTTGCCGCCAAGTCCGAGGCCCGCCGCGATGTTCAGCGACATCTGGTGCCCGCCGTGGGGAATACAACGGCTGCGCGACCAGCCATGCTGGTGCAGCATGTCGAGCGTTCGCAGATATTCAACGAGGCCGTAGCTCAACGCGCAATCGAATTGCAGCCAGTCGCGATCGGGGCGCATGCCGCCGTAGCGGATCAGGTTGCGAGCATCCTGCATCGAGAACAGGTTTTCGCCAGTTGCCATCGGCTTGTCATAGTAGTTGCGCAGCGTCGCCTGCAACTCGAAGTCGAGCGGGTCGCCCGCCTCTTCGTACCAGAACAGGTCGTACTGCGACAGGGCCTTCGCATACCTGATCGCCGTATCGAGGTCGAAGCGGCCATTGGCATCGACCGCGAGCTTCTGGCCGTCCTGCAGCACGCTGAGGATCGAGTCGATGCGTCGCAGGTCTTCGTCGAGCGAGGCACCGCCGATTTTCTTCTTCACGACCGTGTAGCCTCGGTCGATGTAGCTGCGCATCTCATCCTTGAGCTTTTCGTGGTCCTGGCCCGGATAGTAGTAGCCGCCCGCCGCGTAGACGAAGATCTTGCGGTTGGCCTCGCCATTGCCGTACCGTTGCGCGAGGAGCTGAAACAGCGGTTTGCCCGCGATCTTCGCCACCGCGTCCCAGACGGCCATGTCGATCGTGCCGATGGCGACGGACCGCTCACCGTGGCCACCGGGCTTCTCGTTGATGAACATCGTCGCCCAGATCTTGTGGGGATCGAGGTTGTCGCCGGAGTCGTCGACCAGCGAGGCAGGGGCGGCCTCGAGCAGGCGCGGGATGAAGCGCTCGCGCATCAGCTTGCCCTGACCGTAACGGCCGTTCGAGTTGAAGCCGTAGCCGATCACCGGCTTGCCGTCGCGAATGACGTCCGTGACGACCGCGACGAGACTCAAGGTCATTTTGCTGAAGTCGATGTAGGCGTTCCGGATCGGGGAACTGATCGGAACGGTTTTTTCGCGGATTTCAACGATTCTCACGCCACTGTCTCCAGAGAGTTGAACAGTTATTGAGCCACACCGGCTTCAATGTGGTGCTTAGCTTAGCCGCGAAAGAGCTTGCTAGAATTCACTTACGTTCACTACATATTTCACCAAAAGTGAGTACTGCTCCCGCATCCGACTTTGAGTTCTTCATTCTCCTGGCGAAACTCAGGAGCATGTCCGGCGCCGCCCGGGCGCTCGATCTGAGTCCGCCAGCGGCGACCAAGCGGCTGGGGATCATCGAGCAGCGGCTCGGCGCGCGTCTGGTCAACCGGACCACGCGCAGCGTCAGCCTGACACCCGAGGGCGAGACCTATCTGCGCTACGCGTCCCAGATCGTCGGGCAGGTCCGAGAGATGGAGGAGGCCATATCCGGCGCCAGACGCGATCCGCATGGGCCGTTGCGCATCAACGCGACGCTCGGTTTTGGCAGGACCACCATCGCACCGCTCGTCTCCGACTTCGCAAAGCGTTTTCCGAATGTCGAAGTTCAGTTCGAGGTGACAGACCGGCCGGTCGATCTCGTCGAAGGGGCCTTCGACATGGCGATACGGTTCGGCGAGCTACCCGACAGTCGCCTGAGCGCGAGGCGCATCATGAGCAATCGCCGTTTTCTTTGCGCGTCCCCGAAATATCTGGAACGTTTTGGAACGCCCGAGCGGGTGGAGGACCTGCTCCAGCATCGCTGCATCATTCATCGGCAGAACGATGACGCTTATGGCGTGTGGCGCTACATCGTGAACGACCACATCGAGGCGATCAAGGTGAAAGGCGCGCTATCGAGCAATGACGGCGACATTGTCCTTCGGTGGGCGCTCGACGGTCATGGGATTCTGATTCGCTCTGAATGGGATCTGGCCAAGTATGTACAGAGCGGGCGCCTTAAGCTGGTGCTGCCGAACACCGTGCTGCCGTCCGCGGACCTGTTCGTCTATTACCCCAGGCAGCGCAATCAGACCGCGCGGGCGCGCGCCTTCATCGACTTCCTCGTCGATCATTTTCACGCACCGTTCACACCGGTCGACGCCACCGTCGAAGTTCCGGAAAGGAAGAAGTGGGTCTCGCGAAAGTGACGTTCATGTCGCGAGGACAGCGCTCGTGAAAAACCGCCGCAAGAATGGCGACCATTACTGGGTATGCGCGAACGTCACACCGGTGATTGAAAGCGGCAAGACCGTCGGCTATCTGAGCGTTCGTACCAAGCCTTCGCGCGACGAAGTGAAGATTGAAGCGTGAGTCGTCGCTTACGGTCGCTCGATGATCGTTCCCTTTCGGGGCGGACCGCTACGGATCGTAGTGGAGATCTGGCGCATCACCGACCGATTTGTTTCCAGCGGCTCGATCTTTGCAGTCAACCTAGTTCGAACGAACTCACCCCGAACACGCGTTGCACGGGAATGGCCGGCGGGGCGCGAGTGTACATTCGCGCCGTTTCGAACGCGCTAACCATGCCGTAGCGTTCAGCGAGCGCTACGGCGGCCGCGTTGACCTCCGGCACGTCGAGCGCGATGACTTCGCCTGCGACGCTCGCGACCAGTCCGTCGAACAGATCGGTGGCAATCCGTGCGTCGTCGGCAAAGAGCGGACCGATCTTGTAGCCGGTCCCGCAACGGCGCAGCACGCCGTACCCCCTTATCTGAGCATTGCGCACAGCCGCCAGGGCCAGCGCCTGTGGTTGCGCGATCCAGTCCGCCAGGAAGCGGGGACGGGCGGTCGAAAAACATGCGCTGTCGTAGGCAACCAGTTGCGCGAAGGGTACCTCCCGCGCGTTCGTCAGGTTTGGCGTCGACGCAGCTTGCACGACGCCCTGGAAGCGGATGTTGCGATAGGCGAGTTGGAAGCCGGATTTTTTATAGTTCTGCTGCTGGGCAACGACACCATCGAGGCCGATCGTACGATCTCCCAGATAGCGCATCGCGTGCTGCCAGGTGCGCAGACCGAAACCCCTGGCGCGAAACGCCGGCTTGACGATGTAGAGGCCAATGAAACCGAAGCGCTCATCGTAGGCGACCGCCGAGATACATGCCACCGGCTCCCCGCGCCAGGTACCGACGAAAAAGCCGTTGGGGTCCGCATTCCAGAAGCACCTCGCGTCGTCGAGGCCCGGATTCCACCCCTCTGCCGCAGCCCATTCGACCGCCAGATCGACCTCGCGGAACGCCATGTTGCGCACAAGGAAATCGTCACGATCATCCATGATCAAATGCATCAACTTGATTGGCTACAACGTCTACGCAGGTGTGAAGACGACAGCGCCCTGCTCGGCAACTTGCGCGAAGGTCCGAGCGAAGCGGTAGGCCTGTCCTTCAATGACCAATTGGTTCAATCCTGACCGCGTGGTCTCCAGAAGCGCGTGAACCAGCTTGTTCGGAATGGCCGCGCAGCTTGTCCAGTCCGCGTCTGGCTCGCCAGGATCACCAAGGTAGACTTCGCAATTTTCGCCTTGAGAGAGCACAAAAATCAGGCTCTTTCCTTTGTCTAGCGAAAGCTCCAGGTACTCTGAAAGCGTAGATACTGCCTCGGTCGCTACATCGAGCGGGTCGCGAGAGGAAGAGTTCATAAGTGGCCTTTTGTGGGTCGGGCGTGGCATCCAAATAGGTAACAGGACATGGCACACCTCGAAGACGATCAGACCGGCAACTGGCCGGGCGCACCATCCAGAATGCGAAGCTTGTCGTCGATGTCGGGAAGCTGATGGCCAGCCGCGCGAAGCTCGTTCACAAGCCGATGCGCAGTTGCACAACACTGCGCAAGCGTCTCATGCAGTCGCGGTTCGCCCCGCAAACCGGTCACCACCTTTTCCAGCTCGGAGGGGGGCTCGCTTAGCAGGGCGGGAACCACCTCTTCCGCCGGGATCAGCGACCCGTGGCTCAAAAGCTGGGCCGTCCACTCGCATCCATACAGCAGCGTCCGTCGCTCAGCCCGTTTCGCTTCTTCCTGCTCCAGAGTCGCGAGACTGTGCCGGTTCTTGTGAATCGAAGCGCGCCAGGTCGCAAGTATGTCGGCGCGCAACGCTGCAATTGCGTTGCCGAGCGACGTGCTCTGTCCGCCAACGACGAGCCGGCGTTCGTCGAGCCTGTCGACGTGGTCCCGGTATCCTTCGAGGAAGGGCTGCCAGTTCAAGGGCAATTCGGTCGTCTCGGAGAACGACCGGCTGGTCTCATTGAGCTCGGTCCTGATGTCCTCGATGGCCCGAGCGTCGGCAAGCCGCGCCTCATAGACCTCGTGAGCCGTCACCATCTGGCGATGAAGGGCGAACAGGGGATTCTTGTGGCGGCGTTGCAGGTGTCGCTCGGCGGCGCCGGGATGAGCGCTCCATCTCCAGTTGGGCAGCGATTTCGCGTCGAAGTCGACCGCGTCTATCATGGGCCGGAATACCGCCAGCCCCTCTTCGGTTGCATGCTGAAAACAGTCGGCCAGTTTGAAGTCGTTGCCTTGCAGGTCGGTGCCTTCGTTCCCGGCATAAGGCGAGTCCGGTGCGAGCCTGAGGAAAGCAGTAGCGAGGAAAAACTCCATGGGTAGCTCGACGGACAGACCCTCCAGTCGGAAGGTGCGCTGTTGAGCGGAAAGGTCCTCGACAGAATGCGCGAGGCGGTTTTCGAGGTCGAGGAGCGAGTCGATCTTGTCGCCGGCCGACGGTTGCATCGCGTCGGCGAGCAGGCACAAAGACTCACGCACCATTTTTGCCGCGATCGTGCCGTGCTTCTCGGCGAAAAGCCACAACCAGAGGGCAAGCTGATACCCCCGGACGCCGTTTCGCGCGAGCGTTTCGATTTCGGGCGCAAAAGTAATTCCAGGCGCGGCCCAGTTTGCAAACGGTGGCGAGTCGCTGCTCAGGTACATATCCAGAAGCTGCTTCAACGACTCATGCGTGCCGCTCGGCCAGCTTCGCGTCTCGTCGTACCGCTTCTCGGTCTTCCAAAGTTTCCAGGCCATCGTGAACCTCGCAAGAGTGTGCGGGATGCGGCTTGGTGAAGATACTTGCACACTCGGTCGGGGGCGTAAACCGGCGGTTGACCTTGTTGACCCGGAGAGGTTGTCGCGGTGCGATGGGGGTTTAAAGCGGGTCAAAACGCTATGAGGATGAATCGGCTTTTGGTCGATCAGTGCCGCCATAAGTCAGGCTTTCTCTGCCTGCTCGATCCTGGACTGGCGCGACCCGGAAGCGGTGTCCGGGCGCGTTCGAATCCCGCGGCTCGTGGTCGGTCGAGGTTTCGCTCACGCGCGGTTAGTACTAGGCTAGAAGCCGGATCGACGAAGACCGGCTGACGCGCGAACCATCCCCGGTCGCGTTGGCCCGTGTTCGACGTGTTTTCATCGGCGTATTGCCGCAATGGAGCGAGGTCCACCATGCAATTGTCCGCCGTCAAGGTCGTCAAGCCCGAAGCGACCAACTTCATTCTCGGGCAAAGCCACTTCATCAAATCTGTCGAGGATATTCACGAAGCGATGGTCGGCACGGTGCCCGGCATCAAGTTCGGTCTCGCGTTTTGCGAGGCTTCCGGCAAGCGCCTCGTGCGGCGCTCCGGCACCGACGAAAGCCTCGTCGAGATGGCATGCCAGAACGCAACCAACGTCGGCGCGGGCCATAGCTTCTTCGTGTTTCTGGGCGACGGCTTTTTCCCCGTCAACGTGCTGAACACGATCAAGGCCGTGCCGGAGGTCTGCCGCATCTTCTGCGCAACGGCGAATCCCGTCGAAGTGCTGATCGCTGAAACAGATCAGGGGCGAGGCATCGTCGGCGTGGTCGATGGTTTTTCGCCTGTCGGCACGGAAAGCGCGGAGGACATTCAATGGCGCAAGGATCTTTTGCGCACGATAGGCTACAAGTTGTAGCGGCTGCGCGTTCACCCGCTTTACGCGCGCCGCCACGCCTGCCGACATCCTATGGAACGGCAACGACGCCTGATTCCGGGCACGCTGTGGCCCGCCATTGTGCGACAGACCGGACATGCGCTGCGCTGCGGCGCGCTGCGACCGATCGACACGCAACAGTCCGTGATCGACAGCGGCGGCATCCGCTTTCTCGTGCGTCGGGTGTCGAGCCTGACGCGCAAGGAACAGCAACGCGAGCAAGCGCGCAAGCTGCAGACGGCAAAGCACCCTCAGGCGAACCCATTTCTTCCCTATGAGCCGGATCTGTTCGTCGCCGACATCTCCGATACTCACCTCGCGTTGCTGAACAAGTTCAACGTGATCGATCATCATCTGCTGATCGTCACGCGCGAATTCGAACCGCAGGAAGCGCTGCTCGATCTTGCCGATTTCGAAGCGCTGCTCGCGTGCATGGCCGAATTCGACGGCATCGGCTTTTACAACGCCGGCACGCAGGCGGGCGCGAGCCAGCCGCACAAGCACCTGCAGATCGTGCCGCTGCCGCTCGGGGAAGCCGATCCGTCCGTGCCGGTCGAGCCCTTGCTCGGTGCGGAGAACGGCATGCCGGATCTGCCGTTTCGGCATGCGTTCGCACGCTTTCACGCCGATGATCTGGCTCGCGCGGATGCGCCGAAGCTGGCGCTTTCCCGCTATCGCACGCTGCTCGAAGCGGCGGATATCGGCGCGCTCGAAATCGACCGTGCCTGCTGTCATGCGACGCCCTACAACCTGCTGGTCACGCGGCGCTGGATGTTGCTCGTGCCGAGATCGCAAGAGCGAGTCGAAGGCGTGTCGGTCAACGCACTCGGCTTCGCGGGTTCGCTGTTCGTGCGCGATGCGGCTCAACTGGATGTGATCGAAAGGCTCGGCCCGATGAGGGTATTGGAACGCGTCGCGCTGCCTGCGAATACATAGCGGCCGCGCAACCCGATCGCGCAGCAGACTCACGCGACGAACTCAAGCTCCGTCCGACTGCAAATACCTGTGCGCGAAAGCAATCGCCATGCTGCCCTCGCCGACGGCCGAAGCGACGCGCTTCACAGGACTCAGTCTCACGTCTCCGCACGCGAACACGCCAGCCACGCTCGATTCGAGCAGATAAGGATCGCGCTGATGCGACCAGCGTCCGGCCTTGACGACGTCATCGCCGGTCAGAACGTAGCCGCGCACATCGCGCGCGATTTCGGGCGGCAGCCACTCCGTCTGCGCATCCGCTCCGATGAAGACGAACAGACCGCCGCAGTCGTGTCGGCTCACTGCGTCGCTCGTCGAATCGCGAACGGTGATGGCCGTCAGATGCGTATCGCCATGCGCGCCGACGACTTCCGAGCGCAGCCGCACCGCGACATTCGATTTTCCCGCTAGCTGTTCGACGAGATAGCGCGACATGCCCTTTTCGAGCGAATCGCCGCGCACGACGAGCGTCACGCTGCGCGCATGATTGGCGAAGTACAACGCCGCCTGGCCGGCCGAATTGCCGCCGCCGATCAGATGGACATCGAGGCCGTGCGTCGCGCTCGCTTCGCTGCGCGCCGCGCCGTAGTAAATCCCCTTGCCGATAAAGCGGTCGAAGCCGTCGATCGCGAGCCGCCGCCACGTGACGCCCGTCGCGAGAATGATGGTTCGAGCGTGCACGGCGTCGCCGCCGTCGAGATGAATCCGCCGCGCCCGCACATCGATGCGCTCGACCGAGCGCGTCACGAGGATCTCCGCGCCGAGCCGCCGTGCCTGTTGCAGCGCGCGGTTCGCGAGTTCGTCGCCGGAAACGCCATTGGGAAAGCCGAGATAATTTTCGATGCGCGAGGACGTGCCCGCCTGTCCGCCCGGCGCCTCGCGCTCGAGCACCAGCGTGCGCAGACCTTCCGACGCGCCGTATACCGCGGCAGCCAGCCCCGCGGGGCCGCCGCCGATGATCGCCGTGTCGTATGCGGCCAGACGCGGCTGCGTCTGGAGGCCGAGCAGTCCGGCAAGCTCGCGGGTCGCGGGCTGCCTCAGCACCGTGCCGTCGACGAGGCGCAACGCGGGGCACTCGCCTTGCGTCGGACACGTGCCAGGCCAGCGCGCGGCCAATTCGGGCGCATCCGGAGCCAGCCAGTCGACGCTGATCTGATTGCGCGCGAGGAACTGACGCAGCAGCGTGCACGCATTGTCCCAACGGTTGCCCACGATCGTCACACGCGCCTTCGGCGGCTCGGCGGAAAGGCTTTGCAGCCCGCCGATGCGTTCGCGCGCGAGCGCGCCCATCTTGAACGCCACGTCGGGCGACGCCGCCGCGAGCGCATAGTATTGCGGCGCGTCGACCCGCATCACGCGCGAAGGCTCGGCCGCTCGATACGCGCCCGGAAACGGTGAGCTCAGCGCGAGCGGCACTTCGCCGAAGATCGTGCCGGGCAGACGCCAGCCCAAGGTTCGCTCGATGCCGTCGAACGTCTTGATGACTTCCATCTTGCCCGACAGCACGGCGTATAACGCGCGCTCGCCGCCTTCATGGACCGCGAACTCGCCCGCGCATAGATGCAGGTCGGCGCACGCGTGCACGAGGATTTCCAGTTCGCTGTCGGGGAGGGTCGAGAACAGCGGCACGGCGCGGATGTCGTCGATCGTCAGCATGGTTTGGTTTTCCGTTTTGTCAGGCAGATGACGCAACGCGCGGTGCACCGGGTTTCAGATGCGTCATGTCGGACGATTGGACTCGCGCAAACGGATGCGCAGACAAAGCGCGAAGTCAGCAACCGCACCGACCCAGTATAGGATTTTCAGATCGCGATGCAGACGATCGAGCCATGGGTGCGCTTCTGAAAGACCTAAGCTGGATGAACGGCCGCGATATGAATGCCGTATTTCGTCGCTGCCATGCAACCAGTATCAGGCGATCAGCGTGGAGGTGCGCAATGGTGTTGCGATGGGTGCGAATGGTATGTCTGGCGACGTACGTGTGTGCCAGCGCGCAAGGATGTCTGGCCGCGGATTCGTCGGCGGCGCTCGCGGCTCCTGTCGCGCCGCCGGTCGTCTATGTCTCCGATTTCGATCTCGACGCCGCGAACATCGCCCCTGACAGCGGGCCAGGCCACCGCGCGCGAGGCATCCTGGGCAATCTGGTGCCTGAGGGCCCGGTGCGTCAGCAGCAGGATCCGCAGGCGCGTGCGCGAGACATGGTTGCGCTGATGGCGCAATCTCTGACGGACGATCTGAAGAAGGCCGGAGTAGACGCGCGCCGCGTCACGCCGGGTGAACCGCTGCCCCACGACGGCTGGCAGGTCCGCGGCGTTTTTCTCAGTGTCGATGAGGGTAATCGGCTGCGTCGCGCGATGGTGGGTATGGGCGCGGGCCAAAGCCAGTTTCAGGTCGCGGTTTCCTGCGATAACCTGGCTACGCCGGAGTTACCGCCGCTCTATGAAACTGTTGAAGAGGGGGCGAGCAGGGATATGCCGGGCGCCGTGATCAAGCTCAACCCGTACGTGATCGCCGCGAAGGTCGTGCTGTCGGGCCGCGATGAAAAGACGGCGGTCAGGAAAAGCGCGGAGCAGATCGCTGACGAACTCGCGCGACGGCTTCAGACGGGTGCAAGGGAGGCCGGCAGCGCAGCCCCCGCCCGATAGGCGGCCGAAGCCGCCCGCTCAGCAGCCCGTCCGCTTGACGCGCTCGACCGCGAGGCCGAACACCGGACGCAGCTTCGTGCCGACCACGTTGCCGAAAAATGCCGAGACGAGCCACAGCCAGCCGTGCAGGCTGCCCGACACGATGCCGCTGAAGTACGCGCCGATATTGCAGCCGTACGCGAGGCGCGCGCCGTAGCCGAGAATCAGTCCGCCGACGATCGCCGCGATCAGCGAGCGCAGCGGCAGACGCCACACCGGCGCATAGCGGCCGGCCAGCGAAGCGGCAACCATCGCGCCGATCACGATGCCGATGTCCATGACCGACTTCGCGTCGTGGCTGATCGGTGCGGCAAGGGCGGCCGCGTTCGGGCCGGTGCTCCACACATGCCAGCTCGCGACGTCGACGCCCATCGCGGAGAACGCCTTCGCGCCCCACAGCGCGAACGCCGACGTGATGCCCCACGGATGGCCCGACAGCGCGAGCGTCACGAAGTTGAGGATCGCGAGCACGACGCCGCCGGTGAGGAGCGGCCACGGTCCATGCAGCCACGGCGATGCGTTCGGGGCGCGCTCCACGCCGCTGACGAGACGGCCGTGACGGCGCTTTTCGATCAGCACGGTCAGCGCGGCGATGGCCGCGAACACCACGAGGTTCAGCGCGATCGCCGGGCCGACGCCGAGCGTCTGCACGAGCGAGATCGGCGGCAGATGCGGCAGCGCGGACCAGAACGGCATGTGCGCGGTGCCGATCACCGAGCCGATGATGAACGCGATCAGCGTGACCACCATCCGTGTGCTGCCGCCGCCGACCGTATACAGCGTGCCGGAGGCGCAGCCGCCGCCGAGCTGCATGCCGATGCCGAACATGAACGCGCCGATCAGGACCGACGTGCCGACGGGCGACACTTCACCGACGACCGGATGACCGAATAGCGTGCCGGCGGAAAGCGCCGGGAAGAACAGCAGCACGCCGATCGCGAGCATCAGCATCTGCGCGCGCAGGCCGGCGCCGCGGCCGTCGGCGATGAACACGCGCCATGCGGACGTGAAGCCGAACGCGGCGTGATAGAGCGTGACGCCGAGCAGCGCGCCGAGGACGTACAGCGCGGCCTGTTTCACGCTGACGGTCTGCGCGAGATAGATCGCGCCGAGCACGACCAGCGCGAACGCGACGGAAAGCGGCTTCGGATTGATGTTGACGAGACGGCGGGGCGCGCCGAACGGCGTGGAGAGATCGGACATGGAGAGCGGGGCGGGCACGCTTGTCGCGCGAGGGCGGCACGCCTATGAAACGGCGGTCGCTGCGCGGGAGGAGGGCCGCGAATAATCGTTTTTGGGAAAGCTCGCGAGTATACCGAAATGTCGCGTTGCGGCTGTTGCCCAGCAAGGTTCGCGCTGCTCGATCGCAAATACGGGTGCGGGCGGTGCCGCCAGGCTGCAAGGCCCGCCGCACGGGCGCTTGACGATGGTCGACCGCGCTTGAAACCAGTGACTTAATAACCTCCCGTAATAAAGGTATTTCAAACTTGCATTGAAATCGTTATCAAGATGGAAGGCGACGGTAATCCCGTCCCGGTCGCGCAACAACATTTCGGGCCGAAATATCGACCAAATCAGCCACGGTCGTTAAGTGGCGACGAGACGAACTGCTAATCTTCATACGCGGCGACTCACGCGTTTCCGGTCGGCTCCACGGGTCGTTGGCAGCCGTTTCGCGCGAGCGTGGAAGGGGGATGTATGAGCACTCGAAGGCCATCTCTGCTGCGGCGACGTCCATCGCAACGCGGTCATGCAAGCGTGCGAATTTCATTTGCCATCGTCATTTCGCTGACCGGACTTTCCACGACGCACGTCGCGTACGCGGCCGGTACCGTGCCGCAAGGCGGGCATTTCGTCGCCGGCTCGGGAAGCATCACTCAGAACGATGCCGGCATGAGCATCACGCAAGCGGGCTCGCGCGGCATCATCGAATGGAACAGTTTTTCGATCGGATCGTGCCGCACGGTGTCGATCAACAACGGCACGGGCGCGACACTCAATCGCGTGACGGGTAACGATGTGTCGGCGATCTACGGCACGCTGAAGGGCACCGGCAGCATCTACCTCGTCAATCCGCATGGCGTGCTCATCGGGCCAGGCGGCGTGGTGTCGACGGGAGGGCGTTTCGTCGCGTCGACGCTCGACGTCCCCAACGACGTCTTTCTCAACCCGCCCGGGTTCGGTGGCTCGGCTTACACAGGCAGTTCCACGGCGGATGTAGTCAATCTCGGCAAGATCAGTTCGTCGGGTGGGGACGTGTTCCTGATATCGGCCAGCAAGGTCACGAACGCAGGGACGATCGATGCGCCGAACGGCAATGCCGAACTCGTCGCAGGCCGTCAGGTCCGGCTCTTCGACGGCAACTTTCAACAAGTCTTCGTGGAGGTGGGAAGCGGCGGCACGGTGACGAACTCAGGCACGGTACGGGCGGCGATCATCAACGTGCAGGCGGCCGACGGCAATATCTTCGCGCTCGCGGGTCATTCGGGCGCCCTGCGCGCCACCGGCACCGCGACGCGCGACGGCCACGTCTGGCTCGTCGCGAACACCACCGTCAACGGGGTCGTCGTCAACTCCGGCAACGTCGATGCGCGCGGGGCGCAGATCAGCGCGCGTAACGCGGACGGCAGCGGCGGCACGCTTGACATGTCCGGCAAGGACGTCAAGGTCGGCGGCGCGGAGGTGCGGGCGAAAGCATGGAACATCACCACGGGGGACTTCACCGCGGACGTCCCGACCGCCAACACGCTCGGCGCAAGTCTGAGCAACGGCGCGTCCATCTCCGTGCTCGCGAACGGCGCGGACGGCAAGCTCGGGGCGACCGGCGAGGGAGACATCGCGATCGAAGCGAGCGTGCGCTGGCGCGGAGCCTCCTCCCTGACGCTCGACGCGGCGCACTCGCTGACGATCGCACCGCAGGCGACCATCGCCAATAGGGGCACAGGCTCGCTCACGCTGTCCGCCGACACCTATGGTTTCGACAACGGCGGCAGTCTGACCAACCAGGGCACGGTCGACTGGTCGCGAAGCATGGGCATCGTCACCGGTCTGTACGACATGAACGGCAGCTACACGCCCGGCACGGTGTACACCAACGTATCGTGGCACCCCGCGCCGTTTACTGGGCTCGTCACGCAGTTCACGGCCTATCAGCTCGTCAACTCCATGACGGACCTGAGCGCGGTGAATAACAACCTCTCCGGCAACTATGCGTTGGGCAGCAGGGGGCTGGAATTCGCGGGTGCGCCGGAGTTCGGAGGCATCGGCACCGCCGCGAATCCGTTCACCGGTCAGTTCGACGGCATGGGGCATCTCCCCGCGGATCTGCGTCTCTCAAGCGCGGCCGATACCGGACTCTTCGGCGTGATCGGCAAGAGCGGCGTCGTGCGCAATTTCACGCTCGCGGAAGGCACCGCGACGTCCTCGGGAGAAACGGTCGGCTTGCTGGCCGGCATCAACTACGGATACATGGTGAACGTCGGCGCAACGGGCGCCATCGGTGCCCCGGGCAACACGAGCACAGTGGCCGGCGGTCTGGTCGGCGAGAACTTTGGGCGCATCGAGCGCTCGTGGGCGGGCGTAAACATCATCGGCGTGGGTCAGATCGGTGGGCTGGTCGGGCTCAACGATGGCCGCATCGATCAGTCTTTCGCGATCGCCCCCGCATCGGGCGGTGCGCAAAGCACGGTCGGCGGACTCGTCGGCACGAACCATGGCGTCATCGGCCGATCGTATGCCTACGAATTCCTGAACGGCGGCGCGACTGTCGGCGGACTTGTCGGCATCAATACGGGCTTCATCCGCGAGTCGTATGCCGCGTCCAGGCTCACGGCGGGCGCGAACTCGACGGAGGGCGGTATCGCGGGCACGAACAGCGGCCGGATCGCGGCGAACGTGTTCTGGAACAGCCAATCGTCGGGGGCGGCGGCGGGTGTCGGTTCGGGCACGGCGGTGGCCAGTTCGAGCGGACTCACGGACATCCAGTTGCTCGAGCCGGCGAGCTTCGGTCCGACGTGGGATTTCAGCGCGAACGGCACGTGGGTCGCGGGATATCCGGGGCCTCAGTTGCGCTGGCTGGCAGGGCACTGACATCGAGGGTCCGACAGAACCCGGCGCGGGCGCACTCGGCCTTCGGTGCCGCGATCACGATGCAAGCCGGATTCAGCGGTTTGACGACTGTTCGCGCAGGTAGGCCTGCGCTTCCGCCTCCGTCTCATAGACATAAGGTGACAGCCCGCGCCGCGTAAGGGCGCCACCCAGCTTGGCGCGCATGAAAGCGCTGGTAGTGAAGCGCGTTACGCCGACATAGTAGCGCTGCACCATATCCTCGACCATTTCGACGTACGCGTCCTCCAGCGCGGGGTCCAACACGAAACCCTCGTAGTTCACCACTGCATAAACCTTGTGGTCCAGTGGTTCGCAGACGCGGCATACCTGAGCCCGGATCGCCGCGATGTCGTCGGGACGCTTCACCTCGAGGCGCGCGAAATTGAGAAACATGATGTTCTTGTCGTCGTCGTAGATGAAGCGCGCTTCCAGCGGCAGTCGCAAAACATTCGAGCGCAGGCCCATCGGTTCAGGCAGGAAAATCCGCTCGTCCATCTGCGTCGGCGAACGCAGGATCGGTGCGAAGTCCATCCTGGCCAGAATATCGCGCTCCAGATCGACGCCCGGTGCAATCTCGATGAGTTCCATGCCCTCGGCGCCCAGCTCGAACACGCAACGCTCGGTGATGTAGAGGACCGGCTTGCCCATTGCCGCCGCATACGGGCCAGAGAACGTGCGATGCTCGACTTCCTCGATGAATTTCCTGGCCGTGCCGTCACGGTGGATATGCAGCTTGCCGTCGACGACCGAAATCTGGCTGTGGCCCGCCATGAAAGTGCCGACGAACACGACTTTCCTGGCATTCTGGCTAATGTTGATGAAGCCTCCGGCGCCGGGCAGGCGCGGCCCGAATCTCGACACATTGAGGTTTCCCATGCGATCGGCCTGGGCGAGGCCAAGAAAGGCGACGTCGAGCCCGCCGCCGTCATAGAAATCGAACTGGGCGGGCTGATCGATGATCGCCTGCGCATTGGTCGCCGCGCCGAAGTTCAAGCCTCCCGCCGGAATGCCGCCGATGACGCCGGGCTCGGTGGTCAGCGTCATCAGGTCGAGGATCCTTTCCTCGTTGGCGACGCTGGCGATGCCTTCGGGCATGCCGATCCCGAGATTCACCACGCTGTTTGGCTGGAGTTCCATTGCCGCGCGTCGCGCGACCACCTTGCGCTCACTCATCGGCATCGGCGCCACACTGCTCGCGGGGACCCGGATTTCGCCGGCGTACGCCGGACTGTATGGTGTGGCAAAGGTCTGCTGGTGGTTCTCGGGCGGCGCCAGCACGACGCAATCGACCAGCACGCCGGGGATCTTGACCTGTCGCGGATTGAGCGAGCCGCTTTCGGCGATGCGCTCCACCTGGACGATCACGAGGCCGCGGCAGTTGTGCGCGGCCATGGCGATCGCGAGAGCCTCCAGTGTCAGGGCTTCGCGCTCCATCGTCACATTGCCTTCCGGGTCGGCAGTGGTGCCGCGCACGATCGCGACGTTGATCGGGAAGGCCTTGTAGAACAGATATTCCTCGTCGCCGATCCGCATCAACTCGACCAGATTCTCGGTGGTGCGCTCGTTCAGTTTGCCACCACCGAAGCGCGGATCGACGAAGGTGCCGAGGCCGACCCGGGAGAGATGGCCCGGCTTTCCGGCCGCAATGTCGCGAAACAGGTGGCTGATCACGCCCTGCGGCAGGTTATACGCCTCGATCTGGTTATCCACCGCAAGCTGCTGTAGCTTCGGCACGAGGCCCCAGTGTCCGCCGATGACGCGCTTGACGAGTCCCGGCGTCGCCAGGTGGTTCAGTCCGCGTTCCTTGCCGTCTCCCTGGCCGGCCGCATAGACTAGCGTGAGGTTGGCGGGCTTTGGGAGGGTGACTAACGTATCCTCGTCATGCGCCGTACAGAGTTCCTCGATGGCAATGGCGATGTCTTCGGCGAAGCCGATGCCGACGAAGCCACCCGTCGCGACCGTATCGCCGTCGCGGATCAGGCGCACGGCATCGCGCGCCGACGCCACTTTGCCGGACGAACGGGAAAGGATGGCCGGTGAAAGCGCCCCCGCGGTTGATTGCGTGCTCACGTTTCACCTCGCCTGATTCGAGCGCGACTTTCTAATAGGCGCCACCGGTATCAATGGTCAGATGGAGCATGTCGTCCTCGAGAATCCTGATGAAATGCTCGTCCTCCTGCAGGAGTTCCTCCAGCACGTCACTGTCGGAAAGCACGCCGATGACGCGCCCGGATTCGATCACAGGCAGGTGCCGGATCCGCCGGGTATGCATCGACGCGAGGCATTGATCGCAGGTATGCTCGGGCGTCACATAAAGCACCTGGGTGGTCATGATGTCGCCAACCCTGGTGTTCGCGGCGTTGCGGCCAAGCACCTCGACCTTGCGGGCGTAGTCGCGCTGAGACAGCACGCCAACCAGATTGCTGCCCTGCAGCACCAGCACCGTCGTCACGTCCTTGTCGGCCATCAACTGCAACGCGTTCAGCACCGTGTCGTCGGGGCCCACTGAGATAACCTCCCGAGGGTTCCCGGACAGAATTTGCCGTGCTGTCTTTCTCTCCTTTTTCATGACCGCCTCCAGACAGAAAGGGGAGCATGTACGGACTACGCTTGATCAAAGCGAAATCAAAGCGGAATCGGAATACGATCGTCCAGACCCAGCCAAGGCTGGCGATCTTTTCTCATTCGTTGAATTGCAGTGTAGATCGCTTGACCTGAGTCGAACGAACATTTTCCGTTCCGGCGCTACGCCACTCGGTGAGTCGAAGCGACGAGGCACCTGCCGCACGAGCGCGCCTTGCCCATTCGCAAGCGTCCGGCGCTAACTGTCGCCTCACCACCGCAGTCGCACCGGCAAACCCACAATCCATCGCCAGCGTACCGCTCGGTCGTCAGCTGGCCGAAAACCTCGCCGCTCTTCAGCGCAGGTGAGCCCGGTCGCGACCGCCACACGCTACGCTGCTCACGGCAGCCGCAATCACGCACTGCACCGCTCTCTACCGTCTTCAGGGCGGAAGTCACATGGCCGCCGCATCGGCATCGCCAGAGCCACACGTCTGCGCCGCAATATTGAAGCGCGACGAGATCGCCAAAGGCGCGACCAGTGACATCGCGACTTGGCGGAAAGGGCCATCGAGGCTCCAAGGGGCGGCGGGTACGTTTGTTCACAGCAAGCAAAATGGGGTGCGGCGTCGCGTTCTCAAGCATACCTGCGCCTTTGATTCGGCGCGGGTCGACGCTTCGATCAGTTTATTGCCGTTGTGTGGTATTGCTCACACTTTGTTGCAATTTGCTGCAGGCGGCTTGAGTGGCCGCCCGGCAAGGCTTAGCGGCTCGCGGCGAAACGTGGATACGGTTCCGCTTCCCACGCCAGGGTGAAGATTTCAAACGCTGAACCGTTAAAGGACTCAACCAGTGGGGAACACACACCATGAAGATTGAATCCAGCAATTTTCCGCTCGCGGCTTCGCAGAACGGTCCGCAACGCGCAACGATCAACAGCGATGCGAAGGATGCCGTCGAGTCCGCGCACCAGGTCAGCGCTGCCGCCGCGCAGAATTCGACGGTTAATCTCTCATCAGTGTCCGCGATGCACACGTCCAGCGATTCGGATATCGACACGGCGAAGGTCGAGTCGGTCAAGGCCGCCCTGCGTGACGGCAGCTACAAGGTCGATTCCGGAAAGATCGCCGACGGCATGCTAAGCACCGCGCGCGACGTGCTGCAAACGACTACTCGCTGACCGGCGGCTGAACGTAGCAGGGAGAATTTTCGCTGCGGGCTTGTTCGAAAATTCTTCCCAAGACCCACCACCCGACTGCGGGAGCGACGCCATTGCGCCGGTCTGCGTCGTTGCAAGGCAGTCCATGAAGACTCGCACGGCGTGATTGGCCGGCCGGGGGCCGGCCCGCCATGCTTACTGGACGACCTGTTTCGCTTCGTCGCGCCAGTAGTGTTGCTGGTTCCACCCAAGAAGGCGCTTGAGCTTCTCGTTGCTGAGCAGGGTCTCGAACTCGCCGAGTTGCTTTTTGAGCGGCACGCCGGGGTAGTAGCGTCGGAGCAGTTCCGCGGTAGGTACGTCGGACGACACGTCGTCGGCCGCGACATTCATGACCTGAAAGCCGAGGCCGTCCTTTTCGATGGCAAGCCGGCACGCGCTCGCGAGATCGCGCCCGTCGATATAGCTCCACGCAATCCTCTTGCGCAGTGCTGGATCCTTGAGCCACGCCGGAAACTTCGCGTAGTCGTTGGGTTCGAGCACGTTGCCAATACGAAAGCAGTAAATGTCAGAGCCGGTGCGCGCGTGGAACGCCTTCGCTGTCACTTCGTTGATCACCTTCGACGTCGCGTAGCTGTCCATCGGGTTCACCGGGTATTCCTCGTCGAGCGGGAAGTACTCTGGACTGCGATCCCGGTGCGCGAACACCATACCGTATGTGGTTTCGCTCGATGCCACGATCACCTTGCGGATGCCGAGCTTCGACGCTGCGTCGAGGATGTTGTACGTGCCCATCACGTTGATCCGGTAGACCTCGTTGTCGGGCGTGATCATGATGCGAGGGATCGCCGCAAAATGCACAATCGCGTCGATCGGCTTTGGTTCGAGGTCGTCGGCGAATTCTCCCGGCGCGGTGCTCGATGCCAGCGCATTGAATACCTGTCCCGCATCGGTGATGTCCGTAATCAACGTGCGCGCCGTGCGCGCCGCCATCGGCACGCGATCAAGATTCATCACCTCGTAGCCGTGCTCGACCAGGTTCTGGACTACCCATTTTCCGGCCAGGCCGCTGCCGCCGGTCACGATCACTCGCTTCGTCATGTGCTCCTCTTCTCCTGTTTTCCTACATGTTTTAGCGCTTTTCCGCGCGTGTCGCGCGGCCTCATTCCATCATAGGATCGTTGCGCTCCGTGTCCTTGATTCGGCAGTAACAGTTCTGATGTTGAGTCGTGCGGCTCCAACTGGCCGGCCTCCGCCCGATGCGGCCGGCTGGAGACGACGTTCAGGCGTTGATCCAGGCTCGCGCCTGTTCCAGCTCGTTGACGTGGAACGCCTTGATTTCAGCCTTCGAGAAGAACCGGGCCAAATGCATCGAGGCGCGAATCCAGCCCGCGTCGGCCACCACGGCGGCGCGCGTGACCTTGCGGGCGACAGAGACGCCGAGCGTCAGGTCGGTCCATAGCGCCTTCGGCTCGATGCCGCTGAAATGCTCGATGCGTTCGAGCACGCGGGTCTTACCGTTCAGTTCAAGATCACCACGCATGCGCTCGATGGCTTCGCGCAGTTCGTGGTCGGTGATTTTGCCTTCGACGGATATTTCGATGACCGACGAATCGGGGACGGTGTGATACAGGATCATGGCAGGATCTCTAGCCAGAGAGACGTTACACGCTCAGGTACGGATGAGCCTGGCGTTCGACGGCGTACTCATGGTACCTCTTTCCACTCGCTCGGTTAGGTTACGAGCCGATCTTCCCCTGAGAGGCAGTCGAGGCCATCACGCTTGCGCCTTGCCGACAGGTTGACCTCACCCTCGGTCGCATGGACCTCGTCGAAGCAGCCCAGACGATCCGCGATGGCCTGCGCATAACGCTGGTGCGTGGCGGTTGCAAGCACGAGCGCACGGCCGGCCGCGAGCCGCGCCTTCAGGCCCGCTTTGCCACCATGCAGCAGCCAGACCAGCAGTTGCCAGCAGCGCAGCGGCGAGGCTTTCAGATAGGCCTACACGCACTCGATCAGAACGTCGGAGCGCAACAGCGTGCCGTCGAGACCGACGACGAGCGGCCGGCCGCGGTACGGCATGATGGACGCGTGGCTCACGACTGCGGCACGATCACGAACAGTTGGTAGGGACGCGCAGGCAACTCCCGTCCCCATGCGGTCTTGCTCACCTCGAGCGCAATCGGCGCTGCATGGCTTAGCGACGATGCCGTCGCGATGCAGCCCGAGTCGTCGCCACGGCACACAATCAGCGAGCCCTGGCGCGCGAAATCGGCGGATGTGAGCCAGGGCGTTGCCGCCGGCCAGTCGAGATCCCAGAAGCGGGCGCGGTCGCCGTCATAGAACACCATCGAAGCGGCCTCATGCGTCGAGCCCGCCACGATCGACAGCGGCTGGCTGGTGCGTTCGTGCCACACCGCCTGCGCGGCTGCCGCGAGTTCCGCGCGCGGCTCGGCCGCGTCGTCGGAATTGCGCCGCGCCCCTGTGTAGCCGACCACTGCCGATACCGCGAGCACCAGCGCCCAGTACACCGCCATGACGCGTATGGCACGCTGCGGCGCGAACTCGAAGCGGGCTTGCACGAGCACTGCAAGCCAGAGCGGCACCATTGCGAACCACTGCGCCATGCCCCAGACCGAGGCCATCTGCGTCTTGCCGATCACGGACAGCAGGCCCACCGCGAACAGTGGCCCCAGCGCGAGCCACCAGAGATCCGGGTACGACGCGCTCCGAACAACGCTCAGCGCCATGAGCCGCGCAGCCCCGCGCGTGCGCACCATCAACAGCACGAAAACGAAACTGAGCGCGAGATAGCCGATCTGCGCGAGCGTGCAGATGCCAAAGCGCCCGACCGCGGCGAGAAGCGTGCCGCCGGTGCGTTGCGCGGCATACTCGAGCGTCGGGAAATGATTAACCATCATCCAGTGTACGTGCGGGGCCAGCACGGCGACTCCCGCCGCCACCGCGAGCAGCGAATCGACGCTGACGAGGCGCGCACGCCATGCGGGACGCGCGAGCAATGCCAGCAACAGCCCGAGCAGCAGCACGATCGTAAAGTACTTGCCCAGCACGGCAAGCGCCGCGCACGCCCCGAGACCGAGCGCCGCGCCGCTGCGCGCGAGGCGGCTGCCCGGCTGCGCGTAGCGGACGAAAAAGTAGGCGGTCCACGGCCAGACCGACAGCAGGATCGAGTTCGGATTGAATTTGATGGCGAGATTCGAGTAAAGCGGCGAGACCGCCATCGCAAGCCCGGCGATGATCGCGATCTGGCGCGGCACGAAGCGCCCGGCGAGCGCGACGATCCCGGCCAGGCCGACCAGCACGTTCACCGCCGACAGCGCGAAATAGGCGAGATCGGTGTGCGGGAACACGCTGAACCAGGCCGCTGCGACCCACGACGAAAGCGGCGGGTGCTTCGCGTAACCGGCCTGCCACTCGATGCCCCAGACATAGGTCTCGACCATGTCGCCCTGGATGTCGAGATTGCCGCGCGCGAGCCAGGCGGCCAGCGTCCAGACCAGCGCGTGGAAGGGGAGCAGCCAGTCGAGTGATGCGATGCGCGCGGCGGCAGGTTTATCGGAGGCTGAGGCGAGCGACGTGGGATTCGAAAGCTGGGTCGACATTGAGCTTTTGGGTCTGTGCGCCGCCGTACCGGGCAGCGTTTTTGGCCCGGCATTGTAATATGAGCTTACGTAGGGAGAGAGCGATCCTGACAGACTGCCCGGCAACCCATGGCGCCCGATCAAATCAAAAAGGCCTTGATGAAGGACGTTCGCGGCGACAATTGACCCGTGTGGTCAAGCCGAAGATTCGATTCTCTTGACGCGGCGCTCAACTCGGCCGCAATTGCAGATGCGCTTGAAGAAGCTTGGCTAAGATGCAAAAGTCGAGACCTGGTGTGACGGTCACCGTCAGATCCTACTGTTGCGCTTTTACGGTAACGATCTTTCCGTCACAAAGCAGTTCAGAGCCTTTAATGTCGATCAAATGTTGTGTGGCATTATGACTTAAATGGTCGGTCAGGTAATAAGAGACCCCATTGTCGTTGTGCAGTGATTTCCATCTTGAGTTGTAATTCCAGCTCGTCTCGTTTAAATCTCGATCGAGCTGTATCAAGTTAAAAACTCTATTTGTTCCTTCGAATACGATCTTCGCCGGCCAATACTCTGCATAAACCGTGCTGCCACTTATCCCCTGGCGAGACAGGCAATCAATTTCTCGCTGAAAGTTTTCGTTTTGCGGGATCTTCGGCGCTGCCACGAGCGCGACCAGAAATATTATCGACGTCAGGGCAACGACATTTTTAATCTTAATTGAGCGATCTATCAGATCATGAAACATCCAGACAGAAATTACGTAGGTTATTGATAGATAGCGAAATTCATATGTGTTATGAATCAATCCGGCGGCACAGACCACGGCGATCGAAAAAATGGCGGCTGCGCACAGTGATTTGCTATATTTGAACGATTTTGTTTTTATAAAAATAGAAATCATGAAAAACAAAATTATGGCAATATGAAATACATTTCTAAGTTTATCCGCATAATCCTCGGTCGCGGAATTTTTAGCCTGAATGGCCAGCGAGGAATTAATTTCAAGCGAGACAAGAAAGATAAATATTGCCAAAGCGGAGAAGGCCACAGTAAAGGCGAGAAATTTTTTTCTCTCGCCGAATATGGCCTCTGATGCCAACAGTGCTCCAAACCAGAGAACGAAATAAAGATCTGATATGCCGAGCAAAAAAATCACGATTACCAAAACGGCACTGTTCAGGACGGTGAGCTTCAAATGGCTTTTTACGTAAAAATATAGAATTACGGCTAGCACCGCTGCGAAGCCGTGATGTTCGAAGCTAAAAGCCGTTTCCATCAGAAAATAAAAGTCTTTTCCGATCACCAGCAGGCCGCTCACCGCGATAGCGATTAACGATATCGTTAGATTTGTGTATGTTTGGGCGAAAGGGCGTTCCTTCGATGTTAGAAGGCTGCATGCAAATACAAATATCAGTACTTGAACGGGCGCCGTCACCAGATGAAAAAAATACGGAGTTCGAGCGAGGATTTCAAATGGTATTGATAGCAACATATCTGGAAAAAACGATGGCGCACCGGGGTAAGTCCATCCTCTCAGGCTGCCAAACTCAATAAGATCTTTCGCTTGGGAGAATGACACGACATCGTCGGCGTTTATTTCCTTTCGAAGAGAAACTATCCATATAGAAAACAAAACTAAACATACGGTGGATGCGAATATTTTCATTGCATCCGTTCTATTCTTCGAGTTCATCTTGCGATTCTATATAGGTTTTTTTGTGTCAATCAGGAAATCGGCGTTTACGTTGGCGATGGCATTCGCCGTGCCAGCGTTTTCATGCTGCCGCGTTTCCGCCTGCGCTTAATTCCGTCTTCATGATGCCATACTGAGCCGAACGGTCTGACAGATCAGGGTGGAATGTCTCCCGATACTTCAATGCCGTCACACATCGCGACCGACGCGCGATAACGCGTCTCGAAGTCGCAATTCTTTGAACGCGACGTGTACCGACGGGTCATGCGCGGCGGATTCGACCGGTCGATGCAATAGTTTGCTGGCATCGTTCGGCCGGGCCCCATGTTTTGGCTGCAAAACGCGTCGCCATTAGTCGCAAAGCAGCCCCACCATCGGAATCGCCGGGGTTCGTCCCGCGATCAGGTCGGCCGTGATTCGAGCCGATCCGTGTGACATGGTCCAGCCGATATGACCGTGACCGGTATTCAGATAAAGATTGCGATACTTCCTGCGCCCAAGAAACGGCAGGTTCGTCGGCGTCATCGGCCTGAGACCGGCCCACATTTCGGCGCGATCGTAGTTGGCGCCGGCCGGGTAGAGTTCTTGTGTCACGCTCTTCATAAACGCAAAATCAGAAGGCTTATGGCTCGTGTCGTAGCCGGCAAACTCCGCCGTTGCGGTGACCCGGATCCGGTCGCCGAAGCGCGAGATTGCGACCAGGTTGTGCTCGTCGACCACTGCGACCGAGGGAGGCATGGGCCGGCCATCGATCGGAATCGTGAGGGAGTATCCCTTGATCGGATAGATCGGAAGATCGATGCCGATCTGTCGGCCGAGAACCGGACTATAGGGGCCAAGGGCGAGCACATACGCGTCGGCTTTTACAAGGCCTCGACTCGTTCTTATGCCCACCACATCCTGCCCAGCGGTTTCGAAGCCGTCGATGGTGGTGTCCGTCAGAAGCGTACCGCCACGCGCGACAATCTTTTCCGCAAGGGCGCGGGTGAACTTCGCAGGGTCTCCGGTCTCATCGGTCGGGCAGTAAATGGCACCCGCTATCCTGTCTTTTGCCGAAGCCAGCGACGGGTCGAGTGCGACGACCTGATCGCGGCTGAGAACCCTGATGACTTGCCCATCGGATTCCAGCAGCTTCATGTGTTCGACTCCGCGATCCTGCGCTTCCTGAGTGCGATGAAAATACAGAATTCCGCGGTCATTTCGATCGTATTCAATGGCGTCCTCGGCGATCACATTCTGTAGCACGCGTTGCGAGTACGCGGCAAGCCGATGCTTGAGCAGAGTATTGCGGCGTGCCTTCTCTGATGTGCATTCCATCAGGAAACGCCACGACCAGCTGTAAAGCCTGGGATCCGCCGAGAACTTGAAGCGCAACGCCTGATCTTTCAGCACCAGCGATTTGAGCAGAATCATCGGCGCTTTGGGCGAGGACCAGACAAAGGAATGCCCGGGCGCGATCATGCCCGCGTTACCCCAACTGGTTTCCGATGCGACTAAAGGCTGCCGCTCGACGATCACGACCTCATGGCCGTCCTTCTGCAACTGGTACGCGGTTGTCACACCGACTACCCCGCCACCGAGCACGACAACTTTCATGATGTCCTCAGATACAAGGGGGCCGGCGGGCATTCAAGGCGGCGCGGTCTCGCTCCGGCTTTTGTGCTGCGCCACCATCGATTCCTGCTGGACAGGAGGCACCAGTCTCACTTCCATTGCGGCTGATTCAGCACCATTCCGTGCTGCCCTTTGTAGGCAGCCACAGCCGGCGGCGTCCACCCATCCAGCATCTGTGGCGCGAGTTGCCAGACCTCGACGCCAAGCGGCCGGCACACTTCCAGCGGATCGCGCGCGTCGGGTCCCCACATCGGCACTGACAGATCGCCGCCCGGACAGGTCGACAGCGCGCACAGCAAGTCGATCTCCGCGAAGAATTCGAGGTAATCGCCTTTCTTTGCCGGACACGCCTTCATGAAGTATTTGTCTTCGAGATTCAGGCCGGTGCACTGGAACACGTTGAGCACGTCGTGGACGTCGTACTCAGTCAATCCATACGGGGCGATGGCGCGCGTCAGGTTGGAGTGGCAGTGAAAATGAAAATCCTCGCCGGTCAGCATGCGGTTCACGTAGGGGTCGCAGCGCGTGCCGAGCAGATCGTGGACACGGCCGCCGTGCTCGTCGACGCCGTAGCCTGCGAGACTGTCATCCGTGATGGTCACCATCGGACGCAGGAATGGCAGCGTCGACCACAGACGGTCGAACGTGCTCACGTGCGCCTGCTGCAACTGGCGCGTGCGCGACGCCCACATGCGCTCGCGCGGGTTGTGCCGGTTCCACATGTTCAGGTCGGCAACCTGCGGGCCTTCGATCGTGACAATGCGAAACACGTGGCCGGCCGGCACGGTCCACGCTTGCCCCGAGCGGATCGGCACGACGATCGATTCGACCAGCGTGCGGGTGTCGTGCTGTGAGGCGATGCGCTGATAGAACGTCTTGTCGACGTCGAGCGCTGAGCCTTTGGTGGCCTGATAGGCAGCAGGATAATTCAGCATGATGCATTCTCCGTCGAACTCAGGCCGGCGCCGTGCCGCGACGAGGCGGCGTCGTCATCGCTCGGGCGACGCAGCACTGCAACGACCTTTTCCTTATCGATCTCTGACATGTTTTGCCTCCATGACGTCTGACCCGTTTCAGCCAAGGTCGATTGCCCAGTTGGCGGGTTACTCTGCCGAGCTGGCACTGCCGCCCAGATAGGCAGCGCGGACCCGGCTATCCTGAGCCAGCTCGCGGGCGGACCCCGCGAGCGCAATGTGCCCGCTTTCCAGCACGTAAGCCCGATGAGCGATCCGCAGCGCCTGGCGGGCGTTCTGCTCGACGAGGAGAATCGAGGTGCCTTCGCGGCAGATGTCGGCGATCATGCCGAAGATCGCGCGGACCAGCTTCGGCGCGAGTCCCATCGACGGTTCGTCCAGCACCACGATACGCGGGCGCAGCATCAAGGCTCGGGCAATCGCCAGCATCTGCTGTTCGCCGCCGCTGAGCGTGCCGGCCAGCTGGCTGCGTCGCTCGCCGAGCCGGGGGAAAGTCGCATAGAGCTGATCCCTTCGCTGTTGCAATGCCGCACTGTCGCGCCGGATCAGATAGCCGCCGAGATGCAGATTCTCCTCCACCGTCAGCGCCCCGAAAATGCGCCGCCCCTCTGGCACATGACCGAGACCCAGCGCCACGATCTGGTGTGCGCGCAAGCCCGTCAGGCGCTGGCCAGCCATCGCAATGTCGCCCGCGCGCGGCCGGATCAATCCGGAAATCGCCCGCAGCGTGGTCGTTTTTCCCGCGCCGTTGCTGCCGAGCAACGCGACGATCTCGCCTTCCGCGACGTCCAGCGAGATGCCGTGCAGCACTTCGACAGTCCCATAGCTCACACGCAGATCGCGGATTTCTAGGAGTCCCACAGCGATTTCTCCCCGGCAGTATCGTCGCTCGCCTCGTCCTTTCCGGCTGTGCCGAGATAGGCATCGATCACCCGCGGGTCCGCCTGGATCGCGGCGGGCTGGCCCTCGGCGATGATGACGCCGTGGTCCATCACGATGATCCGGTCCGACACGCCCATCACCAGCATCATGTCGTGCTCGATCAGCAGCACCGTCACGCCATGATCCCGGATCCGCCGGATCAGTTCCATCAGCGCGCGTTTCTCGGTCGGGTTCATGCCTGCAGCCGGCTCATCGAGCAGCAGCAGGCGGGGGCTGCTGGCGAGCGCACGGGCGATCTCCAGCCTGCGTTGGTCGCCGTAGGGCAGATCGGCGGCGCGCTCGCCCGCCCTGCCGGCAAGACCGACGAAGGCGAGCCAGCGCAGGCCTTCGGTGGAATGGTCCGCCGCCTCGGCGCGCGCGGACGGCAACGCCAGAAGCTCGGCTGCGAGCGGTGTCCGAAGCCGATGGTCCATGCCGGTCAGGACGTTTTCGAAGGCCGTCATGTGGCCGAACAGGCGGATGCCCTGGAAGGTGCGCGCCATGCCTTGATGGACGATGCGATGAGGCGCGCCGCCGGCAAGCCGTTCCCCGCACCAGACGATCTGGCCGCCAGTCGGGCGGATGACGCCGGTCAGGCAGTTGAACACGGTGGTCTTGCCGGCGCCGTTCGGACCGATCAGGCTCACGATCTCGCCGCTTCGCACCATGAAGCTGACACCGCCGACCGCCAGCACGCCACCGAAGCGGCGCTGCATGTCGCGCACCTCCAGCAGGACCTCATCGGTGACGGCGTGATCGGGCACAGCGACGCGATCGGCGTCAGCGCCCTTGCGCGCCGGCGCGACGCGGCGCAACGGCGCTGGCCACAACCCCTGTGGCCTTAGCAGCATCAGGATCACGAGCCCGATCGCGAAAGCGAAGATGCGCCAGAGATTGAGAAAACGCAGAATCTCCGGCAGGCCGGCGACGATGATGGCGCCGAGGAGCACACCGGGAATGCTGCCCCGGCCGCCGAGCACGACGACAATCAGGATCGTGACGGACTGCAGATAGGTGAAGCCGGTCGGATCGATGGTGCCGAAGCGGGCGGCGAACAGGCTGCCGCCCAGCCCGCCGATCAGCGCGCCCATCACATAGGCGAGCAGCTTGACGCGCAGCGTCGGCACGCCGACGGCCTCGGCAGCTGCCTCGTCCTCGCGGATGCTGGTCCAGGCGCGGCCCAGCCGCGACTGGCCGAGCCGGATGGCGAACCCGAGCACCAGCACGAGGAACGCCATGCCCAGTTCGTAGAGCGCTAGCGGCGAACTGATCTCGAAACCGAACAGGCTCGGGCTCGCGATGCCGAAGATGCCGTTCGGGCCGCCCGTGATGTCGAGGTTGGTGGCGACGATACGCGTGATTTCGCCGAACCCCAGCGTGACGATCGCCAGATAGTCGCTGCGCAGGCGCAGGGTGGGATAGCCGATGACGATGCCCGATACCCCGGCGAACGCCAGACTGAACGGCAGCGTCTCCCAGAACGAGAAGTGCAGCAGGGTTTCCAGCAATGCCGTCGTGTATGCGCCGATCGCGAAGAAGGCCGCGTAGCCCAGATCGAGCAACCCGGCATAACCGACTACGATGTTCAGCCCAAGACCCAGGATCGAATAGGTGACGATGGTCAGGCCGACATCGACGACATAGTTGCTGACGACCGCGGGCAGCGCCACGGCGGCGGCCAGCAGCGCACCGCCGAGAGGCCTGGCCCAACGCGCGGAGACCTGACTGGCTCTCATGGACTACATTCTCTCGACAACGCGTTCGCCGAACAGCCCGGTCGGCTTGATCACGAGCACGGCGATCAGCACGCCGAAGACAAACACGTCGGTCCATTGCGAAGAGACATAGCCCGCGCCGAAGGCTTCGAGCAGGCCAATCAGGATGCCGCCCGCCATCGCGCCCGGGATGTTGCCGATGCCGCCGAGCACGGCGGCGGTGAACGCGCGCAGGCCTAGCACGAAGCCCATGAAGAAATTGATCTGCGTGTAGTAAAGACCTTCCATGACGCCCGCCACGGCGGCCAGCACCGAGCCGAGCAGAAAGGTGAGCTGGATCAGGCGTTCGACGTCGATGCCCATCAGACGCGCGGCGTCCTGATCGATTGCCAGCGCGCGCATCGCGGTGCCAAGGAAAGTGTGGTGAACGAAGAAATACAGTGCCAGCATCAGGGCCAGGCTCGTCACGATGATGCCGATCTGCGCGAAGGTGATCTGCACGCCGTGGAGTTCGAAGCCGGCCTGGCTCAGCACGTGCGGATAGGTGCGAAAGCCCGCGCCGTAGATCAGCAGCACCCCATTTTGCAGCGCCAGCGAGACGCCCAGCGCCGTAATCAGAATCGACAGCCGCGGCGCGCGCAGCAACGGCTGATACGCGAGCCGCTCGATCAGCAGGCCGAGCGCGCCTGTGACCGTCATGGCGGCCACAAGGGCGATCAGCAGCGCCAGGGCGAGCGGCAGATGCGCGGATGCAAGAACCATCAGACCGGTCCAGCCGATGAACGCGCCGACCATGAACAGGTCGCCATGAGCGAAGTTGATCAGCCGGATGATGCCGTAGACCATCGTGTAGCCGAGGGCGACGAGGGCATAGAACGAGCCGGTCGTCAGCCCTTCGATGACGAACTGGAAGAAGTCGCTCATGACGGGGCGGCGCGTGCAATGACGCCTACTTCATCGCCACCCAATGCCCGTTCGCTTCCTGCCGCTGGTAGGGCTCGAACTTGTCGTTGTGCACGATGATGGTGATGTACACCGCTTTACTGCGGTCCCCCTTCGCATTGAAGGAAATCGTTCCGGTCGCGCCCGGGTAGTTCGAGATCTTGTGCAGAGCCGCGGTGATCGCGGCAGGCTGGGCCGATTTTGCGTCCGCGATGGCTTTGGCCGTGACTCCGACAGCGTCGTATTCATAGACCGAGTACGGTCCCGGCGCTTGCCCGTAAGCCTTCATATAGTCGTCGACGTACGCGTGCGCGCCGCTCAGGAACTGCGCAAGCGGTGCCGTCGTGATGATCATGCCGTCGGCGGCGGGACCGGCCGTCTTCATCAGGGTGGGGTCATTGGTGGCGTCGCCGCCCATGAAGGTCATTTTCAGACCCAGTTGCCGCGCCTCCTTGACCAGCAGGCCGGCTTCGGAGAAATAGCCTGTGTAGTAGATCACGTCAGGCTTCAGTGAGGAGACCCGCGTGAGCGTCGGTGAATAGTCCATCTGTCCGGGGGTGATCGAATTGGCGTACACGACATCGACACCGTCCTTCTTCAGGGCTTGCACGGTGTTCTGGGCGAGGCCTTTGGAATAGGTCGTGTTGTCGTCGATCACCGCCACGCGCTTCGCGTGCAGAACGTCTTTCATGAAGCTTGCCGCGAATGGGCCCTGCTGGTCGTCACGGCCGATCGTGCGGAACACGTTGTCGTACCCCATCTCGGTCAGTTGCGGATTCGTCGACGCATCCAGCACGTAGGGAATCCCGGCGCGATGAAAAGTTGTCGATTCCGGCAGCGCCGCGCTTGAGCAATATCCGCCCGCTACCGCGACAACGCCCGCATCGACGAGTTTCTGTGCCGCCTGCACCGCGGTCTGCGCATCACAGGCGTCGTCCTCGGGCACCAGCTCGATCTGCTTGCCGAGCACGCCACCGGCCGCGTTGATTCTGGCGGCGGCGAGCTTCGCGCCATTGACAATATCCGTGCCGGCATTGGCACTGCTGCCCGACAGCGGAACGGGCACGCCGATCTTGATGGTGGCGCCCTGGCTTAGCGCCGAACCGGGAGCCACGCCGACAAGCAGGGCCACGGCGGCCGCCATGCCCGCAAAGGCCGTTTGCCGCGAGCCCCGCTTTGCACCGGACCAGCCAATCGTCTGAGCAAACATGTTAGAGACTCCTTATTGTGAGAGGGATCGGACGATCCGCCACACGGGTATACCGGTGACATCGGAAAGCGGACGGAAATGGGGCGATTGCGTGTGTGATTCATACCCACCAGGTCAACGGCGTGACTGCTGGTTTCACCGGAGCGCTGACACTAAAGCGCCTCTTTCATGATAGAAGCCGGTGTGCGTTGGACGGTATAGGGTATTTGCGTATAAACCATTACACAAAGGCGCCGGCAATCCCCTACCTTTAAGAGGCAGTGACGACAGAGACTCGCGAGCCCGAACCCGACATGACAGGACGACTCCGAAATGAGTGCGATTGCACCGCATGACGACGTGTACACGAAGCTCGATTTCACGCTGGACGACGGCATCGGCCGTCGTGCCGCGATTGGGCTCGTGGTGCTCGCCACCGATCATACGATCGAGCATGAGTGGCGGGGCTTGCTGACGCAGGACGGCGTGGCGTTCTACGAAAGCCGTGTGTATAACTCGGCGGACATCACGCCCGAACGGCTAGCGGAAATGGAGGACCGTATTGCACCGGCGGTCGCGCTGATCCGTCCGGCCGAGCGTATCGATGTGGTGGCGTTTGGCTGCACGTCCGCGTCGATGGTGATTGGGGAGGAAAAGGTGTTCGCGCGGATTCGCGAAGCGCGTGCGGACGCCGCGTGCACTACGCCGATCACCGCGGCGCTGGCGGCGCTTCGCGCACTAGGCGTCCAACGTACGGCCCTGCTTACTCCCTATGTGCGTTCGATCAACGAATACATGCGCGACTATATCGAGTCGCGCGGTCTTGGCATTACGCGCGTGGCGTCGTTCGAGCATGCGAACGATAACGAAGTGGCGCGGATCGATGCGGCGTCATTGCGAACTGGTGTTGAGCGACTTGCGCGCAATCGTGACGTGGAGGCGATTTTCGTATCGTGCACGAGCTTGCGCATCGCCGGGTTGATTCCGGAGCTGGAGGCGGCGATCGGCAAGCCGGTGATATCGAGCAACTACGCGATGGCGTGGCACGCGTTGCGGCTCGCCGGCGTGGGAGATTGCGAGCCTCAGCTTGGGCGGCTGTTCGCGCTGTGACGTTGTACCTTGAAACGCGACGCAGCGCGACGGCAGGACTACGACGACTGTCCGTCATTTCCCAGCATGGTTCGACGACATGCCGGCGCGCCGCAATGACACGCGTACTGGGCGCGAATGTCGTCGGTGACCGCGCCGTCCACTGACAGACCGTAACTGATGAAAAGCTCCTCCCCGGGTGCGATCGTGGCGAGCGCATGAATGAACACCCGGTCGCCCGTCTCGATGGCCTCGCAGTTGGGGGCGCACGCATGGTTCAGAAAGCGGGCGCTGTTGCCGCCGCGGCTGCCGTCGATCACTCGTCCGCTGGACAGCCCAAACACGAAGGTGTGGCCCGCGTCGGCTCGCTGACGGGCGGCGGCGCGCCGCCAACTGGTCACTTCCCCCTTGTACTCGATCACCCGTTCGCCCGGGGCGATCGGCTGCAGGGCAAACAGTCCCATGCCATGCACTGGTGAGCGTCGTGCGGTGATGCGTCGCAATCGCATTTTGTCGTTTCCTTCGCGACCCTCGGTCGTTGCATGTGGTTGAGCAGCGATGCGAAGCATATCGCCACACAGTCAGGCGCTCAATATTTTTCTTTTTAAAAGCGCAACTAACAGCCAAGGACGGACCGCGCCAAGGGTTCCGGCTTTGCCGCAACGAGGCTGGCAACGGTCGACAGTTACAGGGAGGTCATCAAGTCGCATGTCCACGGCAGCACGCTGGCACAACCGTCGGCTCAGCCAAACGAGCGGCTGGCCGCCGCTGCGCGCTTTCGCAACCAGTTCATGCAGGCGAACAGGGCGATGGCGAACGCCATCAGCAGTGTGGCCACGGCAAGGATCGACGGGTCGATCTGGTCACGGATGCCACTCCACATCTGCCGCGGCACGGTGCGCTGCTCGGGGCCGCCAATGAACAGAATGACGATCACTTCGTCGAACGACGTCGCGAATGCGAACACACTGCCCGTTGCGACGGCGGGCGTGATCAGCGGGAGCGTGACGCGACGAAACGCGACCCACGGCTGCGCGCCCAGCCCCGACGCAGCGCGAAGCAGGCTTTGATCGAACGAAAGAAGCGAAGCCGTCACGGTGATCACCACGAAGGGCGTACCGAGCGCGGCATGCGCAAGCACGACGCCGAGATACGAATTGACCAGGCCGAGCGGCGAAAAGACCAGATAGAACCCTGCCGCGACGACAACGATAGGCACGATCATCGGCGACACGATGATCGGCATGATGATCGAGCGGTAAGGAAACTGCGTGCGGCTCAAGCCGAGCGCGGCGAGCGTGCCGAGCACCGTCGCGATCAGCGTCGACGCCGCGCCAATGCCGATGCTGTTCGCCAACGCGCGTTGCCAGTCCGGCGAACTCAGCGCCTGCGCGTACCAGCGCAGCGAGAAGCCCTGCATCGGGTAGGAGAAGAACGAGCCGGAGTTGAACGACAGCGGCACGATCGCGAGGATCGGCGCGACGAGGAAGAAGAAAATGAGCGCGCAATGCACGCGTAGTCCCGCGCCCGCGATGCGTTCCGAGAGTAGCCGGGTTCGTCCGTCTTTCATCTGAGTCTGCCTGTTGATCAACCATACGGAGGAGCGACAACCCATTAGCGTCGGTTGCGCGGCGCGTTAGCCGAAGCGCAAGCGGTCGATACCGACCAGCCGGTTGAAGATGAAATAGAACACCGCCGTGAATGCGATCAGATAGCACGACAACGCACCCGCGAGTCCCCAGTTGAGCTGATCGTTGGTCTGCGACGCGATCAGCTGGCTGATCATTTCGTCGCCGGCGCCGCCTAGCAGGGCGGGGGTGATGTAATAACCGAGCGCGAGCACGAACACGAGAAAACATCCCGCACCGACACCCGGCAGCGTTTGCGGAATATACACTCGCACGAAGGCCACAGCCGGATGCGCGCCGAGGGATTTCGCCGCGCGCATGTACACGGGCGGGACACCTTTCATCACCGAAAAGATCGCGAGGATCATGTATGGCAGCAGGATGTGCGTCATGCCGATCAACACACCCGTGCGATTGAAAATCAGCGACAACGGATGATTGATGAGCCCAAAGCGGAGCAACGCGCCGTTGATCACACCACCTGGTTGCAGCAGCACATACCACGCGGTGGTCCGCACCAGCAGCGATGTCCAGAACGGTACGATCACGAAGAGGATCAGCCGGTTGCTCTGGTCCTCCGGCAATGTCGCGAGCAGATACGCCACGGGATAACCCAGCACCAGGCACAGCAGCGTGACCGTCGCACTGATCGTGACCGTGCGTCCGAAGGCCGCGCGGAAGATGGCGCTGTCCGCCGCGACGGACGTCACCGAGCCATCGGGCGCGACTTGCGCGTCGACGGCGTTCAGCAAATAGTCGGGCGTGGGCGAGATCGACGCACGCTTGAGGAGCCGCCAGGTTTCCGGTGTGTTCCAGCGTTCATCCAGATCGATCAGGGCGGGCTTCCATTGCGCGGGCGTTTGCGAACGTGTGGCACGCGCCGTCTTGAACAGCAGGCTGCGGAACTCTGGTTGAGAGAAGTTCATGCGTCGCGCGATATTGCCGAGCTGGCCGGATTCGCTGGCGTCCTTCAGGTCGCGCGCGAGTGCGGCAAAGGCCGGTTCGCCGGGTACGCCCGCACCGTCCCATCCGGCCAGCGCCGCGCTCAACTGCGGCATGCCGGCGCGCACTTCAGGGTTTCGCACGCTGCGCGCGAGCAGGCTCGCGATCGGCGCGACGAACGTCACCAGCAGAAAGATGAGCAACGGCAAAGCCAGCAGCAACGCGCGCATCGCGGCCTTGCGGCGCGCGGCGCGGAACGACTCGCGGTTCGCGGCCTGCGGATCGCGGCCAAAAGGGGCGGTGGATGGCAGCGGCGTGTTCATCGTGCTCGATCTCCCGGGTGACGTTCGTTCGATCTGGCGCTACTGCGTCAGCCAGTTCTGGAACCGCTTGTTGATCGCATCCGCGTTGTCGGCCCAGAACGTCGCGTTGATTTGCAGCGGGCGTTTGAAGTTCTCCGGCGCTGTCGGCAGATCGTTCAGACGCGCCTTGTCGATCAGCGGAATGGCGTCCTTGCGCGGCGGCGCGTACGCGATGTACTTCGACAGGTCCGCATAGGCCTGCGGTGTCGAGGATGCGACGATGAACTTCCGCGCCGCGTCGGCATGCTTCGCGCCGTTGACCACGGCCCACCATTCGTAGTCGTACACCTGTGCATCCCAGACGATCTTGAAGGGCTTCTTGTCCTTGTGCACGGCGTCGTCGATGCGGCCGTTGTACGCCTGCGTCATCACGACCGCGCCGTCGGCGAGCAGCTGCGGCGCCTGCGCACCCGCCTCCCACCAGACGATGCTCGGCTTGATGGTGTCGAGCTTCTTGAACGCGCGGTCGACGCCAGCAGGCGTGGAGAGGGGTCTTGTAGACGTCCTTGGGTGCCACGCCATCGGCGATTAAGGCCCATTCCATCGCGACCTTCGGCGACTTGCGCATGCCGCGCTTGCCGGGGTACTTGCTGAGGTCGAAGAAATCGTTGATGGTGGTCGGCGCAGATTTCAGCTTGCTGGTGTCATACGCATAGACGGTGGACCATACCATCGCCGCGACGGCGCAATCACTGATCGAGCCCGGCAGGAAGTCACTGGTGTTGCCGAGCAACTTCCTGTCGAACTTGGCGATGAGGCCTTCGTCGCACGCGGTGATCTCGTCGTTGGTTTCGAGGTCGATCAGATCCCAGGTCGGGTTCTTCGACTGTTCCATCGCTTGCAGCTTGGCGAGGCCGCCATCGTAGGACTCGGTGGAAAACTGGATGCCGGTTTTCGCAGTGAACGGTTCGAACCATGCCTTTTTCGCGGCAGCTTCATACGCACCGCCAAAGGTGACGACGGAAATCGTTTCGGCCGCGTGAACCGTGGCCGTGGCAAACACCCCGAGCGCGCACGCCGCGATGGTGGTCCGGAAGGACGAGAGTGTGGTCTTCATTTCTAGTTGGCTCCTGCGATAAGTGGCGAGGCGGACGAGGGAACGGCAACAGTGGAATAGTCGGCGCCGCCGGACGCGGCGGCGGAATGCGGCGCGGCCGCCATGACGGGCAGCACCTTGCAGTCGTCGCGCCGCCAGGTCACGGCGGTCTGACGGCCCAGTGCGGGCAGATCATGGTGCTGTGTGTTCGGCAGCTTGACCACCATGCTTTCGCCATGACCGAGCTTCAAATGCACGCGATGATGATCGCCGCAGTAGACCAGTTCCTCGACGAGCGCGTGCACGACGTTCATGTTCTGCCGGGTCGCTTCCTGCACGGCGTCCGGCGTCGCCGCGATGTGCGCGCGCTCGGGACGCAACGCCAGCACCGCCGTGTCGCCCGACGCGAGCCCCGCGCCTGGGCGTCCGCGCACAGTGCTGCCGTCGGCCAGCTGCATCGCAGCCCATTCTCCGCCGTCGGAATTGACGCGACCGGTCAGTCCATTGTTCTCGCCGACGAAATTGGCAACGAACGCATTCGCCGCGTTTTCGTAGAGTTCGGTCGGTGCGGCGGCCTGCTGGATCCGTCCATCGGAAAACACGGCGACGCGGTCCGACATCGTCAACGCTTCGTTCTGGTCGTGGGTCACGTAGACGATCGTCAGCGACAGTTCGCGATGCAGCCGCATGATTTCGTATTGCATGGTTTCACGCAGGCGTTTGTCGAGCGCGCCAAGCGGCTCGTCCATCAGCACCACGCTCGGCTCGAAAACCAGCGCGCGGGCAAGCGCAACGCGCTGCTGCTGACCACCGGACAGTTGCGACGGACGCCGCCCCGCCAGATGCGATAACTCCACCATGTCCAGCACGCGCGTCACGCGCGTTTTCTGTTCGCTACGGCTTATCTTGCGCACCGACAGCGGAAACGCGACGTTCTCGGCAATCGTCATGTGCGGGAACAGCGCATAGTTCTGAAACACCATGCCGATATCGCGCCGATGCGGCGGCTTGTCGTCCAGACGCTTGCCGCCGAGGCGGATTTCGCCGCGCGTCGGCGCTTCGAATCCCGCGAGCATCATCAGTGTCGTGGTCTTGCCGGAACCGGACGGACCGAGCAGCGAAACGAATTCACCGTGCGCGACATCGAGATCGAGTCCCTCGACGACGCTATGCACGCCGTCGTATGACTTGCTGACGCCGTCGAACGAAATAAATGGTTGGCTTGACATGGGTAACTCGGCAGAGTGTTGGCGGTCCACGTGGGGCGGCAAATCACTTCGCGCCCAGGCGTCCCGCCAGATAGCGGGCGAAGTCGTAATTCGGCCGTTCCAGAGGGCTCAGATGGCCAGGCTTCGCGAGTGGCGCGTGCACGCCGCGAAATACGGCCTCGACGCCGCGCCGGTCCTCGGCGTTGACTTCGTCGAGCAGCGTCTTCAGCGTAGCCATGTAATCGGCGGCCCGCGGATCGTCGACGAAATCCGGTGCGAGGCCGCCGCCGAAGCGGATATGCACGCGGCCGACGCCCCGCGGCTGCAGGATCAGATACCAGAAGTAGCCGGGCGTCAGCGTGATCAGGTGTGTCGGGTAGATCGCCAGCAGCGCGGTGGTACGGCGCCAGTGCCCTTGCAGACGTGTATTGCTGGGATGCGCGTTGCCGATCGGCAGCGACGCTTCCTTGGTGATCCAGTGATAGTTGAACGCGGGCAAGCCCGGCGGACATTCCATTTCTTCGAGCTTCGAGTGCGGCCCGACCGTTGCGCGATGCAGCATCGGCAAGTGGTAGCTCTCCATGAAATTTTCCGCGAGGATCTTCCAGTTGGTGTCCCACACGTGCTCTTCGTGGAAGGTCTCGACGTAGTTGCTCATGCCGTACGGCTCGATCAGCTTCGTCAGCCCGGACAAATGTGATTCCACCGAAGGCGCATGCGCGTTGAGCGTTACGTAGATCCAGCCTTGCCACGTCTCGCAGCGCACGGCAGGCAGCTTGTATTGTTCCATGCAAAAGCCCGGCTGCCGATCCATCAACGGCGCGCCCGCGAGCGAACCATCGAGCGTGTAGTTCCATGCGTGATAGGGGCACACGATCCGGCGCACGTTGCCGCGCCCTTCAAGCAATACCGACATCCGGTGCAGGCAAACATTCGAGAATGCGCGCAACGCACCGCTCGCATCGCGCAGCACGAACACCGGCTGGTCGTCGATTTGCGCGGTCAGATAGTCGCCGCTCTGTGCGAGCGCGCTCGCGCGGCCCACGCACAACCACTCGTTGCGAAACACGTCGCGCCGTTCGAGCGCGAGAAACGCCTCCGACGTGTAGACGGCCGGCGGCATTGCGTGTGCATCCCCGAACGGACGCTCGCAGTTCTCGCGCAGGGCGCGAACGATGTCGAGCTCAGTGTCCGTCGACTGAAGAATGGCTGACATAGGGGGCCCCCCATCAGTGTGTGCATCCGATGAGCACCAATCTAACAATCCAAATTGCTAGGTAAAATATTGTTTTTGCATGCAGTGCATAGCTCAAGCCTATGCCGAGAGGCTTTCCGGGCCGCTAACCGATGTGGAGGCGCCGAATATACGTTTCACAGAATGCCGAGAAGCGCTTCACAACCTCGCGCGGCTTGACGGCGCCCGATAGTGCGATGCCAAGCGTCGTCGCATTGACGCTTTCCTTGAAATGTTTAATCACGAAGTCTTCGCCGTCCACTGTCCGGGTCGACTTCAGCGGGAAGTTGAGTATGCTGTAACCCAAGCCGTTGGCAACGATGCCACGCACCACTTCAGGCTGTGACGACCGGAAAGCCGCGGTAGGGCGGCTGCCGACTGCGTCGAACAGCGCGGAGAAGTACTCGCGGCTATGCGGAAGGTCCAGCATCACATAGGGCTCGGGCAGCAGATCGGCCAGCGACACTTTGCGGGCCCGTGCAAGCCTGTGTGTTTTAGGCAGGATGACATACGGTGGCAGCGAAAGCAGCGGGGTAAACGCGATTCCATCGGCGATATCGAGGCTATAGGTCAGCGCGATATCGAGCGAGCCGTCGCGCAGGCCGCTCAAAAGCGTGTCCTGATGCGCTTCCGTCGTACGGAAGGTGACCGCCGGATAGTCCCGCACGAAGCGGCTGATGATGCCTGGCATCAGCGGCGGGGCCAGTGACACCATGCAGCCCAGCGAGATGGAGCCCGACATGCCGCCGTCGATTTCCTTCGCGGTCAGTTGCAATTCTTCGGCGTTCTGAAGCAGATTGCGAGCGTGGCCGAGCAGATCGCGGCCCGGTTGCGTGAGCGACAGCCCGCTGGCGTGATGGCGGATGAACAGTTGGACGCCGAACGATTCCTCCAGATCCGCGAGCGACGTCGAGATAGATGGCTGCGAAATGTGCAGGCGCTTTGCCGCGGCGGTGAACGAAAGCGTCTCGGCCGTGACGACAAAATACCTGAGCTGACGCAACGAGTAGCGTATCGAGTTGCCGTCCATCAGTTGCTCCGTGTTCGGTCGAACCGATTGTCGCTCGCCAATTGTCGATTGCATAGCGAAAAACGATGCAAAGCATTTTTAAAATATAGTTTTTGTTGCCCGCCGCGCGGCGTACATTCTGTCCGACCGAAGAGAGAGTGTGACCTGAATCCAGAGCGCTTTTCAGAAGGAGAAGGCCATGTCGGCTGAAAAATTGTCGATCGACACGCTGGTCATAGGCGCGGGTCAGGCGGGCGTGGCAATGAGCGAACACCTGAGCAAACTCGGCGTACCCCATCTCGTGCTGGAGCGCGACCGCATTGCCGAACGCTGGCGTACCTGCCGCTGGGATTCACTGGTCGCCAATGGTCCCGCCTGGCACGACCGCTTCCCTAATATGGAGTTCGAAGGACTCGATCCTGATGGGTTCGCCGCCAAGGATCAGGTCGCCGATTACTTCGAGGCCTATGCGCGCAAGTTCGATGCGCCGATCCGCACGGGCGTCGTCGAAGTCACGAGCGTCGAGCGTCTGAAGGGCCGGGCAGGATTTACGGTCGCAACGTCCGATGGCACGATCGAAGCCCGTCGCGTGGTCGTTGCGACGGGGCCGTTCCAGCGGCCCGTCATTCCCCCCATCGCGCCACAGGACGTCGAGCTCACGCAGCTTCATTCGGCCCACTATCGGAACCCGGCGCAGCTGCCCGAAGGCGCGGTGCTCGTGGTTGGCGCGGGGTCGTCCGGCGTGCAGATCGCGGACGAACTGCAACGCGCGGGCCGCAAGGTTTATCTGTCCGTCGGTGCGCATGACCGTCCGCCGCGCGCCTATCGCGGTCGCGATTTCTGCTGGTGGCTGGGTGTACTCGGCGAATGGGACAAGGAAGTCGCCGTGCCGGGACGCGAGCATGTGACCATTGCCGTCAGCGGCGCGTATGGCGGCCAGACCATCGATTTTCGCAGGCTCGCTCATCAGGGCATGACGCTGGTCGGCACGACGAAATCGTTCGCGAATGGCGTCGCGATCTTCGAACAGGACCTCGCCGCCAATCTGACGCGTGGCGACGAAAACCTGAGGTCGCTACTGGACGCAGCCGACGACTACGTCGAGCGCAACGGCGTGGACCTGCCGGAAGACCCCGACGCACGCCTGATTCCACCCGACCCGGAGTGCGTGACGCATCCGCTCCCGGAACTGGATCTGAAGAAGGCGGGTGTGAGCACGATCATTTGGGCCACCGGCTATGCCGTCGATTTCAGCTGGCTGCACGTGAACGCATTCGACGATAAGGGCAAGCCGCAGCATCAGCGCGGTGTATCGAAGGAACCGGGCGTGTATTTCCTCGGCTTGCCGTGGTTGTCGCGGCGCGCGTCGTCGTTTATCTGGGGCGTCTGGCACGACGCAAAGCACATCGCCGATCACATCGTCACGCAGCGCAAATACCTCGCGTATCGCGACGCGTCGCAGCGTCGGCAGGACGCGCGCGGCGCGCATGGCGCGAATCCAACCGATACCGCGTGCGACGAGTCGCACGCGCCGAAGACCAAAGAAGTGGGAGTGAACTGATGCCTACGCATACCCGCATCCGCATGTTCAATACGAAGGATACGTACCCGAACCAGTCGCTCGATAACGATCTTTGCCAGGCCGTTCGCGCGGGCAATACGGTCTATGTGCGCGGCCAGGTCGGTACGGATTTCGACGGCAACCTGGTCGGTCTCGGCGATCCGGGCGCGCAGGCCGAGCAGGCGATGAAGAACGTCAAGCAACTTCTCGAGGAAGCCGGCAGCGACCTGTCGCATATCGTCAAGACGACGACTTACATCACTGATCCTCGTTATCGCGAGCCGGTGTACCAGGAAGTCGGCAAGTGGCTGAAGGGCGTGTATCCGATTTCGACGGGGCTGTGCGTCAACGCGCTCGGCCAGCCGCAATGGCTGATGGAAATCGACGTGATCGCCGTGATTCCGGACAACTGGAAGCCATCTCAGGCGTGAGGAGCTACCCATGACATTCTCGATCGTCGGACGTTGTGGCAAGACCGGTCAGCTCGGTATCGCGATCAGTTCGTCGAGCATTGCGGTGGGTGCGAGGTGTCCGTGGGCGCGCGCGGGCGTCGGTGCGGTGGCGACGCAGAACGTGACGCTGCCCGCGCTCGGGCCGCAGATTCTCGATCTGCTGGAAAGCGGGCGTATCGCGGCGGATACGGCACTCGAACGGGCGCTAGGCGCGAGCGAATGGAGCGAATACCGGCAGGTGACGGTGGTCGACAGTGAGGGGCGAACCGCGATGTTCACCGGCAAGGAAGCACTCGGCGTGCATCACGCCGTCGCGGGAAATCAGTGTGTGGCAGCGGGCAATCTGCTCGCCGGCAAGCCGGTGATCGACGCGATGGTGAAAGCGTTCGAGAGCGCACAAGGCGTGCTCGCCGATCGTCTGCTGCACGCGATGCATGCGGCCGTCGAAGCTGGCGGAGAAGCAGGGCCTGTGCATTCGGCGGCTCTAAAGATTGTCGATACACACGTCTGGCCGAGCGTCGATCTGCGTGTCGATTGGGCCGACGACGATCCGATCGGCAAACTTGCCGCGCTTTGGCAAGCGTATCGGCCGCAGATGCTGGACTACATCGCACGCGCGTTGAATCCAACCGCGGCGCCGAGCTACGGAGTGCCCGGCGATGAGTGAGTTGTCGAGCCGTGCGCTGCTCGAACGGCTGATCGGTTTTGCGACTGTCAGCCGCGACTCCAATCTGGAACTGATCGGCTTCGTGCAGCAATACCTCGCGGATCCAGGTGTGGACAGCGAGCTGTTCCATCACGCCGAGCGTACCAAGGCCAACCTGTTCGCCACGATCGGTCCGCGAGAGCGTGGTGGCATCGTGGTGTCCGGGCATACCGATGGTGTGACGCGATGTTCGCTCGCCTCGCTGAACATCTCAAAAGCGTGAGGTAGCCTGCGCGTCTGCGGTGCAAATCGGGCGTGAGGGGTTCATCAGGACACGCGCTCCGCCACTTCGAGCACGAAGTGCGCGACCACGACCACACCGGTGATCAGGGTCGCGAGCCAGCAGAGCGCGCGTAACGACCAGTGCGCGACGATTTCGCCGACCGCTTCTCGTTTCGCACTCAGCAGCACCAGAAGCACCAGCACGGGCGTAATCGTCATACCGTTGACGATGGCGCTCCAGTACAGCGCCTTGACAGGGTCGACGTGCCATAGGCCGAGCGCAACGCCAAGCAGCGTCCCGAGCCCCGCGAGCGCAACGAGCAGAACAGCAATGCGCCGATCACGCCGTTGGCCGTGGGGCCAGTCGAACGAACTCGCGACCGCTTGCGCAGCGGAACCCCCAAGCGAAGGTAGTGCGAGCAGCGCTGAGCCGATCAGTGCAAGCCCAAGCAGTGTGCCGGCGTAGCCATCCACTAGCGGTTCGAGCACCCTGGAAAGCTCCATGGGCTCGCCGGGCCGCGTCTGTGCACCATGCAGCGTCGCCGCAGCCGCAATCATGATGCACAATGCGGCCACGCTCGATAGCGCGGTGCGCGTCAAGGTCTGCATGCGCGCCCGGCGAAGCTGCTCTGACGAACGTCGATCGCCTCGCGCCGCGTGCTGTTCGTGCTGTCGATGTTCTTCCTGTGCTTCCTGCTCGGCCTGCGAAAAAAGCAGATAGGGACTCATCGTCGTACCGAGCACGGCCATCAGCATCGTGACGAAATCTTCTTTCCACTCGACGTGCGGCACGAGCGAGCGCAGCACGACCGTGTGCCAAGGCACATCGACGATCAGCAGCACGCCGGCATACGCGAGCATCGGCAGCATCAACCATTTGAGCATCTGCGCATAGCGCGGATAGGGAATGAACCACTGCAACGCAATCGAGGTGCAACCGCATGCGAGGGCAAGCAACCAAAGCGGCCCATGAGTGAAGCGTTGCACGACCGCGGCCATCGCCATCACATTGACGGCGATATTCAGCGTATTCGCAATCACGAACCGCGCCACCGCCAAATAGAAGAACACCGGCGAATAGTGCGCGCGCATGTTCGCGGTCAGGCCATGTCCAGTGACGGCGGCGACACGCGTCGAGACCAGCTGCAACGCGACCATCGACGGATACGACAGCACGCAGGTCCACAGCAGGTCGTAGCCGTACCACGCGCCCGCGAGTGAATATGTGGCGATCCCGCTGGGATCGTTATCGCAGGCGAGACTTGCCAGCCCCGGCCGCAGATCGGCGGCCCACGAGCGGGCGGCCTGCGACGAGGCAGCGTGCGTACTACCTTGTGCGGCGCGGGGCGCGGTGCCCCTGTCGGGGGAAGAGTGCATTCGCCTGACCGTCGGGAAACCAGGGATGCTGTAGCGCTCGCACGAAACGTTCCTTCGTCGACTCGTTTCGCGGCACACATATTCAGCGGATGTGACGCTATCGGGGGCGACTATCAGGACTCCCGCAGGCTGACGATACAATGTCACATCTTCAACGCGCGCCGACCAGCGCGAAACGCTCGTCGACCGCGGCGAGCGAACGACCAGTCTCCGCGATAGCTCCCCGCAAGTGAGGTCTCAATGCCCAGGCGTCTTTTCCGCGCTGCGGCAATCGAAACGGATTCAAAGCGGTGAATGACACACTCGGCCATACTGCATCGCAGCTGACTCGCTCTGTTTGCCTGAATTTCCGACCTGCTTCGGCAGGGATGCTGGATGTGCCGGACAAAGTGACAGTTGCGACGAGCCGCTGAAGAAAATCGCTGGAAAGGAGAAATCTTGAAAAAGACAGGATTCACGGTTCTGATCATGACGCCTTGCACGGGCGCGCACGCATCGGACTACGCTGAGGTCTGGAATCCACCAGAGGCACGCGCGAACATGCTTCGAGTGACGACTCGCGCCGCATCCGTCAGGGTCGTGCGCTAATGGAGACGATCGACTACGACGGGTACACGTTGTGGGGGCATGCCATCCTTCAGCAGGAAGGCGAAGGCATCCTGCAACCGGAGCGCTATGCGGCGAGCGGAACCATTACGCGAGGCGGAAAGCTGATCGAAGCATCAGGCATTCTGGGACTATTCGATAGCGAGGAGGAAGCCCACCATGCAGGCCTGGATTGGGCGCGCGCGTGGGTGGATGCTCATGGATGAGCTTGCGCTTGGCAGGGTAGTCGAGAGGCTCGGAGCCGTTGCCGTTGGTGGGCCGGGAGGACGCGCCAGCGGATCGACTCAAACCTACGCTTCCCGCTTGCTGCGCCCATACAGCAGCAACATTGCCGCTATCACCGCGCCGTAGATGATCTGACGTCCCGCCTCGGGCATCTGCGCGACTGAAAGGATCGACTGCAGCAGCGTGATGAGGATCGCGCCAGCCACGGTGCCGAGGTATGAACCTCGTCCACCCAGAATCGATGTGCCGCCGAGCACGACTGCCGCGATCGCCGGCAACAGGTAGGCATCGCCCATCGACTGCGCTGCCTTCGATGCATAACCGGCGAGCAATACGCCGCCGAACGCCGCGAAGGCGCTGCACACGGCGAATGCGGCCACGGTCACGAGCCGCGTATTGATGCCGGACAGATACGCCGCGCGTTCGGTATTGCCGATCGCGTACAGCGTGCGGCCGAAGGTCGTACGCGACAACAGGAACACCGTGGCGCCGCCGATCACGAGCCATAGCGCGACGGCATTCGGCACGCCCGGTACGAGCCAGCCCGCCGCGAGCCATCGCATCACCTGTGGGGCGGAATCCTGCGGCGACGATCCGCCGGTATAGACGATCATGATGCCCTGTGCGACCGCATTGGTCGCGAGCGTGGCGATCATCGACGGAATGCGCAGCAGCGCAACGAGGATGCCGTTGACGACGCCGATCAGCACGCCGCAACCAATCCCGACCGGTATCGCGAGGATCCGTCCGAGTTCGCCGTGCCCCGCTACCGCGCACGCCATCATTGCGCCGACGGTGATGGTCCACGGCAGCGACAGGTCGATGTGGCCGAGCAGGATCACCATCATCAGGCCGGTCGCGATGATGCCGAGGAACGCGCCGACCTTCAGTTGCAGCAGGATGTACTCCGGCGACGTGAAGTTGCGCGAATACATCCCGCCGACGAGCAGCAGCGCGACGATGCACGCGAACGCGATCACGATCGGTTTGTCGATTCTGCGCGTGAGCCTCGACACGAACGTGGTCCGGCTGGTCGCTGAAACGTGGCTCATTGAAACCACTCCAGACGGTTGCGTACCCTGAACAGCCCGCATGCGCCGATCGCGACAGCGAGCAGAAGAATCGCACCCTGGAATAGCGGCTGCCACAGCGCATCGACGTTGAACACGAACAGTAGGTCGCCGATCGAGCGGAACGCGAATGCGCCGAAGATCGCGCCAATCGCGCTGCCCTTGCCGCCGAGCAGCGACACGCCGCCTATCACCACCGCGGCGATCGAAAACAGCGTGTACGAGTTGGCGCTGCCGAGGCTCGCTTCGCCGGTGTCGGTGAAGAACGTCAGGAATAGGCCGCCGATCGCAGTGAGCAGGCCGGCCAGCGTATAGCTGGCGAACTTCGCGCGGCGGATCGGCATGCCGGACAGAAAAGCCGCGGGTTCGGACGAGCCGGTCGCGTACGCCGCGCGCACGGCGATGCAGGCACATCTGGCGCGCGTGGTCGGCGAGTTCACACGAGCCTGCCGTTAGCCAGACCGTGTTCTGCGGTGCGCGCCGCAAGCTGCAACGGCACTGCCCCAATCCGTTCGCCTTCCGCTCGGTCACGGCTCTGATTCATCGCCGGCAATCTGGTCGAGGAACCGGGCCAGTCGTTCGGTATCGGCGTGCGTCCAGCCCTCGGGAGGCGCCACGCTGGCCCAGCCGTTGACGTAGTCCTCCGACGAGTAGTTGTGACCAAAACCCGCCGGCACGCCGAGTTGGTGAATCAGATCGCCCACCGCCTGCACGCCCGAGACGATGGGAAACCAATGCATGGCGTCAGGCACGTCGAAGCCACGAGGCCGAGCCAGCCATTCGGGCGGCCACCAGAACGCACTGGCACTCCAGAACACGGCCGGATCGGCCGGGTGCTGAAGGTACACGATTCGCGGGGCCGGCCAGTCGGCGTCCAATGCCACCTGATGCGGATCGCGGTTCAAGAACCGTACCGAACGCCCCCCATTGAAGATCGGCTGCCAGAAGGGCGACCCGCTATCGCGCTCGCGAGTGAGTTGCGAATGGATCGGGTTGCTTTGTTTGGCGCCGACGATCAGCACGCCATCCGTTCTGGCCATCATGTTGGCCACCGAGGCAGAGGCGTCTTTCCCGACGAAAGGCGCTTCCACCCCCGCGGCGCCGAGACTCTTGCCGAACAGAACGAGCTTTGGCCGTCGTTTCGGCGGGAGCATCGACCATCGGGCGCGAACCGCGTTGAAGAGCGTGATACCCGCCTCGTTCGCGAGACCAGCATCCATGAAAATCGCGAGTCGGCTAGGCAGGAAAGAGTATTGGATCGCCACGATCGCCGTGTCGCCACTGTGCAGTTGCTCCAGCGAAGCCGCGGCTTTGGGGACTATCCAGCCCGTGCCGGTGGGTATCCACACGACCAGCACTTTCCGCTCGAACCCGCCCGCGCGCTCGAGCTCGCGCACCGCAATCTGCGCACGCTGCTCGAGGGAGTCCGCGGAACGCACTCCCACGTAGACCCTCACCGGATCGACCAGTCTCGCATCAGTCCCGTGGAACTTCGCAAGCTCTTGCCTGTTTGTCGCTGTCGCCACGAAGCCGCGCCCCATGCGGCCCAAGGTGTCCCAGGCGACGAACGACGTGCTGCTGCCGGACACCTCCGGCGACGTCGGGGCCACGATTCCTTCGGTCGTGTTCTCGTTCACCCGCCCGTGGACGAAGTTGGAGACCGTGGTGAGGGCGGGAAAGGCCACTCCGCGACCGAGCGCCATGCCAATCACGATGATGAGCAGCGCTGTTGCCGGCACCGAAACGATCGGGGGCACGTGGCCCTGGATGACCTGCTTGACTGCGGCGACACCGCGCGCCGTCAATCGCCCGATGACTACCAGCAACACCGCGCTCAACGGCGACAGGACGATCACCAGCACGGCGTCGAACCAGGCGATCGGCGCCATCCCCATGAAACTACGCTGCTCGTTCTGCCAGCCGAGCCATAGCTTCGAGCCAACGAATAGTGCAATGAGCCACGCCGCTGCCAGAACGATCCAGCTGCGCCGTCGGATCTCGCTGCCGGCCACGCGCCCCCATCGCTCCAGCAGCCGATGCACGCCGCGGCCGAGCAATGTGCCTATCCCATAGCCGATGGCCAGACAGAACGCGCCGACCACGGTTTGCGTTCCCCACGACCGCGGAATCAGTGTCGGCGTCAGTGACTGCCACCAGAACACGAGCGCGAGCAGCGAGCCGCTGAGCGTCGGCGTCCAGGACGTGCTTCGAAGCCCGGCGGCTACCGGCTCATGGGAGTCCCGCATGCGTGCTCGCTCGGATTGGCGCAACTCGCACCTCGTTTCCGCGGGTCACCCGCAAAGGAGTTGATGACGCGGCCAGCCTTGATTCAGACTCCGCCAGGAGGGCAGTAATGGAAGATGCCGCCGCATGATCAGCCACGACGATGTTTTCCTGATTACCGCGCGCAACGCGACACATGGGGGCAGCGGAATGGACGGGGCTGCTCCGATCTCGTGCGATGTTTCTCCTGCGTCGAAAAAACGTCAACGATAAACCGGCCATGCGTCGCATTGTATTTACCTTTCTGTCCCCCGAACAACATCGTCGCTCTGCGCGCATCGTGTTCAAACATCGATGGACCGGCCTGTCGGTGGCGACGTCGCGCGAGCGAGGGCTTTACGGAGCTTGCGCGCACGCTGCTTGCCCGTCGCGCTGGTCGCTACCCGGTGGCACGATCAAGCGGTTCGAAACCCGCTGGTTGAATTGACCGTCGCAAACCAAGCCGAATATCTGGAGCATTGCCGACGCTACGCAGTTGACCGGCAAGGCAAACAGGCCAGATAGCGAGATGGTGTTGCGATTGTCGCAAGACTTCCAGGAAGACCCGGTGTCTCCGGTCGCTTCTGTCTGCCGCACGAAGCTCGAAGGGATCATAGGCAAACGCGGCGACGCGCCATACCGCTCCGAAAGGGCGCGCCGGCGCGAGCCATTAAAAAACGTCTTGGCGCGTTGCGGGCCGAGCGGCCGCGTCGCGGAACCTGCGCCTTTGAGAAGGCGTCGACAACATCGAATCGACAAAGGTGTGCGCCCGATTTTCTCCATACTTGAACGCTTCATGCTCGGTCAGAAAATCGAACTGTTCCGGAAAACTCAGCAGTTCCTGTTCCGGATTGCCGGGCAACGTCACGGTCCATGACACGCGATAGCGGCGATATTTGCCACCGAGCCAATGCGTCTTCGATAGCGTAACGTTCACCTCGATATTGCAGCCGCGATACGGCGCATATTCCTGAATGGACATCGCTTTTCTCCCACAACTGAACGCTTGCCACGTACGTCTGCGTTGCCGGCGGTTGCGCGCGGCCTCCAGATCGGCGGGATAGTCGATCTCGTCCGCGACCGGGACATAGACGCTCGCCCCGCTGGTCGCGCCGTTCGGCCGCGAAAAACGCGCAGCCCATGGGTGTCTCCGTTATGCATTCCGTGTTGACGATGCAGATCGAGCAACGCGCGTTCCCGCGCGGCAACCATCGTCTCGGCCCGCAGCGCGGCTGCGCTCGTGGCCATTCCCCCGATCTTCGTGACGCGGCGCTCGCGCACCGGCTGAACATCAAGGCGATTCAGGTGGCGGAACGGGACTTCCGGGTCGCCAAACGCCGCAAGGCGCGAAACGAGTTCGTCGATACGTGGTCCGTCGACGCGTTCGTGGAAGAGGGCACGCAGCCGGCGGAACCACGATGGGGTACGCATGAACGGCACTGGCCTGCGGACGCGCATCGGCACGGGTAAAGCGCGCGGGACACTCAGCCGGCCACGCCGCGCCGACGGGCTCGATCAACTCGATGGCACCCGGTGATCAAGGCCCGGGAAGGAACTGGATGTCTCCGTACCAGGCCCGTGTCGTGGCACCGGTATTGTCGGTATCGGTCAGCAGCCCGTAGCCTGTGATTCGTCCTGGCGGTTCGTGAAAGACCCGCTCATAGTCTTGCACGATATTGCGGCGCAGGCTTTGCCACTGACCCGCATCGCCAGGCAGACCGGAGACCACGATCATCTGTACGCGGTTCGTGTGAGGGTTGGCAATGACGGTACCCGGCGCGGCGGTGGTCGACCACACGTACATCAACGTGGCATAGGGCAGATCTTCGCCACTCAGTTGCTTGGCCAGCCCCATCTTCGCCCGGTCGAAAAGCGACAGCTTGCTCTTGTCTCCGGCAAACGTGAACACCAGCCGCGCTGGCGCGTCTTCCTTCGACGCCACGCGGTTATCGGCGCCTTCGATCGGTCTATCCGCTTTCCAGCGCCATGCCACGACGGGAGTGCGAGCGAGGTCGATATCACCCTCATGCATCAGCGCGGAAGCAGAGCGGTTCGCGTCCGCCTGCAGCACAGTGGTGTGGTCGTCGTGAACGAGCGTGTATTGCGTGATGGGCTTGCCGCGCACGACCGGCAGGTTCTTCCAGCCCGCGGGCAGCGATGCGCCGGGCTCGAACGAGGAAAAGGCGATACCGGGCTTTTCGTCCTGGGCAAGGATGGGTGGCGACAACAAAAGAAGCGCGACGCATGCGGCGATCCAGGCTGACGGGGCTGTTCGTTTTTGCGCTCGACGGCGCGAGGGAAGATGCACGGCAGGTCGCATTCGTATGTTGGATAGCGTCCATTGTAATGGGCTCCTCGGGCGACGTTTCAGCGGAGCTTTCACGTCGGCGGTTGAGGTTCTGTTTGCTGCGTCGTAACGTTTGCATGACGAGGCTCGCAACGCGCCGCGCGGTATTCCCGTCGCGTCGTGCGGCGCGCGACGGGTTTGCTATCAATGACCATGGTCGCCGCCACTCATCACAGGCGTCAATTTCCCACATATTGGGGAAACTCCCTGGCTCGTAAAAATCGTAGTGCGACTTAACAAAGTTAGAATGACGGCTCTAAGACGGCTTCAGACCGTCTGCCTGGCCAACGGCCCGGTGTGGGAACGACCTTCACGAATCGCAGTGGCAGCGATCGCCGTGTCCGCGAGAACCTGAGAGATATTCCGTGAGCAGCCCAAAACAGATGCCATTTACCCTATCCGTTCCGACTGACGTGTCGCAATTGCCCAACCAGTTCCTCGCCGGTTATTGCGCGCTGATACGGCTGAACGTGGATACATACAGGTCCGCGGTCACGGGTGCCGCGCTGCACTGGGAAAGCGTATTGCGCGCCCAGACGCCTGAACAGTTCCTCAGACGTCAAGCGGATGTGATGCCTTGGCTCACCCTGCAGTTCGCCGGATACACCCGCGGCTGGATGGATATCGCGTCTGAAACAATCAGACCGTGCCACGCCGGCGGCGATCACGACGACGAGCGTGAGCTCCACGAGGACACCAGGCCCGCTGGCCTGCCGGCCTGCGCAACGGGCGTCGACGCGATGATGCGCGCGGCCGTGCCGCCGGAAGTGCAGCCGGACCGCGTGTCCGTCGCCGAGGCACAGGTCGGGGAAATGGTCCGCGCCTTTCTCGAGCGCGTCGAAAAGGCGACGCCTGACACGGCGCAACGACGAGGTCCGCCTCGCACACGTCGCTCGTCAACCCGATAGGCGACGAGCTTCCACCAATCCTGCCGGGTCCGGTATTCGCGTGCTGCCGATGCAGCCGTGGCCGGATCTGGTCGCCCGTTCCTTCGTTCCCGCCGTGAGGTAAACGACATGTTGAGCCCGCACGAAGTGGCCACGTTGCTGCTGTTGAAGGATGCGCCTGAACGAATTGATTCGGATCGGGCAGAGCTTGGCGCGCTCCGCGAACTGCAGTTGATTGCGAATGAGCCAATTGGGCCGGGCTTCCGGTTACCTCGCGTGACGCCGCGCGGCGACGCCGTGCTGCGAGCGTTCGCACGGGTCCGCTGACCGGTGCACAGACAACGTATCTGACGACCTACATACGTTGGGTGGGCCGCCTGCGCCGCCGCTCGGCAATCGTGTGCACGAACAGCTTCGCCAGTGACTGTCGCTGAGCACCGCAGCGCGCAGCGGGGACTTCGTCACGGTCGCTAATCACACCACCATTCTCCCCGCGCGGGGAACGAGTTATGCGACAGCTCGAATAGGGGCCCGAGGTGCGATATGCCGGATTCTCGGTGAAAAGTTATCGGGAGAGTCGCAGCTGCGCCTCGATGTCCGAAGTGGACGCAAAAGTCTATTGTTGCCGCTTCAAAGCGACTGACACTACGCTCGCGCCAGCTTATGAAATATCTCGCCCGGGCTGCCGCACTTGCTGGCCTGGCCATCGCGGTCTGGCTCGTCTGGCACGCCGACGCGCAGAAGGTGCTTGGTTTGATGCGCGCGGCCGGCGCCGGGCTCGCGCTTGCAGGGATGGTCCACGTTCTGCCGATGCTCGCCAACGCAAGGAATTGGCAAATGCTGATGCGCGGCGCGATACGCCCGAAGCTGTTCGCGGTACTGCGTCTCGTCTGGATTCGGGAGTCCGTGAACGGCATGTTGCCCGTTGCCCGAGTGGGCGGTGAAGTCGTGACGTTTCGCATGATGCGCAAACGGGGCATGGAGCCTGCCCCGGCCATGGCGAGCCTCGTCGTCGACCTCCAGCTCACGCTCATCAGCGAAATGCTGTTCGCCATTGCGGCCATCGGTTATCTGATCGCCCATGCCGGCTCCAGGGCGTTGCACCTCGCAGCCAGGCTCGGAGGCGGCATCGCCATTCTGGCGGTTCTGCTCCTGGCGTTTTCGTTCGTGCAGCGAGCGAGTCCGTTCGCGCGGCTCACGAAACTTTTCAATCGCATCACGAGCGGCAAGTTCCGCTCGCTCGTCGGCGAGTCGGTGCGCATCGATCAATCGATCAGTGAGCTCTGGCATCAGCCCGGCGTCATCATCCGTTACCTGCTCATCTGGCAATCACTCCAATGCATCGGAACGGCGCTCGAGCTATGGCTCGCGCTCTATTTCCTGTCGGCAAAAGCAGGTTTCCTGCAGGCAGTCGTACTCGAGTCGCTCATCCAGGCGCTCAGTAGCGTCGTGTTCTTTGTGCCTGGCGCACTCGGCGTTCAGGAAGGTGGATTTCTGCTGATCGGCACGGTGCTTGGTTTCCATCCGCAGCTTTGCCTCGCGCTCGCGGGTGCGCGCCGTATTCGTGACATCATCGTCTTTCTGCCTGGACTGACCGCCTGGCAGGTGGAGGAGTGGCGCGACAAGCGGCGACTTCGTACCGAGGGAGGTCGGGGCCCGAATCATGATGCGAGACACAGGAAAACATGATGCGGTCGTGGTGTTCGGCGCCTTCGATCGCCACAACCTGGGTGACCTGCTGTTCCCTCACGTCGTCGCAAAACTGCTTGCGTGCGACGACGTGATCTTCGCCGGGCTCGCGGAGCGCGACCTGCGCGTCCACGGCGGCCACGCTGTTCAGGCGCTCGCGCAACTGGCCGCCGAACGCGGCAAGGACCGTGTGCATATCGTGCACGCAGGCGGCGAGATCCTGACTTGCGGCGACTGGGAGGCGGCGGTGATGCTGCTGCCGTGGGACCAGGCACAGAAGGTCATCGCGCGACTGGAAACGCACAACGACGAGCGACGCGCGTGGGCACGTGCGCTGACGGGTCTCGATGCGCTTGCCCCCTACATGACGTCTCGCGAGATGTTTCCCTGTGCGTCGAGCGTCACTTATCAAGCGGCCGGCGGCGTCGATGTGGAGCGACTCGATCCCGGGATGCGAGCAGAAGTCCTGTCGAAGCTCGCGCAAGCCGACGACGTCAGCGTGCGTGACATCCACACCCAGAACGGGCTCGCCGCGGCAGGCATTCTCGCGCGGCTCGTGCCGGATCCGGCGGTGATGGTGACGGAGCTGTTCGGCGCGAACATTCGCGCGTGCAAGGAACGAAGCGGCGTGGCGGATTTGCAAAGGGCGTTTCCAGACGGGTATGTCGCCGTGCAGTTCAGTGCGGATTTCGGCGACGATGGAACGCTCGATGTGCTTGCGCGCGAGCTCGATCGCGTGTCGAACGAGAGCGGGCTTGGTATTGTGTTCTTTCGAGCGGGTGCGGCGCCCTGGCATGACGATATGGCCTGCTACGAGCGGATTGCGGCACGGATGAAGGTCTCACGTACGCAACTCTTCCGTTCGCTGGAGATATGGGACATCTGCGCACTGATCGCAGACGCCACGGCCTACGCGGGAAGCAGCCTGCACGGACGGATCGTCGCGCTGGCGTGCGGCTTGCCGCGGGTGAACTTCTTCCATCCGGCGCGCGCGAACGACACGAGCAAACAGTCCGCGTTTGCCGCGACGTGGGAGCCAGCGTGCGTGCCGGGCAGCGTCGGGATCGAGGCACTTTCGCAAGCAATGCTCCATGCCCTGACGATCGACCGCACGTTGCTGCGGCGCACGGCCACACACCTCACCGCTCGCTATCGCGAGGGATTCGCGCAGACGCGAGCGGCAATGTGTTGTGCGTGAAATGCAGGGCCTCGCGCGACGAGCGGTGTCGGCGCGGTCGTGTAATCTCGCGAAGCTCGATCGTTCTTTCCTCAGCCCACGTGTACGAGCGAGCGTGTGGTGCGAACCGTGGACGGCCGGTCGCGCAGCAGCAGTGGCATCAAGCGCCGATTGGCTGTCTGCGCCGCCCATTCGCAATACGCGGGGCTGCCGAGCACCCAGCCGTTGAGCGTCGACTGCATCAGGTTATTGATCTCGCGTTCGTCAACAGGCTGTGCGCCCAGATCGCGATAAGCCTGGTGGCGCTCGAACGGCGTATTGCCGAGCGCCCGGTACAGTGGATGGTCCTTGATGAACCTATCGACACGCAGCCCGATGTGGTGCGCGCAGCTCGACCACGGGTAGTTTCCCGGCTCGGCCGCCAGGCCATTGCGCACCGGCGCCTGATCGATGACCTGGCTCGCGAGCAGGAAATACCGGTCGGGCTCAATCACTGTCGCCCGGTACTCGCCACGCCATACCGCACCGCGGCGTCCATGGCGGCGGTTGAAGGTCTCGGCATAGCGACGGCCAACCGCCTGCATTGCAATGGCGACGCTCGACTCGTACGAAGGCGTGACGAGGAACTGTACCGCATCAGGCATGAGCACCCACGCATGGACCGCCAGATCGGCGACGCGCGCTGCGTCTGCCACGCAGGCGAGGAAGTACAGGTAGTCTCCTTCGTCCATGAAAGCGGGTCCCGCGAGTCCCTGCAAGATAACGCTGCGGTTGATCGGGGACGTAGTGCCGTGCAAGCCGTGCCATGCTGAATCCGGAGATCCGATGTGAGAAAGCGCGACAGATATCGGACGCGGGACCGTGTGTAACGTGCTAAAGGAAATTCTATCGATCATGTTCGTGCATTTGCATCACGAACGAGGAAGTCCTGCAAGATAACGTGCTGCGGTTGATCGGGGACGTAGTGCCGTGCAAGCCGTGCCATGCTGAATTAACCGGAGATCCGATGTGAGAAAGCGGTCCGACAGATATCGGACGCGGGACCGTGTGTAACGTGCTAAAGGAAATTCTATCGATCATGTTCGTGCATTTGCATCACGAACAGGCCTTTTTTATGGCCTCTGTTCGTTGATTTGCCGATCGCACCCAGTGTCTCTTATGCCAATGCTGAATTGCAGCGCCGCGCTCGGACGTTGATCGACGAACGCTTCGCATCGCAGCTCTATCCCTTGTCGAACAGACTTGAAACCCGCGAGATCGTTTTCGCGGTCAGAACCAGCAATGCACCAGCGATGCTGTAATCGACGTGATGCATAACGTCGGCCAGATAGAAAACGGATAGCGCAATGATCGGGTGGTACATCGCACGGCTTATCAGGCGTTTCATCGGTATCTCACGCTACTGTGTCTGCGCGAAGCGGTCAGTTGCTGTGCTTGAACCGATTCGTGCAAGTTGGGTGACGCGCCAGGTTTCCAGAGTCCGAGGAAGGCTTGTTGGCGAAGTACGGATGACGCCGATCCGTGATGTTCCTTCCTGTCGTGAACTCTGCCCGCGGCAAGCCATTGCCGTCCTGTCCGTGCGTCGATCTTTCTTGACCGATCGTCCACTTCTTGCCGATGCATCGCGTGCGCAGTGCGGGCGCCCACAAAGATCGTCCTGTCATCCTGGCGAAGCGCACGTTCCGTGGTGCGCTTTTTGCCAGGCGCGAGTCTTCAACGGACCCGCAAAGCGCTTCATAAGCCTCGCGAAAAACGTCAGTAAGGGAATTGTCATCAAGTGAGGTTGCGGGTATAACATGGAGCCCTTGGCCATCCTGAAGAATGAACGGCGGCCAGGTTTCTCGCCCGGGAAATCGCATTTCACGCGAGCCATCCATGGATGCAGTCTCTGAGGTTCTGCGCGCTGTTCGTCTGAGCGGCGCCGTGTTTCTGAACGGGACACTCACCGCGCCGTGGTGTCTGATCGGTCGCACCGATGCATCGCTCTGCGGCGCTTACTTGCCGCCTTCCGAGCGCGTCGTTTCTTATCATCTGATCATAGAGGGGAGTTGCTGGGCGACGCTGGCCGACGATCCCGGTTCGGCGATTCACGTCCATGCCGGCGAACTGATCGTGGTGCCTCAGGGTGAAACGCACATCATCGGCAGCGCGATCGATATCTCCCCTGTGCCGTCGGACTCGCTACTGGCCGGGCAGATGGCGACAGCACCCGGTGAAGTGATGACGCTGTCCTATGGCGGCGGGGGCGCGGTGACGCGCATCGTGTGCGGCTTTCTGGCCTGCGACGATACTTTGAGCAATCCGCTGCTCTCATCGCTGCCGCGACTGTTCAAGATCGACATGCGCCAGGATCCGCGTGCGGCATGGCTCGAGTCGTCTCTCAAACTTGCTGCCGCGGAAGCGGCCGACTCGCGCGCGGGCGGCACGATCGTGCTTGCCAGGCTATCGGAACTGCTGTTTGTCGAAGCAATCCGTAGCTGTATTGAAGCGCTACCTGATAACCAGACCGGGTGGCTCGCCGGCGTGCGTGACCGCTACGTTGGACGCGCGCTCTCGCTGCTTCACGCGCAGGCGGCGCATGCGTGGACCGTCGAGGAACTCGCGCGCAAAGTGGGCCTGTCGCGTTCCGCGTTGGCGCAACGCTTTACCGATCTTCTGGGGCAGCCGCCCATGCAATACCTCGCGAGATGGCGCATGCAGATTGCAGCGCACGAACTTCTGATCGGTAGCAAGCCGCTCAACGCCGTTGCGGAACAGATTGGCTATGAGTCGGAAGCCGCATTCAGTCGCGCGTTCAGACGCGAATTCGGCATGCCGCCGGCCGGCTGGCGCAAGAGCAAAGGAAACACGAACGGCGTGGCCACATCAGCGCAGCACGCGCAAGCTACGCGTGGCGTTGCCGCACTGCGGGATCAGTGATGCCTGCCGTGACGCGCCGCGCTGTCTCTATCCACTCAATTGTCGAGCTGTGCGACCAACGTGACGAAACGGCGTTTCAGTCATATCGTCCGGCGACTCGATCATAGAACTTCAAGACTCCCAATCGTAAATTGAGCGTGCCGGAAAGCCAGATCATCCGACTGGCTCTGCCCGGTGAATCGACACTCAACGCTAGACCGCATCGCGGTCCATATTGGGAGAACTTCAATGAACGCAATATTGCGGCTGTCCGATCGCGATCGCTACGCCCGATGCATTCGCGCTTCGAAGATGGTCAATTGGGACATCGACCGTGACGTGATTGGAGGCCGTACCTTCGACATGTCCCAGAAGTATTTGCCGGACGGGCTGTCGCTGGTGCCGGATTTCATCATGCTCTCGGAGGCTGAGAAGCGGTTCGTCAGCCAGATTCAGGGGCGCACATACGCGAACGTGTTCGGGCTCGTCGAGCGCTTCATTAACGCCAAGGTGCTGGAAGTGAGCCGCGATTACTGGCTCGGCGATCAGGTGGCGCTCGAAGCGCTCGTGCGTTTCAGCGACGAAGAGCTTAAACACCAGGCGCTGTTTCGCCGCATCGAAAAAATGATCGGCGAAACGCTGCCCGCGGGTTACCGCTTCGACGTCGATCCCGATGCGCTTGCCGCCGTGGTCCTCGGCAAGAGCACCTGGGCGGTGCTGGCCATGACGCTGCATATTGAACTGTTCTCGCAAATTCACTACCGCCAGAGCATTCATCCTGACGATCAGTTATCCGAGCTGTTCAAGGATGTATTTCTGTACCACTGGAAGGAAGAAAGTCAGCACGCCATTCTCGATGAGCTGGAATGGAAGCGGCACGACGCCACGCTGACAGATGCGGCGCGCGACAACGCGGTCAACGAGTTCATCGACCTGATGATTGCGATTGATGGCATTTTGCGCGGGCAGGCGACAGCGGACTCGCGGTATTTCATCGCGAACTGCGGGCGTGCCGTCGTCGAGGCAGAAGCCATGTCGATCGAAGCGAATTTCCATCATGCCTACCGGTGGCAGTACCTCCATTCCGGTATGCATCACCCCCATTTCGCGGAAGTGCTCGATCGGCTCGTCTCCGAAGAGCAGGGGATGCGTATCCGGGCCGCACTCGCCACACTGCATTGAGCGAGCCCGAACACACACGAATCATCCAGCTAAAGGTGCGCGCGGCGAGGATCTGCGTTTCATCAGTCGAGTCCCTCGTGCTTCATGGCAAGCTGGACGGCCGGACGCGCGCGCATCAGTTCGGCAAAGTTTCGCAATTTCTCCGGCACTTCGATGCCTACCTTTTTGGCCCAGAGCAGCATCGTGAACAAATAGGCGTCCGCCACACTCGCTTCGCTGCCGAACAGGTATTCGCCCTTGAACATGGTGGCGATCAACTGGAAGCGTTGACCGAGCTTCTCGCGCGCTGCCGTTGCTTCAGCATCCGAAGTGGGCTTGAAAACACGGCTGAACTGCTTGTGGATTTCCGTCGAAATGAACGCGAGCATCTCGAGCAGGCGCAGGCTGCCGGGTTCGCTATTCGGCGCAAGGGCAGGCTTGCGCTGTGCGACCCACGAAAGAATCGCGATATTCTCGGTAAGCCGTTGACCATCATCCATTTCGAGGGTTGGGACGTAACTCTTTGGATTGATCCGATTGAACTGCTCCCCAGTCTCGGTCTCCTTGGACTTCAAGTCGACGCGAATCCTTTCGAAAGTGAGATCGGCCTCATGCATTGCGATATGGTCGGCGAGGCTGCAGGCACCAGGCGAATAGTAGAGCTTCATGATAGGGGTCCCTTTTCGTGAGATGAACTGAACCGTTTCAACGCAGCAAAGGGCGTGCCGCCGCCCGTCGACACCTGGAACGAGAGTTCGACGTCGAGCGTCGATTGCGATGGATGAACTTTGGCATAATTGCCGCATCGCTGCGCCGGGCACTGTCCGTTTTGACTCGCGCCACGTCCACAAGGGTCTTTCGTCATGGTTCGTGGAGCGGCTTCAGATAGCTTGAATTAATGTAGCCATCCGAACCCGGATCGCAATCGCAGCAGGGCAGGGCGACGGCCAGCACAGGAGAGACCATGCAGTCGGAAGTGAAGTCCGGCGTGCGCCTGAGACGTTATGCAATCACGGTGACGGCCGTCATCGTTGGCCTGCTTGTCGTCGGACGCATCACGGGCATCCTGGTCAACTGGCTGTGGTTCTCTTCGATCGGCTATGGCGGCGTTTTCTGGACCATCCTCTGCGCGAGAGCGCTGCTGTTTGCCGCGGTGTTCGCAGTCTCGGCGTGCGCGATATGGCTGTCTGGGATTTTGGCGCATCGTTACGCGAGGCGCGTCGATGTCTTGCGAGCGCAATCTGTTGATCGATCGGGTACGACTGAAGTTGCCGTTGAATTGTCTGAACTGATCGCGCCGCACGTTCCCTGGCGCTCCAGTATTGCCTGCGCCGCGGTCGTCCTGGGGTTGGTTATTGCCGCTAGCGAAATCTCGAGCTGGGACCTCGCGCTTCGCTTCATTTATCAGGTCCCTGTTGGCGAACGCGATCCGATCTTTGACAGGGATATCGGCTTTTATCTGTTCTCGCTCCCCGCGTATGTCGCACTCAAGAACTGGCTGCTGCAGCTAATCTTCTGGAGCGCGATCGTGGCAGGCGTTGTCTACGGGGTGCGCGGTGACATCGCGCTGGAGCGGCCACCACGCACGCTCTCGGCCGCCCCCCTCACTCATGGTTCGGCACTGCTCGGTTTGTTCTTTGCGGTGAAGGCCTGGTCGTGGTGGCTCGACCGCTTTCTGCTGCTCTATGGCGACAACGGCGTCGTGGTCGGCGCCAGCTATACCGATGTCCACGTCGAGTTGCCGGTCCTGTGGATGCTTGTCGGCCTTGCCGCGGCCTCATCCGTTGCCCTTTGGATCAACATGCGCCGGCGGAGCCATCTGCAACCCGTCGTTCTCGCGCTGCTCGTATTCGGCAGTTCGTTTGTATTCGCTGTGATCTATCCGTCGCTGTTTCAGCGCTTCTATGTCAAACCGAGCGAGCTGAAACTGGAAACACCCTATATCGAGCACGCTATCGCGCTAACGCGACAGGCTTACGGCCTCGCCAAGATCGAGGTTAAACCGTTTGAGGCCGAGCAGGGACTGACTCTCGACTCGCTGCAGGCCAATCGGGCGACCATCGACAACATCCGGCTATGGGATGTGCAACCGCTGATGGATACCTATGCACAGTTGCAGGAGATCAGGACTTATTACAAATTTATTTCGGTGGACATCGACCGCTATCAGCTTGACGCCGGATACAGACAGGTAATGCTGTCGGCGCGTGAACTGGAACCGGCGATGCTTCCGACCAACGCCCAAACCTGGGTGAACCTGCACCTTATCTTTACTCACGGCATCGGCGTCGTGATGTCGCCAGTCACCGAGAAATCCACCGAAGGCTTACCGTTTTTCTATCTGCACGATATTCCGCCAGTCTCCAGCGGCGGCCCGGCCATTCGCGAACCACGTCTTTATTTCAGCGAAGGCCGCCAAGACTACGTCATCGTGAACGGCAACGTAGCGGAGTTCGACTTTCCCCAACGGCCGACTAACGCCTACACGACGTATAGCGGGCGCGATGGCGTCAGCATCGGCAGTGTGGCACGCCGCAGTTTGTTCGCCTGGCAGCTCGACGATCCGAACATCCTGCTGAGCGGCTATATCACAGACAAGAGCCGGATCCTGCTTCATCGCAACATTCAGGACCGCGTGCGTACGATCGCGCCATTCCTGACTCTCGATCATGACCCCTATGTCGTCGCAAGCAATGGGCGCCTGTTCTGGATCCAGGACGCGTACACCGTCAGCCGGTGGTTTCCTTACTCCCGGCCGGGTTTTGGCGACGGCGCCAATTACATCCGAAACGCCGTCAAGGTCGTGGTCGATGCATATAACGGCACGGTCGATTTCTACGTCAGCGATCCCGCCGATCCGCTCCTGCGCACATACGAGCGCATCTTCCCGGGTTTGTTCAAGCCTTTGGACGTGATGCCACCGGAGCTGCGAAAGCATATCCGCTATCCCGAAGATCTGTTCCTGATCCAGGCGCAGCTCTACCGCGCCTATCACATGGATGCGCCGGAGATCTTCTACAACCGCGAGGATCTGTGGCAGTTTCCCCAGGAGCTGGTCGGAATGGATGGCGGAAGCACCGCCAGCACGATGCCGCCGTATTACACGATCATGCGACTCCCCGGCGACGCACGCGCCGAGTTCATCCTCATGCTGCCGATGGTGCCGAGCCAGCGCGAGAACATGATTGCCTGGCTGGCGGCGCGATGCGATGCGCCCGGGTACGGCAAGCTCATCGTGTACACCTTTCCCAAGGACAAGCTGATCTATGGGCCGTTTCAGATCGAAGCGCGGATTCAGCAGAATACCGAGATCTCGCAGCAGATCTCGCTGTGGAACCAGATGGGCTCACGCGTCATTCGCGGTCATCTCGTGGTCGTGCCGATCGAGAACTCGATCCTCTACGTTTCGCCGCTCTATTTGCGCGCGGCGTCCGGTCAGTTGCCGGAGTTGAAGCGGGTGATTGCCGCATATGGGGACCGTGTGGTGATGGAGAACACTCTGGATGAGGCGCTGGCGGCGCTTTTCAGTGAGACCGCGCAAGCGGCATCGCCAGCCCGAGGCACCGTGGACGCTCGCGCGAGAGAGGCACTTGTCCACTATGACCGCGCCATCGAGCGACTGAAGGCGGGAGACTGGAGCGGCTTCGGCGCGGAACTGGATGCCCTCCGGCCGTTGCTCGAGGCACTCGGCGCTGGCCGTTCCGATGATCGGAAGTGACCAACGGGACGATCAATGCGGCTCGCCGAGGCAAGCGTCGGCAACATCGACGATCGGCTCGCTGTCGGCGTGAGCTTGAGGAAACCGGTCAACGCACTTGATCTGAACGTAGGTCCACCACGTTCCCGGTGGATCGTGACCCAGCCACAACACAGTGGCTGCGACCTTGGTTCGTAGCCCCCATTGGCGCCAGTCAGCACCCGTTGGCGAAAAGTTTCCGTGAATGTCCTTGTACAGGTTACGGTCCAACCCGTATCGCTTCAGATAGGGCGGGTTGATGCGCTCCTCGGGCGTAGCCGGCTCGCCACGTGCGATGCCCGCTTGCGCCAGGGCCGCGTCCCGGCGGAAATCGCTCACGGCACGGCCGACCACCAACAGCTCGAACAGCAATGCCCCGCCAACTGCCATGCAAGTCGCGACAATGCAAAGCGAGAGCGCCCAAAGCACCCGCCTTCGGGTCGTCGGTGTCTTCATCACTGTCGACCTCCTACCGGCATCGGGATTCGCCGCCATGCCCGGCGCTTCGTTCGCCATTCAAATGGCCGCTCGGCTTTGTCGCAACGGATTTGAGATGGTCGACGGCAGTCGTGTCAGACAGAGTGGCCCGCTTGCCTCGTCAGCAAGAGCCAAGCCGGTTTGCAGTCCGGTACGGGTACTTCAGGCCCTTTGTAGAAGGTCAATCGCCTTTTCGGCATCGTCCAACGAGTCGACCGCGAGATACGCAATGAACTGCGTGCCAAGTACAGCGGCCGAGACGCCGCGAAGGTTGATCCCCCCATCCGCCAACATCTGGGTCAATTGCGCGATGATGCCCAACTGGTCCAGACCCATTACACGGACGGAGTGAAGGCTCGGGGTGACGCTGAACCCCGCCTGTGTGGCGGCACGGATCGCACTTTCTCCCTGTAGCGGAGCGACAAACACGACTCCCTTACCCGCTGCCTCTGGCGTTCGACGTGCCACGACGAACTGCAAGTCGACACCAGCATCCCGCAAGACGCTTAAGACCTTCGCAAGGCCTCCCGGTTTATCGTCGATGGTAGCTGCCCAAACCTCGACCCGTTCCACGCTCAGTTCCATGGCCGTCCCTCCCAGTTCGAACCTCATTAGAAAAATCTACTTCACGAACGGCACGCGGGCAAGGACTGTCGGACTACGCGCCGCTCGGCGAGCCGCGTCCAACTTGCTGCTACTGAACATCTGTATCAAGATCAAGTCGCCTCATCACAAACAGGCGACTCTCATGACAGACGATCCCGATGGCGATCCTGCTACCGATCCCGACAAACTGAAAGGCCCAGGCGGCATGAGTTTGAGGCAGATCCACGAACAGGTTCAGAAGTCCGTCCAGCGCGACTGCGAAGCGCAGACTGCGCGCCACGCGCCCGCTCCACCGCAAAGCCGCTGGCAGCGGTGGGTTCGCTATGTATGGGGCCGTAGCGGGCGGCGCTAACCGCAGTTTGATGAGGGACGTGCTGGTCGCAGACCAGACTCGTTGCATCGTGAAGTCCGCATTGCATCCACCCGGCTACCCATTTGGGTGGTGTGCGCCCCCCGTCGTTCTGTCATTGTGAACCCGTCGTCATAACGCTAGCTGGACAGGCGAGCAAACGTCGACGCGAAGCACTGGCAGGTCACACGCAATTGAAGGGGCTTGAAATGGAAACCACATCCTCGAGCGGAAATCCTTTGATGGATCTCTCGGACAATCTGGCAGACATCGTCGCGCGAGTCGGGCGGAGTGTCGTCGCAGTACACGGCCGACATCGCATGCCGTCGAGTGGCGTAATCTGGCGACGTGGCGTCGTTGTGACGGCTGCACACACGCTCAGGCGTGAGGACGGCATCGAAGTCACTTTGACCGACGGCCGTACTGTCGCCGCAGTCCTCGCGGGCCTGGATCTGGGGTCCGACGTCGGCGTGCTGAAACTGGACGGCGTGGACCTCGACCCGATCGGTTCCGGCGACGCCCACTCACTGAAGCCGGGTCATCTTGCGCTCGCTGTCGCACGTGCGGACGATTCCGGCGTCAGCGCCGATTTTGGCGTGATCGGCAGCATAGGTGGTCCTTGGCGCACGTGGAAAGGCGGACAACTCGATGCGTTCGTGCGACTGGACGGCGGTCTGCGCCCGGGTTTCTCCGGGGCGGCCCTCGCGGACATGCGCGGGCAGGTCATCGGCATCTGCACCTCGGCACTGATGCGCGGCGCCGGCATCGTGATTCCGGGGATGACCGTGGAGCGCGTCACCGATGAACTGTTGGCTAAAGGGCGCGTCTCGCGGGGCTACCTTGGTGTCGGCACGCAGCGGGTCGGCCTGCTGGACGCCTGGGTCAATAAAATGAACCTGTCGTTCAGCAGTGGATTGCTGATCAATTCGCTTGCACCGGGCGGCCCTGCGGAGCAGGCGGGCGTGCTGATAGGCGATGTACTGATCGAACTGGACGGCAAGCCTTGCCGCGACATGGGTGACGTGAGTGCGGCGCTGGGCTCCGCAAGCATCGGGCAGCAGTTGCAAATCGCCTTGATCCGAGGCGGCGAACGCCACGCGTGTTCGGTAACGGTGGGCGAACGGCCCCAGCGGAATTCGTGCAGGTGACGTCCGGGAAGCGACCAAATGTCGGATGGACAGACGATACGGAGGGCGCCTTTACGGGTCGTAGTGATTGCGGCATCGTGGCAAGAGCGCGCAAGCCTGCAAGCGCTTGTCGAGGCGAACCCGGCACTTGAGTTCCTGGGTAGCGCGCCCGACGCCGAAAAGCTCGTCGATTGCCTCGCCGGATCGATGCCGGATGTGGTCGTCACCGACATCGCGCCGGAGGCGTGCGATGCGCTCAAGACGCTACTCGAACTCTCGCCCGTGTCGCCGTCGCTCGTCCTGTTGAGCGACGACCCGGACAGCGACTGGATCTTCGATGCGTTGCCCGCCGATGCGGTGGCTATCCTGCCGCGCAACGCGATGCCGGCTGAAATCGTCGTGTCCATCGAAGCCGTCGCCGCAGGCCTTTGCGTGCTGACGCCCGACATCCTCGCAAGGCTGCTGGCCGAAACAAGACCGTCGCGCCAGAAGGGATCCGGCGAACCGTTCGAAGCTTTGACGTTACGGGAGATCGAAGTGCTGGCGATGCTCGCCGACGGACTCGGCAACAAGGAGATCGCGCGGCACCTCGACATCTCGGACAACACGGTGAAATTCCACCTCTCGTCGATCTTCGGCAAACTCGGTGCGACCAACCGCACCGAAGCGGTGATGCTCGGCATGCGGCACGGATTCATCATGGTGTAGACAAGCTCGCGTTTCTCTACCCACGACACTAGACGACGTCATGCTCGAACGTTTTCCACCAACGTGGCAATCTGCACGAACTCGACATCAGGTCGTACCCCGTAGAGACCGGTGACCCGGTCGAGCAACTCATCGGTGAAGAACGCCTTGGCTGCGTCCTCTGATTCCCAAATGTAGAAGTTCGTGGCTTCATGCTTGGCGGAATTGAGGCGGCGACTGGCACGAGAACGTCGAGCGCGCTCTGTATGCCCAGCGTCATTTCGACAGTGACAGGCAGGCTGCCGATGCCGTGCTTGATCCGCTCGAAGCGCAGATACAGGTCGGGCGCATCGAAGGCGAACGTCTGGTTGACGGCAACGCGATCCAGATCCAGTCGATCGTCCAGCGGGCGCTCAGCTACGGGCAGTTCCGCCAGGTAATCGACGAGCCACGCAATCAGCATTTCGGCCAACCCGTGTACTTCGGCGCGACGAGCTGACGTCGAAGATGTCGGTTCTTCCTTGCGGGCCACCCAGACCGTGCCGCGGTACATCGCGGATGTACCGCAACGCGAAGATCACTCGCCGGGCGCGCAGCACCTTGCTGATCCCACCTTGCGCTCGCAGATTCTCGACCGAAGAAATGTCTGCGAATACTGAAAGACCCGCGTTGGGATCGACGTACACGTCCGCTTTTCACCGCGCTACCTATTGCGCGGGCGTTGTATGTGGGGTTGTGCTAACCATAGACCACGCTGTGGCAGAAGCCGGCTCAGTTTCTGCCGCTCGACCGCATTTTCGAGCGCTCATTCGAACGACTGCTCCACTTCGTGACCCGCCGGATACTCAACGCGGACTCCTCGGCCAATGCCGATCTTGGGGCGGGCTGGATTCTACGTCGGCAATGTGATGGATTGCCGACGGTAGCGGCGTCGAGCAGCCGGGCGACAGCTTCCGGCATCGCGAACTCAATGGTCGGAATGGCGCGGTGGCATTGATATCCTCTCTCTGCCATGACTGGACCTGTTCGACGCGACAGGCTACCGAGCCGGCGAAATGCCGCTGGCTGGCGACAGTCTGCGCAGCAAGATCGACACCTATACCAACGTATCGCCGGCCTGACCACATGGATTAAGCGACGATCCCAATGTAGGGATGGTTCAATCGTTCGCCTCGGTCTATCGTTCTTCCAAGTCGGAAAGTCTCATTCCGCTGAAGAGCGACCCGAATCAGACAGCACGAGGTGAACGGTTCCATGGACAAGTTCATGAGCATGCGCATCTTCTCCCGAGTAGTCGAGGCGGGAAGCTTCAGCGTCGTTGCGGAGCATATGAGTTGCAGCAAGGGGAACGTATCGCGTGCCGTCTTGGCACTCGAAGACCAGCTGCAGACGCGGCTCCTGCAACGCACGACACGTCGGGTATCGCTGACGGAACCCGGCGAGCGCTACTACCAGAAGTGCAAGAGGATCCTGGCCGACCTCGACGATGCCGAAGCCGAAGCACGCGACGCCCACACCCGCGCGCGCGGAAGACTCCGCGCTCACTGCGTAACCGATCTCGGTCTCGGACAGTTGACGCACTTGATCATCGAATATCGCAGGCGTTTTCCTGCCGTTTCAGTGCATCTCAAGTTCCCGCCGCGTATGGCGAACCTGATCACGCAATACAACCTGAACCGTCAGACATTTATCGTTGTTGGTCAATTAAAAACGCGCTGTGTGACTTTCTTTCGCGCGTGATGGAGAACGCAAGATGCACACGATCAGATTACCTCGCATTCGGGCAGGCTATATCGTTGCCGCGTGTATTGTGGCAATTGCCGCAATGTGTGCGTCTCGAACGCCCGGTCTGATGCAGGCCATTCTCGTCGTCGGTGCGAATGCGCAATTGCCGCTCGAATGCCTGGCCGCAGAGAGTCCAGAGAACGCCGAGCCCTCGCCTGTTGCTACCGTCGCCGACCGTTCCGAATGGAAGGCGCATGTCCCGACGCAAGGCCGCGCCCCGCCACGCAAATGCTAGAAGAATACAACTCTCCCGTGCGCATTCGACGCGAGCGCCGTAGCATGACTGGCTACGAGCGAAGCGTGACCAGTTTCAAGTACTGGACGTAGAGTCACCGCGCACTTCATTCACCCGTTCTCATCGATACACAAGCGGTCGCGATCGGGCTGAATTTCTGAGGTGGAGACTCGCCCCGATGACGATCACGCACGAACAAGCCATGTCGATGAGCATCCCGTCCAAGCCGCTGGCCTACGACTCTCAATGCTGCGATCTTGCCATACCTAAACCGTACAGTTTCTTTTCGTTGACGTGGGCGGTGACCTTGATAACGATTCTGTCCAGTATTGTAAAACGCGGACGGGAGTAGGAGATCATGCAAGAGAGACATTTGACGATGCGCCAAATGACCCGGATCGTCATCGGCGGCGGCGGCATCGCTGGACTTCTGCTCGCGACCAGGCTGGGCAACACGCTTGGCCGCAGCGGCCGCGGTCAGGTTACGTTAATCGACAAAAGTGCAACGCATATCTGGAAGCCCATGCTGCACACCATCGCGGCAGGCACTCGCGATGTCCAGCAACAGCAGGTCATCTATCTCGCCCACGCCCGCGACCACGGCTTCAACTATCAGCCAGGCGAAATGGAAGGCCTGGACCGCAATGCGCGCGTCGTGAAGCTGGCTGCGCTGCGTTCGCCGTCGGGGGAGGTCGTGATCGGGCCGCGCGCGGTCGAATACGATGTACTGATTCTTGCGTTAGGGAGTCGCGCCAACGACTTCGGCACACCAGGCGTACTTGATCATTGCCATTTCATTGACAGCCAGGCACAGGCTGAAGTCTTCAACGAAGCATTGCGAATCCGTATATTCCGGAGCGTTGTGACGAATAGCCCGTTGCGCGTATCTATCGTCGGCGCCGGAGCGACCGGCGTCGAACTGGCTGCGGAGTTGAGTCGCTTGCTCGAAGTGGCGTCGAGTTACGGCGACCCCGGCATCCGCTCACGTCTGCAGCTCACCCTTTATGAAAGCGCACCGCGCGTACTGGCGGCATTTCCGCCGGCGGTGTCGGAGTCCAGCGAGGCACAGTTACGGCATATCGGCTTCTCGGTACGAACGGGCACGCGAGTGACCGCCGCCGAACCCGATGGACTCCGGTTGGGCGACGGCAGTAAGCAACCGGCGGATTTGATGGTATGGGCGGCGGGCGTCAAGGCCTCTGATTTTCTAAGCAAACTGGATGGGATCGAGAGCAATCGTTCCAATCAGATCGCCGTCAGGCCAACCCTGCAGGCACAGGACGACGACACACTATTCGCCCTCGGCGACTGCTCGACGTTGACGCTCGCCGGCAATGAACGCCCTCTCGCACCCACGGCGCAAGTCGCCACGCAACAGGCACAACACCTCGCGAAGCACTTGCCGGACTGGCTCGGCGGGGGATCATTGCCCGACTTTGCATTTCACGACTTCGGCGCGCTCGTGTCGCTGAGCGACTACAACGCTTTTGGGACGCTCGGGCAGTTCGGATTCTTCCGCGGCGGGTTTATCAAGGGCCGATTCGCGCAGCTCAGTCACGCCATGCTCTATCGACAACATCAGCAGGCTTTGCACGGTTTCGGCAAGGCCATGATGCTGTGGACTGCCGAGCGGATTAACGGTTTCGTGCAGCCGAAGATACGGCTGAGCTGAGCGCCACCTCGCTTTTGACGGGAGTACTGCCATGGATCAATGCGTGACGGCCGACACTGCATGGCAGCGCACAGTCGGCCAACTCGATTTGGGATGCGCGCAACAATTGACGGCTCGGGTCAGGAATATAGTTGATTCGGGTGGATCGAGCCGTCTGCCGGTCAAGAATGGCGACGTTGCGATCGCGCTGCTCGATCGACCCAGTCCACGAACGGCCACGGTATCGTGGAGCGACCCTCGATGTTGCAAGTACGGCGAACAGCTTTGGCGCCTTGCTACAGCGAATCGATCGGGTATATGCGCTTTGAGCGGACAAGGCATCGCCGCAGGCGATGTAATCTACCGCCCCGCAAAGGTCGAGCCGCCTCCCGCAAACGCGGCTGCCATGATGCTCGCAACGTTAGTCGAGCTCGCCTTTACCGATCCATCCTGTTAGTTTTCGCGGGCATGTTTCGCTGTTGATCCTTCCCGGATCAACACTGCGCGACAGCGCAGTTGCTGCCCGCGATCGATCAGTCAACTTGTATCCTCGAGCCACATACAGGACGTCGCCGATGCGCGCGAATGTCGCTTAAGGAAGGTCTGCACAACCCGCTTTTGAAGCATTACCTTTCACATCAAGCGCAGCCTCGGCCTTCAGATCTTTGTTGGCGAGTTGATTGCCATGGTCTTTCCGCGCGCCGGAGCGCTCCAACCCGACATGTGATCTTCATCGGCCCGGTGTTTCAAACTTTGCGCAAAGCTCTACGCGCCATCCATAAATTGCCCAAAGCAAACAGCGTAGTGATCTGGGCGGTGTTCTTCATCAAACCACGATAGCGGGTCTTCATGTAACCGAACTGTCGCTTGAGGATGCGAAACGGGTGTTCGACCTTGGCCCGAATACCCGCCTTCAGGCGCTCGATCTGATCATAGATCGCGTCCAACGAGTCGCTCAGATCCAGTTTCCTGCGCTTTGCCGGTCGCATCGCCACATGCCAACGAACCGCGTTAGTCTCACAACGCTTTTCGATACCCTGATAACCGGCGTCCGCATACACGTCCGTTTCCTCACCATGCAGCAACGCCTGGGCTACGGTGATGTCGTGAACATTGGCCGCCGTTCCAATGACCGTATGGACCAGGCCCGAGTCGGCGTCCACGCCGACATGCATTTTCATCCCGAAGTACCAGTTGCCACCTTTCTGCGTGGATTGCATTTCCGGATCGCGCGTGCCGGAGCCATTCTTTGTCGAACTGGGCGCGGCAATCAGGGTGGCGTCGACTGCCGACCCAGCCTTAAGCATCAGGCCTTTCTCCGTCAGGATTTCATTGACCAGCGCCAGCATTTGCGCCGCCAGTCCGTGCGTTTCCAGCAGGTGGCGGAACCGGAGAATCGTGCTTTCATCCGGCAAGCGAACCATCCCGCCGTCGAGAGCCGCGAACTCTCGATAAAGCGGCACGTCATAGAGTGCCTCTTCCATAGCAGGGTCTGATAGACCGAACCATTGTTGCATGAAATGAATCTGCAGCATCGTTGCAATCGGGAATGGCGGCCGACCGGTTTTGCCCGTGAGATAGTGCGGCTCGATTAGCGCAATCAGCTTCAACCAGGGCACAACGCGTTGCATCTCATCGAGAAATTCCCGCTTGTGCAGTCTTCAGTGTGTTGCATCCACCGGTTGAATCCGACCCCCGCCACCTGCCGGACGAAGATCGCCGGATGGCCGCTCATCGGACGCTCACGTTGCAGATAGTCAGCGAGTGCCTGCCCGGTTTCCATCGGCAGCGTAGTACGTCCTGCCGCAGCGACTTTGTGCCCCTCAACGTCGCTGTGCCTGCGCGCCAGTCGACGTCGCTGATCATGAGTTGCGCGATTTCGGCAGAACGCAGCCCCATGTCCAGCGCCAGACGGACAATCGCATAGCTACGCTACGCTTCGGCCAGCGGCGAGCGCCTGCAACCGCGCCCAGGAGGTACTCAACTTCCTCTGGCGCGAGCGCGCGTGGCAGCGATGCGAGCTTCCCATGGACGGGATTCAGGATGACGGCGCTGAGCTTGCAGACCTGGTCACCGCACGTCGCCCGGTAACGCAAATAACTGCGTAAGGTACAAGCCAGTTGAGAAGCATAGGAGGCCGAGCCTCCGGCCCCTAACTGTGACGAAAGGAACCGACGAATATCGTCAGGGCGCAGCTTTCTCGGATCGACTGCGCGCCGCTCGAAATTCTGTCGCAAGAACAAACCGACTATGCGGAGTTGATTACTCCGTGTTGTGGCTGCCAGTCTACAAGACCGGGCCCTGGCTTCGTGCAAACTCGTTGGCTTCATAACGGTCCCCTGAAATGGAACCGTTACTCCAGATCAACGCTGAAATTATGTCGAGTTCCCAGCTGAACCGCCTGCTGCCGGCCCCTTGTTTGCCGGGCCTTGTCGGCAATCGGCTCGGCTACTTCCCATAATCAACGACTTTGCATAGTTGGCCAATGCCGACCTTGGGGCGGGCTGGATTCTACGTCGGCAATGTGACGGATTGCCGACGGTAGCGGCGTCGAGCAGCCGGGCGACAGCTTCCGGCATCGCGAACTCACACTCCCGACCCGAAGCAGTCCATCGGCCAGTATCTCTGACAGGCTGCTTTCCGCGCGCGAACAGACGCCGGGACAAGAACCCGATAGCTGTGGCATGGGCTATCTGCCGTGCCAGCCGTACTATTTCGATCGTAGGCGGCGGCCCTTGGTGTTGGAGCAACCAAAACGCGAAAATTTGCATCCTTTCGAATCAACGGGTTACGCCGGTCCACGACGAATAAGCTGAGACACGCACAGCCATAAATCGAGAATTTGCCACGCCGGCGTCGGCGACCTCAAAATGCCGGATTCGAAAACCAAACGGGTTCCCATCGGAAATGGCATTGGCGTTTCGCAGAATCGCCGTTCAGAAATAACATTTCATATGTTACTACCCCGCCAATCGAATGCCACGCCGGCGACGCCTGACCAGACGGTCCGATTGGCCGGTTTATTGTTCCAGAAAGGACGCTACCGTATCCCAGTTGTCGTTCTCAAAAGCGGGCGCGACCTTGTCGATTTCATCATCACCCATTCCCACGGCCGGGGACCGGGCGAGTCGTTTCCAGTCGTTCAGGGCAGCCATCATCCGGGTCAGGATTGCATGAGCGTCGTCATCGGACACGCCAAAGTATGCCGCTGCATCCAGCGCCTCCTGGATATCTCCGGTTTCACCGGTCGCTTCGGTCACGGCGGTTTTCAGGATGGGTTCCTTGTCGGGGAACGGGTTCACGTCAAACAGCGGGGCGAGCCGCCACTGACCCCCGCCGCTGTGCAGGAAGCCGTGGTTGTGCATGTGGTCATCCACGTTGGTAATGAGCATGCTGAAGCAGATGCGCGCCCAAAGCTCCTGCTTGTCTTCGAGGGGTCTCGGGGAGAACCGGTCAATGGCCTCCGCAATCTGCGTGTATGCGCCATCTTCCCTGGAATCCAGCTGCAGCAGCGAGGCCGCAGACAGGTAAGGGATGCGACCGCCAGCCCGGGGTCGGTCAAACCGCACGATAAGCGCGACAGCCTGGGTGCCAGACATGATGACTTCGGCCTCGGATGCATTCAGGCCCGCCTCTTTCGCGAGCAACAGCGCCAGCACCTCACCGCGCGCCACGTCACGCGTATCACTCACGCTCGGAAACTTGGCGATGGTCAGGGTGCCGTCGGGCTTCAGGACCGTTGCTTTGGGTCGCATACCGCCGAGCGAGGTGCCGCGCCCTTTCAGATACGCGAGGTCCGTCGCCGTTTCCTTGCCGGATTCGACCGCTTTCGACGCCTGAATCAAGGTCTGCAGCGGGACCTCGTGAGTTCCTTCAGGCAAGTTGTCGTCATGGGGCACATCGAGGAAGGGGCTGTCGGCATTGTCCCTAAAGCGCAGTGCGCCAATGCGGCTGGAATCCAGCACCCCCAGCAAATAGTCCAGGTCTGACAGCTGTGCGGAACCGGCGTCTCGGCCGGCGTCTTTTTCAGCCTTGCGCCGTTGGGCATGGGCGCGGTTAATGACACGGCGTCCCCAGCCATCAGGCTCAGTATCGGCAATGGCACCCGCAAAGGTAGAAGTCTCCTTGCTTCCCGTGCGGTATTGAAAGTCGGTGCTCAGGGGGAGGTCCGGAGACAGTGCGAAGCAATCTGGATTACTGAGCCAGGCGGGGGAGTACCGGAACGCCGAGACCTCTTTTTGCCCCTGTCTGGAAAATTGCAGTTCGCCCACTTCCAGTCCCGTATCGCCCAGATAGACGAGCAGCGTCCGCGTTGTGCTGGTTTTTGCTTTTTTTGTCGTTGCCATTACAGGGCTCCACTGTCCGGGTTGGTTTTGCGTACCCGGATGCGTTTGGCTACCGCCTTGTTCATGAGCGCTAGGCCGAGCGCATCATTGGTGGTGTTCAGGGCCTTGTTGAACTCGGGGAGGAGGTTCAGGATGTTCAGGACCCGAACCACAGCGCCCCACGACACTCCGGGGTCGCCCTGTTCCAGCCGGTAGAGCGTCTTTTTTGAGATGCCCGCCCGCTCCGCCATGGATGACGTAGAAAGCCCCCGGCGTCGGCGGGCCAGCGCAAGGTCATCTCCGGCAGCAACCAGCGCACGCTCGACCGGTAAGGGCATCGGACTTTCGGTGAAGCGGCCGGAAGGTTTGGGTGTCGCCGCTGTTTTTGGTTTATCGGTCATATCTGAACCCTTAACGTGTTAATGCGTCATATTTGACCACTGTACGACATCCCTCGTGTGGACACCAGTGCGATGTTGAAAACGGTCAGATATGGGCCAATATTTCACTTAAGAGGTCATATTTGACTCGTTATCTTTGAATCAGGCGCGTGAAGGGGCCGGAGGCTCCCTGTTGAAAAACGCCCACCCAACCGTGAGCGCGACATCATGTTCCTGTCGAGGGTGGCCGACCCCGAGCGCTGCCACGCGCTTTCAGGGAACGCCTATGACCAGCGTTTCAACGTCGCGGCGAGTCGTGCGCGCGGGCTGGACCTTCTGGCGATGCTTCGCGTCGACGTGGTGTCTGCGCAAGGAGAAATCTTCGAGGAGCTGATTGAGCGACTCACGAGCATGGGCATCGAGCCTCTAGGTCGCGAACATCGTCTGACTTAGAGCTCTGCACGTCTGAGAATCGCCCAAATGTGTACCCTATTAAAAAAAGACCCATAAATTTCTCAACTTACGGGTCCTAGATTCTCAGGTTATGCGTCTACCTACATTTGGCATCCGCCGTCTAACCGCTTATCGTAAAGGCGGAATGTTCCGCCACGATTTTCAGCAGAAAGTCCATCACTGCCCGTACTTGCGGCGAACGCCGCAAATCCCGATGCACAGCCATCCAGATATCACGCGAAAACCGTTCGCCGTCGTATGCGACGCGTTGTAGATTCGCATCGGTATCTGCCAGGAAGCACGGGAGGCCAGCCACGCCGGCGCCTGCTCGGGTCGCTGCAAGGTGGCCCGTGATATCGCTGATTTCGCAAGCAATAGGTCGTCCTCTTGCAACGCTCATCAACCACTTCTGCTGTGGCATGTCCGCGAATCCGGCATCGTAGACGATGAATTCCCATGCAGATGGATTGTGCAGGTGCGGATAGTCCCTGCTCGCGTATAGGTCGAACGGCATACGCCCTAGCTTGCGTACGACGCTGGTCGCTTCCTCCGGACGGACCAGCCTTAAGGCGATATCCGCCTCCCTTCGGCTAAGGGAAACCTGTCGTGCCTGGCCAGAAACAGACAACTGGACGCCGGGATTTGCAAGCCGGAATTCCGCCAGATGCTTCACCAGAAAACTGGCCACTAGTACCGGCGGTGCGCTCAGCGTGACTTTTCCGCTTAGCGGGGAAAGGCTGGCATCAAGGAACCGTTCAATCGCGTACGCGTTCTCTTCCATTCCCTGCGCGAGTTCGAACACGCGCTGTCCAGCGAGAGTGAGTTTGCAGGCCCTGGGGAGCCGTTCGACAAGGCGCGTCTTGACCTCGTCCTCGAGTGCGCTCAAGCGTCGGCTCACCGTCGCGTGATCAACCTTCAGATCGCGCGCGGCCCCTGACAACGTACCAATGCGGGCGACAGCCAGGAAATGACGAATATTTTCCCAATCGAACATCTGTGCAATTTCTCAAGGATAGTGTGCGGTTTTGGGGAATATTCGCACAAAGGCGACATGCCTACCATGAGACTCGTTCAGTCGATAAGGGTGATTCCAGATGAGCATGTCTATGAGCCGCGATCAACGCGGCACTCTCGCCGCCGCAGGGCTGGGCTTTGTCGTTGTTTTGCTTGATGTCAGCGTTGTCAACGTCGCTCTTGACGCTTTGCGAGCCCGTTTCACCACGGACGTGACCGGCCTGCAATGGGTTGTCAACGCGTACACGCTGGCATTCGCGTCGCTGCTTCTCACCACGGGCGCCTTAGGTGATCGCTTCGGCGCAAAGCGAATCTTCACTGCTGGATTCGCCGTCTTTACTGTGGCATCGATTGCATGTGGGATCGCGTACTCGTTGCCGATTCTTGTGGCTGCACGCGTCGTACAGGGCATGGGCGCTGCGCTGTTGGTGCCCAATTCGCTGGCTATGCTGCGCCAGGCGTTCCCTGATACGGAGCAAAGAAGCCGAGCGGTGGGCTGGTGGGGTGCTGCAGGCGGAATTGCACTTGCAGCAGGACCTGTGCTAGGTGGGCTGCTGGTGACTCACGTGGGCTGGCGCAGCATTTTTCTGATTAACCTGCCGATCGGAATTGCAGGCGTGAGCCTTACTCTCCGTCATGCGGCGACAGCCGCACGGGCGCATAGCCGAAGCATTGACCTTGCCGGCCAGGTGGCGGCCATTCTGGCGCTCGTCGCTCTGACCGTGTGCCTCACGGAAGCGGCCCGGTTTGGATGGCATCATCCGTTGGTCTATGGTGCGCTACTGTTCTCAATTGTTGCCGCCTGGGCGTTTCTGTGGCTTGAGTCACGCCGTACGGAACCCATGCTCCCATTGGCTCTTTTTCGAACGACTACGTTCTCTGCGGCCTCGGCCGCCGGGGTCGTCGTGAACTTTGCCTACTACGGTTTGATCTTTGTTTTTAGTCTCTTCTTTCAGATAGAGCAGCAGTTATCAGCTCAGTGGACCGGCCTCGCGTTTTTGCCCATGACCGTCGTTCTGATGGCAGTGAATATCCTGGCGGGTCGGCTGCTCAACCGCGTCGGCGCAAAGAAACTCATGATTGCCGGCATGCTGATTGCCGCGTCGGGTTATCTGCTGCTGTTGCCGGTTCGCATAGACGGCTCGTACTGGATGCTGGTCGTGCCAATGCTCATAGCCGCAAGCGGCATTGCCTTAATGGTGCCGACCATGACAAACGTCACGCTGTCATCCGTGGATGCTTCCCGCTCGGGTATCGCGTCAGGAGTGCTCAACTCGGCGAGGCAGGTAGGCGGCATGCTCGGGGTGGCGGTGTTCGGGTTTTTCGTACGCGATACCCGTCCTGATGCATTTATGCAAGGTATGCATCTTTCCATCATGACCGCTGCGGTGCTCCTGCTGTGCGGCAGCGTGATGTGCCTGTACGGAATCAGAACGCCACGGCCCGTGCACATTGAGAACACTTCCAGGATTCTGGCCTCTGACAGATAAGACCCGATTCTTCAGGTGTGCAGTCGCGCGTTAACCGCAATGGCTCATGTATGCCTGTAAGCAGACACGCTGGATTTTAGCTGAATGCCCGTTGATGGCCGGAGCGAACATTGAAACAGAACTTGCCGTCTGCATCGCGACACAGGGATTGCATTGGTCGCTAGCGACATGCCGGTCCCGTCGCGGACTTCGCAACCCGTCACCTCGCCCGTGCGGTAAGGCGCGCAATCATCCGATCAGCCATTGTGCGATCGATGACTGCGAATGAGCGGCTCGTGCGCTCATAGGCATACATGGCGCCCGTCGCGATGTCGAACCACCAGCCGCTCAATACGAGTGCCCCGGCAGTGACCTGCTGGCGGACGATCGGGTAGGTCATCAGGTGCTCGAGTTGCACGAGTACGTTAAGTTGCGACAATTGATCGTGCGCTTTCAAGCTGTCGTCGAGCGGACCTTCCTGTTCAAGGCGAAACGCTGCGTTGTTGGCGTGGCATAGCCATTTATCGAGGTTTGGTGATTTCAGCTTGGCGTGCCTGGAGAATACGGCCTTCATCGCGCCGCACTCCGAATGTCCACACACGACAATATTCGCGACTTTCAACACCAGCACGGCATATTCGATCGCGCTTGCCTCGGAAAGATCTCCGGTAGAGACGCCCTCCGCAGTCGCCGGTGGTATCAGATTGCCCACGTTGCGCATCGTAAAGAGATCGCCGGGATGGGTCGATGCAAGCAGATCCGGCACGACCCGGCTGTCCGAGCACGTTATGAAGAGCGCATCAGGTGTCTGCGCGAGCGCGAGTTTGCTGAACTGCTGCACGTATTGCGGCAGCATTTTCTCCCGGAATTCAACGATGCCCATGATGAGTTTTCGCATGGTTTGCCTCTCAAAGGACGGGTTGCCTTGCTGTCGAGCTTTCCGAGCCTCCAAGCCCTTGCGAGTCGGGGATACGGGCCAGCGCCAGGTCCTCCGGAAATGGATGCTTCGAGCCGATCGCACGGTCCAGCAGGGTCAGCTCGACACGCAAGGCGTCGTGACGATGCTCCGGCAAGCACTGAAGGAGATTCTCTATCGCCGCGCGCTGACGCCGCGCGATCTGAATGCTGCCCGCGCCGTACTGACGTATCTCGCGGAAACTGATATGCACGAAATCTTCCCAGTTCGGCGTTCGATAGATGACGCGCCCAAGTCCGGACTTATCCGTTATCTCTTCGGAGTACAAAGACCGTTTTCCGACGACACGCAATAGCCGCTGCAACTGATCGATGGCCAACACGGCCGTAGTTGGATCGTTGATCGCAGCCGACAACGCTTTCAGCGCAATATCAACAAGGATGCGAAACGCGAACATAGGATCCTGTTCCATCGTGCGTTCAGTCCCGAAAGCAACCAGTGTACGCAGCCGGTTTTCATCGATTGCGTCAGAGTCTCCGTACAAGTAAAACAAGGGTTCGTCCACCGCGACAAAGTCGCCGACTTGCGGCACGAATTCGATAACCGAGTTAGTGTGCCTCGCCTTGGCAACAAGTCTTTCGAGATTCACGGCCAGAACGATGCCGGATGTACCGCTATGGCGAACAATGCGGCCCGGGACGCCTCGCTCGTGGCCAAGTCTCGGCGGGGTGGTCCGGCCCGTCGCGGGGTCGGGATAGACGCTTTCGATGACCGCGATCCCATGCTCCCCAACCCGAGCCACGAGGCTTACTGGACGCAGGCATTTCGCCGCATAATCAATCAGGAAAAGGAATGCGACGACAGACGCGAATCCGAATAGCGCTGCAATGAATACCTGAAGCTGGTGCACCTCGCTATCACCCATCCAGCCCAGGGTTCTGTTGGCGAACAGAAGCGTGAATACGAACAATCCCGAGATGCTGCGGATCACGTTATCGCGCAGCAAGGTCGTCGCGATGATCCGCGGGGTATATTGACCGCCAGCGACCTGGATTGCGACGAGCAGCGAACCGAAGGTAAACACCAGAAACGCCAGGTCAGCGGAAACGATGTCGCCGACAAGTGACCGCGCTCCAGTCATGGACAGCGCAAAAAGGCCGGTTTTCGGATCGAGAATGTCGTGTCCGATCAGCCACCTTCCCAGCATTTCAGTGAGCGGCTTTACCACGGCATAGATCGCCACCGCGACGAGCGGTACCGTCCACAGGGAAGATCTGAGGTAACTCTTCAAGCTGTACCAGCGGTTCCAGTCCATGTTTGCGCTCTTCCTACGATTCATGCGGCAGCGGAGGCCGAAACGTTCGCGGTTCGCCTTTGACGATGCACGTGACCTTCAGGTCGGTCAATCAGACTTTGGTCCGATAGGTCGAGGACATAGAGTTTCGGGAATCGCGTCTCGATCGATTGCGGATTTTCGATGCCTGTCTATCGCGCCATCGCGGGCAGCGCGTCTTCGACGACGGGCGCGCCTGCCGGCGCGTTTTCGGCAGTGACATCGGCCGCCACGTGGGCCAGCTTCATCAGACGCGGCTGAAGCAGCAGCGCGACGAGACCACTCCAGCCGGTCTGGTGCGAAGCGCCGACGCCACGTCCGCTGTCGCCGTGAAAGTACTCGTGGAACAGCACGAGATCAGACGAGCGCGGGTCGGCCTGCAACTGCGGATAAGCTGCCATCACGGGCCGCACGCCGTGCTCGTCCTTGAGAAAGAGGGTAGTGACACGCCGCGCGAGACCGTCGGCGATCTCGCTGAGCGAGCACCGGTTGCCCGATCCCGTTGGATATTCGATGCGGAATTCGTCGCCGTAGTAGCGATGGAATTCATACAGCGATTCGATCAGCAGATAGTTGACGGGCATCCACACGGGCCCGCGCCAGTTCGAATTGCCGCCGAATACGCGCGAATCCGATTCGGCCGGCTGATACGCGATGCAGACATGCGCGCCGCCATGATCGAACTCGTACGGTGTATCGCGATGCACGCGTGACAGCGCGCGCACGCCGTGATCGGACAGAAATTCGTCTTCGTCGAGCGCGCGGCGCAGCAGTGCCGTCATCCGGTATCCGCGCAGTAGCGAGAGCAGCGTGGTGTTGCCTTTGCCGGGTTCGGTCCAACGCGATACGAGTTTGGCCAGATTGGGCCGGTGATCGAGAAACCACGCGAGCCGTTCTCGCAGGCCCGGCAGGTGGCCGTATATGCGTTCTTCGAGCACATGCACGGCGAACAACGGAATCAGGCCGACGATCGAGCGAACGCGCATCGGCACACGGGTTCCGTCTGGAAGATGCAGTACGTCATAAAAGAATTCGTCGTGTCCGTCCCATAGCCCAGTTCTGCAACCTTCGCTGCAACCGACGGCTTCTGCGATATACAGGAAATGCTCGAAAAACTTCACCGCGATTTCGACGTACGCGTTGTTCGTCATCGCGAGCTCGAGTCCGATCTGCATCAGGTCGAGCGCATACGAGGCCATCCAGGCGGTGCCGTCCGCCTGGTCGATGCGGCCGCCCGTCGGCAGCGGGGAAGAGCGGTCGAAGATGCCGACGTTGTCTAGCCCGAGAAAGCCGCCCTGGAAGATGTTGCGGTCCTCTGCATCCTTGCGGTTGACCCACCACGAAAAGTTCAGCAGCAACTTGTGGAACATCACCTCGAGAAACTTGTGGTCACCGACGCCCGTGACTTCGCGGTCGAGTTCGTACACGCGCCACGTCGCCCATGCATGAACGGGCGGATTCGCGTCGCCGAATGCCCATTCGTAGGCGGGCAACTGCCCGTTCGGATGCATGTACCGTTCCTTCACGAGCAACAGCAGCTGTTTCTTCGCGAAGTCGGGGTCCACCATCGCGAACGCGGCCGCATGAAACGCGAGATCCCACGACGCGTACCACGGGTACTCCCACTTGTCCGGCATCGATACGACGTCGCCGTTGCACATATGCCGCCAGTCGGCGTTGCGCCCGTGCCGGCGTCCTTTCGGCGGCTTCGGCTGACCGGGGTCGCCGTCGTGCCAGCGCGTCACGTCGAACTGGTAATACTGCTTCGTCCATAGCATGCCGGCGAGCGCCTGGCGTTGCACGAGCCGCGCATCGGCGTCGCTGATGTCGTGCTGGAGCGCGGCGTAAAACTCATCGGCCTCCGCGATCCGGCGCGCGAACAGCGCTTCGAAGTCGAGCGGCACGTCGTCGCGCGTAATGCCCGGTAGTGCCGCCGGACGCCAGCGCAGATACAGCACCGCGCGCTCGTGCGGCGCGAGCGACAGGGCCACATGCGCGGCGGCGCGGGTGCCCGCGTCGCGGCGTATTGCGTGCTCGTCGCCATCGACGAGGTAATCGTTGAAGCCATCCTTGAACGGGCCTGCGCCGGCGATGCCGAAAAGGCGGCGGACGTTGGTTTCGTTTTCGCAGAACAGCCATTCGATCGGCTGCGGCGCCGAGGCCGTGACGATCATCGTGCCCAGCGCGGGATTGTGCGCGATCACGCGCGCGCCCTCGGCGGACTCCGGCTCGAGCGTGAGCGACGGCTTGCCGGGCTTGCCTGACCACGCCCAGCGGTTGCGCGCCCAGAAGAGCGGCAGCACATGGAGTGGCGCGTGCTGATCCGCGCGATTTTCGACGGTTACGCGCATCACGATGTCGTCGGGTGTGTGCTTCGCGTACTCGATCCAGACGTCGAAATAGCGATCGTTGTCGAACACGCCCGTATCGAGGATTTCGTATTCGGGCTGATCGGCGCCGCGCCGGCCGTTTTCCTCGATCAGGTCCTGATACGGGTACGCATCGTGGGGGTATTTGTACAGCATCTTCATGTACGAGTGCGTCGGCGTGCCATCGACGTAGAAGTAAAGCTCCTTCACGTCCTCGCCGTGATTGCCCTGCGCATTGGTCAAGCCAAACAGCCGCTCCTTCAGGATGGGGTCGCGCCCGTTCCAGAGCGCGAGCGACACGCACCAGTCGAGTGGGTCGTTGCCGAATCCGGCAATGCCGTCCTCGCCCCAGCGGTACATGCGGCTGCGCGCATGCTCGTGGGGGAAATACTCCCATGCGGTTCCGTAGTCGCTGTAGTCTTCGCGAACGGTGCCCCACTGCCGGTCGCTCAGATAAGGCCCCCAGCGGCGCCAGCAGTCGAGGTCCTGGCCATGCAGACGGAACCCTTCCTTCGAATGGAGCAGATCGTTTGCGCGTAGCGATGACATGTGACCTCCCAAACCGGGATCGACCGTCGAACACGTTCAGTGCGTGAGTCCCCGCCCATCCCGTCACGCGTGCGGCGCCGGGCGGTATCTGGATGATAGGCGTCGTTTAGACTTATCGAGGTCGGAGGCCGCCTCGCTCCTGGTTTCATCTGACGTTTTCTTTCGCTATATCCGCGCTGCATCGCTGATCGTAAGGAACTGGAAATGAATCAAAAACCGCGTGGCCTCGACAATGGCCTGACGAACTACGGTGATCAAGATTTCGCGCGCTATCTGCGCCGGTCGTTTGCCAATTCGATGGGCTACACCGGCGAATCGCTCGACAAGCCGATCGTCGGGATCTGCACCTCGGAGAGCGGTTTCAATAACTGCCATCGCCACTTTCCCGAAATGATCAAGGCGGTCGAACGCGGCGTGCTCGCGGCGGGCGCATTGCCGATCGTATTTCCGGTGATGTCGCTTGGCGAGGTCTTCCTTTCGCCGACTTCGCTGGTCTATCGCAATCTGATGGCGATGGCCGTCGAGGAAATGATTCGTGCCCAGCCGATGGATGCAGTGGTGATGCTCGGCGGATGCGACAAAACCGTGCCGGCGATGTTGATGGGCGCGATCTCCGCGGAGCGGCCCGCCGCAATGGTGGTGGCCGGTCCGATGATGACCGGGCGACATCGCGGCGAGCGGCTTGGCGCGTGCACGGACTGCCGGCGCTTCTGGTCGAATTTCCGCGCGGGGAAAGTCTCGCCGCAGGAGATCAGGCAAGTGGAGGGGCGTCTGGCGGTCACGGCGGGAACGTGTGCGGTCATGGGCACGGCGTCGACCATGGCGCTGATCGCGGAAACGCTGGGCATGATGCTGCCCGGTTCGGCGGCGATTCCGGCCGTGCACGCGGATCGTCTGCGCAATTGCGAAGAAACCGGAGCACTGGTTGCGCGCATGGCCCTCAATGGCGGACCGAAACCGGCCGAGATCGTGACGCCTGCGTCGGTGCGCAATGCCTTGCGCGTGCTGCTCGCGGTCTCCGGTTCGACCAACGCCGTGATTCATCTGGCGGCGATTGCCGGTCGTATCGGACTGAAGATCGATTACGACGAGTTCAACCGGCTGTCTGATGAAACGCCCGTACTCGTGGATCTCAAGCCGGTAGGCAACGGTTACATGGAGGATTTCCATGCAGCCGGCGGGCTGGAGGGCGTTCTGCGCGGACTGATGCCCCAACTCAATCTGACTTGTCGCGATATCGCCGGGCAGAGTCTCGAGGAGCGTTTGAACAGGCCGCTTGCCGATCCGATCGATACGGCCGTGATCCGCTCGACGGAGAAACCGGTCAGTCCCGATGGCGGGCTGATTGTTCTGAACGGGAGTCTGGCGCCCGGCGGTGCGGTTCTGAAGCGCGCCGCCGCTACTCCCGAACTGCTCGAACACGAAGGGCGTGCCGTAGTATTTACCTCGCTCGAAGATCTGGCCGCGCGCATCGACGACCCCAGTCTGGACGTTCGCGCGGACGACATTCTCGTATTGCAGAACGCGGGGCCGCGCAGTGCTTCAGGCATGCCCGAGGCCGGCTATCTGCCGATCCCGCAGAAACTTGCACGGGCGGGGGTGAAGGACATGGTGAGGATTTCCGATGCGCGCATGTCGGGCACGGCGTACGGGACCATCGTGCTTCACGTGACGCCAGAAGCGGCGCTCGGTGGCCCGCTGGCAGTGGTGCGCAACGGCGATCGGGTCCGGCTCTCGGCGCGGGACAAGCGGATCGATCTACTGGTCGACGAGGTCGAGCTGGCGCGTCGTGCCGCTGAGATTCGTCCGGCGCAAGGGATGTATGCGCGCGGTTACCAGCGGCTCTATCACGATCACGTGCTCTCTGCCGCGGCAGGGTGCGATTTTGATTTTCTCACCGCGTTTCCTTCCGAAGACCTTAAGTAGCGGGTGCTTTTTCAACTCCCTGACCGAAGCGCCCGCGCGACTCGATCTGTTCGGCGCCTGATCAAGCGCAAACGACGAAGAGTTCATCCCTCACCGGAGGTGTCGTCGAAGATTGCGGATTGCCTGGGCCATAGTGTTTCGAGGCGACCCAGCAGATCACCCCTTCAGCGAATTTTTCAGAACGTCTTCATCCCATTCAAAAGCGGCCGTTCCGGCTCGCTCAAAGGGGCGAGGCCCGGCTTGGGCCGAGTATGGCGAGGATGACATTGGTGAGTTCGAGCATCGCCGAATGATATTCCGCGGGCAGGGGCACGTCGTCCATCAGGGACATGGCTTCTTCAATGCCCTGCCGGAATGACGTGGCGACCTTGGCGCGCTGCTGCGTCGTCAGGTGTGGTGAGGCTGCATCAAGAAACGTGCCGAGAACCATCGCCCGCGCGCCAAGCACGCTCATTTCCCTCGTGTTGGCGGTCACGAGTTTGCACATTCGGTGAAGCGCGTCGTTCGCATTGTCCAATTTTCAGATCCGCTCAGAATGCCTGCCAGTGCTCCGGACTGCTGCCGGTCGCAACCAGTGTGGTCGTGTCTGCGGTAACCAGGGCCGCCGTCTCCAGCTTTTTCAACGCTGGAGGACGTGACGCGCGAGCCTTCGGTGCCGGCCGACGCGGTTCGCTCCGCGGAGCCATCACGCGTGACGCGGAGGCGTCCCGGTCGGCAACCTTGAAGACTGCCACTGCGTCACGCAACGCTTGGGCCTGCTGGGCCAGCGACTGCGCCGCGGCCGAGGCTTCCTCGACCAGCGCGGCGTTTTGCTGGGTCGCCTCGTCCATCTGCGTGACGGCCGTATTGACCTGCCCGATGCCGGTGCTCTGTTCTTCCGATGCTGCCGCGATCTCGCTCATGATGTCGGTCACGCGCTGCACCGACCGAACAATTTCATTAATCGTGCTGCCAGCTTCCTCGACGAGCTTCGAGCCGGCATCTACCCGAGTTACCGATTCGCCGATCAACTCCTTAATCTCTTTGGCCGCCGTGGCGCTGCGCTGAGCGAGCGTGCGGACCTCCCCGGCCACGACGGCAAAACCCCGCCCCTGTTCGCCGGCGCGGGCCGCCTCGACCGCGGCATTGAGCGCGAGGATGTTGGTCTGGAACGCGATGCCTTCAATCACGCTGATGATCTCGGCCACCTTGGCTGAGCTGTCGGAGATCCCGTGCATCGTCTCGACCACGCGTCCGATCACTTCCCCGCCGCGTTGCGCGATACCCGACGTCGTACTGGCCAGCGCGGTTGCCTGCTTCGCGTTGTCGGCGTTCTGGCGGACCGTCGACGTCAGCTCCTCCATGGACGAGGCAGTTTCCTCCAGCGAGGCGGCCTGCTCTTCGGTCCGTTGCGACAAGTCCAGGTTGCCGGCCGATATCTCCTGTGCGGCGGTATCGATCGACCGGGAACCGTCTCGCACGACACTGATCGTCTGAACCAGTTTGCTTTGCATCGCCTGCAGGCCGGTCATCAACTGCCCCATCTCGTCGCGCGTGCGAACCTCGACGCGCGAGGTCAGGTCACCATCGGCAATCGCCCTGAAATGGCCCAGTGCCTGGGCAAGGGGCGTGCCGATCGCGCGCTGCAGCGACCACCAGGCCAGTGCCGCCGCACCGAGCGCCATCAGCATACCGGCGAGGGCTACGCCGATGAACCCGTGGAAGCGGGCCTGCGAGGTCTCAAACGTCGCGCGGGCAGCCGTGATCTGCATCTGGCCCAGTGAATATGTGCCGCCGGTGAAATCGCTGAACAGCGACTGCGGTGTGTGCACGGCGACATCGGTGAGCTTCGCCGTATCGTGGGCGGCGATCGCGCTGAACATCGGTTCCAGGCCATTTGCGACGTACGCGTCGCGCTTCGCGTTCACGTCGGCCGCGCGGCTCGCCTCCTCGGGTCCGGAGAACGGCAGCGCGCGATACGCGTCCCACGCCTGCTTCGACTCAGCGAGCAGATCCCGGGCGATCTGCACTCGTTGGGGTACGTCCGGACTGGCCGGATCAAGCGCGATGAGAAGCAGCCAGAGGCGCGTCCTCGATAGTGCTACGTTTGCCCGACCGAGCGCCTCGGAAGAAGCCAGCCGGCTGGAATACAGCTCCTTCAAATCGTTGTTGCACATCGACACGCTGGCGATGCCCATGACGCCGCCAAGGACCAGCAGCACGGCGAGAAAAGCCATCGCCAGCGCCAGGCGGACACGGATACTTAGGTTATTGAACATGGGTAAATTAAATGGGAAGCCGATGACGAGGCGTGCGCAAGGCGCAAGAAGAAGGAAGCGAGCAGCGCAAGCGCCAACACACGATTGATAAACAAATCACACATGATGTTTGTATACGGCATTAACCCGTCAAACTTGATGTCGAACTGCTAACCGCCATTCCGTTCAGGCGTTTTTGTGCGGATAGACGCCTGGTGACGTTGCAGACGCGGAAACAAACAGTTGGGGCGAAATGTACGTGTAAGTTGATAGTAAACAGATAAACTGACTTCAACGACTTGGCACTCAGGCTTCCGCCCCGGCGGTCGTTGTTTCGCTAACCCAGTGTTTTCTGTTTCTGACGCTCGCAATTGGAGATTCATCGTGGCTAAAGCATTCATCCCCGTTCTCGCGCTCGTGTCGGTCCTCGCTCTGCCCACGGTTGCGTCCGCTCACAACAACGGTCCCCTGACGCGCGAGCAGGTGCGCGCAGAACTCGTCCAACTGCAGCAGGCGGGCTACGGCCGCAACCACGGTGACGCGCACTACCCGGCGCACATCCAGGCTACGCTGGCGAGCGTGGCGGCGCAGCAGCAGGCGCCCAGTGGCTACGGTGGCGTGAAATCGGGCTCGGCCGCTTCGGGGGCACCGACCCAGTGGGCCTCGGATCATTCGGCCTACAAAGGAGGTTGATTGGCGATCAGCCGGGTGGCCGGGCGCTTTCAACCGCCCGGCCTGGTAACACGCCGCGAGCGGCATCGTCGCGGCTTGCGGGTTCGCCGATGCGGCCCGTTACCGGCAGGAACAGCGTGAGCGGTTCATCGGTAAGCGGCACGAAGCCGTACTTTTGTAGAAGCTGGTGGCTTCATCGTTGATGGCGTCGACCAGCGCACTGAACGCCGAGGGTTTCAGCGGTGCTAACGACTACATCGAACGCATGCGCCAGAAATTGGGGAATCTGTCCGGACTAGATAGATATCCGACGTGCTGACGGAGAATCTCCGTTGAAGAAGCAATTGCATGACGAGAAGCACAGGGGACGAATTGACCGAAGGCGTCATAGATCAGCATGGCAATCGAAGTCTAAGCCGCCTAACACGGCGCTTGAAAAATAATCTGCCTCGACTTAGGAATCGTCTTTCGAAGTCCCTTGGCCGAATGGCGCAGACCCTGAGCGTCGCACGGGAAGCGGGTGTGAAAGGCGTGGTTTATCTGTCGGTGTTCAAGGGCGCCGAATACGTCGACGTGCCGCACTTCACCGGCAAACATACGGTCGAGCGCATGATCGAACACCTCGACCTGCCGGTGACAGTGCTGCGCCCCGCGTATTTCATCCAGAACGACGTCCGGCAGAAAGACCCGCTGCTTTCGCACGGGGTCTACGGCATGCCAATTGGCGCGAAAGGCATTTCCATGGTCGACGTCCGTGATATCGGCGAGGCTGCCGCGCGCGAACTGCTGCGCCGCGAGCGTGGCTCAAACCCGCTGCCGGGCGAGACGTACGAACTCGTCGGTCCTGACGTGATCAATGCGCAGACCGTGGTTTCGATCTGGGCCGAGGCGCTGGGACGTCCCGTCCGCTACGGTGGCGACGATCTCGACGTCCTTGAGCAGCGCCTCAAGTCGGTTGCTCCTGCCTGGCTCGCATACGACATGCGGCTCATGATGGGCCGGTATCAGCAGGACGGCGCGGTCGCGTCCAGCGCGGACGTCGAGCGTCTGGCGACGCTGCTGGGACGGCAACCGAGATCCTATCGGGGCTTTGCCGTCGCCATGGCTGCGGCGTGGGCTAAGGACTGACCTGCCAGGATACGCGATCGCGACTTTCAGAGGCTGGCACGCGCGACGGGGGGCTTGACGGGGCCGACCCCTGCTCGCGGGTGTATTGCGCTGCTTATGAAGGCCGCGCGGATATCGACCGAGCGTGACACTCGTGGCTTCAGGGAGCGGACGTCCGTAAATCGTCTCCAGAAGCACGAACGATTCAACGCGTTTCCCGCCGACTTCAGTCAGGGCCTCGCATCCTCTGGCTTGGGGCTCCTGGCATCAGCAAAGCGGCTTTGTACCGCGACGAGTTGGTCATCCGTGGTCGCCACCAGCCACAACCGTGCGTGCTCCGCGATTTGGCGGTTGTGGTCCTTCAACGGGCCCATTGCCGCGGCGGACTTCCAGACCACGGGGCCAATTCGGCTGCTCCTGCCCGACGGCGCACCCACCAGCAGGCAGTATGGCCCAAGAGGAAGCGAGACAAACGGAAGGGCCGGACTAGCGCGCACGCGCCAGTCGATGAACGGCGCCTCGCTGATGAGCAGGGGCGTGGGCAAGCCGTAAAGCACACTGAAATCGTACAGCGCCAATTGCTCGCGCATGCCCGCGTAGATACGTCGGATATCGTCGACAACCGCAGCGCGGATTTCATCCTCGAACATGGGTTCTTGCGCATAGCGTGCGGCGGCCTGCTGGGCGCTCAACTGATATGCGCTGAACAGGCCGAGTTCCATGCAGTCCTGCACTGCGCGCTGGACCTCCACGATAGTGCCGGCCTCCTCGGGCCTGCCTAACTGCGCTGCCCTCAAAAACCGGGCGAGCCCCGCTTCCTGGATCGCAGGACCTTCCACAGGCGCATCGTCGTCAGCATCCTTATCGAGCGGCACGTGAATGTATTCTTCGGCCGCGAAGCGCGACTTCTTGCCTTCGTCAAACTTGATTTCGCCATCGGTGCAGTCCAGATATCGGGTACCGATTCGGCCATGCTCCCAAACCCAATTCTTCAGGAGCGGACGTAGCGGATGCAGTCTGTCTTGATTAGCCATCGAAGCCTCCAGGTGCCCCAGTATAGATCCACATGATTATCTGATGCGCAAAGGGCTATGAGCGGTCGATTCGAGCCTTGCTCCGGAACGGCACCCCCAGCCGGGCCGGATGGCTTCAAACCATCGCGAAGTTGAACCGCGCTCAGTCTGCAATCAATCGAACATGCGGCTCAAATGAGGGTACATTGCGTCTGTGCAAATAGCTTGGGGGTGTCATGGCCCGCATCAAAGCGGAACCGTTGATGACGCAAGCGCCGCCTTGCGATGCCCACCGACTGTCCACGCAATGATGGTACCGATTGCGAGAGCTAACAGGCATGCAGTCGGAACGAGCATTGGTGCTACATGACTGTTGGTTACCTTGCCAACGTACGGCATGAGGTTCTGTCCGAAGAACCCTCCAAGGTTTCCAATGCAGTTGATGGCAGCGACACTTGCGGCGGCTCGAGCGCCAGAAAAGAAGCGTGGTGGGAGCGACCAGAAGCAAGGGTACAGCAGGGGAATACAAGCTCCGCCCAGACACAGAGCAATAAAGCGCAACGATACAGTCGGCAACACGAGGCTCGATGCAAAGCATACGACGCCGATGCCGGCGACTATGGCCATCGCTTTTAACACCACCTGTTCACGTTTGAGCTTCCCGGGAAGCCAAAGCAGGAGAAGAGCCGCGAGTGCCCACGGAATCATGTTAAGCAGGCCATTGACGCTCGACGAAACGCCCCAGCTCTTAACCAACGTGGGCAGCCAGTACGTCACGCCGTAGAGCGACGTCGACATCAGCATGTAGGTTGCTGCGAACATGAGAACCTTCGGGTCAAGCAATGCCGCCCATGGCCGGGACTCCTTTGCTTCCGGGGACGCTTCGCGCACAAGCGCTGCGGCCACAATGTCCTTCTCATCCTGAGAAAGGAAGTTCGCTTCCTCGACGGAGCTCGGTAGATATTTAAGCGCTACGAAGGCAATCAGTATTGCCGGAAGACCGGTGGCAAGGAAGACCCATTGCCAACCCGCCAGTCCCAGTGTTCCGCCCAAGGAAAGGAGCAGCCCTCCGACCAGCGCGCCAAGCATGTTTGCCAGCGAACTGCCGAGGGTAAAAAGGCCAAGCACACGTGTCCGGTAGCTTTGAGGAAACCACTGCGTCAGGTAGTAAATGACGCCTGGATAAAACCCGGCTTCAGCAACACCCAGCGCAAACCGAAACGAGTAAAAAGCTGGCAGGGACCTGGTGAACGCCATTAGCACTGTAACGACGCCCCACGTAATCATGATGCGAGCGAGCCACGTCCGGGCCCCAAACCGATGTAGCGCCAGTGTGCTGGGCACCTCGAACAGCAGGTAGCCAATGAAAAACAGCGATGCTCCAAGGCCATACGCGGCTTCCGTCATGCCGAGTGCCTGAACCATTTCCAGTTTCGCGAAGCCGACGTTCTGCCGGTCGATGAATGCGATGAGAAACATGACAATCAGCAGCGGCATCAGCCGCCATGCCATTTTCTTCATTACCTGCTGCTCACGTGTTACGGACGTAGACATGTTCGCTCCAAGTTCCATGCCCGCTGCCGCTCGACTGGCGTTTCGAAAACGGTCAGTCAGACGAAAACAAGCAGATTGATATAGTCATGTATATGTTTGTATGTTTGAGGTCGGGCTGCAATGAGGTATAACCCGGACGAGCGCACGCAAGCGAGCTGCGGCCGCAACTGGCGACCAGTGATGTATTCGGCGAACGAGGTGTAGAGCCTGAAAGTCGCAGGAAAAATGCGACCTGCCGGGTGACAGAAAGTCAGTTCGCGTTGTCGGTCCCTATGACAGCACCAAACGCGGCGAGGAAGTCGCGTTGTCAGCGAATATCGACCTGATACTGGAACGCTGCAGCAGCACCACGCGTGGTGCGCCATTCAATAGGCGTCCCGGCGAAATCGGATGCCACACGGTGCACAAGGATTACCGGGCTGCCGACGGCGATATGCAGGAGCGCCGCATCAGCGTCCGTCGCCTGTTCGACGTTCAGAATCTCGGTTGCGGATGCGACGATTTGGCGGCAAAGCCGCTCGTAAAGCGGATAAAGCAAATCCTCGAAGCCACCAAGGGGCAGAGTCGCCAGCGCTTCGAAACGGCTTCGAGGTAGCCATATTTCTTCCGACAAAACGGGTTGTCCGTCAATCAATCGTACCCGCGAGAGATGAACAGCCTTCTCCGTCGCCTTCATCTGCAAGGTTGAGCGAATCGTCTCGTTTGGCTTGACGACCTCGCGGCTGAGCACCTTCGCCGTCGGTCGGACCGGCTTCCCGTCAGCTGACTTGAATCGGAAGAAGCGGAACAACGACGAATCAAAGCGCGGGCGCCGGACAAAGGTCCCCTTTCCCTGGGTGCGGGTGAGCACCCCGTCGGCCACCAGCAAATCAATGGCTTTCCGAAGTGTGCCGGTCGACACGTTATAAAACAGGCTGAGCTCCGCCTCTGTGTCGATTGCCTTTTCTGGCGCCCATTCGCCCTCCGCGATGCGGCGCACCAGGTCATCGCGTAGCTGCTGGTATCGGGGCAATCGACTGTCTGGCCTGGCCGAGAACGACTGCATATCCATGATTCATATAGTTGTTCACAGGAATAGTCACTGTACAACATCTGCCGGAACAAGGGTAAATCCCCAATGACTTCTTCGTCGAAGCGCCTAAACTAAACATATAGTCATATACATGAATATATGAATTTACCCTGGAGACGGCGATGTTCACCTGGTACAAGCAAGGCACACCTCTCGAACGAAACACCTTCTGGGGATGTTTCGCGGGTTGGGGCCTCGATGCCCTTGATGTGCAGATGTTTACCCTGGCAATCCCCGCAATCATCGCAGCGTACGGCATCGACCACACGCAGGCGGGCGCGATCAGCGGCGTGACACTGGTGTCATCGGCGATGGGCGGCTGGCTGGCGGGCGCCTTGTCCGACAGGATTGGTCGGGTGCGGACGCTGCAGATTACGATTCTCTGGTTTGCAGGATTCACTTTCCTTTGTGCCTTCGCCCAGAGTTTTCCTCAACTACTGGTCCTGAAGGCCCTGCAAGGGTTCGGGTTCGGCGGAGAGTGGGCTGCAGGCGCCGTGTTTGATGGCTGAGACCATCCGGACGGAACACCGCGGCAAGGCCATGGGCGCGGTACAGAGCGCCTGGGCTGTCGGCTGGGCCGGCGCAGTGCTGTTGTATGCCGCAGCTTTTTCGTGGTTGCCGTCAGACACGGCGTGGCGTGTCATGTTCGGTGCTGGCCTGCTGCCCGCGCTTCTCGTCCTTTACGTCCGCCGCAATCTCCGCGAACCTGTGCGCGTTGAGCCGTCTCGCGCTGAACCAGCGGTTTCTGTGTGGGGGCAAATCGCGCAAGTATTCCAGCCGCGCGTCATCAAGACCACCGTTATCGGGGCGATTCTGGGCACAGGCGCACACGGCGGGTACTACGCCATCATGACCTGGCTGCCGACCTTCCTCTCCAAGGAAAGACATCTGTCGGTCCTCAACACCGGTGGGTATCTTGCGGTTGTTATCGTGGCTTTCTGGTGCGGCTGTATGGCGAGCGCTTACCTGCTCGACCGTATCGGACGGCGTCGCAACATCGCATTCTTTGCATTTTCTTGCATCGTCACCGTGCTCGCCTACGTGATGCTTCCCTTGAGCAACACGCAGATGCTTGTTCTGGGCTTCCCGCTAGGCTTTTTCGCCGCCGGCATCCCGGCCAGCCTGGGCGCACTTTTCAACGAACTCTATCCTGCGGACATGCGCGGGACAGGCGTCGGCTTTTGCTACAACTTCGGTCGCATCGCCTCGGCGGGTTTCCCGGTGCTGGTCGGGTACATGAGTCATTCGATGTCGCTGGGAGCAGCGATTGGTATCGATGCCGCAATTGCGTACGGGCTGGCGATGGTTGCCGTGTTGTTGCTTCCCGAAACGCGCGGCAAGCGCTTGCGGCCGTCCGGCGTCGAGCAGGCTTCACAACTGGTCGCCGACGCCGAATTAGCGCTTGACCATCACCGGAGCCAGCGATGACTCAGGCCCCATCCATCGCGCGGCCACGGCTGCCGCGCGTTGACACGCACGCGCACGTGTTTGCCAGGACTCTGCCGCTGGCGGACGGACGGCGCTACGCACCCGACTATGACGCAACGCTGGACGCCTACCGGAAGCTTCTGGACGAGAACGATATTGGCAATGCCGTCCTTGTCCAGCCCAGCTTTCTCGGCACCGATAACAGCCATCTTTTACAGGCGCTGACCAGCGACATTAGCCGGCTGCGAGGTGTAGCAGTCGTGTCCCCCGAAATTTCAGAAGACGACCTGCAGCGACTGAACTGTCAGGGTGTGACGGGCGTGCGTCTCAACCTTGTCGGACAGACGCTCCCCAAGCTGGGCTCGGCGCCATATGTAACGCTTTGGCGGCAGTTATCAAAACTAGGCTGGCATGTTGAGTTGCACAGGGAGGCGTCGGACCTGGCGCCGCTCGTCAACACTTTGCTGGATGTGGGCTTGCCAGTCGTCGTTGACCATTTTGGCCGCCCTGACCCGGACAGCGGCACACGCGACCCGGGCTTCAACGACCTGTTGGAGTTTGGCCCATCTGGCCGCGTGTGGGTCAAGATTTCGGGCGCCTATCGGTGCTCGGAGCCGGACTCGAGTTTCATGCGCGATGCCACGGACCAACTCATAGACGCATTTGGCGCCGAACGTCTGATGTGGGGTAGCGACTGGCCACACACGCAGTTTGAACATGCGACGGCCTACAGCCAGACGCTTACCGCGTTGCTGGACTTACATCTTGCGCCCGCGATTGTCGAGGCAATCCTGTGCTCAACCCCGCACTCGTTTTACGGGTTCGACAAAGACCCCGTGAGGGATATTGTCCCGACGACACCGACTTCCCAACTCACTTTCTGAGGTCATCATGCAAGTCACCGGTATGTTGCACGGCGCCAGATTGCTGCAGTTCGTGGGCTTTCCGACGCCCGAGATTCTGGGTCCGGACGCTAGCGAAGAACAGATTCGAGCGATGCTGAAAAAGCACGGCATGATTTTCATCAAGCCGGTTTTCAAGGGCGGTGTTGGCAAGAAGGGCAAGGCCGGTCTGATTGGCCGCGCGACTGACCTGACGACCGCCTTGAAGGAGAAGGAGCGTCTTTACTTCGTCGAACATCACGTTGCCAATACTGTGTCGAAAGCCAACGGTGTGACCTTTGAGGCGGGTGTGCCGGCCGAGTACGAGGTCTATTTCTCGATTACCGACTCGACACACTTCCGCGCACCGACGATGACGCTCACACATCACGGTGGCGTCGACATCGAGGAACTGGACAAGTCGCAAGTCGTGCAGATTCCGTTTGACCCGCTCACCGGGCTCAAGGCGTTCGTCGTGGCGAACGCGCTTTCGACGCTGGGCGCACCCAAACAGATTATCTCGCCGCTTGTACAGCACCTCCCCAAGTTATGGGAGCTCTACCACGGGTTCGGAATGACGACCCTCGAGCTCAATCCAATCCGGATGCGCGAGGATAGCAAGGGACGGCTGACACCCGTCGCCTGTGACTTCAAATGCGGCTTCGACCGTGATGACCCGCGCTGGCAGCGCCTTGACCTGCCCGCGCATCTCTTCGCAGTCGACTATTCAGACTTCGAACAGGAAATCAACCAGCTTCGCACGTATCAGGGGCAGAGCGACGTCTACGTCATTAACGCGAAGGGCAGCATTCTCGCTCCGACGTTCGGTGGCGGCGCGAACTCCCTTGTCACGCAAATGCTCGGAGACGACGCCATCATCTCGTCAGACTTCGGCGGCAATCCACCCTACGAAAAAATGAAGGAAGTTGCCCGCATCTGTTTCAAGCACTGGATTCAGCAAAGCAATGTTCTGTTCATTATTGGTGGAAAGTCAAACAACACGGATATTTTCGAAACATTTCGCGCAATGGCCGACGCGTTACGCGAGCACTTCAGTCAGCACGGCCCGACGCCGCTCTATGTGGTGGTCGGCCGTGGCGGTCCGAATCTGGTTCGCGGAATGGGAGCATTGCGCGACACGCTCGATTCGCTGGGATTGCCGTACACCTTCTTCGGCTTTGACTCGGACATGAGCGAGGTGGTCCTGTACGCGAAGCAGGTTGACCAATGGATGAAAGCAGGCGGCCGTGAGCAGATTGCCGCGAAGCTGGGAATTGCGGTCAAACAGGCTGCCTGAGCATCTCATCGACTGAGGAGAATCATCATGTACAAGCAGGGCATTGGCGATTTTAAATACTTCGTAGGAATTAGTTCGTTATCCCAAGTTGCCACAAAGGACGACCGCGTTTGCGTGCTCAACATTCTGGGCGGCGAGTCGAGCGATGTCACGCCCGTCGGTCATGCCTATTCCGGTGGCAACGTGGTGTTTGGTACGGCTCCGGGAAAGCGCGGACAGGTACTGGAAACGGCACTTGGAAGCGTGCCGGTCTACAACAATGTCCTTGAAGGCCTGAACGATGGTCACCGGTTCAACTGCGGCGTCATCTATCTGCCGCCTTCCGCTGCACGGGACGGCGTGGCTGAGCTAATCCGTGTCAATCCGGAACTGAAGAAGATTTTCATCGTTACCGAAAAGCTGGCCGTCAGTGACTCGCGCGAAATCCGCGCGATGGGTCAGTCCAACGGGGTCGACATTTTTGGCGGCAACAGCCTCGGCGTGGCTGACGCCTGGAACCAGGTGCGTATCGGGGGAGCGCTGGGCGGCGACCACCCTGAAGAGGCATTGCGGCGTGGCTCGATTGCCTTGTTTTCCAACTCGGGCAACTTCACGACTACCATCGCAACCTACCTGCGGATGGCCGGATGGGGCACGACTACAGCCATCTCAAGTGGCAAAGACGTCTACATACAGTTCGCGGCGCCGGAGTTTGCTGCGGCGCTGGCAAACGACGCGCGAAGCAAGGCGGCCGTTCTCTATGTCGAACCGGGCGGCTACTATGAGCTCGACGCCAACTTTACGAAGCCGGTGGTTGCGTGCGTCGTGGGTCGCTGGAAGTCAAAGCTGACCCGTGCTGTCGGACACGCGGGTGCTATGTCCGGAGGCGCGGACGACGCCGCATCGAAAGAACAATGGTTTCTCGATAAATTCGGGGTGTCAAGTGTGTTCACACCGGACAATCCGGCCGTGTCGGCAAAGGGTGCGCTTGTCACGAACATCGCGCACATACCCGCAGCACTCACGGCTGTGATGCGTGAAAACGCCTGCAGGCCAGATTTCGAGCCGGAAGGTAACCTCGCATTAAAACCGTGGTTTAGCAGTCACCGCGGATTGAGCCTGCCGCAGGCGCTCGATTTGCCTGTCGTGCAGGCCACGGCCCCATACGATGCCCAGATTGCCGCGCTCGACAAACAGGTTGGAGCTGTACCACCGCGACAGTCGATGAAGGATGCTTCTGGCGCGTCGCAGATGGACCCAAAGTCGCAGGTGACCAGTCTCTACGGCGTTTCGATGCTTGATGCGGCGCAGTACCCCCTTGAGACAAACGTAAGCCTCGCGCTGCTCCACGAACCCGGCGGGATGAACGACCGCGCGCTAATCAATGTCGCTGTGAGTGCGTTCCTGAACCTGTATGGACATCCCGCACTTGGGGCTGCCCAGGCGGCACGGGATGCCGGTAATGCACCAAACACTGTCCTTGCAGCGGCGGCGAGTATCATCGGGCCCCGAGGGCAAGCCGGGCCTCGCCAGGCGGTCCGCGCTCTAATCGACGCCTTTGCCCCGGTGAAGCTCGAGAACGCGATGGATGAGAGTTTCGACTTTTCGCGCGCCGAAGTCACCGACCTCAACCTGTTCGTCGGCAGTGAACCGGATTTGCGGGCCCGCGCAATCCTGGCGGGACTCAAAGCTCGCGACGTGAAGTCGACATTCGTGCAATATGTTGAAAGCCTGCCCGGCGAGCCGACTACCGATGGCGTATTGGCAGCCATTTGCGCGACGCTCGCATGGGGACCGCTCATGCGCAAACGCATTTCACGCCTTTCGGCTGAGAGCCTTCCGTGGTGGATACAACTTTTCGGCTCCCTGATAGGCGCTTCAGTGCCCTCGGACCAGCACGGTCCGGACAGCTTCTGCGGTGTCGAAACGAAGACAGTCCTGGAGGAGCGTTCGCTTGGTGAAACCGCCTTCAGCGCGTTGTTTGGATTGTCGCCAGGCACGAGCGACTTGTTTTCCTTCCAATTGCTGGTCGGTCTGCTGCTGTCAAATGGACCCGGAACGATTTCCGCGCAGGGTGCAAAAGGTGCGGTCTCTGCCGATGGTCCCGAAGACCCCGAGCGCGTCCAACTCAACAAGGCGTTAATCGGCTTCCTTACGCACAGTGGTTACACGCATGGCGGCAATGGATTTGAGGGAATTGCGTTTCTGCTAGACCAGTTCGCGCATAGCGGACTGACTGACCCGGGCAATCCTGCGCACGGGCTGGATTTGAAAGCACTAGCGATGACGTACGTCGAAAGTTACGCCAAATACAAATTGAGCAAGAAAACGAGCGGCAGCCTGGACATCCAGAAAATCCCTGGCGTGAATCATCCGGTGTTTAAGGATAAACCCGTCAATCACGACCCGCGTGAAATGTTCGTGCGGCAATTGTTCGCCGAGCGCGACGAATACAACATCTTCCACGACTTTTACAGGACGTTGGTCCAAAGCCTGTTCGACGCGGGGGTTTCGCGAAACGTTTACTGCGTCAACGTCGATGCGGTGATTGCCGCGTTACTGCTCAAGATGCTCTGGCAGCCGTATCGTGACGGAACGTATTCGCGCAACGCTTTGGAGACGGCCGCCTTTACCATCTTTCTTTACCCTCGCATGCTCGGTTGCGCGGCTGAAATCGATGACCATATGAACCGCGGAAGGAACATGGATACACGTACGCCAGCGTCGGAGTGTCGTTTCGTTGCGTAGCGGAATGACCCGGAAGCGCACGAAGTCTTTCCGCGCTGCCGGGTTCATGCCCACAACTATCAGTTGTCTCCGCACGGGATTGGGGGTGCGAGTCGTGCACGCTTTTCCGAACAACCCGAGCCTATGTGGCGATTATTCGTTGGCCTTGCTCAACTACGACGCGTTTCGCTTCGCGAGGCTTCTCCTCTTTGGGTTGCGGTGATCATAGACGTTCGCTGTCTCGGAAGTGTGCTTTACCCGGACCTGAAACATGCGCGATACCGAACATATGGTTTAACGCGATCATTTAGCAATTTCATCAGTGACGTCTCCTGCAAGGCGGAACGAGCACCCAAGGAAGACGCTGGATTACGAAACACCGGCTGAACGATTTCATCGAACTATTGCATCGACCGGTTGAATCCGCCCCCCTGTCAGCGGACACTGGTGCGCACTGATGTGCTGTTTCCTGGAATCGAGTGCGTGGTGTGGCGTGAGACGATGCGACCGGGAGCCCCCAGACGTCTGGGCGACGGTGCGGGCCAGCGATTTCTTTGCGAATTGGACATGTGCGAATTGCTTTCGGCTGGGCGCGGACGACCTTTCCTATCGATGGACTTGCTGCGGGCGCAACGAGGTGGCACGCGCGGAGCGCGAGTCGCAGTTGCAACAAATCGTTGAGGATCAAGCCCATGTCAACGAAGAGCGGGCACGGACAGGGCGCGCAGCGACGCATCCAGGTACTGATTGGCGCAATCGTATTCATTCTAGTTGTGACTGCCGGGTGGATCATTCACCAGACTCGGACGGTCGCACGCCAGACTTCCCTGGCGTTGGCGTCGGCCGCGACAACGGCGAACGACGCGGGAAATTATGACCGCGCAATGCGCTTCGCGATGCTGGCGATGGGCAACGGTTGGCTCTCGCCGGGATCGGCAAAAGCAGAGCTTGAGCTTATGCGTGGCGCGCAAGCATCAGTGCAGATTGCGTTGCTCGGCGGCGATCAGAATGCGGTTGATTCCGCCGTCTTCAGCCCGGACGGTAAGCGGGTGGTGACCGCGTCCTGGGATGGGACAGCGCGGGTGTGGGACCTGGCCACCGGTAAACAGATTGCGCAGCTCATTGGCCATCAGAATCTGGTCTATTCTGCCGCCTTCAGCCCGGACGGCCAGCGGGTGGTGACTGCGTCCGCGGACAGGACCGCGCGGGTATGGGACGCGGCTACGGGCAAACAGATTGCGCAGCTCAGCGGGCATCAGGATCTGGTTTATTCCGCCGCCTTCAGCCCGCACGGCCGGCGCGTGGTGACTGCGTCCGCGGACAGGACCGCGCGGGTGTGGGACGCGGCTACGGGCAAACAGATTGCGCAGCTCAGCGGGCATCTGAAACCGGTTTTCTCCGCCGCCTTCAGCCCGGACGGCCGGCGCGTGGTGACCGCGTCCGCGGACAGGACAGCGCGGGTGTGGAATGCGGCGACCGGGCACGTGATCGCACAGCTCACCGGGCATCGGGAACCGGTAAGCTCCGCGGTCTTCAGCCCGGACGGCCGGCGCGTGGTGACCGCGTCCGATGACAAGACCGCACGGGTGTGGGATGCGTCGACCGGCCAGGTCATCGCGCAGCTCAGAGGGCATCGTGGACCGGTTTTCTCCGCCGCCTTCAGCCCGGACGGCCAGCGCGTGGCGACAGCGTCCGATGACAACACCGCGCGGGTGTGGAACGCGGCGACCGGCCAGGCGATCGTGCAGCTCACTGGGCATCGCGGACCGGTGAGCGCCGCCGCCTTCAGCCCGGACGGCCAGCGCGTGGTGACCGTGTCCGATGACAAGACCGCGCGGGTGTGGGATGTGGCGACCGGCCAGGTGATCGTGCAGCTCACCGGACACGAGGGGCCGGTGAATTCCGCCGCCTTCAGCCCGGACGGTCAGCGGGTGGTGACTGCGTCCCGTGATAGGACCGCGCGCGCATGGGACGCGGCGATGGGCATCTTGCTGCTCAGAGGGCATCAAGGGTCAGTTATTTCCGCCGCCTTCAGCCCGGACGGCCAGCGGGTGGTGACCGCGTCCCGTGATCGGACCGCGCGGGTGTGGGACGCGGCCACCGGCAAACAGATCGCGCAGCTCAGCGGGCACCAGGATCTGGTTTATTCCGCCGCCTTCAGCCCGGACGGTCGGCGCGCGGTGACCGCGTCCGCGGATGGGACCGCGCGGGTGTGGGACGCGGCCACCGGCAAACAGATCTTGCTCCTCAGCGGTCATCAGGGCCCGGTTGATTCCGCCGCCTTCAGCCCGGACCGCCAGCGGTTGGTGACCGTGTCGTGGGATGGGACCGCGCGGGTGTGGGACGCGGCCACCGGCAAACAGATCTTGCTCCTCAGCGGTCATCAGGGCCCGGTTGATTCCGTCGCCTACAGCCCGGACGGCCAGCGGGTGGTGACCGCGTCCCGGGACGGGACCGCGCGGGTGTGGGACGCGAGCACGGGCAAACAGATCGCGCAGCTCAGCGGGCACCAGGATCTGGTTTATTCCGCCGCCTTCAGCCCGGACGGTCGGCGCGCGGTGACCGCGTCCGCGGATAGGACCGCGCGGGTGTGGGACGCGGCCACCGGCAAACAGATCGCCCAGCTCGGTGGGCATGAGGGACCGGTTTTCTCTGCCGCCTTCAGCCCGGACGGCCAGCGCGTGGTGACCGCGTCCGCGGACGGGACCGCGCGGGTGTGGGACGCGGCGACCGGCGAGGTGATCGCGAAGCTCACCGGACATCAGGGACCGGTTTTCTCCGCCGCCTTCAGCCCGGACGGCCAGCGCGTGGTGACCGCGTCCGCGGACGGGACCGCGCGGGTGTGGGACGCGGCGACCGGCGAGGTGATCGCGAAGCTCACCGGACATCAGGGACCGGTTTTCTCCGCCACCTTCAGCCCGGACGGCCAGCGGGTGGTAACTGCGTCCGCGGATCAGACCGCGCGGGTGTGGCCTATCCGATGGCTCATGCAGAAGCGAGGTCAGAGCCTGGCTAAAGCCGTGTGTAGGGAAAGGCTCGTGGGAGCAAACCTGCTCACAACCGATGATGAAGCTGCCCTTTCTCTCGTACGCGGGCGCCGGGGCGAAAACGTATGTGGATCGTAACTCGCCGACCGGTCGGAGCGAGCTGCAACGATACGTTTGGCCAGCGCGACCAATTGCTTTCCAATCTTCCTGACTAGCTCTCACAGGTCCATCGCCTACTCGTAGGTCCGCTCATCCGGCGTTCATTGCGTTGCATCGACCGGTTGAATCCGCCCAATCTACGTCGGTCAGTCGCTGTTGCTGCTGAAGTCGTCGTACCGCGCCGAATGGGGGTTTCCGGGCGGCAGTATCCGGGACCCGAACTGCGGCTCGATAATCGCGAGATCGTCGCCGCGCATCTGGCGTCGCCGGAGCAATTGCCTGGCTTCGCCGTGACAGGCGCGGTCGCTGCGTATCTCGGCAGGGATGTCCGCGGCTAGTCGAGCCGTTTTTCTTGCATGACCGTTCGAGTCCGCGTGACGCTGCGCGAGGCGCGGGCCTTCCAGGCATCAGGGTTACAGCCCCACGGTTTTTAACGCTTCCTGATTCGCCAGCATGGCATCGATAAGAGCGCGAGCCTTGCGATCGACGCACGTGAGAGCAACACTTTCCGACTCGTAGGTAACGACATCGGCTAAGTCACCGGTGACGTGCTGTTTTCGTGTTCTTCTACGCAACGACCACGTGACGCGATATGTCAGCGCGATTCCAACGGACAAACGGGCCGTCCGCGGCTCCATGTGCGCTTCGATGACGAATCCGCGATAACGCCCGACAATGTGATGTTTCATTGATTGACTTCACCGTCTTTCGCCTTCATCGCTCGCCTCTCAATGCACGACGCCAAAGAACAAAATTGCGCCTTCGGCCGGCGTCAGGCCCGCCTTGAAGTAGCCTTCGAGCCGGTCGGCTGTCGCTTCATCGAGCGTGAAGGGCGGATGGACGTAGCCTACGGCGAATGCATGGTCGTACCAGTCGTTGAGCCAAGCGCGCAGCTCTATCACGTCCTGCGGCAGTGTGTTCGAAGCATCGTCGTGCATGTGCGTTTCCCCGGCTGGCTGAACGTTCAGGCCGCCATGCGGCCTATCCCCATTTCCGGACGGCGCTGGCCCGGCGGAAACACGTGCCATGCGCCGTCGGCATGGCGAAAGAAGAAGAGTGAAAACGCCCCGGTCGGCAGATCGATTTGAATGCAAACCCGGCATGTTTCACCCGAGCGCGAGCGGTTCAGCAGACGCACGCGCGCCCCTCGGCCCCCCGTCGGGCCAACGAGTTTTTCGACCTGAGAACGCAGCGATCTGTTGCCCGCCATGATTTTCCCCGCGATGCACGATGATTCGATGCTATGGCGATCGGTGCGTGCGTCCAATCGGCGCCGGCCGGAATGTCGTTTCAGGAATCACTGGTTTCAGCCGTCAGGACTTCCTGAACCGGAGCAGCATGTAGAACGGCATTTAAGGGTCCTTGCCCATCTGCGGGGGCTTTCGCCATGAATGACACTAAGGATTTCCTGACACGCGAATCAGGAAGTCACACCCTGATTTTCCAGCCTGCGCTGAATGCGACACACTTTCTGCTCGTAGATGATGAGCCATCGAAATGCAATGTCGAATTGATGCAACATGATCGGCTATCTATCGGAACGGGAAAACGTCATCGAGCAAATCGACGTGATATGTCTGCGACTGTTCGACACCTGGTGCGAGACGCGCAGCGTGACATCGCTTGCGTATTTGATGCACTGCTGGCCGCTGATAGACAGCACGACCAACGCGCTCAGGCGCCTGGGCGAAACCATGCGCGAGTTGCGGCGCAATCACGCGGACCAGATCGACGAGTATGATTTTCGCGCGCTGTGCGAGGTGGCCGACCTCATCGACGAACTGACCTTGCCGCGCACGGTCCGACTGATCGCGGTGGCGGCCGAGGTGCCGCACTAGCGAACGGCAACGCCGGCCAGGCGCGCAACTGCTTACAGGCACGCATGCGGCGGCTGTGAGGCCACGGGGCGCGCCGTTTCATCGGACGTTTGAAACCCGGAGCGGGCGTGATGGACCAGGCGCCGGCATCGAGTGCAGAATAGGACAAGTACAACGGCGGCACTCGCGGGGATATATGGCGCTCGACATTTTCGACGCATGGTGGAGCGGAATCCTGCAACCCGCTGAGCGGTATCTCGAAGGGAACACCGCATCATGAGCCATCTCGCCGCTCCGGTCGCGTATACGGGCACGATTCTGATCGTCGACGATACGCCGGGGAATCTCGGCGTGGTTGTCGACAGTCTCGAGGCGCGCGGCATTCGCGTGCTGGTGGCGCTCGACGGTATCGAAGCGTTGGAGCGCGCAGCCTTCTCGCAGCCCGATGTGATCCTGCTCGACGTGAAGATGCCGGGCATCGACGGCTTCGAGACCTGTCGGCGCCTCAAGCGCGATGAGCGCACGCGCGATATCGCCGTCATATTCATGACCTCGCTGATGGACAACGAGGACCGCGTCGAAGGCTTTCTGGTGGGCGGTGTCGATTATGTGACCAAGCCATTGCGCGTCGATGAGATGGTCGCGCGCGTTGGCGTGCACGTCGAGCTGCGGGTGATGCACAAGCAGGTTCTCGCGCAGAACCGGCAACTGCTGGCGGAAGTCGCCGTGCGCAAGGAAACGGAGGCCGCGCTATCGCAAGCGCGCGACGATCTGGAGCGACGTGTCGCATTGCGCACCGAAGAGCTGGCGCGCGCCAACGCCAACTTGCGGGCGCAGATCGACGAGCGGCGGCGCGCGGACGCGCGCCTGCAGGCAAGCGAGGCTCGCTTTCGCGCGATTGTCGAAACGAGTCCCGTGCCGCTATGCATCACCTCGATGCCGGATGGGCACATCCTGTACACGAACCCGCCGCTGCGCGAACTCTTCGGCATGGACGAAGGCTTGTCCGCCAATATCGCGGATTTCTACGCCGAGCGGGGCGAGCGCGAGCGTCTGATCGAACATCTGCGGACCAAGGGTGGCTTGCGCAACACGGAGATACAGTTCCGGCGCCAGGACGGTACCCGGTTCTGGGCGATGGCGACGGCGCGCGCCGCGACTTACGACGATTCTCCCGCGATCTATGTGGGCCTGAATGACATTACGGGGCGCAAGCAGATGGAACAGGAACTCGTCGAATCGCGCGAGCAGCAGCGCGAACTGTCCGCGTACATGGAGGCGATTCGCGAGGAGGAGAGAAAGCGCATTGCGATGGAAATTCACGACGAGCTGGGGCAATTGCTGACCGCGCTCAAGATGGACGTGTCTCTGCTCAAAATGCGCATCGCGCACGACGCGGAAGCGACAAAAAAAGCCGACGATATGCGCCAACTGGTCGAAGGCACGATCTCGATGGTGCGCAATGTCGCGAGCCACCTGCGGCCCGCGGCGCTTAACTTCGGCATCGTGTCTGCGCTCGAATGGCTTGTCGACGAGTTCAACCGCCGCAATGCGATTGCGTGTGAATTGCGCATCGAAGGCGGCGAACCCGCGCTGTCCGACGCCCATGCGACGGCCCTGTTCCGCATTGCCCAGGCTTCGCTGACAAACGTCGCGCGTCATGCCGCCGCCACACGTGTCGAGGTGACGCTTGTTTCGACGGCTTCACAGCTCTTGCTGCAGGTGCGTGACGACGGATGCGGCTTCGATCAGCAAGTGGTGAGTCGCAACTATTCATATGGCCTGCTCGGCATGAACGAGCGCGCGCGGCTGATCGGCGGATCGCTTTCGATCGACAGCTCGCCGGGCGCGGGCACCATGGTTTCGATTCATATTCCGCTCGATGGCGGAGCTCGAACATGATCAGGATACTCATTGCGGACGATCATGCGATAGTCCGTGGCGGACTCAGACAGATCATCGCGACCACGAGCGATATCGTCGTTGCGGCGGAAGCGGCGCAAGGAGCGGAAGTGATCGACAAGCTGCGCTCGTGCGCGCTCGATCTTCTATTGCTCGACATGACGATGCCCGGCATCAGCGGCGTCGCTCTGATCCGCAGGGTACGGGCGGAACATCCTTCGTTGCCGGTGCTGGTGCTGAGCATTCACGACGAGGCTCAGGTCGCGTCGCGCGCGCTGCGCGCGGGAGCAACGGGATATCTGACCAAGGACAGTGACCCGGAGGTGCTGCTCGCGGCAATCCGCAAGCTCGCGGACGGCGGCCGTTTCATCGATCCGAAGCTCGTCGATGCGATGGTGTTCGATACACAGCGCGGCGACGTCCCGCCGCATGAAGTACTGTCGGACCGCGAATTCCAGGTCCTGCAGATGCTCGCGGCAGGCAGGAGCATCAATGAAATTGCCCAGGCATGTGCCCTCAGCGCGAAAACGATCAGCACACACAAGATGCGGTTGATGCAGAAACTCGGGCTTTCCAACAACGCTGAGGTGATCCGGTACGCGATCCGGCACGGAATGATCGTCGAGTAGAAAACGAAGGATGATGCGGTGCAGGTTCTGAGGCGCGAATCACCGCGGTAGCCTCCTTTCCAGATATTGCTCGACGAAGCTGAGGATCGCCTTGGACCGGTAAGCCTTCGCCAACCGGCAAAGGTGGTCCGCGAAGGGTCGATAGCGCTCGTCGAGCTCGCTCAAGTGTCGGGCGTGTTGCACGATGGCACGCATGTCGCCGAGTCGCGCCAGGTAGTGCAGCGTTTCGATCTCCCCCTGCGGCGGTGCCATCAAGGGCGCGGTAAAAGGAGCGGCAGCGGGTACAGCCGTGTGGTCCGCGCCAGTGACTTGCGCCTTGCTCGCTTCGTCGATCCACTCGACATTCATGAGCGACGCGACATGGGACAATAGCCGGCCGAATTCGATCGGTTTGGCAAGAAAAGCGTTTGCGCCGGCCGCGAGACTGTGCGCCGCATCGGTCCCCGAGGCACTTGCGGAGACTGCGACGATGGGCAGATCCCGGAACTCGGGCATCTGGCGCAGGCAACGCGTGGCTTCGAGCCCGTCCATCCCGGGCATGACCACATCCATCAGGACCAGCGCAGGATGCAGGGTGCGGGTTTTCTCCAGAGCTTCGGATCCATTGCCAGCCTCCGCCATGTCGAATCCGAGCGGCCTCAGCATATCGACCATCACGGCACGGTTCTCCGCCACGTCATCCGCGACCAGGATAGCCTTGCGCGGCCCCTTGTAGCCGCTCACGATCCGTCCGGACGCGGCGACAGCCGCCGGGGGCGCCACCACCTGGACATCCAGTTCGATCGAGAAGACGCTGCCAATATCGCGGCGACTCTCGATATGGATCTCGCCGCCCATCAGGCGTACGAGTTGCCGGCTGATGGCGAGCCCGAGCCCCGTGCCGCCAAAGCGATGCCGGTCGTCGCTCACTTGCTCGAAAGGCCTGAAGATTTCCTCCAGGCGCCCTTCATCTATCCCAATGCCGGTGTCCTGCACTTTGAAACATAGTCGCGCGGGCGGCGTAAAAGCGACGCTCAGATGCACGCTCCCCTGCTCGGTAAATCTGATCGCATTGGAAAGCAGGTTGAGCAGCGCCTGACGCAGCCGTATTTCGTCCACCCGGACAGCCGCGGGTAGATCGGGCGGCATGTCGCAATCGAAGGCCAGTCCCTTTTCCGTTGCCTTGACCCGCATCGTCTCGGCGACAAAGCAGACGAACTGTTCGAGCGGAACGTCGGAAAGATTGAGTTCCATTCTTCCAGCTTCGATCTTGGCTATATCCAGGATGTCGTCGATGAGCGTCAGCAGGTGTTCGCCGCTGCGCTGGATGACCGCGAGTCCGTCGATCTGTTGTTGATCGAGAGTCGTGTCGCGTGTGAGGATCTGAGCGTAACCAAGAATCGCGTTCAGCGGCGTACGCAGTTCGTGGCTCATGTGCGCGAGAAAATTGCTTTTTGCCTGGTTGGCCGTATCTGCATGTTCCTTGGCCACGGCGAGTTCCGCTGTCCGTTCGCGGATCATGTCTTCGAGGTGCTCGCGATAGCGCCGCAATTCCGCTTCGGCATGCTTGTGCTCCGTGATGTCGCGTGAGATGCCGAGCAGGAACTGCGGCACGCCGCGCACATCGGCGATCGGGATCTTCATCGTGTGCACCAGACGCACGCCATGTCGCGTATGAACCGGCTCTTCCTGTATGTCGATCATGTGATGCGACTCCAGCACGGCCCGATCCTTGAGCGCGAAGAATTCAGCCTCCTCCGCGGGAAACAGATCGTGGACGGACCGGCCGAGGAGCTCCTCGCGCCGGTAGCCGAGAAGTTGCTCCGCCGCCTTGTTGCAGCGCACGAAGCGCAAGGTCGCGGCCTCCTTGACGAAGATCGCGTCCGGGATGTTTTCGACGATGCTGTTAAGAAAGTTCTCGCTTTCCCGGACGGCATCTTCGGCGTGCTGACGTTCGGCGATCTCGGCCGCCTGACCCGCAAGCGCCGTACTGAGTTCGGCCGTGCGCTGTGCGACGCGCGCCTCGAGTCCGGCGTTGAGCTCCTTCAACGCATCCTCGGCCTGGCGGCGCCGGCGCCGGTCTTCAAGGAACTGCTCGACTGCGCGCGCCATATCGGCAATCTCGTCGCCGCCGTGCACGGGGACTCCGGCTTGCGTGCGTCCGGCATCGCCGTGCCGCAGAAAGTGACTGACGCGGCGCAGGCGCGCCACGACATGGCGCCCGAGGAATTCGCGGGCGATTAGCCAGGTGAGCAGCAGGCTCACCGCGACTCCACCCGCTACCCATTTGCGTGTGCGATCTGCGCGAACGGCCAGATCCTGGACTGCTTCGCGGTAGTCGCGCGTCAAAAAATCGGACTGCCGTTGCGCCGCGACGGCCAGAGCCTCGGCCGCGCCGCGCAGGTCCTTGTCCAGGCTGGTCAGCGACACGCCCGGCCGCTGCCCATCCGCCGGCGCACCCCGGGGGCCGAGCGCGGTCTCGCGCACCTGCGCCTCGATGTTGGCGATGTTGCGAAAGCGTTGGCTCGACCGGTAAAGCGTCAGCGCGTCGACCCCTGGGTCGTCGCTTGCGCTCGCGGAGGCCAGGCGGTCAACCAGGCGGTCGAACGATGCCAGCTGTTCGAGCACATGCCGATGGGTCTCGCGCACGGCATCGATCGTATCGTCGCGAGACAACTGCAATGCGAGGCGTTCAATGGTCAGCGTGTGCTGTACCAGATCCTGCGCGTCCGCGAGGCGCGTGAGCCGCTCTTCGGCCAGCTGACGGATCGATTGGGCCGAACCGGTCAACGAGTAAATCGTCGTGGCTCCGACGACGACCACCAGCGCGGCCAGGCACGAAACAACGAGCGCAAATTGAGCGGTGAGCGATTGTGGGAAAGGCAGTTTCACGGTCGTTGCCAGATCTGACGATAAATGTCGCGATAGCCGTTGTCAGGGTCGTAGAGTAGACGATCGCCGCCGTCCGCGGCGACGTTGTCCGCCGTCACGAGATGCACCGGCGTCACGTAACCCGTGACGCCGACGCCCGCGAAAAGTCGGTTCATTTCGTCGACCAGTTGCCAGCCGTGCAGATTCAGGGGTTCGGCCACGGTGCCGGTCTGGAACGTGCCGGTGCGGATGCGCAGGAAGGCGGACTCGCTGCCGTCGCCAGCCGACAGCATGATCATTGCAGCGTTCGGCATTCCCGCCTGAGTCAACACCGGGGCGGCGTAGTCGAAGTAGATGTCGTTGATCGCCAGCGCACAGTTCCAGCGCGGGCCGTAACGCGCGAGCAGGGCGCGGGTCGTCCCCGGCACCAGTTCCCGGCTGCGCGAAATCGCCACGTCGCGCACTTCAAGCAGGGTACAGCCACTGCACGCGCGAACGACGGCAGCCATTTCATCCGCCTTGCCTTGCGCAATTCGGAAATTGGAATCGGTGAAGATGACGACGCCCGCATGCCCGCCGGACTGCACGATGGCCGCCAGCGCGGTCACACGCGCGACCTCGAGCGGATCCGTCGACACGTTCATCGCCACGGGCGTGCCGGGCACCGGTCCGGCCCGGGCCGCGACATGCCAGCCGACGATCGGGATGTTGTTCTCGGCAAACGGCCGCAGTGCGGGGAGCAGCGCGCGTGCGTCGCCCCCGGCGAGGATCAGACCGTCGGGGTGGCTTGCCAGCGCATTCGCGAGCATCTTCAGACGCAGGTCGGCCGCACCCGCGGAATCGAAGATCCTCACGTGCCAGCCGATCACCTTGGCCGCCTCCAGCACACCATCGACCACACCGAGGATGCCGCCGTTGCGCAAATCCTCGGCGACGACCGCGATGTGTTTTCCAGATTGCGCGGGTGGCCCCTTGCGTGGCCCGTTCCAGGGTGCAGCGGGACGCGAAGCGGCGTCGACCACTCGCCTGGCCAGGGCCAGGAAGTCCGTCGCGGCGAGCGGGGCTCCGGGCGCAGGGCCTGGCAATAAATCCTGCGCGGCGGCGGCCGACAGCACACACGCGCAAGCCAACGCCAGAAGGAAGCCCTTCATGCTGTTCCCCCCATGGGCTCCGTCGAGGTCGATTGGGGTTGCCCAAAGCCGCTCGCGGATGACCTTTTTAGCAGGATATTACAAGCCGATTCCCGCGTGTCATCGGTCATGCGCTGGCGCAGATTGGATCACGCGTGGTCGGCACTCAACTGCAATGGTCTGATGGTCAGTGTTTGCCACGATTGCGCGATCAATCGTTCATCGATCGCAAGCCTTAGAGTTTCTCGACTGCAAGCAGGTACGACAGCATGACGACTGGCAGTGTCGTTTGGCACGGAAGCCGCTTCGCCTTATCCGGGGTTGAGGAATGGCGGTGAAACGGTCGAAACTGCATCTTCCCGCGATCGGGCTGGGAACATGAGATTTCGCGGGGCGACGTCAGGCGTTACATCATCTCGGGTTTCGCCAGCCGGGTGCCATCGCTAAAGCGCGTCAATCGATATGGCTGCGTCTCGATCCCAGTCGCGTCGTCCGTCACGATGCGGCTAACCAGCATGCCGGCTCCCGGTCCCAGCCCGAATCCATGACCGCTGAACCCCGAAGCGATCACAAGGCCCGGGTTGCTCTCCACGCGTGACATCACCGGCACCAGATCGGGCATCGTGTCGATCGCGCCAGCCCACGCATGAGCGATACGCAATCCCGACAGTTCGGGAAAGACCGTCGCAACGTTTTGCAGTGCACGGGTCGGCCACTCGGCATCGGGCGCAGGATTGAGAACCCGCGTCACCTCGAACGGAGAGATGTCGTCGTGGCGCCAGTCCGCACTTCCTTCGGGGCCGCCGAAGAAAGGTTGCGCGATCCGGAATTTAAGCTTCTTGTTGAGTTTGCTGCGGAACATCTGGCGAAACTTGACCGCGTGCCGCAGGTTCTGTGGCGCGATCTCCATGCGTCCATAGCCTGGCACCGCGATCGTGTAGCCGCCGTCCAGCCGCCGCCGCATCGCGAAGTTCGGGCCGGAGAAGCACCCGTCTATCACGGCCGGCGCTTCCGCCGTGCGCAGCGCGGTGCCGATCACATTGACCGCCGGCAGATCGATCCCATGGTGCCGGCAGAACAGGGCGCTCCACGCGCCGCCGGCCAGCACGACGCTGCTCGCGCCAATCCGGCCGCGCTCGGTCCATACGCCGGAGATTCGACCCGCGCTGCTATCGAGTCCGCGAACCGCACAGGTCTGATGCACGCGCGCGCCGAGTCGTTGCGCGCCTCTTGCGATGGCGGGCGCTGCTCGCGACGGCTCCGCGCGTCCATCGGAATGCGACCACACGCCACCCGCCCACTTTGCCCGACTATGCGGAACGCGCGCGGCCAGTTCTCGAGCCGACAGCAGCTGACTGTCGAAGCCGAGCGCGCGCGCCTTGCCGAGCCATGCTTCCCACTGGGCGACATCGGCAGACTGCTCGCTTGCGTACAGAATGCCGCTGCGCCGAAAACCGATGTCCTCGCCGAGTTCGTCGCTCAACTCGCCCCAACGCTTCAGGCTCTGCATCGCGAGCGGCAACTCGTAAAGGTCGCGGTTCTGCTGACGCACCCAACCCCAGTTGCGCCCCGACTGCTCCGCGCCAATGATGCCTTTTTCGAGCAGCACGACCGATACGCCGCGCCGTGCCAACTCGTAAGCGGTGCTGACGCCGATAATGCCGCCGCCGATCACGGCTACGTCGCAGCGATCGGGGAACCCCTCGCTATTCGGGACTTCGTCGATTCTTAGCATGTTTGAGCAACCATGATTGACATGAGCAGCCGGATACCGGGTGCGTACGCTGTCAGAAGATCACATAGATCTTCCGCAGCGTTTCATCGATGTTCCAGAGTCCTTCCGTGTTGGCTTGGAAAAATAGCGTGTCGCCGGCGGCGAAGCGGACCGTGTCTTCTCCGTCGGGCGTGAAGGTGCCGCTGCCCTTGATGAAATGCATCACCTCCGCCTGCTTGACGGAGCGCCGATAGGTGCCGGGCGAGCACTCGAACACGCCGGTATCGATTGCTTCGTGACCGGGAATGACGTACTGGCGTCCCGATACGCGCGACGGTTCGGTACCGGGCAGGCCCGCGGTTCCCCAATCCTCTAGTGCGGAGACTTCCGCGGCTTGCCTGATCTGCTGAACTTTCATTGCGCTGTTTCCTGTTGTCGTGAGCGGAGGTCGATACGTCGTTCGATCCGGCCTAGCCGGACCACGGTGACACCGGCGCGCAACTGGCGCAGCGAGGGCATCACCAGCATGCAGTCATCGTACGGAGTCGAGACCGGCTGACCGTCGGACCATGCGATCACGGTGCCGGCCTTGTCGAACGTCTCGAGGCCGGTGTAAGGACCCGCGAAACGGAAATCCATGCTCTTTGCGACGACCGGTTCGGTCACGCGCACGATGCGCATTTCGTCGGGCAATGGCGCGATCCAGCCGGGCGGCAGGTCGGCTGCGTCGACGATGCCCGACAGCAACAGAAAGCGCGCGGTGCAGTCGCGCGCAACCGTCACCGCGTTGGCTTCCCAGTGCTGGCCGCATTCGATCAACAGGGCATTCTTCGGACTCGTGTCGTCGCCGAAACCCTCGTAGTCGCGCATCCGGCGGCCTTCGGGATGGCCTTCGTCCTGAATCACGGTGGCGGGCGTGCCGAGCCGCTCGGCCAGTTCGGCCCCCTTGTGCAGCGGCCCCGCGACGATCAGCGGCGCGCTTTTTTCATGCATCGAATGCAGGTCGAGCAGCAGATCCACCGTGTCGATCACCGGCCGCATCGCGCGCGCACGATCGAGTTCCGACGAGCGGGTCGCCAGATCGTCGAGCTTCGCGGCGGTCCAGACGCGGTTGAAGTCCTGATCGACGAAACGCGCTTTGTCTGGTGTCGCGGGATCGAACCGCGCATACGCGGCGACGTTCGCGAACGACAGCGTGAGCTTGCCGCGGCGCGGGCGCAGGCCGCTGCGCAACAACGCGTCGACGGTGATCGCGCCGCACACTTCGTTGCCATGCGTGAGCGCATTGATCATCACGTGCGGCCCGGCTTGGCCGGAGTCGAACGAGTGCACGTATGCAATGCCGGTATTGCCGTCGGCGTGCGCCGAGAGGTCCGGAAATTTGACTTCGATAGGATAGGCTTCCATGTTTACTCCAGACCTCCCTGACACAGATACTTGATCGACAGATAGTCATCGAGACCATACTTCGATCCTTCGCGACCGTAGCCGGATTCCTTCACACCGCCGAACGGCGCCGCTTCTGAAGCGAGCGCGCCTTCGTTGATGCCGACGATGCCAGCTTCCAGCGCGCGCGAGACACGCTCGATACGGCGCATGTTCTCGCTGTAGAAGTACGAGGCGAGCCCGAACGGCGTGTCGTTGGCGGCCTGCACCGCTTCCTGCTCGCTGTCGAATGGGAACAGCGGCACGAGCGGGCCGAAGGTTTCCTCGCCGCACAACACCATCGACGACGTGGCGTTACCCAGCACCGTGGGCGCGTAGTAGTGCGGTCCCAGCTCGGTGAGCCGTCGTCCGCCCGTCAACACGAGCGCGCCGTTCTCGAGCGCGTCCTCGACATGACGAGCGATCTTGTCCACAGCGCGCTCATTGATCATGGGCCCGATCTGCGAGGCGGGGTCGCTGGCGGGTCCGACCCGCAGTTCGGCCACTTTCGCGCACAGCAGCGCGGAGAAACGTTCGTATACGCCGCGTTGCACGAAGACGCGGTTCGGACACACGCAGGTCTGCCCGCCATTGCGGAATTTCGCGGCCAGCAGGCCATTGACCGCGGCATCGAGGTCGGCGTCGTCGAATACGATGAACGGCGCATTGCCGCCGAGTTCCAGCGAGAGCTTCTTCAGCGTGCCCGCCGATTCGCGCGCGAGATGCTTGCCGACGGGTGTCGATCCGGTGAACGTGATCTTGCGGACACGGCTGTCGGCGAGCCAGTCGCCGACCGTCTCGGCCGCCGCCGCACGCGACGCCGAGATCAGGTTGAGCACGCCGTTCGGCACGCCCGCCTCGTGCGCCAGCATCACCAGTGCGATCGCGGTGAGCGGCGTGTCTTCCGCGGGTTTCGCGACCACCGTGCAGCCCGCCGCGAGCGCGGGTGCGATCTTGCGCGCGATCATCGCAAGCGGAAAATTCCAGGGCGTGATGGCCGCGACGACCCCGATCGGTTCCTTGACCGCGCTCATCCGTTTGCCGCGCTGCTGCTGCGGAATCAGGTCGCCGTAGATGCGGGTGGCTTCGTCGGCGAACCACGCGACGTACGACGCGCCATAGTTCACCTCGGCGCGTCCTTCGGCGAGCGGCTTGCCTTGTTCGAGTGAGATCAACGCACCGAGTGCGTCGCGATTCGCGACGATCAACGCGTGCCAGCGGTGCAGTACCGCCGCGCGTTCGCTGGCCAGTCTCGCGCGCCACGCGGGCAGCGCTTTAGCGGCGGCGTCCGTGGCCGCTCGCGCGTCGCTGGGGCCGCTGTCGGCAACTTCCGCGATCAGCTTGCCGGTCGCCGGATCGGTGACCGCGAAACGCCGACCGCTCGCGGCGGCGACCCACTCGCCGTTGATGAAGTTCTCCGTGCGGATCAGCGCGCGGGCCTGTTGTTCGAGATTCGTGCTCATATGAGGTCTCCGTGCCGGTTGGCATGCGACGGCAGAGCGCCCGACGCGCGCCGGGCAGCCAGTGCTGCCTGCTCTGTGAGTGATCAGGACGGGTTGGCGACCTGAGCCGCGATCGCCGCGCCGACCTCCGTGGTCGATGCGCTGCCGCCCAGGTCGCCCGTGCGCGGGCCTTCCTTCAGCACCCGCGTGATCGCGGCGACGATGGTGTCGTGCGCATCGCGCTCGACACCCGCGCCGTGGCCGAGAAAGTCGAGCATCATCGCGGCCGACCAGATCATCGCGACCGGATTGGCAATGCCCTTGCCGGCGATGTCGGGCGCCGAGCCATGCACCGGCTCGAACAGCGACGGAAAGCGCCGATCGGGATTCAGGTTGCCCGACGGCGCGATGCCGATCGTCCCCGTGCACGCCGGCCCGAGATCGGAAAGGATGTCGCCGAACAGGTTCGATGCGACCACCACGTCGAAGCGATCCGGGTTCAGCACGAAGCGCGCGCACAGGATGTCGATGTGCTGACGGTCCATCTTCACATCCGGGTAGCGGGCGGCCATTTCATCGGCGCGGGCGTCCCACCACGGCATGCTGATCGCGATACCGTTGCTCTTCGTTGCAACCGTGAGTTTCTTCGCTCGACGCTGTGCAAGGTCGAACGCGAACTTCATCACGCGCTCGGTGCCGTGGCGCGTGAAGATCGACTGCTGCATCACGACTTCGCGCTCGGTGCCCTCGAACATCGTGCCGCCCACCGACGAATACTCGCCTTCGGTGTTTTCGCGCACGATCATGAAGTCGATATCGCCCGGCTTGCGGTTAGCGAGCGGGCAGGGCACGCCTTCGAACAGCCGTGCGGGGCGCAGGTTCACGTACTGGTCGAATTCGCGGCGGAACTTCAGGAGCGAGCCCCACAGCGAAATATGGTCGGGCACCTTGTCGGGCCAGCCGACCGCGCCGAACAGAATCGCATCGCAGTCCTGCAGTTGCGCCTTCCAGTTCTCGGGCATCATCTGGCCGTGTTGCGCGTAGTAGTCGCACGACGCCCATTCGATATGGCGGTAGTCGATGCCGATGTCGAAGCGTTTGCATGCGGCGTCCAGCACGCGTAGGCCTTCGGGCATCACTTCGGTGCCGATGCCGTCGCCGGGAATCACGGCAATGCGGTATTTGCGGGTCATACATCTCTCTCCTTGCCGTGATCGCGCGCCGTCTGCCGACGCCGCGCGGATGGCGAAATGGGGTTGCGTTCGGGGTTCGGGCCGCGCATGGGTATCAGTAGCCGCGCGTCCGGTCGATCAAGCCGTTCATCCGCTCGCCGCTGCGATAGCGGCGCAGGTTTTCCAGTACCGCATCGACGGCCGGTTCGGGCCGCGTCGCGCTCGCGATATGCGGCGTGATGCGCACGCGCGGTTGCGCCCACAGCGGATGGTCGGCGGGCAACGGCTCCGGGTCGGTGACATCGAGCACCGCGCTGTGAATCTGCCCGCGTTGCAGCGCGTCGAGCAGATCGGCGCCGACGAGTTGCGGTCCGCGGCCGACGTGAACCAGCGACGCGCCTCGCGGCAGGATGTCGAATACCCGCCGGCAGAGCAGGCCGCGCGTGGCGTCCGTGAGCGGCAGCAAACAGATCAGGATGTCGGCACGGGCAAGCAACTCGTCGAGCCCGGCCTCGCCCGCATAGCAGTCGATCCCTTCGAGCTCATGCTTCGAGCGGCTCCAGCCCGCGCAGGCGAAGCCGAACAGCCGCAAACGCTCCAGTACCGCGCGGCCAAGCATGCCGAGGCCGAGCACGCCGATTCGACGCGACGCGGCGGCGCGCAACGGCATCGGCTGCCAGACGCGCGCCCGCTGCTGCAACCCGTAATCGAACAGATCGCGGTGAATCGCCAGCACCGCCTCGGTGACATATTCGACCATGCCTTCGACGATGCCCGGCTCGAGCATTCGCACCACCGGCAGATGCGCCGGAATCTGCGACAGATCCAGTTGATCGACTCCCGCGCCGACCGAAAACACCACTTCGAGATTCGGCAGCGTGAGCGCGAGGTCTCCCGGTTGCCACGCGACCAGATAGCGCACGGCCGTGGGATCGCCGATGTCCGGCCACACCCGGAACGGCACGTCGGGCGCCAGCTGCGCGAAGCGCTCGGCCCATAGCGCTCCACGCACCGGATCGGCCTTGTAGAGGACGGTCATCGGCGCTTACGCCATCGCCTGATTGATGATGCCGAACGCGCGCCAACCCGGGTCGGGGGCCACCTCGCGCAAGTCGGCGGGCGCGTTGCGCACCATCTTTTCGACCGAGTCGACGCGCGGCATGCCGACATGGGTCAACCAGTCGTTGATGCCGGCGTCGTCCGGCACGTCGATCCGCACGAAGTCGCCGGCGTGCTGCGCGAGCCAGTACGAAATCAGTGCGCGGGCACGCAGATCGTCGGACCCATGCTGCGCGACCACCGGTCCAACCGAGTAGCCGCGTCCGAACGGACGGAACAGCGATAAACCGACCACTTCGCCGTCACGTTCGAGAACCACGGCTTGCGCGAACTCGAGCAGCGCCGGTATCGTCGCGCTGCGGTCGAAGCCGCTCGCGCGCGACGCGAGTTCGATGAGCTTCGGCGTGTCGTCCGGCCTCGCGGCACGCAACTGTTCGCCGGCCGGCGGCGCGACAGCGGCCACGCTGCCGAGCGCGCCCTGATGCTGGGTGAGTCCGCCGCAGCTGACGAAGCCGAGCTTTTCGTAAAGCGGCTTGCCCGCGACCGTTGCGTGCAGGAAGGTCACGCGGTTGCCCAGTTCTTCGAGCACCAGTTCCATCAGCTTGCGGCCAATGCCGCGGCCCTGTTCGTCCGGCGAGACGATCACGAGGCCGAGCGTGCCGCGGTCCGCGCCGAATTTCCAGCAGAGCGCGGTGCCGATCACGGCGCCATTGTCCTCGGCGACGAAGCCGGTGCCGGCGTCGTACATGAAGCGCCAGTCATCGGCGCGGTGCGGCCAGCGCACCGCAACCGAGAGGCCGTGCGCGGCGGCGATGTCATCGGAAGTGAAGCGGCGATAGGTCAGTGATTTCTTCACGGTTGATTCGGACACTGCAAACTCCTGCTGGCGGCATGATCAGCCTAGACTGTGGCATTCCCGGTGCCTGCTTCATAGGACGATCTTTTTGTTATTCGGGCCGGTGTGTGCTCGGGTCTGCTTCACGGCGGCAGCGACGCGCAACGCAATCGCACAGGTATTTTTGGCGTTCACCCCGCGGGTGCTATATTCAATATAATGCTGAAAATTGAACGGGCGTTCATTGTAACGAAGCGGCTGGCGCCTCATCGGATGCGACCGTGCGCGCCCAGCACAACAACCGCACCGGCGGCACATGGGCAGCCGGCCGCAGCGTCATCAACGGGAGACACATGCAGCGAACCGAGCTCAGCAAGAAGCGCACGGCCGACCCCGGTCCCGGCGACGTCGGCGCTCGTCTGCGCGCGCTGCGCGTCGCGCAGGGTCTGTCGATCAACGAACTGGCGATGCGCGCGGGCGTGTCGGTCGGCACCGTCAGTCAGGTCGAGCGCAACAAGGCCAATCCGTCGGTGCGTATTCTCGAGCGCCTGCGCCTGGCGTTGGAGGTTCCGCTGACCGCGCTGCTCGAAGAAGACGACGCGGTCTCGGACCCGATCACCGGCGATTTCGTGCGCAAGGCGGCCGAGCGGCCGCTGTTCGAAGTCGGCAAGAACGGCATGCAGAAAGAATTGCTGTCGCCGCATGGCGATCACGATTTGCAGATGATGATCATCATGCTGCCGGCCGGCTCCGGTTCCGAAGAGGTGCTGGTGGGCATCGGCGAGAAGGCGGGCCTGGTGCTGGAAGGCACGGTCGTGCTGAATGTCGGCGACCGGCGCTCCGAACTGCGCGCGGGAGACAGCTTCCAGTTCAAGAGCACGGTGCCGCATAGCGTGCGTAACGAAAGCAGGAAGACTGCTCGTTTGCTGTGGATCATGAACACGCAGCCGCCCGTCATTCATCTTTGATCTGTTTGTTGTACCGGAGCCGCATGTCGTGTGGCAAGCGGCGCTGTCTTCCCTCTCTTTTCCTCGCTCGCTCTGACGCGGCGCGTCCGGTTCGCACGGACGGCGGCTGACGTCAACGCCTTTCTCTCATTCACTTTTCGGTTTTGCGTTGCACGACGGAACGGGCGCGTCGCGTCGCCTCGCTCGTGCGCGCCCCAGCCGTGCGGGCTTGCGGCCCGTGCCCACCAGTGCGGCGGTGTGCTCTCCGAGGCACGCAATGTATTGCAGCGCACAACGAACTTTTCACACAGTTTATTTTTGACCACTAGTATTTCATTTCGTGTTCATTAAAATGAACTTCATCCGATGTTCGTTCATTCGGCGGTCGCGATGGCGAACAGCAGTGCCGCGTGGTGCCGCAGTCATCAGTGCGTATGCGCACGCGGCACCACACACTTGAACCTACTGATCAGGCCGGACATGTCCACTCCGTCACTCGATTTCGATCCTTCAGCCGTGCCGTTGCCGCAGGGGCATTTCATTGGCGGTGCGTACTATTCGGCGGGCGAAGCGCAGATCGCCGTTCACCGGCCGTCGGACGGCGCGCTGCTTGGCCATGTGCCGGACGCCTCGGACGCCACCGTCGATCATGCAGTCAGCAATGCGCTAGCGGCATGGAAGACGAGCGGCTGGGGCACCCGCTCTCCGCGCGAGCGCGCGAAGGTGTTGAGCCGCTGGGCCGATCTGATCGATCGCGATGCGGTGAGCCTCGCCCAACTCGAAACGGTCAGCTCGACGCGTCCGGTGACGGAAAGCTATACATCAGATGTGCCGTTCACCGCGGAGGCGATCCGCTTCTTCGCGGAGCTGGCCGACAAGCTCGGTGGCGATATCGCGGCCACGCGCCGCGACAGTCTCGGTTTTGTTGCATCGGAGCCGTACGGTGTGATCGGTGCGATTACACCGTGGAATTTTCCGCTGTCGATGTGTTCATGGAAGTGCGGTCCCGCGCTCGCGGCGGGCAACGCGGTCGTGATGAAACCGTCGGAAATGACGCCGTTCTCGACGCTGCGTCTCGCGGAACTCGCCATCGAAGCCGGCATTCCTCCGGGCATCTTCAACGTGGTGAATGGCCGTGGAGCGACGGCGGGCGCCGCGCTGACGCGTCACCCAGGCATCTCGAAGATGAGCTTCACCGGTTCGACCCGCACGGGCGCCGCGATCATGAGCGACGCCGCGATGCACGGCACCAAGCCCGTCACGCTGGAACTCGGCGGCAAGAGCCCGCAACTGGTGTTCGAACATGTGCGGGACCTCGAGCATACGGCGCGCTGTGTCGCCCGCGGCTTTACGGCCAACGGCGGCCAGGCCTGCGTGGCCGGCACGCGGCTGATCGTGCACGAGCGCATTGCCGAGCCGCTGATCGCCGCCATTCAACGGCAACTGCAGCCGATCGAGCCCGGCCCGCTGTGGGACAGCCGCACCGCTTATTCGCCGATCATCAGTGGCGCCCAGGCGCGACGCATCGAAGCGCTGATCGGGCAGAGCCGCGAGAGCGGCGCGGAAGTGATCTTCGGCGGCGGCTTTTTCGAAGGCACCGACGCAGGCTATTTCCATCGCCCGACGCTGCTCGCCAATGTGACTTCAGAGACGCCCGCCGTGCGCGAGGAACTATTCGGCCCGGTGCTGACGGTACAGACATTCGCCGACGAGGAAGAGGGCATCGCGCTCGCCGCGCATCCGATCTACGGTCTCGCGGCGGGGGTCCATAGCAGCGACATCGGTCAGGCGCTGCGGGCGATGCGCCGCATCGCCGCGGGCACCATCTGGATCAACCGTTACGGCCGCAGCGGCGACATGATCATTCCGACGGGCGGCTTCGGCCAGTCCGGTATCGGCAAGGATCTCGGCCGCGAAGCGATGGTGGCGAGCATGCGGCACAAGAGTGTGCTGATCGATTTCGAAACGCTGTGAAACACGGCTTTACACCTGATATACGCAAGCATCAACCGCACTGATTCAACCCGAAACTGAACCCCGAGCCTGCAACCAGGTTCGCCACGACGACAGGATGTTGACCATGATCGATTTCGAGCCGAAGTACATCACTTTCGACTGCTATGGCACGCTGACCAACTTCCAGATGGGCCAGACCGCGCGCGAGCTTTACGGCGACAAGCTGGACAAGGCGAAGATGGATGAGTTTGTCGAGTTCTTCCGTGGCTACCGCCTCGACGAAGTGCTGGGCGCATGGAAGCCCTATCGCGACGTGGTCGTGAACTCGGTGCGCCGCACCTGCGAACGCACCGGCGTGCCGTTCGACGAAGCGACCGCACTGAAGATCTACGAGGCCGTGCCGAGCTGGGGCCCGCACGCGGACGTGCCGGAAGGGCTGTCGCGACTGGCCTCGAAGTACAAGCTCGTGATCCTGTCGAATGCGTCGAACGACCAGATCCACAGCAACGTCGACAAGCTCGGCGCGCCGTTCCACAAGGTCTACACCGCCCAGCAGGCACAGGCGTACAAGCCGCTGCAGAAAGCCTTCGAGTACATGTTCTCGCAACTGGACTGCAATCCGGAAGACGTGCTGCATGTGTCGTCGAGCTTCCGCTATGACCTGATGACCGCGTACGACATGGGCATCAAACACAAGGCGTTCGTCAACCGCAGTCACGAGCCGCTGAACCCGTATTACGGCGTCAACGAAGTGTCGGGCATCCCGCAACTGGCATCGCTGCTCGGCCTCTGATTCGCACGTCCGGCCTTCTCACGACATCGCTTCCCGCGCGCCGCTGAAAGCGGCGCAACCAACCGACAGGAACGCATCACGATGAAGCTCGACTCCTACTGGCTCGACACTGCGCCACGCTTTACCGGCGGCGCCCAGGGTCCGCTACCGCAGCGGGTGGACGTTGCGGTGGTCGGCGGCGGCTTCACCGGGCTGTCGGCTGCGTTGGAGCTGGCCAAACGTGGCATGTCGGTGATCGTGTTCGAGGCGGGTCGACTCGCGGCGCAGGCATCGGGCCGTAACGGCGGCCATTGCAATACGGGCGTCGCGCAGGACTACGCCGCGTTGTCCGCGCGCATCGGCAGCGAACGCGCGTCCGAGTTCTACCGTGCGTATGCCGGCGCCGTCGAAACGGTGAAAACGATCATCGGGGAGGAGCAGATCGATTGCGATCTGCGCCACTCCGGGAAGATCAAACTCGCCGCGAAACCGCAGCATTTCGCGTCGCTCGCGAAGTCGTACGAGGTGTTGCGGCGCGAAGTCGATTCCGATGTCGAACTCGTGCCGCCCGAGCAGATTCGCAACGAGATCGGGTCGGACAGCTTTTTCGGCGGCCTCGTGCAACACAACGGCATGCAGATGCACATGGGCAAATTCGGCGTGGGTCTCGGCACGGCAGCCGCACGGCGTGGGGCGCAGATCTACGAGAACACGCCGGTGACGAACCTCAAGCCGCTCGGCGGCAACGCGTTCGACGTGCAGTGTCCGCTCGGGACGGTACGCGCCGAGCGCGTGCTGATTGCCACCGGTGCGTCGCAGGTCGGTCCGCTGCAATGGTTCCGGCGCCGCATCGCGCCCGTCGGCAGCTTCATCGTCGCAACCGAGCCGCTGGGCAAGGCGCGCCTCGATGCGGTGTTGCCGACGCGCCGCTCGTATGTGACGACGCTGAACATCGGCAACTATTTTCGTGCGACGCCGGACGAGCGTCTGCTGTTCGGCGGCCGCGCGCGCTTCGCGATGTCGAATCCGCGTTCGGACGAGAAAAGCGGGCGGATTCTGCGTGATGGGCTCGCACGCTATTTCCCGCAACTGGCCGACGTGCGCATCGATTATTGCTGGGGCGGCCTCGTCGACATGACGGCCGACCGGCTGCCGCGCGCAGGCCAGCATGAAGGACTGTTCTATTCAATGGGCTACAGCGGCCACGGTGTGCAGATGTCCGTGCACATGGGTCGTCTGATGGCCGACGTGATGTTCGGCGCCGCCTCGCGCAATCCGTGGCGAACGCTCGAATGGCCCGCGATTCCAGGACATTTTGGACGCGCGTGGTTTCTGCCGCTCGTCGGCGCGTATTACAGGTTGCAGGATGTACTGCATTGAATGGATCGACTGATCGCTACCGTTAGATGGTCGGGCAGCGCGTAGATTGAAAATCACTATTCCCAGAGGAAATCCCCATGTTGCGTTTCATGTTCCAGCCTGCAGCTGCCGTCCGCTTCAACACTGTGCAGCGCTTTGCCGCCGGCGCGGGCCTCGCGATGACGATGATGTTCGGCGCCGCCCACGCTGCGGAAACGGCGACGCTCACCGCCGGCTCGCCGCCGTCGAGCGCGCCGACCACGTTCATGAACGTGAAGACGCAGCAGATCGAAGGCCTGATGCCGGATGTCGTCAAGGAGATCGGCAAGCGCGAAAACTTTAACGTGTCGTACGACGCGGTGCCGTTCTCGGCGCTGATCCAGTCGGTGGTATCGGGCAAGATCGACATCATCGTTGCCGGCATGACGCCGACGCCGAAGCGCGCCGAAGTGGTCGATTTCTCGCAGCCGGTGACGGCGTTTGGCGAGGGCATCATCGTGAAGGACACGAACAAGGCGGTCTATCACTCGGTGCAGGACCTGAAGGGCATGACGGTCGGGGCGCCGACCGGTACCGACTACGGCGATCAGTTGAAGAAACTCGGCATCTTCACCGAAGTGAAGATGTACGACAGCCCCGCCGACATGACGCGCGATGTCGCGCTTGGCCGCATCGTCGCGGGCTTCAACGACTATCCGATCCTGAAGGCCCAGGAAGCAGCGGGCGCGATGGCGGGGACGCGGGTCGACGACGCGTATGTGCCGATGGAAAAGTTCGACATCGCGATCGCGGTGAAGAAGGGCAATAGCGCGCTGATGGCGAAGATCAACGACGCGCTGACGAAAATGAAGGCCGACGGCACGCTCGACGCGATCCTCAAAAAGTGGCACCTCGTGAGCTGATTGGCTTCGCGTGAAAAGAGCCGTGCCCGCGGCGATGCGGGACTCGTCCTGCCAGGTCCGTCGCGCAGCGGCGCGGCGGACTGAACGAATACGAAGAGCAATGGAAGGCACGACATGCACTGGCAAGATATAGCCGACTTTGTACCGATTTTGCTGCAAGGCGCGGTGATGAGCATCGTCATCACGCTGGGTTGTCTGGTGTTGAGCACCGTGCTCGGCCTGACCTGGGCATTGCTGAAGATGTCGCGCTATCCCCTCGTCGTACGCGGTGTGAGCACGATGATCAACGTCGTGCGCGGCCTGCCGATGATCGTGCTGCTGTTCTACATCTACTTCGTGCTGCCGGAAATCCACATCCAGGTGTCGGCGCTGCAAGCCAGCATCATTGGGCTTGGTTTCGGTTACTCGACTTACGTCGCGGAAATTTTCCGGGCGGGTATCGAGGCAGTCGATCCAGGCCAGTACGAAGCCGCGCAGTCGATCGGCATGGGCCGCGTGAAGACGATGATACGGGTGATCCTGCCGCAGGCGATCAAGGTCGCGCTGCCGCCGTACAGCAACACGCTCGTGATGATGCTGAAGGATTCATCGCTCGCGTCGACCATCACGGTCGCCGAAATGACGCGCGAAGGCCAACTGATCGCGTCGTCGACGTTTCAGAATCTGACGGTATATACGCTCGTCGCGCTCGGCTATCTCGCGATGAGCTTGCCGCTGATGAGCATGACCCGCACGCTTGAACGACGTTTCGGTCGGCACAGGGCGAGATAAGTGCGAAGTGAGGATGCGATGATCGAAATCACGAATGTGCACAAGAGCTTTGGCACCGTACCCGTTCTCAAGGGCATTTCGCTCAACGTCCGCCAGGGCGAAGTGGTCTGCCTGATCGGTGCGTCGGGCTCGGGAAAGTCAACCCTGCTGCGCTGCATTAACGCGCTGGAGTCATACGACGAAGGCGAAATTCGTCTGCTCGGCGAGCGCGTCGAACAGCGCGCGCGTAACATCAACCAGTTGCGCACCCAGGTCGGCATGGTGTTTCAGCGCTTCAACCTGTTCCCGCACCGTACGGCGCTCGAGAACGTGATGGAAGGGCCGGTGCATGTCAAGCGCCTCGCGCGCGCGGACGCGCAACGCGAAGCGTCTGAACTGCTCGACAAGGTGGGGCTCGGCCACAAGCTGCACGCCTATCCTCATCAGCTTTCGGGCGGGCAGCAGCAACGGGTGGCGATTGCGCGCTCGCTCGCGATGAAGCCGAAGGCGATCCTGTTCGACGAGCCGACCTCGGCGCTCGATCCAGAACTGGTCGGCGAAGTGCTCGGCGTGATGCGCACCCTCGCACGGGAAGGCATGACGATGCTGGTGGTCACCCACGAAATGGGCTTTGCGCGTGAGGTGGCAGACCGGGTGTGTTTTCTGCACGCGGGACTCATCATCGAGGAGGGCACGGCGCAGCAGGTGCTGGGCTCGCCGCGCGAGGCGCGCACCCGCGAGTTCCTGCGCCACGTGCTGACCAATCGCAGCGACGCTCATGTCGCGCCCGACGGTATGGCAGGAGCCGCGGCATGAACGGCAGATTCGTACGCGTAGGCGAGACGGTTCGCGCCAAAGTCGAACTGACGATCAACGGCGCGCCGGTCGAAGCGCTGGCCGGCGACACGCTGCTCACTGCGATGCTGTGCTCGGTGCGGCATGTGCGGCAGTCCGAGTTCGGCGCGGAACAACGCGCGGGCTTTTGCCTGATGGGCGCGTGTCAGGACTGCTGGGTATGGACCGCGGACGGCGAGCGGCTGCGCGCCTGCACCACGGTGGTCGAAGCAGGCATGCGCGTCGTCACGACGCAACCGGAGGCGCAATGGCCGAACCTCGCATCGTAATCGTCGGCGCAGGGCCTGCAGGGGTGCGCTGCGCGCAAACGCTGCTGGCGGCCGGCATCCGCCCGATCGTCGTCGACGAAGGCAGGCGCGATGGCGGCCAGATCTACCGGCGTCAGCCCGATGGCTTCACGCGGCCGTATTCGAAGCTGTACGGCACGGAAGCCGCGCGCGCGGAGAACCTCCATCGAACTTTCGAGCGACTGCGCCCGCAGATCGATTACCGTCCGCAGACGCTGGCGTGGAACGTCGCGCAAGGCAAGTTGCATATCGTGCATGAAGGACACGCGAGCGTGTTGCGCTACGACGCGCTGATCCTGTGCCCCGGCGCGACCGACCGGTTGATGCCGGTCAAAGGCTGGCAGTTCGCCGGTACCTACAGCCTCGGTGCCGCGCAGATCGCGCTGAAGTCGCAGGCCTGCGCGATTGGCCGTCAGGTCGTTTTCATGGGTACGGGCCCATTGCTGTATCTGGTCGCGAACCAGTATGTGCAGGCGGGCGCCAGGGTAGCGGCAGTACTCGACACGTCGAAGACCGGTGCGCGCTTGCGCGCGCTGCCCAAATTGCTGGCGCGCGTCGACGTATTGCGCAAGGGCCGCGCGCTCGTGAGCGCGTTGAAGCGCTCAGGCGTGCGGGTGGAAAACGGCATCGAGCCGCTCGAAATTCTCGGCACTGCGGGCGACGGCGTGCTTGGCGTACGCTTTCGCGATGCGCGCGGCAACGTCGCGCAGGTCGAATGCGACGCGGTCGGTCTCGGCTATCACCTGCGGCCGGAAACCCAGCTTGCCGATCTCGCGCGCTGTGCGTTCCGGTTCGACGCGATCACGCGGCAATGGGTGCCGCAAATCGACGAACTCGGTCGCAGTAGCGAAAAGGGCGTCTATATCGCGGGCGATGGCGCGCGCGTGCTCGGCGCGGACGGCGCCGAGGTCGCCGGACAGCTCGCGGCCCACGCTGCGCTGAGCGATCTCGGGCGGCCCGTTGCGGCGACCACGCTCGACGCGTTGACGCGTGAACAGCGCAAAATGGATCGCTTCCGGCTGGGTCTGGCAGAGGCGTTTGCGTGGCCTGCCGCGCAGGCGGCGCGTCTGTCCGACGATACGATCGTTTGCCGGTGCGAAGGCATCACCGCGGGCGAACTGCGCCGCGTGGTGCGCGATGAAGGCGCGCAGGAAGCGAACCGTGCCAAGGCCTTTAGCCGTGTCGGTATGGGGCGCTGTCAGGGACGTTACTGCGGCCATGCGGGTGCGGAGGTGATCGCGGCGGCGGCGAACGTGCCGCTCGAGCAGGTTGGCAGACTTCGTGGACAGGCGCCGGTCAAGCCGCTGGCCATTGCAACCGTGGAGGATACCGAGTGAACCGTGCACAAGCCGATGTTCTGATCGTGGGCGGCGGGTTCATGGGTGCGTCCGCCGCATTTTTTCTGAGGCAGCGGGGCCGCTCGGTGATCCTGCTCGAGCGCCAGCTCGTCGGGCAGCAGGCGAGCGGCACCAACTTCGGTAACGTGCGCCGTCAAGGGCGGTTTCTGCCGCAGTTGCCGCTGGCGAACCGTTCGCGCGAAATCTGGGGGCGTCTGCCGGAATTGATCCAGCACGACGCCGAGTTTCTGATGTCGGGCCATGTCCGCGTCTGTTATCGCGAAGAGCAGGCCGACCAGTTCGAAACCTATGCGAAGGAGGCCGCGCACTACGGTCTCAAGCTCGACCTGTTGCGCGGCGACGCGCTGCGCGCGCGGTTTCCGTTTCTCGGTGCGGAGGGTGCTGGCGGGCTCCTATTCGCAGATGGACGGGCACGCGAATCCGCGCCTCGCGGCGCCCGCGTTCGCCCGCGCCGCGGCTCGGCTCGGTGCGCAGATCGTCGAAAACTGCGATGTCGTGACGGTGGAAAAAGAGGGCGCCGAGTTTCGCGCCACGAGCGCCGACGGCCGCACGTTTCATGCGCCCGTGCTGCTGATCACGGCGGGTGCGTGGGGCAACCTGCTGTCGGAGCAATTTGGCGAAGCGGTGCCGATCGCCGTCAACGGTCCACAGATGGCCGTTACCGAACCCGTGCCGTATGCGATCCAGCCGGTGGTCGGCGTGTCGTCGCCGCAGATCGAAGAGGTGGTGTATTTCCGCCAGGTCGCGCGCGGCAATATCGTGATCGGCGGCTGCGCGCGTGCGCCTGCGTATCTCGACGAACGCCGCGCGAAGGTTCTCCCGTCAAGCACGTTGCTGCAGTTCAGACAGCTGCAGCGGGTCGCGCCGATGCTGCGCAAGCTGAGCATCATCCGGGTGTGGAGCGGCGTGGAAGGCTATATGCCCGATGACAAGCCGATCATGGGCGCAAGCGGGACGACCAGCGGCCTGTTCTATGCGTTCGGTTTTTGCGGCCACGGTTTTCAGCTTGGTCCGGGCGTAGGCGACACGATGGCCGAACTGATCGACACCGGCGCCACCAGCACGCCGCTCGAGCCGTTCGACATCCGCCGCTTCGCGGCCAATCGGAAGACGGCACCGACAGTGCCGCCCACGTCGCGCGTTGCGTGAGCGGAGCGTCGATGCTGAGCCTGAGCCCAACTTCGTCATCATCCGCGCCTGAGCTTGCGGGCGCGAGCCGTCATCCGACGCGCGCGCCGAATCGCGTGAGCCGCGCCGTGCAGCGTGCGCTCGACTTCATCGATGCCTGTTTCGCCGAGCCAATCAGCCTGTCCGAACTGGCGGCCGTCGCGCAGTTGAGCATTTCGAGGTTTGCGGTGCGCTTCAGCGCGGAGATTGGCGTGTCGCCGCAGCAATATGTGCGGCTAGTGCGCGTACGGCATGCGCAGCGCCTGTTGCGACGAGGCTTGCCGCCGTCGATCGTGGCGACCGAGGTGGGCTTCTTCGATCAAAGCCATCTATGCCGGCACTTCAAACGTGTGCTTGGCAGAACGCCGGGGGAATGGCTGAGCGCGAATGGTTGACTGCAAGTCGACAGGCCACCGGCGTCGCGCCGGTGGCCTCGAACGCATTCGACCCGATCGGGCCGGCTGCGCGTAGCCGAAACCATCACCGCTTCATTGATGCTGCTGCGAGAAGAGCGTTTCCAGCGGGTATTCGGATTTCACGAATGGCGTCTTGATGATGACGTAGCTGAAATACTTCTCGATGCCGATGTCGCGCTCCAGCAGCCCTTCGATCACGCTCTGATAATGATTGACGCTGCGCGTGACGAACTTCAGCAGGTAATCGTAGCCGCCGCTCGCCAGATGGCATTCAATGATCTCGTCCACAGGACGGATCGCCGCCTCGAACTTGGCGAAGTCTTCGCGACGATGGTCGGCGAGCGTGACCTCGGTGAACACGATCTGCACGTCACCGAGTTTCTGCAGTTGGATATGTGCGCCGTAGCCGACGATATAGCCGGCCTTTTCAAGCCTTTTCACGCGAATCAGACAGGGGCTCGGCGAGAGCCCCACGGCGTCCGCAAGCTCGACGTTCGTGATACGGCCTTTCTTCTGGAGTTGCGAAAGAATACGCAGGTCGATCCGGTCCAGCTTCGTGTCGCCGCTTGTCGTCATGTATCGGTCTGCCCGTCGAAGGTTCTGCTTTTCGCTTCGTTGCGCTTCGCCTTGGTCAAGCAACGCGCAGGCCGATGTTATCACGCGCTCAGGCGGCCGCGCGGCTCGCGCCGCGCAATGCGGCACGCACCTCCGCCTGCTCGAGCACGTCGTCGAGCGTGCGCCGCAGACGGCCGAACAGTTGTTCGAACTCGGCCTCGCCGAAGCACAGCGCGGGCGCGAAACCGAGAATGCTGTCGCCGAATGCGCGGAACACGAGGCGGTTGCGGTAGGCTGCGGCCGTGATCCGGTCCGGCAGCTTCAGCGACGGATCGAAGCGTGCCCGCGAGTTCTTGTCCGCGACCAGTTCCAGCGCGCCGAGCAGCCCGCGATGACGCGAGTCGCCCACCAGCGGATGAGCGAGCAGCGCGTCGAGCCCGGCGGCAAAGCGCGGTGCCTGCGCGATGCCGTTCGCGAGCAGACCGCCCTCCTGATAGAGCCGCAGTACTTCGAGCCCGATGGCGGCGCTCACCGGATGCGCGGAGTAGGTCTGACCGTGACCGACGACCGCGGTATCGCGCGCATCGCCTGCAATGCCCTGGTAGATTTCGTCGGACATCAGCACCGCGCCCATCGGCGCATAACCGGAGGTCAGCCCCTTCGCCACCGTCATCAGATCCGGCTCGACCTGTTCGGCCTCGCACGCGAAGAGCGGGCCGGTACGACCGAAGCCCGTGATGACCTCGTCGGCGACGAACAGGATGTCGAGGCGACGGCACGCGTCGCGCATCGCCTTTAACCAGCCGACCGGCGGCACGATCACGCCGCCCGAACCCTGGATCGGCTCGCAGAAGAACGCGGCGACGTTCTCCGCCCCGAGTGACGCGACTTTCGCTTCGAGCGCGGCGACGGATGCGGCGATCAGCGCTTGCGCGTCACTGCCTTGCGGCTGTCGGTACGCATACGGCGACGGCAGATGGTGCTGGTGCGGCAGCGGCAGGTCGAAGTTGCGGTGGAACGCGGGCAGCGCAGTGAGCCCCGCGCCGACCGACGACGATCCGTGATAGCCACGTTCGAGCGCGATCATCTGCTTTTTCGCCGGGCGCCCCGTTGCATTGAAGTAATGCGTGATGAAGCGTATCGCGGAGTCGATCGCATCGGAGCCGCCGAGCGTGAAATAGACGTGCTGCAGCGAAGCGGGCGCAAGCGACACCAGTTTTTCGGCCAGTTCGATCGCGGGTTTCCGACGAGAAGTGGAAGTAGGTGGTCGCGTAGGGCAGCTTCATCATCTGGCGCGTCGCCGCTTCGACGATGCTCTGCTGGCCGTAACCCACGTTCACGCACCACAGGCCCGCAAATGCGTCGAGCAGTTCATTGCCGTCGATATCGCGCAGATACGCGCCCTGGCCGGATTCGAGTACGGTGGTGCCGCGCGCTTCGTGCGCGCGATAGTTGATGACCGGGTGAATCAGGTGCTTGCGGTCGGCGTCGATCAGCGATGAGTTTGACATGATGGTGGTTCCCCGCACGTGGCGATCAGGTAAGAGTCACCCCTCGATAGTAGCGACAGCCGTATGCGTGCCGTTCAGCCAAAAAAAAGCCTAAAGAGCGTCGACGCAGCGTTTTTCACCCTGCAGACAGCATTTTCTGCTGCGTGTGCTTAATAGCAGGGCGAACCCCAACGCTGCCGTGCGTGAACGAGCGTGTTTGCGTGTGGAAGAGAGAGGCGCCGCGGTGCAGCGGGTTCAGGTTCAGCGTGGCTTCAGCTGGCTCAGGTGAGCGACTGCGCGATCACCGCATACTGATGCAGCCCCGGGTCGGCGCGGCTCGACTCGCCATCGGCTGGCGCGGATGCAAGCCGGCGCATCTTCACGACCGTCTCCGAGCGTGCGAGACCGAGGCCGGTTAGCCACTCGCGCAGGCCGTGCCCGTGCGGCACGTCGATGCGCACCAGCGCGCCTTCGTTCAGCGCGAGCCAATGGCTGATCAGCGCCTTGGCCCGCACGGCGTCGGGAAACGCGCTGGCGACGACGGGGCCGATCACGAAGCCGCGTCCGAAGCGGCGGAACAGCGAGAAGCCGAGCAGTTCGCCGTCGCGATCGAGCGCGATACCGTCGGCCAGATCGAGCAGCGGCGGCAGTACGTGGCTGCGATCGAGGCCGCTAGCGCGTGATTCGAGCGCGACGAGTTGCTGCGCGTCGCTCGCCCCGAGCGGGCGCAGCCGCTCGTTGGCGGGCAGCGCAACGAGCGGCGGCCGGAACGCCGCACCCTGCATCTGGTCGAGCGCGCCGCAGCGCTCGAAGCCGAACGCGTCGCACAACGGCTGGCCAGCCTCGGTCGCATAGAGCGTGATGTCACGCTTGCCAAGCTCGTCGAGCGCGTGCGCGAGCAACGTGCGGCCGATACCCACGCCGCGATGCTCCGGCGCGACGATCAGCATGCCCAGCGTCGCCTGATCCGCGCCGAACTTCCAGCAGACCACGGTGCCGACCAGCGCGCCCGCCGTCTCGGCGATGAAGCCGATCCCGGTGCGCGCCGAGAACCGCCAATCTTCACGGCGATGCGGCCAGCCAATCGCGGCGGACAGGCGTTGAGCGGCAGGGATGTCGTCGGCTGTCAGGCGTCTGTAGGTGAAACGTGCGTGAGGCGTTGGATCGGACACGGGGCGCTCCGTGAATAGTCGGCCGTGCCGCGACTGTTGCACGTTGCCCGGTGATTGACTAGTACGAACTTCTCATCGTGGGGGGGGCGTCCTGTCCAGAACATCAGGGTCAACGCCAGGAGCGGCAAATCATGCTGTTTTGACCACTCAAAACCATGTTTTCGAATGGTCGAATCCACCGATACGCGATCAACGCCATTTTTTGCAGTGCTTAAATCGATTCATGCAATGCCACCGCGCCGCGACCAGCACGCGGAGCGCCGTCGAACACCAATGCTGGATACCCCGCGTTCAATCCCGAGTGAGGAGCAGTTGCATGTACGACGACCCAATCAAAACGGGCGGCTTCAGCCGCCGTGACATGATGCGTTTGCTGGCCGCCGGCGGCATCCTTGCCACCGGCGCGGGAGGTCTGCTGGCGGGGGCTCGCCCGGCATTCGCGGCGCCCACGCCGAAGAAAGGCGGCAAGATTCGGGTGGCCTACGACGCATCCTCGACCGCGGATACGCTCGACCCGGCCAAGGGTTCGGCAGGCTCCGATTACATCCGCTTCTTCATGTTCTATAGCAGCCTGACGCAGCTCGATTCGTCGCTGACGCCGAGGATGAATCTCGCCGAATCGATCGACACCAGCGACGCGAAAGTGTGGGTGATCAAACTGCGCAAAGGCGTCACGTTCCACGACGGCAAGCCACTCGCGCCCGCCGATGTCGTCTACTCGCTGATGCGTCACAAGAATCCGGCAACGGCGTCGAAGGTGAAGACGCTGGCCGATCAGTTCGTGGAGGCGAAGCAGACCGGTCCCAACGAAGTCACGCTGACGCTCGTTTCCGCCAACGCGGACCTGCCGGTGATTCTTGCCACGCCGCAATTCGTGATCATCAAGGACGGCACGACGGACTTCACGACGGCCGTCGGCACCGGCCCGTACAAGCTGAAGACGTTCAAGCCCGGCGTTTCGACCGTCGGCATCCGTAACGACAGTTTCTGGAAGACCGGCGGCGGCCCTTACCTCGACCAGATCGAGCTGATCGGTATCGGCGATAACTCGGCACGGGTGAATGCGCTGCTGTCCGGCGATGTTCACCTGATCAATTCCGTCGATCCGCGCGCGACGCAGCGCATTGCCGCGACGCCGGGCTACGAGGTGCGCGAGACCAAGTCGGGCCTCTATACCGATCTGATCATGCGCCGCGACAACCCGCTGACGGGCAACCCCGATTTCGTGCAGGGCATGAAGTATCTGTTCGACCGTGAGCAGATCCGCTCGGCGGTGTTTCGCGGTTATGCGGTGATCGGCAACGATCAGCCGATTCCGCCCGGACACCGCTACTTCAATGCGTCGCTGCCGCAGCGTCCCCACGACCCGGACAAGGCGAAGTTCCACTTCCAGAAAGCCGGAGCAATCGGTACGACGCTGCCGCCGATCTATGCGACCACCGATGCGAACGGCTCGATCGAGATGGGTGTGCTGCTGCAGCAGTCCGCCGCGAAGATCGGCGTGAACCTGGAGATCAACCGCGTGCCGGCGGATGGTTACTGGTCGACGCACTGGATGAAGCATCCGCTCGGGTTCGGCAACGTCAATCCGCGCTCGAGCGCCGATGTGCTGTTCACGCAGTTCTTCAAGTCGGACGCCCCGTGGAACGAGTCGGGCTGGAACAACCCGAAGTTTGACCAGTTGCTGGCCGCGGCCCGCTCGGAAACCGACGATGCGAAACGCAAGCAGATGTACGGCGACATGCAGGTGCTGGTATCGGAGCAGGGCGGCATTGGCATCCCGACCTTCCTGAGCCTGCTCGACGCGAACGACAAGCACTTGCAAGGGCTCCAGCCCGTGCCTACCGGCGCGATGATGGGCTTCAACTTCGCCGAGTACGTGTGGTGGAACGCGTGACCCGCTGAAGCGCCCGGACGCGGCGGGTGGCCCCCGCCGCGCCGCTCGCGGCAGGCAGCCGCAGCGCGCCCGAGCGGCACGGCTCATGTGACTCGCCGTGTCGCGCAGCCTAACCGAGGAGCTCATGCCCATGAACGGGAATATCGCCCAGTTGATCGGCCGGCGCGTCGCCGTCACTGCGCTGACGCTGCTGATTGTCTCGATCATCATCTTCGTGATCACCAACCTGTTGCCGGGCGATGCCGCGCAGGCCGCACTCGGCCAGTCGGCGACGGCGGATACGGTCGCGGCGCTGCGGCTGCAGTTCGGCCTCGACCAGCCGGCATACCTGCGGTACTTCCATTGGCTCGTCGGTCTGCTGCACGCGAACTTTGGCGTGTCGCTGTCGAGCAATCTGCCGGTGTCCGAGATGATCGAAGGGCGCCTGCCGAAGTCGCTGACCCTCGCGGCGATCACCACCGGGGTGTCGGTGCCGATCGCGGTGTCGGCGGGCATTCTCGCGGCAGTCAAGCGCGACTCGCTGATCGATCGGATCGTGAGCCTCGGTACGCTCTCGCTGGTCGCCACGCCCGAGTTCCTGATCGCGACGCTGGCGGTGCTGGTGCTGGCCGTCAAGCTGCACTGGCTGTCGGCGCTGTCGTACAGCGGTGAGATCGAGAGCCTGCACGACTTTCTGCGCGCGTATGCGATGCCGGTCGTCACGCTGTGCGCGGTCGTGATCGCGCAGATGGCCCGCATGACACGCGCCGCGGTGATCGAGCAACTCAGTTCTTCGTATGTGGAAATGGCGATGCTCAAGGGCGCGAGCCCCGCCCGCGTCGTACTGCGCCACGCACTGCCGAATGCGATCGGCCCGATCGCCAATGCAATCGCGCTGAGCCTGTCTTATCTGCTTGGCGGCGTGATCGTCGTCGAGACCATCTTCAACTACCCGGGCCTCGCCAGCCTGATGGTCGACGCGGTCAGCAACCGCGACTTCCCGCTCGTACAGGCCTGCACGCTGCTGTTCTGCCTCGGCTATCTGCTGCTCGTGCTGCTAGCCGACCTGTGCGCCATCATCTCGAACCCGAGGCTGCGGACATGACGATTCTTCGACCTTCTTCCGATGCGCCTCACCGGCTCGGTGCGCTCGAACCGGTGCAACGCAGCAGCATGATGCCGGAGGGCGCCGATCCCGCGCGGTCCTGGGGCGGCGGCGGAGGCCCGGCGCCTCGACCGGTGCGCCGCCGCAGCCTCGCGCAACGCATGAACCTGTCGACCGGCGGCTGGATCGGCCTGGCGATGGTCAGTTGCGCGTTGTTCGTCGCGGCGTTCGCACCGTGGCTCGCGCCGCATTCGATCGGCGCGATCCTCACGCCTGACGTATTCGCGGGCTTCAGCGCGAAGCTGCCGTTCGGCTCCGACTACCTGGGTCGCGACATGTTGACCCGCATCATCTACGGGATGCGCCTGACGGTCGTGCTCGCGCTGGCGGCGGCGCTGCTCGCGGCGCTCACGGGGACCATGCTGGGACTGCTGGCGGCCGTGGCCGGCCGCCGTATCGACGAAACCATGAGCCGGCTGCTCGATGCGGTGACGTCGATCCCGTCGAAGATGTTCGCGCTGATGATCGTCGCCGCGTTCGGCTCGTCACTGCCGTTGCTGATCGTGACCGCGGCGATCAGCTACATGCCGGGCTCGTACCGGATCGCCCGCTCGCTGGCGGTCAATATCGGCACGCTCGAATACGTGCAGGTCGCGCGGGCGCGCGGCGAAAGCGCGCTCTACATCGCGTGCTTCGAGATGCTGCCGAACATGATTCATCCGATCCTCGCCGACACCGGACTGCGCTTCACTTTCGTCGTGCTGCTATTGAGCAGCCTGAGCTTTCTCGGTCTCGGCGTGCAGCCGCCGTATGCCGATCTCGGTTCGCTGGTACGCGAGAACATCGCCGGCCTCGGTGAAGGCGTGCCGGTCGTGATCCTGCCCGCGATCGCAATCGCGATCCTCACGGTCGGCGTGAACCTGCTGATCGACGGACTGCCGCATCATGGCCGCCGCAAGGGCATGCCTGATGCCGATGGAGGCCACTGATGAAGGCACCCTTTTTCAGACGTGCTCACGCGGCCTTTGAGGCCGTCTCGGGGACCGCGCCGCTACCCCCGTCGAATCTGGTCGAGGTACGGGGGCTGCGCGTGGTGGGAAGCCGGCCCGGCGAGCCGGATACGACGATCGTGCATGACATCGACTTCGAGATTGCGCGCGGCGAGGTGCTCGCATTGATCGGCGAGTCGGGTTCGGGCAAAACCACGATCGCACTGTCGCTGATGGGCCATGCACGCAGCGGCTGCCGCATCGCGGGCGGCGCGATCCGGGTGGGCGACACCGACGTGCTCGGGCTCTCGCCGAAAGCGCTCGCGGGATTGCGTGGCCGCAAGGTTGCCTACATCGCGCAAAGCGCGGCCGCGGCGTTCAACCCGGCGCGCCCGCTCATGGACCAGGTGATCGAAAGCGCGCTGATTCACGGCACGCTCAGCAAGCGCGCCGCGCGGGCCAAAGCGGTCGAACTGTTCCGCGCGCTCGCGCTGCCCGAGCCGGAGACGATCGGCCGGCGCTACCCGCACCAGGTGTCGGGCGGCCAGTTGCAGCGGCTGATGGCGGCGATGGCGCTGATCACCGACCCCGAACTCGTGATCCTCGATGAACCGACCACGGCGCTCGACGTCACCACGCAGATCGACGTGCTGCAAGCGTTTCGCAGCGTGATCCGCCAATGCGGAATGACGGCCGTCTACGTATCGCACGATCTGGCGGTGGTCGCGCAGATGGCGGATCGCATCGTCGTGCTAAGCAATGGTGAAATCCGCGAAACGGGCCGCACTGAACAGATTCTGCATGCGCCGGCGCACCCGTACACGCAGAGCCTGATTGCTGCCGTGACGCCCATCGCCCCGGCTGCCTCCACCTCGGCGGCTCCCGACGCAACCCAGCCGAACACGCCGCTGCTCGAACTGCGCGGTCTGACGGCCGGCTACGGCCGCACCGACGCGAAGGGCTGGCCGCACAAGGTCATTCTGCGCGACGTGGACCTCGTGATCGATCGTGGGCAGACGGTAGGCGTGATCGGCGAATCCGGTTCGGGCAAGACGACGCTCGCGAAGGTGATCGCCGGGCTCGTGCCGATGGCGCGCGGCAATCTGCTGCTCGACGGTGAGCCGCTCGCCGCCAACCTCGGCCGCCGCAGCCGCGAACAGTTTCGCTGTATCCAGATCGTGTTCCAGAACGCCGACACCGCGCTGAATCCGACGCACACCGTCGAGCGCACGCTGGCGCGTCCGCTGAAGTTCTATCACGGCATGAAGGGCGAGGCCGCGCGGCGCCGCGTCGCCGAACTGCTCGGCCTGGTGCGCCTGCCTGCCGAGCTGGCGCAGCGGCGCACCGGAGAGCTGTCGGGCGGGCAGAAACAGCGCGTGAATCTCGCGCGGGCGCTGGCCGCCGAACCCAAGTTGATCCTGTGCGACGAAGTCACGTCTGCGCTCGATACGGTGGTCGGCGCTGCCATTCTCGAACTGCTGCGCGATCTGCAAAAGAAGCTCGGCGTGTCATATCTGTTCATCACGCACGACATCGCCAAGGTGCGTGCGATCAGCGACGACATCGTCGTGCTGTACGCGGGGCACCGCGTCGAGACGGGCAACCGCGACGCGTTGTCGGCGCCGCCGTATCACCCGTATTCGCATCTGCTCGTGTCGTCGGCGCCGGAGCTTCGCGCCGGCTGGCTCGAAGAAGCGGGCGAGCGTTGTCATCAGACGTTGCCGCCGATCGGTGAGTCGACTCATGAGCCGGAGCTTTGCACATTTCTCGCGCGATGCCCGATGCGCATCGACGGTGTCTGCAATCGCACGTCGCCGAGCGTGCGCACGCTCGCGAGCGGCGCGCAGGTGCTGTGCCATCGCAGCGAAGCGGAACTGGAGCGATACCAGAGCGGGCCGCCCGACGGTGCTGCTGCGGCGAGCGTGCTCGCGCAGTCTGGCACGGTGCGGGTCTGATGCCGCTAGGAAAACGTAGCGCGAGGGGATAGAACATGACCAGAGTCTTCTACGACTGCGCAGGCGACAGGACCGTGGCGATGTCGCGCGCGATCAGGCGGGCCGTGGCTTTTATCGAGAGTTCGTTCGCGCAGCCCGTCAGCCTCGCGACGCTCGCCGGCACCGCCGGGTTGAGTGTTTCGCGCTTCGCCACCCTGTTTCGCAAAGAGGTGGGTATTTCGCCTCATCGCTATGTGTGTCTGGTGCGAATTCAGCACGCTAAACGGCTATTGCGTGACGGCGTCCCGCCCTGTGAGGTCGCTGCCGAAGTCGGATTTTTCGATCAAAGTCATCTTGGCCGACACTTTCGGCGCGCGGTCGGCGTGACGCCGGGGCATTTCGTTGCTTCGCCAGAATCGGGCAGCGCATTCAGATGAAGCGAGGGGCCGATGGAGATGAGCTGGACGCGTTGCAGTGGGGTAGGCGAAAGAGCTGCCTGGTTCCGGGATAGCGTGGGCAACCTGCTCGGCATCGGCGAGCCCACGCCGCTGTCTGGCATTGAACATCCGCAGGCCATGAAGCATTACGCTTCCCCGAAACCCCCGCCACCCGGCGTTTCCACCACGAACACGTCGCCCGCGGCCATCTCGACGCTGGCGATATGGCCCAATGCGACGATCTCGCCGTCCGCGCGCTCGACGCGATTGCTGCCCCGCCTTCCCGCGCGTCCACCTGCCGCGCCGAAAGGCGCATGAATGCGGTTGTTCGAGAGAATCGACGCGGTCATCGGCGCGAGAAAGCGGATGCGCCGGATCGCGCCGTTACCGCCGCGCCAGCGTCCTGCGCCGCCCGACTCCGCGCGGATCAGGTGCGACTCGAGCCGCACGGGATAGCGCCATTCGAGCACTTCGGGATCGGTCAGGCGCGAGTTGGTCATGTGCGTCTGTACCGCGTCGACGCCGCAGAAGCCATCGCCCGCGCCGCTGCCGCCTGCGATCGTCTCATAGTACTGGTAGCGCGCGTCGCCGAACGTGAAGTTGTTCATCGTGCCCTGACTGGACGCGACGATGCCCAGCGCGCCATAGAGCGCATTCGTAATCGCGGACGATGTCTCCACGTTGCCCGAGACCACCGCTGCCGGATAAACCGGATTGAGCATCGAGCGGTCCGGGACGATCACCGAGAGGGGCTTCAGGCAACCCGCGTTCAGCGGGATGTCGTCGCCGACGAGCGTGCGGAACACGTACAGCACGGCTGCCATGCAGACCGCCTTCGGCGCGTTGAAGTTGTTCGGCAGTTGCACGGACGTTCCGCTGAAGTCCACGGTCGCACTGCGCGTCGCAGCATCGACGCGAATCGCGACGTCGATCACCGCGCCGTTATCGAGTTCGTAACGGTACGCGCCGTCCTTGAGGGCGCCGATCACGCGGCGCACCGCTTCTTCGGCATTGTCCTGCACGTGCTGCATGAAGGCGAGCACCACGTCGCGGCCGAATTGCGCGACCATGCGGCGCAGCTCGTCCACGCCCTTCTGGTTCGCGGCGATCTGCGCGCGCAGATCGGCCATGTTCTGTGCGACGTTGCGTGCCGGATAGCGGCCCGATGCGAGCAGCGCGCGTGTTTCGGCGTCGCGCAGCACGCCCGCTGAAACAAGCTGCCAGTTATCGACCAATACGCCTTCTTCTTCGATATGCGACGAAGCGGCCGGCATCGAACCGGGTGTGATTCCGCCGATATCCGCATGGTGTCCGCGCGAGCCGACGTAGAAGAGCGGCTCGGCCGAACCGTCTGCGAACACGGGCGTGATGACGGTCACGTCGGGCAAATGTGTGCCGCCGTGATACGGGTCGTTGAGCATGAACACATCGCCGTCGCGCATCGCGCCGCGATTTCGCTCGATGACGGTCTTGATGCTCTCGCCCATCGATCCCAGATGCACGGGCATGTGCGGCGCGTTCGCAATCAGATTGCCCGCAGCATCGAAGATCGCGCACGAGAAGTCGAGGCGCTCCTTGATGTTCACCGAATACGCCGTGTTTTGCAGACGCAATCCCATCTGCTCGGCAATCGACATGAACAGATTGTTGAATATTTCGAGGCGCACGGGGTCGGCCTCGGTGCCGATCGAGCGGCGCGTGGGCAGCGGTTGCACGCGGGTCATCACCACGTTGCCTTGAACGGTCAGCACCGCCTGCCATCCCGGCTCGACCACGGTCGTGCCGTTCTTTTCGGCGATGATCGCCGGGCCGTCGAGCGTGTCGCCTGCGCACAGCGTTTCGCGCTGGTAGAGCGATGCGTCGTGCCAGCTACCGCTCGAATACATGCGCACAACCGACTGCGCATGGGGCGCGTCGCCTGCCGCGCGCTGCGGCAGGCTGCCGGCATCGACTGGCGCGTCGGAATGGCCGATCGCTTCGACGCAAGCGAGTTCCGCGATGAGCGGCGTATCTGCCATCAGGAACGCATAGCGTTGACGATACGCGGCTTCGAAAGCGGCGCGCATCGCATCGACGCTGCCCGCTGGCACTGCGAGCGATGAATCGGTGCCCTGATAGCGCAGATGGACACGTCGCTCAGTCGTGATACGCGCGGCGTCCACGCCCTGTTCGAGCAGTGCGCCGGTTGCATCGGCCGCGAGCGCATCGAGCGCGGCTTCCAGCGTCGCAAGCGATGAGTCGTCGAGCGAGATTTCGAGCGCTCGCTCGCGCATCGCCGTCTGATCCGCGAGGCCCATGCCGTAAGCGGAGAGCACACCGGCAAGCGGATGCGCGAACACCCGCGTCATGCCGAGCGCGTCGGCCACACCGCACGCATGCTGGCCGCCCGCGCCGCCGAAAGTCGTCAGCACATACTGCGAGACGTCGTGGCCGCGTTGCACTGAAATTTTCTTGATCGCGTTAGCCATGCTGCCAATGGCGATCTCCAGGAAACCTTCAGCGAGCTCTTCTGGTGTGCGACGCTGACCCGTAGCCGCGAAGATTTCATCGGCGAGTGCCCGAAAGCGTTCAGCGACGACCTCGCGATCGAGCGACTCGTTCGCGTTCGGACCGAAGACGCGCGGGAAATAGTCGGGCTGAATCTTGCCGAGCATCACGTTGCAGTCGGTGACCGCGAGCGGGCCGCCGCGCCGGTACGCCGCCGGACCCGGATTGGCGCCCGCCGAGTCGGGGCCGACACGCAGCCGGGCGCCGTCGAAGCCGAGCACCGAGCCGCCACCTGCCGCCACGGTATGGATGCTCATCATCGGCGCGCGCATCCGCACGCCTGCCACCTGCGTTTCGAATACGCGCTCGAACTCGCCGTTGAAGTGCGAGACGTCCGTCGACGTGCCGCCCATGTCGAAGCCGATCACGCGCTCGAAGCCCGCTGCCTGTGCCGCGCGCACCATGCCGACGATACCGCCCGCCGGGCCGGAGAGAATCGCATCTTTGCCCTGAAATACATCGGCGCGTGTCAGTCCGCCGCTGCTTTGCATGAACTGCAGGTTCACGCCCGGCATTTCGCTGGCGACCTGGTCCACATATCGGCGCAGGATGGGCGACAGATAGGCATCCACCACGGTCGTATCGCCGCGCGAGACCATCTTCATCAGCGGCGAGACTTCGTGGGAAACCGAGATCTGCGTGAAGCCGATTCGGCGCGCCAGATCCGCAAGCTCGCTTTCATGCGACGTGTGGCGATAACCGTGGATCAGCACGATTGCGAGTGCGCGGATGCCCTTGTGGTAGACCTCGCGCAGTGCGCGCTCCGCTGCCGCGTGATCGAGCGTCGCGACCACTTCGCCTTGCGCGCTCATGCGTTCGTCGATTTCCACCACGCTCTCATAGAGCGCTTCCGGCAACGCGATGTCGAGATCGAACAGGCGGGGGCGGTTCTGATACGCGATCCGCAACACATCGCGCAAGCCTCGCGTGGTGACGAGCGCTACCGGCTCGCCCTTGCGTTCGAGCAGCGCGTTGGTCGCGACCGTCGTGCCCATTTTGACCATCTCGACGTCGCGCGACGTAATGGGTTCTCCGGCTCGCAGGCCAAGCACATGGCGAATCCCGGCGACAGCCGCATCGCGATACTGCTCCGGGTGTTCGGAAAGCAGCTTGTGCGTGGTGAGCGTGCCATCCGGGCGGCGCGCGACGATATCGGTGAACGTGCCGCCCCGGTCGATCCAGAACTGCCAGCGGGACGGCGTGCAAACATCGGAGGCGTGATCGTGCTTCATGGTGTCGTGGTCGTGATGCGAAAGTGGTAGTGGTGTGCGCAAGGTGAAAATCAGGCCGATTCGAGTTCGCGACCGCGCGTTTCGGGCAGCGTAAGCGCGGCGATGATCAGTACGCCATACGCGGCCACGGCGAAAATCCCGATGCTCGTGCCCAGGCCGAAGCGGCTCGACAGCACGCCGATCAGCACCGGAAACAGCGCCCCGATCGCGCGGCCGACGTTGTAGCAAAACCCCTGGCCCGAGCCGCGCACACGGGTCGGAAACAGTTCGGTGAGAAACGCGCCCATGCCGGAAAAAATGCCCGACGCGAAAAAGCCGAGCGGAAAGCCGAGCCATAGCATCGATGCATTCGTGAGCGGCAACGAGGTATACGCGAAGGCAATCGCCATCGAGCCCAGCGCGAACAAAATGAAGTTCGGCTTGCGGCCGATGCGGTCCGTGAGCCACGCGCTGCACAGATAGCCCGCGTACGAGCCCGCGATGATCATCGCCAGATAGCCGCCGGTGCCCATTACCGTGAGATGACGTTCGGTCTTGAGGAAAGTCGGCAGCCACGTCGTGATCGCGTAGTAGCCGCCCTGTGCGCCCGTCGTAAGCAGTGCGGCGCGCAGCGTCGTCGAAAGCAGCTTGGGAGAGAAGATCTCAGTGAAGCGCGGCGTGTCCTGAGTGTCGTACTGCTGAACCCTGGCCTGTTCGAATACTTCAGGTTCCTTCACATAGCGGCGGATCGCGAGCACGAGCAGGGCAGGCACGAGTCCGATCAGGAACAATGCGCGCCACGCGATTTCAGGCGCCATCACGGAGAACAGCACCGCATAGAGCAGGGCCGCCACGCCCCAGCCGAGCGCCCAGCCCGACTGCACGAGACCGACCGCCTTGCCGCGGTCGCGCGCGCGGATCACCTCGCCGATCAGCACCGCGCCCGCCGTCCACTCGCCGCCGAAGCCGAAGCCCATCAACGCGCGAGCCGCGAGCAACTGGCCGTAGTTCTGCGCGAGGCCGCATAGGCCGGTGAACACGGCGAACCACAAGACGGTGAGCTGCAACGTGCGCACACGGCCGATGCGATCGGAAAGAATGCCGGCAATCCAGCCGCCGAGCGCAGAGGACAGCAGCGTCAACGTGCCGATGAAGCCGGCGTCCGCGAGCGAGATGCCCCAGGTAGCGACGAGCGTCGGGATGACGAAGGAAAGCATCTGCGTGTCCATGCCGTCGAGCATGTAGCCGACCTTGCAACTCCAGAACGCGCGACGCGCGTGCGGACCGGCTTCGGCATACCAGGAAAGCTGCGGGCTTCCCGTGCTTGACTTCATGTTGGCGGCATCGTCGACGCTCGCCGTGAGTGTCTTGCTGTCCATCTGCTGCTCCTATGGATAGACGCATGGGAAACGATCGAAGCCACGCACGAACGTAGGGATGCGTCATTCCCTCCGGGCCGCGCGGCCCGATGGCTTCAAGGTGCTGTGAATCGCTTGTTGCACGACGGCGCGGCGCGCCGCCGGGACGGTCAGAAAATAGCCAGCGACGCGTTAGTGATATCCGTCATCAGCATGTGGCCCGGCGCGTGCGCAATCGCGAGCGGCAGCTTCGCGGCCATCAGTGCCGTTTGCGGCGTCACGCCGCAAGCCCAGTAGACAGGCAGTTCGCCCGCGCGGATCGTCACCGGGTCGCCGAACTCGGGGCGCGCGAGATCGACGATGCCGAGTTCCGCTGGATCGCCAATATGCACGGGCGCGCCATGCACGCCCGGAAAGCGGCTCGTGATCTGCACGGCACGGATCGCGTCGGCGCCGCGCAGCGGCCGCATCGACACGACGAGTTCGCCGCCGAACACGCCCGCCCGCTGGTTGGCGATGCTGGTGCGGTACATCGGCACGTTGCGGCCTTCTTCGACGTGGCGCAGGCCGATGCCTTCCTTCGCGAGCATGTGCTCGAACGAGAACGAACAGCCAATTGCAAATACGACGAAATCGTCCTGCCAGAGCGCTTCGATCGATTCGACGCGCTCGCTCAGGTTGCCGTCGCGATATACGTTGTACGCGGGCACGTCGGTGCGGATGTCGATGTCGCGCCCGAGCATCGGCACGCGGAACTCGCCAGGCTCGCCCACGCCGAGCAGCGGACATGGCTTCGGATTCGCATGGCAAAAGCGCAGGAAATCGTGCGCGTGCGCAGCGGGCAGGATCGCGAGATTGGCTTGCGCGTAGTCGCCGCAATGGCCGGCCGTCGGGCCACGGAAGTCGCGGTGACGGACGGCCTGGCGGAATTCGGATGGAGTCATGGTGTTAGCGTGCTCTGGCGGTTGCATCGGATTGTCTGCGGTGGGCGATGCGTCTTGCCTACCGTCAGGCCAAGCATAGAAAAGAAGAAAATTTGACGCCAGCTAGTTTTCTTTGCGCCAGATGAATAGAATTTCTTAACGGAATCGAGGGTTTTCCCGAGTCACGTTGAGATTTTTGGAGCGGTTTGCTTCCGTTGCACTGCCCACCTTTGACTGATGAATACGCGCTTCCTCGAAACCTTCGTCACGCTTGCCAAGCTGCGCAGTTTCCGCACGACGGCGACCGCGCTTCACGCCACGCCGGCGGCGATCTCGCAGCGCCTGAAGGCACTGGAAGACGAATTGCATACCGTGCTCGTCGATCGCGAGAGCCGCGAATTTCGGCTCACGCCGAACGGCGAATATCTGCTCGGCTACGCGAAGGCCGTGGTCGAGGCGACGCGCCAGTTGCAGGCCGCCGCGTCACACGAAGGCGCGATGCGCGGCAAGTTGCGACTCGGCGTGATCGAGACGGTCGTGCATAGCTGGCTTGCCGACTATCTGCGGCGGCTCTCGAAGGACTATCCGCAGCTCGAAGTGGAGCTTGCGGTGGACGTGAGCGTGGTGCTGCAGCGGCGTCTGATGGCGGGCGAACTCGATCTCATCGTTCGCGTGGAAGGCAGCGACGAGGAATCGATCGTCTGCGATGCGCTCGCGAACTATCCGGTGCACTGGATCGCGCGCGCGGGGCTGCTACCGCCTTCGCGCAGCGGACTCGCGAAACGCGTGCTGCGTCATCCGATCCTCACATTCGGGCGCGGGACGGCGCCTCATCGCGCGCTGGAGGACATCGTCAGCAAGCTCGCACTCGCCAACGGCGTGCCGCTCGCGGATACGCGCATTACGGGTTCGCCATCGATTTCGGTGATCGTGCAACTCGTGCGCGACGGCTTCGGCGTGGCGGCAATTCCGCGTCTGTTCGTCGATGATCTGATCGCGCGAGGCGAGGTGGTCGAACTGCCGCTGCAGCCCTCGCCGCCGTCCATCGTGGTGTCGATGTCCCGACGCGCGGATGCGCCGCTTTTCGTGCACGGCGCAGCGAACGCGGCACGTGCGGCGTGTCATGAATACTGCGAGCAGGGAGACCGACGCCTGATCGAGCGGCTATAGAGCCCGGCTCTTGCGGACTCTGGAGGCGGCAAGCGACCCAGAAAGAGTCATTCGACCCCGCGCTCCAGATCGTTGACGACTTCGTCGATCCTGGTCGAGGCGATTGTTTAGCACGTGCGGTTCGAGTTCAAGCGTTTCCACAGGGGCAAGGACGACGCGTTTTAGCGAAAAACAGCGAATTCAGTCCTTTCGCATGCGTGCAACCAATGCGAGCAAGCGGGCATTCATTTCCGCAGCCTGCAAATGCGCGTGCCAACCGTGACCAGGAAGCAGCCATTCGAAGCGATACGCGGCCAACTTGCCGAGCGATTCGGTGAGCGCTGTCCACGAGTACCAGCACGCGTCCCTGAACGCGACGAGGTCCTGCTGGCGTGGGCTCCAGGCAAGCGAATCCCCCGAGAACAGCACGCGATCATCGAGCTGGTACACGACGCTACCCCGAGTGTGCCCGGGTACAGGGATCGCGCGCACGCCGGCCGCAATGTTCAGTGCTGAACCGTCGTCGAGCAGATCCGTCGCGTATGGGGCGGCCGACACGTCCTCGCGGTGAATCCAGACGCGCGCGCCGAATTGACGCGCGTATTTGTCCGCGTCTGCGACGTCGTCACGATGCGACAGCAGAATGTGCGCAATACCGCCAGCGCCGTCAAACCATTTCACGAGTTCCGCCGCATAGCGCGGAGAGTCGATGAGCAGATTGCCTTCCGGACGCGCGGCAAAATAAGAATGTGCGCCAAACGACGACCGTGCGTTGAATCCGCAGCGCCACACGCCCGATGTGATCTGCTGCGGAAAGATCGCTGCGTTAGGACGAAGCTGTTTCGTTTCGCTGCGTACCGACGCCGTAGGGCAGACGAGCACCGCACGCCAGGCATCAAGCTGCTCTTCCGGTGTGGTCGGCTGCCGAACGAAGACACTCTTGTCGTTGCGCTCGACAATCAGCCCAGGCGCGACGTGACGAGATGCACCGCAATTGATGCATGCAGTGTCGATGTACCACTCTCCTGAAGCAGAGTCGGTATTACGTATGGGCTTCATCTGATGCTCCCGGGCTGACGTGCGCATCCGCCGGCTCGACGCTCGCTGGCGTCTCGCGGTCGTTGGAGGGATTGTTACACGATCATTGATGTACAGGCGCAAACGGCTCGTTCGCCACGCCCTTGTCCCGCTACGAAGCCTTGTCTGCGTTTGGAGTGATTTACCACGGCTGGCTACGCTTGCCGCAACAGACACCCCTACGCGGCACTTCGTCTGCTCCTGGCGCGGCCGCTTCTGCTCGTCGAAGTAACCAACTCCTCTGCTGTGAGGAAAAATTGACTGTTGTCCGCGAGGCGCGCAACGATGAAGTCGATGAAGGTTCTCACGCGCAGCGGTTGTTCCGTCCGGCGACGGTAGTAGACGTAAATCGACTCGCGCTGGGTCAAATGCTGAGTGAGCAAAGGCACGAGCCGTCCAGCCCGGATGTGTGAGACGGCCGAGAAACTTCCAAGCTGCCCAATTGCCACGCCGGCCAGTACCGCTTCGGTTTCCGCGTCGATATCGTTCGAACAGACCGAAGCAGCCATCTCCCGATACACAATCTCCCCGCCCACCATAAATTCCCACGGCGCCTGCTTGCCGGTGTTCGCACGCCGGTATCCAGAACAACGATGCGCATCGAGCTCGTCCACGGTTTTCGGCGTGCCGTACCGTTCGAGATAGGCTGGCGACGCGCATACGATCAACTGAATCGGTAGCAGTCGCCTGGCAATCGCCCCCTCGGACGGCGGGGACCCGCCGCGGAAGCCGACGTCGGCGCGATCGCTGACGAGGTCCGTGAAATGATCGTCGAAGCGAATATCGATCTGCACGTCAGGGTATAGCGCCGCAAACTCAAGGATCGATGGCCAGAGTGCCGTTCGCCCGAGTGCCGTCGGAGCGCTTATCCGTAGGGGCCCCGCAACTTCTTCCCCTGAACGGCGAGCATCGTCAATCGCGGACGACAACATAGCGAGCGCTGGCTCGACACCTTGCAATAGTCTTTGCCCCTCTTCGGTCAGACTCAACTTTCGCGTTGTCCGATGAAACAGCCGGACGCCAAGCGACTTTTCGAGCTGCATGACCGCGTGGCTCGCGGCCTGCGGCGAGATGCCCAGGTCCGCAGCTGCCCGACGGAAGCTGCCGAGCGTTGCTGCGCGGACGAACACCGAAATCGCCCGGACCTCATTCATGGCTGAGTCCATTCGCAAATATTGGTTGATTATGAGTCTAGCATTCGATGCCTAGTAGCTGTTAATCGCGCGCCCTATGCTTCTCTTCACGTTCACCACGAAACGGGAGCAAATCATGAGCAACGCTACGAAGCACGAGTTCAAGCGCGTCTGGTTCGTTACGGGCGCCTCACGCGGGTTAGGCGCACTGATCGCACAAGCGGCCCTGGCGGACGGAAATGCAGTGGTTGCGGCGGGACGCAACGTTCGGGCGATCATTGAGCGTCTCGGCGAATCATCTGCGCTGTTGCCGGTCGCGCTCGACGTAACTGACGAGGAGCAGGCCAAAAGAGCCGCGCAGGCAGCTTTGGCAAAGTTTGGCAGGATCGACGTGTTGGTCAACAACGCCGGCTTCGGACTGCTCGCAGCCGTAGAGGAATCGGCCGACGCAGACGTGCGTCGCATATACGACACCAACGTTTTTGGACTGCTCAATGTCACGCGTGCGGTGCTGCCAGTGATGCGGGGACAGCGCTCGGGCCATGTGATCAACGTGTCCTCGATCGGCGGCTATCGCTCGGCGGCGGGATTCGGGGTGTATTGCTCGACGAAATTCGCCGTCGAAGGCATTACGGAAGCGCTCCACGCGGAGTTGAAGCCACTCGGCATTCACGCGACCGTCGTTGAGCCCGGCTATTTCCGTACCGATTTCCTCGATGCGTCGTCGCTCGTCGTCGGCAAGGAGGTCATCGACGACTACGACGAGACGTCGGGCAACGTGCGTCGATTCGCTGAAGGAATGAATCACAATCAGCCGGGCGACCCGCAGAAGCTTGCGAAGGCCCTCGTCACGCTTGTCGATGTACCGAGACCGCCACTGCGTCTGCCGCTCGGAACCGACACGCTGAAGGCGATAGCCGAAAAGAACGCCTATGTGGCTACGGAAACTGAAACATGGAAGGCACTGTCGGCGTCAACCGATTTCTCAGACTGAGTTCTCTCGAGATGACGAACGTGTAGCGCGGTTGCGCTGCTGAGTAGTGCCCATTTTTGTCTCAATCCCGCCTGGATAAGGGGAGTCTGTGATGTCCATAAACGCTGAAGTGCGCCCGCACATCCCACCGTTCACCCTTGAATCGGCAATCGAGAAGGTTCGACTTGCGGAAGACGCTGGTAATTGGTTTCGCTCCTACGGAAACGGGAACTGGGAGTTTGGACCTGATGGTCTGATGCACCACCGGTATGCCTGTATCAACGACATGCCGATCAAGGCAAGCGATCGCAAGTTCCATTCGCCGCTGGGTCGCCGCCCCGACGATCACCCAGGTCTGAGCGAGCTGGGTCTTTGAAAAATTGCGCTGAGCACCGTCGTTGGTCGATACGATGAGCGAGATCAGGACGAGTTCCACCAGAATCGCGGATATCACCGGGATCATCGAAGGGATCGCCTTCCAGACCAAAATTCGCGCGCGCCGTGCAAAGCCTTGTCCCGCCTGGCTCTGAGCAAACGCGCACTTTCTGACCCACCAGTTAACCCCCGCAACGCGATCATCACGCGCCGGACTGGACGGGACCGCGCAGGAATGAATTCGGCCCGATCGCTGCTCATCGACCCTGTTAGTTTTTGCGTTGATAGCGCCGCCATAGCCTCATGATCACCACATAGGCAAGCGTCGCCACAAGCAGATCAGCCAGCAGCATGACCGGGATGTATAAATCATCCGGGTCGCGAATGCCAAGCCGATTTGCAGCGTGTAACCACGCAAGCGCCTGCCTTTCCGGCATCGGTATAGGGTATGTGTGGACGTAGGGCACGGAAAGGCAGAACAGGCCGACAAATAGCGCCACCTTGAACAGCCTACGGACAAGTGTTGCCATACGTGATGACCTCAATTGTTCCGTAGGCGCGAAGCCCCGAATTGCCGGCAGGAATGGTCATGGTGTGCAGCAGCGCGTTACGGATTCTCAGAAAATCCGTGCGGCTCGGAAGCGTAATACAGCCGAGTGAAATACCTTCGCCACCTGCCGGATGCAACCGGAATTGTCCGCGCTTGACACCATCAATCCATGTCACGTCGTCAATAAGTCCATCATCCCGATACAGTGCGAACCATTCGCGATGATGTACCGCACTCCCAATCGCTGAATTAACTGTGTCCTTTATCGAAGCCCAAGCTTGAGACCCGATACCGCCAGTGGGCCGGTCTACGATCCAGTATTTTCCGGTAGGGATTGGACCGTTACTTGGCACAGCCGTGCAGCCACCGCGATTGCGGTATTGACCGTTTCCAGAATACGCGTCGAACGTGCCGACACCGAAAATTGTGAGCGGTGAAAACTGCTCGTTGTTCACCAAAAACTTACCCTGATAGGCCATTGTCACGCCCCCTTATCCGCGCTCATTCCACGAATCGGTGTATTTGATATTGCCATCAAGGTAATGCCACGTGATGCGGTCGTACATCATGGAGACCGCTTCAACGTGATTGAGTGCGGATGCCTGCGCCAGCCTGGTATTAGCCATGCCGGGGTTGATGCCACACACTTTCACACCTTCGATCGTCATCATGAAATAGACTTCCTCTTTGCCTGCATCGTTGATGCGATACCACTTGATCTCGGCGGACTGCAGCGTTTGCCCCTTCGCCACGGCCTTGTAAAGATAAGGCGTCGCCGCATCGAACTCCTTTTCGAACGCAATCGGCGAGTGCGCACGCGCGCCGGTGATCTTGCCGTTAGCCGCATCAACCGGCAGATTCACGCCGTGGCTGAAGCCGATAATTTCAATACTTCCCTCGCGATCCTGAACGGTTGACGAGCCTTTGATGTCTGCGCCGCCATCATCTTTCAGCCACATATGGGCAGGAATTGGCATCTTGAATTTTTCCTTGAATGGTCAAATGAGCGCTGCATGGTTACGACCTCATTTTTAATAAGGTATGCACTACGAACGGACAATCTTTTACCCAGATACGCAAGCATTTGCAACGGGGATGCTATGCACTGCCAATACTTTGACGTGATTTAACAAACATCGGAAGTGTGATTGCGATCTGATCGAGCGCAGCGCGCAGGCAAAAAAAGACCCGCGCGATGCGGGTCGGGTGGATGTCCTGCGATCCATTGATTGACCTCGCTTTCACGCCAGCGCACCGCCGCCACGCCGACCTTGATGGGTTTGGGGAACTTGCCTTGCGCGATCTTCAGATAGATCGTCGATCCGGTCAGGCCGATACGCTGCTCGACCTCGGCGCGGCGTAGCAGGCGCTCATTCATGCGCTGCGTGACCTCTTATCGCCGCGAGCCACCGGAAGGGTTGCCAGACCACGGCGATGCCCGCGCCACGAAAGAGTATGGCCTGGCCGAGCTCGACGAAATGCGTGGTGGGCGCGGCGAGCATGACGTTCTGCACGAACTGCGGCATGCTGCGCGCGAGCGTGGCCATGAAAATGCCCATCGAAGTGGTGGCGAACAGGTGCAGCGCCGCGCCAGCGAGAAAGAGCGCGACCGATCCTTCAATCGGTACGTGCAGCGCGCCGCGCACGATGAAGGTGAGCGAGAGCGCCGCCGCGGCGACGGCGGCTCGTCCGACACGCGTGTGGCCGCGACGCAGCCGACCTATCGGAAGCAAGTGAGTGAAAACCAATGCGCTCAATGAGTTGAGCGAGTCATGAGCCTGTTGTCCACAGGCTTGTGCCCAGCTTCTGTGGGTATCTTGAGTGGTTATCGAAACGCCTGCAGAGAAGGTCGAACGGGGCGTGAGGACATCGTTTCCGTCTCCTCGAAGTCACGCCGGCGGGGCCGTTCACGGAACTCGGGGCGGGCAGCCGCTAGCTCGGGCGGCTGCCGTTACGACAGAAGCGATCTGGATAACAGCTCAGAAAAAACACGCAGCTTTAACCGCTGATAATGCCCAAAACGGAAGTTATCTGGTTAAATTCCCGGAAGCCAGTCGAGTTCGTCCACATATACCGTCGATGCTCGCGCGCGGCAATCTACCCGCTGTCCAATATAGGGATCGTCAAGACACATGGAGAATCTTCTCGTCGAAATCAGTCCGGGCGGATGGGCCTTCCTGCTGGATATGCTCACCGCGTTCTCGATTCATCTGGGCGCCGCTGCGGGCATACTGGTGATCGGATGGTGGGTCGCGCGCCGCGCTTCGATGTCGCTGAGCCGGCTTCTTGCGCGTCAATCACGCATGGACGCCACGCTGCGACCGATCCTCTGCGACATCGGCCTGTGGGGCATTCGCATTGTCGCGATCGTCGGTGCGCTGTCGCAGTTAGGCATCCAGACGGCCAGCATCATTGCCGTGCTTGGCGCAGCCGGTCTTGCGGTCGGTCTCGCGCTGCAAGGCACGATGCAGAACATCGCGGCTGGCATCATGCTGCTAGTGTTGCGGCCGTTCAAGGTCGGCGAGTATATCGAGGGCGGAGCCGGCAGTGTCGCGGGCACGGTCGACGAAGTCAATCTGTTCACGACGCGTCTCACCAAACCCGACGGCATCTGCGAATACGTGCCGAACAGCGCGTTGTGGAGCAATTCGATCCGCAACTTCAGCCGTAATCCGATGCGCCGGCTCGATCTCGAAGTGGAGATCTCGATCGGTGACGATGTGGATCGCGCGCTTGAGGCGCTGCGCACGCTCGCCGCCGCCGACCCGCGTGCGCTCCGCGATCCCGCGCCGCAGGTGATGGTCATCCGCTTCGACGACAGCACCGCGGTGCTGAATATCCGCGTCTGGTCGAACACGGACATGTTCTGGACCATGCGCTGGGAACTCGCGCGCCGGGTGCGTCAAACATTGACCGACGCGCAATGTTCGCTGCCGTTGCGCACCCGTGAATTGCACATCGTGCCGAGCGCGACGGCCGCGTCGGTCACCGGCGCAGCCGCCGGTCAGGCAGGGTCATCCGCGATCAGAAAACCGGAGCAGGGGGTGTAACCCCCGGTTCTTCGATCCCGCGCTGTTGGCGTGGGAAGGCCGGCCGGAACCCGCCAGTTTTTGCGGCGAGCTGTGCAATGGACGCGTCTGACGCTGCGGCAGGAACTGGGGCTGCGGCCGATGATGGACAACGCCATGATCCCAAAGATCAGGCCGATCAGCCGGATGTTGAGCCGCATGTCGCCGTTGAGGATATGGCTGAACTCGTGCGCCACCACGCCCTGCAACTCGTCACGGGTCAAGTAGTCGAGGCAGCCCTGGGAGACGGCGACCACAGCATCGCCCGGGGCGTAGCCGGCCGCGAAGGCATTGATGCCGGTCTCCGGCAGAACATATACGGGGGGCACCGGCACTCCCGCAGCGAGGGCCATCTCCTCGACGACGTTGAGCAGCCGCTTCTGCCGCGCGTCGGTGGTCGTGCCGGGCACCCTCCTTACCGCCAACATCAAGGCGACGGCCTGCCCGCCAGAAGCGAGCTGGGCCACCTTGAGCGCGCTGGCACCGCCGACCAGGATGCCCACCGCCGGCGCCGCGAGCAGGAGCATGTCAGGTTGCCACCAGGACACTGGCTCGTGAGCGCCATACATGCTGAGCGCCACCAACAGACCGTACACGAGGGCGATCAGAATCAGGATCGCGAGGACGAAATAGACCACCAGCTGGAAGGTCTTGCGCCGTGCCGAATCCTGCTGCTGAAAGAAATTGGTGGCCATGGCCGGCGCGGTTTTGAGAGCGTGAAGCGCACGGAGCCGTGGCGGTTCCGGTTACCGGAACGACACCTTGGGCGCTGCGCGCTCGGCCTCTGTGGTTTCGAGCAGTGACGCTTCCTTGAAACCAAACATGCCGGCCACCATGACGGCTGGGAAGACTTCGCGCTGGTTGTTGTAGTCGGTGGCGGCGTCGTTGAAGGCTTGCCTGGCGAAGCCGATCTTGTTCTCGGTCGAGCTCAGTTCCTCCTGCAGGGCGAGCATGTTCTGGTTGGCCTTGAGGTCCGGGTACGCTTCGGATAGCGCAAAGAGCCGGCCCAGAATGCCGCCGAGCTGGGCCTCGGCCTCGTTAAACCCTTTGATGGCCGCCGGGTCGCTGGGGTTGGCGGCGACTTTCTGCTCGGCTGCCATCGCGCTGTTGCGGGCCTTGATGACGGCGTCGAGCGTCTCCCTTTCGTGACCCATGTAGCCCTTGACCGCTTCGACTAAGTTCGGAATCAGCTCGTAGCGGCGTTTGAGCTGCACGTCGATTTGGGCGAAGGCGTTCGCGAAGCGGTTCCGGGCGACCACTAGCCCGTTGTAGATGCCCATGAGGCGGAGCGCGAGCAGTAGCCCGACGCCCAGCAGCACGAGCAGGGTGACGACGACGGGACTCATTGGCCGTGACCTCCGACGAGAGGACTGCTGGTTTGGACCATCGCGCGACTATGGAAACAGGATAAGTGAAATGACATTTAATTCAATCAATTCGTGAAACTGTTATAAGACAAAGGGTGCGAATTAAGCGTGCTTCATCAATTGCCGGGTACTGGAGTAAAGAGGGCGCAGTCCGCGTGTGTGCGACGTTTTTTCGAAGACGCTTTTCCACGATGGCGATCTGTGCGGAGAGCGTCGTAATGACCGCGACGTTCGCGCGGACCGCGAGCGCAACGTCGTCGGCGAGATGCAACTGGTCGACAGGACGCGATCGACGAGCGGCAACTCGTGCTGCCGTTTAAAACCGCCGTTGGAAGTGGTGACGCGTATTACCTCATCAGACCGGAAGATTCCGACCAAGCGGCGCAGGTGCAGGAACTCCGCACCTGCCTGGAAAGCAGGCTGCCAAAACTCACCTGGCCGGGTATCCAGTTCAAGACACTGAGCTAGCGCCTGAGCCTTCGGTCGACTCATTGAGACGATCAGGAAAGGGCGAACTTCGTTACGCAGATCGGGAGCCTCCCGAGAGGTAGCTGGCCAGCAATGCAGAGCAGCGCTCGCGCAGGAAGGCATTCAACGCGCTGATCGTCGGTGTCAGTTGCGCACGGTGAGCACAAATCAAGTGCAGCGGCGAAGGCTCCAATACGCCGGCGGAAACAACTCCACCAGTCGACCTGCCTTCAGATCGTCGATGAGGTCCAGTCGCGACTTGTAGACAAGGCCTTCCCCGGCTATCGCCCAGCGACGAACTGCATCGGCATCGTCGCTGATGCGATTTACCCGTGACTGCCACTGTGCGTTCGCCGCCAGGCGGGGTAAAGCGCCAGATCCGAGCCCCTGACCTGGTGGATACCCTGAATCGGCGACATTTTCAGAAATTGCGCTTGCGCCAAAATTCGACTTCCCGCATCTTGTCTAGACAAGACGAAACCGCGATTGGCGCGCTACCGTAATGAAGTTTTCGGCAATCCAAGGAGTGTGGACATGCAGGCGAAGTGCAGATGGTTGGTCAAGAGTTTGATCGGTGCCGCGTTTGGAGCGGCGGCGCTTACGGGCAACACCGCCGAGGCGAAGGACTGGACGACAGTGACGATCGCCCTCGAAGGCGGCTACGCGCCCTGGAACATGACGCTGCCGGGCGGCAAGCTGGGCGGCTTCGAACCCGAACTCGCCGCTAACCTGTGCGCGCGGGCGCAACTCAAGTGCAATCTGGTGGCGCAGGACTGGGACGGCATGATTCCCGGCTTGCAAGCCGGAAAGTTCGATGTTCTGATGGATGCGATCTCGATCACGCCAGAGCGCGAGAAGATCATTGCCTTCTCGAAGCCGTATGCGTCCACGCCGGCGACCTTCGCGGTCACCGACACGAAGATCCTGCCGAAGGCAACCGACACCCCGGCGTCGCTGAAGCTCGATACCGACGCCAAGTCGAACGCGCCCGCTGTCCAGGCGCTGCGCACGGCGCTCAAGGGCAAGACCATCGGCATTCAGTCGGGCACGGTCTATACGCGCTTCATCAACGAGAACTTCAAGGATGTCGCGTCGATCCGCGTCTACAAGACCTCGCCGGAACGCGATCTCGATCTGTCCAATGGCCGCATCGACGCGTCGTTCGACGATGTGACGTACTACGCCGCAAATGCCGACAAGAAGGAAGCGATGCCGACGGTGACGGCCGGCCCGAAGATCGGCGGCCTGATCTGGGGGCCGGGCGAAGGCCTCGCGTTCCGCAAGCAGGACGCGGACCTGAAGACGAAGTTCGACGCGGCGATAACGTCGGCGATTACCGACGGGACTGTGAAGAAGCTTTCGGAGAAGTGGTTCAAGACCGACGTGACGCCCTGAGCGTCGCTCACAACGTGACCGCGCGCTTCGGCCTGATCCGGCTCGAAAGGCTGATGCCGCGCGGCTTGTTTCGCAGGCTTGGTGAGGTGGCTTGATGGCTCTTTTCGAAATGCTCGGCTTCGGGACCGATGGCTGGGGCGGCCTGCTCCTGCTCGGTGCGTTCATGACGGTGGTGCTGACGCTTGCGGCGCTCGCGATCGGCGCGGTATTCGGCGCGCTCGTCGCAGCGGCAAAGCTCTCGCGCTTTCGCACGGCGCGCGTGATCGGCGACTTCTACACGACCGTCTTCCGCGGCGTGCCGGAACTGCTTGTCATCTATCTGTTCTACTTTGGCGGCTCGACGCTGGTGTCCTCGATCGGGCAGTGGTTCGGTGCCGACGGCTTCATTGGCGTGCCGCCGTTCGTGATTGGCGCGTTCGCGGTGGGCATGATTTCCGGCGCGTATCAGACGGAGGTCTATCGCGCCGCCGTGCTAGCTGTCTCGCGCGGCGAACTCGAAGCTGCGCGCGCGATCGGCATGCCGACGTTCACCATGGCGCGCCGCATCCTGATTCCCCAGGTGCTGCGATTCGCACTGCCGGGTATCGGCAATGTGTGGCAGTTGAGCCTCAAGGACTCGGCGCTGATCTCGGTCACCGGTCTCGTCGAATTGCTGCGTGCCAGCCAGGTCGCGGCGGGATCGACACACCAGTACTTCCTGTTCTTCGTCGTTGGCGGAGCGCTCTATCTCGCGATGACGGGCGTTTCGAACCGTGTGTTCGGCCGGGCGGAGACGATCGTCGGCCGCTCCTTCAAGCGCAACTTCGCGCGCAACTGACGCAAGGGCGGCCTCATCATGCATATCGATTTCGATTTTCTTCTCGACACGACGCGCCAGCTCGTTGCCGCCGTGCCGACCACGCTGAGCCTCTTTTTCACCTCGCTCGTGCTCGGCGGCCTGCTTTCGCTCGTGATCGTCACGATGCGCGTCTCGCCGCACTGGCTGCCTAACCGCTTCGCGCGCGCCTATATTCTCGTGTTCCGCGGCTCGCCGCTGCTGATCCAGATGTTTCTCGTCTACTACGGGCTCGGACAGTTCGGCGTGATCCGCGAAAGCTTCCTGTGGCCCGTGCTGCGCGAGCCCTACGTGTGCGCCGTGCTCTCGCTCGCGCTGTGCACGGCGGGCTACACCGCCGAGATCATCCGCGGCGGCCTGATGGCCGTGCCGGTCGGGCAGATCGAGGCGGGTCATGCAATCGGCCTGTCGGGCTTCGCGCTGCTGCGCCGCGTGATCGGCCCCATCGCGTTGCGGCAGTGCCTGCCCGCCTATTCGACTGAAGCCGTGCTGCTCGTCAAGTCGACGGCGCTCGCAAGCCTTGTCACCGTCTGGGAAGTGACTGGTGTCGCGCAACAGATCATTCAGCAGACCTATCGCACGACGGAGGTGTTCACGTGCGCTGCGCTGATCTATCTATGCCTGAATTTCCTCGTGGTGCGCCTCATCGGCCTCGTCGAGCGGCGCCTCTCGCGCCATCTGCGCGCCGCGCCCACCGTCGTGCGCCGTCCCGCCACGCAACTCGAAACCCGCCGCGTCGCGTCTTGATCGGCCCATCTTTCCGGAGAATCGTATGAACGCAGTCGCACCGGTCGCCCTGTCCGTGAGGAACATCCACAAGTCGTTCGGCGACCATCATGTGCTCAAGGGCATTTCGCTCGACGCCCACGAAGGCGACGTGATTTCGATCCTGGGTGCGAGCGGCTCGGGCAAGAGCACGTTCCTGCGCTGCCTGAACCTACTTGAGATGCCCGACGACGGCACCGTCGCGCTTGCCGGCGAAGCGCTGAAGATGAAGCGCCGCCGTGACGGCAAGCTGCAACCGGGCGACCGCCGCCAGGTGGACCGCGTGCGCTCGCAGCTCGGTATGGTGTTCCAGAACTTCAACCTGTGGTCGCACATGACGGTGCTGCAGAACCTGATCGAAGGCCCGATGCGCGTGCAAAAGCGCAGCCGCGCCGAAGCGGTCGAGGAAGCCGAGGCGCTGCTCGCGAAGGTCGGCCTCGCCGACAAGCGTGGCCACTATCCCGCACATCTTTCGGGCGGCCAGCAGCAGCGCGTGGCAATCGCGCGCGCACTCGCGATGCATCCGAAGGTGATGCTGTTCGACGAGCCAACTTCGGCGCTCGATCCCGAACTCGTGGGCGAAGTACTGCGCGTCATGCGCACGCTTGCCGACGAGGGCCGCACGATGCTCGTCGTCACGCACGAGATGGGCTTCGCGAAACACGTTTCCAATCGCGTGATGTTCCTGGATCAGGGCCAGGTCGATTCGGACGGCACGCCCGCGGAGGTATTCGGCGAACTGAAGTCGGAGCGCTTCCGCCAGTTCGTGTCGAGCCATCAGGACCGCAACGCACATTGATCCATCGTCGGGGTTCATCATGACCGTCATCCGTACCGGAAGCCCGCTGGACTGGCGCGAAGTCTGCGCCGTCGCGGCAGGCGCACCGCTCGAGCTTTCCGCGCAAGCGCGCGAGCGCATTGGCGCCGCGCGCGCGCTCGTTGAGCAGATCATCGCGCGCGGCATGCGCGCCTATGGCGTGAACACCGGGGTCGGCGCGTTGTGCGACGTGGTGGTGTCGCCGGCCGAACAGCACACGCTTTCGCACAACATTTTGATGAGCCACGCGGTGGGCGTCGGCGCGTCGCTCGGCGCGCAGGAGACGCGCGCGATCATGGCCGCAGCCATCAACAATTACGCGCACGGGCATTCGGGCGTGCGCGTCGAACTCGTCGAGCGGCTCGTCGCGCTGCTCCAGGCCGATTGCCTGCCCGAAGTGCCCGCGCTCGGTTCGGTCGGCTATCTGAGCCACATGGCGCATATCGCACTCGTGTGCGTCGGCGCGGGGCACGTGAACTGGCGTGGTGAGCGCATCAGCGGCGCGGAGGCGCTGCGCCGGCTGGGGCTCGAACCCTTGTCGCTCGAAGCGAAAGAAGGCTTGAGCCTCGTGAACGGCACGCCGTGCGTGACCGGGCTCGCGGCGCTCGCGCTGCAACGCGCGCACCGGCTGCTCGACTGGGCCGACGCCGTGGCGGCGATGAGCTTCGAGAATCTCGGCGGGCAGATGGTGGCGTTCGACGCGGGCTCGCTCGCGTATCGCATCTCACCGGGCCTTGCGCAGGTCGGCGCGCGCATGCGCGCGGCGCTGCTGGGCAGCGGTCTGCTGGCGGCGGCACTCGGACGGCGTACGCAGGATCCGCTCAGCATGCGCACGATTCCGCATGTGCACGGTGCGGCGCGCGATGTGCTGGCTGCGACGGCCGAAGTCGTGAACCGCGAACTCGCCTCGACGACTGACAATCCGATCATCGCCGGCACGCCCGAGGAGCCGCGCGTGTTCTCGCAGGCGCACGCCGTCGGCGCGTCGATCGCGCTCGCCATGGACAGCCTCGCGGTTGCGGTCGCGCAGGTGGCCGCGATGGCGGAGCGGCGTCTCGATCGTCTCGTCAATCCGCTCGTGAGCGGGTTGCCCGCGTTTCTCGCGCAAGCGAGCGGCACGCGCTCGGGCTTCATGATCGCGCAATACACGGCGGCGGCGCTGGTCGCGCAGAACCGCCGCGAGGCCGCGCCCGCGAGCCTCGACGGCGGTGTGACGTCCGGCTTGCAGGAAGATCACCTTTGCCACGCCACGCCGGCCGCGCTCAAGGCGCTTGCCGTCATCGACAACAGCGGCCGCATATTTGGCATTGAACTGCTTGCCGCGGTTCAGGCATACGACCTGCAGCCTATCGCGGCCGAGCGCGCGCCGTATACGCAGGCGTTGTATAGCCAGGTTCGCGCTGTCTTGCCGACCTACCGTGACGACCGTCCGCTTGCGGACGACATGACACGCGCATTCCACATGATCATGGATGATGGTCCGCCGCCGTTGCCTGGCCCGCTGACGGTCCGGCCCTCACGGGATTTCTGCATTCCGGCACCAACGGACTGCGTGGCGGGCAGCGCGGCGGCCTCGGCGAACGATGCTTTGCCCGGGGCGGTGGGTACTTGAGGCTGGCGTCGCGCGGCGCGCGCAAATCGTTCACGGTGCAACCAGAACAGTCATGACTGAGGCGGCGCGGGCGGGTGGAGAGGCGAAGCGGTTGAAGCTGCAGCGCAAGCTCGCGCCAGCATACGAACAGATAAAGCGCTATGTAATCGAGCGCATAGCCGATGGCACTTGGAAGCCTGGAGACGCGATCCCTTCGGAAACCGAGTTGGTCGAGGAGTCCGGAGTCGCACGCATGACCGTTTCGCGCGTGTTGCGCGAGTTGAGCGCACGACGTGTTCTCACGCGGCGGTATCTTTGAGGCCGAGCTTCGCCAGGTTGAATTGGCCTTTGCGAATGCGATGCGTCAACTCAATGCCTGCCAGAGTGATCGCGGCGTTCCTGAAACGGTTAAAGCCGAGCATGACATTCGTCCGCTTGGCAATTCAGATTTTTCTCTGCTTATACTCACTGTCACCTGAACGGCTCACGCCCAGGTCCCACGCTGCACGCCGACAAAAAACCACGACGTCAGTCGACAACACGGCACGCGACTCACTTTTCGCAACCGCAGTTCTTACATATCAGGTGGGACCTCTTATGCTAAATCGTGCTTTTGGTGCAGCAATTTCATCGTTGCTCGTGGCAGGCGCGGCAGTTGCACCGGCCATCGCGCATGCCGACGACAGCTTCGCGCAGGACGACGGCGCGTCGCATGGCCGGCCGGTCAAGGTGATGATCATTTCGATGTTCGGTCCGGAAGGCCAGGTGTGGCTCGATCATCTCGGCCCGTGGCAGGACATCACCGTCGCGGGCCTGTCTCCTGACTACCCTGCCGTACACTGCAATCGCCAGGAGGTCTGCGTGATGACGACGGGGATGGGGCACGCGAATGCCGCCGCGTCGATCATGGCGCTGACGTTCTCGCCGCGTTTCGACTTGCGTCATACGTACTTCATGGTGGCGGGCATCGCTGGTATTGATCCGCTTCAGGGCACCGTCGGTTCCGCTGCGTGGGCGAACTGGCTCGTCGACTTCGGGATTCAATGGGAAATCGACGGACGCGAAATTCCGCCGGGCTGGAATACCGGCTATCTCGGCATCAACACGACGGGCCCGACGCAGAAGCCGCCGCTCGACTATCGCACCGAAGTGTTCCAGCTCAATCCGGCGCTTTCGAGCGCGGCATTCGCGCTGTCGCGCAACGTGACGCTGACCGACGACGCACAGGCGCAGGCTGCCCGCGCCAAATACAACTATGCGCCCGCGAACCGTCCGCCGACCGTGATCCAGTGTGACACGCTGGCGGGCGATACCTGGTGGTCGGGCACCGATCTCGGCGAGCGCGCGCGGCAATGGACGAAGATCCTGACCGACGGCAAGGGCACCTATTGCACGACGCAGCAGGAAGACAACGCCACCTTCGAGGCGCTGACGCGCGCGGCGACCGTGCATCGCGTCGACCTGAACCGTGTCGCGGTGCTGCGCGCTGGCTCGGACTTCGACCGGCCGTACGCGGGCCAGTCGAGCGCGGACAATCTGCTCAACTACTCGTCGCAGGGCGGCTTCACGATCGCGATCGACAATCTGTTCCTCACGGGCAATCCGCTCGTGCAGGACATCGTCACGCATTGGGGCGAGTGGCGCGACGGCGTACCGCAGCGGTAGCGCGTTTGCGGCGTGGTGAAGGGTACCGCGTGCCGGTCTGCACAGCGCTCGTGTCCACCGTTGTCGTCAGTTGCCGCGGCGGCCGCTGCGCGGGCGGTGGCGGCTCCGCGCGCGGCATGATGCGAACATAAGGCCGCGATGCGCCATGCTCATCGGCGTCCCCAGAACCTGCGCTGCACCTGCATCACTTCTTCCTCGACCTCGGCCACGGGTCCAACCAGTTCAATGCGCTTCTGGCAATGGTCGAAGACATACCGCGACGACACACTCATCGTCGAATTCTCTGCATGATTGCCCGTGGCTTGCAGCAGGCGCTCTTCCGTCATTGCAAAAACCACCCGCCCAATGTTGGCCCAATATGCCGTGCCTGCGCACATGCAACATGGCTCAACCGTCGTATAGAGCGTGCAAGCCCACAAGAATTGCGGCGTAAAGTTGAGCGCGGCGATACGCGCGAGCACCGCTTCCGCATGATTGACGGAATCGACATTGCCCTGTTCTATTAGAACCGACTCCTGATCAGGCCCGACGAGTATGGCGCCAAACGGGTGACGGCCCAACAGCATCGCACGTTCTGCGATAACGCTTGCATGACGCAGATGGCGGACGATCTGCTCGCGTGTCGGCGCGAGCCCCTGCTCAGGGAACGCCGACGCGTTCTGTTTCGGGGAAATGACAAGGCTCAAAGTGTGTCTCCTCCACGTTGGCTGAGTTACTTCGGCAACGTGCCCTCGACCCCCTGCACGAACCAGTTGAGCCGCAGCAACTCGGCGTCGGGCAGCGACGTGCCGGCTGCCACCTTGATCGCGCCATTCTGATCCCTGATCGGTCCGGAGAACGGATCGAATCTGCCCGCGATAATGTCGTCGCGCTTTTGCGCCAGCGCCTTTTGCGCGGCAGGCGATACGGCTGCAGTGTTGATGTCAGCGAGGTCGATTGCTTTTTCCTTGAGACCCCACCACGTCGGCGCGTTGGTCCACGTGCCGGATTGCACCTGTTCGATCAGGTGAGAGTAGTAGACGCCCCAGTAGCTCACGCATGCGCCCAGTTGGGCATTCGGGCCGAACTTCTTCATGTCCGAGTCCCAACCGAACGCGTGCACTTTCTTCTGCTCGGCAGTCTGCATTGTCGCCGTCGAATCGGTGTTCTGGATCAGCACGTCGGCTCCCTGGCCGATCAGCGTTTCGGCCGCCTGTTTCTCCTTGCCTGGATCGAACCAGCTATTGATCCATATGACCTTTACCTTCGCATTCGGATTGATCGAACGCGCACCCATTGTGAAGGCGTTAATGTTGCGCACCACTTCCGGGACCGGCACCGAGGCGACGAAGCCGAGCGTATTCGTCTTCGTCGTATAGCCGGCGACGAGCCCAGCCAGATAGGCGCTCTGGTACGTGCGCACGTCATAGGTCGCAAAGTTCGTGGCCTTCTTGTATCCGGTCGCATGCTCGAAGACGACGTCGGGATAATCCTTTGCAGTCTTCAGTTCGAAGTCCTGGAATCCGAAGCTCGAGCCCACGATAATCTTGTTGCCCTTGTTCGCGAGGTCGCGAAACACGCGCTCTGAGTCAGCGGATTCGGGTACGTTCTCGACGCGCGTGACCTTGATCTTGTCACCGAACCTCGCTTCGATCGCCTTCACACCCTGTTCGTGTGCGTAGGTCCAGCCAGCGTCACCGGGGTTGCCGAGGTAGACGAACGCGACGCCCATCGGCACCGCGGCGGTGGCAGTGGGGCTCAACGCGACATAGATGCCAAGCGCGGCTAAAAGCGTAACCGCAGGGCGCAGTGAGCGCACCACCGCGCGAGCGAAGTTTGTTCTCATGGAGTCTCCGAAGATGGGGAACTGGAAGGAGACGACGCCAGTCGTCCAGCCGACTGGCTGCGTCGCGTCAGCGATGATGGTGAGTCAATATCAAGGCCGAAATATCGATTCGTTATGTGTCGTATAACGGAATGGATATGAAGCCATTGGGAAATTGACCTGCGGATCGCGGAGTTCGAATAGGAGACCGCGATCGTCGTGTGGGCCAGCGACAGGCCGCGCTCGGACATCATTGTCGGACGATGAGATCGGGGGGCAACACTTTAACTGATTCACCTTCACTATTTGCACCGGAACCGTCGCCTGTATCGCCAGCAAGAGCCAGCACTTCCGTCCACGATTGTGCCGACTTTGACACGGGCCCCTGAGCATAGATCAATGCCGAGGCGAGAGCGGCACGTACGCGCATTTCGGTGTCTGAGTCCACCGAGGCAGCGGGCAGTTCTTCAAGCGCATCGATGGCCTGCTCGGCACGCGTGCAGCATTCGTGAATCAGGCCCGCATCGAGCAGCGCCTCTGTGAGACCTGCCGCGAGCTCGACTCCAATCCGCGTATCGCCATGCTGTGAGAACGCCCAATCGAAAGCGCTGCGTGCATCATCCAGCGACTGCCGGAAATCGATTTCCAGGTCCAATTGTTCAGCGAGACTGTCAGCCAGACACGGTCGCAAGCAATGGGAGACATAGCGTGCATGGCGCGCCGCGATCAGCCTCTGCTCGCCTTGCGCATGCAGCTTCTCCAGCGCATAGGCACGTGCCGAATCGGAAAGGCGATACCTGCTTACCGGCCCCTCCAGCTCAATGTTGACGAGCGATTTCGCCACCAGATCGCCGATGCCGCCGATCGCGTCCGCCACAGCGTATTTCTCGTCGCACACCACCGCGCACATCGCATCGAACGTAAAGCCGCCGCTGAATACCGCGAGGCGCCTGAACAGTAACTGATGGCATGGATTCAGGATGAAGAAACTCCAGTCGAACGTCGCACGTAAGGTTTGATGGCGTGGCAGAGCGGTCCGGTAGCCGCCCGTCAGCAAACTGAAACGGTCGTGCAGATAGCGATGAACACCCCCAATGCCGAGGCCAGCGACGCGCGCCGCTGCCAGCTCGATCGCCAAAGGAATGCCGTCCAGCCGGCGGCAGATCTCGCCGATGAGATGAATTTCCTCGCAGCCGGCGTATGCATACCGTTGGATTGAATTGACGCGCAGCAAAAACAACTTTACCGCTGAAAACTGGACGATCTCCGCATGGGTTGAATGCGAAGGCGGCACGTCGAGCGGCTCGACCCGGTACACCGTCTCTTGCATCAGGCGAAGCGGTTCACGACTCGTTACCATCACACGCAGAATTTTGCTTGCCGCTACGAGTGCGTCGACGATCCGCGCGACCGCGTCGATCACATGCTCGGCGTTATCCAGCACGAGGAGCAGACGTTTGCCGGAAACCGCCGCAGCCAGTTGCGCAATGTCGACTGCAGCATCGAGCGTGGACAGCCCGCATGCTTCGGCGACCTCGCATAGGACCGCATCTTCGGTTGTTGCCGTGGCAAGTTCGACAAAACACACAGCGCGGGAAGAATCGTTCGATGCCTGCCGTGCTACCTCTATAGCCAGGCTCGTCTTCCCTATACCGCCGGCTCCAGTGAGCGTCAATACCAACGTACTCTGGAGCAACATGCTGATCTGCCGAACGGCCGCGTCGCGGCCTGTGAGCCGGGTTTCGCGTAGCGGCAGGCTACGTCTGAAGGCTCGGGACTCGACCGCAGGAGCCGGGCTCTCAACGGGTCGTCGTCGCAACTGATACCCGCGACCAGGGATCGTGACAATCAGGTTGCGATCCTCACCAAGTATTTTGCGTAACGCGGACAGATGGACCTGGATATTGTTTTCTTCGACGACGGTTTTCGGCCAGACACTATCCAACAATTCGTCTTTCGTAACGAGTCGTCCAGCGGCCGACACGAGCACGGCAAGAATATCGAAGGCGCGAGATCCGACAGGTACGAGCGTGCCGCTTTGGTGCAGCGTCCGCATCTCCAAATCGATCTGAAACCGGCCCAGGTCGATCATGCTGGTGCCGTAATTCGCGGGTCGCTCGGTAACCGTCATGTTTGTGCTCGCATTGATCGAGGTGAGTTGCGCGCCGGCTTTATGCCGGTGTCAGTCGCATTCCGGCTAAGCAGAGAAGTTGCCCATCTGGTCTGCGGAAGCCCGAACGTCGCGGCGTATGTCTCCAGAAACAGCCTGTTTGATTTATTAAATCTCCGTGACATTGGAGAAAGTTTTGTCTCACCAGACTCGACAGCGCGCCTGCGCCCTCCGGCGGCTGTATTCCCTCGCGAAGGAATTGAGGATTCTGACGGACCGAGTCTGCCAGCTTTACTTTTGTTCACAAACTGGTCTATAAACAAAATTCTTTTGAAAAGAAATCAAGAATGAATATCACCCTCGACGAATTGGCGACTTTCATGGCCGTGGTCGATACCGGCTCGATGACGGCAGCTGCCCAACATCTCGACCTGACAGTGTCGGCGGCCAGCCGGACGCTGGGGCGCCTCGAGGAAAAGCTGAAAACGACCTTGATGCGCCGGACCACGCGCAGGATGGAGCTGACCGAAGAAGGGCGCGCGTTCCTTCAACACGCGCGCGCCATCATCGATTCCGTGGAAAGCGCGGAGGAACAGATGGTCGCGCGGCGGGAAAACCCATCGGGGCTCCTGCGGATCAATGCAGCGTCGCCTTTCATGCTGCACGTGATCGCACCGCTTGTGCAAGGCTACCGCGCGCGCTATCCGCACGTTCACCTGGAGCTGAACACGAACGACGGCATCATCGATCTACTCGAGAGCCGCACCGATGTCGCTATTCGAATTGGCCGGCTCAAGGATTCGACGCTGCATAGCCGGCTTGTTGGCAGTAGCCGCATGCGTGTTCTTGCGAGTCCCGACTATCTTGAGGCGCACGGACATCCGCGCGAGGTCGCTGATCTTGGCAAGCACGTACTGCTGGGCTTTACACAACCGGAGTCGCTCAATGTCTGGCCGTTGCTCGGTGCCGACGGTGAGCCGTACCGTATCGAGCCGGTGGCAAGTTCATCGAGCGGCGAGACGCTTCGTCAACTGGCGCTCGAAGGCGTGGGCGTTGTCTGCCTGTCGGATTTCATGACCGACCGGGACCGCGAAACAGGGCGTCTCGTGCAGATCCTCGCCCGTCAGACCAAGGACGTCCGTCAGCCAATCCATGCTGTCTATTACCGCAATACAGCCGTTTCTTCGCGAATAGCATCGTTCATCGATTATCTGATGGGCGAGATTGGAGGCAACGGGGCGACTCAGCATCAGACTGCGTGGGCGCGTCAAGCTTAGCCCGGATCGACTAACAGCGGATTCAACCGGTCGATGCAACACAATGAACGTCGCATGAGCGGCGGGAGTGTTGCAAATGAAACAGAGGCGCCGGATCTATTACAGCGAAAGCCAGAAGGCGTTGATGTGGGAACGCTGGCGTAGTGTTCGTCGTTGGTCCAGTGCAGAGTGCCGGACCGGTATCAGACATGGTTGCTTCTGTTCGCGGCCTCATACTTCGGTCTCATAAAGCAGACCGTAGCTTCCGCTCGTTCGCTTTATTCGCGCGAAGCCGAGTTCCCCCAAATGCATACCGGCGATCAAAAGTCCCTCCGAGCTGACCAGGTCCAGAAGCCGTGAACGTGTGGTGGCTGCCAGGGAAGGGTCTTGATCGAATGCAATCGATACGTCTGGCCGTTTAATCTGGATGTGAGGAAAATGAACAATATCTCCCCAAACAAGCAGGCCCTGATCATGGGGTTCGAGAAGATATCCGGAGTGTCCATCTGTGTGTCCCGGTAGCGGCATCGCTCTGATACCGGGCAGCACTTCGCCCTCGTCGAAAGTACGGAGCTTGTCGCGGTAGCCGTCGAACACTTGACGGGCTATCAGGAAGTTACCGCGGGCACGCTCGCTGGCACGACTTAGATTTCCGTCATCCTGCCAAAATTCGACCTCTCGCTGATGAGCAACAAGTTCCGCATTCGGAAAGGTAACTTGTCCGGCTGTGTCCACGTCCTCCGACATTGAGCTACCTCGATGCCACCGAGCAGGATGCGTGCGCACCGGAAATTCTTGAACCCGAGCATGGAGCGGGTACGCCGTTTAATCGCGCGGTGGTCCTGTTCGATGATATTGTTCAAGTACTTCGTCTGCCGGATCTTGATGGGCGTTTCGCGCTCGGCGTTGATGGCTTGCAACGCTGCCATATTGGCGCCGCTTTTGTCGATCGTCACAGTCTCGGGTTCGCCATTCAGGGCCATCGACTTTTCGAAATACCGCCGCGCCGCAGTCTTATCCCGATGGGCCCGTAACAGAAAGTCGATGGTGTTGCCGGCCTTTTTGACGGCGCGATACAGGTATTTCCATTGGCCCTTGACCTTGATGTAGGTCTCGTCGACGCGCCAGCTCTTGCGCACGGGGCGTTTGTGGCGGCGAAACGGTTTTTACAGCGCCGGCAGCAGCTTGAGCGCCCAACGGTGCACGGTTGAATGATCCACTGAGATGCCTCGCTCGGCCATCATTTCTTCGAGGTTTCGCAGGCTAAGCAGATAGGCCACATACCAGCGAACACAAGTCAGGATCACATCAAGCGGGTAATGCAGGCGTTTGAGCACGCGGGCAACGGTCGGATTCAGAGTCTTCATCAAGCTTTCAGTCGTTCATCTGTTCCGCACATCATAGGCGACCGCCTTATTGCAACAGAACCGGTCCGCCGGACGGAAAAGTAAAGCGCAAAAGCCATTCGCGCTGCGCTTCGTGTCGACGCCAAACGTGCAGCGTTGCATACACCCGTTCCATCGTCCGATACCGCTGCTGATTCCACGACGGAAGGCTCGTCCGGATTAGGCGAAGCCGTGCACGAAGCACGTCTGTGGCACGACGACGGCTTGACCGCGCGCGTCATCAAGAACGAAGACGACGAAGGCTGGGCCGTCGAAATGATCAAGGACGGCGAAGCGGAACCGGCGCTCGTCGGGCCGTGGACGATGGGCCGCAACAAGAAGGATCCGAAACCCCTCGACACGTCGGCGTTCAACACGCTGGTGAAGACCGCCTCAGAAGTCCTGCGCCGCCATGAGCAGCAACTGCGTGCGCAACTCCATAAAGAAGTGCGGGTGGCGAGCGCGGACGGTAACGACGAACTCGACATCACGCTGGACATCGTTGCGGACGACATCGAACCGTACGCGCTGCTGACCGCGCTCGACACCTTCGGCGAGCAGTTGGCGCAAGTGCAGGTCGCGCCCAGCTTCAAGCTCAGCAAGGCGAGCGCCGTGGCCTGGGTCGAAAACGAATTTCGCCGCCCGGGCTAGAGGCGGGGCAGGCCGGCTGACCAGGCTGATTCAAAAATTACTAACGCCTGTCAATATTCTTTCATATTAACTTCATAGAATGCTCGCGTCATAGCGGCGCGAGCGTGAACCAATTGGTTTGGGGCTGACTGCGTGCCGGCTGTGCATTCACCCACGCTACCCGAACCCTGGATCACGACAACATGGCAGAGCCGTTCGACATTTCCCGCCGCAAGGCCCTGAAACTACTTGCCGGTGCGCCGATGCTGCCGCTAGGCGGCATCGCCACGGCGTCGATGCTGACCGCTTGCGGCGGCGATCTGGCAAATCCGTCGGCCAATTCCACCACGCCTACTACGCCTGCCACCCCGGTTGCGAACTTCACTTCGGCGTCTTTCACCAGCATGCCGGCGCCGTCGCTCGCCAATCCGTCGCTGATGGCAACCACCACGGTCGGCTCAGGCCTGACGGTTTCGTATTCCGACGGCTCCCAAAAGGCTTACAAACTCGCGTACCAGCCGTTCTTCATGACCGGCGATCTGGTCCCGGACGGCAACGGCGGCACCGTGCTGGCCGGCGGGTACTTCGACATCAACAACCAGCCGATCGACGACGACTCGGTGCCCGCGCAACGGCGCCAGTTCTTTTCGGACTCGCCGGACGGTACGTCGCTGCTGAAGATCGATGGCGCGAAGGTCGCCGGCGTAAAGGGCAACACGGTGTTCGCTGTGGTCCAGTTCGAATACACGACGCGCTCGCAGTCCGGCAGTGACATGTATGGCCGCCTCCCGTCGCCGATCGCGGTGCTGACGCTGGATCAGGATCCGGCCACCGGCAAGTTGACGCTCGTCAAGTATCACAACGTCGACACGTCGCCCGCGAATGGGCTGTGGATCACCTGCGGCGCGAGCCTGTCGCCGTGGAACACGCATCTGTCGAGCGAGGAATACGAGCCGGATGCGTTCACGGCCAGCTCGAGCAATCTGGCGCAGTACAAGGCGTTCAACGATAACCTGTACGGCAACACGAACATTGCTTTCAACCCGTATCTCTATGGTCATCTGCCGGAAATCACGGTCAAGGCGGATGGCACCGGCTCGGTCAGAAAACACTATTGCCTCGGGCGCATTTCGCACGAACTGGTGCAGGTGATGCCGGACAACCGCACGGTCCTGATGGGCGACGACGCGACCAACAGCGGCCTCTTCATGTTCGTGGCGGACAACGAGAAGGACCTGTCGGCCGGCACGTTGTATGTGGCGAAAGTGGGCGCGGGCTTCTCGGTCGATCCGGCCGCGGCGGGCGCGGACCTGACGTGGATCAGATTGGGTCACGCGACGAGCGCGGAAGTCGAGGCCATGGCGAAGTCGAATCGGCCGCAGGACGTCATCGACGTCAAGTGGACCGATCCTGCCGACGCTAACTACCGGAAGATCTTCGCCGGCGGCACCGCGCAGTGGGTCAGGATCATGCCGGGCAAGGAGAAGGTTGCGGCTTTCCTCGAAACCCATCGCTACGCTTACCTGGCGGGCGGCAGCATGGGCTTCACGAAGATGGAGGGGACGACGGTCAACATCAAGGACAAGATCGCGTACTCCGCTTTGCAGAACATCGTCGACTCGATGGTGAAGGGCAACGCGAAGGGCTGGAACGCGGAGAGCAACATTTCCGTCGACGCCGCGATCAACGCCGGCGGCGTGCTTCAGCACAAGCTCGCGGGCGGCCAGAAGGATAACCAGGGTGCCGCGATCAACAGCGAGTGGGTGCCGGTGCACACCAGCGCGCTGCTGGTCGGCAAGGACATCGCCGCCGACGCGCTCGGCAACAAGGCCGACCCGGAGTTGGTCGCCAACCCGGACAACCTGAAATTCTCGGAGAAGCTGCGCACGCTCTTTATCGGCGAGGACAGCGGCTACCACGTGAACAATTTCCTGTGGGCGTACAACGTCGACACGAAGCAGCTCACGCGTCTGCTGTCGACACCCGCCGGCGCCGAATCGACCGGTCTGCATGCGGTCGACGAACTCAACGGCTGGACCTACATCATGAGCAACTTCCAGCATGCCGGCGACTGGGGCAGCCAGCATACGCAGGCGCTCAGGGACACGCTCGATCCGCTTGTGCGCGCGAATTACAGGGATCGCTTCGGCGCGTCGGTCGGCTATCTGACAGCAGACCCGACATCGATCAAGCTGGTGTGACGGCAAGGCTCGCAGAGATCCTCGCAAGTCTCATTGTGGGGAAATTGATGGCGCGTTGATCCGATACGAAAAGCACGGTTCGCGAGCGGTTCATCGCCCCCTCTCTGGAGGGGGTTTTTTATTGGAGCCGGGAGGCAAAGTTGTGTGTTCGCAAGACACTCTTCGAACTGTGACATAGACCTGCATTCAGGCAACTGCGTGGTGATAGTCAGCGACTACGGGGCGGATTGCGGTCGGCTGGCTATACCGTCACCCCCTTCATGCTCGCGGCCTTTCAGCAGGGTAAGGCGCTCCGGAGAAAACCGGTTATGAAATCGCTGGAAGCGAAGAAGGCGCGGCGGCCCGTACCGTGCAATACCGCGGGCGGCGATCTGCGGTGGGTGGTCGCGCAGCATCGGCGCGATGCACATGCGGAGCGCCCGGGGCACGCCCGGCGCCGCTTGAAACCGGCATTCGTCGTCGCGTCGTTACCGCTCGCGTTGCTGTTCGCCTACAGCTTTGTCCGCTTCATGCTCGAACTGGCTTTCCCGACCGCAGCGACACGCCACTGACCGGTCAGGCAAGGCCTACCATTCAATGCGGTGCTTTTCCTCCGTCTCCCGATGGCGCTCTTCGTCGGGCGTGTGCAGGTAGATGTTGGTGCTCGTCAGGGACGCGTGGCGCAGGTTGTCGCGCACGGTACGCAGATCGGCGCCGCCGTCGGCCATGTGCGAACCCGCGGTGTGGCGCAACCAGAGTGCGGAGGCCTGTTCGAGCAGGTCCGCCTGTGCCGCGAAGCCGTCGCCACGCAGGCGGAGCCGTTCGGCCGCGCCGGCAAAGATCGCCTTCACGATCGTATGCAGCGCGGAGCGGGTAAGTGGCTGCATGGATTTGCCCAGCGGCAGCACGAGCGGGGTGTCCTCATGTCTTGACGGCAGGGCGGACAGGCCGCGCTCACGCCGGTAGCGCCCAAGTTCCATCATCATTTCCGCCGAGGAGGGCACCAGCCCCTCCTTGTCGCCCTTGCCCAGCACGTCGAGCCACCAGCGCTCGTGGCCGTCGGCATCGCGCCGGCAGAAGAAACTGCCCATCGTGTTGCCGCCGACCTCCGAGATACGCAGGCCGCCGAGATAGAACAGCGTGAACAGCCACCGCGCGCGCAGATAGTGCTTCCGCTCGCGCGGGGTGTCCTTCGGCAAGCTGTCGATATGGAGCTTCACTTCGTGCCACAGTTCGTGGTCGAGGTAGCGCGTGATGCGTGGCTTTGAGCGACGGATGCGCTGCCGGGACAGCGACAGCGGGTTGCCAGCCAGATAGCCGGCTTCGACGAGCCACGCGAACAGCGCGTTGATGATCACCATCGCCTGGTACTGGCTACTCGGCCGGAGCGTCCTGTAGAACGGCCGCCAGCGCGGATCATGGCGCGGGTATTTGCGCCCGCCGTCGGCGACCCAGCGCGCGTGCGGCAACGGGTCTTTCAGGAATTGCCGGAAGAGTTGCAGGTCTTCGTGCGTGAGCGACGACAGCGGCTTGCCCAGTTGCACGATCGCCCATAGCAGCAGCCGTTCGGCTTCCTTGCGGTAATTCTCGAAGGTGGTCTTTTTGTCGGCGACCCGCGCGAGCCATGCGCGGACCGCATTCAGGTCGTCGTGGGCGGCGATCTGTGAATGCCCGCGCGCCCGGTTGCTGCCATCGCGGCCGTCGAGGTCGGCAGACAGTTCAAGCGCATCGAGGTGCGTCCTGCCCGACGAAACCCGCCTCTCGGCTGAAATCGACCGCCTGAAAGGCGAATTCCCGAAGACCCGTGAGCTATACCGCGAAGTCTGCGCGCTCCTGTTCTTCCGCTTCGGGATCACGCCGACCGCGAACCGGCTTTACCAGTTGGTCAAGCGCGGCAGCATGAGCACGCCGCCCCAGGTACTCGGTGAATTCTGGGCCGAACTGCGCGAAAGGAGCCGGGTGCGCATCGAACACCCCGACCTGCCCGCCGATCTGGGGCCGGCTGCCGGCGAACTGGTCGCGGCGCTCTGGACCCGCGCAACCGCCTCTGCCGAAGCCGCGCTCGACGCGCTGCGCGACGAGGTCGAGGCGCAACGCGTTGAGGCGCAACGGTCGGTCGTTGCTGCCCGCGACGAACTGGGTCGCGTCGAGACCGCGCTCGAACAGCGCACGGCGGCGCTCCTTGCCGCGCAGGTCGAGGTTCGCGAACTGGAAAAGGCGCAGGCCGAGGGCCACGCGGCGCGGCAGGCGTGCGAGGCCGAGGTGGTCCGGCTCAAGGCCGAGGCGCTTGTGCGCGACCGTGAACTGGACAAGGTGCGCGAAGGTTTCTCGCGGGATCTCGAGAAGCTGCGCGAGAGCGCGGAACGCGCCGAAGAGCGCCAGCGAGCGTCGGAAAAGCGCGCTCTGCTGGAGATCGACCGCGAGGGGGGGGCGGCCGCGAAGCTGCAGAAGGACCTCGATGCCGCGGTGAAGCGGGCCGACAGTCGCGGGGCGGACCATCACCGGGCGGTCGAGGCGCTGCAGGCGCAGCTCGGGGACGTGCGTCACCAGGCGGGCGTGCTGCAGGGACGGCTCGGTGCCGTGCTGGCCACGAACGTCACGCTGCAGCAACAACTGGCGGCACTGCGGCAGGCGGACACTCGCGACGCCCGCCCAGCCCGCGCGAAGTCCGCCTCCACCGCGGCGCGCCCGGTGGCGACACGCCCTTCGCGCGCGCCGCACGTCACGCCCGCGCCAGCCAGCCAGACCGTGGTGCACCGCAAGCGGGGAAAGAGGGATGGAAAATAGAACCCGCCCGCGCAAGAGACGGAAGGCCCCGGTCTGTCCGCCGATCGGCGCGCTGATGCGCTATGGCGAGCGGACCGTGCGCATGATCATCGAGTCGGTGCACGAAGACGGCAGCACCTTCCGCAGCACGGTGAAGTGGGCTAATCTGGCCGCTCTTCACGATCAGCTCTTCTGAGCGGGATGAACATGCAGCAGCCCACCATTCAGCAGCTCGACATTTTCGCCGACAGCCGTGATGTCATGTTGCGTAACGACGTGCTGGAGCCGCTGCAGCGGCGCGATGCGGTGGCGGCGCGAACGGCACTGGAGCTGCTCGCCGGCGAATATCCGGACGATGGCGCGCTCCCAGCGATGAGCGTGCTGGTTCGTGAGCTGGAACGCGGATCGCCCACGCCCTTTTCTGATCACGAGACGCTGGCCAGCGCACGCCGGCATCTCGAGGACGAGGTCGTACTTGCCGCCCGGCGGGTGCTGCCCGCGCAGAATGTTCAGTCGTGGCTCACGCCGTGCTGGCGAGCGCTTGCTCAGCGGGCTGAATCGCTACCGTTTCGTACCGCCGACGCGGACAGTCACGCCGTGCCGCTGTGGCTTCTGGCGGGCGACGGGGCGGCTGCGATTGAAGCAGTCGAAGCCATCGAGTCCTGGTCGCGCATCCCGGCACCGCTTGCGTGGATGACCGAGGCACGCTACCGGGCGGCTGGCCTGGATGCGGCGTGGCCGCTGCTCGCGCAGTTGGCGTGGCTGGCGCCGGCGAGGTTCGTGGCGTTGTTGCCCACCTTGGGTGATGCTTCGCTGGACGCGCTGCGCCGGCGCTTCGATGCCGAATTCCCTGGCACCGGCGAGGTCGACGACTATTCCTGGTTTCCGGCATGGCTGCTGTTGGTGAAGCCGGCGCTCGCCGGCAGGTTAGGTGAGGCGCGCGTACAGCGTGACCAGGCGGCATCGCGCGCGACGGCCCTGCTCGGGGAGATCCGGCGCCGGGAGCACGAAGGCGACCAGCATGAACTCATCGGGCTGCGCCAGGAGCTCAGCCGGCTGCATGCGGGCCTGTTCGACACCTACATGGCGACACGGAAAGTGCAGCACCGTTGATCGGTGAGCGAGGCCGCGAATGGTCACATCGGGCAGTCGTCCTGCAATCATTCGCGAGATGCGACCCGGGGGCGGACGGTTCGCCCGGGCGAGGAGACGGCCGCGCGGCCGAACAGGTATCCGTAATTGTCTCCGCACTGCGGAGACAATTCGGACGCTCGCCGGCGCAAGCCCCGGTGACGGGTTTGAAGACAGATTGGGCCGTCCGCGGGCAGTTTTAACGCGGCGGTAGCCGCACACCTGAGCATGAAAGTATGAACGACCTTACGCCTTCCTCCTTGCTTGACGAAGTCCGACAGCTGATCGATTCGGCGCGCGAACGGGCCGCCGTTGCGATCAATGCAGAACTGACACTGCTGTACTGGCAGGTGGGGCATCGTATTGAGGCAGAGGTATTGCGGGGCGCCCGCGCGGAGTACGGGCAACAGGTGATCGGATCGTTGGCGCGTCAGCTTACCGCCGAATACGGGCGCGGCTGGAGCGACAAGCAGTTGCGCCACTGCATGCGTCTTGCGGAGGTTTTTGCCGACGAAGCGATTGTCTCCGCAGTGCGGAGAGAATTGAGCTGGACGCACCTGAAGACGCTGATCTACATCGACGACCCGGTGAAGCGTGATTTTTTTATATTGAACTTGCCCGTGTCGAACGCTGGTCCACGCGGCAGTTGCAGGAGCGCATCGACTCAATGCTTTTTGAGCGCAGTGCAATCTCGCGGAAACCCGAAGACGCAATCCGGCGGGATCTCGCGATGCTGAGGGACGAACGACGTGTGCCTCCCGACGCGTTGCTGAAGGACCCGTATGTGCTGGATTTTCTTGGTCTCAACGATCACTACCTCGAAAAGGATCTGGAGGATGCGATCCTGCGAGAGATGGAGCAGTTCCTTCTCGAACTTGGTGCTGGTTTCACGTTTGTGGCTCGTCAGAAACGCTTGCTGATTGATCACGACGATTTTTACATTGATCTTCTCTTTTACAACCGCAAGCTTCGACGGCTTGTTGCAATCGAACTCAAGCTGGGCACGTTCAAGGCCGAATACAAGAGTCAGATGGAGCTTTATTTGCGCTGGCTCGCGAAACATGAACAGGAGCCAGACGAGGAACCGCCGCTCGGCATTATCCTGTGTGCAGGCAAGAAGCAGGAGCAGATCGAGCTGCTCGAACTCGATAAAAGCGGTATCCATGTCGCAGAGTATCTGACTGTGCTGCCGCCACGAGAGCAGTTACAGGCGAAATTGCACCAGTCAATTGAAGCCGCAAGATCACGGCTCCAGGACAAGCGGCGCGAATGATTCGATCGCCTGGATCCGGCGACTGGGTTCTGTCGCGATAACAATCGCAGCTTGAGCAAAAGCTGATATGAGTAGGACTACTCACGCTGCCAAAGAATAGAATTGCTCGGCTGCAGTCGAGGCGACGCCGTCGTCACACATCTGCCCCTTGCGGATCATTTGCGCGATCTCTATGCCAGACAGGATGATGCGCGCACAGCGGAATTCCTTGAACCCCAGCATCGGTTTGATGATGCGTTTAATGGCACGGTGATCCTGCTCGACGACGTTGTTCAGGTATTTGTTTTGACGGACCTTGATCGGTGTTAAACGCACGGCATTGAGCGCTTCAAGCGCAGCCAGGTTGGTGCCGCTCCTGTCCACGGTAATTGTCTCGGGCTCGCCGTTCTGCTCAATCGTTTTCTCGAAGTAGCGGCGAGCTGCAGCCTTATCGCGATGGGCGCGCAGCAGGAAATCGACAGTGTTGCCCGCCTTGTCGACGGCACGGTACAAGTATTTCCAGTTGCCTTTGACCTTGACGTAGGTCTCATCGACGCGCCAGCTCTTGCCCACAGGCCGTTTGCGTTGGCGGAATGCTTTTTCAAGCACCGGCAGCAGCTTGATAACCCACCGGTGCACGCTCGAATGATCCACCTCAATACCCCGCTCAGCCATCATTTCCTCGAGGTTACGTAGGCTCAGTGAGTACGCCACGTACCACCGCACGCACAGCAGGATCACGTCCAGCGGGTAGTGCAGCCGCTTCAGTACCTTGCCAATGCCAGCGGGCAGCGTCTTGCGCGGCGTCTTCGTCTTTGCCATCATGGTTGTCATGCGTTGCGGTCGACGCATTTTACTTGACCGCGTTAATGCGACAAAACCTCGAATGGAGCCTTGTCGTTGAGAGTTGAAAAGCGGATGAGGCACTACGCGGGCAGACGAATGAAAGCTTTCCGCAATAGACTGTACTTCCCAATCCTGATCTTTGCGACGGCAATGCCGCACCAATCCATGCCCCCATTCTTTGATCGCTGTGTGCGTCTCGTTGTCGGCGCAACGCTCTCTGTTTCACTTGCCGCCTGCCACCATGAAGAGCCATGGAAGCTCACGGACGTCCAGGGGCATTTGCCCGATCTGGATTTCGCGCTGACCTCCGACGCCGGCAAGCAGATTAGCCAGGCGAACCTGGCAGGTGATGTCACACTCGTCTACTTCGGCTACACGCATTGCCCGGACGTATGCCCGGAGACGCTGGCCAAACTGGCCCAAGTGACGCATCAACTTGGCGGCGCCGCACAGCATGTGAAGGTCCTGTTCGTGAGTGTCGACCCGGCGCGGGACACGCCCGCAGTGATGCATGCGTATGTCGATGCGTTTGACGCAAAGCACGACGTCGGCCTGACCGGTTCCGAGAGCGCGATCAAGGCGCTCGCGCAACGCTATCGCGTCGCGTACCAGGCTGACAAGCCCCGCGCGAACGGTGGATACGAGGTAACCCATAGCTCGGCGATCTACATATTCGATGCGAAAGGGCACGCGCGCCTGATCGGTGCGGACGACGATCCGGTCGACGCATTTGTGCACGATCTGCGTCAATTGGCCGACGAGACCTGACGACAGGCGCCCGCGACGGTGCTGAAGAGGCCGCGAACGAGCCCGCGCACCCACGGTGTTTTCAACAGATAGAGTCGAACGTACGTCGGAGATTCCGGCCAGATTCGCCCGGGGGAGCGCTTGTTGTCGCCGCCCGAAGTTCCACGCATACCACCGCGTTCAGCTGGTCAATAACCGGCTACGACCAGAATCCCTATGCACGCTCAACGCAAGGTTTCCTGGCATACAAGTGTGTGGCGCCAGTAGCATCGTGGATCACGCCACCGCTTGAGCAGGCTGGACCTCGACCGTGACATGGGACAACCCCTTAAAGCGCCGGAGCACCGCATGATGCCATCTTCGAAGATGGAAACGGCAAACACACCGGACGGAGCGAAGATCTTCTGCGCCTCGTCTTCGTAACCATGCCCGTGATGGTCGCCGAGCAGCCACGCGCTCGCCAGGTTGACCAACAGGCCCACCGGGACGCGCCAGGCACGCGATCATTGCGATTGGCTCGTGCCGCGTTGGCGTCCGGTCACCAGGAAGAAGCAGGCAAACGTTTTCCTGACGTGATCGGCTGCTTCTGGCCGGACACAGCATCGTGTGATAAGAATATGCGCCGCGTGCTTCAGATGCTGCGAGCGACGCTACGCGGATCCGCCGGCCAACAAGTGACGTTCGCGAACGTCACTTTCAGTCGTTTTGTCCGCACCGGGCAGTCTCGGCCTGCTGCGATACGGAGCCCATTTATAACGTGACGCAGGATACGGCCCACCTCACTGCCCCGTTACTCAGCGTACCGTATGGACGCCCGCTCGCGTTTAAGTTCGTGTGCGTCACGCTGGCGGTGCTGCTGGGCGGCTACAAGCGGATGATCCACTTGCCGCGCTCGCAGGCCGCGACGGCAGATGGCGGTCCCGCTTACCCTGACGCGCAACGCGGCTTCGACCGTCTGCTGGCCGTCGAAGCCGTCGCCATGCTGGCGGTACTGGCGGCCGCCGGCGTGCTTGGCCACACGGCGCCCTCGGGCGAATAGGCCTGGTTACGTTAGAGCCATCGCTCGCATCACCCGGGTATCCGAACCCCGACAGTCCGTCGCTTCGACGAACGTGGATCAGGCTCACTAATGATCGAGAGCCGGCAGTTCGCGCCAATGAACGCCCGTAGTGTGAATCCGCGCCTTTCCGGCCAGCATCAATGGTCTATTCTTGATGCCAGTAGCCGTTGAAGGCGAGGTGACGGCGCGAGGCGTGTAAAGGCGCAAGGAGGCTAACGTGAGCTACAAACTCGACGGCAGTATTCTGGAAGTGTGTAATTGCAACGTACTTTGCCCTTGCTGCATAGGTGAGGACGCCGACAATGGCAGCTGTTGCGCCGCGATCGCCCACCACTTCGACAAGGGCTCGATCGATGACATTGAGGTCTCTGGATTGACGGTGGCCTGTGCCACCTTCATTCCTGGCAATATCCTGCAGGGCAACTGGCAGGTAGCCGTGTACATCGATGACCGGGCCACCGATGTCCAGTTTGAGGCGCTCTCCAGCGTCTACCGGGGCGAGCGCGGCGGCCCGCTGGCCGACTTCGCCCATATGTACGGAAAAATCGTCTCGATCGAGCGCGCGCCCATTATCTTCGACCTTCAGGGCGGTAAAGGCAAACTCGATATTGGCGTGGACATTCATGCGGAACTCGAGCCGTACTGGAGTCCGAGCGGCGCCCCCGCGGTGCTTCTCGGTAATTCCATCTCGACGACACCATGCTCCCCGGCGATCATCAGCAAAGCGAGCGCTTACCGGATGAAAAACCCTCTGCTCAAGGTCGACCTCAACCTGACGGGTCATAACGCCACCCAAGGCCATTTCAACTTCCAGGCCTGACTCTCCTCCAACGGCCACCGAGCCTCGCGATGAAGTCCGCTTCAAGTCCGCTTCGCGCTCAGGGCTTTTTCCGCCATTGCTAGCCGGGCCGGTGCTTTCGGCCTGGCTGGCACTGTGGGGATTGGATGAAGGACCGTATTCACGCTATCTGAACCATACCGGTTGAATCCGCCAACCCGTCGCGGCCGTTCGACCTGGCTCCGATGGAAGGGCTATCTTGATGGTGCAGCCGCCATCGCTCGGTTGCGGATAGCTAATCGCCCAATTTGACCCTTCGTACATAGCCTTTTCGTCGCGCCTGGGTTCCGGCCACGTTAATGTGTCGAGAACCATTGGTCGACTTCGATATCCCGATGACCCCTGGCAGGAGACGGGCAACCGTGGCATTTCCGTGCATGCGGCGGTGCGTCATCTGTGGGCGACGTGACTCTTTGGAATGCAAAAATGCAGGCATCCGAGTTGACCGACGACCAGGTCGCGGAACGGGTAGAGATGTTCCGGCAGATGGGCGATCCGACCCGCCTGAAAATAATTGCAGCATGCCTTCGCGTGCCGATGTGCGTTTCCTGCATCGCGGCAAAATATGGCTTGGCGCAAACGCTCGTCAGCCATCACCTGCGGCTTTTGCGAGCAGCCCGGGTGCTGCGCGCCGATCGGTGCGGAAAACAGATTTTCTGTGTAGCAACTGACGAGCACGTAAAGCGTGTCATCAGCGACGTGGCTGAACACGAGTGTGAGCATCCGCCATCCGAATTTGATGAGCCACCGAAGGAGGAATGACGCGTTTTGCAACTGACCTGCAAGGCAAGCCCCGATGTTTTGCGGCTATCGAACCCACCGCGCCGGTTAATTAAAGCATAGACGCGTTGACTTCATCGGGGGTATGGCATCATCTAGACGGAAAAAAGGGGCGTTGACTTCGGCGTGCGTAAGGAGGATCGCTTTAACATCTGGCCGGATTAACCGTTGCCCATTTGGGGGCACGCCGCGAAGCCCACGTCATGCGTTCACTATCACGTGAGTCGAGGAGCACCGCTATGAGCACCTGCAACGAACCGCATCATGCCCATCATGACCATCAGCATGGTCCGAACTGCGGACACACTGCGATCAGGCATGGCGATCACACTGACTATCTGCACGATGGCCACTTGCACCATCCCCATGGCGATCACGTGGACGAACACCGGCTGGAGGTGAGCGCAAAAAATCCGGATCAATGTACTTCGAACTGCGGCGGTCATGAGTCGGGACATGTCCACGGGCCGGCATGCGGCCACGAAGCGGTACCGCATGGCGATCACGTCGACTACCTGGTCAACGGCCACCTGCACCATCCGCACGGCGATCATTGCGACGATCACGGCCCGGTCGAGCTCGCCTGAGTGCCTGGCGCCAGGCAGGCGAAGTACCTCAATACGATTGAGTATGCATGGTGCCAGGTTACTGCCCGGGTGGACACACCTTACTGCGTCCACTCAGGGAACGGGTCGGTAAATTTGTGCCACGCGACTTCATCACGGGCCAGTTCGTCCTCGCTTAGCAGGCAGGCATCAAAGGACGCGCGCAAGGCTGCCTCGTCCATTCCGGTGCCGATCAGAACCAGCTCCTGTTGACGATCCCCGAAACGCTCATGCCAGCGGCTTCGGATGATAGCCTGTGCTTCGGGCTCCTGCGGCCAGGCGTGCCTGGGCACGGCCGCCCACCAGGTCCCGGCGCGTCCGTGACGCGAGACCGCGCCGGCTTGCGACCATTCGCCGACCGCATGGTTGCGCGAGGCCAGCCAGAAGTACCCCTTCGAGCGCACGACGCCCGGCCACTCGCTCTGAATCCAGTCGAAGAAACGCTGCGGATGAAACGGACGGCGCGCGCGGTAGACGAAGCTGGTGATGCCATATTGTTCGCTTTCGGGAATGTGTTCGCCGCGCATCTCCTTGAGCCACCCAGGCGCTTGCGCAGCGGCTTCGAAGTCGAACAGGCCGGTATCGAGAACCTGCCCGATCGGCACCTGGCCAAAGCGGCTTTCGACGATCTTCGCGCGGGCGTTCAGCACTCGCAGCACGCCTTTGAGCAACTCCAACTCGCTTGCGCTCACAAGGTCCGTCTTGTTCAGCACGATCACGTCGCAGAACTCGATCTGCTCGGTCAGCAGATCGACCACGGTGCGGCGGTCTTCCCCACCCATCGTTTCGCCGCGATCCGCCAGGAAGTCGTGGGAACCGTAGTCGCGCACAAAGTTATAGGCGTCGACGACCGTCACCATCGTGTCCAGGCGAGAGATATCCGAGAGGCTGTGACCTTGTTCGTCGCGAAACGTGAAGGTTTCCGCCACCGGCAAGGGCTCGGATATGCCCGTGGATTCGATCAGCAGATAGTCGAAGCGCTTCTCCCGCGCGAGCCGCTGGATCTCGATCAGCAGATCCTCGCGCAATGTGCAGCAAATGCAACCATTGCTCATTTCGACGAGCTTTTCGTCGATGTGCGAGAGCTGGCTGCCGCCGTCACGAATCAGCTGAGCGTCGATGTTGACTTCCGACATATCGTTCACGATTACGGCCACCCGCTTGCCTTCGCGGTTATTCAGGACGTGGTTCAGGAGCGAGGTCTTGCCCGCGCCGAGAAAGCCGGACAGTACGGTGACGGGGAGCTTGTGCATGGGAAAAGTGGAGCCTCAAACGTGGTGAAGAAGATCGCATGAATCGACACGGCCAGCCTGCTGGCCGAGGCGGGTGCGCGGCAAGCAGGCGCGATCCTTCGTGTCAGTTCTGCAGGACTTCGCCAACCATACAGTTGTCGAGGCCCGCCTTGATAAGGTCATGTGGCAACTGTTTGCCGATGAAAACAATCCGGGTTTCGCGCGTTTCATTCGCGCCCCAGGACTTACCGATATCCGCGCCAAAAATCATATGTACGCCCTGGAACACTGCGCGACGGTCGACACCCGCTAGGTTCAGCACACCCTTGTAGCGCAGCATCGCGGCACCATAGATCGCAACCGTCGCGCTGAAGAACGCCTCGAGCTTGTCCCGATCCAGAGGCGCAGTAGTGCGGTAGACGAAGGACGTCACATCGTCGTCATGCTCGTGCGAAACGTCTTCAAGGAAATCGGGCTCGATGTCGACAATGGCATCCAGACTGAAGCTGCGGATGTCGAGCAGTTGCTTCAGGTCCGTCTCGCCAAAATGTGCCGGCCTGATCGTCGCGCGCGGGTTCATCTGCCGCAACCGGCGCATCAGTTGCTGCGCCTGCTCTTCGCCAACGAGGTCCAGCTTGGATACGAGGATACGGTCCGCGAATCCGACCTGCTCCTGCGCTTCGTGATGTTCGTCGAGTTGCTCGCCGCCATGCCGTGCGTCGACCACCGTCACGATGGCGTCGAGCAGGTATTTCTCCTGCACGACATCGTCGACAAAGAACGTTTGCGCGACGGGCGCCGGATCGGCAAGTCCCGTTGTCTCGATGATGACCCGCTCGAACGCGAATTCTCCTGTCTCCCGTCGCGCGGCGAGCGTCGAAAGAATGCGCACCAGGTCGCCACGCACCGTACAACAGATACAGCCGTTGTTCATTTCGACAATCTGCTCGTTACCGTCCTGCACCAGCAATTCGTTGTCGATGCCCGCTTCGCCGAACTCGTTTTCGATGACCGCAACGCGTCCGCCGTGATGCTCGGTCAGGATGCGGTTGAGCAAGGTCGTTTTTCCGGCGCCGAGGAAGCCGGTCAGGATGGTCGTCGGGATACGCGGGAAGCCGGTTGCATCTTGCATTGCATTCTCCTGTGAGCGGCACGCGCTCAAGCATGTTCGCCCGTCGAGATGCCCGGGCGCTGAGCAAATGGTTACGGTCGAGATGCCCCCATGCGGTGACAGCCCGCTTCGCTGATGCCACGCTCCGGGACGGCCAGTCTGTCTGCTGGGAACGCTGGACACCGCCAGTGTTATGTTATAACGTATCTAATCCTATCGGATTGTTATTTTTCGTGCCAGGAACGCCAATGAAAAAAATCGCCGCCAGGCTTTGCAACTCCGTTCAGCCCCGCGCATCCTGGAGGTCAGGACAGCCAGACCGGTTTGTTTGGCGCGCCGCACTAAAGCCCATCGGCAGCCTTTCGGCTGCATTGGTACTGCTTGCCGTGCATCAGGGAAGCGCCATGGCGGCATCAGCAGCGGCTGGCGTAATCAACGCCATCGGTGTCGAAAACGAGTACGCCGACGTCATCGCCCAGATCGGCGGCAAGTACGTTCAGGTGAGCGCGATCGAAACGGATCCCAATACGGATCCACACACGTTCGAGGTCAACCCGAAGGTGGCAGCGCAGCTTGCTTCCGCCGATCTGATCGTCAAGAACGGCGTGGGATACGACGCCTGGGCCGACAAGATCATCGCAGCCGCGCCCAACAACAAACGCAAGGTCATTGACGCCCAACACCTGCTCGGCCTGCCCGACAGCACGCCGAACCCGCATCTCTGGTACGACCCGAAAACCCATGCCGGCGGTTGCGAAGGCAGTGGCAGCGGACCTTTCCGCATTGAACCCTGCGCAGGCAGCCTACTTTCAAGCCAACGTGAAGAAGTTCGACGCATCACTCAAGCCGTGGCTGGCTGCAATTGCATCGTTCAAGGCGCACTACGCGAAAACGCCTGTCGCGGTGACGGAGCCGGTCGCCAACTACATGCTCGAAGCGGTCGGCACCGATATCGCCACACCCTTCAGCCTGCAGGCGGCGATCATGAACGGCACCGATCCCTCTCCGCAGGACGTGACGAAACAGAACGGCCTGTTCACGGACCACAAGGTCAAGGTGTTCGTCTACAACCAGCAGGTCACGGATGCGCTCACACAATCGTTCCTCAATCTGGCCAGGAAAAATGGTATTCCGGTGGTCGGCGTCTACGAGACCATGCCAACCCCCGGCTTTACTTACCAGTCGTGGATGCTGGCGGAAGTCAATGCGCTGGAAAAGGCAGTGACTTCCAAAGTGTCCACCGAAACCTTGCAGGCTGTGCAGTGAGCGGCATGTGCCCTGGCAACGAGGTCCTTGCGGTCGACCGGGTGAGCGTCTCTTTCCCGGGGCACAGCGTGCTACATGAGGTGAGTTTCAGTCTGGAAGCGGGAGAGTTCTGCGGCCTTATCGGTTCGAACGGTTCGGGCAAGACCACGCTGCTGCGTACGATCCTCGGCTTCCAGGTAGCGAGTGCAGGTAGCATCAGGATCAATGGTGCGCGCAGCCTGACCTCGGTGGGTTACGTCCCGCAGAAGATCGCGCTCGACCCCTACCTCCCGATGCGTCCGCGGGATCTGGTGTCGCTCGGCCTCGAGGGCCACAGGCTCGGCTTGCCGTTACCGTCGAAAAAACGCCGCGAGGCGGTCGACGGGATGCTCAAAGCCGTGGATGCAGAGCCTTTCGCGGACCAGCGCATCGGGGAACTGTCCGGAGGCCAGCAGCAGCGGGTACTGATCGCACACGCTCTGGTTCGCCGTCCGCGGCTGCTGTTGCTGGACGAACCTCTGGCCAACCTCGACATGCGCAGCGTCGCCGAAATTGTCGCGCTGTTGCGCCGCCTGAGCGTCGAGCACGGGCTTGCGGTCCTGCTTTCGGCGCATGACATGAATCCCTTGCTGCCGGTGATGGACCGGATCGTCTACCTCGCCAATGGCCACGCAGCGAGCGGGGCGACGGACGAAGTGGTGCGTACCGAGGTCCTGAGCAGACTGTACGGCTATCACATCGATGTCGTCCGCGTGCACGGCCGCGTGCTGGTGATTGCCGCCGGCACCGAGGCCGAAATGCTTGCCGCCGTTCGGCGAGACCCCGCCCACATTGTGCAGGTTCCCTGATTCAAGATGGATTCCCTGCTCACCCTCATCTTTGAACCGGGCTTCTTTAGCAGCGAACCGGTGCATACCGCGATGGTAGTCGGCGGCGGCGCCGCAGTCGTGTCCGGCGTAATTGGCGTATTCACCGTCATGAGGAGCCAGTCCTTCGCCGGCCACGCGCTGGCCGATGTGAGCAGCGCGGGCGGTGCTGCGTCGTTCCTGCTCGGCATCAACCCGTTGCTGGGATTTCTCATCATGGCGGTCATGGCAGCGGGCGGCATGGAACTGGTGCGGGTGCGCCGCGCCCGTGAGCGCGATCTTGTGACCGGCGTCGTGCTGGGCGCGGGGCTTGGCCTTGCCGCGCTGTTTCTTTACCTCGACGTGACATCGAAAAGCACGACTGGAGCGGCGATCACCGTCATGTTCGGATCAATGTTCGCCATTCCGGCATCGATCATTCCGCTCGCACTGGCGGTGGGCACGGGGGCGTTGATTGCCGCGGGCGTGCTTTATCGTCCCTTGCTGCTCAGCTCCGTTGACCCAGAGCTGGCTGCGGTCATGGGCGTGCGGGTACGGACGGTCGGATTCCTGCACCTGCTGGTATTGGCGCTGGCCGTTTCCCTATCAGCTATTACGGTCGGCGCCATCCTGTCGACCGCACTCCTGATAGGTCCGGCGGCGATCGCCTTGAGGGTGGCAAAGCGGCCAGGCTGGGCCACGGGTCTGTCCGCGTTAATCGGCCTGGGCACGACCTGGGGGGGCATCCTCCTCGCGTACGACAGCTACTACTGGACCCCCGGGCACGGCTGGCCAGTGAGCTTCTTCGTGGTGACGCTTATCTTCGCCCTGTATGTCATCACAGGTTCGCGCCGGACCTGCACGGAAGCCCCCAACGGGCGCGCGGATCGCCCTGAACGCCCGTGAACCGGGTGAGGCCTGACCATGTTCTCCAGTTTCATGACCAACACGTGGATCGTGGCGAGCATCGTGGCTGCGGTCGCCGGATTCATCGGTTTCTTCGTGGTGATTCGAGGCGCCTCGTTCGCCGCGCACGCCTTGCCGCTCGGCACCTTTCCGGGTGCTGCAGCGGCAAGCCTGCTCGGTATCAATCCGCTCTTCGGCCTGATCGTCTTCGCTGGTCTCGGCGTGATCGGAATCAGTTGGCTGAGCCGGCGCGGAAGACACGAAGTCGCAACCGCCCTGTGCCTCGTCACGCTGCTAGGCTTCGGGGCGCTGTTCCTGAGCATGACGAGCGGGTATTCACAAGCGGTCTATGCCCTTCTCTTCGGCGAAGTACTGGGCGTGAGCAACACCGATCTCGCGCCGGTTGCCGCGATCAGCGGGTTCTCGATTGCGGTTGCGGTTGTGCTCTTCCGGCCACTCCTGCTCAGTTCGGTATCGCCCGATCTGGCGAAGGCGAGAGGCGTATCGAGCCGCGCGATGGAACTTGCGTTCATGAGCATCCTGGCGCTTGCGACGGCAATGGCGCTCCCGGTAGTGGGCGCGCTGCTAGTGTTCAGCCTGATGATTGGACCCGCGGCTGCGGCCCGCTCGCTGACTGACCGGCCGATTCTTGCGATATGCGTGTCGGTTGGAATTTCGCTCGTCACGGTGTGGACATCGATCGCCCTCTCCTATGTCTCCAACTGGCCAGTCGGTTTCTTCGTTGGCATGCTTGGGGCCGCCTGTTACGGAGTGGGGCAGGTGTGGACCCGGGCACGAGCCTTCGGGCGCCACCACGACGAGCGGCCGGCCTCGGAGGCACCAGTCGGCTCACTGACGGGACCGCCAACCGGCGTGAAGCCGAGCGCATGAGACTTGGCCTCAAATCGCGGCAAGCGACGTGCGGTCCTCGTCGAATGTGAGGGTCAGGCTTTCCTGGCCGTAGCTAACGTTGATGTCGGACACGACTGGCAGCCCCTTCATCGCGTTCTCGATCTTCAATGCACAAGACGCGCAGTCCGTGCCCCCGATGCGCAGTTTCAGCGGTTCTGTCGCGGTAAGGCGATTTTGGCGGACGATTGCGATGTGAGAAGAGAGGTGGCCTCGTTCGTTCGGACAGGATCAGCGAGTTTTTAAGTGGAATTGCTGAGGCAATCAAGCGTAAGCGCTAGTTTTCACGCACCTAGCTTCTGCCTTTGAGAAGGTCCACGATTGCGTCCGCAACCCAAACTTGCGGACGCAATCCATGACCGAGAATGACCTGACCTTTTTGCCCTTGCGGGTGACACGCGTTGGTGTCGGCGGCAAGCGCAGTTTCCACCCGTCAGACAAGCGACGACTGGTCGACGCCTGCCTGCAGCCAGGCGCATCGCTGTCTGGCCTCGCCCTGAAGGCTGGGGTGAACGCCAACCAGTTGCGCAAATGGGTTCGGCTGCGCGAACAGTCGACTTCCTCCGCGAGATTCAACACTGCTGTCGGGTTGTCGGCCTTCGTGCCGGTCGTCGCGATCGACGACGCGGCGCCGACGACACATGTTGCGCAGCCGACGCCTGAACTGGATCGCGCAGATCTGTCGCCACCGGCGACACAAGCTGCGCGCCTGTCGGCCAGATTGCCCAACGGTGTAAAGCTTGAGCTCGAATGCTCAGGGCGCGACGCCGCACTGGTGAGCGCGATGATTGCCGCACTGAGAGCCCAATGATGTTCCGGTTCGAGGCGAACATTAAGGTCTTCCTGCATCGTGAGCCGATCGATTTCCGTGCCGGTATCAATAGCCTCGTGGCACTGGTCGAGCAGTCCATGCAACTCGACCCATTTGCACGTGCCGTGTTTGCCTTCCACAATCGCAGACGCAACCGGGTCAAGTTACTGTTCTACGAGCGCACCGGCTTCTGGCTGATGCTGCGGCGCCTCGAGCAGGACCACTTCGTCTGGCCACGTCGGCAACAGGCTGTGATCGAGTTGACGACCGAACAGCTGCATTGGCTCCTTGAGGGCATTGACGTTGACGCAGTGCGCCGCCATCCGGCACGGCGGTACCGTCACGCGAGCTGAACGCCGGGCGTTCCCAGTAAAAACAACGGGCGGGTGGACGGTTACAAATTCCCGTAAACCCGTCGCGCGCAATCATTCGCTATCCTGGGAGCATGAACGAAGACGACTTCTCCCGATTGCCGTCGGTCGCCCAGGCCTATATCCGTGAACTCGAGGCACGCAACCGGCAGCTGGGCGAACGGATTGCCCAGTTGGAGGAGCAGTTCCGCCTGGCGCAGAGCAAGCGCTTCGCGCCGAGTAGCGAGAAGCTCGGGGCTCGTGTCTTCGACGAGGCCGAACAGATCGCCGCCACCGACCACGACGACGATGACGCCGGCGATGCCGAAGGCACGTTCGCGCTGCCCGATACTGGCCTGCCAGATGTACCCGGGGCGGCACGGAACAGGCCCGGACGCAAACCACTGCCGGCGCACCTGCCACGTCAGCGCATCGAATACGACCTGCCCGAAGAGCAGAAGATCTGTCCATGCTGCGCACACGCACTTCACCGCATGGGCGAAGAGGTCAGCGAACAGTTGCATATCGAGGTGAAGGCGTCCGTGCTGCAGCACGTGCGCTTCAAGTACGCGTGCCGCCACTGCGAACGCCATGCCGAACGCACGCCGGTGATCACCGCACCGATGCCAGCGCAGCCATTGCCGGGCAGCAATGCCAGTGCGGCGATGATCGCCACCGTTACTGCCGGCAAGTATGTCGACGGGACACCGCTATACCGGATGGCTCACGCACTGGCGCGCGCAGACATCGAAGTCGGACGTGGCACGCTGGCAAACTGGATCATCCGGCCCGCTGAACTGCATTACCGCCGGCTCTATGAGGCATTGCGCAAGACGCTGCTGTCGCAGCCGTTGATCCATGGCGACGAGACAACGGTGCAGGTGCTCAAGGAGCCCGGCAAGACCGCGCAGAGCACATCGTATATGTGGGTCTACCGCAGTGCCGAAGACTGTGCGGAGCCGGTCGTACTGTTCGACTATCAGCCGGGGCGGGGGCAGGAATATCCTCAGGCATTCCTCGCCGGCTATGAAGATCTGCTGATGACGGACGGATACGCCGCCTGGCGTACGCTCGAAGGACCAACCCACTTCGGCTGCCTGGCTCACGCCCGTCGGGCCTTCGTCGACGCGCTCAAGGGCATGAAAAAACCCGGCGGCCGCGCCGGGCAGGCATTGGAATACTTCAAGGCGCTGTATCAGGTCGAGGCGCTGGCCAAAGCCGATATGCCCGAAGGCGAGACGCGCGTTGACTACACATACCGGCTGCGCCAGCAGCACAGCGTGCCACTACTCGAAGCGTTCAGAAAGTGGCTGGACGAACAGGCGCCGCAGGTTCTGCCAGAAAGCCTGCTGGGCAAGGCAATCTCATATACACGCAACCAGTGGACGTATCTCTGCCGCTACGTGAGCGACGGGCGTGCCGCCGTCGACAACAACGTCATCGAGCGCGACATCAGACCATTCTGTACAGGCCGATCCTCATGGCTGTTCAGTGACACTGTTGCCGGGGCGAAAGCGAGCGCAATCGTTTACAGCCTGATGCTCACGTGTCGAGCCTGCAATGTCGAACCCTACGCATATCTCGTGCATGTGCTGACCGAATTGCCGCAACGAGCACCGGATGCCGATGTCACAGACCTGCTGCCCTTCAACTTCGCGAAGCTCACGGCTGCAGCACGCAACCCCGTTTGATTTGACCAGCGCATTGGCGCGAACTTCACCAATCGACGCGCTGTCGTGAGACGCCATCTCCCCACCACCCAGGGACGTCAATTCCGTGTGCTGGATCGTGCGCTTACAATCAAGCTGCCGATTTTATCGCTGGCAGCGTGGCGAAGTATGCTTCATCCGGTGTCTGATCGGCCAGCCTGGAATGAGGCCGGTTCTGGTTATACCAGTTCAGGTAATTGCCGATTGAGCGGCGGGCGTGGCTGACCGAGTCGTAGGCTTTCAGATAGACCTCTTCATATTTGACGCTTCGCCACACCCGTTCGACGAACACGTTGTCACGCCAGGCGCCCTTTCCATCCATGGACAGAAGAACGTTCCGGCTGAGCACCGCGTCGGTGAATTCGGTTGCGGTGAACTGGCTGCCTTGATCCGTGTTGACGATCTCAGGCAGGCCGTATTTCGCAAACGCTTCCTCCAGCGCCTCGACGGCATGGCAGCTCTCCAGCGTGATCGCCACCCGGTGTGCTAGCACCCGACGGCTCGCCCAGTCCACTACGGCCGTCAGATATACGAAGCCGCGCGCCATCGGGATATAGCTCGTATCGAGCGCCCAGACCTGATTGGCCCGTTCGATCTTGCGATGGCGCAGCAGGTACGGCCAGATCCTGTGGGCTGCATGCTTGCGGCTCGTGTTTGGCTTGCGATACAACGCCTCGACGCCCATGCGCTTCATCAAGGTGCTGACGTGTCTGCGCCCGACCTTGATGCCTTCGCGACGCAGCAGCCTTGCCAGCATTCGTGCCCCTGCAAATGGATGCTCGAGATGAAGCTCGTCAATCCGGCGCATCAATTTCAGATCCGCTTCGCTGACCCCACGCGATTGGTAATAGGCACTCGAGCGGCTGATGCCTACCAGCCGGGCCTGCTGTGTCACCGGTAGAGCGTGATCACGATCGATCATCGCTTTACGCCCAGCAGTCCCGCCTTGCTGAGCGCGCTTTCTAAAAAATCATTCTCCAACGTCAATTGCCCGATCTTCGCGTGCAGCACCTTCACGTCGACTGGCGGCGCCGACGGCGCCGCGCCCCCCACTTCGAACACATCGGCAACCCGCTCTTGCAGTTGCTTCTTCCAGTCCGTGATCTGGTTCGGATGGACATCAAATTGCTGGGCCAGTTCTGCCAGCGTCTTGTCGTCCTTGAGCGCCGCCAGGGCCACCTTTGCCTTGAACGCCGGTGAGTGGGTCCGTCGGTTTCGTTTCGTCATCTTCTGGTTCCTTGTTGCCGCCCATTATGGCCGACTCACCCCCCAGCTTTTCCACTCAACGAACTGTCTGAATTCTCGAAGCCACTTCTAAGGATTGCTTACATCGCCAGCGAGTAGAATTGCCGGGCGGCCGATGGCTTGAGTTTGCCGGAGTCTCTCATCTGCCCCTTGGCGATCATATGCATGAGTTCAATGCCACTCAACAAGATGCGGGCAGAACTGAAATCCTTGAATCCCAATATGGGTCGGATACGTCGCTTGATCGCCCGATGGTCTTGTTCCACGATATTGTTGAGATACTTGGCCTGGCGGATCTTGATGGGCGTCTCACGCTCCCCGTTCACGGCGTGCAGCCCGGCCAGATTGGCACCGCTTTTGTCGATGGTTACGGTTTCGGGCGCGCCATTCTGATCGAGGGCCTTCTCGAAGTACCGTCGGACCACTTCCTTGTCCCGCTTGGCTCGCAGCAGGAAATCAACCGTGTTGCCGGTCTTGTCGACGGCGCGTTAGAGATACTTCCATGTGCCCCGGACCTTCACATAGGTTTCGTCCATCCGCCAGCTCTTGCCGACCGGGCGCTCGCAGCGGCGGAACGTCTTTTCAAGCACTGGCAGAAGCTTGATGGCCCACCGATGCACGGTCGAATGATCGACCGCGATCCCGCGTTCGGCCATCACCTCCTCGAGATTGCGCAAGCTCAGCGGGTAGGCCACGTACCAACGCACGCACACCAACATTATCTCGAGCCGGATAGTGCAACCGCTTCAGCACTTCGGCTACCGCCGGACTCAGCGCCTTCATGGCCGTCCACATCATTCTGTTAGTTCCCGCAGCATCCCAGCCTCCGCTATTGCAACAGAACCGTCGCAGCAATAGCGCTGGCATAATTTCGCGCTATTATTTCTCGATTGGGGGCCAGTAGAGGACAAACATGCATGCGTCTTCAGACAGTACCGATCGCCCATGGAGCGTGTCGCTGATTCAGACCAAGATGCTCCCGCCCCGTCTTCCGTCTGGCTGCGTGCAACGATCCGTGTTGCTTAAGTGGTTGCGTAAGCAGCCGGTTCGCAGCATCACCGTCGTGACCGCCCCGGCGGGGTTCGGCAAGACGACATTGCTTGCTGGTTGGTGTGAAGCGCTGTCGCAGCGAAAGCATGTTGTTGCATGGCTCAGCCTCGACGCGGAAGACGATGATCCGCAGCAGTTCTGCGCTTACCTGGTGGCCGCATTCGCCAGGGCCTCGGCGGAAATTGCCTCGCAAGCGCAACAGATCCTTAATAACGATCCGCTGACTCCTATCAGAACGGTCATTTCACTACTCCTGAACGGGATCGCTGCATCCGGCAGACGCGTTTTCCTCGTGCTGGATGACGCCGACCGTCTGACTGCGAAACCGGTTCTTGCGATTACTTCCCGTCTGCTTCGCTATGCCCCCGAGAACATGCATATCCTGCTCGGGGTGCGAGGTGAACCGGCCTTGATAGTTGGTCAGTTTCGAGCTCCAGAGGAACTAGTACGTATTGATGTCGACGATCTCCGTTTTTCGATCGCCGATGCGCAGGCATTTTTTGACCGGACAGGCACCGTGCCGCTTGACCGGACCAGTGTTGAGTTGCTGAACGAGGCAACGGAGGGGTGGGTCGCTGGCTTGCAACTTGCTGCTCTTGCGCTACGCGATGTGGGCGATGCGGCCAAGGTCGCCGGTGCGCTGGTCGGAGTCAGTTCCGGAATCGATTCGTACCTGAACGATACCGTGCTCGCACATCTGCCGCTCCATATGCTGAAGTTTCTGCTGTACACGTCGATTCTTGAACGACTCGCCCCTGAGTTGTGCGATGCCATCATGGGCAAGGGAAGTGGAAGCGCGGGCCAGCTCGACTGGCTCGAGCGGCACAGCGTGTTCATCCGGCCGCTGGATGAAACACGGCACTGGTACCGCTATCATGCGCTCCTGTCCGACGCACTTCGTCGGCGCCTTCTTCGCCAGATGCCGCAACACGTCCCGTTGCTGCACCGTCGTGCGTCCCAATGGTTTGCAGGAGCACGTCTTTGGCCCGAGGCAGTCAGACATGCCTTGGCTGCAGGCGAACTCGAGCAGGCGGCACAGTGGGTTGAAAACTGTGCGATGGAGATGCTCGAGCGCGGGGAGTTGAACACGTTGCTAGGATGGATCGGAAAACTGCCACCGGATGTCATCCAGAGACGGCTTCGTTTGCGCCTGACGAAAGCATGGGCGCTCGTGTTCTCGATTCAGCCGGACGCCGCCTCGAGGGAGGTTGCTGCTGTTACCAACGAATTCTTTCGGGGGCGTCGCAAGGATACCCGCATGGTAGAGGAAGCGGCATTGGCGGAGATCAACGCGGTCAGCGCACTGATCGCCATTATGGTAGAGGACAGCGAGCGGGCACTCGAACTGGGCCATGCTGCTCAAACCTCAGTGGCGCCTACGGCGCCTTGGGTGCAGCGCTGCGCGCAATACGCGCAGCTCTTCGGCTTGATGCACAGGGGCAGGTTCGACCAGATACGTGAAATACGCGACGCCGTCGGCGAGCGAGTTGAACAGGGTCAGGATCCCGACTACTCGGATATGTTTCGACGCTCGTCGTTCGGTGTTGCTGCATTTGTGCATGGCGAGCTGTCTGAATCAAGGCGAATTTTTGAGGCGATGTTCCACCGCATCGAAAAAGCATGGGGCCGCTCGTCATCCTGCGCAACCTGGGCGGCCAGTTGCCTTGCTGCGATCTACTATGAGTGCAACGAACTGCCTGAAGCACGGAGGATGATCGCGGGCCGCACGACCGCTGCACTGGAAACCTCGCCGCTAACTGGTTTGATGCGCCATATACTGTCTGCAGCACGCTTGCTGTGGCGCGACGGGGAGATGGGTTCGGCGCTGGCTATTCTCGAAGACGGTCGACAGGCCGCCGTAACCCGACACTGGCTACGTCTGAAGTTGGCGCTGGATGCCGAAACGGTAAGATTGCTCCTTGTAGAAGGCAACGTTGCTCAAGCGAGACAGATCGCCGACGAACTGAGCAAGAGCGTGCCAATGATGTGCGAAGGGCGGACTGGGTGCGCGGTAGACACCTGGACGAGCTATTGTCTCCTGCAGGCTCGCGTACTGATCGCCGGGGATCGTGCAGATGAAGCCGTCACGCTTCTCACACCTTTGCTTGATACTCTGGCTGCTACGGGCAGGCGCTATTCGGAGGCTGTGGTTTCCTTGCTGTTCTCATGCGCGCTCGCGCAATGTGGAGCGTCCGAAAAGGCGCTTGGTGCGCTCGAACGAGCGCTACGGCTCGGAAGGCAGAGCGGCATGATTAACAGCTTCGTGGATGAGGGGCCACCCGTGCGCGCGTTGCTACAGCAATTTCGCTTGGCTTCAGCGAATGTTCCTACGGCAGAAACGGCGTATGTCGACAGGCTGCTTACAGCTTTTGATGCCTTCGGCAATTCACCGGCTGCGTCGCCCGCGCATGTTGAGGCCGTGCCGCTGTCACCGGATGTTCTTAGTGCGAGGGAGTTTGAGGTACTCGAGTGCGTTGCCCGCGGTCTTTCGAACAAGGAAATCGGCCGGTCGTTGAAACTGGCACCCGAGACGGTCAAGTGGCATCTGAAAAATATCTTCGAAAAGCTCGACGTAAATTCGCGAATTGACGCCGTACAGAGAGTTTTTGGACATGGGGTAGGAGAGCGCCGCGCGGCCATGTAGTGGCGAGCCATAGGCAATAGCCCTCACCAGATTCGGCGCGGACGTCCCCAGATCGCCTGGACTTTTTTCTCAGAATCACAAGCGCAGCCGCTTCGGCCAGCGCCTTCTCCTTGCGCTGCAATTCCTTCTCAAGCTGCTGGATGCGCTTCTTGTCATCGACGCGGAATCGACAATCCCGGACAAGTAGCGTCCAGGGGTCTGCGTGTTACTTCTTGAATGTGCCGAGCAGTTCGGTGTGCGCCACGACATGGCCTTGCATCGCCTTTTCCAACGCCGCCTTTGTGGGCTTGTGAAGATCGGGCAGCACGGTGTCGAGCGCGTAGAGCTTATGGAAATACCGATGACGGCCAGTGGGCGGGCATGGGCCGCCATACGTGGTGCGATGGAAGTCGTTGGTGCCTTCAAGTGTGCCTGCCGGAAGCGCGCCCGCAGTGACGCCCTCCTGAACACCAGGAGCCGTCGTCGGGATGTTGTAAAGCACCCAGTGGACCCATGTCATCCGTGGCGCGGCCGGGTCGGGCGCGTCGGGGTCGTCGACGATCAGCACGAGGCTTTTCGCGTTGGCGGGTACCCCGGACCACGAGAGCGGCGGGGAGACGTCCGCGCCCGTGCAGGTGTAGCGCCGAGGAATCGGTTCTGGTGCAAACAGTGAATGTGATGGGTTAGAGTGCTGCTTCCCCGATCTCATGATTCGATAATGAGCAAGCTTAAAAACATGGGCGATCTGTTCTCAGGCCGTCACTTCAACCGCGATGTGATCATTCAGTGCGTGCGCTGGTATCTACGCTACAAGCTCAGCCTGCGTGATCTCGTCGAGATGATGGCCGAGCGCGGCCTGTCGCTCGCCCACACAACGATCCTGCGTTGGGTGAAGCGTTACACGCCGGAGTTCGTCAAGCGCTGGAACCGGTTCGGCACGCCTGCGGGAACGTCGTGGCGCGTCGACGAAACGTACCTGAGAGTCCGCGGTAAATGGGTCTATCTTTATCGGGCAGTAGATCGGGCGGGCCAGACGGTTGACTTCCTGCTCAGGGCGAAACGCGACGTGAACGCGGCCAGAGCCTTTTTCAACAAGGCAATCAAACATCAGGGGCGGCCGCCGCAAACCATTACACTCGATGGCTATGCCGCCTCACACCGTGCTGTGCGCGAGATGAAGGCCGACGGCCTGATGCCAGAGGGCACGAAGGTTCGATCTTCGAAATATCTCAACAATCTGATCGAACAGGACCATCGCCACATCAAGTCCCGGACCAATGCCATGCTCGGCTTCAAGCGTTTCAGGAACGCCGCGATCACTCTGGCCGGCATTGAGTTGATGCATCGCATCCGCAAAGGCCAGTTCAACCTCGCAAAGCTCGGCCTCAAAGATGCCACTGTACCTACCGTATGGAATGCGGTCCTGTCTTATCGATAAGGTATCGTTTTTATCGAGACCTTCTCGTCCAGACAGCCTATTTGCACCAGAACCACATGAACCACATGGCAAACAAGGCCCGTGCGGTGGCGGACCTGACGGAAGGCATTATCGTGGCAACTGTCGAGATTGAAGCGCCGGCGGAGTGGATATTCGAGGCGTTGACCACGGGAGACGAAGTTCTACGCTGGTGGGGATCGTCCGATACCTATCGCACCACCGAGTGGACCGGCGAAGTGCGCCCAGGCGGGCGATGGCGCGTCAATGGCGTAGGCGTTGACGGGAAGCCTTTCAGTGTAGGAGGCGAGTTCCTTGAAGTCATCCCGGCGCGAAAACTGGTCCAGACGTGGCGGCCCGATTGGGATGAAAGGAATACGACGACAACCGTCACCATCCGATTGGATCCGATCGAAGGCGGCACACGCCTGACGCTGTGGCACGAGGGATTTTCGGGGCACCCCGAATCGTGCGGTGGTCATGGCGCAGGTTGGGAGCGCGTACTGGGTTGGCTTGCCGGCCACGTGACGCCTCCGGCACTGGCGCAGCAGCACTTTTTATGTCGCTTGTTACCGCCGCGGGCAACCTTTGCGCACGACATGGACGCGGACGAGGCGGAAATCATGAAACATCACGCCGAGTATTTGACGGGACTCCTGCACAAGGGTGTGGCCGTCGTGTTCGGCCCGGTTGCCGACCCTGCCGGTGCTTGGGGTGTAGGCATATTCCGGGCATCGGGCGAGGCGCAAATGCACGCGCTGTGCGATGCCGACCCGGCGATTCTTTCCGGACGGGGCTTTCGTTATGAAATTCTGCCGATGCTGAGGGCCGTATATCGCGACTAGCGTTGAGTGTGGGAACCGTACCACGAGGTCAGGCAGGGGTATCCGGGCTGGGCGACGCCGTACCGGTGGCAGAGTGCTCCTTGCGCCGAACAAGCGCTCTAGAACGAATGGCACTTACTTAAGCCTACATGGAGGAGAAGACGCGGGTAAGTGCTTGAAGAGAAAGGGAGGGGGCTGATCCAGGGATTGATACGATGGTTGTTACCAGGCAAACACCGTCTCATTCCAAAGATCAGCCCCCATGGATCGTAATGCACGAAGTCATCACAGGCAAACACGAAGCAGGGTTCAAAGCCGGGCGTGCAGGGCCCAGGCGGTAGACTACTTCAACATACTGACGAGCCCGGGGCTGTTGGGCATAACGGAAGCGTATTTGCCAGAACATCGGGAACGGCTGTATCCGCCGACGGTGACACTGTCGATGTTCATGCGCCAGGCGCTGGAAGAGGACGCCTCCTGTCAGAAGGCAGTCAACGGGTGGGCGGCGCAGCGAGCTGCCGACGGGCTGCGGCCCATGAGTGTGCGTACGGGAGGCTACTGCCGCGCTCGCCAGAGACTGCCGCTGACGATGGTGCGGGAGTTGGCGCGCGAGACGGGGCGCCAACTGCATGAGCAGGCCGAGCCTGCCTGGAAGTGGCGCGGGCGCCCGGTCAAGCTGGTTGACGGCACCGGGATCTCGATGCCCGATACGCCGTCGAACCAGGCCCGTTTCCCGCAGTCCAGTGCTCAGGCCGAAGGAGTGGGCTTTCCATTGGCCTATCTGGTTGCGGTGATCTGTCTGGCAAGCGGCGCAGTACTGGAGTCGGCGGTCGGAACTTACGCGGGCAAAGGCAGCGGGGAGCTGACGGCGTTTCGCATGCTGCAAGGCACGTTTCGCAAAGGTGACGTGATCGTCGCCGATGCCTTGTACTGCCACTACTTTCTGATGGCCTCAATGATCGCCGCCGGGGTGGACGTCGTGATGGAACAGCATGGGGCACGCCGCACCGACTTTCGGCGAGGCCGGTCCCTGGGCACGCGCGATCACATTGTGACGTGGCCCAAACCCCGGCAGCGTCCCGACTGGATGACGCATGAGCAGTACCAGGCCTTCCCCGATGAACTGATGGTGCGCGAGTCCAGGCTGCATCACCGGGTGCTGGTCACCACGATGCTTGATGCACGCAAGACCAGCAAACAGGACCTCTCGCAGTTGTACGCCAGGCGCTGGAACGTGGAACTGGATCTACGTAACATCAAGACGACGATGGGCATGGATGTGCTGCATTGCCAGACTGCCCACATGAACGAAAAGGAGATCTGGGTCCATCTGCTGGCCTACAACGTGATTCGGCTGCTGATGGCTCAGGCCGCCAGTCACCATGCCACTGACCCGAGAACACTGAGTTTCAAACACACGGTGCAGTTATGGACTGAATGGCTGGCCAGAGGTCTGACGGCAACTCACAACCAGAGTCTCCTGTTCAACCTGATCACGCAGTCTTGCGTTGGGAGTCGCCCCGGTCGCATCGAACCACGAATGCGCAAACGAAGACCGAAGTCCTACCCATGGCTGAAAGAGCCTCGTCACATCGCACGTGAGCGCGTCCAAAAATATGGGCACGCTCCACGGGCTTACTAACCAGTGCGTAAGTAAGCGAACATAAATCGACGCCATGGTCTAAGCTTTAAGGGGTTTAGGGAGAGGCGAGATGCGAGAGGACGACGGCCGGCAGCTTTCACATGCAACGCTTGAAGAGATCCGTATTCGTGCGGTCAAGCGCGTCGAAGCTGGCGAGTCGCCGGAGGACGTGATCCGCACGCTCGGATTCTCGAGGGCGCGTATTTACGAGTGGTTGGCGGCCTGGCGCGAAGGGGGCATCGAGGCGTTACGAGCCAAGGCAATCCCTGGTCGACCGATGAAGCTGTCGTCCGAGGCTATCCGCTTCGTCTATCAGACGGTCACAACGAAGAACCCCATGCAGATGAAGTTCGAGTTTGCATTGTGGACGCGAGACATGGTGCGGGAGTTGATTCGCGAACATTTCAACGTCAGGCTCTCCGAGGTGTCGGTCGGTCGACTGCTGCGCAAGCTCGGGCTTTCGCCCCAGCGACCGCTTGCGCGTGCGTACCAACGCGACCCTGAACTGGTCGAGTCGTGGATGCGGGACCAATACCCGGCCATTGTCGGGCAGGCCAAACACGTCGGGGCACAGATCTTCTTCGTCGACGAATCGACGGTACGATCGGACTATCACAGCGGCACGACCTGGGCGCCGGTCGGTCAAACTCCGGTAGTCGAAGTCACTGGCGCGCGCTTCAAGGTGAACCTGATCTCAGCGATCAGCCCGCGTGGCCAACTTCGCTTCATGTGTTTCGAAGGCAGCTTCAAGATCTCCGTATACGTCGACTTCGTCAAACGGCTGATGCTCACCGCCGATGCGCCTGTCTTCCTGATTGCCGATGGTCATCCGGTACATCGTTGCAAAGCGATCCGGCAGCTTGCCGCGGAATCAGATGGGCGCCTTTGTCTGTTCTTCCTTCCTGCTTACTCGCCAGACCTGAACCCGGACGAGTTGGTATGGGGTTATCTCAAACATCACAAGATCGGCAAGCTTGCCATCAAAGGTCCCGGGCATCTCAAGCAGCGTGTTCGAGCGGTTCTGCGCTCGTTGCAAAAGATTCCGGCTTTGGTCCGATCCATGTTTCAACATCCGTCAGTCCGCTACGCGGCTTGACCCATGTCCGGTTACTTTGTTTCGGCTTAGTAAGTAAGTGCCATTCTAGCTAGGGTTTGATTCCACTGGTGCAGCTCATCATCCAAACAACGAGCTCACTCGACCTTCGATAGTGCGATAGAACTCCATCGTTGCGGCGATATCGGCATCGCCCAGATCACGCGACACCAACCACCGATTCAGGTGCGAACCGGGACTACACGCCGACAGGGCGAATCACAAACATGCTCAAGAATATGCAAAATGCGCAAGTTCTTGGACGATCGGTTGGGCTCCCGTTGCCATTCACGAGCCTCGCAGGCATGCGCCCACGTTTTCGCAGTCGAATGCATAGTCTTGACGTGCAGTAGTCCTTATTCATATCAGCATAGTAACAAATCTACGGCTGCAGTACTAACCGGGTGTACGCACTGGCCGCACTCAAGTCCATCCTCGGTGCATCCAGCGCTGTCTGGACGGCCTCGCCGGTGTGCTGGAAATGATCCACCAGACTCGATGCCGGATCCAGCCCTCACGCTCCTATCCAGGGCCACCCAGAAAAGCCAAGCCCCACTTCCATCTCGCGTACAAACTCGCTTCATGCAGTGAGGCTTAAGTTGAGAGCATTGCCCCGCACAGGGGCAATGCTAATAAACCAATAAGAAATCAAGGAAAGGCCAAAGCAGCAGGCGAACAACAAGGAAGAGTCAACTCCGCAGGCGAACAAACCCAGCCTCAATTGGAAGCCGCCGCAGCACCCACACCACCCGCTCCGGCCGTCTTCACAGCCGCTGCTTCCCCCGGATGCTGAATAGCATAAATCTCCCGATTCCGGGCAATCGTCGCCTCACTAGGCGGATAGTCATCCTTAGGCGCCGGCACTAGCCCTTCAGCCTGGGCCTGCTGCAACTGGGCCAGCACTTCAGCCCGCGTCAACCCTGACGAATTAGACTGAGCAAAAGCAGTCGACCCAATCGACAAACCAAGCGCGGCAACAGCAACAGCCAAAGCGGTAAAACGTTTCATGATGTCTCTCCGGATATGTGCAAGAAATGAGTGGCCTGAACCACGCTTCCCATTCTTGTCATTTCAGCTGTCGGAGCACTGACCTTCGGATTACCGTTTTGTTATCTACGCACCGCGCCTGAATCAGAACAGAAAACCCAAACTCCAGATAACAGAACGGTAATCTATCCGACCACCGCCGGTAAGCGCCACCCCCACACACTCCTGACTCACGAAGAAGCCCGCGTCCCGCGCCGCCAGGCGTTGAAACAAACCGTGCGCTTCCCTCTGCCTCTTTTCAGGAAACCGTCATGTGGATCGTCAAGCTCGCGCTGCGCCGCCCATATACATTCGTGGTTCTTGCGGTGTTGATTTTTATCGTCGGCCCGCTCGCGATACTGCGTACACCCACCGATATCTTTCCGAACATCGACATCCCGGTGGTCAGCATCGTCTGGACGTATAACGGCTTTTCCGCACAGGACATGGCCAACCGCATCACGTCGAACTACGAGCGCGCGCTGACCTCCGACGTCGACGATATCGAGCATATCGAGTCGCAATCGCTGAACGGCGTCTCGGTAGTGAAGATCTTTTTTCACCCGGGCGCTGACATCAATCGCGCGATTGCCGAGGCGGCCTCCAATTCGGCTTCGATCCTGCGCGTGCTGCCGCCCGGCACGTTGCCGCCGAACATCATCACGTACAACGCGTCGACGGTGCCAATCCTGCAACTTGGGCTCTCCAGCGACACGCTGTCCGAACAGCAGCTCTATGATCTCGGCAACAGCCAGATCCGCACGCAACTGGCGACGGTGCAAGGCGCGTCGGTGCCGCTGCCGTTCGGCGGCAAGGTGCGGCAGATCATGGTCGATATCGATCCGCGCGCGCTGCAGGCAAAAGGCCTGTCACCACTCGACGTGGTCAACGCCGTCAACGCGCAAAACCTGATTCTTCCGGGCGGCACCGCCAAAATCGGCACGAAGGAATACAACGTGCAGATGAATGGCAGCACTGACACGGTGGCCGCGCTGAACGACCTGCCGATCAAGACGGTAGCCGGCGGCGTGGTGTATGTGCGCGACGTTGCCCATGTGCGCGACGGCTATGCGCCGCAAACCAACATCTTGCGCAGCGACGGCAAACGCGCGGCGCTCCTCACCATCGAGAAGTCCGGCAGCGCGTCGACGCTCACCATCATCCAGCAGGTCAAGGCGATGCTGCCGCATATCGCGGCTGGCTTGCCTAGCGCTCTGCACATCACCGCGCTGTCGGATCAATCGGTGTTCGTGAAGTCGGCGGTGGTGGGCGTGGCGCGCGAGGCCGTGATCGCCGCCGCGTTGACCGCGTTGATGATCCTGCTCTTTCTCGGCAGTTTGCGCGCCACGCTGATCATCGCGGTGTCGATTCCGCTCGCGGTGCTGACCTCCCTGATCGCGCTGTCCGCGCTCGGACAGACCATCAATATCATGACGCTCGGCGGGCTCGCACTCGCGGTGGGGATTCTCGTCGACGATGCCACGGTCGCTATTGAAAACATTACGCATCATCTGGAAAACGGCGAGCCGCTGCACGACGCGATCCTAACGGCTCCGGCGAAATCGCCGTGCCGACTTTCGTTTCGACACTGTCTATCTGCATCGTATTTGTGCCCATGTTCCTGCTTTCCGGCGTTGCGCTTTACCTGTTCGTGCCGCTCGCCGAAGCGGTGGTGTTCGCGATGATCGCGTCGTACTTCTTCTCGCGCACGCTGGTGCCGACGCTCGCGATGTACCTCATGCGCGCACGCAGCAACGCGCCGGTGACGGGCAATGGACCGATTGCGCGCCTGATCCGCTTCCAGGCCGCCTTCGAGCATCGCTTCGAGATGCTGCGCGAACGCTATCGCGGCGTACTCGGCTCGGCGGCAGCGAGTCCGCGGCGCTTCATCGCGATCTTTCTGCTGCTTTGCATCGGCTCGCTCGCGCTCGTGCCGTTTGCGGGGCGCGACTTTTTCCCCGCCGTCGATACCGGCGAAATTCGCCTGCATTTGCGTGCACCGACTGGCACGCGCATCGAAGACACCGCGCGCATCACCGATGAAGTCGAAGCCCGCGTGCGCAGCGTGATCCCGAAGCAGGAACTCGCGGCCATGCTCGACAACATTGGTGTGCCGGTGAGCGGCATCAACCTGACCTACGATTCCTCCGACCCGATCGGTCCGGAAGACGCCGACGTGATGATCACACTCGCGGCGAAGCACAAACCGACCGCTCAATATGTGGCGACGCTACGCACGACGCTCGCCAGGGATTTTCCGGGTGTCATGGTCGCCTTTCTGCCCGCGGACATCGTCAGCCAGATTCTGAATTTCGGGCTGCCCGCGCCGATCGATATCCAGATTGTCGGCAACAAGCTCGATGCCAACCGCGCCGTGGCGAACCGCCTGCTCGCGCAACTGCGCGGCGTGCGCGGCCTCGTCGATGCACGCATCCAGCAACCGGGCGACGAACCCGCGATCAATGTGAATGTCGACCGTACCCGGGCAATTCAGGCCGGCCTGTTGCAACGCGACGTGTCGCAGAACCTGCTGATCGCGTTGTCCGGCAGTTCGCAGACCACACCGAATTTCTGGCTCGATCCGCACAACGGCGTGAGCTATCCGCTGATGGCGATGATGCCGCAGTACGACATCAACTCGTTGCAGGCGCTCGCCAATATTCCGGTCGCGCAAACCGGAGGCACCGGGTCCGGCATGATGACCACGGCCGCAAACACGGGCGGTCCGGCGCCGCAAAACCTGCTCGGCGCGTTGAGCACGCTGACGCGCGGCACTCAGCAAGCCGTCGTCTCGCACTACAACGTGCAGCCGGTGCTCGACATTTTCGCGTCGGCGCAAGGACGCGATCTCGGCGGCGTGGCGGCCGACGTGACCCGGCTCGTCGATCAGATCCGGCCGCAATTGCCGCCGGGCGCGTCGATCGTCATGCGCTGCCAGGTGCAGGCGATGCACGATTCGTTCAGCGGACTCGCGAGCGGCCTCGTGTTCGCCATCGGCCTCGTCTATCTATTGATGGTCGTCAATTTTCAGTCCTGGCTCGACCCGTTCATCATCATCAGCGGCTTGCCGGGCTCGCTCGCGGGCATCGCGTGGATGCTGTTCAGCACCGGCACCCGCCTGAGCGTGCCGGCGCTGACCGGCACCATTCTGTGCATCGGCATTGCCACGGCCAACAGCATTCTCGTCATCAACACCGCGCGTGAATTTCACCATGGCGGCAAGCCGCCGCTGCGGGCCGCGCTCGAGGCCGGCTTCAGTCGCTTCCGTCCGGTGCTGATGACCGCCCTCGCCATGCTGATCGGCATGCTGCCGATGGCGCTCGGCCTCGGCGACGGCGGCGAACAGAATGCGCCGCTCGGGCGCGCCGTGATCGGCGGCCTCGCGCTCGGCACGGTGTCGACCTTGCTGTTCGTCCCGGTCGTCTACGGGATGGTGCATGCATGGCTCGACAAACGCCGCGCGGCGCGCACCGACATACAAGAATCCGGCGTTCCCGCCCGCACTCATTGACTCCGACGAGACCTTGCCCATGAACGATTCATCCCTTCCGCCCGAGCTTGGCGAGCGGTCCAAAGCGTTCGCCGAGACCGCCGACACCGCGCGTTTGCATAGCGACAACGAAACCCGGCATGCCACGGCGGCAGCGCCCGCCAGCACGAAGCCGCGCCGCCGCCTCTGGCCGCTTGCGTTGACCGGACTTGCCGCGGCGTTGCTGATCGTCGGCATCGTGCCGCGCCTGCATGCCAGTGCCGCGCTGACGCAACAGACGCAGGCGCAAAGCGTGCTCAGCGTGTCGGTCGTCACACCGCGCGCCGCGCCGGCCGTCCAGGAACTGTTGCTGCCGGGCGCGGTTACGCCGTTCGCGGAAGCGTCGATCTATGCGCGCACGAGTGGTTATCTGGCGCACTGGAACACCGACATCGGTGCACGGGTGAAAAGCGGTCAGACGCTCGCGACAATCGAAGCCCCCGAACTGGATGCGCAATTGCGCCAGGCCCACGCCGACGAAGCCACGGCGCAGGCCAATTTCGACTACGCGAAGACCACCGCGCAGCGCTGGCAGGAGATGCTGAAGACCCAATCGGTCGCGCAGCAGGACGCCGACACCAAGGTCAGCGACATGGAAGCGCGCCGTGCGATGCTGGCGTCGGCGCAGGCCAATGTCGCGCATCTCGCCGAACTGGTCTCATACGAGAAGATCACCGCGCCGTTCGACGGCGTGATCACTGCGCGCAACGTCGACGTCGGCGCACTGGTGACGGCGGGCGGCACGCCCGGCACCGCGGGCATGTCGGGCGAACTGTTCCATATCCAGCAGAACGGCGTGCTGCGGGTCTTCGTCGACGTGCCGCAGAACGACGCGCCCTATATCACGCCGGATACCGGCGTGTATCTGACCGCCCAGCAGTATCCGGGGCGCCGCATCGCGTCAAAGGTGGCGCGCAGCGCCGGCTCGATCGATCCGTCGAGCCGCACGTTGCGCGTCGAGGTCGACGTCGACAACAAGGATGGCGCGCTGATGCCCGGCGCTTACACGCAGGTGCATCTGCAATTGCACTCGACCACGCCGGCGCTCGACCTACCTGTCAGCGCCTTGCTGTTCCGGCCGGACGGCGTGACGGTCGCCGTGGTCGATAGCAACGGCCGTGCGCTGCTCAAGACCGTGCATATCGGCCGCGATTTCGGCACGCACGTCGAAATCACGACAGGCCTCGCCGCCACCGACCGCGTGATCGACAACCCCGGCGATTCGCTGAACACCGGCCAGATCGTGCAGATCGCGCCGGCCATGCCTGGCTAAGTGCATCGTCACAGAAAGGATTCACTGATGGTTTCTCTGTCTCTTTCACGGCCGGTGCAGCGCCGGCCTGATCATCAGCGGACGTCGGCAAAACGCCGGCTTTTTAGTGCCGGCGTCGCCTATGTATTGGGGCATCAGTCCTGCGCGGTCGGATTCCGGCGGCCTTCGAGATATTGTCTGCGCCAGTCGAAGACCTGATTGGCGGTCTGTTGGGGACTCTTAATTTCCGCTCTCGGTTTGCTGTGCGGAGAGTTGCGTAGCGCGCCATGCAGCTGATATAAAGTCATTTGTCCCACAACTTCGTATCAGCGCAACGGGGATTACAGTTGGCGCGGAAGTAGATCGAAAACTGTGTCTGCCGGAGCAAGGCGATGCACCGCTAGAATCTCTTCACCGGAATCACTCCGGAGCGATCGGGCGTCCCGCACTCCAGCGACGTCACAACGACGTTGAGCGGAGGGCAATTCGATGAAGGACGATCGGCAAACCGAAGTGGAAAGCGGCACCCTGCACACGCACGACCCTGAGCTTCAACTCGTGGAACTGCTTGTCGAACTCTGGCAGGCGCAGCAGGCGTCACCGGACAAACCATGGTCGCTCGCGAAGCTCAGCAAACGTTCGCAATTACCGATGAGCACGCTCAGGCGCTTGCTGACGGAACTGGGTACGGCGGGCCTCGTCGATGTAACGATTCACCCCGACGGCACCGGCTCCGCGACGCTGACCACGCAGGGCCTCGATCTATGCACCGAACTCTTACCCGCGTGAATGGCTGCCGACGCCGGCGAGCACGGCTTCATTGAGGCCGGTCTGCGGCCGCGCCCCATCAGCCTCCTGTGACAGGAGGAAAGAACGCCACTTCGCAACCGTCGTTGAGCAAGCAGGCATCCGAACCCATGACGCGGTCAACTGCGACACGCACCGGCCGCCCGCCCGCAAACGTGGTTGCTTCCGCCTCGCCGCGCGCGGCCAGTTGCCGGCGAAGATCCGCTACGGTAGTGCCCCTATTCGCGATGTCGACTTCTTCGACGGCGATACCCAACATTTCCCGCACGCCGGCGAAATATCTGACGGTGACTTTCATCGTTTGTCCTGATGCCCGGTTGCGGGCCTGTCTGGATGGTGAGTGAAGCCGTGGCAATTGTGATTCGCATCCGGTCAGCCGCCGACGAGCGACATACGCACCGTCGGGTAGTGCTTTTTCCCCGGCATGGCTCGCTTTTCTTCGCGCAGTTCCGAGTAGCGGTCGCGGCGGCGAGCCCAGACTTCGCGGATCTCGCCGGCGAGGTCGCCGGCGCCGCAGCCGCGGTCCAGCAGCCGTCGCAGATCGAACGATTCGGTGGCGAACAGGCACAGGTACAGCTTGCCGTCCACCGCGACGCGCGCTCGCGTGCAATCCCCGCAAAACGGCTGAGACACGCTCGAAATGAAGCCGACCTTGCCGCCGCCGTCAGCGTAACGGTAGGTCGCGGCAGTATCGCTGCCGCGCGCCGCGGCACGGGGGACGAGCGGGAAGGTCTGCTCGATTTCGCGGCGGGCGTCGGCGGAGGTGAATACGTTGCCCTGCGTCCACGACGCGGCGCCGCCGACGTCCATGAATTCGATAAAGCGCACGGTCACGCCGCTAAACCGGAAATGGCGGGCTATCGGCACGATCTGATGTTCATTGACGCCGCACTCGACGACCGTATTGACCTTCACCGGTGCAAGCCCGACGGCGCACGCTGCTTCGATGCCTTCGAGCACGCGCGCAACGGGAAAATCGACGTCGTTCATGCCCCTGAACAGACGGTCGTCGAGACTGTCGAGGCTGACGGTCACACGCCCGAGTCCGGCCACTTTCAGCGCGCGCGCTTTCGCGGCGAGAAGCGACCCGTTTGTCGTCAGTGCAAGTTCCACGGGGCGGCCATCGCGTGTCGTCATTGCGGCAAGCCTTTCGATCAGGCGTTCGAGGTTCTTGCGCAACAGCGGTTCGCCACCGGTCAGGCGGATCTTTTCGACGCCGAGGTGCACGAAGGCGCCGGCGACCGTGGTGAGTTGCTCGAATGAGAGCCGGGCAGACGAACTGAGGAACGAATAGTCTTTCGTGAACACCTCCTTCGGCATGCAGTATGTGCAGCGGAAGTTGCACTGGTCGATCACCGACAGCCGCAGGTCCTTCAGCGGACGGCCGAGCGCATCGATGCATTCGATGTCGGGCCATGCGGCGGCGCCCGCATCGGTGCGTGAAAGCGGCGAGCGAATCGCGACGGTGTTAGTCTCAGGCAAGCAAACGGTGCTCACGACGATCTCCCTTAAACAAGGCGCGGGCGACGCGGGGAACATCCGTGTCCGCGTCCAGCATAGTGTCAGGATAAGGCCGCGCGGCGCGAGACCTGCATACAGTAGGGTGCCGTTTGAAGGGGTACAGTTCGCGCGCCCGATCCGGCGCGTGCGTCATGCGCAGTCCCGCAGTCCGGCATCGGCCTGCAAAGCGTTGCGTCCTGCCGGTGCGTGTCTGCGCCCGGCGACCTCAGACTGGCTGCGCGCCCGGCCTGCTGGCTGACGATCTGATGGATCGACGCCGGCCCCGCCGAGAACGTATGGATACGGCTCGCGATGTAGACGCGCCGGAGCCGGTACTGGGTCTCGCCGACGGCCTGCCGGATACGCTGCGCGTTTCGCTCGAAGCGTTGGGCCCAGCATTGCATTGAACATTGAACGAAGAGGAGCTTTCGGGACCGCTACAAGCGTAACATCCGCTGCGCGCTCAGGCAGCCTCGCGCATACACGCAGCCGCAAGCTTGCCGAGCTTCACCACCGCGCCTTCGATTTGCGGCGACCACGCGTAGCTGTAATTGAGTCGAATAAAGTTGCTGTAGCTGTTGGAAGTCGAAAACATATACCCCGGCCCGATCGTGATGCCGTTTTCCAGCGCGAGCTGATACAGCCTCATCGAGTCGATCTGCGGCGGCAACTCGACCCACAGCACGTAGCCGCCAGCAGGATGCGACGTTCTCGTCCCTTCTGGAAAGAACCGGTTGACGACCGCACGCATCAGGTTCGCCTGCTGCGTGAAGACCTTGCGGACTCTGCGCAGATGGTGTTCGTAGCCGTCGTTCTCCAGATACTCGGCGATCGCCAGTTGTGGAATCGACGGCGTAGTGAGCGTGTTGAGAAACTTCAGCTTCTCGACCTGCTGGCGGTAACGCCCCGGTAGCGCCCAGCCGATCCGGAATGCCGGCGTCAGGCTCTTCGAAAACGACGCGCAGTGCAGCACCAGCCCTTTCGTGTCGTAAGCCTTTAGCGCGCCGGGATGCGCGTCGCCGAAATACAGTTCGTGATAGACGTCGTTTTCGATAATCGGCACACCGTGGCGCGTCATCAGCTCGACCAGTTCGCGCTTCTTTTCGTCCGGCATCTGGAAGCCGAGCGGATTCTGGAAGTTCGGCATCACCATGCAGGCGGCGATCCGTTGCTTCTCCATGATCCGCGCCAGCGCGCCGACGTCGATACCAGTGCGCGGGTCCGTCGCGACTTCGATCGCGCGCATCCCCATCCGCTCGATCGCGTGCAGCATCGCGTAGAAAGTCGGCGATTCGACGGCCACCGTTTCGCCCGGTTTGCCGACCGCCTGCAGGCACAGATTGATCGCCTCCGTCGCGCCGACAGTCACAACGATTTCGTTCGGGTCGATCGACGCCCCGTTCTCAAGATAGCGCCGGGCGATCTGCCGGATCAGCTCAGGATCGCCTGGCGGCAATTCGGACGTCACGCCCCATTGGGTCTGGCGGCGCGCGATCGCGTAAGCGTAGCGATTGATCTTATGAAACGGGAACAGCGATGGGTCCGGATACGGCGAACCGAGCGGAATCGCGTCGTCGGCGCCGATCGAGCGCAAGGTCGACAGCACGAGGCGGCTTACGTCCACCCGTGCAGAAACCGCAAGCGGCGTCGACGCATTCAGTTCGAGCGCGGCACCGCGGTGCGTGCCGCTCGCATCGGAGCGCACGAAATAGCCGGACTGCGGACGGCTCTCGATGACGCCCTTGCTCTCTAGCAGCAGATACGCGCGGATGACCGTGGTGATGCTCAGCCGGTGATGCCGGCCCGTTTGCCGGACCGATGGAATGCGCTCGCCGGTCCGGAGGACACCACGGTGCATCTGCTCTTCGATGTCTTTCGCCAACTTTTCGTATAGCTTCACCTCTCCCCCGATCGTCGAACGCAGTTTGCCCGTCGCGGCCCGCGCGCCGTTTTCGCGCACAGTGTCATGGATTCGTCTGCCGCGTTAAAGCTGTACTCTTTCTAACCCTGCCGATGTGTGCGTTCAGCGCATGACTGAACGCTTTTAATCAACCCAAAAGCCTTCTGCCAAATGTGATCGAATTCATTGCTTGCCGTGAAAGACGGTGGGGTCATCAGCCTACTTCCGTTGAGTGACCACTGTTGGGGACTCTTACAGTAATGTCCGCTCTGGGTTTGCTATGCGGAGAGTTGGGTAGTGCGCCATGCAGCTGACCTAAAGTCACTTTCCCACAACTATCTCAAGTTGTAGAACGCCGACTTGCCCGGGTAGCTGGAGCTATCGCCGAGATCTTCCTCGATACGCAGCAGCTGGTTGTACTTCGAGATACGGTCGCTACGCGACAGCGAGCATCGCCTGCGCTTTTTGCAGCGCCGGCTTCAGCTCTTCCGGCTTGAACACGCGAATCGCCTTGCAGCCGAGACCTTCGGCGACGGCGACGTGATCGACGCCATAGCCGTTCATCTCCGGCGAGTTGATGTTCTCGAAGCCGAGCTGCACGCAGAAGTCCATGTCGAACGCGCGCTGCGCCTGGCGAATCAGCCCGAGGTACGAGTTGTTCACGACGACATGCACGTACGGCAGCTTGAATTGCGCGCCGGCCGCGAGCTCCTCGATCATGAACTGGAAGTCGTAGTCGGCCTGAGAGAGCAGGTCGCACTACTTCCCGAATGCGTCGATGACTACATTGGACAGGACAACCCCGTCAGGGTCATCAATGCCTTTGTCGACGAACTGGACCTTGCGGAACTTGGTTTCAATGGCATCATGCCGGCGCTCACGGGCCGCCCGTCCTATCATCCTGGCGCGATGCTCAGGATCTATATCTACGGGTATCTGAACCGTGTGCCTTCGAGTCGGCGTCTCGAGCGCGAATGCCAGCGTAATGTCGAACTGATGTGGCTGACAGGACGTCTGGCACCAGACTTCAAGACGATCGCCGACTTTCGCCGCGACAACGGCCCAGCCATTCGCAACGTATGCCGACGTTTCGTCGAACTGTGTCGTGGACTGAAGCTGCTGTCCAGTGACATGGTGGCGATCGACGGCAGCAAGTTCAAGGCTGTGAACAGCCGTGACAGGAACTACACGGCCGGCAAGATCGACAAGCGTCAGCAGCAGATTGAGGAAAGTGTTCAGCGATATCTTGACCTGATTGAAACCGCAGACCGGACCAGCCGGACAGGTTTCGACGTGAAGACCGTGCGCCTGTACGATAAGATCGCTCTGTTGCGCCAGCGGATGCGTGAGCTCGAGCAAATCAAAGCGCAGCGCTGAAGAAAGAACCGGACGGACAGCTGTCGCTTACCGACCCGGATTCTCGTTCCATGACCAGCAGTGGCAAACGAACCGGAACGGTCGGCTACAACGTTCAGGCCGCCGTGGACACGAAACATCACCTGATTGTTGAGCACGAGGTAACGAATACCGGAAGCGATCACGGGCAACTCAGCAGGATGGCTTTATCGACGAAGAACGCAATGGGCAAGCCGAAGCTAAAGGCATTGGCCGATCGAGGTTACTTCAGTGGTCCAGATATCCGTGCGTGCGAACTGGCAGGGGTCAAAGCGTATGTCCCGAAACCACTGACTTCGGCATCAAGGATGAAGGGCCTCTTTACCAAGCGAGACTTTGTCTACATCGCGAAGAGCGATGAATATCGATGCCCCGCTGGCGAGCGTGCAATTCGTCGATTCACGACTGTTGAGCATGACATGACTCTGCAGGTCTAACTGGCCCAGTGCCTGCCCGCGCTGCCATTTCAGGGAGAGATGTTCTCCCAGCGACTATCGTCGCATTCGACGATGGGAACACGAACACGTACTGGAAGCCATGCAGCATCGGCTTGAGCGGAAACCGGATGCAATGACCATCCGCAGAAGTACCGTTGAGCATGTATTCGGTACACTCAAGCACTGGATGGGTGCCACGCACTTCCTGACCCGCACGCTTGGAAGAGTGAGCACTGAAATGAGTCTTCAGGTACTGGCCTACAACCTGAAGCGGGTCATGAATATACTTGGCGTTGCCGGGGCGATAAAGGCGATGAGGACGGCTGAAAGCTAAGGCCCCGAGGGGCTTCTTTGCGCTTGAGACGTTACGTTAGCGCGAACCCGATCTACCAATCCCTATTAACCGGACGCGTGAACTGGCCTTCGGCGATAAGAAATCTGTTTTCGCACGCCCTCGGCCGATTTGGGACCCGCAGGCAAGATTCGACGCGGTCGGTCAAGCTTTACAAAACGATGTTCGTGATCACCATTTTGGCTAACCATTCCAAACCGAACGGTTGTCACGAAACTCCTGCCTCGCTGCGCACCACCGGCCGAAAGCACAGCAGGTCGTCCAGACATGTCCGTCTGGAACGGTGACGGCTAATTGGACAGGGAGAAGGGATCCGATCGAAAGGAAAGGAATGGCTCGGGCGGCCTCCCGGACCGCCAGCCTTCGTCGTGCCCGTCCTGCGAGCCCGGTTGTCGCCAGGAAACCATCGAACAGGCCAAGGGTAAAGATTTTGCCAAACGTGTCGATATAACGAGGAAGGTGTCGCCCGATCACGAATTCATCTGCAGGGACGTTCGTCCTCCGCCTGTACCTGCAGTATCGGGCTCGCCAGTTCAAGGTATCATTCCGTCGAACTGGAGAGCGCGTGCTAACGAAGCGCTTGTTTGTCTTCGCACTTAAGCCCAGGCTTTCCCGAGCATTTCTGAAGAACATGATTCGAGTCGCAAGCTCCTTTGTCACAAGACCGGCCCTGTTCATTTTCGCTGGGATTGCAATCACGCTCGCGACCACCGGCGTCACGGTAGTCTCGCTGTACGAAATGAGACTGGACGCGATGGCACAGGCGCGCGATGCCGCACAAAACCTCGTGATCTCCCTGCAAAAGGAGACGGAGCGTAATCTCGACATCTATCAACTCGCCATGCGCGATGTCGTGACAAGTATCGAGACGCCCAGCATTTACCGTCTTCCCCCAGAAGTCCGGCAGCTCGTCGCTTTCAGCACGGCTAGCAATGCGAAAGAACTGGGCGCATTGTTCGCGACAGATGCAGCAGGCAATTTGATTCTCGACTCCCGTTCCGTTCCGCCGCGCAAGCTCAATGTGAGCGAGCGGGATTACTTTCAGGTTCAGCGACAGAAAAAAGATGCTGGCTTGTACCTCAGCAAGCCTTTCCTACCGCGCGCAGGCGATCGGGAACAACCGCAGATCGCATTGAGCCGGCGACGTGAGGATAAAGACGGCCAGTTCGCGGGCATTGTCGCCGGTACACTTCGGCTAAGCTATTTCCGCCGGTTGTTCGAAGACTCAATACTCGGTCAGCACGGGACCATTACGCTGCTGCGCACGGACGGGACGGTCCTGGTGCGGCAACCGCATCACAAGGACGATATCGGCAGTTCGCTCGCTGGCGGCCATTCGTTTCCACCACTCGTGCAATCGGATCACGGAACGTACGTCGACATTGCGGTACTCGACCACGTTGAGCGGCTGTACAGCTTCAGGCGGATTGGCCGCTACCCACTGGTCCTCGTCGTCGGCTTCGCGACTGGGGACATCTACGCAGGATGGCGCAAACGAGCAATTGCCATCGGCATCGTCACTTTCGTTCTCGATGTGCTCTTCATCACGTTGTCACTGATGTTCAGCGGACAATTGCGCAAGAGACTGGCAATGGAACGCCAATTGCATAGACTCGCGTGGTTCGACTCGTTAACGGGCTTGCCTAACCGGGCGCAACTCCGGAGAGACGCACTCCGCGTCCTGACGGACGCCGGCCGGAATTCGTCGAGTTTCGCAACGCTGTTTATCGATCTGGACCGTTTCAAGCGCATCAACGACACACAGGGGCATGCCGCCGGCGACGAAGTGTTGAGCGAGATCGCAAGTCGTCTTCGGGGTCATGTCCGGGGTCAGGACGTGATCGGCCGGCTCGGCGGAGACGAGTTTCTCGCCATATTGCAGAACTGCGACGTACTTGGGGCCACCCACATAGCCGGACGCATTCTGCAAGCGGTAGATCAGCCTATCGTCATCAACTCCAAGCATGACAGTAGCATCACGATCAGTGCCAGCATCGGCATCTCACTCTATCCGCACGACGGACAGGACAGCGATACCCTGCTGAGAAACGCGGACATGGCGATGTACCAGGCGAAGAGCGCGGGACGTAACCAGGTGCATTTCTACGCTCCCGAGTATGAGCGCCAGGCCAAAGAACATCTCGAGCTGGAAATCGCGCTGCAACGAGCCTTGAAAGCAAGTGCACTGAGTGTCGTCTACCAGCTCAAGGTCGATGTGACTGGAGGGCTGCGCGGTGTCGAGGCCTTGGTGCGCTGGTACAGCGATAAGCAAGGGTTCATTCCGCCGGATCGCTTCATCGCCGTCGCGGAAGAAAGCGGTCTGATCGCAGAGGTGGATGCATGGGTGCTCGGCGAGGCCTGCCGCCAACTTGCCGAGTGGCGCTCAGGTGGCATCGACGTGCCGAACATTTCCGTGAATGTCTGTGCCGCCGACTTCAGGCGGCCAGATTACCCCGCCTTTATCGCGCGCACTCTGCGGGCTCATGGCCTGGATCCTGAAGACCTGATCCTGGAAATGACCGAGCGAGTCATGTTTGATGAGTCGGCCGATGACATTCGCACGTCGCTCGATGCGATACATGCCCTGGGAATAGCGCTGTCGATAGACGACTTCGGTACGGGCTACTCGTCCCTGAGCTACCTCCACCGGTTCCCCGTCAAAGAACTGAAGATTGACAAAAGCTTCGTGCGGGATATCGGGGGCGACGCAATGGCAGAGTCTCTGGCACAGACTGTAATGAACATTGGCAACGTGCTAAAACTGACTGTTGTCGCTGAAGGCGTGGAAACGCAAACGCAGCGCGACTTTCTGAGCGACCATGGCTGCCATTTGTATCAAGGACATCTTTTCTCGCCGCCGTTGCCGCCGGAGGGTTTTGCGCTCTGGATACAAGCGCATCGGCAGCGAACGTACACACGCGGACCAACCAGTGCTCACATTTTGATGGAAAGCCTAAGCGCGCAGGTAAGCTAATTCGACGACCGACGTTATGACCGTTTAGCGGGTATCGTGACAATGCCGTCTGACGTGATGACGGTGCCGTCACGCCCGCGTGGTGATGTCCTGTTCGACCGGGGGCGGCTATCGCGAAGGATCTGGCTCGATACTGCTTCTGGACTCAGCCGCCAACACGGACATCGATTTCGGCGCGACGCTCTGTCGCCGAACTCCTGTTTGCCCCTACGTTCGTCGCATTGCCAAACTGACGCGAGAAGCCCTCACAGATCGGCTCTACCTGCCAGTGGACAAACTGCTGCGCATCGGCCGTCGGCACGCCCAATGCAGCGAAGACGGCGTGTCGAAGCCAATCAATGGGGCCGGTCGATGCGTGATTTGTCAGCCATGGTCGATCAAGCGACGAAAACGCACTGCGACGCCGGCGTGCGCGTGTCCATATTGCGGCCGCGGTTCATGTGGTCGTCGACTTCGGCGGCACAGCCGAGCATGCGCGGATAAAGGAAGATCGTGAAGGCCGCCGTCTCGAGTGCCGCTCCGGTATAAGCGCCGTTGCGATACGGCAGCCACAGCATCTTCAGCAGCAGCGCGGCAATCACCGCGTCGATATTGACGCAGTAAACGTTGCGCGAAACGCCTGCATCGAACAAGGTCTGAACCAGGGTACCGTAGAACTCGTGGAAGACGTTGTATTCATTGCGCCCGGCCATCAGCTCACGAATGAAGACCTCGCGCGGATCGTGATTGACCGGCTTGTCCTTGAATACCGGGTGATTGACGCCAGGAATTTTCTGGATGTCGAGGCTTCCGGTGTTCTTTTTGTTTGACTTGTAGCGGGCATACGCCTCGACATACTTCAAGGCTAGCGCCTTCAGGTCAATGCCATGGTTAGGATCACCAGGATCAACAAGGCCCGTATCCTTGAACTGCTCGATCAGGAAAGCGATCCCCTCGTAGCCGTTGCCACCGTGGGTGTACCCGGTGTGGGCCAGGAACCCGACGAGGCCCTTGTTGAGCTGCACTCGCTCGGGGTCCTCGGGACCATCGGCGGAGACCGCGCCCTTGGCGCCCTGGGCCGAGATCGTGCCGGGTCCGTTGGACAGCAGCAGCCCCACCAGCACCTGAAACGCAAACAGGTCGGCCGGCTGCGGCGCGAAGCCAAGCAGCGCGACGAACGCTACCTCGCTGATCGGCCGTTTCTCGAGGACATCGGTCATCGCTATGCCGCAGAAGCTGTCGGCCTGGTGCTGGTCCGCGCTGACCGACGCGCCGATCAGGGTACCAAACAGACGCAACCACCACGGCAGGCTTTCGACAGTCAGCCGCGACACGCGCTTGCGCATCAGTGGCCCCCAGGCCAGGGTGGCGCTGATCGCAGCGAGCACGGCATCCGCAGTAGGATGGCCTGGCAATGCTTGCAGGTAACGCACGAAGACTGACCTGGCGCCTCTGGCGCGCAGGCCCTCGAGCAGCGCCTCTGCACCGGCATCGGGCGTAGCGCCGACGAAGAGGCCCGGGTCGTCGATGCGAATCGCGCTCAGGTCGAAACTTTCGTCCAGCGCATCGCTCACGCCGGCCGCCGCAAAGGCGTCGATCAGCACCCGCGTAGCCTGCCTCGCCGTGCCCTGGCAGCGCGGCCCAAGGATGCTGGCGGCAGCGGCCAGCACGGTGTTCGGCGCGTTGCCGGCCTCGCGCGCGGCCTGTGCCGCGGCCAGTGCCGGGTGGCCGTGCAGGTTGAGGCCGGCGCCGATGGCGACGTTGATCAGGCGCCGGTCGTTCTCGCCGCCGGGCTCGTGCAGCAGCGCGAGGCTGACGTTGGCTTCCAGCGGATACTGCGCGGCGTCGAGCATCGACACGCCGTACAGGCTCGTGACCTGGGTCCTGGCGTCCATCTGCGACGCGCCCGAGGCGTCCTTCATTGTCTGGCGTGGCGGTACCGCGCCGATCTGCCGGTTCAGGGCTGCGATTTGCTCGTTATACGGGGCGCTGGCCTCGACGACGGGCAAGTCGAGCTCGGGCGTCAACGTCAGCCCGTGGCTCGCGCCGAACCACGGCTTGAGTGCGAGATTGCCCTCGGAGGCGAAGTCGGGCCGGCAGGCGTTCTCGCCCATCACCGCAGTCAGTGCGGCCGGGATATGGGCGATGTTGGTGACGAGCGCCCCCTTGGCCGAGAACACGGGATGCTCCGGTGTGAAGATGCCGTCCACGCCGAATTTGTCCATGAACCAGCCTTCCTTGCTGAGCGCGTCGTCGGCACCACCGGCCATCGCGCCCGCATGCCCGACCGCGCGGGTCAGCTTGGACTTCCAGCGCCCGACCACGCATGCCACCACCGGCTTGGTGAAGTTGGCATCAAGCTCGTAGTAGCCGCCGGGTTCGACATAGAGCACGGCCGCCTTGCTGCGTGCATCGTTGGACAACGCAAAGGCGAACTCGGGTGCCGCAAAGTGGATATAGACGTCCTTGCCGCAGGAAATCGAGGTGGTGGTGCCCCAGCCGGCCATGCGCAGATAGGTTGCAATGGTGGTGGTGAAGTTGCCCGAGTTGGAGAAGATCGCAATCGACCCACGGCGCAGTGCTTCCTCCGGATGATCGCCGCCCAGTGCCCCGCCGATGCGCACCAGGTTCCACGCATCGGCCACGCCCAGGCTGTTGCCGCCGAAGATGTCGATGCCGTTGGACTGCCCCATCGCGCGAATTTCGCGCGAGTCGTGCACCGCCAGCTTCTCAGTGACGATGAAGATCTTCTTCAGATCCGGATTGACCCGGATCAGTTCGGCCACGCCGTCACGCGCCGCCGCCGGCGGCAGGTAGATCACGCCGCAGTTGAAGCGGTGGCCGTCGTTGATGCCTTCGAGCACGTTGTTGTAGACCGGCACTTTGCCGAGTGCCGTCTCCAGCGCCTGGCCGCGCTTGCCAGGCGCCGTGCCGAACACCACGTTGCCGCCCGAATACACATGGCCCACCGGCGTCACGTCGCTCGACTCGCCACCGAGGATGTTGAGTACGCAAACCCGGTCTTCGCGCGTGGCCACCTGGGTGAGAGAACTGATGCCGACGAAATATTTGAAATCACCTACGCCTTGCTTGTACATGACACGCTCCTTATGCGCGGGGCGACCTTCAGGCGGCCTGATTCGGCGCGATGCCGAGCCGCGCGGCGATCTGCTCGCGACCGCCGGCTTTCATCCATGCATCGACCTTCTTCGCATACAGAACGACCTCGCTCATGTCGGAGTCGAAGCCGAAGAAACGGTAGGGCAGGCCTAGCGCATCGAGCGTGTCGCGCATTGCGCCCATGCCGCGCACCAGGTTCGGCCCGCCGCGGCCGACCACCACGTAGAGCGGGGTCGCGCCATGCTGGCTGAAGTGCTCGCGCAGCGCGTCGGCCATGGCGCGGAAGGTCTCGAAGATGTCCGTGTTGTTCGACTTGCCACCAATGATAAACAGCACATTGCTCTGTTTGATCCAGTGCTTGAAACAGATGCGCGCCACCTCCTTCATCTTCTCGTAGGGCGGGTTGCCGCCGAAGTCCGAGGAGATGATGGCGTCGTCGCCCAGCATCTGGGTGACGAGCGAGTTCGCCCCGCCACCGAAGGTCGGCGCGAGGATGGTGCCCTCCGCGTTGATCACGTAGACGTCGCTCTGGCCCTGGTAGGTTCGCAGCTGGTTGATCTCCTGCTCGAAGTCCGAGTAGTCGACCGCAAACAGGCTCGCCGGCAGGTTCAGCCGGCGCCAGCGCGGGTCGTCGCGATCGAAGCCACATTTGAAGTCGCAGGCCACCGGCGTCATGCGCCCCTTCCTGTCCTCGCGCATGCGGATCGGATTCAATTCCAGCGTGGTCATGCCGTAGTCGTGGTACAGCTCCCACAGCTTGGGCAGATGCTGCACCAGCGGCGAGATGATCTGCCGCGGCGCCCCCAGCGCGGACAGCGCATTGGCCACGACGAAGGCCTTCAGTCCGGTGAGCGGATCGAAGGGCACCTGCGCCACCTGGCTCCTGTCGAGTTCCTCGATGTCGATGCCGCCGTGGTGAGTCAGCGTCATCGTCGGCGCACGGAAATGCGTCGAGTCTGTGATCGAGAAGTAGACCTCGTGCTCGGCGGGCACACCGGCCTCGAAGGTGACACCGTTGGCCTTGGCCACCGTGTTGCCGATGCGGTGCTCGACAAAGTACAGCCGTTCCTTTTCCTTCAATGCGGTCTTCAGGTCAGCAGCCTTGCCGATCAGCCCGGACTTGCCCTTCTTGCCGACACCCCCCTTGAAGACCGGCTTGATGAACACCAGGCCGTACTTGTCGATCAGTGCGCGGATCTCTTCTTCGCTCGCGTCGGGCCCGAGCACCTCAGTGGTCGGGAAGTCGACAAACTGGAGCATTTTGGCTCCGTGCAGCATGCCTGTGACTTGCATGATCACCTCGCAGTGGAGAAGCGCTGGTTAGACATAGCGCGACAGGAGAATCAGCACGGTCGTGACGGTAATCGCCCCGCCGATCCGGGTCGCCATCGGGCGAACGGGACGGAGGTACTCGTCGCAGACGCGGTTGGCGATCGACCGATAAGTCTGCTTATACAGCTCGCTATCGACTTTCTGGATTGTCAAAGACACGCCTCATGCATGCCGTGACCGCTGAACGGGTTGTCCGCAGCCTGGCTGAAGTCCGCACTCAATAGCATCGTGCGCGTAGCATTCAGAGCGTAGCACGGCGTGCGCAGCGCGGATAGCGTGTCTACCCCTACCGTACCGTCGTCAAACGCCCCCTCTTGCGCGTTGCCTGTACGCGCCTCCGCACGAGTTTGCGCGGAAGATTGCGGCGGCAATAGCGAAAGTTCGTGTCGAGAAGTATGCTGAATATGCATGGTCACCGTTCATGGTGCGCTCCCCAGACGCAATGGCATCTACCGCGGCGCGGCGTTACTGAAATCGGCAATCGAAAAGCGACAGAAGAGCGGTGCACAGGTGGGATCGGATTGACGCTGTTAGCGGTTCGTTTTCAAAGTGCGGTGCCGTCAGGTCGGCAAGGTAAATGCTCCGGACCTGCCGGCTCACAAGCCAGACAGACAAACGCAAGGAGACAGTAATCATGGACCCTTCAACCAGCATGGTGGCAGACGCACCCAGACCGCCCCGCTCCAAGGTCGGCGCCGTTTTGCGCGTCACCAGCGGTAACTTCCTCGAACAGTTCGACTTCTTTCTGTTTGGCTTTTACGCCACCTACATTTCGAAGGTGTTTTTTCCGTCGAGCAGCGAGTTCGCCTCGCTGATGTTGACGTTCGCCGTGTTCGGCGCGGGCTTTCTGATGCGGCCGTTAGGCGCCATCGTGCTTGGCGCCTACATCGACGAAGTCGGCCGTCGCAAGGGCCTGATCGTGACGCTGTCGCTCATGGCGAGTGGCACGATACTTATCGCCGCGGTCCCCGGCTACGCGACGATCGGCATGCTGGCGCCGGCACTGGTGCTGATCGGCCGGCTGCTACAGGGCTTCTCGGCTGGCGCCGAACTGGGCGGCGTGTCGGTCTACCTGGCGGAAATGGCGACGCCAGGCCACAAGGGCTTTTATACGAGCTGGCAGTCGGCAAGCCAGCAGGTCGCAATTGTAGTTGCAGCGGGGCTCGGCTATGGACTCCACAGCTGGATGTCCGCGGCGAATATCGGTGAGTGGGGCTGGCGCATCCCGTTCTTTATCGGCTGCGCGATCGTACCGTTCCTGTTCGTGTTGCGCCGTTCGCTACAGGAAACCGAGGAGTTCAAAGCGAGGCAGCACCATCCGAAGACAAAGGAAGTCCTCGCGACGATGATGGAGAACTGGCAAATCGTGTTCGCCGGCATGCTGCTGGTTGCGATGACGACCACCACGTTCTATCTGATTACCGTCTACACGCCGACGTTCGGCCGGGCCGTCCTGAAACTCAGCACCGCCGACAGTCTCGTCGTTACGCTGTGCGTTGGCGTTTCCAATTTCATCTGGCTGCCGATTGGCGGTGCGCTGTCTGATCGTATCGGACGCCGGCCGCTTCTGATAGCGATCACGGTGCTTGCCGTTTTCACCTCCTATCCGGCGCTTTCGTGGCTGGCCGCGGCGCCGAGCTTTCTCCGGATGCTGATCGTCCTGCAGTGGCTCTCGTTCTTCTTCGGCATCTACAACGGGGCAATGGTCGTCGCGCTGACCGAAGTGATGCCGGTAAATGTCCGCGTGGCAGGGTTTTCGCTGGCATACAGTCTCGCGACGGCGCTCTTCGGCGGATTTACACCTGCGGTGTCGACATTTCTGATTGAGGTCACGCATGACAAGGCTGCACCGGGATACTGGATGAGCTTCGCGGCGATGTGCGGGTTGGTCGCGACGCTTGTGCTGTATCGTCGCGGTGGCGCGGTGGAACGTTCGGCGAAAGTGGTTTGACGGTAGCCGGTAGCTGAGGCGATAGACGTCATTCCCGGTGCCCGGCGTCGAAGTGGTCTCTGATGCCCCTGACGCGCACGGAACCTGGCAGTCGTACTTTCGATTTTCCGACGCTGTAAACGGCGGCCAAGGCGGGCGGTCATTCGGTAGCGAGGGACGACTATCTCTTCATGGCCGCGCGCTGACTCGGAACCGGTTTCGCATATGGGGCGCCCCTCTTGCGCTTCGATGGCCCTCACGAATGGCCGCTGGCAGACTTGTACCCAAGGATTCAGTCTGGTCGTGAAAACGCCACGTAGTAACGCCAGCCGAGCGACGTTGCTAATGCTGCGGTGACGCTTCCACAAGGCTCTTAAGTCGCAAGACTGCCGTATCCGATTCAGATTGAATCCGCGCGCGCAGCACGGACCAGTTCAATATCGCGAACCACAACGACGGCGCGCGATAGGTGAATTCACGTTCGAAACGGGTTCCGCTCACGGTCGATGTCAGCGAATAAGTGACGGTGCCGGCCGGTCTGCCGTCAATCGTTCCTGCTATCACCCACTTGCTCGGACGCACACGTGCCGCGACTGTCCACACAACGCGGCCGCGCCTGCCCGCCACCCTGAATTCCTCCGTCACCTGCTCGCCCACATCGAGCGAATGGTCCACCGAACCGCTGACCGCGAGCGATGACGGATGCCAGACTGGCCAGTGAGCCGGCGTCGTGACATAGTCGAACACGACCGTGGGAGGGCGCTGTATCGACGCAACCGTAACGATGCGCGTGTCGAACCCGATCCGCTGCGGCAACGGGATAAAGAGCACCGCGATGGCGGCGAGCACCGCGAACACTGCGGTGACGCCCCGCGTACGGGTTTTCATAGCGCCTCGTACTCTTCGCTGTCACAGGCGAAGCTATTTTACGGCGGAGTGGTAGGGACGGCGATCGGCGGCACCCGACCCACTATCTATATCGGGTCGATTGCTGTTCTAGACGCGGCCAAGGGATCAATGGATCTTTCGAGGCTTCATCGCATAAGTTTCTCGAAGCAAGTCGACGCGAGCGTGCGCTTTCTCCTGCATCCTCGCCTTGAGCGCAATCCTCTGCGGATGCCTGCGCGCCCGATGCGGCGGGTGTGTCGCTCGCGGCCTGCCCAGGCTTCTTCAGTGCAGCGTGTAGAGTGTCTGCGGCCCCTCGGCATAGAGGGTCATGGCGACCTTCAGGATCTCATTGCGATTCCGGTCGAAGGAGGCCAGCACCTCGGCTTCGTCAGTCCCGAGGGCGGAGTCGAAATGCTTCAGTACGCGGTCTTCCACAAAGAAGGTAATCTCGCGTGCTTTGTCGTATCCCCAGAACCACACGCCATGCCTGATCCCATCATAGCTGCGGCTGGGATTGGAAAAACTGAGTGCCATGTGTTGTCCTTCGTTCTACGCCTTGGATAGACCGGGTTGCACGCTCACTACCTGCGCGGAGCGCTCCCGCTAGTGCGGATCGCCTTTCATGCTTTCGGCTTCCATCGCGGCATGCAATTCCTCGTACGCCTCGATTGGTTCCATGTTCTGATCGACGAACGCCCTGCCGACCACCTACGCTGGCGTCACGCTCGCAGATCCATGCAAACGCCCACTGCTGGCCAACCTCGATCGCCTCGTCTTCAGTGTCGAACCAGGCGAGATGACGCTCGATGTGCATTTCACTGTCAACATCTTCGTCGGGCGATATGCGGACCAGCCGCGCATGTGCGAAAAATTTCCCAAGGGAAAAATCCGGGGTCGAGTCAATGATCCACCCACGGTATCCGCACTTCATGATTACCTCCGATACTCAGGCTAATCGGGATTGGAAAGGCAAAGCATAGATGCATCCGGTCGTAATCGCTAAACCTCCTTGCTGGGCAGAAGTACGCATGGCACCCGCGCCTCGTCAACTGGACAGACTTCATCTCGGACTTCAGATACTGTTATAGACCTTCGGCGACCCGGCGGCGATTTCAACTAGTCGAGACAGGCAAGACCCGGTCATCAACAGACTTTCGAGGACTTGTGGCAGACGGCCGCAAGCTCTGCGTATAGCGAACGTTCACGCTATGGCAAAGGGTAGAGCAGGGGTTAGCGATGGGTTAGCGAGGCTGCTGGCCAAAAAGATCATCGACGATTTTTCGCGCAGCGCTGTAACCGCCCATCACGGCGTCGGCCTCCGTGGCGAACGGCCGACCGCTGGCCTCACCGAAACGCAACGGAGAAAATACGGCGACGGCCGTGCCTGACTGAAAAATCGTGACTATAGCCACGAAGCCCCGTTGTTTGGCGGGACCGGCTTTTTGCTGCCAGCGAAAGTCGGATTCGACTGCCACGGTAAGGGTGAACCCGTGATATTCATAGGTACGATTCATGGCCCACCCTCAATTGTGATGTCGGCACTCTTGGGCGCCTGGCATGGCTTCCAGCCGTGAACAGATGGCCGTGAATTCGCTGCTCGTCGCACGCGACAATCCGATCTGTACTTCGTCGAGCGCAGGGTCATCTTCCGACTGCTGGACGATGAACTGTTTGACCCTGACGTTACCGGAGCCCAGGGCGGTGTTGACGCTGTCGAGCGTTACAGTGCCGTGCTCCGCAACCATGCATGGACGCCCCCGGTTTGCCAAGCTTTCTTTTCATGACGGCTTGAAGGAAATGATTGCAGCCATGCATCCGGACTTTGATGTCAGGCGCATGCCTGCCTGTCCCTGATGGAATCCGCTGGTCGAGTCCCAATCAGTTGGGCGCACTGGAATCGTGCGTTGGTTGCGTCGGGTTTGATCGACCACGGTCTGACCTGTCTTGCCATCACTGCTTGATCGCCTGAGCAATCGGTGGTTTGAATCTCCCTTGCTTGATTGCTGTTTTCGGATTCGGGCGGCCGGTTCGGCTACGCGGCCGCCTTGACGGTCGTGTAGTCGGGTCGGAACTCGCGGTCGCGGGCAAGCATTGCCCAGACGATGCGCGCATTCTTGTTGGCCAGCGCAACGGCAGCCACATTGGGATTTCGCCGCGCCAGGAGGGCTCCCAGCCAGCCGTCGACCTTATCCTTCTTGCGCCGGAAGGCGCAAATCACTGAGCGCGCGCCGTGGATCAGCAGCGTACGCAGGTACGTGTCGCCTCGCTTGCTGATGCCCAGCAACACGTTCTTGCCGCCACTGGAGTTCTGCCGCGGCACAAGGCCTATCCATGCCGCCAATTGACGTGCGTTGTCGAAGTTCTTCGCATCGCTCACCAGCGCGATTGCTTCGTATCCGTCAGCGCATCCCGTCTTGAGCGCACGTACGCGCGGTGCGAACGCGTAGCCATCGTAACGACGGAGCGATGCGATGGAGAACACCACGGGAGAGACTGTATCGACGGGCTCGCGTCGATGCGCGAACGCATGACCTCATCGCACCACTGATCGAGAATTTGCCCGCCCAGGCAGGTGACTCGTAGTCCCAGAACTGCTGGAAGTATTTCTTGAAGAGATAGGCCCGCACGCTTTTGAGCGACCCGCTCAAGAAATTCGCTCGCACAGTTCGCAATCACCGGGAACTCCTGCGCAACTATTTCCGGGCACGAAAGGAGTTTCTCCAGTGGCATCGTTGAAGGGCTGAACAACAAGGCCAAAGTCACCATGAGAAAAGCGTACGGGTGAAGTTGACCCGCAAAAACGGACATCTATCCTTTGGAGAAGGAGGTGCCGATTATGGCCAAGCATCGTACCCCGTACCCGGCGGAATTTCGGGCGCAAATGGTCGGGCTGGTGAAGGCCGGACACAGGCCGGAGGAACTGGAAAAGGAGTTCGAGCCGACTGCACAGACCATCTACAACTGGGTGGCGCAGGCTGATCGCGACACAGGTGTGCGGCATGACGGTCTGACCACAGCCGAACGCCAGGAGCTCACACGGTTGCGTCGCGAAGTCCGGCAACTGAAGATGGAGCGCGACATACTCTCTCACGCGGCAGCCTGGTTCGCGAGGGAGACGGGATCCATTCCACCGAAGGGGGGTACGGATTCATGAAAGCGAACCGGGCCCGCTGGCCCATCGCGATGATGGCACGGCTGCTCGGCGTCTCGACGAGCGGCTATTACACATGGCTGGTGCGGGAGCCCGCGATGCGCACGCGTAGCGATGCGCAACTGCTCGCGCATATCCGCACGCTCCATGCAAGCTCGCGCGGCACGTATGGGGCACCGCGTATTCATGCGCAACTCGCGCGCGAAGGCATACACGTGGGGCGCAAGCGGGTGGCGCGCCTCATGCGTATGGCGGGTCTGTGCGGGGCAAGCCGGCGGCGCTGGCCGCGCACCACACGGCCACGCGCAGGCGCCCGGCGTGCGCCTGATCTGGTGCGCCGGCACTTCAGTGCCGAGGCGACAAACGTGCTGTGGGTCGCAGACGCGACCTATGTACCCACGGGTGAAGGATTCCTCTATCTGGCGGTTGTGCTGGATGTATTCAGCCGTCGCGTCGTCGGCTGGGCGATGTCCAGCCATCTGTACACCGAACTGATGTTGCGGGCGTTTGACATGGCGTTGCAGCAGCGACGCCATGACGGTGTGATTCTACATTCCGATCAAGGCTGTCGGCTCGCGGGAAGATTTTCAGTCTGCGGGGGCAACAATCACCGGCCAACGATTGCCCGATCAATTCGCTGAATTCGTTTTCCTGATCAACGCGTTAGATCACTTTTGGCGAAAATTTTACGAATCCCGGCCGACCCTCTGGTTCGCGACGGCAATCTGATTACGGGCGGTGGCGTGACGGCGGGCATCGACTTCGGCTTGACCGTGGCTGCCGAACTGACGGGCGTCGAAGAGGCGCAGGCGATTCAGCTCGAACTCGAATATGCGCCGGCGCCGCCGTTCGACGCGAGCGATCCGGCGCTGGCGCCGCAAGCGGTGGTGGAACTGGTCCGGCAACGGTCGGCTGAAGGCCTGGCCGCGCGGCGCCGGATAGTGATGGAAATCGCGCAGAGATAGGCTACCTAATCGCGAGCCTTGCATACGGTTGGTGCGGGCCTTCCATTAAACTGTATGGCTCTACCCCTTGTCCGCCAGCCGGATCGATGCGATGAAGTCCTGCAAATTTGCCCGGGAGCCCTTCCGATGCGCGTAGGCAAGCCCGTCAAGGCCCTGCCGCAGCCGTCATGCGACTACTGCGGCAACCGCGCATTGCTCGCGCGTTACGGCGACGAGTCGTACCCGTATCGCAGCGATCAAGGGCTGCGGTGGATCTGCACTTCGTGTCAGGCGTGGATCGGCGTTTATTCGCGCAGCAAGCACAACCTGCGGCTCGGCCGCCTTGCCGATGCAACGTTGCGCGAGGCGAAGAGCAAGCTGCACGATGCGCTTGAACCGCTCGTTGCCGGGAAGCTGCGCCGCGATGGCGTCAACGCGTTCGAAGCCCGCGCGAAGGCGACCCGGTGGGTTGCAACCGAGCTTGGCTTCGATTCTGTTCCAGCGAGCATTCACGCGTTCACGCCCGAGCAGTGCGAGCAGGCGTTGCGTTATGTCGAGGCTTTTATCGAGGCTCGGCGTGCGCGATAGCTAGCGCGATGTCCCCCAGCCGATCAGTTCGTTCCGTTCCTTCCAATATCCGCGCCATTCCAGCTTTCCCGCGGCTTTCCACCGCCACCAAAAAGTGCCATTGAATCTACTTTTTGTGTAGGGACGCCTGTCCCGTCCTCCCCTATTCTTACGCCATCGAGACGACACGTCCTAGGCTGCGACCCGTATCCCGCAGCCCGCGACGAATAATCCACAGGAGAGGATGTTGACCAAGAAAGTCCCGCTCAAGATCGCGATCGCTGAGCATCCGCACACGTCGGCCATTCGTAACGGGTCCATCCCTATCGAAGGCGTCGACGCCGACTTCGTCACCGCGAAGCCGCAAATCGGCGCGTTCCGCCGCATGGTGCGCGACGTCGAATTCGACGTTTGCGAACTCGCACCGACCACCTACATCATCGCGCGTGCTTATGGCGCGCCGTTCGTCGGCTTGCCGATCTTCGTCGTGCGGCGTTTTCATCACGGCGGTCTGCTGGTGCGTCCCGACGCGGGCATCAACACGCCGAAGGACCTGGAAGGCAAAAAGGTCGGCGTGCGCGCCTATTCGGTCACGACCGGCGTGTGGACACGTCAGGTGCTCATCGATGAGTTCGGTCTCGACTCGTCGAAGGTGACGTGGGTCGTCGACGACGAAGAGCACGTGACGCAATTGAAGCTGCCGTCGAACGTCGTGCATGCGCCGCAAGGCAGCTCGCTCGCGCAGATGATGGCGTCGGGCGAACTGTCGGCCGGATTTGCCGCAGCCGCCGGTATCGGCCGCACCGGCGCGCCGACGGGTGGCTGGCAGGAAGTCGAGGCCGATTACCCGGATCTGCTGCCGAACGCGACCGAACTCGAAACCGAGTACTACGCGCGCACCGGCGTGTATCCGATGCACGGCACGATCGTCGTCAAGGACTCGGTGCTCGCTGCGCATCCGTGGATTGCGAAATCGCTGTTCGATGCCTTCGCGCAGGCGAAAAAAGAATGGCTCGAGCGTCTCGATGCGGGTGAGGCGACGAGCGCAAGCGACAAGAAGTATCTCGAACTGCGCAAGATCGTCGGTCACGATCCGCTGCCGTACGGTCTGCAGGAAAACCTGCAGACGATCGAAACCCTCGAAGCGACCGCGTTCAAGCAGGGTCTCACGCCGCGCCGCATGTCGATCGACGAGCTGGGGGCGGTATGCCGTTGGGCTCGCCAAAGCATAAGCCTGCGCTTGGGAGCGACGTGCACGGATAGTCGCCCGCGAGGCAATCATCAGAACCGTCTTCGCACTTGAAAAGTATTGGGTTGGATATACAATACGGTTTATGTATATCTACCGGAGATAATGATGCAAGTCGCTAAATGGGGCAACAGCCTTGCCGTCCGGCTGCCCGCGAGCGTCGTCGATGCACTGGGTTTGAAGGAGGGCGACGACATTGAGATCTATGCCGAACAATCCGGCGCGTTCTCGGTCAGCAAAAGGCCGACCGTCGCTGAGCGGATCGAGCGCCTGCGCAAGTACCGCGGACGACTGCCTGCCGACTTCAAGTTCGATCGGGAATCGCTCAGCGAAAGGGGAAACGCTGAATGACGGTTGAGGCACCGGCGCGATTTGCCGTCGATAGCAATGTGATTGCCTATCTGTTCTCCAGCGACGCCGCGAAGGCTGACCGGGCCGAGGCGCTGGTGGTGCAGGGAACTCCGATGCCCGTCATCAGCACGCAGGTAATGAACGAGATTACGCTCGTCATGAGCCGGAAAATGGGGCTCTCGTGGCCGGAAATCAACGTTCTCCTGGGCGATGTGGAGGAGTTCTGCGAGATCGTGCCACTGACGCTTGAAGTCCACAAGGAAGCACGCCGTATCGCCGAACACTACGGATTCAGGTTCTACGATTCGTGCATCATCGCCTTCGCTTTGCTTGAAGATTGCGAAGTACTCTACAGCGAAGATATGCAACACGGCCAGGTCATCTTCGACCGGCTGACGGTGGTCAATTCGTTCCGATCACCCAGTTGACCGCCGTCTAATTCGTCATCGGGCGTTGCACGGTTTGTAGCGGCGACGCTTTTTCCATCCGGCGCGGCGAACTGCTGCGCCAGGAAACGGTCGACCGTCCATATCCACGCGCCGCTGTTCAGCTCGCAGAATTCCTTGCGCGAGCCGGTGAAGCGATTCGGCTCGCTCGTACCGACGCATGAACGTGGCGGCCACGACCGCAAAAATGAGACCGCCTGCCCTCCGCTTGAGCACTGACTTGACATAATGTAATTGGCGAATTTTCATTAGTAAAACTAAGTAGCGTGCGGTATATAAAATCCACTTGCAGACCGGAGAAGCGTCGTGAGGATCTGCTTAGGTGGGTGAGCTGTAAGACCGCAGGTTGTTGCACAACGATAGCGCTGATCCTGGAAAGTGCCGAATGACGTGCCTGGTGGATGACGTGCCTAGTGCATGTCATGCATGTGCGCGATGCCGAGTTCACCGGCGAGCTGGGCGAGTCGTTTGTCCAAGGTCCAAAGTGACGCACCGGGAGTCATCAAAGTTGACGCAAGCAGCGTAAGGTCGCTGCTGCCGCAGCCTCGACCATAAATTTGTCTTGCCTCGATCAACTCCATCACCTCGGTCCATGTCGCGTGCGTCGCATGTTGCAGCAGCCCGATGTCGTGGAGCGTACGTGCGCGGGGTGCAGGCGGAGTGCCGCAGGCGAGTTCAACAAGCACGACTGGATGTGTGAGCGCCTGATCGCTGGTGATCAGCTGGGTAAGTCTCATATTCGCGCGACGGAAATGATCAACCCACACAGATGTATCGATGAGGACGCTCATTGAGCCGCAGGCTCCGAGCGGCGCCGCGGGATGTCGGGCATACCGGGCTCGGTGCCACCCAGGGACGCCAGACGCTTACCAGCCTGAACGCGAACAAACGTCTGCATCGCCACCCGAAACAGGTCGGCCTTATCCATGTCAGGGTCGGCGAGCTCAAGAGCGCGCTCGTAAAGGTTGTCGTCGATCGTAACAGTGGTTCGCATTTTGATGACTCCCGGTTGATGCTGAATCGCATCAATTATAGCATCAAATATTTAACGCTTCTGAAGCAGGCCGCACGGAGTGTCGAGGGGACTGGACTGCGTCGGAGGACTATTCCGCCATGGCACCCCGTTATACCTATTGCCGTGAGCCTGTCCCAGCATGGGGCGACAGAGCAGCGAAGAAGGACGGCGCTATGCCTCTCGAACGTTGGCGCCTTCGGACCGTGATTCATGGCTGTAGCTGGCGCTAGCCGGCCATCCACGGCCGTTTGCGCGCCCCTGTCAAGTGGACATTCGAACGTCGGCTTCGCTCAGGTAACCGACCTTCCTCGAAAATTATGTTCGATGCGTCCCTCGCTTTTTACCAACTTTCGCAACAGCGCTTTCAGAAACCCATAACGGAAGCGTAAAACCCGTGATCGTTCCGGTAATTTGCGGCCAGGACTGCTGAGGTGCGTTCAACAATTAGGGATGGATTCATTTCGTATACCGGTTGGCCGTAAACCGGGCATGTGCGTCGTTGCACCGTCAAGCCGCGTGGGTCAAGCCCGCGCTGAGGACATGAAGATGACGCGCTCACCTACCGTTCTGTAGCTGACCCGACCATATCAACGAAACTGACGATCAAGCTTCCCGTGGCGTTCGCAGCCTCGCTATTTCCGATGATCGCCGGTGCGATGTACGGACTTCATTCGCAGGATCAGTCGATTACGGCATACCACACCGTTGTCCGCGATAACGTCGCCAACGAACGGGTAGTCACCAGCATACTGGTGACATTCAAGATGCAGGTTCAGGAGTGGAAGGACATTTTGCTGCGCGGGAAGAACCCCGCGAAGCTCACGAGCGGATGGGCGGCTTTCGAGCAGCAGGAGCGTTCCGTCCACGAGCAGACCGCCATGCTGCTGGCGAAACTGGGCGACGGCAGGAGCCGTAAGTTGATGGAGCAGTTCGCCACTGCACATTCGATCATGGGTGCGGGTTACAGAAAGGGGCTTGAAGCCTTCAAGGCGGCAGGTTTCGATACCTCCGTGGGGCGCAGTATGCGTGCCGGTGTTCTGCGTCGGACTGTCGCCAGTCGATGCTGGCGGACGTCGCTTGAGCGAGGCGCTTCAGGAAGCGGTGGGGGCGCAGCGATGTCCCCGCAGGCGGCGATTATCCCGCGCAGGAGTTCGATGGCATTGTCAGCGTCGGCGCGGGGGCGGTTTTCATCTTGATGTGCTAAAAGCCGCATCGCTACAACGGAATGCATCTGGTGAAGCGCCAGGCGCAAATGCGAAAAAGCAGTTGTCGCTGGATCTGAACGGGGCGGGCTGATTTCGAAGCCAACGACGGCATGGTTGGCACAAGCAAGGGAGGTGTCTTATGCGACAGCGGAAGCTTGCATGATCGCCAATGGACAGATGAAGTGTGCTCGCGGAACCCATCTGTCCACCGCCGATCAATTTTACGACCTCGCAATATAAGCAGTACTGTGCATATCGAGCTCGTTCACCCCGCATTCCTCACTGCGACAAAACCCTTTCGAATGCCGGGCAGGCCCGACGGCGCGCCCCCAGGCAGTGGACCGCGCGGGCGGCGGATCGCGGGAGATCCGTCACAGCGTTCCGGGTGGCTCCGTGGGCACACCCGAAGCGTCGGCATGCGCGTCTTCATCGTCGATCTCGGCACGCGCCTGTTCCCAGTATTCCTCAGGTGTCCCCTTGGGCTCGGTCGCCTTTTCCCACAAACGGTAAGCCCTGGTCCTGATGCGTTCTTCCACCGACATGTATTCCATGTTCATGCTCCTCACGAGACCAGAAAAAAGACCTGCTCCGGGTTTGCGGAACTTGCCGTTTGAAACGGATTGCGCGGCGGCAACATGGAGTGCAGCAAGCGCTGTTCCTTGCTGGGGCCGACCGCCGGCACAGGTCGTCCGTCTTCGCGCGCGGTACGAATTTCTCCTCCGCCACTGCCCTTGCCCTTGCCGACAGAAGGTGAAAAGCCATGATCCAACGAACGATCTCCGATGGCGTCGGGCCGCGCATCGCGCGGAACAATTTTTGCAGCACGCCTTCGTATCTGAGGCTCACCCAAGCCCCCATTCATGCGCGAACACGTAGGTCATCGGAGCGCCTGGGCCTGAGCGCAACGAACACCGCGCCGGAACGCCCCTCTTAATCCTCGGCGCACTCGGCGTGGTGCTCGGCGACATCGGCACCAGCCCGATCTATGCGCTGCGGCAAGGCGTGCTCGATGTCGGCGCGCCGACTGAGCAAATCGTCATGCGTAGAACGCGTTAAAGCCGTCAACGTTGAGACAATAAAAATGTCAATTCGCTGTACCACATTGAGCGACTTCGCAGCCCACGGCGTGCGTGCTGAAGCAGCGCCGGCTGGCGAATCAGACGTTGCCGTCTTCCTCGCCAGCCTCTCTTCGGCATGGAAGGAAGGTGAGGCACGTCCAACGCACCGAAAGCAACCTAAGGCAAAGCACTGGTGGAGAAGTCGGGTGGATCCGTTCGCCGACGTGGCCGCTAATCGAAGGACGGTTGAATCCGCCCTCTATGCCGGCCAACGTATTGATGGATCGGTTGGCCGAGATGTTTCCGCAGGCGTACGCAAGTCAGGCACAACTACGAACGCTGCAGCGCCGGGGCAAGGCATGGCGAGCAGAGCGCGTAAAAGAACTGATTCTGGGCGGCCTGCGAAAGTCCGCTGATGCGCCAGCCGAAGTGTAGTTGCGGAGACGTCGAAAGTCGCCGGGGGCCGGGCGCTCCGCGCCCGGCAAACCACGAAAGAAGAGAAGAAAGAAAGCGAAACGACAACAATCCGTCCGGGTAACATTCCTTCATGAGGCAACACGACCGGACGTAGTCATTGTCGCCGCCCACAAGGGTTTGCCGCGTTGAGACGACGAGGCAGGGACGCCCGCGGCGACCCGCTCGTATCAGGTGGTCGAATTTGAACGCGCTTATTGAGGCGCTTTACTCAGCGCTTTCCAAACGACTTTTGCGGCGGTCTGAAATGCGCCCAGATCAGGCGCGTTATCTCCAGCTCGACGGATAAAAACGACCAGGCCCTGCAAGTGCGAGACGAGCAAAGCACCTCGGAGCGCGCATTCCCCAGACGTCAGCGCCGGGTTTATTTTCGCAACAAGACTCGCAAAGATTTCCTGGAATTCTCCCGTGATTTCCGCCGTCAAATCGCGCGCAAACTCCTCATGCTCGGCCAAACTCCACGATTCGAGGGCGAAGGCGCTCGTGCTGGTGCCAGGCCGCGTCAGTGCAGCAAACGCCTCGTCGACGATCGCATCGAGGCGGGCTTCCGGCGATCGAAGCTTATCCCTGGCGAGCGTTCGATAAAGCTCAAGGTAGCGGTTGGCCATCGCTCTCAACGTGGCTCGCAACAGGTCTTCCCGGGTACCGAAATAGTGCTGCAAGGTGCTCAGGCGAATACCCGCATCGCTCGCCACACGGCGTTGTGTGAACCCTGCGTTACCTTCGGTAGCGAAAACGCTGATCGCGACCTCGAGGATCTCCGGCACGCGCGTTGTTCTGTTGCCTCGCCGCCGGGGCTCGCCTGGCGCGCTCGAGCCTAGCATTTCCGCCGATGTGATCGTCATTTCTTTCATCTGCGCCCAACTCCTCAGTGACGGGTTATCTCCGCAGGACAGTTCCTTCCGGCCGCCGAAATGGTGCGCCTGACTCGGCTCGCGCCTGGCTCAAGAGGGGATTCGTCAGTCAGTGTCGCCGGGCCGCCGCAAAGCGGAAGCAGCCGTCCCTTCCTGTCATTCGACCTATGTATGGTAGGTCAAGAAACCAATTAAGCACAGTTAACATACTGCCCAACACCGGCTTAACGACCAATTGCTTGGGCTTGACCCACCGAGCAGTTGCTAAATCCTCGTACTTATTGGTATTTCTCCCCTCGTTACTGGTCTTGATTATTGGTCTAACGACCACTAGTATTTGGTCATAAGACCTATTTCAGCAGCTCAGGTTGCTGAATGCGTCGAGGCGGCTGCCGTAGTCAAGGAGAAGCTGACGTGTTGATGTCCTACCCCCTGCGCGAGTTGCAAACTGCGATCTGGGCGCCGTTCCTTCCCTGGCTGCAGGCCACCGGCAGCTTCCTTGCAGGTTCCGGCAACGCCGCTTCCGCGCTGCCCACCAGTCAGCTCGTGGCCGGCTGCGAGCTGTTGGCGCGGCTCTGCAAGCGCTACCCGAAACCGGAATTCGGCCTGACCGACGCCGTCGTCGAGGGTCAGCAGGTCGCGGTGACTGAAACTGTCGTGCTGGACCAGCCGTTCTGCCGGCTGCTGCATTTCGAGCGCGCCACGCCCCACAGGCATCCCGTCGCGCTGGTCGTCGCGCCCCTGTCGGGCCATCACGCGACGCTGCTGCGTGACACCGTGGCGGCGATGCTGCAGGATTTCGACGTCTACATCACCGACTGGCGCGATGCCCGCACGGTTCCGCTCGCCGAGGGCGCCTTTCACCTGGACGACTACGTCGCGTATCTGCGCGAATTTCTGCGTTTCGTGGGACCGGACGTTCATGTTGTATCGGTCTGCCAGTCGACCGTGCCGGTGCTCGCCGCTATTTCGCTGATGGCGGCCCATGGCGAGACGACGCCCAGAAGCATGACGCTGATCGGCGGCCCGATCGACGCGCGTCGCGGCCCGACGACCGTCAACGAATTCGCCGTCAGCAAACCGCTCGACTGGTTCGCACACGAACTGATCGAGACCGTGCCGGGTAACTATCCCGGTGCCGGCCGCCAGGTGTATCCCGGCTTCCTGCAGCACGCGGCCTTCGTGGCGATGAATCCCGAGCGCCACCTGGATTCGCACGTGCGCTACTACTGCGACGTGGCAGCCGGCAACAGCGAAGCCGCCGACGCGCATCGCCGCTTCTACGACGAGTACAACGCCGTGCTCGACATGGCGGCCGAATACTATCTGGAAACGGTTCGGGTGGTCTTTCAGGAGTTCTGCCTGGCGCGCGGCACCTGGCAGGTGCGCGGCGAACACGTCCGCCCGGGCGCCATCAAGGCCACTGCACTGATCACCGTCGAAGGTGAGCGGGACGACATCTGCGGGCGGGGCCAGACCCACGCGGCTCACGATCTGTGCACGGGACTCGACGCGTTGCTCAAACACCGGGTGACGGCCCGCGGCTGCGGCCACTACGGGATTTTCTCGGGCCATGCCTGGCGCACCGCGATCTATCCGCAACTTCGTGACCTGATCTATCAGCACGAATCGCACGTCAGCAACGAATCAGCGGCCGACTTGCACACCGGTTTCCTCGAGGACGTGGCGGCCTGACGGCGCACGGCAAGGGGCGCGCCCGATCAACGGCCATGGGGTTGAAGGAGCAGCAGATGAACACCGATCAGAAGTCCTTGCGATGGTTGATCGACAAATGGCTGGCGCCCACGCCGGCCATGCCGGTCCGCCTGACCCGATACGGTCGTGCAAACTCGAGCCACAGACGCTGCGTGCGCGTGGAGTCGTTGCGAACGACCGGCTCGCTGGCCATTTTCTTCTTCCGGCACGATGACGGATCGTGGCGCGTGTTCCCGCCCGCGTCCAGGCGGCCAGTGATGCATGCCTACCCATGAACTGGATAGACAGACCTGGCACGTCAGCACGGGAAGTCTGGCCGGCCTGGTCGGCCGTGTGATAACGCGGCGGGCTCGCATTTTTAGTACAAGCCGCGGTTTCGCGTTACGGACGTCTGGAATCGCCCGGTCTTAAATGCTGCCTGGTGCTCGCCATATTTGCGGATGGCGAGCGCCAAGGAGATCCTGCCTCGGAGGGGACTGCGATGAAACGGCGTGCGGGAGGTGTTGGAGTAGTGGGGGGCGGTGGCCGTTGTGAGGGTCCTGGCAGTACGACGAACCTGGGACCTGTCCAATGAGCAGGTATTCGAAGCGCACTGCGCTTATCACGCGTGGAACTGCATGTCTATCGTCCCGTTCCCGGCTGGGCACTTTCCTATGTTCCCAGGAGTTCATCGAGACTAGTAGAGATCGTGGGCCGGATCCTGCTGGCAAGGCAATGCCGGCATCAGGTCGGACCGATTTCTGTTTGAGGAACCCGGTCTTGCTGGATGCTGGGAGGTCCGCGATGCGTGCTTACCGGCTTGCGGCGTGAGCGACGGGTCGATAGTCGAGCGATCTGAGGAGAACGGAATGAACATCCTGGAACTGGCGGGGAATGCCGGAATGCTAGTCGTACTTGATGGCAGGATCGGTTGCACCGACTACCGAAGCGTCCATGGAACCCTGGATGCGTTTCAGCGTTTTGTTCATGCGTTGGAGTCCGCATTGATGAATGGTGAGGAATCCGATTGGTCTCGGTGTCGGGGAGGCCTGTGCGCGGAATCTTCGTCATCCTGAAAACATGATGCCGGAGCGCCACCAGGGAGGCCCTCACGCTGACCTGGAATGCGCATATGAGCGCTGGCCATGAAACCGGAGCGGGTGCAGGACATGCTAATTCCGGATCGTGAGCAAGCTCGATTGAGTGGAGCGACTGATGAAGGTTTCCGCAATCTACGCATGGGTAACGGTGCTTACTGCTATCGCCGCGGGGCTCGCTTCGGGCTCGTCCTACGCCTACGCGCTCGATCCGCAACTCGACTGTAGATCGAACGCCCACGCGTTCATCGCCCCGCTGCTAAAGAGCCAGTATATCGATCCGAATCCGATGCGCGTCGAAGCAAACTCGGTCAACGCATTTCGACCGGCGCACGGCAGCAAGTTGACGGCATTTGGCTTTCCCGTCTACGCCGTCCTAGGGTATGAACACGACGATGCACTGTTCAAACGCGGAGATGGCCGGCCCGTCCCGGACTCAGCCTATGGGGTGGTAGTAATCGGCCCCACCGAGTCAGTAGAAGCGCACGCGCGCAAGACCGGCAGCGGCGCTGTCATTCATCAGGTTGTCCCCCTCTTGCTAACGGCCATTTTCTGCAGCGGACCGTGACGCGCCCAGCGATGCCGTCATGCATGCAGTGGGATGGCGTTGTTACATGAGTGTTTGCGTCGCCGTAGTGCAATCAATGGGCCTTCCGGCGTGGTCGACTTGACGTGGGCCGCATGAGTTCTGCAGATAACGTATGGCATCCTAATTAATGTTCACGGTTGGCGGCTTCGACAATTGTCCGCCGCTGCCAGGCGGTGAGTCGCGCCTCAAGTTCGTTTCGATGGCACGATGCGTTCATCCGGTGTCTGGGTAATGCGAAGTGCTGACGGAACGGTCCGACCGCAACGCCTGCGTGCGCTGCGATGCGGAATCCTTTCATGCGTGTGATACAGGGATTCTGCTTTCTTCATCCAGACATCTTACCCGAGCGCCTTCTCAACCTGACAGCGCCGTCTCGGCCGCGCGCAACCGGGCCGCTGACGCAGAAGCCGGTGACTGCTTCGCTTGTCGAAAATTCGAGGAATGCCGCGAAAGTGGCAGGGACGTACGGCCTGTCATCGAGCTAAAGCCAACACTCGCGTAATCGCAACGTGCAAGTAATATGGATTACCAATTACATGGCAGTCAAATGCCGCAGCCCCGCGCAGGAATGACTCAACACTGCCGACGAGGCCGCGGCCACGCTAACCGGCAAGAATTGCATCGGCTAAGTTTTGCAACGAGATACGGCTGTTGTGAGAAGTAAATTATCCAAATAGCCTGGTTTCGCGATGCTTTTTTTCACTCGTCCCCATCGTTCACGCAACTAATCTTGTAGCTAAATTTCAACTAAAGTTGTAACGCCCCGCGTGTCTTGCTACCACGTGTGCGCTTTTTCCTGCGTATGCGCCTGAGCAGGTCACTCGGCTTCCGTGCCATGACCGCTTTGGGCGCCCGGGCCGGCCATTGCGTTGCAACTTTGGTTGGAATCACACATGGCATTACAACTTTAGTTGACGGCGTCGTCCCGGGACCGGGAACGGAGAGCACCGATGCCACCGGGGACCGGGGATAAAGGGCTTTGTCGCGGTAAGGTTTAAAGAGCGAGCGGAATCGATATGCGAAGTACTGCTTATGTTGCGATCTCGTAGAATTGGTCAGCGGCGGACGGATGGGCTCCGCGAGCACATTTCATCTGTCCTTTGGCGATCATGTGCATAATCTCAATGCCGGCCAGAAGGATCCGGGCACAGCGAAAGGTCTTGAACCCCAGCATGGGCCGCGTTCGTCGCTTGATCGCCCGATGATCCTGCTCGACCAGGTTATTGAGATATTTGGACTGGCGGATCCTGATGGGCGCTTCACGACCAGCATTGATCGCTTCGAGCGCGGCGAGATTGGCGCCGCTTTTGTCGATGGTTACCGTCTCGGGTATATCGTTCTGGGCGATCGATTTCTCAAAGTAACGCCGGGCCGCAGTCTTGTCCCGATGCGTGCGTAGCAGAAAGTCAATGGTGTTGCCGTCCTTGTCGACGGCCCGGTAAAGATACCGCCAGTCCCCCTTGACGCGGATGTACGTTTCGTCCATCCGCCAGCTCTTACCCACGGGGCGCTTGCGGCGGCGAAACGCTTTCTCCAGCACCGGCAATACCTTGATGGCCCAGCGGTGCACAGTCGAATGATCGACCGAAACGCCGCGCTCAGCCGTCATGTCTTCAAGGTGCCGTAGGCTCAGCGGATAAGCCACGTACCAGCGCACGCAAGTCAGCATCACGTCGAGCGGATAGTGCAGGCGTTTGAGCACTCGGGCCATCGCCGGATTCATCGTCTTCATCGAGCTTTCAGTCGTCCGTGTCGTTCCGCCCATCATAGCGGACCGCCTTACTGCAACAGAACCGCCTTGGCGTACGCGATGGCGAATTTGAGCGCGGCCTTCTCCGAGGCAAAATAGGCGAGTATGCCGAATGCGCTGCGCTTTCCGGTCGGGCTGGTGACAAACGCGCTTGCCGCATACCCTGGCACCGACATCGAGGGGAGAGGCACGATGACGTGTTCTTTGTGATGGATTGGCTTGGACTCCATGCCGTGCCTCGGGTATATGCGATGTGTCAGTCTGAAACGTCGCAGCGCTTCGTTATGTTCGGAATGTTACGTTCGCGGGCAATCCCGACCGTCAATGAATTGGATTTCTGTTGCTCGGAAACGCCCAGGCCGGACCACAATAATTTCCGCGCCCTCTCGACAGCGGCATCGTGTCCGAATGGGCACAGGCGAGCCATCTTGTCTCTGGACAACATCTGAAGAAACCCGTCTTGCACAGAGGGTGGAAGGGCCATCAGGAACTCCAGCTTAATGGGTGTGAACAGTCGATGGTAATGCGGCTGCGGCATTCCATCAGGGCGAGTGCGGGAAAAAGCTAATGTCTAGCGACTGCCGCCTCACAAAGCTCACTCGTGAGATTGCCGTCTGGGTGAGGTCAGGTCTGTTTTCTCGAGCAGCGCATCGAAGGCTTCCCGCGCGTCCTTCAGTTCCTGCATGGCCGCCGCGAATCTGGCCAATGCCAAGGTCGTTGGTTGCTTACGTGGGTCTCCTGCGTAGTGCGCTTCCAGCCGTAGTGACGCGGCTTGTACTTCTCGCGCGGCGGTCACCACGCGCTCGAGGGCGCGTGCCTCCGCCGAGACCTTTTTCGCTTTCATCGTCGTTGTTTCCTGGGGACCGGGCGCGACCACCGTCCGGACGCTTCGGTTGGCGTTTGGCGTTGCTTCCCTGAGGCTGCCTGCATTGGAAGCACGCAATGCGCCGACTCTAAAAGATGCGTCGGATTTAATCGGTGCGAGACGTCACAGACGGTCGCCGCTGGAGCCGCGTCATCGGTCCGCAAAGTCTGCTGCCGACAATACTATCGGGGCGCCGGTCTTCTTGAGCAGTCTTCTTTCAACGGCTGCCGTTATGCGCTGGTGTCCGTCGGCAAATGCTTTCAATGTGCGCGCCTCGTTAGCACCGGCCGGCAACCAGAAATGCCGTTCGAGCGCGTCGCACGTGATTGAGCAGTGCACCGACTGGTTGCGAAAAGATGCAGCGAAAGCAACCACTTTTCCGTCTGAAGAAACGCAGGGTTCCGCGGTGAGGGTGTCGTCCATAGATGTATAGATTCCTTATTGACTCGAACGCGGGGTAGCCGCCGAGAGCACCCGCTGGCATACCCGGTCAATAATAAATCAGACGGCCCCCGGGGTTGACCGCTGTCGAGTCCTTTCGTTATGCGGAAGCGTCACCGCAGCCCATAGGGTAGCGGGCGCAGTGCAGTCAGGATGGTTCGCAGCGGCGCCTGTCCCGAACGATAGCCCGAGACTTTTTTCCCTTGTAGTTGCATCTGCAACCAACTCGCGACTTCGATGGCGTGGTGCAATAGAAACTCCGAAGTGGCTATCGATGAGGCGAGTTCCGCCTGGATGTGCGAGCCCTCCGCGGGTTTGCCTAACTCATCGCCTGTTCCGGACTGGAGACGGATATTTCAGGCGGGAATGCATCGATGCTTTCCAGCAGTCTCTGCAGTCGTTGTTGCTGGTCCGGTGAAAGTCCCTGCGTCGCAAGTGCCTGAAGCACGCGCCCGCGCCAGTAAGTTCTGGTGAATAGAGACTCCGCTCCTTCCGCGCCCAGCACCTGCTCGAGATGGGCAATCGCGGGGTCGATATTACGGAATGTGTAGGGACTCACGCCCGTCGGGTTTCTGTCAGTGAAGGTCATTGCGTGCGCTCTGATTTACCTGCTTCTGCTTTGCGCCATATGTCCGGAAAAACGGTCGCGCCCAACTTTACTGATATGAAAAATATGAAAAATAGGTCGGGATTTTGAAATCAAGCAATGCGACAAACAGACTGCTGCGATGACCCAATCACACGGCGCTAGCGCCAGCACATACTCCTGGCCCGTGGGTCCCGGGCGGGAACACCTGCCATGTGCCGTCATCGTGCCGGAAGAAAAAAAGCCCAACCGAACCTTCCGGTCGCTGTGCCTCAACGCGCACGTAACGCCTGCGGCTAGAGCCTGTGCGACTGAATCGGGTTACCCGAATCGGCGTCGCCGCAGCTGGTGTCAGCCATTTTTCAACCAGCGAACGCAGGGACCTTTCTGCCGTGTTCATCCGCTCCTCCTTCAGTCTCCTTACCGTCGGCTCGGCGTTGCCCGGTTGCACAAGCCTCGATGTACCTGCGGCCTCGAAGAATGTGGTTGCTTCGCGTGATGGATGCCGGACGAAATCAAACGAAGCTACGGCAGGCGACCTGCGCAACGGCGCTTGAAAATTTCTGGCGCAGGAGACGAGTTCCGCGACCGCGTGCGAGGCGCACCGGGCGCCTCGCACCGCCACAGGCGGCCACCCCGCAAGCAACGCGGGCGGGGTGCTCGCCTGAACGATTTGATAGTAGTGAGCTACGACAAAACGTGACTACTTCTCACTGGTTTCGACCGGTGCTGCAAGCTGTCGAGTCCGCTTGGCCGAGGTCAACGCCGCCGCGCTGATATTGCTCTCCGCAGTCTCTACCGCCTGCTTTGCGGCCTTGCTCGCAGCTTCATACGTCGTGTTCGCCGTCTCGCTTGCCGTGGTGATGAAGGTCTTCCACGCAGCCACGGCGTTTTCGCTTCCCGCCGGCGCGTTCTTCGCGACGCTGTCGACAAATGCCTGTGCATCGTGCTGGAACTGCTTGATTTTTGCTTCGGCGACGGCGGCGAATTCGGCTTGAGTGCTGGAGATAATTTCGTAAACGTGGCGCCAGTATGACTGTGCTTTTTCTATGGCGGGTTGAGCCCGGCCTGCCTGTTGTGCGAAAAACTCCTGCGGCGCTCCGGCCGAAAACGCCTTGACCAGGATTCCCTGATTTTCGGCGAGGCTTGATTTGACTGCTAGCATGTTCAACCCGACCAGCTTTTCGATGGCGTCAAATGATTTGGTCAGGATGCCAAATGTTGTGTCAACACCAGCTTTCTGCGCAGCGACGATTTGTTCCGGGGGAATACTGCTCATCTTTAACTCCATAGAGGATGCGGGACCAGCGTCCCAAGGTTCCGATGCACGGAATCGCGAGCTATCAGCCACCAAAAGCCACAACGTCGAGCAATTAATGCGATGCAGCAAAATCATTCTAGAGCGGCTGGGGCGAATGTCAATGACCTTTCGGCACGCATCAGGCGCGACCTAGGAGGTCGACGCCGAAAGCCTTACTGGCATTGGCGAAGATGAATTTTAAGTAGAAGCCCCAGCAGTCAACCGGTACAGGCTTCCCACATATTGGTGTTTACGATGACTTGTGCAGCGCCGCAGAAAATTTGTACAGTCATGCTCGTTCCGACGTTGTGCGGAGTTGTTTCCGCTCGCGCGTTCAGTTGCTGGTCGCGACGCGGTACCTACCCGGTTCGCCAGAAGGCTGGTGCACGGCGTCGTGCTTCAATGGTGGAGGCATCGAGGAAGCTAGAGGGCGAGACCGCAGCGTCCGCACCCGGCGTGAAAGCGTCATTGGCCCCATCGCCTTAACGGCGCCCTGTTTGGGCAAGGGGGACAGTGCTGGCATCGAGCTTCAACGGACGGGTGATTGCCATCGTGAGGGCGGTTCGCCACGTTTCGTAAGCGGAAAAGTCCGGCTCACCGCTTGATGTTGTGTTCGGATTTTCCAGGAACTGCTTTTCGCTTGACGCCGATGTTTGTTGCGGTAAATCGTTGTGCTACCAGACGGGACAGAATTTCGGAGTACTGACAAGGCGATGTAGGGGCGCCACATTGAGTCACGAGGTTGTCATGACGAACCAGTAACGTCACTCGACGCCGCGGACAAACCGGCGCTGAAATCTATAAAGAATAAAGCTGAGAGACCTGAGCGATGAATCGGCATCTACAAAATATTGGCCACCTCGAGCGTAGCGTCGAGGACGACCGCCTCAGGCGCGCGTTGGCCGCACAGCTTGACAGGGCATTCAAACGGGCCCGAATCAGCTCAGCCCACGCAGCGAAGAGGTTAGGCGTGAGTGAAGACGACGTGCAGTATTGGCGCAGCGGTATCACAGTGCCTCCGCTGAACGCCTGTACGCGTCTCGCCGCTGCTCTTGATCTGGATATTCACTGGCTCTGCACCGGGCAGACTCACCTCGTCTAGCGAGCATACTCGCGCGCAGCAAGTCAGGCAGTCCTCCCGTCGGTCGGGATGCCTCTTGCTGCTCCCTTCCTGCTCGGCGTCCCGTCTGCACGAACGCCGCCTGCGGGTAGTCCAGTCCACCAGGATTTACCGTTGAGTCGGGTTGCGCTTTGAAAGCTGGCAAACACAACCTCGCATCCGCTAAGGCGCGGTGCCTCGGGCATTACCAGAGGGAGCTGGCGCGAACTGCCTCGCTAATTTCGAGCACGCTGTGCGCGGAAAGCATGGCGGCAGCGATAAGGGAAACCGTTCTCCTGTTTGAGGCATCTCGCGGACGCGACGACCTGGAGCCGTTCGCGCGCGCACTTCTTGATAGGTTGGGAAAGCGTGGGAAGCCTGAAGCAGTGAAGGTGCTTCTCGACTTCATCGAGCGTGGCCGCTTGCCAGAGGCGCCACCCACTGCGCCCTCCCGCCCCATCTCTGCTCGCAGGCCCCGAAAACGTCCAGAGCTTGCACTCGCGGAACGCCAGGACGCAGAGGGCGGACTGAGCAGAAGAGTGAAAATCTCTGGCCGCGATGCCGCTGGACACGGGAGCGTCGCTCTTCGCACGGGAAAAGCAGTCATACCGAAGCCGCCACGTCGGTGTCCCGAGTGACTTAACGAGGAAAACTATTCTATTCCCTAACCGTAACAGCAACTGAGGGCAGAGCATGTCAAAGCGAATCGCTTACGTAACCGGGGGTATGGGTGGAATTGGTACTGCGATATGTCAGCGGCTTCACAAGGACGGGCTAACTGTCGTGGCCGGATGTGGACCGAACTCGCCGCGACGGGAACGGTGGTTGGCCGAGCAGGCTGAGCTTGGGTTCTCCTTCACGGCTTCAGAGGGCAATGTCAGCGACTGGGAGTCGACAGAGGCCGCTTTCGCGAAAGTGAAGAAAGCGGTCGGTGAGATTGACGTGCTGGTGAATAACGCCGGCATTACGCGGGACGGGACGTTTCGCAAGATGTCCAGGGAGAACTGGAACGATGTCATTGACACGAACCTGACGAGCCTCTTCAACGTGACCAAGCAGGTCATCGAGGGGATGGTCAGCAGGGAGTGGGGGCGAATCATCAATATCTCATCCGTGAATGGTCAGAAAGGACAGTTCGGCCAAACCAACTACGCCACAGCGAAGGCTGGCATTCACGGCTTTACGATGTCGCTCGCGCAGGAGGTAGCGACAAAGGGCATCACGGTGAATACGATCTCACCAGGCTATATCGGAACCGACATGGTTCGGGCGGTGCGCCCCGAAGTGCTGGACGCAATCATTCAGGGCATTCCGGTGCGCCGTCTTGGGGAGGCGTCGGAAATTGCGTCAATTGTCTCGTGGCTTGCCGGCGATGAATCCGGCTTTGCGACCGGTGCTGATTTTTCGCTCAACGGTGGGCTTCATATGGGTTGAGGCCTCTTTGGACGCGTGGTCCGCGCAGGTCGCTAGAGGTCCCGGCCTGCGTTTTTGACAAGGTGACGACGAGATTCAAGCCGCTTTGCGGCACGCACATTGATGGCTCAATACAGGACCAGTCGCGTCACATTAACGACCGATGTGACGCGCAGAAACGGTGTCAGCGTGGTAAGACTCTTCCTCCTGATTCGCTGCGCTGTGAAATACAGCAAACGAAAATGCGGCATTAAACTTTCGTGGAATGAATATGGCAACCGGAACAGTAAAATGGTTTAACGACGCCAAGGGCTTCGGCTTTATCACGCCGGACGACGGCGGAGAAGACCTGTTCGCCCACTTCTCTGAGGTTCAGGGCAGCGGCTTCAAATCATTGCAGGAGAATCAGAAGGTCAGCTTCGAAGTGAAGCAGGGGCCGAAGGGCAAGCAGGCTGCCAACATCAAGCCGCTGTAACAAGCCCGACACTCGTCGCGATGAATGGGCCGTAATGCGGCCGATTTCGCAAAACGTACGGACAACCAACCGGAGACCGGCATGTGCGATGCGCCGCATATCGAACCCTCGTCCTACCAGGGTGATATGACTTCTCGTGTCAATATGATCGGTTCTGTGTTTTCGATGTTTGAATTTCCTGAGGGCGACGTAGCAGTAAATCTCGACGGTGGATCAAGCTGATATCCGCGGATTGGCTACCGCATTACAGATGTCCGCCCAATGAGCCTTCCGCTACCTACCACCGCAATTCGGATGAGATCCGTTGCCTACCCTGGTCGCGGGTTACTCGTGTGCCGGGCTACGCCGCCTTCAGGAAACTCCTGCACGTGTCGTTACGGTGGATGCAGACGCAGGGCATTGCTGTACATCATGGCATCTGTGTCTCGCGCGGTATGGCCAGCGACAAGGAGAGCCGGCAGATGTCCCAGATGAATCCGCTGAGTTCACGGGCAACTGCGACTACGGCGATATTCTTCTGCTTGCCGCGCGCGACGAGTTTGCGATAGCGTCGGCACAAGCGCACCTGTGCGTCCCAGGCTCGATCTACAATCGGTTTAGGCAGACCTTCGTGACGACGCTGAATATCGGGGCTCACACGCGCAGGGTGGCGATAGCTCCATGCAGCTTCAACTAGCAGCTTTCTTGCATAACTGTTGCCGCTTTTAGTGATGCTGCCCTGACGACGCTTGCCGCCCGATGAGTGCTCGGACGGCGTCACCCCCAGCCACGCCATCAACTGGCGTGGGTGCACGAAGCGTGAGAGATCGCCCAGCTCGGCGAGCATGCCCACTGCCGTGGTGAACTGGACACCGCGCATTGCCTGCAGGCCCAGGACGGCGGGATAGAAGCGCCAGTTGACGACTGCCTCACGCAGCGCGGACTCCAGCCGGTCACATTGGGCGAGCCGGTCTTCGATCGCGCGACGTAGCTCTTCAAACGCAAACTGCTGCCACGCACTGTCGAAGCTGTATGCGCTCAGCCAGCGTCGGTGCGCCGGCCCCCAGTCGGCAGAGCCGGTGTAGCGCACGCCGTGCGACAGCAGAAAGGCTTTTACCCGTTGCCGTGCACGCTTGAGGTCGTCCTTGGCAATCACCCATGCGCGGGCCAGATCCCGGAATGCTTCATCGTCGATGCTGGGGACGTATACGGCCGACAGGTCGCCGGCACGCAGCGATCGGACGAGCTTGACGGCATCACGTCTGTCAGTCTTGATGTGCTCACCTGGCTTGCGGGGAATCAGCGAGGGCGCGCAGACCATGCACTGGAATTCTTTCTGGACAAGCTGCCGGTAAAGCCCATATCCGCACGGACCGGCTTCGTAGACGATGCTGACGCATCGCGCTTTAGATTGCAGTCTCTTGCACAACCGTTCCACGTCGGCCTGTGTAGTACCGATCTTGCCGAGCAGTTCAACCTCGCCCGAACCAATGGCATAGGCGACCGTGATCGAATCCTTATGAACATCAAGACCCACGTAAAGAGTGCTATCGTGCTCCATGCTGGCCTCCGCGTCGGAAATCGCCGGGTGCGGCACGTCCGCACCGTGCGGCTCTGACAGCAATGCTAACCCGCGTTTGATTCCGTTGCGGCAGGCCAGCCTCTGTCCCGCAGGAAGTCATACTGCCTACCCGCAAGACGTTGCGCTTTCTTGCACGCGACGCCCGAAATCCTGGCGCAGCCCTGGTTTACTGGCTGGGGGTGACGGAGCCCTCTGCGGAACCCAGCTTTTTCAACGCCATGCAAACATACGGACCGTTGATGCAGCTGGTTCTACCCGACGAACGTCCAGGCGTCTTCGTGAAACGGGACGCCGTTCAAAAAGTCCAGGATTGTGGAGTTGTAAAGCGACTCGTTTTCATGGACGAGTCATCGCTCGACGTTCGATATGGCGCCCCGTGCCGCGACCTCTTCAACGAGTGAGTGACGCTGGCGTGCCTCTGTTGTCGCGGGAGACGGATAGCGTCCGTGAATAACGGCAACGGAACGCTGATGCGACTTCGCAGCTAGCGGCGCCATTGTTCCAGGCGAGCCTTCGCTGCACGGCTGGACATGACCATCAAGCGCGCAAAGGTTACTTCCAGTCGGGTGGCCAGTTCGCTTGGCGTACTGGAACGCGACGTGACCCTTTGGTGCGCCGGAGTTATCGTTCCGAAGAGTACGGATTGTGCGCGCCTGTCTGACCTTCCCGACGTGGACGTCGCCTGACTATGCGCAGGTCAAGCGTAGACCACAGCATGTCATGACAGTTCTCATCGGACCCGAACTCACAAGTTGTCCGGCTTGTCCCGATTCACCGCCGCGCCGGAACCGCGTGCCGGGCCCCTGCCATTGACCGGCATCACGGTCGAAATGGCATGTTTGTAAACAAGTTGCACGCCTGGGCCAGACTCCAACAGCACTGCAAACTGGTCAAATCCGGCCAGTTGGCCAATCAGTCTGATACCGCTCACGAGGAACACGTTTACGGTGGTCTTGTCCTTTGCGAGCGTCTGCAGAAAATCGTCCTGTACGCATGGAGGTGCGGTCATGTTCTGGGTCAAAGCGATAGGTTCTTTGATTGTACCGGCGATACCTGAAGCCATAGCGTTATACACATCTCGCTGCGGCAGCCGCCCGCGCCAGCAAGCCGTTTACATTCAATGACTTGAAAGCCGTGCTTGTAAACTTTGGCCGGATCGCGTCTACTCTCGTAATTTGGGCGGACGCGGTGACGAAGGCGGCACAGCAGTGGATCGAGCAGGAATTTGCGGGGCTGGACCTTGGCGACGCCCGCCTGGACAGGAGGGCAAAGAAATTGATGGAACGACTTGCGGCCAATCCGACGGCCAGTATCCCCCAGGCGTGCGATAGCTGGAGCGAGACGTGCGCGGCGTACCGATTTTTGCGCAATACGGATGTGGCCTGGGAAGCCATCCTGGAGCCGCATTGGGCGAGCACGCAGGAACGCATGCGCAGCCAGTCGGTCGTGCTGTGCATCCAGGACACCACCGAGCTTGATTTTAACGGCCAGGACATCGACGGTCTGGGGCCGTTGAACTACGAAGCAAGGCGCGGGCTGTACTTGCACCCGACCTATGCGGTGACGACCGAACGCGAACCGCTGGGCGTGCTCGATGCATGGATGTGGGCGCGCGAGGAGCTTGACGCCGATGGTGTCCGTCCTGGGCCGAAAGAAAGCACGCGCTGGATCGAAGGCTACGAGCGCGTGGCGGAAATGGCGCCGGACATGCCGCACACGCGACTGGTGTACGTGGCCGACCGCGAGGCGGACATGGTGGAAATGATGCGCCGGGCGCACGAACTGGGCACGCCAGCGGACTGGCTGGTGCGCGCCCAACATGACCGCTGCCTGCCCGGCGGTGACGGCGCCAGGCTGTGGGCGAGTACAACCAGCGCTGAGCCCTTGGGTGAAATCACCTTCATGACCGGCGCCCGCGAGACTCAGAAGAGCCGCACCGTACGCCAGCAACTGTGGGCTCGCGAAGTCGAGATAGTGGACGGCGAACGCGGCAAGCTCAAGGTTCACTGCGTAATCGCACGCGAAGTGGGGGCGCCCGCTGGCATCAAGCCGATTGAGTGGCGTTTGCTGACCAACCGAGCCGTCGCAACCCAGGAAGACGCGGTCGAACTGATCAATTGGTACCGGGCCCGATGGGAAATCGAAATCTATTTCCATGTGCTCAAGAACGGCTGCGAAGTCGAGACCCTGCAATTGGCCGCTGTCGACCGGATCGAGCGTGCGCTGGCCTTGTTCCTGGTAGTGGCATGGCGTGTGACGTATCTGATGCGCAAAGGCCGGACCTGTCCGGATCTGGATGCCGCCTTGTTCTTCGATCCGGACGAAATTCGTGGCGCCCACCTGCTGGCCAAAAAGAAGATGCCGACGCCGCCGCCCACTGTGAATGAGGTCGTGCGGCTGATTGCGCAAATCGGTGGTTTCCTCGGCCGAAAGAGCGACGGTGAACCGGGTGCCAAGACCATCTGGCGAGGGCTCGATCAGGTACTCGCTGCCGCTGACACGCTACGCGCGCTCCGCGACGGGCTCGGCTAAGGACTTATGTATAACGCTATGACCTGAAGCCGCGAGCCAGTCCAGAGGAAGTGTGTTACCGCGACTCGAGAGCGTCGATGCATGCCTGCTCAGTATCGTTCGGATGCAGGTGGCGGTATGCGTCAAACAATTGTGAGCACAGGGTTGCCAATGCAGTGAGATTCACAGCCTGGTCTGCATACTCGACCTCGCCTGCGCTAAGGATGTCGTCGAGGACGGGAGCCAGGCGACGCAGTTGCCGGAAAGTGGCGGCGTCAAGTTTCATATTGGAACTCCTCAGCGGGCAGAACTCACCCTAAGCTGACTGCCTCAAGGCGCTGCCCGGCCCCGCCAACTTGCGGGCGTCCCCACCAGTTCAGTTAAGCACCCGCTTCGGCCTGCGACGGACACGAATCTGCGTTGACGGCTCATGTGACTCGCGGTGCTGGACGTCGTGTGGCAAGGCGGCCTCGGTGGTGCCTTCCGTTGCTGCCAATCGCATTGTATTCCGGGTCGAGACCGCCCTCAGCACCGCGCAGGTGCGGGCGCGGTTGACGTCACCCAATGTCCTATCAGCACGTCGTGTCCTGGCTCTCATCGGTTTCCTCCTGCCGCACTGCACAGCGAACCTGAGAAACTACTTGAATACTAGACTGCAGGACCTCCAGTAGCAAGGAAACTGACAGCCGCAGTGTGCGGCTGCGGACACCCGATAACGCTGCTGGCCGAGCTCTAATTGTGCACTGCACAGTACGAATGAAGTGTTACACGTTGTTAAACCACAGGGAGAGGGTATACGCTTAGGACAATTTCCCTGCGAGACAACCATGGACACGCCCATCCTGCTGGACCGCAACGGATTGCTTGCCGCATGGCATCGCCTTGTCGCGACCGCGCAACATGCGTAAGCGCTAGTTTTCACGCACCTAGCTTCTGCCTTTGAGAAGGTCCACGATTGCGTCCGCAACCCAAACTTGCGGACGCAATCCATGACCGAGAATGACCTGACCTTTTTGCCCTTGCGGGTGACACGCGTTGGTGTCGGCGGCAAGCGCAGTTTCCACCCGTCAGACAAGCGACGACTGGTCGACGCCTGCCTGCAGCCAGGCGCATCGCTGTCTGGCCTCGCCCTGAAGGCTGGGGTGAACGCCAACCAGTTGCGCAAATGGGTTCGGCTGCGCGAACAGTCGACTTCCTCCGCGAGATTCAACACTGCTGTCGGGTTGTCGGCCTTCGTGCCGGTCGTCGCGATCGACGACGCGGCGCCGACGACACATGTTGCGCAGCCGACGCCTGAACTGGATCGCGCAGATCTGTCGCCACCGGCGACACAAGCTGCGCGCCTGTCGGCCAGATTGCCCAACGGTGTAAAGCTTGAGCTCGAATGCTCAGGGCGCGACGCCGCACTGGTGAGCGCGATGATTGCCGCACTGAGAGCCCAATGATGTTCCGGTTCGAGGCGAACATTAAGGTCTTCCTGCATCGTGAGCCGATCGATTTCCGTGCCGGTATCAATAGCCTCGTGGCACTGGTCGAGCAGTCCATGCAACTCGACCCATTTGCACGTGCCGTGTTTGCCTTCCACAATCGCAGACGCAACCGGGTCAAGTTACTGTTCTACGAGCGCACCGGCTTCTGGCTGATGCTGCGGCGCCTCGAGCAGGACCACTTCGTCTGGCCACGTCGGCAACAGGCTGTGATCGAGTTGACGACCGAACAGCTGCATTGGCTCCTTGAGGGCATTGACGTTGACGCAGTGCGCCGCCATCCGGCACGGCGGTACCATCACGCGAGCTGAACGCCGGGCGTTCCCAGTAAAAACAACGGGCGGGTGGACGGTTACAAATTCCCGTAAACCCGTCGCGCGCAATCATTCGCTATCCTGGGAGCATGAACGAAGACGACTTCTCCCGATTGCCGTCGGTCGCCCAGGCCTATATCCGTGAACTCGAGGCACGCAACCGGCAGCTGGGCGAACGGATTGCCCAGTTGGAGGAGCAGTTCCGCCTGGCGCAGAGCAAGCGCTTCGCGCCGAGTAGCGAGAAGCTCGGGGCTCGTGTCTTCGACGAGGCCGAACAGATCGCCGCCACCGACCACGACGACGATGACGCCGGCGATGCCGAAGGCACGTTCGCGCTGCCCGATACTGGCCTGCCAGATGTACCCGGGGCGGCACGGAACAGGCCCGGACGCAAACCACTGCCGGCGCACCTGCCACGTCAGCGCATCGAATACGACCTGCCCGAAGAGCAGAAGATCTGTCCATGCTGCGCACACGCACTTCACCGCATGGGCGAAGAGGTCAGCGAACAGTTGCATATCGAGGTGAAGGCGTCCGTGCTGCAGCACGTGCGCTTCAAGTACGCGTGCCGCCACTGCGAACGCCATGCCGAACGCACGCCGGTGATCACCGCACCGATGCCAGCGCAGCCATTGCCGGGCAGCAATGCCAGTGCGGCGATGATCGCCACCGTTACTGCCGGCAAGTATGTCGACGGGACACCGCTATACCGGATGGCTCACGCACTGGCGCGCGCAGACATCGAAGTCGGACGTGGCACGCTGGCAAACTGGATCATCCGGCCCGCTGAACTGCATTACCGCCGGCTCTATGAGGCATTGCGCAAGACGCTGCTGTCGCAGCCGTTGATCCATGGCGACGAGACAACGGTGCAGGTGCTCAAGGAGCCCGGCAAGACCGCGCAGAGCACATCGTATATGTGGGTCTACCGCAGTGCCGAAGACTGTGCGGAGCCGGTCGTACTGTTCGACTATCAGCCGGGGCGGGGGCAGGAATATCCTCAGGCATTCCTCGCCGGCTATGAAGATCTGCTGATGACGGACGGATACGCCGCCTGGCGTACGCTCGAAGGACCAACCCACTTCGGCTGCCTGGCTCACGCCCGTCGGGCCTTCGTCGACGCGCTCAAGGGCATGAAAAAACCCGGCGGCCGCGCCGGGCAGGCATTGGAATACTTCAAGGCGCTGTATCAGGTCGAGGCGCTGGCCAAAGCCGATATGCCCGAAGGCGAGACGCGCGTTGACTACACATACCGGCTGCGCCAGCAGCACAGCGTGCCACTACTCGAAGCGTTCAGAAAGTGGCTGGACGAACAGGCGCCGCAGGTTCTGCCAGAAAGCCTGCTGGGCAAGGCAATCTCATATACACGCAACCAGTGGACGTATCTCTGCCGCTACGTGAGCGACGGGCGTGCCGCCGTCGACAACAACGTCATCGAGCGCGACATCAGACCATTCTGTACAGGCCGATCCTCATGGCTGTTCAGTGACACTGTTGCCGGGGCGAAAGCGAGCGCAATCGTTTACAGCCTGATGCTCACGTGTCGAGCCTGCAATGTCGAACCCTACGCATATCTCGTGCATGTGCTGACCGAATTGCCGCAACGCGCACCGGATGCCGATGTCACAGACCTGCTGCCCTTCAACTTCGCGAAGCTCACGGCTGCAGCACGCAACCCCGTTTGATTTGACCAGCGCATTGGCGCGAACTTCACCAATCGACGCGCTGTCGTGAGACGCCATCTCCCCACCACCCAGGGACGTCAATTCCGTGTGCTGGATCGTGCGCTTACCAACATGCCATGCGCGACCGGTACGAGTTGAACGGGTTCGGCGAGGTGGTGGCGAATGGTTGCCCGTCGGGAACGCGCCAGCTGGCCTTCACAGACATTTACTGTCAGCTGGCCGAGCAGATGGGGCACCTTGCCGCCATGTCAGTGCCCGTGATGACGCCATCGTTTGGTATCCGGGTACCGGACGTGATATGGATGGCGCCCGAAAAATGGGAAGGTCTTGATGGTGACACCCCCGTGCCGTTTGTACCCGACCTATGCGTAGAAGTGCTGCTCGATAGCGACCGGCAGCGCGAGATGAACCGTAGGGTCGCGTCGTACCTGGAAGGCGGCGCGAAGGAGGTGATTGTGGTCAGACAGGATGGGGGACTTGAATTTTGGGGAGCCGAGGGCCGACGCCACGCTTCCGTGTTCGCGATAGCACTCTCGCTCGAGCCCCTCTATTGCCAGGTCAGTGCGTCCGTCAGCATCATCGGCAGTCAGGTCTGCGACGATATACACCATCGAGCTGCGGAAATGACTTCCGCCCGGGCTGTCGGACATGACTCGGTGCAGTGGGAGGCGAAGCAGACCAACGCTAATGCGCCGCTGCTGAATCGCGCGACATCGGCGCAGTCATAAGCCGTGTGCGTCAACTCATCCTGATGTCGGCCCGGGTACTTGTCGCAACCGCGCGGGCGCAGAACTGTCGTTCCTCGATGCGGACTTCCGCTTTGTAGACATCGCCAACTCCAACCTGTGCGGCGTCCGCATTTCTTGCTCGTGACGGGCCGCTATGGGACGTATTGTTGCTGAAGCCCGCCCCTATAGGCCGGTTGACAAAGGCGATTCATAATCTGCTCAATATCTCGCTACGGAGCGGTTGTTCTGCTCTTTCGGGTCGTGGCCATGCTTGCCTCGTAAATAATGCCTCAAATGCAGCAAGGCCTATTCTACGAGGAACAGGCGATTGCCTGAGCGCGAGCTTGACCACAGCGGCTACCCTGCAGGCGTCTACGGGCAGCGGTTGAGATGCGTGAGGCCTCCCCATGCTGTTCACGCGCGTGCTGTCCAACAGCTAAAAATTATCGCTTGACTCGCGCGTTCCGCCCCGCACTGCACGCCGCCGAATTCCGCCTGCTCCGATAGCGGAACGATGCGGTGCAGCAGCGGCTCTATGAACAACAACGGCTCGGCGTGGTGCCCCCAATCTACTCCGCTTCTGCACAAGCTAACGTGGAATCGGTGAACGTCTGCGCGCTCCCTCGCATGCGCAACGCTTCACTGGCAGACATAGATTTCACCGGCTCCGGCAAGATTGCGATGCTGCTCGCCGGCGACCCCTCCTTTTCTATGGACCACGACAGTGAGAAACGGCGTTCTGTTCCGTTAAACGATGGACTTTGGACTTCCGCTATCTGCACCACAATGCCGTATCCGCGATACCGACAACGCGACTGGGTCCCTGTGGCTGCCTCCTTTGTGCGCCGCTGTAAGGGCACGACGCCGCAACGACCGTTCGAGAAAGTCCGTGCACGTTAGCGCCCGGCCGCCAGGCGTGTCGACGTTTTGGTGTGCAATCGAACATGGCTCCCCCTTGGAAATTGGCCCGCATCCTGGCGGGACTCTGGCAGCGCGCGTTGCCACTTCAAGCGACGCGTGGCTCGCAGGACGGCCTATGATGAAATCATTGAGGTGCGGAAAACGTGCCTCCTAACCCAGAGGAGCGGGAATCATGGCCAAGCAAGACACCGAATCCAGCGTCTACAGCGTCACGGAAATTATCGGCACCAGCACAACCTCCTGGGAGGATGCGGCGAAAAATGCTGTGGAAATTGCAGCGAACTCGCTGCGTGATTTGCGAGTCGCCGAGGTCTGCAAGCTCGACATGAGGGTCGATAGCGGCAAGGTCGTTGAATACCGGGCGCGGGTATCTTTGTCGTTCAAGTACGAAGCATGAAACGGCGACTCCGCACCACGGCAGAGAAGAGGCTTCCGATACTGCAAGTTTGCGGCATCGAGTTTGTACGCCGGTTGCGGAGGGCGCAACTCCCAGAATGCTTATGCTAGCACTTACGATCCGGTGGTCGAGATGCACGACGCCCTCGGCATGTAGCGCTAGCGCGCCTGCGGGGCCGTGCAGTTCAGTCTGGCGGTGTGCCTGCGTGGCAGCGGGCTTCAGTCAGTCCTGCGCCCGTTGTCGCTGCGAGCTGGCGGGACGCGCTCGCCTCCAACGCACGTAAATTCGACCACGTTCGTCGCATCGCTGATAACGCAGTCCATCCGGGCCCGGCTACTGTCGCGCCGCGGTCAAACCGCCGCTGGCCGATGCGGCAGGAGTATTTACATTGGCGCTGCAGCGCTACAGCCACTCGCGCGTGGCGCCGCAGGGGCTCATGTCCAGCTCATCGAGGTCCATCGATTGCCGTGTCGGGACGAACCGCGAGACGAGCCTCCGCGACTGCTTATGCGGCGCCAATCGGCGGTTGTCAACGTAGTTGTCACGTCACTTCACGCGGACTGCTTTAATTCTGTCGGCTGAACTCGCTCCGGATTGAGCCAGACCTCGTCCTTCAATTTCCAATTGCGAGTCGATCGGGACCACCGCTGCGGATTGCGCGCCTTGGCCTGCGCGTAAACAGCTTCGCGTTGCGCGAGCACCGCAGTGGCGACGCCGCTATGCCGCTGCGCCGGCGTGATGAATTTCAGGCCGCTGTGTTTGTGCTCGTGGTTATACCAGCGCACGAACTGCTGCGTCCAGGTGCGTGCCTCGTCCACGCTGCCGAACGGGCGGCGCGGATAGTCAGGCCGGTACTTGCAGGTGCGGAATAGCGACTCGGCATATGGGTTGTCGTTGCTCACGCGCGGCCGACTAAACGAGGCCACCACGCCCAGGTTCTCCAAGGTGGCGAGCATCGTTGCGCCCTTCATTGGGCTGCCATTATCCGAATGCAGCACCAGGGGGCGTCCTGCCAAGCCCTCGGCCAGACTCGCGCGCCGCATCAGCAACGCCGCCAGTTCTGCCGCTTCCACCTCTTGAACTTCGTGACCGACAATCTTGCGGCTGATATGACTTCCCGTGTCAAGAGAGATCGGTTTTCGGTTTTTCAGGACGCTAAATTTCCTGAGGGCGACGTAGCAGTAAGTCTCGACGGTGGATCACCCTGATATACGCGGGTTGGTTACCGCATTACAGTGTTCCGCCCAATGAGCCTGCCGCTATCTGAAGCCGCAAATCGGATGACATCCGCTGCATAGCCGGAGCGCGGGTTACTCGTGTGCCGGGCTACGCCGCCTTCAGGAAACTCCTTCAGATTGCTGCTTTTCAGTGGCCGGCAGGATGAAGCTGGTGTGTTGGCTGTGCACCGCCCGGTACAGCCAGGGACATTGACAGCCGGCCAATGTCCCAGATAAATCCCGCGAGTTCACGGGCCACGGCAACCACAGCGATGTTCGCATTCTTGCCGCGCTCTGCCAGTTTGCGATATCGCTGGCACAGCCGCAACTGTGCGTCCCAGGCTCGATCGGTAATGGGCTTGGGGATGCCTTCTTGCCGACGCTGGATATCTGTACTCACACGTGCGGGAAACCGGTAGCTCCAGGCGGCCTCGACGAGCAGTTTGCGGGCGTAACTGTTGCCGGTTTTCGTAATGCTTCCCTGACGACGCCGCTCTCCGGAAGAGTATTCAGAGGGGGTGACGCCCAGCCATGCCATCAGCTGGCGCGGATGCTCAAAGCGTGACAGGTCTCCGAGCTCCGAAAGCATTCCGATCGCAGTGGTGAACTGTATGCCACGCATGGCCTGAAGGCCCAGTACGGCCGGATAAAAGCGCCACTCGAGCACGGCCTCGCGCAGCGCCACCTCGAGACGCTCACATTGCGCGAGCCTGTCCTCGATCGTGCGACGGTGTTCGTCGAAGGCCAGTTGCTGCCAGTGACTTGGAAACGAATATGAGCTGATCCATCGCCGGTGCGCGGGTCCCCAGTCAGCGGTACCGGTATAACCTACACCATGCGCGAGCAGGAATGACTTCAGCCGTTGCCGCGCGTGCCTCAGATCGGCTTTGGCCGCTGCCCACGCACGGGCCAGATCGCGGAATGCTTCATCGTCTACGCCCGGCACATACACTGCTGAGAGGTCGCCCGCGCGCAGTGCGCGCACTAGCTTGATCGCGTCCCGCCGGTCTGTCTTGACGCGATCACCGGGCTTTCTGGGAATCAGCGATGGCGCGCACACCATGCAGTCGAATCCTTTCTGAACCAGTTCCCGGTAAAGCCCATAACCGCATGGACCGGCCTCGTAGACCACGCGCACGTGTCGCCCTTTGGACTGCAGACGTTTGCACAACCGGTCAACATCAGTCTTCGTCGTTCCGATCCTGCCCAACTGCTCCACTTCGCCCATGCCCAGCGCATAGGCGACCGCGATCGAGTCCTTGTGAACATCGAGCCCTACATAGACTGTGCTATCGTTTTCCATTGCTGGCCTCCGTGACGGAAATCGCCGGGTGTGGCCCTGTCCACACCGTGCGGCTCTGGCAGTCATGCTAACCCGCGTTTGTTTTCACACGCCAGGCCAGCCTTCCACCTCACGGGAAGTCATACTATCTGAACACGTCCAGCATCATGTACCAGTAGTAATACTTGCCCTTGACCGCCGCCGGTAGCCAGGTGATGTCCCACGACCAGACCTGAAGTTGACCCGCAAAAACGCACATCTATCCTTTGGAGAAGGAGGTGCCGATTATGGGCAAGCATCGTACCCCGTACCCGGCGGAATTTCGGGCGCAAATGGTCGGGCTGGTGAAGGCCGGGCGCAGGCCGGAGGAACTGGAAAAGGAGTTCGAGCCGACTGCACAGACCATCTACAACTGGGTGGCGCAGGCTGATCGCGACACAGGTGTGCGGCATGACGGTCTGACCACAGCCGAACGCCAGGAGCTCACACGGTTGCGTCGCGAAGTCCGGCAACTGAAGATGGAGCGCGACATACTCTCTCACGCGGCAGCCTGGTTCGCGAGGGAGACGGGATCCATTCCACCGAAGGGCGGTACGGATTCATGAAAGCGAACCGGGCCCGCTGGCCCATCGCGATGATGGCACGGCTGCTCGGCGTCTCGACGAGCGGCTATTACACATGGCTGGTGCGGGAGCCCGCGATGCGCACGCGTAGCGATGCGCAACTGCTCGCGCATATCCGCACGCTCCATGCAAGCTCGCGCGGCACGTATGGGGCACCGCGTATTCATGCGCAACTCGCGCGCGAAGGCATACACGTGGGGCGCAAGCGGGTGGCGCGCCTCATGCGTATGGCGGGTCTGTGCGGGGCAAGCCGGCGGCGCTGGCCGCGCACCACGCGGCCACGCGCAGGCGCCCGGCGTGCGCCTGATCTGGTGCGCCGGCACTTCAGTGCCGACGCGACAAACGTGCTGTGGGTCGCAGATGCGACCTATGTACCCACGGGCGAAGGATTCCTCTATCTGGCGGTTGTGCTGGATGTATTCAGCCGTCGCGTCGTCGGCTGGGCGATGTCCAGCCATCTGTACACCGAACTGATGTTGCGGGCGTTTGACATGGCGTTGCAGCAGCGACGCCATGACGGTGTGATTCTACATTCCGATCAAGGCTGTCAAGGCGGATTCAACCGGTCGTTGCAACACCTTTGATCGAGGAGGTGTTGCATGGGACGAAGTGCAAAGCAGGTGTATCGGTTGACAGGGCGAGAAGCGATGTACTCGCCGGGTGCGCCATCACTTGGACATGTGATGGAGCGTCGGTATTGGCAACAGATCGCAACGGGCATTACAAGCGAGAAAGCAGCGGAGGCGGTAGGCGTATCTCAAGCGGTAGGCTCGCGCTGGTTCCGCTATCGTGGCGGCATGCCACTATTCATGTCGAAACCTATCGCTGGTCGATACTTGTCGTTCGCTGAGCGGGAAGATATAGCGTTGCTCTCGGTACAAGGTCTTGGGGTACGCGAAATTGCCCGGCGTCCTGGACGCAGTCCGTCAACCGTTTCGCGGGAACTCACACGCAATGCGGCAACCCGTGGTGGGTGCCTCGAGTATCGTGCTTCGGTCGCGCAGTGGAAGGCGGAACGGTTCGCCAAACGACCAAAGCCAGCGAAGCTGGCGACGAACGCACGGCTGCGCCAATACGTACAGGAGCGCCTTGAGGGCAAGGTACATGACGCTGATGGTCGTGAAATTGCGGGGCCCAGGCAGGCACCGTTCAAGGGGCGCAATAAACCACATCGCGGTGACCGAAAGTGGGTCAACGGCTGGTCACCTGAACAGATTGCCAATCGATTGCAAGCTGATTTCCCGGATGATGAATCTATGCGCATCTCTCACGAAGCCATTTATCAAGCGCTCTATATTCAAGGGCGCGGTGCGCTCAAGCGCGAGCTGGTGGGTTGCCTTCGCACCGGGCGCGCGTTGCGCGTTCCCCGAGCGAGAGCGCGTGCCAAGGCGTGGGCGCACGTCAGCGAGGAGGTGATGATTTCCAGCCGGCCTGCAGAGGTGCAAGATCGTGCTGTGCCAGGCCATTGGGAGGGCGACCTGATTATCGGCTTAAACCGATCAGCCATCGGGACGTTGGTGGAAAGATCAAGCCGCTTTACGATGCTCGTGCACTTACCTCGCGAGAAAGGCTATGGGCTAATTCCACGCACGAAAAACGGGCCTGCGCTGGCCGGCTACGGAGCTGTTACGATGGCCAACGCACTCAAGAAGACCGTGGCGGACTTGCCTGCTCAGTTGTGGCGATCATTGACCTGGGATCGTGGCAAGGAACTGTCCGATCACGCCCGCTTCACGATCGAGTCCGGCGTGAAGGTGTTCTTCGCTGACCCGCACAGCCCATGGCAGCGTGGTACGAACGAAAACACCAATGGCCTTCTACGACAATACTTTCCAAAGGGCACAGACCTGTCCCGGTGGAGTGCTCGCGAGATCCAGGCCGTTGCTAACACATTGAATACCAGGCCCCGGAAAACACTCGGCTGGAAGACGCCTGCGGAGGCCTTGGACGAATACCTAAAATCTGTTCAATAATCTAGTGTTGCGACGACCGGTTGAATCCGCCCTGGCACCCTTGGTCTGAGTGCAGGATGATGCCTTCATGGCGTCGCTGCAGCAACGCCATATCGAGTGCGCGCAACATCAGTTCGGTGTACAGATGGCTGGACATCGCCCAGCCCACAATGCGACGACTGAACACGTCGAGGACCACAGCCAGGTACAGAAACCCCTCGCCAGTCGGGATGTAGGTGGCGTCCGCCACCCACAGCACGTTCGCCGCCTCGGCACAGAAGTGCCGACGCACCAGATCCGGAGCGCGCCGTGCCCCCGCGCGTTGCCGCGTGGTGTGTGGCCAGCGCCGCCGGCTCGCACCATGCAGGCCGGCCATGCGCATCAGGCGTGCGACCCGCTTGCGTCCGACGTGCACGCCTTCACGCGCAAGCTGCGCATGGATACGTGGCGCCCCATACGTGCCGCGCGAACTCGCATGCAGCGTGCGGATACGCTCGAGCAGTTGCGCATCGCTGCATGAGCGTTTCGATGGCTCTCGCACCAGCCATGCGTAGTAGCCGCTCGTGGAGACCCTGAGCAGCCGTGCCATTGTGGCAATGGGCCACCTGGCCCGGTTCGCTCTCATGAATCCGTACCGCCCTTCGGCGGAACGGCTCCCGTCTCCCTCGCGAACCAGGCCGCAGCCTGCGAGAGAATGTCCCGCTCCATCTCCAGTTGCCGGTTCTCACGACGCAACCGTGTGAGTTCCTGCCTCTCGGCCGTGGTCAGCCCGTCGTGACGCACACCCGCATCGCGATCGGCCTGCGCGACCCAGTTGTTGATCGTCTGCTCGGTCGGTTCGAACTCACGAGCCAGTTCCTCAGGCGTTCTTCCGGCCTTCACCAGCTCAACCATGTGGGCCCGGAATTCCACAGGGTATGGGGTACGATGCCTGCCCATTTCGACACCTCCTGATCAAAAGGATAGGTGTCCGTTTTTGCGGGTCAATCTCAGACAGGCAGCGGGCGGCCAGAAGGCGGCCTCCGTTCGTTGCGTCGCCATGACATTCAGGCGGCAGTTCTGCTTCGATACTGTTGAAAAAGTCGCTACATGGCTTTTGCAATTGGCAAGCTAAAAAATCGACCTCTCAGATCGGCCCACGAACCGCTCGCGAGCGTCGATCAAGGGTAAGAAGACCCATGAAAACCTCCCGAGAGAGACGGTCAGCCACTTTTTCAACAGTATCGCTTGAGAGCCGCCATATATGTCTCGGTGGGGCCGACGGTCAGCAACGGGTCGGCAAGGAGCATTCGAATTTCTCGAAAGCCCCGTTCGCTGTCGACAAGTTCCAGCGGAAGTCGAATGGCTGCTGTGGCACCGAAGTGAAGACCTTCCGCAGCGTAGGAGGCCGTCCTTGGAACGTCGAGTGCCTGTCGAACACTTGAGTCGAAGCGAGGTGCACGATTGCGCCCTAGGTCCGCGCTTCACACCACGCTCAACTTATCCACGACGCGCTGCACTCCTTTCGCTGACCACGCAGCCCCGCACGCAGCGCGCTTTTCTGCCAGCGAACTGACAGTACCGGTCAGCGTGACGACCCCGTCGTGCACGTCGATTGCGATGCCGGCGAACTCTCGCTTTGCACGTCGCGCAAGTGCTGCAGAAATCTGGGCACCAACGTCGGCGGCGACTTCATCGGCCCGGACGGTGATCTGGTTCGACACACCCATTACTCCACGCATGCGGCTCACCAGCATTTCAGCGGCATGACGCTGATAGCCCCAGTCGACTTCGCCGGCAAGGGTCACGCAACCGCGTTCGACTTCGACCTGAATGGCGTCCTTGGGGAAGTCCTCCTGCCACTTGAGCGCCGATAAGATCGCGGTGGCGAGATCCTCGTCGCTGTGCGACGCAGGCGACGATTCCGGGACATTCAATTCCATCACGAGCGCGCGGCAGCCGGTCACACGTTGCGCCGCCTTCTGTGCCGCGAGTTTCTGCGCGTAACTCGACACTGCCCCCACGAGTGTAACGATGCGATCATGAACCGCTACCCTGATCTGCCTGGCGTCGATTGCCGGGTCCCAGAGCAATTCCTGCTCGACGTCTTGTTTTAGCGCTTGGTCTGACTTCATCCCGGTCTCCTGCACAATCGTCGACGGCGCCGAAGGACGCCGGCACGGCGACGCATCCCGCACGTGGCGTGACGCGCAACTTCTAGCATCGTCCGAAGCGTTCTGACTATGTTGATATCGATCAACCCAGAGCTTCAGTGTGCGCGGGCGTGGCCCGGCCCCGGCGCGCGCCCGCTATGACGGTGATCGGCCATCTACGGCCGTTGGCTCGCGCTGTCACGCGGACATTCGAACGTCGGCTGCGCGAGCTACAACGGTCGCTCAAAGTGACTGCCCGCCGACTGGAACTGCACCGGACGCAACGTCGCTCAAACGCGACGCGATTTTCGTGCGCACTTTCTATTGGGCAGCAGCCGTCTGTTGGACAGCGCGGAGATCTGGCCCGCGCGCGATGATGCCGCTGGAAATCCTGATCGCCCCGTGCGCGTACACCGGGGCATTCAAAAACATCACCGACGGTCAGGTCGTCTCTGCAAATACCGACAACGTGCGATCCGCATGGCGATGAGCAAGCGGATTCACCTTCGGCGAAGCGACGAGGCTAACGCCCGGCTCGTCCTTCTCCTACACTCGGAAAGTTCCCGCGAGCGGCACGAAGAACCGGACGAAGGAGGAGGCTTTTCCATGGAGTTTCAAATCCGTGAGATCGACCACGTCGTGATCAGGGCCGCCGATCTCGATTCGAGACCCGGTTTTACTGCGATGTGCTTGGTTGCAGTGTGGAAAAGGAACAGGCGGATCTCGGGCTCATCCAGTTACACGCCGGGCACTCGCTGATCGATCTGCTGAAGGTCGGCGGAAAGATCGATCGCCCAGAGAGCGGTGCGCCAGGTGCGGGGCGCAATATGGATCATCTGTGCCTGCGCATCGAGCAACGGCCCGGTAAAGATACCGCCATTCCCCCTTGACGCGGATGTACGTCTAGTCCATCCGCCAGCTCTTACCCACCGGACGCTTGCGGCGGCGAAACGCTTTCTCCAGCACCGGCAACAGCGCTCGATGGCCCAGCGGTGCTCAGTCGAATGATCGATCCAAACGCCGCGCTCAGCCATCATGTCTTCAAGGTGCCGTAGGCTCAGCGGATAGGCCACTTACCAGCGCACGCAAGTCAGAATCACGTCCAGCGGATAATGCAGGCGTTTGAGCACTCGGGCCACCACCGGATTCATCGTCTTCATCGAGCTTTCAGTCGTTCATGTCGTTCCGCACATCATAGCGGACCGGCCTTACTGCAACAGAACCGCCATAGCTTACTGGCCGCCGAACGGTTTCTCGACCGTCAGCTTGGTGGTCACGGAGATGACGCCCGGGACGCCCTTGGTGATTTCGGCCACCTTGTCGATCTGCGATGGGTCGACGACCGTCCCGTAGAGCGTGACTGCACCGCCCTTCGCGACGACACTGATGTTCCCGGCGTTGATCTCCTTGTGCTTCACGATGGCCGAATAGACCTTGCGGCGCAGTGCGCGATTGGCCGCCCGGTCCGATTTGGCCGCCGGTGCGGCCGACGCCGCCGTCGCGGCGCCATTCGACGCCGCGCTCGCTGCGCCTGACTGCGCCGAGACGTGAACCGATGCCAGCGCGAGCAATATGCCGCCGGCCATCCTGAGTGCCATGTTGCTTGTGCTCATTCGATGCTCCGCTTGTCGTGGTTCACGGGGTCAGAAAGCATGACGGATGCCGATCATCGCTGCGGTGCTCGACGTTCCTTCCGGAACCGGCGCGGCGTATATGATCGTCTGGCTCATGTTGCCCCGGTTGTTGACGTACCCGACCTGTGCGTAGGCGAGGGTGGCCCTGGACAGGTTATATTCGGCGCCCACCGCGAACAGATTCGACTGGTTGGACGAAAAATTTCGGTCCCTCAGGTAATAGAAGCCCGACGTGACCTTGAAGAATCGGGTGAACTGGTAGCCGAGGCCGGCGGAGATCATCTCGAAGCTGTCCTGACTGCTTTTCGCCGGATTCTTGCCCATGGCGTACGACGTCGACACGGAAACATTGTAAAACGTGTATTGCGCGCCAACGTACCAGAACCGGTTGTTGTTCAGGCCTGTCGCCGGGGTCACGGCACCGTTGGGCGCAAACGGGTTGGCGTCGTGTCCGTTGTAGTACACCCCCGCCACGTTGAGGCCGTAGTTCGAATACTTGAGCACGGCCGACTCGCGCGTGCCGCCTTGAAACTTCCCGGCGACGCCGCCCGGCGCGTACTCGAGCGCAAGCGATGCGCCGTAGAATTTCGGCGACTGGTAGACGATCGCATTGTCGTCATACAGCGCGCCGATCGAGCCGTTCGTGCTGGTGCCCGGCCAGCCCGCGGCCTGGTTCAGGCCGAGCCACGCGGTCAGGATGCTGCCGAAGTATTGGGCGTTCCGTACGTCGGTGTCCGCCATCGCATAGATCATCGGCAGGATCTGCCGGCCCAGGTCGAGCGTGCCGTACGGACTCGACACGCCCACCGTAGTCTGCTCGTTGAACATCGCGGTGGCGGTCGGCGTGCCGGCCAGTCCGGCCCTCCCGGTGGGCGTGTTGAACGACCCCTGCAGCTTGAAGTTGACCTTGTAGCCGCCCCCGATGTCCTCGGTGCCCTTCAAGCCCCAGAGGCTCGCATAGATGCCGCCGTCCTTGAGCTCGTAGACATGCCCGAGATTCACCTTCGACTGAAAGTTGCTCGCGTTCGCCCTCTGATACAGGAACCCGGTATCGAGTAGGCCGTACAGCGTCACCGACGATTGCGCATGTGCTGCGCTCGCGAACACGACAAGCGCTGCAGCGCCACTCCACTTCGATTTCATTTCGGTCTCCTAGTTGTGTCGCGATCGCGGGACACTTCCGGCAGGCGTACGGCTAGTGGTGGAATGAAACTGGGCCGGGCGTTTCTATCGGCATCGGGTGGACAGGAAGCAGTCCCCATGCTTAGATCGTGGCTCCTCCATTCGGGCTGATCGCCCTGGGACTGCCGGCGAGCGGTTCAAACAGTGACAGCAAGGCGCACCCTCAGCGGTTGTAGAGGCCGGTCAGGGTGGCCATGGCGAGCGTGTTCTGGTAGATAACGAAGCGCGCCACCGCGTTGGGCGCGTTGGCCGGCAGCTCCAGCTTGGGCACACCCAGCGCGTGCACGGTGAAAATATAGCGGTGCGCCGGCAAGCCCTTGGGCGGGCAGGGACCGCCGTAGCCGGTGGCGCCGTAATCGTTGGTGGCCTGAGTGCCGCTGGCGCCCAGGTCAGTGGCGTCGGATGAGCCTATGCCTGCGGCGAGCTGGGTGACGGACGAATCGATATCGAACAGGATCCAGTGCCAGAAGCCGCTGCCGGTGGGTGCGTCCGGGTCGTACAGCGTCAGGGCGAAGCTCCTGGTGCCTGCCGGCGCGCCGTGCCATTGCAGCGCGGGCGAACGGTTCTGGCCGGTCCCGTCGAAGCCATCGAATTCATGCACCAGTTGCAGCCGTTCCTGATCCCTGAATTCAGGCGATATCACTGTCAAGATGCTCACGCCATTTCCTTTGATTTACTTGATTTGAGAACCAGGGAAGCCGCATCGCCTGGATGCGCCCCAGAACCGATGCACTTATTTGTCATGGCGCCGCTTCCTCCAGCTGCGCCACGGCCTCCCCTCGCACGACACGTTCGGCGGCGGACGATTATTCAATCGTGTCCTCCCGCAATGTTCATTCTCATTTCGCAGTCTCCAGGCTCGGGTTTATGGACCGTTGCTGATTGATCCGGTCGGTGTCGTCGGACGTGCCGTTGCCACGCCCTGGATGCGGTTTGTCTCGCGCTGCGCGGGTCAGTACGACTTCGGCAACCCGAGCGCCTGCTCGGCGACGTAGCACAACGCGAGCTCCTGTGTCACCGGTGCGAGCAGCGACAGCACGCTTTCGCGCAGGCCGCGCTCGACGTGGTACTCCGTCGCGTAGCCGTAGCCGCCGTGCGTGCGCACCGCACGCAACGACGCCTCGAAACTGGCCTCTGCCGCCAGGTACTTGGCCGCCGTAGCCTCGACACCGCAGGGCTTGCCGGCGTCGTAGAGCGCCGCCGCCTTCCACATCAGCAGTTCGGCCGACTGCAGGTGCATCCAGCATTCCGCCAGCGGATGCTGGATCGCCTGGTTCTTGCCGATCGGCCGGCCGAACACGACGCGTTCCCTGGCGTAGTCGGTTGCCCGCGCCAGCGCTGTCTCAGCGGCGCCTAGCGCGGCAGCCGCGACGAGGATGCGCTCCGGGTTCAGGCCGTGCAGCAGGTACCTGAAACCCTGGCCTTCGTCGCCGATGCGATCCTCGACGGGGATCTCCAGTCCGTCGATGAACAGTTCATTCGAGTCCACTGCCTTGCGCGCCATCTTGTCGATCTCGCTGATGCGCACGCGCGATCGATCGAGGTCGGTGTAGAACAGCGTGACGCCGTCCATCGGCCGCGCGCATGCCTCGATCGCCGTCGTGCGGGCCACCAGCAGGATCTTGTTGGCGTGCTGCGCGGTCGAGGTCCAAACCTTCTGGCCGCGGACGATGTAGCGGTCGCCTGCGCGACGGGCGAAGGTTCTGACGCGTGTGGTGTCGGAACCGACGCTGGGCTCGGTCACGCCGAAGCAGGCGCGATCCGAACCGTCGATCAACGGCGGCAGCATGCGCCGCTTTTGCGCCTCGCTGCCGAACACGACCACCGGCTGCGGGCCGAACAGGTTCAGGTGTACCGACGACACCGCCGCCGAGCCGAGCTTGCCGATCGTGCGCATCACCATCGCGGCCGCCGAGATGCCGAGGCCGGCGCCGCCATATTCCTTGGGCATGGTCACGCCGAACCACCCGCCGCGAGCGACGGCGTCACAGAACTCGCTGGGCCAGCGTCCATCGCGGTCCCGCTCAAGCCAGTAATCGGCGCCGAAGTCGGCGCAGCGGGCCTCGACGGCGTCGCGGATTGCAAGCTGGTCGTCGGAGAAGTCGAAATTCATGCGGGGCGCTCCTGCAGCAGGCCTGCGGGGACGTCGACCGGCATGTCGAGCAGCATCTGCGCCATGCCCTTGCCGAGCGGGTCGTTGCGCAGCGACGCCATGCCGCCGCCGCCCAGCGCGCACTCGCAGACGAGGTTGATGGCATGAATGCCGGGCAGCTCGTAACGGTGGACCGGCCCCTGCACCAGATGGCGGAGGTACTCCGCGACGCGTTCTGGCGTCACCTGGTCTTTCAGCACCGGCAGCAGGGCCGGATGCCGCGCGATGAGGCCGATGTTGGAGGTGTCGCCCTTGTCGCCGCTGCGTCCGAGCGCGATTCTCACGAGCGGCACGGTCTGGCGTGGGCCGGCGGGCAACGCACCCTCGATGGGCGCCAGCGGTTCCCGCGCGACCTGCGGTTGCGGTGGCGGCAACGTCACGGTGAACGTCGTCTCGCCGAGCGTGACCGTCGGCGTCACCTGCGCCTTCGGAATGAGCCAGGCGAACTGCCGCAGCACCGGCGACACCGAGGGACGGCCACCGGCACCGGTCGTGCCGGGTGACCAGGACGTGCCGGGTGCGGCTAACTCACGGCTGAACATCGCCAGTGCGCGCCGGTCGGCATGCGTCACCGTCAGGCGCAACACGACTTCGCGCGTCGGCAAGGGGCGCGCATGCGGCCCGTAAGCCGATTCCGTGCCGAGCAGCTCGATATGGGTGGCCAGGAAGTCCGCGAACCCGCTGTCGTGCAGCAGCCGGCGGCCGCGCTCGAGCAGCGCCTCGCCCGTGCGCCTGGCCTTTGCTGCGGCGTCGATCCCGACGATGGTGAGCTGCCCGGACATCTTGAAGCCCGCCGGCGCGGTGGCGCTGACCTTGTAGGTGCCGGTCGGCGGGCGGCCGCGCGCGCCGGTCACGAGCACGCGATGCGGCCCGGCCTGCTCCATGCGCACCTGGCGGAAGTCGCAGGTCACGTCCGGCAGCAGATAGTTGGCCGGATCGCCTATCTCGTACAACAGTTGCTCAGCGACAGTTGCGTGCGTGACAAGGCCGCCGGTGTCCGCAGGCTTGGTGACCACAAAGCTGCCGTCTTCGCGGCACTCGACGATCGGATAGCCGATGTTCGCCCAGTCCGGCACGCTGGCCCAGTCGGTGTGCAGGCCGCCTGTCGCCTGGCAGCCGCATTCGATGATGTGGCCGGCCAGGCTGCCGGCGGCGAGCCGGTCGAAGTCGTCGGCCGCCCAGCCGAACTCGTGCATCAGCACGCCGAGGGTGACAGCACTGTCGACGCAGCGGCCGGTGATGACGATGTCGGCACCCGCGGCCAGGGCCCGTGCGATGGGCAGTGCGCCGAGATAGGCATTGGCCGTCACCAGCCGCTCCGGCATCGGTTCGCCGCTGGACATTTCGCCCGTGCCGGCCGCTCGCATCGCGGCGGCAAGCGGGAGGACGTCGTCGCCTTCGACGATCGCGACCCGCACCGGTACGCCGAGTTCGTCGGCCAGAGCCCGCACCGCTGCGGCGCAGCCCTTCGGGTTTACGCCGCCGGCGTTGCTGACGATGCGGATGCCCTGCCCGACGGCCTGCTTCAGCACCGAGCGCAGCGCCACCGTGACGAAGTCGATGGCGTAGCCTTCCTCCGGCCGCTTCGTGCGCGCGCCCGCGAGGATCGACATGGTGAGCTCGGCGAGATAGTCGAACACGAGGTAATCGATGGCGCCGCAGCGCACCAGCTGCAGCGGCCCGAGGCTGCTGTCGCCCCAGAAGCCCGAGGCGCCGCCGATGCGCACAACCTTGCCCGGCGTCGACGATGTCAGTTGCCCGTCCATTGCGGTTTCCTTTTTTCCTTGAATGCGGCCAGGCCCTCGCGCGCGTCCTGGGTCAGGGCCAGCAGGCCGATCTGCCCTTCGCCGAAGGCGATCGCCTCGTCGAAGGACATCGAACGCATCGCCTTCATCGCATACATGCCGCGCCGCAGCGCGGTAGGTGAGTTGGCGAGCAGCCGCGACAGCAGGCGCTCGAGCGTAGCGTCGAGGTCGTCAGCCACCTCGTTCACCAGACCGATCTCGCGTGCCCGCGCCGCGTCGATGGGCTCGCCCGTCAGGCACAGCTGCGCCAGGCAGCGCAGCGGCAGCTGGGCCTGCAGCACGGCGAGCACCTGCATCGGGAACACGCCCACCTTCACCTCGGGCAGGCCGAAGCTCGCGTGCCGGGCCGTGATGGCGAGATCGCACATCGCGAGCAGGCCCATGCCGCCGGCCATGCAGGCGCCGTTAACCCGCGCGACGAGCGGCACGTTCAGCGTGCGGGCCGTGCGCAGCAGGTCGGCATAGGCGCTGGTCGGCGTGGCGTAGTCGAACGCGAAGGCATCCCCGCCCAGGTCGGCGCCGGCGCAGAACGCCTCGTCGCCGGCACCGGTGAGCACCACCGCGCGAATCGTCTCGTCAGACCTGGCGCGGTCCAGCGCTTCCTGCAACGTGCCGATCACTTCCGCGTTGAGCGCATTCCGGCGCTCCGGGCGGTCGATGGTGAGAATCAGCCGCCCGTCCTGCCGGCTGGCGTGCACGACCTCGCTCATGCTTCGACTCCCGTTGACTCGCTGCACGCCGCCACTTGCGTCACGCCCGCCTGCTCCATCTCGCGGATCTGCTGCTGCGAGTAGCCCGCCTCGGCCAGCACTTGTGCGCTGTGCTCACCCAGCAGCGGCGGCGGGCGCAGCGGCGGCAGCGGCGTTTGCGGCCATTCGCTCGGCACCGCCATGGTTCGCAGCACGCCCTCGGTGGGATGCTCGAATTGCCGGAAGAACCCGATGTCCTGCAGGTGCGGATCGTCCATCAGCGACTCGAAGGTGTGCACCGGCAACACCGGGATGCCGAGCGGCTCCAGCAGCTCGCGCCATTGCTGGGTGGTCTGCGCTTTCAGCTTGTCGGCGAGGATCTCGTACAGTGCCTCGACATGCTGCGTGCGCGATTCGCCGTCGGCAAACCGCGGGTCGCTGTTGAACCGCTCGGCCTCGCCGACCACGCGCATGAAGGCCTGCCACTGTGCGTCGGTGTAGACGACGAGGCACACCAGGCCGTCCTGCGTGGCGTACGGCCGCCGCTGCGGGTTGAGCAGCCGCGGATAGCCGAAGCCGCCGCGCGGCGGGATGAACGTGTGGCCGTACAGATGATCGCCCAGCATCATCTGCGCGGTGGTCTCGAACATCGGCACGTCCACCGCCTGCCCGCAGCCCGTGCGCTCGCGCGCGAGCAGGGCCGCGCAGATCACGCCGAACGCGTACAGGCCCGTGGCCCGGTCCGAGAGGTTGAGCGGGGCATAGCGCGGCACGTCGGAACCGGCCCGCACGCTGGCCTCGGGGATCGCGACGGCCGCCTGGATCAGGTCGTCGAAAGCGCGCGAGTCCGCATAGCGACCGCGCTGGCTGAAGCCGAAGGTGCCGACGTAGACGATGCGCGGGTTCACCAGCCGCAGCGCCTCGTAATCCAGCCCAAGGCGCTGCATCGCCTGCGGCCGCACGTTGTAGACCAGCGCGTCAGCCGTCTGCGCGAGCTTCAGCAGCGCTTCCTTGCCGGCAGGGCGCTTCAGGTCCAGCATGACGCTGCGCTTGTTGCGGTTCAGGTTGAGGAACAGCGGGCCGGCGCCCGAGCGCCCGCCGGGTCCGACGGCGCGCAGCATGTCGCCGCCGGGCGGCTCCACCTTGATCACGTCGGCCCCCAGGTCGGCCAGCATCTGCGTGGCCGATGGTCCCATGACGACTTCGGTGATGTCGATGATGCGCAGGCCGGCCAGCGGCCCACACTGGTTCGAGTCGTTGCTCATTCTGTCCGTGCTCCTCTTTCCGGTCAGGAACCGGCTACGTCGGCGCCGTTGCCGCGGATGTAGGGCACCGGTCCGATGTCGCGCGCTGCCGCGAGGGCCTCGATCGCGTACCGGATCGAAACCGCGTCATTGAGCGAGTGGAACGTCCCGTCCTCGTTGAAGCTGACCTGCGCGCCTTCGATCCAGGCGATGGTGATGGTGTCCTCGGTGTTGTCCTCGGGGGTGTAGAAGGTGTGCACCGAGCCGCCGGGCTCGTACAGGTAGGAGCCTGCCGTCTGCCGCTGCTCGGGGTACTCGCGATACGCCCAGCATCCCTGGATCGTCCACACCTGCGCCGTACCGGTGTGGTAGTGAATCGGCAGCGAGCAACCGGGTTCCAGGATGGCCATGAAGACCCACTCGCCGCGCTCCAGGTCCAGGCGCAGCGGCTTGATGTGGATGCCCGGAAAGACATCCCTGATCAGCGGGATCTGCTCGATGTTGATGGTCAGGAGCTTGTCCTGTGGCAGAGCGGGCAGCGGCAGCGGGGCGCCGGTGGACGTGGTGGGCTGCGCGAGCATTCTTGCGTTCATGAATTGTCTCCCGTTGTTACTGGATTTAAAGCAGTCGATGGAAGCCGCCCCTTGATAAGGAAGCCGGACGCAGGCTGCTCCGGCAAACAGCGCAGGGAGGCGGCAGCCCCGCGCGGAAGAAACAGGAAGTCGCCCGGGGCGAGACCGAAGTGCTGCCCATCGACACGTGCGTCGATCCGTCCGTCTTCGACGTAGAGAACCTGCTCGGCGTCAGGCTCCGCGGTGCAGACCGATGCGCTGCCGGCAGGCATGCGCAGCGCCGCAATGTCGACCCAGCGCGCGCCAGCGGTCTCGCGGTCGATGAGGGGAACCGTGCCGGTGGCGGCGTCGCCGGCGGCAAGCACGCGCACTTTGGCGTGAGCAGGCGCGGCGGCAGCGCCGTCGGGTTCCGTGATCGTGTGCGCCGGGTTCTCGCCATAAGGCGGTGTATAGACGACCAGCACACGCCCGGGCTGGTCGCTGGTCACGCGAAACGAATGGAACACGCCTGCCGGCACGTAGGCCCAGGTCCCGGGCTCCATCGCTTCCACGCGGCCTTCCGCCCCTGACTCGCCGGTTCCCTCGATCATGTAGGCGCATTGCTCCAGGTGCGGATGCGCGTGCGGCCGCGCGCCGTGCGATTTCACGATCGTGCCGACCAGCACTTCGAGCGCCGTCGCGCCGACAGTCTCGGGGCCGATCACGCGCACGTTGGAGGTGCCGGTGTGGTTGGCCGGCGCGTAGGCGGCAAGATCGGCCGCCCTGACCACGGTAGGTACGGGCTTCATTCGGGCTGGCTCCATGCGGTCTTGATCGCCGGGGTGGCGGCCTGCGCTGCCATGAAGCCGGAGGCATTGGAATGGTTTTCCACGATGACGGGCTGGCCCTTGCCGGCGGCCAGCGATTGGTCGAGCACGCGCGCCTCGGCGTCCGTTCCGCTTCCGACCGAAAAGGGAATGATGGACTTGATGGGCCTGGCCGGATAAGGGGCCGCCGCTATCGCTCGCGGCTCAAAGACAGGGGTAGCCAGGAGGAAGAGAAGGTTCCGCATGCGCATCGCTCCAATGAGGACTCAACTTCAGGGAGTTAAACCTAAATGACTAATGTTAGTAGTTTAGGCATGCGAAAAGTGGCGTCAAGTACGGGCTTACCCGACAGCCCGCCGCTGGGGCTCGGTGATCCCGGGCACGGTTTTCACGGCGGACGCGGGGAGGTCGATCTCGGAAACGTAGCGGTCGCCCCGATACCAGGTCGCACCGGCGTAGAGCACGTTGCCTTTGCCGTCAACCAGGCGTCGCGACATCTTCGCGACGGGCGAGGCAAACGGGATCTTCAGCATATCGCACAGAGGAAAATCGGCGGGTATCACGGTCACGCGTTGTCGCAAGCGTTTGCAGCGCGCGCCAAGTTTGTCGAGCACCGCGGCGAGCAGTTTCCGCTGCATGGCGATGTCCTTGGGCAGCGATTCGAAAACCGGCGTCGGCACATAGATTTCGGCGTAGCAGAACGGCTCGCCGGAATAGGAGTGCAGCTTGCGGACACAGACGTATTCGTCGGCCGACCGGCCATCCGGTCCGAGCAGTTCTTGTGGCACAAGGGTGCGGCGCCGGACTTCGAGTATCTCGAAGGCAAGCGCCTGCGGTGCGGCGAAGGGGTTGTTGATCACCTGTTCGAGGTCGCCCGTGACGGCGGGCAGCGCTGCAACGTGGGTCCCGACGCCCCGCTGGCTGCGGATAAGCCCTTCCTTGGAAAGCAGCTCGTATGCTTGCCGAACGGTGATGACGGCGACGCTCAGGTCGTCCGCGAGTTGCGTGATCGGCGGCAGCTGCGTGCCGAGCGGGTACTCGCCCTTCGCAATTCGGTGCCGCAGCAGGGACGCCAGCCGGTGATATTGCGCAACGCCGCGCTCGGCTGGCAGCTCCGGCCACGCGGTCTCCATGTGTCGCTCATCCGCCATCATATAAATCCTAATTAACCAACTTTCGAATTATATGTCAGCGATGCGCGAGCAGTCGCTCGCGTTTCTGGCACACCCAAACAACTTTCCTTGCTGCTCATGCACCAGTCGTGCTTTTGGGCGACTTTCGGCCACTTTCAGCCGTTCGCCTTCATGTTCCAACGGTCATTCAAGCGTCGGCTACGCTCAGTAGAACGGTCATTGATCGGCCATAGCCGAACGATGTCGAGGTTCCGGAGGGCGATATTGCTTCAGCCTTCAACGCCGAAGCAGGTCGAGAGTCGAACGAAGAAGTCAGGCACTGCGGCGCGCATTCAAAATCTGGTGTCCAAGTCGAACGATTTCATTGACCCGCAGATCCAGGTCATCGCGACGGGTTCGGTCGTTGCGTATCGCGACCCGCAGACAATGCGCTCCGTGCACCGTTGTGTCGGACAAGGCCGCGATGCCAGCTTCCTGAAATCGCAACATTATCTCGGCGTTGAGCGCCTTCAATGCTTCCTCTTTGCTCAGCGGATCGGGCAACAAGTTTTCGGCAAGCCGACGGCGCGCTGCAGATCCGGCGCGCGCGCCGGTCAAGATGATCGGCATTGGGACGTGCCCGTCAGGCCAGCGGCCGGATGTTCTGGTTCATGCGGAAGAAGTTCGTCGGATCGTACTGGGCCTTGATCTGCTGAAGCCGTCGGTAATTGGGACCGTATGCAGCCGCAATGGGTTCGCCCGTCTCATCGTCGTCCAAGTAGTTGACATAGCGACCGGCAGCAAAGAAAGGTCGCATTGCTTCGTAGGTTTCGCGAGCCCAGGCGACGCAGGCGCCGGTCTCCGCCGGCTGCATCCATTGAGCGAGCACGAGGAAGTTGTAGCCTTCACGCCGGTGCGGGAAGGCCGTGTCGGTAGCATTGACCCGGGTGACCGCGCCGTGGAAATGTTCGAGGAGCAGTTGGCCCATTGTCGTCGGGCACCGCGCGAAGCTGCTAATCATGGTGTCGATCGCAGCGTCGCTCAGCTCTGTGAGGAAGTTGGACTTCCAGTAGTTAAGAGCGCCTTTCGGGTAGTTGGCATCGAGCATGCTGTTGAGCTGGGAGTAGGGCATCGGCCCAACGGCATCCAGGATGGGAAGCGCGAACTGTTTCAGCGGCCGCATGGCCCTTTCGGCGTCTTCCAACGGCCCGCAGTGGCAGGTGACCAGGGCGGCCACCTTCGTGCCGGACCCGTCCGGCGCATGCGTCAGCGTTGCGAACAGTGCGTGCTCATCAGGCAGCGATCGTGTGCTGTCGCGGAAAAATTCGAGCAGGGCCCGGGAGCGTTCGATCGGGTGGACGATCGGGCCGCCCATAATGGTCGGCCCGACCGGGTGGAGTTCATACTCGAAGCTCGTGGCGACCCCGAAGTTTCCGCCGCCGCCGCGAAGCGCCCAGAAAAGCTCGGGCTCCCGGTGCTTGCTGGCCCGCAAGAGCTTGCCGCCAACCGTGACGAGCTCCACCGCCCGCAGATTATCGAGCGCCAGGCCGTATTTGCCCATCAGCCAGCCCACCCCGCCCCCGAGGGTAAGCCCGGCAATGCCCGTGCTGGAGACCACGCCCCCGGTGACGGCCAGGCCGTGCAACTGCGTCTCGCGATTGAGCTCGCCCCAAGTGACGCCGCCTTGCGCCCAGACTGTTCTGCCCTCCGGATCGACATGGATGCCCTTCATCGGCGAAAGATCGACCATCACCCCACCATCAATCGTCGCCCGTCCCGCCACGTTGTGGCCGCCACCGCGAATTGCACCCTCGAGGCCGAGCCTGCGGGTGAGATCGAGGGCTCCGACAACGTCGGCTACGCCGTGGCACCTGGCGATCAAGGCGGGCCGCTTATCGACCAGGCCGTTGTGGACCTTCCTCGCGTCCTCATAGCCGGTGTCCATGGGTTGCAGGAGTTGCCCGCGGAAGGTGGCGGCAAGCTCGGCCGCAGCGTCGGCCAAAGATCCAATCGGCAGCATGGTGTCGTCTCCTCGAATTCGGCTCCAAGTCTTCACTGAAATCGGCCCGGGAGCAAACTCGAAGAATTCAGCTAAGGGTGAACTGATTTCATCTACACTGCTACATGCATAAGCTGCCGCCCCTCGTAGAGTTCCGCGCGTTTGACGCAGTCGCTCGCCATATGAGCTTCAAGAAGGCCGCGCTCGAGCTATGTGTCACCCCTACCGCGATCAGTCACCAGATCCGATTGCTCGAGCGCTATTGTGGTTGCGCCCTGTTCCGTCGCAGGCCGCGGCCCTTGACGCTGACCGATGCCGGAGCGCGGCTGTTCCCCGCCATTCATGGCGGGCTCGAGGTGTTTGCCACCGCAATCGCGGCCGTCAAGCGGGATAGCGACCAACAGCCCCTTCGCGTAACGACAACGAACGCGTTTGCCAGCCGTTGGCTCGTGCCCCGCCTGTCCGCGTGGCGGAAATTGCATCCCGACGTGCCGCTGGAGGTGATCGGCACGGATACCGTGCTCGATCTGCAGGCCGGCGAGGGCGACGTCGCGATTCGTTACGCGACCAGCCGAGCAGTGCCGACGGGCGGGATCGTCGATGATCTCTTGAGAGATACATTCTGGCCCGTCTACAATCCGCGCTTGCTTTCAACGGGACAACTGAAGAGACCCGTCGATCTCGCAGAGCATGTTCTGATCCACTCCTATTGGTCACCAGTCGACCATGAGCCGCCCACATGGCAGAGATGGCTTGCCGCGGCTCAGCGCAGGTGGCGCGAAGTGCCCGAATTCAAGGACATGCAGCACCTGAGCTTCCGGGAGGAGCTGCATGCCATCGAGGCGGTGATCGCCGGCCAGGGAATCGGGATTTTTAGTGACGCGCTCGTGGCACCCGAACTCGCCGCCGGTACGCTCGTAAAAGCATTCAAGCTAAGCTTGCCCGGGTATGGCTTCTATGTGATTCGCAGGCTAGGCCATCCGCGCGAAAGGACCATCCGAGCCTTCTCGGAGTGGTTGCGGTCAGCTACTTAATCCGCTCCTCTTGTTCGTTCAAAATCGCCTTATCAAACCCCCTTCTAATGGCGGAACCATTCCACCGTCACGTGTAAGGTGGCTTCAGGTGAGAGCAGGGCAGCTTCGTGGCCAAGAGATGGCCGTTGTGCACCGAAAAGCGACCATAGCAACGATACGAGTGTGAACGACCGCATGGGGTCGCGTGCCGCCGATCGCGTCAGGCAGAGGTCGGCCAGGTCCGGTCAGTCCGACTTCATGCGCGAATGACGGGTGCTTAGACCGAACCGGCCGGTCGTGTGCACTGCTGCAGCGCGGCTTAAAGATCCTGGCCAGTAATCTCGATGCGCTCTCCACTCGATGGAGGTGTTTTGCGTTCCGCAACTCCCACTAACTTTTGCTTTCCCAACTGAAACGCGAGCAGCAACTGCTTCTGGCTGTCGTCTGCCGCTCCGAGGTATTCGCAAACAACCTCCGGTCTGAGTTCGAAGGCGCAGTATCCCCAGCCGAAGTCATACGCGGAGAACCACAGCGCTGACCGGCTGTCGACAATTGGGGTTGTCAGTTTGATGTATGACGAATCCATGACGTTCGCCCTCCAGACTGGTGGTTGCCGCACTGGATTGTCCCACAACGTGTCCTCATGGCCGGATGCTAGGCGACATCACGCCGCACTGATGACAGGCGGCTTCGGCTGGTTGTCGAAGGCTGCCCGGCGGGGTGGCGTCTTCTGACTGCGTACCAGTCACCTAAAGTGGGGCTTCGAATGTCGCATCAGGGTGGGGTACCGCCAATCGCGACCAGCGGTGCTGAGCCCCTCACAGAAGCGCCGGAGCCGTGTCTGGAACATGAATCTGTGCTCTGGCGCGACTTGAGTGTAGATCGGCCCCGCCTGAAATGCTCGTGTCGATTCTTGCCGAGTGACAGCGGCGAAGAACGGCGTAACGTTGCCAACGCTATTGCAAATCGAAGGCGCTAAGGGAGCGCGTGAAATTTCACGAAGCGTCGGCTCCTCCTGCAATATTCACGGCTGAAAACGGCCAGTACTTCCCGGCGCCGCCTCGAAGGGTCAATACCCTTTCGTATAGAGCGTCAGATGGTTACTCACCGACGTTACACCCGGCACGCCCTTCGCCACTTCCGCGGCCTGCTGGATCTGAGGACCGTCCGACACGCTGCCGGATAATGTCACGACACCGCCGCGCGCCTTGACGAATACGTTCGACACGTTGAAGTTGGGCGCTTTCGACAACGCCTTGCGTACATCCCGAGCCAGCTTCTTGTCCGCTGGCGTCGCCTTGCCTGAACTTGCAGCCGGACTCGAGCCCATCGGCATAGCGTTGCTGGCTTGCGCGTAGACGTTCGACGTCAACGTCACGCATCCCACGACGACGAGCAGATTCACGACGTTCCATGCTTTCATGATTGCCTCTCTCGTTCGGCCTGGCAAATGGTGAGTCAAAGATAGCCAACATTCCGCTTCTAACAAAGCTGCTTGCACGATTCAGGGAAAGTCCGTATCCAGACGCGCGGCCGCTGGCAGGCCGATCATCGGGCGAGTTCGCGAATGAGCAGCCGCAGTATCGCTGGCGAGGCTTCACCGCAGAGCCGAAGGAACCGAAAGTCTGTGCTCGAGTCGCTCGCTATCCGGACCGCACGCGGAGCATTGAAAAACCATTCCCGCAGGCGAACGCGACCTTGTTCGAACGTAAGGGGCGCTCCCTCAAGCAATGGCAGAACTTCCCTTTTGACGAAGTCTGAGCAATCTTCGATTTGCCACGTGTCCGAGAACTCAATATAAAACTCGCGGCTAGCGTCTTCGGCAACAATCCCCAGGCTGATCAGCCGGGGAGTCCGTTGCCCGAAGCCGGTGTACTCGGTATCGAGAAACAGCAGCACGATGAACTGCTAAAGTCGTAGTTTAACGATCAACTGCGACGCCGTTCCAAACCGATTGTGAATGTAAGGGAAAGCTGAGTGTTCTCGAAAATATAGCGGAAACCGATCTCCGATGTGACCCGAGCTGACCTGGGGGATCTGCCGCCAATGGTCGACGTTGAGCTCTTGCCAAATAACGTGAGCGTGGACCAGGCGGTCGCGTCGCTGCAGTTCTTCCTGTCGATCGTGGAGGAAGGTAGCGGGAAGGCGCCGATCATTTACACGTACCCGTCATTCTGGACGCACGGCATGGCGAACGCGAGCCTGTTCACGAAGCAGCACCTGTGGATCGCCAATTATGGGACAAAGCGCGTGGACGGAGGGTTCGAGCCGCGTGGGATCGCACCCATCATCCCGGGCGGCTGGCCGACGTTCTCAATCTGGCAGAACGCGGTCCAGCCGGGAGTGCCGGGCATCCAGACGCTCGTCGATAGGGACGTGGTCCTGCTTCCCAGCGGAGTGGATCTCGCCACCTTCCTCACGCGTCCGCGGGATGATCCAGCGTCTCCGTGATTTTGATGCCGCTTTAGCCGCGGTGCCCAAGCCGTGAGTGGCTGCAGCAAGCAGTTGATCACTTCAGCAGTGCGTTGGGCTAGCCTTGTGTTCCAGTGCCCACGGTTGCCTGTTCCTCCAGCCACCCACGCCACACTGCCATCAGGACCGCCAGGATGACGGGACCTACAAACAGTCCTACCAGGCCGAAGGCCGCAAGCCCGCCCAGCACACCGAACACGACCAGAAGAAACGGTATCCGGGTAGCGCTGCTGATCACGAGCGGACGAATCAGGTTGTCCACCCAGCTAACGACCAGTGCGCCCCAGAGTAAAAGACCGACCCCGGCTATCGTTTTTCCTGTGACGAGGAGCCATACACCGATCGATCCCCATAGGAACGGCGTGCCAAAGGGTATCAACGCGATCAGCACCGTAAACGCAGCCAGCAACACCGGCGCCTGCATCCCGGCCACCCAGTAACCCAAGCCGGCAAGCGCGCCCTGCGCCAGTGCCGTCAGCACGAGCCCGTAGACGACCGCCTTGGTCGTTCCGCCGATAGAAGCGAGATAGGCGTCCAGGCGATCGCCCAGAAAACGCCGTAGTATGCGGCGCACTTGATCCAACGCGCTTTCGCCGTCCCGGTACATAAAAAACAGCGTCAGCAAGGCAAAGCCCAATTTCGTCGCATTGCGACCCACGCCGCCGACTAACTGGCCGACCTCTCCGGTCCACTGCCGGCCCCACTCAGCGATTTGCGCGCGCAAAGCCATCGGATCGGCCGATACCTGGTTCAGTAGATCCTGCAGCCACAGCCCGAGCCACGGGACGCGCGCAATCAATTCCGGCAGTTTGTGCGGCCCATTGGCGAGGTAGCTGGCGACGGTCTGGTAGGCCGCGGTCAGTTCGTCACGCAGCAGCACGATCAGCCAGATTGACGGCAGAATGAACGCCACCGAGAGAATGACCGTCATCAGCATCGCGCTGCCGGTGGCGTTCCCGCGCATAAGCGAGCGCAAGTGGCGATAAGCGGGCCAGGTCACGTAGGCAAAGATGGTGGCCCAGGCCACTGGCACCAGGAACAGGTGCAGCACTACGTAGCTCAGCACTACGAGCCCGCCAAGAAGAAATGCAAGGATGATGCGCTTGACCGGGGACATCTGATAGCTCTCGTCCATGAACGCCTTCCCTTTAGATACGCTGAGAATTTGCGGGCGCGCCGGTGCTTCCGCGCGCCGTGGCACCTGGTCGTTACAGGAAGCCCCATACCGGCCCGCGCCTGAGCACTCCTTGTCTAAACGTCGACGTCGCATGTTGGAATGCCGCGCGCAGCCCTGCTTTACTGACTACCCGCTGCTTTGCAGCACGGCAATGCGCCTGTCGATCGGTGGGTGCGTGGAGAAGAGCCCGAGCCATCCCGGCTTGTCGGTAATGCCGGATGCCTTGAAGGATTGCGGAAGTTCGCCGGGTGCAAGTCCACCCAGGCGGGCCAGCGCATTGATCATCGGTCGCGGAGAAGCCAGCAGTTGCGCAGAGCCCGCATCAGCGCGGAACTCGCGCCGGCGCGAGAAGTACGCGACGATCACCGAAGCGAGAATGCCGAAAATCATCTCGCAAACAATAACGGTAATGTAGAACCCGGGACCGACACCGCGTTCGGTACGAAACAAGGTCTTGTCCACGAAGTACCCGACCACACGGGCCAAGAAAATCACGAAGGTATTCACCACGCCCTGAATGAGCGTCAAGGTGACCATGTCGCCGTTGCTCACGTGCGAAATCTCATGGGCAAGGACAGCCTCCACTTCCTCCGTGTTCAACGATTGCAGCAATCCCGTGGAGACAGCCACTAGGGCTGAATGCTTGAAAGCCCCTGTGGCGAACGCGTTCGGCGCGCCTTCAAAAATTGCGACTTCCGGCATACGAATGCGAGCACGCTGCGCGAGCTCCCGTACAGTGTCGATCAGCCATTGCTCAGTCGAATCGCGCGGCGAATCGATCACACGCGCCCCGGTTGCCCATTTCGCCATCGGTTTGGAGATAAGCAGCGAAATGATGGAACCGGCGAAGCCGATCACCAGCGAGAACACGAACAGCGCATTGAAGTCGAGCCCGCTCCCGGTCAGGAAGCGGCCGACGCCCAATACATTCGTTACTAACGAAAGCACCAGCACTACCGCGAGGTTGGTGGCGAGGAACAGCAAAATTCTTTTCATTCACAAGTCTCCTGTGGAAACTGGCTGAATGACTGCGGTGACATAGAACCCTCAACTCTCCTTTGACACCGGATAACCGAAAGGTTTATGTAATGTTTCTATTTCAGCACAAGACGTTTGCTATCTGTCTTCATAGGAATTCGCGCGTACCTTGTTCATCGCCCGTAAGCGGCATCAAAATCACGGGGACCCCGAGTCGCAATGCGCGCCTGCTGCCTGCGGATGATCGAGTGCGCCGCGCGGGCCAGCGCGAGATCGAGTGCGCCGCGCCAGTCTCTTGCGATCGACGTCACGACGACAGGCGTCGCATCGGGCGTCTGCACCTGCACCTGGCAGCGTTTGTCGAGTCCGCCGCGCGGGCCGTTGATGTCCGACATGCTGACGGTCGCCTTCGAAATCAGCCAGTCCATGCGGCGAAACACGAACCGGATGCGTTGGCGCGCGAAGCTGCACAGACGGACGGCTTCACGGTCGCGGGACTTGAACAGGACTTGCATGAGACACCTCCTTCGTGGGTACGGCTCAAGAGTACGGTGAGGAGGCGTCGAGGAAAAAGCAGAAATAACGGAAATGCAGCTTCGGAAAAACCGAACCTTCTTTTTCGTGATCACGAACGCGCTCACGCATGCGCCGCACTCAGCACCTTTTGCGTCAAAGGATGATGCCGCCCGCGCCGCGACACGATTGCGTGTATTTCCTCCTTCACTTCCGGCGAGCGGCCGAGCCAGCGCAAGCCGCGATGCATGGGATCGTTGCGCTCGGCGCCGAACGCCGCGAGCGGAAACACGCCCATGCCGCGCGACGCGAACAGCGCCATCAACGCGCTGTCCTCGAACTCGCCCGCGGACGCGTGGCCGGATGCCTTCCGCTTCGAACCAGCGGTCGAGGCGCGAACGCAGCGACGAGTGCCCCGTCGGCAGCAGCACCGGCAGCGACGCGAGGCATTGCGGAAAATGATCGACATGCGTTTTTCGCACCACGGCGGCCGGCCCGTACCAGTCGATCGGCGAAGCGATCAGGCGCTCGCTGGATAGACGCAGATTCGAGTTGTGCGGCGCGGGCTGGCTGGACAGCACGAGATCCAGATGGTGATGCGCCAGTTCCGCCAGCAGGTCTTCCGCTTCGCCTTCGTGGCAGAGCAGCCGTAGCGAAGGCGTGTCCAGCACGCCCGCAAGAATGGCATGGACGGCCAGCTTCGAAATGCCATCCGTCAAGCCGACCGCGAAGCGCGCGACGGTCCCGCTGGCCGCTTCGCGCACTTCGTCGTGCAACGCGCGCCCGATCTGGAAGATTTCCTCCGCTCGCGCATACGCCGCCTGTCCCGCTTCCGTCATCGCGACGCCGCGTCCGGCGGGCTTCAGCAGTTGATGTCCGAGGGATTTTTCCAGTTCGCGCACCTGCGCGCTGATGGTTTGCACCGCCATGTCGAGCCGTTCGGCGGCGCGCGCAAACCCGCCTTCCTTCACGACGACCCAGAAATAGTGCAAGTGCCGGTAGTTGAGCATGTGTGGCCTCACTTCGAAAAAACCGAACCAACTGTCAGATTATCACTGGTTTTTTCGAATACGGCGCCAGGCGATCATGCTTTCCACAGGCTGTGACCCAGTAATCAGCCGTTTTCTTCTCAACCGGAGAACGACGCACGCAAATGGAATCCTTACTGACCCTGGCCGCCGATCCCGCTGCATGGGCTGCACTCGTGACGCTCGTCGTGATGGAGATCGTGCTTGGCATCGACAACCTGATCTTCATTTCGATTCTGAGCAACAAGCTCCCCGAAGCGCAACGCGCGCGCACGCAGCGTATCGGCATCATGCTGGCGCTGCTGATGCGGCTCGGCCTGCTGGGCACCGTCGCATGGATCGCGCGTCTCACCGTCCCTGTGTTTTCCGTGTTCGATCACGCGTTTTCGTGGCGCGACCTGATCCTGCTCGCGGGCGGTCTGTTCCTTGTGTGGAAGGCCACGCGTGAAATGCACCATCACGTGAGCCGTGACGCCGAGGCGCACACGACTCCTGCGATGGGCGTCGGCGGCCTGACGGTGACGGCTGCCATCGGCCAGATCCTGCTGCTCGACGTCGTGTTTTCCGTCGACAGCATCCTCACCGCGGTCGGCATGACGGATCACCTGCCCATCATGTTCATTGCAGTGATCGCTGCTGTCACGGCGATGTTGTTCGCGGCTCGCCCGCTGTCGAAGTTCATCGAGCGCAATCCGACCGTCGTCACGCTTGCGCTGAGCTTCCTGCTGGTGATCGCGATGACGCTGATTGCCGAAGGTTTTGGTTCGCACGTGCCGAAGGGCTACATCTACACGGCCATGGCGTTCGCAGGCTTCGTCGAAGGCATGAACATGATGGCGCGGCGCAGAAAGGACAAGCGCGAGCACGAGGCGGCAGTTTTGGAAGCGAAGCGTGAAGCTGGCTCCGAAGCAAGGTCTGAAGAGACGCAGACCAGCGGTTCGGCTTTCTCGAACTGAACGAAGCGGACTGAAGCGGACTGACAGAAGTATCGGGGCGGTTGAACGCCGCCCCGACCGGCAGCACAAAGGTTGAACGTTAAGAAAGGAGCAACGCAATGAAGTGCCCCGTTTGCAAGACCCCCGATCTGCTGATGACCGAGCGTCAGAACATCGAGATCGACTATTGCCCGACATGCCGTGGCGTATGGCTCGATCGCGGCGAGCTGGACAAGCTGCTGACCCAGATGCAGGGCACGCCCGAACCGGACAACAGAAGCAATCAGGTCGAGCGCGACGCGCGCTACGGCGACCGCGACGGCCACCATGACCAGCAGTGGGGACGGCGCAACGATTCTTACCACGGCGATCAGCGCAAGCACTACGATCCGCGCCGCAAGAAGAAGTCACTGTTCGATATGTTCGACTTTGACTGACCTGGATGCATCCTGCGCTCGAACTGTTCTGGCGGGCATTCCACAACCGGCGTGAAGTCGGTACGTGCGTTGGCCTCGTACCACAGCCATACGACAGTGGCGGGAGCCGCACAGATCAGGGCATCAGCAAGCAGGGCAATCGACGGGTGCGTGCCCTGCTCCTCGAGATGGTGTGGTCCTGGCTGCGGTACCAGCCCGACAGTGTGCTGACACGGTGGTTCTTCCAGCGAACGCAGGGCGTCCCACTGAATCGCCGCGCCCGACGTATCGCCATCGTCGCGGTGGCGCGGCGTCTCGCAATTGCGTTGTGGCGCTATCTGAAGGACGGGGTGATACCCGAGGGGGCGCAGCTGAAGTCAGCGATCCGCAAAGGCGTTCCGACAACATCACCATGGAAAGCGCGGGACCCGATGTCTGGGCGGTTTGAAGTGAACATGCCCGTGGGGTGCCGCGGGTTACTCACGTAACCGATTCTTGAGATGGGGCGTGCTCCCGAAAAGAAATTCCGGCGCAACGCGCAACAGATGAGGCTGGCTAGCCGCCAGCGGATGGAAGGTGGTGACTGCGACACGAAGTTGCTTGCAGGAGCTGTTCCCGCTTCAACATGAGGGAACCGCCCGTGTCACCGGGCGCGTCTAGGAGTCTCAATAAAGAGCGACTCTGACAACGTAACGAAGCATCGCAAGATGCAGGGTATCAATCGCGAGAGGCGTACCCTTCACATCGGAACGGCCATAGCCTTCATCTGCCCGGCCGTTTGATCAGGCGAGCCGTCGGCCGCAAACTTTGGATAGATCGCGTATGGACGTCGACTCGATATAAAACGCATGCGTGCTTCTCGCGGACATTAGCAATCTGTTCATCGCTCTAATGGAATAGCGATAGTAGCTATTGTCATCATCGAATTGAACACGCGTGCGTTCGCATCGAGACCTTCGAGGTGATCGCCGCGTTCCTGCTACGTAAGGGGCCGCAAGCGCGCTCAAACCAGGGTGTTGCCGGCATCGCGAGGTCATCCTACTCAGAAACGACCCCGCCTAAACGTTGAACAGTTCGCTACGCGCCGCGTCCATGATCATCGCGACAGCCGGGTGGCTGATGTGGCGCTCGATAGAGATTGCAAAAAATTCCTCGACGATCGAATTGATCTGCCCGACTATCGTCAGGTTGTGCTCTGTCTGCAACTGGCTTTCGAGCACGGTTGGCGCGAACAGCAGGCCGCGGCCTTCGCGGCCGAATGCCATGGTCATCGCTCCGTCGTCGAACTCGCCGACGATGCGCGGCGAAATGGCGTGCGAGGCGAGCCAGTGATCCAGCTTGCGCCGCACGGCGGATTCCGTGCCGGGCAGTAGCACAGGCAGCTTGTCGAGCGACATCGGGAAGCGTTTTTTGCTGCTTTGAATCAGCGCCTGGGTTCCGAAGCAGCTTAGCGTCGAACGTCCGAGGCGGTGATTGAACGCCTTGATGTTGACGTCGACGGGAATGGGGGCGTCCGCGATGATCAGATCGAGGCGGTGCACGGCCAGTTGCGCGAGCAGCGCGTGCAGTTTGCCTTCGTGACAGATCATGCGCAGCGACGCCGACGCGCTCAGCGCGGGTTCCAGCAGCCGGTACGCAATCGCCTTGGGGACCGAATCCGCGATCCCGACGCGAAACCGCGTTTGCGCACCGGCTTCGCTTTCGCGCCGCACAGCGCTTTCGAGTTCCGAACCTAACGAAAATATCTCGTCGGCGTAATCGAGCGCGAGGCGCCCCGCATCGGTCAGTTCGAGCGTGCGGCCGGTTTTCCTGAACAGCTTCTTATCCAGCGCCTCTTCGAGAAGCTTGATCTGGCCACTGAGCGTTTGCGGCGTGATGTGCAACTGCTCGCCCGCGCGCACGATGCCGCCCGCACGAGCCGCGACCCAGAAGTAATAGAGATGCTTGAAATTCACGAACCCTCCATCGATTACGGAAAGATACGTTTTTCTCGAAGTATCAACAATAAAAATACGAATTTTATGTTGGCATGGGTTCAGTTAGATTGAAACCTCGCCCCGAAGCGTCGGCGGGCGTTTCATGACAGCTGACAGAGGTGACATATGGCATCGGTTGCAGAATTGCTGCGTGCGAAAGCTTCCCGGACAGTGTGGTCGATCGAGGCATCCGCTTCGGTTTACGACGCGATATCAATCATGGCTCACAGGGAGGTTGGAGCGCTCATCGCCGCGCACGACGGGCGCATAGCCGGCATCGTGACGGAGCGCGATTACGCCCGGAAGATCGTTCTGATGGAACGCTCGTCAACGAATACGCCTGTGCGCGACATCATGTCGACGGCGGTGCGTTATGTCAGTCCGGAGCAGACGACGGACGAGTGCATGGCGATCATGACAGAACATCAGATTCGCCATCTGCCTGTGATCAGCGCAGGGCAGGTGACAGGAATGGTGTCGATCGGCGACCTGATCAAGAACCTGATTTCCGAGCAGGAACACACCATCCGGCAACTGGAGCACTACATCCACGGCAACGGTTTTCACGCCGCTTTTGATGGATCGAAGGCACAACCAGCGGCGAGCTTGCGTAGCTAAAAATATTACTGTTCGTAATGTATTTGCGCGCGCAAATGGAGCGCGTTGCGGGCAGTTTCGCGACTCATCGAAAGAGGTTTTTATGTACACGCAAATCATCAACAAATTACGACGTGCTGCCGGTGCAGTCACGCGCGGGACGGCCGCGCTCGGTCTGGCGGGACTGCTGGCGCTGGGCGCCGTGGCGTCGAACGACGCCGAGGCGAAGCGCGTAGGCGGGAGTCAAAGCATCGGGCGGCAGTCGCAGACGGCGTCGCCGTCTGGACAAGCGCAGCGAAGCCAACAGGCACAGCCGGCACAACAGGCCGCGCAGGCGCCTGCTGCGGCAGCGGGCAACCGCTGGATGGGCCCGCTGGCTGGTCTCGCTGCGGGCCTTGGGATTGCAGCATTACTGTCGTCGTTTGGCCTGGGCGAAGGGCTGGCGCAGATGCTGTCGAATGTGTTGCTGATCGGGGCGGTGATTTTCGCCGGCGTGATGCTATTCCGCTTTATCGCCAACCGGCGTCGTCCGGATCTTGCCTATGGACACGGTCCCGTGAACCGCCAGCAAACGAACGGCTCACGGTTTCTGAATCAGATCCCGCAAGCGCGGCCTGAAGCGAACTTGCGGGGCAGGCCGAACGCGGCGATGGGTTCGACGGGAGCAGCGGACACGGAGAGGACAACGGGACTACCACTCGAGCAAGATCAGGCGGCGTTTCTTGTATCGGCAAAGACCTTGTTCATGCGCCTTCAAGGCGCATGGGACCGGAACGAGCAGGGTGACCTGTTCGAATTGACGACGCCGGAGATGTTCGCGCAAATCAAGCGGGACCTCGAAGCGCGGGGTCGCCAGGTGAGTCATACGGAAGTCACGCAACTTGACGCGGAAGTGCTTGGCACAGAACGCAATGCGGATGAAACGCTGGTTAGCGTTCGCTTTTACGGTCAAATGCGGGAAGACGATGCGCCGACTGCCCAGCCGTTCCAGGAAGTCTGGAACATGGTCAGCGACGCACGTGGCAACCAGGCGTGGCGACTGGCCGGCATTCAGCAAATTGACGGATGAGAGCGTAGTTGAAACCGGCAGCGGCCTGCTGCCGGTTACTCGTGAGGGTCGTGCGTGCCGCGGAACTACCTGAGACCAACCTTTCGCCAGCGACCGTGCGTGAGAAAGTCGAGCGCCACTTGCGGAGTGGCAAACGCTGGGCGCATGAGGCGATAGTCGGCTACTCCATCACGACTTGCGTGATGGGCGTCCGCCCGCGTGCCGAACAAACTCGAGATCCGTTGCGCTGCCTGTGCGCAGGTCTTTAGCCGCGCGACCGAACAGCGGCGGAATCGGATCGTCTTCGAAGGATCGAGAAGCCATGAGAACGCAAACAAAACGTCTGAATGAGACGCCGACGGTCAGGCAGGAACGCTCCGTCACAATCAGTGGCCAGAATTTGGCCTCGCAGTGGAACGTTTCGCAAAGCAGGCGCATCGGCTCTGTGAGCTATCAGGCTGAACATCAGGGCTACCGTTTGACGGCCCGAGCAGAACCCGTGGAGAGTGCGTTGCACGCGGCCCATCTTGTGATCGAAGGGCCGGGCTGCCCGACACAGTGCTGCTTCCACGCGCTGGATTATTTCTACGACCCAGCGCAGGCCTTGCGGTACGCGATCCGATGGGGACGGATATGGGTCGACCACCGGCTTACGAAAGTCGCCCTACAGCGCGTCGTATCGGCAAGCCCGGCAAGCAGCGCCGAACTGCTTTTGAAAGAGGAACGTACTAACCGGGCAGGGGATCATGAATGAATCGTCAGGCGAAAAAACACTCCGTTTTATTGCTCGGAAGGCAGGAAGTCCAACGGCGGCGCTTGTCTACTGGCTTGACGTGACGGAACCGTCTAGTGAGGCGAGCTTCACCGAGATAACCCGGCGCTTCGCTCCCCTGATGCAGGTCGTCTTTCCTGACGATCGACCCGGTGCGTTCGTCAACCGGAGCGCGTTGCTCGATATACAACATTTGGGAACCATCGATCGGCTCATTTTCTTGGACGGTTCGTGGCTCGACGTATGGAATGACCGCGATTGCGCGGATATCTGTAACCTGTTTTCCAGCCGGAGGCACACATGTTGTCTGCCAAAAACATTTCGATCACGGCCATAACCGGCCGCATGGAAGGCCAGCCGGTCGTGTCCGAATCCGACATGGAACGACTCCGGGAATGTGCGCACCTGCCGAGGGTGTCACCGACGCAGCGCGCCCTCCTGGACGCCATGGAAGCGACAGCCTTGTTTGTCGATTCCGCCGAGATACCACCGGACGTCGTCACGATGAATACAACGGTCGAATGTACGACCACCGACGGCACTGAGACGCATGAATGGACGCTGGTTTACCCGCGCGAGGCCGACTATCAGCGTGGGCGACTGTCCGTTCTCTCGCCGACGGGCATCGCACTGTTGGGTGCGCGTTGCGGACAAGTCATCATGTGCCTTCCGCCGAGCGGCGTGCCGGTTCATTACGTCATCAGGAAGATCCTCCTGCAACCGGAGAGTCGTCGCTTATCAGGCTGATGATATCGGGAGGAGGCACCGAAGAAACTGCATAGCGTCGCTAGCGAGCGCCCCTCAGTCGGCCCCGTCGCCCATTCAATTCCGTTTGATTCGGTTGGTCAAGGGTCAAGGGGGCGCTAGCATGACTGTCCTCAAGCTGCTGTCATTTTTCTCGCTGACGTTAGCGGTGGTGTGCATGCTGGGTGGTGGCATCACCGTCTTTACGGCGGTCAATCACAAGATTGTCCACTCAAAACGCCGAGATGCACCGAAGAATGAGTGTCCGGCATCACTTCTGTTGCCATCACGGCCCAGTGGCCGAAAGGATTCACTTATCCGCAGTTCCGCCTCGCTTTCATACGCCAAGGCGAACCGCCGCAGGAGGCCACGGGGAAGGCCGAGATGCTCGCGTTGAGCATCGGGCAAGTTTCGGCCATGACCGGTCGGTCGACAGTGGCGCACGAAAGCAGTCGGTCGGCTGCTCGTTGGACTCTCGGTTCGGCGCAAGGGGGCGGTATGGGTAATTCCAGGCGTCGGGCGGGCAATGGTTTACAGTGAGAGACGATCAATACGTGCTACGGAGATCCACGATGATCGACGACGGCCTCTTCGACGCCATAAAACGGTTGCGCGGATGGGCGCAAGCGCGCCGGCACGTGCGACGGCTATGGGTTTATGGCAGCCGACTCAAGGGTGTCCAGCGGACCGACAGCGATCTCGATGTCGCCATGGAAATTGACCCTGTCGGCAACGATGAGACGGCACGAGATTCGTGGGGCTGTCACCGCACTGAATGGGAGACTGAGATGACAGCGCTCGTCCCATATAAGGTGCACCTCCAGGACTACGATCTCACAAACCCAACGTCACGCGTCGTCGCATATATCGGCTGCTGTGCCGCATTGGTCTATCAACGTGATGATGTGGCTGAAGGATGAATCGTGATAAACGGCGATGGCGGCGAAGCCCGCATTATTTGTGACGCACGACACCAGGTCATGTCCGTTATCTCGAAGATCATGCAACGAACGAGGATGCGCGCGTTGGTCGCGCGTATCACAATTCCGCTGCTTCTCGCGATAACGGGAGCGTCGCCGCAGCACTCACTGGCCCAGCCAGGTCAGAACAGCTTGATCGGTGTGGTCACCGACGCACCAAGTTCTTCCAAATGGGTGGGTGGTCAAGTCACCTTCACCGGGATCACGACCGCAGAGCCCACGGTTGTTTGGCCAGATGGCTTCGACGAAAAGTTGTCCAAGCTCTTCGAGAACGAAAACTTGATCGTTCTCCAATTCGTTAGCACCGCCGGAGGCACCGATACCTTCTACATCGAAAGGAAGAGTAAGCGTTTCCTCGTTGTATCGGTTGGAACCTTGTTTGCCGCCTACCTAAATAACAAGTCGGTCAGCGTCTCTCAGTATCGGGGCTACATCAGATAGGTCGCCAGTGCAGTCGTGCTGGCTGAGCGTGACAGCGGCTCCGCGAACGGCCGCTTTCCACCGCGTTCACCGTCCGTTGTGGGTCGCAAGTACTCGTTCGCTTTCCGCGGGACGAGTCATTCGCGACCACCGACCTGTGGCTGACAGGAAAGCGCCCCATACCCGTCTGACCGGCACCGATGCTCGAATGACGGCTCAGGCCGAATGGACTAAACCGCTCGCGCGGTAGGGGGCTGCGGCCCGTCTCTGGCGGCGAATGGGAGGCCAGTGGCGCCGGCGCTTATGTTGGTGGTTGAGGCAATCCGCCTCGTCCTCCAGCAGGAGCCCCATCATGACCTCCTCCGATCCGGGCATCAGCCCGCTGCGCCGCCGTATGCTTGAGGACTTGCGCATGCGCAAGTTCGCACCCAAGACCCAGGCCGCCTACCTGCGTGCCGTACGTCAGTTCGCCCGATACCTCGGGCGTTTACCCGATACCGCCACGGTCGAGGACCTCCGGGACTATCAGCTGCATCTGGTCGATCACGGCGCGTCGCCGGTGTCGCTGAACGCCGCGATCAGCGGTCTGAAGTTCTTCTTCGAAGTCACGCCCGGCCGGCCTGAGCTGATGGCGCGGATGCAGCCGGTACGCGTGCCTCGCACGCTCCCGGTTGTGCTCAGCCCCGAGGAGGTGCGCCGGCTCATCGCGGCAGCCGGAAACCTCAAGCATCAGACCGCGCTGTCGGTCGCCTATGGCGCCGGGCTGCGTGCGAGCGAAGTGGTCGCCCTCAGGGTCAGCGACATCGACAGCCAGCGCATGACCCTGCGCATCGAGCAGGGCAAGGGCCGCCGTGACCGCTACGCGATGCTCTCGCCGGTCCTGCTCGAACGTCTGCGCGTCTGGTGGCGCGTTGCCCGTGCCCAGGGCTGCATGCTCGATGGCGGGTGGCTCTTTCCGGGCCTCGATCCGATTGACCCGCTCAGCACGCGGCAACTGACCCGCGCCATCCATGCGGCCGCCGAGACCGCAAACATCGACAAGCGCGTATCCATGCACACGCTGAGGCATTCCTTTGCCACGCACCTGCTGGAACAGAAGGAGGATATCCGCGTGATCCAGGTGCTCCTTGGACACAGGCAGATCGAGACCACCACGCTCTATACCCAGGTTGCCACTGACCTCCTGCGCAAGGTGGTCAGTCCGCTGGACCGCCTGCCCGCCGGCTAGCCCGGCCGCACGCGGAGCACCCCGTGCTGGAGGTCGCGGATACCCCGCCTGCACCAGCCACGCAAACATGACGTTGAGGATCACCATCGCCTGCCGCTGGCTCGATGCCGACAGGGGGCCGTAGAACGGTCGCCAGCGCGGATCGTTGCGGGGATGCTTGCGTCCGCCATCAGCGGTCCACCGTGCCGCGGGTTGCGGATCGACGAGAAAGTGCTGGTAGACCAGCAGGTCTTCGTGCGTGAGCGAGGAGAGCGGTTTGCCCATCTGCAGGACGGACCACAGCAGCAGCCGTTCGGCTTCCTTGCGGTAGCTGTCGAACGTCGTTTTCGTATCGACGAAGCGGGCGAGCCACGCGCGGATCGCATCGGGATCGGTCACCGCGGCGACCTGCATGTGGCCGGTTGCGCGGTTCGTGCCGTGGTGGCCATCGAGACCGGCGGGCAGTTCGAGCGCGTCGATCGGGCGCGGGGCGGAGACGGCGGTTTTCATGGTCGCAGACGCGGCGGAGGCGGAGGTCGGGGTGTGACGTGATGATGGACTGATCCGCCCCCAAGATATCAACATTATCGCCGTAATGTCAAAATATGGCCTCTGATGCGTTAGGTATCGGGCGGTTTACGTTGTATTATTTATTTGACACCCACCCCAGCATGCTTCCATGGCCGACGCCCTCCCTGACGAAACCCGTCTCGCCGCTGAAATCGACCGCCTGAAGGCCGAAATCCCGAAGACCCGCGAGCTGTACCGCGAGGTCTGCGCGCTACTGTTCTTCCGCTTCGGGATCACGCCGACCGCGAACCGGCTTTACCAGCTGGTCAAGCGCGGCAGCATGAGCACGCCGACCCAGGTGCTCGGTGGATTCTGGGCCGAACTGCGCGAAAAGAGCCGGGTGCGCATCGAACACCCCGACCTGCCCGCCGATCTGGGGCCGGCTGCCGGCGAACTGGTCGCGGCGCTCTGGACCCGCGCAACCGCCTCTGCCGAAGCCGCGCTCGACGCGCTGCGCGACGAGGTCGAGGCGCAACGCGTTGAGGCGCAACGGTCGGTCGTTGCTGCCCGCGACGAACTGGGTCGCGTCGAGACCGCGCTCGAACAGCGCACGGCGGCGCTCCTTGCCGCGCAGGTCGAGGTGCGCGAACTGGAAAAGGCGCAGGCCGAGGGCCACGCGGCGCGGCAGGCGTGCGAGGCCGAGGTCGTCCGGCTCAAGGCCGAGGCGCTCGTGCGCGACCGTGAACTGGACAAGGTGCGCGAAGGTTTCTCGCGGGATCTCGAGAAGCTGCGCGAGAGCGCGGAACGCGCCGAAGAGCGCCTGCGGGCGTCGGAAAAGCGCGCGCTGCTGGAGATCGACCGCGAGCGGGGTGCGGCCGCGAAGCTGCAGAAGGACCTCGATGCCGCGGTGAAGCGGGCCGACAGTCGCGGGGCGGACCATCACCGGGCGGTCGAGGCGCTGCGGGCGCAGCTCGGGGACGTGCGTCACCAGGCGGGCGTGCTGCAGGGACGGCTCGATGCCGTGCTGGCCACGAACGTCACGCTGCAGCAACAGCTGGCGGCACTGCGGCAGGCGGATACACGCGACGCCCGCCCAGCCCGTGCGAAGTCCGGCTCCACCCCGGCGCGCCCGGTGGCGACACGCCCTTCACGCGCGCCGCGCGTCACGCCCGCGCCAGCCAGCCAGACCGTAGTGCACCGCAAGCGGGGAAAGAGGGATGGAAAATAGAACCCGCCCGCGCAAGAGACGGAAGGCCCCGGTCTGTCCGCCGATCGGCGCGCTGATGCGCTATGGCGAGCGCACCGTGCGCGTGATCGCCGAAGCGAGCGGCCAGCGCGTGATCATCGGGTCGGTGCACGAAGACGGCAGCAGCTTCCGCAGCACGGTGAAGTGGGCTAATCTGGCCGCTCTTCACGATCAGCTCTTCTGAGCGGGATGAATATGCAGCAGCCCACCATTCAGCAGCTCGACATCTTCGCCGACAGCCGTGACGTGATGTTGCGCAACGACGTGCTGGAGCCGTTGCAGCGGCGCGATGTGGCGGCCGCGCGAACGGCACTGGCGCAGCTCGCCGGCGAATACCCGGACGACGGTGCGCTGCCCGCGATGACCGTGCTGGTCCGCGAACTCGGGAATGGATCGACCGCGCCCTTTGCTGACCATGCGGCGCTGGACATCGCCCACCGTCACCAGGAGGACGGGGTGGTGCCCGCCGCCCGGCGCGTGCTGCCCGCGCAGAGCGTCCAGCCGTGGCTCGCACCATGCTGGCGAGCGCTCGCCCAGCGGGCCGCGTCCCTGGCCTTTCGCGGCGCCGGTGCCGGGAACCTTGCCGACAGCCACGCCGCGCCGCTCTGGCTGCTGGCCGGCGACTGGGCGCGGCTGCACGTGCAGCGGTCGAGGCATTGAGTCCTGGTGGCGCATCCCGGCACCCTTCGCGTGGATGACGGAGGCGCGCTACCGGGCTGATGGTCTGGATGCCGCGTGGCCACTGCTCGCTGGACTGGCGTGGCTCGCGCCCGCACGGTGCGCGGCGTTGCTGCCCGGACTGGGCGACGCGTCGCTCGACGCGCTACGCCGGCGCTTCGATGCGGAGTTCCCCGGCACCGGCGAGATCGACGACTATTCGTGGTTTCCGGCCTGGCTGCTGGTGGTCAAGCCGGCGCTCGCAGGCCGGCTGGGTGACGCCCGGACGCAGCGTGACCGGGCGGCATCGCGCGCGACGGCCCTGCTCGGAGAGATCCTGCGCCGGGAGCATGACGGCGACCAGCACGAACTCGTCAGTCTGCGTCAGGCGCTCAGTCGCCTGCATGCCGGCCTGTTCGACGTGTACATGGCGACACGGAAAGTGCAGCACCGGTGAGTATGGCGATCGGCGGCCAATCACCGACGATGCCGTGGTCGCATTGGCCAGTCGGGCGGAGGCACGGAGGCGACATGACATTGAAAGCGCAGTGGTACCGGGACAGGCTCACGAAAAAAAGCCGCAAGGGCTTCTGCGGCTATCCGGTCGCAACGGTGGCCTTTTATGGGCCCGATGACAGGCGGGCGACGAAGGTTGCCGTCGGCATCGTCGCGTACGAAGGCGCGGATGCTGATCCTGTTGAGCGGTGGTTCTGTGAAACGTCCGATGCGAGAACCGATCCGGAAATCACCGAAGCAGTCGTCCGGTTCATTGAACAACATGGTGCGCGTTCGGTCGCAGCGGTCGATCGCATCATCGGGTGCCCGCATGAGGAAGGCATCGACTATCCGGCAGGCGAAACCTGTCCGCGGTGTCCGTTCTGGAGCGACCGTGACCGGTGGAGCGGCGGGTTGATCAGGTGAGGCCGGTTGGGTGCTCTCGCGACTGTGCACGGGGCAGCCGGCGTTGAAGCTGGGTGACGCTATTTCATGCGCGGAAGACCTCCAATATGTCCAATATGCGGGACGACCCGGATTGCTCCGCTCCCGAGCCTGCTTCTATCATCAACTCCCCGCTGCCAATCGCAGCCAAACGCGCCATCGGTAATGCGTCGCCGACAGCGACCTTAGCCGGGCAGGCACGGCCCACAGGCCAGTAGCCGGCGCAATCCCCTACGGCACCTACTCGAACGACCAGGAGACAGGAATGCTCAGCGCCCATGAATTTGCGACATTGATGCTCGTCAGGGACTCGGCCGACCATATTGCCGAGCGGCAGGAACTTGACACGTTGCTCGAACGCCAGCTCGTCGCCATGGAGCAGCTTGCCGGCGGTACGGTGCGGCCTCGAATTACGCAGGACGGAGATTCCCTTCTTCGGGCCTTCGCACGCCGTCACTGAGATGTCGCACCCTATGAGCCCGCAAGCCAATATGATGCAGGCTTGAGCGTTGTTCCGGATACTTGCCGCGGCCCAACTTCGAGGGCCGCCCGATCTGCACTGGGACAGCGCGAGCATGACGCCGTTTATGCGCCGAAGTTTACGACCGGGCTGACGACCGCGGCGGCTCGCGTCTGCTGCCGGGCGGGTCCGTACACGGCAACATGGCACGTCAGGCTGTTCGCCTCTTCGTCGCTGCATGCTAGCCGGGAAAGTGGGCGGACCAAACGCGGCTCGAGCACACGTCCGGGCGCGCCATACCGTCGACGCCTTACCTGGCGCTCGTCGCTTTCTCCGAACCATTACCTGTCCGGGCTGTCCCGATCGGCGGCACGGCGTCGTTCATTGACGGCAGCGTCTCCTTCGGCGCTGCCGCGGCGGCGACGGCGTCCGGCTGGGCGGAGTCGGCCTTCAGGTAGTGGTCGACGAGCGCAAAGAAACGCTGATAGAAAACGCCGGCAGGAATCGTCTCGCTCGCAACTTTCACCATCGAGTCATCGCTTGAGCCGATCGGCAGCGACAGCGATCCGAACACGCTCAGTCCGACGCTCGCCGACGTGTTGCTCTTCTTCAGCGCATAGCGATCCTGCACTGCGTTCACGTACGCGATACTGCTGTTGCTTTTGGGGTCGTCGGTTGTACAGACCACATGGATTTCAATCACCGCGTGCGTATCGCCGGTGGGCTGGAAATTTTTCGAGCCGTCGACCGAATCGGGCCTCGTCGAACTGGCGATATATCCCTGGCTGAGCAACGCACGGCGGGCGGCTTCGCAGGCGAGCTCTGCCTTCCCGGCGAAATTGTGCATATAAGGGCTATCGCCTGCGTCGAACTGTTCTTGCTGGTAAAGCGGCTTCGGTGTCGAGCACGCAGACAGTGCGCTCGCAAGCGCAAGCACGAAAGCCGCGGAGGAAAAGCGGAACGGGGTATGCATGGCTGAACAGGTTGGACCGGCTCGAGCGGAGATGGGGGCCGGCGCCAGATGGCCACGATACCCAATGCTCTTGCGCTGCATGAGAGGGACACATCATGCGGCCGATCCGGCAGTGAATGGGCCGGGCCATTATAGTTTTCTTTCCCTACAACAACCTTCGACGTTCTCGTGAGCGCAGATCCGTTACGTGGTACGGCGGATGTGGCAAGCTGATATGAGAGGACGGCCTTCTCAAGTTGGTCGAGGAAAGATGAAATTTTTGACAAAGAGTAGGATTGCAAATCAAAAAATGCGGACGCCAGATTCTGCCGTTGTCCATTGACGCCGGGCCGCCAGGCGATCCTTCAATTCTGCCCGGTGTCGACCTGCATTCATCAGATGTCGAGGCAGCGCGAAGTGCTGCCGGATCAGGCCGAAGCATGAGAGGAAACCCCGTGTGCGATGTTGCGCAGCGTAGTCAAATCGGGCAGCCTTTCGGAACGTGCGGACGGGTTGTTTCAGGAGGCTCGGTGAACGTGGGGGCCTGCTGCTATTTCAACGCACGGCATGGCAGATGACATCCGCCGTCACGCCCGAAGCCTACATTGCGTTCGCCCGAGAGCTGTGCGATGCGGTAGGGGCGGGATAAATAGTCAGGCTGGCTCTGCGACCGCGGCTGACCTCAGTGGCTAATCCGCTGAGAATGCGGCAACCACACGGGAAGCAGGAGAATGGAGCGAGGAAAAATAAAGAAGAATGAGGCTCTGGATAAACCGGGCCCCGAAGAAAATGAACCAAGAAAAGTTGGTTCCACGCAGTGAGTTTCACACTGTCAGTTTTGACGACTTTCAGATCGCCGATGACAGCGATCGCCGGTGCATGGGAAACGAGTGTTCGCGCTGCGGACGCTGAAAGCGGGGGAGCGCGTGTTGGAATACAGGGGTGAGGTGATTTCCTGGCGACGGGCCGCCCGCGCAGCACCGGCGAGACGGCATCGAGGGACACACGTTCTTTTTCGGGCTGGAGGACGGCCGGGTGATCGACGGCAGCCGCGGGGGCAACAGCGCGCGCTGGCTGATCACTGCTGCTCGGCGAACTGCGAGGCAGTTGAGGAGGCGGGGCGCGTGTTCAACCACGCGATCCGGGACATTACGGCTGGCGGCGAACTCTTTATCGATTACCGACTGGAGACGGACGAGCCACTTGATGGTGACCTGTGTCGGTACTACGCGTGCCTGTGCGGTGGTGCCGCCGCACCATGCTCGGGCCCGGGAAGCGAGCGTTACCCGGGACGGGCCGGGTCATGCCGACGCTGGCAAAGTCCCGGAGCACAGCTCGTCCGGAGTGGAGCGCAAACGGCTGGCCCCTGTCGCTTGCGCTGCCGGAATTGCCCGCAATGGGTGGACAGTCAACAAGGCAGGTGTCTGGCTGTGCTTCAAGGCCTGCGGTGCAACCAGTCCCGCATCGGATGGGTGTCCAGCCAGCGGAGTTGCCGGCTCCTGTGATGTTCACGTCGGTAGTGCTCCGTCACGAGGATGGCAGCCATGATCAGAACGATCACTCCCAGCATGATTCCCGAAATTGATTCGGCCATGGCGACCTCCTGTCGCGTCGCAAACATGCTTACAGTTTAGGTGATGCGCCGGCGCGTCGGGTACTCTACCTGTTCCTTCCTGCTGCCGCCTCCTGCCGCCTTGCGCAGCCCAAACCGGGAAGGATGCGAAGAGGCTGCCACGAGCATGGGCGCGTTGATGACCCGGGTTTAGCGCTGCTTGTCCTACTCGGCAAACGGGGGCGCTACCAGGGGTAGCCTGGTCTGCCGAACGGTGATCTTGTCATCATCGCCGATCGGTTCCACATGGCATCCTCCTCGACCGACCACATTCGGCTTCGCTCGTTACGCAGACTGAAATCTGGAGGTTCGAGTATCGATTCGACCCTGACATGTGCGTTCGACGCTCTCATAAGGGCGAATTCCTGCCGTCCCGATGGCAGATCGGCGTGTGACCTCATAGGACCTCCGGCGCAAAGGCGCAAACGATTTGCCCGGCGCCATTACGTGCCGCCGCATCGCCAAGGCGCCCGATGCGGTTAGCGATGTCACGACGGACTGCAGGAGGAAAGCCTCAACGTTCCAGTGTCCGCGCTGCTGCAAAAGCTCGCCTTACCGGTTCATTTAATACCGGATGACGCAACTAACCGTCATGTTCGCCTGGTCCGCCCCTCCAACGTCGAGACCGTTTCGCAATGACGGAGCCGCACACACCGACTTTTACCGCAGTGCCGCGACAGCGCTGCTGGCCGCTGGACGATTTTCCGTCTGTCACGCTCCGGCAGCCCGCGCTGGCCGGGAAAACGGAGGGGGCGGGCGCTACCTTGGGCACGTGCGTGCGCGTTTGCGTTCGGACCGCCCGTTGCCGTACCTTGCGGGTCTGGCCAACAACAACCGATCGAACATGAATAAACGGGAACTGATTGACGCGGTCGCAGCCCGCACCGGCGACACCTGGGCCGCCACCGGCGAAGTCATCGATGCAGTGCCAGGCGCCATCACGCGCGCGGTGACCGCTGGCGACACCGTGCAACTGTTCGGTTTCGGCTCGTTCCCGACGGGACAGCGTGCGGCACGCACCGGCCGCAATCTGTCGACGGGCGCTGAAATCCAGGTTGCCGCGGCAAAGTCGGTGAAGTTCACTGCCGGCAAGGTGTTCAAAGACGCGGTGAACGCACGGTGACGAAGACCGGCATCGCACCGGCCATCTACGCGGGCCTGCAGCGTGAAATCGCCGACGTAGTGGAGTCCGCGCGCGCGGCCGCCGCCCGCCGCGTCAATGCGTTGATGACGGCGACCTACCGGGAGATTGGCCGGCGCATCGTGGAGTTCGAGCAAGGCGGCGAACTCGGCTAGGCCAGCGGGTCGGTGGCACCCGGTCAACTGTCTCAGCTCGACCCACTGGCGCCGTTCAAGCCGTCACCGCGTCAACGGCTGCTTCCGCGGTCCAACGGTCATCCGTGCCGCCCCCTATCATGTAAGCTGTCACCCGCTGCTCGCTCCCGCCTTATTTCATGCCATCGTCTTCTCAGTCCCGCTCACGCCCGCCCGTCCTCGTGTGGTTCCGCGACGATCAGCGTCTTGCCGACAACCCCGCGCTCGAGCATGCCGTCGTCACAGGCCACCCTGTCGTTTGCGTGTATGTCCACGACCCGGAACCGCGGGAAACCCGTCTACCGGGCGCCGCTGTGCGCTGGTGGCTTCACGAATCACTGCGCGAGCTCAATGCGGCACTTGCCGCGATGGGCGGGGGGCTGACCGTACTTCGCGGACCTGAACGGCAGGTGGTCGAAGAGTTCGCCACAGGGATCGGGGCGATCGAGGTGTGCTGGAATCGCCGCTATTCGGCAGCGCAACGCGAGACAGACGCAGCGATTAAGTCGGCGTTGAAACAATGCGGAATTGCGGTTTCGACCTTCAATGGGCACCTGCTGCGCGAGCCGTGGACGGTGGCCACGCGCGACGCCCCGCCGTTTCAGGTATTCAGCGCGTACTGGCGCGCCGCGCGCCGCGAGTATTCGCCCGAACCGCCACGGCCTGCGCCCGGGCGAATCGACTTCTTTCCGGTGCCCGAAGACGCAACGGCATGTGTGAAGGATCTGTCCGCACTCGCGCTTCAGCCTTCTGCGCCCGACTGGGCCGGCGGGTTGCGCGAAACGTGGCAATGCGGTGAAGAAGCAGGACAGTGTCAGCTACAGGCATTTCTGGCGGACACACTGGCCGGTTACGCAAGCGGCCGCGACAACCCCGCGATGCACGCGACCAGCCGGCTGTCTCCGTATCTTCGCTTCGGCAATCTCTCGGTGCGGCAGGTATGGTACGCAGCGCGGTTGTCGGCGGCACATGCGGGCCACGGCCCAGGCAACCCGCGCGCAGCGCCCATGGCAGGCGCCAATCTGGACAAGTTTCTCGACGAGCTTGGCTGGCGCGAGTTCTCGTACTACCTGCTCTACCATTTCGCCTCGCTGCATCAGGTCAACTTCAGACGGCAATTCGACGCCATGCCTTGGCGCGCCGATCCCGAGGCGCTCCGCGCGTGGCAGCGCGGCGAGACTGGCTACCCGCTCGTCGACGCCGGCATGCGCGAGCTATGGCATACGGGCTGGATGCACAACCGGGTGCGCATGGTGGCGGCGTCGTTTCTCGTCAAGCATCTGCTCATCGACTGGCGCGAGGGCGAGGTCTGGTTCTGGGGCACGCTCGTGGACGCCGACGAGGCCAGCAACCCAGCGAGCTGGCAATGGGTGGCCGGCAGCGGTGCGGATGCGGCACCGTACTTTCGCATCTTCAATCCGGTGTTGCAGGGCCAGAAGTTCGACCCGCTGGGCGACTACGTGCGACGCTGGGTGCCCGAGCTCGCGCGCTTGCCCAGTGCGTCGATCCACGCGCCATGGCTCGCGCAGCCTGCGCAGCTGGCGGCCGCGTCGGTTCGGCTGGGCCACGACTATCCATTGCCGCTAGTGTCTCACCAGCACGCGCGCACGCGGGCGCTCGAAGCCATGGAAGGGCTGCGCGAGCGCGCCGGTCGCGTAACTCAGAAAAAAATCGCACGCTAAGCTGGCTCATCCCTTAGCGCATGTCGTGCTGCGGGTCGATGCGGTTTGTGCCAACCCTATCAAGAAGCCGTTGACACCTACTTCGGCTTCAGTATGCTGTAGCAGGTCCTACAGGTGCGATCGGGCCTCGGGCAATTCGTCAGTCAGCCGTGAACGCCCGCTGCCTACTGGGGAACGGCCATTTGAACGTCTGCGGACGCACGCCGACGAATGGCAGGAAATGGCCGATCACACTGCCTCATGCAATCCCCATACGAGGCCGGAGTCATCGGAAGGCTGCGATCGGCAGCAGGCGACCCGCAAGGGACGTTAACGTTGCTCTGAAGCAGCCCTTCACGCATGAACAACAGCAAAGTTACGGTCTCGCGATGAGTTGGTGGTGCGCCGTTACGCCAATTTCGCCGCGCTGCTTGCCGTGTGATTTTCCGTCGGAGTGATAGACGACGAGTACAGCGTTGTCGTGCGTCAGCGGCACTGGTGCGATCGTGGTGAGCGCCGCGTTGCCCTCGGCGTCTGCTACCAGGTCGTTGTCCTGACCGCTACCATCAAGCGGCGTGAAGCCGATCGGCTTCTCATTGAAGTGATTTTCGAAAAGGCTGTAGTGTCCGTTGGGCTTGAGACCAGAAAGCACGACAGTTACCTTCTCACGCCCGTCCGGCTGCGGCGTCAGGATCGCTTCCCCTCTGGCACCAAGCCAGGCGCCCAAGGTAAGATTCATCCGCTGGCCGGTAGCGGTCTTCAAAGGCAGCGTCGGCGTGTCAGCGATTAGCGCATTGCGAAGGCCAGCGCTTCGCTTAATCCCTTGCGGCCCGGTAGCGGCGGGGGCACCCGGTTGCTCGACGAAAACCTGTGGGTCCAATGGTGTCTTTTGCTGTGTCTCCCTAGAGAAGAACGCGGCATGAGTTTCAAACGGCAGCACTTTGGCTTCGTCGGCTGCATGCGCACCGAGCGCCGAGAGACCGACCGTTGCGATAAGAATCCTGATCGTGTGCGAGAGTTTCATAGTTGTCGTTCGCATGTGTTCTCCGTTGTACTAGCACGGGGCTCGAGACGCCCAACGGCATTACCTGCCGAAGTCGTTGGCGTCGGTCAATTCGTCGCTTGCCAACACGAGGGTTCTCTGGGCTCGCCCAGCTTGCTGCCGAGATTGTCAGCGATCTGGCCCATGATGTCGAACGTCTCAAACTGGCCGACCGCTGCCTGATGCATCTGATGCATCCCGACCCAAACCCGTCCTCTACGACACCACCAACGAATGACCACTCGTCATCATTCAGGCGCGCAGTGGACGTCAAATTTGATGAGCTTCGTCGGACCGAATGTGTTGCTGATCGCAACGTCGGCGGCATCGCGGCCGCACGCCATCAGCACACGACCGATACGCGGCACGTTGTTGCGCGGATCGAAGGTCTGCCAGGAGCCGCCCACATAGGCTTCGAACCATGCCGCGAAATCCATCGTGCTCCACGGCGGCGGCACACCGACGTCACTGATGTAGCCCGTGCAGTAGCGCGCCGGAATATTCATCGCGCGGCATAGCGCCACGGCCAGGTGAGCGAAGTCGCGACACACGCCCTTGCGTTCCTGCCACGCCTGAAACGCCGTCTTGGTCGGCCGTGCAAATTCGTATCCGAACATGACATGGCGATGCACGTAGTCGCAAATCGCCTGCACCCGGTGGCGGCCCGGAGGCGTATTGGAAAATAGTTTCCAGGCAACGTCGGACAGCAGATCGGTTTCGCAATAGCGGCTGCCGAGCAGGAACACCAGACATTCATCCGGAAGCGTTTCGACGGCATGCTGATAGTCGAACGGCTCGCGCGTCTCGGGTTGATCGGAGACGTTGAGCAGCGCGGTGGTGGAGAGCGAAATCAGCCCCTGCGGCGCGACGATGCGGCTGCACAGATTGCCGAAGCTATCGCGATACTGCGTGATCGCCACCGGCGGATCGACCACCAGCAGATCGGCAGACAGGACATCCTGCACGCGGGAAAAATGCGTGTTCAACATCAACATCATTGGTGTCGGCTGCGCGCACTCGTAGATCAGTTCATAGCCCACGCGAAGTTTCATCTGACCATCCTTCCATTGATAAAGTCGTAACGCGCTGAGCGCTCAGGCGTCTTCGGTCACGCTCACGTCGACCTCAAGACTGCGGAACGAATGCATCGCGCCGTGCCATGTGCCCCAGAGCGGCAGCGCCTGATCGTAATTCCACGCTACCGCCACACGAATCAGATGCCGGTTGCCGACGATGCTGTTGGTCGGATCGAAATCGACCCAGCCTGCACCGGGAAGATAGATCTGCAGCCATGCGTGGGTCGCGCCGCCGCCCAGGGTGGTGTCGTGGTCCGGCACGAAGATATAGCCGCTGACAAACCGGGCCGCGAGGCCAAGCGAGCGGACGGCATCCATCATCAGCACCGCGAAATCGCGGCAACTGCCGCTGCGCAGGCGTAGCGTGTCGGCAGGACGATTGACGCCCTTCTCGACGCGCCGCACGTACATGAAGTTGTTCTTGATCTCGAGCGTCATGCTGCGCAACAACGTCATCGTGCCCGTCGTGCCGCCGGGGTCGATAAAGCGTCGCGCCCACAGGTCGACATCCTCGTTCGGAAACTGTCGGCTTCGCGCGTTCACCAGATCAGAGGCTTCCTCGCTCGTATACGCGAAGGGCCAGGTCGACGCATAGGCTTCCAGCGAATAGTCAGGCAGCGGCGCCTCGTAATGTTCGAGCGTCACCTCGCTTCTGAAGAGCAGCTCGGATGCTTCGACCGAAAACGTGGCGACTGCGACCGAGTTGTCGAAGACATCGTGCAACCAATACAGCCGTTCAGGTGTGGGCGTGATCAGCAACTGCGCGGTGAGAAGCCGCAGATCATGACTCGCACGCGGGCGGAACATCATGCGATGCTCGCCGAAGCGCACTGGCTCCAAGTAGTGGTAGACGCTCTGGTGCCACACGGTTAGACGTTGCGGCGCGCTCATTGCGTTTCGCCGCGAACAAACTTGCTCACCATTTCGCCCCCAAAAGGAAAGCCCACCGCGACAGCACGAACCGGGGCGGCAATCGGTCACGACTCAGACACGCGCTGGAAACGATCAGCAATGAGAGGCAACAAGGTGCAGCCCGAATTGCAATGACGCTCTTTCTACCGGGCCGCTGTTACACCTTCGTCGAAAGTGCGCACAAGCAAAGTGAAACGACCGCGCGTCACATGCGCGTGTCGGTTACTTCTTCGTCACGCCGCTCGACACAGAAGTCTTCGGGGTAGACGTCTTGAACAGACCTGCTCCGGGAGATGGTAACTTTTTAGGTTGTTTAGGCTTCTTTGCCTCGCGATTACTACGCAGTTGACCTTTTGCCATTTCGCTCCCCATTTAGGCGCCCACGGAAGGGGCCGCTCTGCGACTCATTCTGGGCGCATTTTTAATTACTGTCGCGATCTATTTAAAAGACCCGATCACACACCTTAAGGGGTAAGTGCACAAGTTTGCTGATACTGCGCAAGTTTGCTGATAGTGCCTGCTCTCTTCATGCACCCAGCCGCCGGTTTGCCGATTGTTCTTGCTTTGTCGCGCCATGCGGCGCACTCTCGGATAGCCAACTTGAGTGCGCAAGCCGCTTTCATCGACTCGCCACTCGTGTCCGGCTCGCCAGTACCGGCGGGAATACGCGTTGAATCTCGCACGCGAATGAGCATTGCTACCTTGATGTGGCGCGTCGCCGTGCTCAAGCGTGCTTTCTGGCCTCAGGCCACTGCCTTGAAGTTGCACGCTCTTTTTGCAGGCGTCCAGATGCTGAAGCGAACCCCAATGAGCCCGATCATGTCGGGCAGACCGCAAGACTATGTGGCGACCCAGAAAGCTCGCGTCGAAGCCTTGCGGCAGGCGGAGTCCGACCGCGCCCAGAAGCGGCTCGACGATGATGCGCGCATCGATATCAACGCCGCGAAGTGGCGCTACGTCTCTTCGAGAGATTAGATGGCAAAAAGCAAGATCGTGCTCAGCTTCCCAAATCCCAGTCGCTCTTACGACACCTCCTAGGCATCGTGTATGTTTCTGGGGCTACGACAATTCTCGCGAGATCGCGTTTCTCGTCGATGGTCAAATGCTGACGAAGCTCAACCCCGGAATCCGTAGCGAGGAAACCGACCTGCTCGCGGCGTTCGATCGTAATCGCGACCGGATACTGGAACTGGCCAAAACGTGATATAAGGGTGGCCCGCAGATCAGGTACACGATCTCCTGAATCGAAGATCGGGCGCGATCACTTTTTAGTTGCGGGGATGCGAGGCGCGAGCAGGGTTCGAACATGCAGCCAATATTACTCGGCCCGAACGCCCCCATACGTTCAATATGAAGCAGGCAGCAGATCGCCCAGCGCCTGATACACCGCTTCACGAAAAAGCGCAACCGCTGAAGACTGGCCAAACTCCACGGTGCGATCGACAATCTTGCCTGTCGCCTGATCCGGGCCGAGCGACACTCGCGATGTCGTGAACAATACATAGGCGGTCGGCGCCCTGGGGTAAAAAGCTCACCTGAGTAGCAGTCCCGCCACGCGGCCGCGACGTGGAAGCGGTGTTCGGAGCGACCTGGCTACATTTGCGGGAGCGCCACGAGCACGCTCACACGCACGAGACACCGGAACCAAACCACCGAGGTCGCCATGACGAGCACCATCAGCACGTTCATGACTTCCCGTGGGACGGGCAGGAACCACATACCCCCACATAAGCGTGAACCCGTAACACACAAGCATCGCCACCATCGTCATTGACTTCACGTGATTTCAATGTCCGCAGCAGCGCGATTATCGGTCGCTCACTCTATCGCTTTGATCGACTCCTAAATGGCCGACTGTACTCGCTCACAGAGGCCGCCCCTAAGCCGCCGTTGAAGTTTTCAACGGCAGTTCTTCGGAACGTTCATTGAACTGGTGCTATCGGCCATGAAGCGTCATTCGCTCGCACCGTTGCTCGGACACTCAGACGTCGGCTTCGCCTCTGTAAGCGGCCGTTCCATTCCCGACGATGAACGTTGCATAATCGGCCATTCCGGACATTCGCTCTGCGGTGCCAGTGTCATATCTATTTTCGACCGTGACAAGGTGGAACGCGTAGCCGAGGCATCGGCGTACAACAAGCGGTGAAGACTACGCGCTGTACGACCGCACGACCACGGGTTTGGTCGAAAAGCTCGACCGAACAGTGGCCGAGGAACGAAGCACGAGGCACGATCATGGCCGGGCGTCTTGAGTGCCCCACCGTTGGACGTCCATTGTCTTTCATAAGCGCGACTGATTGGTGCTAGTCTTTATTCCTTGTCCATTGTTGGGCCGACATAAGCAATGCCGAACAAGCCAGCCAGAAAGAAGCGAGCACCCGCGACCCTGCGGTCAACGAGCGGCGCGGGATTTGAGTTCGAGGATCTGATTAGCGCCTGGCTTCTGGTGAAAATGCTAACGGGCGAGCAGGCACCTGCAATCGGAGGCGCGGGCGTTCAGCTTCAGGCGCAGGTTTCGACACTAGGGTGGCGCATCGACGACCTTTTATTGACGACACAGCATAACGCGGGAGCGCATGGGCAGCTTGCTATCTCAGCGAAAGGCAATCTGCAAGTCAGCGCTTCGGGCTTGCCCGCAGATTTCGTAAAGCGTGCGTGGGAACAGTGGCGCGCATCGCACGGCCCGATGAGCCGATCAGGCGACGGTCTGGCGCTCGTGACACAGGGCACGCATCGCGTCTTCGAGCCGAACTGGCGGGAGGTGAAGAATGCATGTACCGGCTTCGACGTCGCGCTCGCCATGGGTCGAATCCGGAGCAATCCCGGACAAGCCAAAGTTTTCGAGAGCGTTCGGAAGCCGGACAAGAATGGCCCGGAGGCAACTGAGGAAGAGACAATTGAACTCATCCGGCGGCTGCATGTACTGCCAGTCGACCTGCAGCTCCCTCACTCGGAGGCTAGGAATCAGGCGATCGCGCAATGCCGGCAACTCCTGGCAAGCGGCGACGCGACGGAAGCAGAAAAACTCTGGCAGTGGCTTATCAACGTCGCAACGGAGATACGCCTTCGCCGTGGCACCATCACGTGTCAGGAACTCTGGTCGATGCTCCGCGTGGAGTTCGGTCTTCGCCACCATCCTGATTTCACGCGGGATTGGGAGACCCTCTCTAGTATCGCTTCCGATTGCAAGGCGCGGATAGAGACCGCGTTACCTTCGGGTTACAGCGTCCCGCGAACTGAAGAGAAATCGAAACTCAAAACTGCGATCTTCGGGAACGCTGTCACAGTGGTATTCGGCGAGTCGGGCTCCGGTAAATCAGCGCTCGTCAAGAACGTGCTCGACGCGCACTTTGAGGCGTGGACGCAGGTTTGGTTCGGTCCGGATGATCTGAAGACGGCGCTCAGCGCTGCGCGTCGCAGCATGCTTCCGCTCAGGCATGAACTGGCGCGGGTTCTTAACGCAACGGTCAATCCGAAAAACGTCCTCGTTGTCGACTCGGCGGAACGAATCGACCCGGCGGAACTCGGCATCATCCGGCAGCTTTTCCGGGCTATCCTCGGGTCCGCGGAACAGGCTGACGGCATCGTATGGCGCGTTGTCGTCATCACCCAGACCCAGAACTGGGCCGACGGTGCCGGGGACATGCTCGGCGGCCGCCGAGCCGCGTTGGTCGAACTCGAGCTCATGAAAAAACTGGACGTAATGTCAGCGCTGTTGGCGTCGCCCTCCCTTGGCTGGCTGGCCGCCCACGACGACACGGTTTCAGCGCTAACAAACCTCAGGACCCTGGCATGGGTGGTCAAGGCCGGCTCTGCGTTCGGTTCAAGTGCGGGTGGGCTTGCGTCTCACACTGCTATTTCTGATCGTCTGTGGCACTACTGGACTGGCGACTGACCAGACGTTCAGGCACTCATGATGCGCCTCGCAAAGCGTGAGGCGTACTTCGAGAGAAGCTTCGCGCTTAGTGACCTCGATCCGGCCGACGCTGCGACCTTCTCGGAGAGTCCTGCAGAACTGCCTCTTCGCCTGAACCGACGAACAAACCGCATCGAGTTCGAGCACGACCTCGCGGCGGATTGGGCTCGCTTCCAGTACCTCAAGGAGATATCGGCTGATGCGGCTCAGTGGGCGAAGCTCGCGGAAAATCCTCTCTGGACAAACTCGCTACGGATGCTGGGCCAGTTTCTGCTGCGACAGCCTGCCGAAACTGGGACGGCCTGGGATTCGGCGTTCGCCTCCGCCCAGACGAGCGGCCTTTTCCTGGCAGGAGACATCCTCCTTGATGCACTGTGTCTCGACCCTGAAGCGGAGCGGTTTCTTACAGAGCGGGTTGACCTGCTGCTTGCGAACAACGCTGAGCATCTCACCAGACTGCTGATCCGGTTCGACCACATCGGAACCGTGCCTACCGGTGGCATTTCAGGCACCATGTCGTCCCTTGGTTTGTACCTGGAGGCGCAGCATCGCTCGATTGTCATCGGACGCTGGCCGCCAGTGCTTCGATTCCTCATAGCGCAACGGGAAAAGCTCAGGGGGGCGGTATCGTCCGCGATCGCCAAGGTTATACAGACCTGGCTAACAGGAACTCCACGCGAACTGGAAAACGGAATGCTGATTCCGTTTCGTCGCGAGCTGGCTGAAATGGCCTTGGCCATGGCGCGCACCGTTCAGGTCGAGAAGGGTCATGGGGTGATCTATGTCAACCAAGACCCACTTTTCTTTACGGCCGCGCTCGCTGGGGCCGCAGACTTGCCAGAGGAAGTGGGAGCTTGGGCTCTAGAGCTCGCGGGCCGGAGAGAAATTTCCGATGAGGTCACCGCGCGGATTGCCGAAGTTCGTCGTCAACAGGCCGAGCAGCACGCGGAACGGCTTCGGATTGATGCGACATACACGGCGGTTGTCAACGTACTTGTCGCGTCACCTCATGCGCACTGCTTTAGTTCTTCCGGTTGCATGCGCTCCGGATTGAGCCAGACTTCATCCTTCAATTTCCAGTTGCGCGTCGATCGGGACCAACGCCGTGGATTGCGCTGCCTGGCCTCCGCATAAACGATCTCACGTTGCGCAAGAACTGCATTCGCCACGCCGTTATGACACTGGGCCGGCGTGACGAATTTGAGGCCGCTGTGTTTGTGCTCATGGTTGTACCAGCGCACGAACTGCTGCGTCCAGGCCCGCGCCTCATCAACGCTGCCGAACGGCTTGCGCGGGTAGTCGGGCCGATACTTGCAGGTCCGGAACAGCGACTCTGCGTACGGGTTGTCGTTACTCACGCGTGGTCGGCTAAACGAGGCCACGACCCCCAGGTTCTCCAGGGTGGCAAGCATCGTCGCACCTTTCATCGGGCTGCCATTATCCGAATGCAGCACCAGGGGACGTCCTGCCAGGCCCTCTGCCAGACTGGCACGCCGCATCAGCAACGCGGCCAGTTCTGCCGATTCGGCCTCATGCACTTCGTGACCGACAATCTTGCGGCTGAACACGTCCAGCATCATGTACCAGTAGTAATACTGTCCTTTGACCGCCGCAGGTACCCAGGTGATGTCCCACGACCAGACCTGATTGGGCGCCGTCGCGCAATGACTGGTCACTACCCGGGTCGAGGGCTTGCGCGCACGACCACGATGGTGCTGCTGCGAGGCGCTGCGCAGCACGCGGTAAAAGCTCGATTCCGATGCGACATACACGCCGCGATCGGCCAGCCTCGGCACGATCTGGCTGGGCGGCAGACTGGCAAACTCCGCACTATTGGCTACCTCAAGAATCTGTTGCCGTTCAGCCTCACTCAACTGGTTGCCCGGCGGCGGCCGTTCGGTCGTGGTACGACCATCGGCACGTACCGTGTCACCGTCACCGACCCAGCGCTGAAACGTGCGCAGGCTCACGCCCAACTCGTCGCAAGCCTTCTCCAGCCGGCAGCCTGACTGCGCCGCCTCGCGTATCAACGATATACATAACAGGCGATCCGGGACGTTGATCAATCGTCCTCTTTGTCTCCCCAGATCGCCTGGACTTTTTTTCTCAGAATCAGCAGCGCCGCCGCTTCCGCTAGCGCCTTCTCCTTGCGCTGCAATTCCTTCTCGAGCTGTCGGATGCGCTGCTTGTCGTCTTTCGACTGGTGGCGCTGCTCGCGTGCCTGCTCGGTGGCATTCGCGTTGGCTGCCTGGCAGGCCGCTCGCCACGCCGCGATCTGTTCGGGATAGAGTCCTTTGCGCCGGCAGTACTCGGCCAGCTCCGCTGCGTTGAGCGGGGCGGCTTCCAGCACTACTGCAAACTTGTCTTCCGAAGACCATCCCTCGGGATTCTTCCCATCGCCCGGCACGGCCAGCCCTTGTCCTTTCGCCTGTCGGCGCCACGTGTACAACGTCTGTTCGGTAATCCCCGTTTCTCTGGCCAGCGCTGAGACCAACGCGTTTTCCGGCGGCATCATGCGACGCACCAGCGCTTCTTTTCTTTCTGCTGAGTAGGCTTTCATTCACCCTGATTTTACCGCCCCCGGACCATGTCTATAAGATTCAGATAACACGACAAGTAGTCTGACGCCGGGGGCATTGGACTGGTACCAGTCAGCTTTTCGAGGCGCTGAAAGGCGCTTTCTTGACGAGTTCAATCTGACATACCTCGAATTCAATGGCATCAGACTCGAAATTGTTCCCGCCGATGCAAAATTATCGGCGGGATCGGCGGGCACAGTCGTCTACTGGACCGTCGATGACTTCGATGAATCGCTAAAGCATTTTCTGAACATAGGTGCCACGCTTTATCGTGGTCCAGGCCAAGTGGAAGATGGAAAGCGGATGTGCATGCTGCGCGACCCTTGGGAAAATTGCGTTGGGCTCTACGGCTAACCCGAATATTGTCGACGATCTGCGTGGCCATTTCGACAGGCTGCTTTTGGCCGACCGCTGCCTAATGCGCTACGCATAACTCGGCCAAGACGGAGAGTCAAATTCCCCAAAAGCGGTGGTTGCGGTCGCCGGTCGACGAATAAGCGGCCGCCCGAGCGACTGGCGAAAATTTTGGCGCCAGACAATATCCCCGTCCCTACACGTTGAGCCACGTATGCTTAAAACCGACCACAACGCACAAGCTTCCCACTCGCATTTCCCCAGCAACGATGAAATTCTTTCAATTCTTGCGGATCGCGTCGATGGGAGGAGGCAAAGCATAGGAATTGTGGTCGGCATGATCGATGGTGGCAGGCGGCGTGTCGTGAGCTATGGCCGCCACAGCGCCGACAACACCAGCACTCCTGATGGCGACTCTGTGTTCGAGATAGGCTCAATCACAAAGGTCTACACGGCACTCCTACTCGCTGATATGGTCGGGCGAGGAGAAGCAACATTCGACGAGCCGGTTCAGGATCTGCTTCCAAGCGGCGTAGTGATACCTGAGCGTAACGGCCGGAAAATCACGCTGCAGCAGCTATCAACACATTTGTCCGGCCTTCCCAGAATGCCCGACAACTTCAATGGCGACGACCCCGATCCTTATCGGCATTACACAGTTGACGCGCTCTACCAATTCCTCGCAGCGCACGAACTCACGCGCGATGTTGACACGGTTGAAGAATATTCCAATCTTGGCGTCGGCCTGTTGGGCCATGCGCTGACGTGCCGTGCCAACAAAGACTATGAGACCTTGATCCGCGAGCGCGTCACTGGTCCGCTGGGTATGCATAGCACATCGATCGAGTTGTCAGATTCCATGAAAATCCGTCTTGTACCCGGACATGACGCCTCACTGCGGCCAGTGCCAGGATGGAATCTCGGTCCTTCCCCCTTTGCCGGAGCAGGCGCACTTCGCTCGACAGTGAACGACCAGCTGACCTTAATGGATACCATCTTCGGGCAGCGTAAATCCAGCCTCGACCACGCGATTGAAGAAACGATGACGCTGCGCCAACGCGTAGCGGATCACGATATCGCGCTCGGTTGGGGAGCGAAAGCAGTAGGTGATGATGTACTGTACGGTCACGACGGTGGCACTGCGGGCTATCGCTCGATTATGTTGTTCTACCGCCGCGCGCGGATCGGCGTGGTATTAATGTCCAACGCAGCGGGTGACGTGGGCGACATTGCGCACCATCTTTTGAATCCGGCTAAACCGTTGAACAAAGCACGGGTGATCGTCCCGGTTGATCAGGCTGTGCTGCAGTCCTACACAGGTCGTTATGAACTGCGAGCGGACTTTGTGATCACTGTGACGGAAGCGGATCAACATCTGATTGCTCAGGCGACAGGTCAAGGCCCGTTCGGCATCTTTCCCGAAAACGCCCGGGAGTTCTTCGCGGACTTCGACCTAAACGTTCAGGTCACTTTCAATGTGGATTCTCATGGCGTCGTCGTTTCCATGACGCTGCGTCAGCATGGCAAGGACACTGAAATGTTGAAAATCGGGGGAGCTAGAGCAAACTTCAACATCGGCGCCCAGTCTGGCGTCCGGCAGAAGGAATGAACGGGATGCGGTGTATTCGCCGATCGTCGACAATCTAGACGTTACTCGCGGATGTCTCAAATTGGCCGCGTGCTGCCGGATGCGTCGGACTCATGTCGCCCCGGCCGTTGGCGTTCAGGCAAAGCAAACACCCACGGACCCCGTTACATGTCCGTCGCGGCATGGACATCGCCTGCTACGTGCGGCGCGGCAGACACACGGTGAATGCGGTCTCTACCTTATCTGACCGCGCCTCGATCGTGCCGTGATGGGCCTTGGCGATTTCGCTTGCGATATACAACCCGAGTCCGAGACTGCCCTTGCTGTCCCGTCTGTTCTCATGATTCGCGCCGCGTTGGAGCGGATCAAAGATGCGCTCCAGCAACGACCTCTCGATGGCAGGTCCGCTGTTCCTGACCTCGAAACGCAACTCCGCTTCGTCACCAGTCACCACCACGCGCACCGGTGCGTTCGGCGCCCCATGTCTGATCGCATTGAGAACGGCGGTTGTCAACGTACTTGTCGCGTCACCTCATGCGCACTGCTTTAGTTCTTCCGGTTGCATGCGCTCCGGATTGAGCCAGACTTCATCCTTCAATTTCCAGTTGCGCGTCGATCGGGACCAACGCCGTGGATTGCGCTGCCTGGCCTCCGCATAAACGATCTCACGTTGCGCAAGAACTGCATTCGCCACGCCGTTATGACACTGGGCCGGCGTGACGAATTTGAGGCCGCTGTGTTTGTGCTCATGGTTGTACCAGCGCACGAACTGCTGCGTCCAGGCCCGCGCCTCATCAACGCTGCCGAACGGCTTGCGCGGGTAGTCGGGCCGATACTTGCAGGTCCGGAACAGCGACTCTGCGTACGGGTTGTCGTTACTCACGCGTGGTCGGCTAAACGAGGCCACGACCCCCAGGTTCTCCAGGGTGGCAAGCATCGTCGCACCTTTCATCGGGCTGCCATTATCCGAATGCAGCACCAGGGGACGTCCTGCCAGGCCCTCTGCCAGACTGGCACGCCGCATCAGCAACGCGGCCAGTTCTGCCGATTCGGCCTCATGCACTTCGTGACCGACAATCTTGCGGCTGAACACGTCCAGCATCATGTACCAGTAGTAATACTGTCCTTTGACCGCCGCAGGTACCCAGGTGATGTCCCACGACCAGACCTGATTGGGCGCCGTCGCGCAATGACTGGTCACTACCCGGGTCGAGGGCTTGCGCGCACGACCACGATGGTGCTGCTGCGAGGCGCTGCGCAGCACGCGGTAAAAGCTCGATTCCGATGCGACATACACGCCGCGATCGGCCAGCCTCGGCACGATCTGGCTGGGCGGCAGACTGGCAAACTCCGCACTATTGGCTACCTCAAGAATCTGTTGCCGTTCAGCCTCACTCAACTGGTTGCCCGGCGGCGGCCGTTCGGTCGTGGTACGACCATCGGCACGTACCGTGTCACCGTCACCGACCCAGCGCTGAAACGTGCGCAGGCTCACGCCCAACTCGTCGCAAGCCTTCTCCAGCCGGCAGCCTGACTGCGCCGCCTCGCGTATCAACGATATACATAACAGGCGATCCGGGACGTTGATCAATCGTCCTCTTTGTCTCCCCAGATCGCCTGGACTTTTTTTCTCAGAATCAGCAGCGCCGCCGCTTCCGCTAGCGCCTTCTCCTTGCGCTGCAATTCCTTCTCGAGCTGTCGGATGCGCTGCTTGTCGTCTTTCGACTGGTGGCGCTGCTCGCGTGCCTGCTCGGTGGCATTCGCGTTGGCTGCCTGGCAGGCCGCTCGCCACGCCGCGATCTGTTCGGGATAGAGTCCTTTGCGCCGGCAGTACTCGGCCAGCTCCGCTGCGTTGAGCGGGGCGGCTTCCAGCACTACTGCAAACTTGTCTTCCGAAGACCATCCCTCGGGATTCTTCCCATCGCCCGGCACGGCCAGCCCTTGTCCTTTCGCCTGTCGGCGCCACGTGTACAACGTCTGTTCGGTAATCCCCGTTTCTCTGGCCAGCGCTGAGACCAACGCGTTTTCCGGCGGCATCATGCGACGCACCAGCGCTTCTTTTCTTTCTGCTGAGTAGGCTTTCATTCACCCTGATTTTACCGCCCCCGGACCATGTCTATAAGATTCAGATAACACGACAAGTAGTCTGACGCCGGGGGAGAACAAGATTGCCAAGCAACTGCTGCAGACGCGGGCCATCCCAGACGCCATGAGCATTGCCCTGCAACTCCATCTCGATCTGCCTGTCCGGATGAACTGCGCGCAACTGGTCTAACTCATCGGTGAACACATCCGCCAAATCAACGTTGGTGCGTGTGACGTTGATACCAAGCCCGAGCCTGGTCCGATTGAAATCGCACAGATCATCAAGAAGCGACTGCATGCGCGCGCCGCTTCGTACCAGACGGGCTGCGGCTTCCGAAACGCGCTCCCCCGCATTCAGGGCGGACAGATATGAGGCTGTCACCTGAATCGTCTGAAGCGGGCTGCGCATGTCGTGCCCGAGCATACCAAGCAACAGATTGCGAGCCTGATCGACTTGCTCGCTGAAAAAGCCGACCGATTCGGCGAGCGCCTGATCGATGGCCTCATTGAAGCGGACGATATCATCCAGATGCGGCGCGTCGGGCTGGCAATCGTCCATCCACAAACGAAGCACGCTTGCGCGCAGCGCGCGGTACTCGGCGGCCAGCTGCTTGATGTTGAAGCCGCGTCGCGCGCGCAGAAGGGCATGCGTTTGCGCGGCTGTTTCTGGGGCATCAGCCGGTCTAGGGGCTCGCCCCAACGATTTTTCGTGTTGCGCTTCCCTGGTCTGCGAAGTCTGCAAATCCTTGGCCACGGCTTCCAGAATCTGCTGCGCGTGGTTGCGCAGGGCCAGCAGTTCCATCCCGGCTGAAGCTGGAAGCAGGGTCGCTGCAAACGTCTCCCATTCCGCCACTACGGGCTCCATGTCTCGCAAGATAAAGGCGGCTAGTCGCATACTTGCTCCTGCAGAACAAAAAATAGGACTCCAGGGAATATTTTACGGACGTTATGTTACGCGCGAATTCGTGACAGGATTCCGTCGGGTTTACGCTGTGTCGACAAGGGCCGCTTTCTGGCACAACCGCCGACGACCGGTCATGGCCAACCTGTGGATATATTTGAACTGGTGATTGAAATGACAAGGAACACGTCCATCGTGCTTTACGTTGTGATGTTGATAGCCGTTGTCGTTAGTGTAGATTTTCTGTTCTTTAGGAATCGATTTTGGGAACGGCTGATAGTTAACGTCGGCATTGTCTTGGTGTTTGCAGCCTTCTATTTGAGATTCCTGCAGAACCCGTAAGCTAAGCGCCGCGGTACCGGCCCAGTGCTAACAACGCGATCAACACGGACGCTTGACGGCCGGTGTCAGGGCGAAGGCGCCACGCGAACGTCGCGTCGAGCGTGCGGGGCCAGCGCCCGTTGATGGCCGAACCCGATCCGATAGCTGAATTGAGAACTGCTTGCCGGCCTGCAGCGAATGATCGTCGCAAGTCGACCCAAACGAGACAGCCCGCCGAAATCCACGAACGACCGCTTTGCGCGAGCGAGCCGTCGCTGGAAGTGACTGGATCGCACTAAACGGCTAGCTATCTTGCTCGAAGGTCATGCCCCCGTTTTCGCTCGGACAAGGTTAATCAACGAGAGAAGCGGCTGTCGCGGCAGCTTATCTTCCGGGGTACCAGGACTCAAAACCAATGCGATTTATTTGTGGGGCTCGATTGGGCCAAGCCCAGTCCTTTCGAATACTGCCGACGCTGTCGGCGTTCTCAGATAAGAAATGAGCGCCGCGGCGCCTTCCCGCTCCTGCGCGTTTGTTGACACGGCGGCGGAAATGACGCTCGCCTTCTGCACTTCTTGCGGAAGCGGCCCGACGTACTGGATCCCCTGAATGGCACGAAGTTCACTGATCTGTTGCAATCCAACTTCGGCGTCGCCCCGCTTAATGGCCGTTCCGACCAGCTCCTTCCCTTTGATCTGAACACTCCTGGCTTTCATTTGATCCGCGATGCCAAGCTTGGGGAACAACGTCTCAGTAATATAGGTGCCGCTCGCTCCTTCAGAGAAGGCTACTGATTTCGCTGCGAGCAGTGCACCACGTAGTGCTACCACAGTACTGACATCCGGCTTCGGCATGCCGGCCTGAACCGCCACGCCAATTCGGGACGCAACGAGATCTGTGCGAGTGCCCGGGAGAAACTTACCCTGTCTGATCTGTGCGTCTAGCGCAGGGCGGATCATGAAGCAGACGTCCATTGCTTCGCCATTCTTAATGCGCATGGGTAACGCGTCAGCGGACGTACCGTATGAAGGCCCCCACGATATGACGAGGTGATTCCCGGTCTGTCGTTCATACGCTGGTCCGAGCTCCCTAAACGCTGCTGAGAGCGCTCCAGTTGCCAGAACATGAACGTCAGCGGCATGAACCACATTTGACAATAGTGACGCGGTGCAGAGTGCGACAGACACGGTCGCGCGTCGGAGCTTTGCAATGTTGATGACCATCGGATTATCCTTTTCTAGTAAAGCTACGTTTTGTTCAGGTATCGAATCTCACCGCATGTAGTGACATACATCCATAATTGACCTTTCCACGTTAAGCCCTACAGACCCGCTGTCTATGGCGAAGCACAAGAATCAACAACCGGAATCGAACGCTACCCCGTCGAATCGATCGCTCGAACGCGGGCTCGAACTGCTGCGCGCGTTCGGTCCCGGTGCAACGCTTCTCGGCAATGGAGAACTCGCGGAACGCACAGGCCTGCCGAAGGCTACGGTGAGCCGCCTTACACGAACGCTCGTCGAGGCGGGTTATCTCGAGCACGATGCGGCACGCAGGGCGTATAGACTGGGCCTGCCCGTGCTCAGTCTGGCGCAGGCGTTGCGCAGCGGATCCACGGTACTGAATGCTGCAGGACAGCTAATCCGCGACACTGCCCAGGCAAAGCGCATCAATGTCGGAATCGCGGGCGCCGACCGGGAAGAGATGGTCTACCTCGAGTCCATTCGTTATAACCAGCGAGCCTCATTGCGTACGATCGTCTCGGGACAACGTGTGCCGATGGAACTGACTTCGCTCGGCCGTGCGTATCTCGCCACGCAGCCGGAGGCCGAATTTGCCCGCCTGATGGGCGCGTTCAAGCGTCGCGGACGGAGCGGCTGGGAGCGTCTGGCGCGAGAAATCGCCGAGGCCGTGGATGATGTGCACCGAAACGGCTATTGCGTCGCAAGCTGGCAGCCTGAAGTCATTGCACTCGCGACTCCGCTCGCCATTCCAGGACACCGGTTGTTGATCCTCAACTTTAGCGTCCGCACGGCAGCGTCAAAAGACAGCGTTGTGAGCGAGCTGGCACCGGCTCTGCTGCGTCTGCGCGACGAGATCAAAGCCGAATGCGTGCGCCTCGAAAATTGAGGCCCGCAAGCGTCTCTTTCATTCCCGACGTTCACTGATCGCGCGCGCTGGAATACCCAGCACCACTGCGAGACCGCCGAGTATGGAGACGACCGCAACCGCATAGAGACCCATCGCGCTGCTGCCGAAGTGCGTCGATGCGTAGCCGATCACCGAAGGAGCCGAAATCCCGCCAAACTGGCCGAGGCTGCTAATGAGGCCGATGCCGCTTGCTGCGGCGGTGCTCGACAGGTACGCGGGTGGGATCGTCCAGAACAGCGACAGCATGCCCAGATAACCAGCCGTCGCGACGCAAAGCAGTGCTACCAGAATGCCTGCGTGATTCGCCGCCGCCGGTAAAAGCGCGACGCCCAGCGCGGCCATCAATGCGCTTGCCATGAAATGCCACCGCCTCTCCAGCATACGATCCGAGTTTCGGCCGAGCAGATACATCGCGACTGCGCCGACCACATACGGAATCGCAGAAAGTAGCCCAATGTGCCAGTAGTTCGACACACCGCTTTTCTGGATCACGCTCGGCGCCCAGATATGCACGACGATGCTCGCCCAAGGTACGCTGAAGTATGCGAAGGTCAGGAAATAAAACTTCGGCTCCTTCAACGCGACCCAGATCGAACCATGAGCGCGTGCGGCCTTCGTTTGCGCATCGCGGCTAAGCTCCGCCAGCAGGAGGGCCTTCTCGTCGTCCGTGAGCCATGTTGCCTGCTCCGGCCGGTCCGTCAGATAGACATACGCAAAGACACCGGCGATGACTGACGGAAACCCTTCTAGCAGGAACAGCCATTGCCAGCCGTTATAGCCGAGTAAGCCCGACATGCTATTGAGTATCCATCCCGACACAGGCCCACTGATGATGCCGGATACGCAGATCGCCATCATGAAGATGGACGTGACGCGTGCGCGGCGCGCTGCCGGAAACCAGTAGGTGAAGTAGAGAATCACGCCCGGGAAGAATCCTGCTTCCGCTGCGCCCAGCAACACGCGCGCGATGTAAAACTGCGTTGGCGTCTGCACGAACGCGGTGCCCGCCGAAACGATGCCCCATAGCGCCATGATCCGCATGAGCGTTTTTCTCACGCCGACTCGCGCAAGCCACAGGTTGCTCGGCACCTCGAAGAGCATGTAACCCACGTAGAAGAGTCCCACGCCCAGACCGAATGCGGCGTCGGAAAGACCGATGTCACGCGAGAACTGCAGGTGCGCGAAGCCGATATTCGCGCGATCCAGATAAGCGAAGACGTAACAAACGAAGAGGAACGGCAGCAGCCGCCAGGTGACTTTCCGGTAGACGGCCTCTGTCTGCGGTTGCGCGACGGCGCTGACGTCGATGGGATTGGAACGGGCTGCGTGCATCATGTCTCCGGGCTTGTATTGGGCCGCAGGATCGTCGTGGCAAGTGGCCTGCGTTGGAATCCATTATCGGCACCGAACGCTCGATGACAATCCGTCAATTCCATCCAGTGGAATTTGTCGAACCCTCGGATGAAACCCGCTCCGTTCCACACAGTGGAATTAACGGGGTGTCTTGGGTGGCGGGTGGGGCTAAGCTGCATTGGCAGATTGACCTTGTCAGTCGACTCCAATTCAACCATCGAGACACGCATGAGCACATCCACCATTCAAGTCACTATCGATTCGCAGGTCGCCATGATCGCGCTGAATCGTCCTGAAAAACGTAACGCCATCACCAACGAAATGCGTGCCGAACTGATCGAGGCGCTAGACGCCGTTTCGCGCGACCGGCGGGTGCGCGCCGTGGTGCTGACCGGCAACGGCAAGGGGTTCTGCGCCGGCGGCGACGTCAGCGGTATGGCGCAGCGCATGGAAGCGCCCGCCGGCGAGGTTGCGTTCAATGGCTGGTCCCGCCAGCAACTCGTGCATCACACGGTCAATCTGCTCTACTCGATGCCCAAACCAACCATCGCCGCAGTCAACGGGGCGGCGGCGGGGCTCGGCGCCGATATGGCGCTCTCTTGTGACTTCATCATCGCATCTCAAGAAGCGAGCTTCACGTGGAGCTACATCAAACGCGGGCTGATTCCCGACGGTGGCGGCATGTACTTTTTGCCGCGTCGGGTCGGCCTCGCGCGGGCGAAGGAACTGATCTTCAGCGGGCGCAAAGTGGATGCCAAGGAAGCGCTGGAAATCGGCATCGCGGATCGCCTGAGCGAGCCGGATTCGCTCATCGCCGACGCCCACGCCTGGGCCGCCGAATTGAGCCAGGGTTCGGCCACCGCGCTCGCGCTTGGCAAGAGCATCCTCAACCAGAGCTACGAACTGTCCGCGCATCAGGTGTTTTCACAAGGCAGCCAGGCCCAGGCCGTCTGCTACACAAGCAGTGAACATCGCGACTCGGTGCTCGCATTTCTGAACAAAACCAAGTGAGCACGAAGGAGATCGACGTGAATGCAATTTCAAAATTGATGCGTCCGGCGAGCGTTGCCGTAATCGGCGCATCGGCGGACACAGCCAAGACGTCAGGCCGACCGGTGGCTTACCTCAGGAAGCACGGCTTCGCCGGCGACATCTACCCGGTCAATCCGCGTTACGACTCGATCGATGGCCTACCCTGCTATCCCGATGTAGCGTCGTTGCCGCACGCACCGGATGTCGGCATCGTGCTGCTCGGCGCCGAGCGCGCCCACGTTGCGGTGCGAGATCTGGCAAGCCGCGGCACGAGCGCTGCAATCGTGCTGGCGAGCGGCTATGCAGAAATTGGCGAGGAAGGCGCGAAGCGGCAGGCGCAATTGATCGAGGCAGCAGGGTCCATGCGCCTGCTCGGCCCGAATACAATCGGGCTCGTCAACCTCACCGATCGCATCACGCTGTCAGCAAGCGGGGCGCTGGAGACAGACACTTTTACAGTCGGCGGGATCGGCGTGGTGTCACAAAGCGGCGGGATTCTAGGCTCGCTGTTGTCGCGGGCGGCAGCACGCGGCATTGGCTTGTCAAAGCTGGTGTCGACGAGCAATGAAGCAGATCTCGACATGGCGGACTTCGTCGATTATCTGGTCGACGATGATTCGACTTCTGTTATCGCGCTCTACATGGAGGGGCTACGTCATCCGGACCGCTTTCGCCGCGCCGCGCTAAGGGCGGCCGCCGCGGGCAAGCCGGTCGTCGTGTTCAAGATCGGACGCTCGGAATCAGGCGCGCGTTCGGCGGTCTCGCATACGGGCGCGCTGGCCGGCTCGGACCGCATGTATGACGCGCTTTTCAGCCAGGTCGGCGTCATTCGCGCCCAGACGTTTTCCGATTTGCTCGACATTCCTCATGCGCTCGCTACGCGGCGTAATCTCTCCGGGCGACGGGTGGCGATTTTAACCTCGACCGGCGGTGCGGGCACGCTCGTCACCGATAGCCTCGGCATGGCGAACTTTGAGACCCCGCCTCCCGATGAAGCGACTGCTGCAAAGCTGCGCGCGCTCCAGACCGGCGATCATGCAGTGCTCGACCGCAATCCGATCGACGTGACGCTTGCAGGTCTGCAGCCGGCTCTCCTGCGCGGTGCGATCGGCACTCTACTCGATAGTCCGACTTACGACGCGGTCGTGGTTATCGTTGGATCGTCTGGCCTCGCGATGCCTGACCTGATGGCCGGCGCGATCCGCGATTCGCTGCCCGGGAATGACAAACCCGTGATGGTATTTGTGAGCCCTCACGCGCCGGAGATCACGCGGTTGCTTAACGAGCAGGGAGTGCCGGCGTTCCCAACGCCCGAAAGCGTGACGAGCGTGCTTGCGGCGATGTGGCAGCATGGCGAATACATTCGACGCGCTGTGAGTCCGGACGAAAGGTCCCTTGAATCAGACGTCGACCTGAGCGATCTACCGGTCGGATCACTCAACGAAGCGCAGGCGAAAGCGCTTTTTTCCCGCTTCGGCGTGACAGCGGTGCGCGAGCGTGTCGTCACGAGCGCACATGCAGCGGAGAGCGCCGCTCGCGATCTGGGTGACAGGGTCGTGCTCAAGCTGCTGTCGAACGAGATCACGCACAAGAGCGATGTCGGCGGCGTTGTGGTGGGCGTCACTGCCGACAGCATCGGGGCGCGCCTAGACCGCATGCGCGACGACGTCGAAACCGCGACTGGCGTATCCGCGAATGCATTTCTCGTGCAGGAAATGGTGACCGGTGGTACAGAACTGATTCTCGGCCTCCATCGTGATCCACTCGGCACGGTATTGCTGCTCGGCATGGGCGGCGTCACCGCGGAGTTGTTCAAGGATACGACAATGCGTCTCCTCTCCACCGAAGCGCCGCTGTCGCGCGCAGACGCGCTCGCGATGATCCACGAACTGAAAACGTGGCCCCTGCTCGACGGGTATCGTGGACGGCCGCGCGCTGATATTGACGCCCTCGTGACCGCAATCGTCGCCTTTGCGCGAATGGCGGTGCAGCTTGGCGGGCGTCTTGTCGAAGCAGAAATCAATCCGATCTTCGTGCTGCCTGCAGGCCAAGGCGTACTGGCGGCTGATGGCGTTGCTGTACTCGCATCGGAGGCTCACCATGAATGACGATGTTCTGATCACACTCGACGAAACATCCCCCCTCGCCTATCTTGCGCGTGCCGAGAGCGAGGCTGCAAATCCCACCCACATCGATTTCTCGATTGCAAGTGCCGTAGAGTCGATCGCGGTGATCGGGGCCGGTACGATGGGCAGTGGCATCGCAATCTGCGCACTCGATGCAGGACTTCAGGTGACACTCGTCGAGCAGGATGCAGGCGCCCTTGACGCGGGACGAGAAAGAATCCTCAAGCATTACGAACGCAAGCTGAAAGCAGATCACGCAGCAGAACGCGCGAGGAGGCTCGTTTGCACGACCGACTGGCAGTCGTTGACGCATGTCGATGCCGTGATAGAAGCGGTGTTCGAAGATCTTGCAGTTAAGCAAGAAGTGTTTCAGCGCATCGACAAACTCGCGCGTCCCGGAGCACTGCTTGCCTCAAATACCTCCTATCTGGATCTCGATGGCATCGCTGGAGCCACAAAACGGCCACGCGATGTCGTCGGGTTGCATTTCTTCAGCCCCGCGCACGTGATGCGGCTGATGGAGGTCGTGCGCGGCACTGAATCCTCGCAGCAATCGCTTGCGACGGCTTTCGTGCTCGCCCAGCGATTTGGCAAGCTACCGGTGTTGACGCGCAATGCGTTTGGCTTCATCGGTAATCGCGTGTATTCGGCGTATCGCGCTCAGTGCGAATTCATGCTTGAAGAAGGTGCCTATCCTAATGAGATCGACGCGACGCTCCAAGCCTTTGGGTTTGCGATGGGCCCCTTTGCCGTTGCTGACATGTCGGGACTTGACATCGCGTGGCGGATGCGCCGGGCCCGGGCGGCAAGTCGCCCTACCGATGTACGCTATGTCGACATTCCCGACAGGTTGTGCGAAGCGGGCCGCCTCGGGCGCAAGACGGGCGCGGGTTACTATCAATACGGCGCCGGTTCAAAGCACGGCCAGCCCGACGACATTGTGAAAGCGATAATCGATGACGCGCGTGCTCGTAAGGGGATTGTGCCGCGTAGGCTTAGCTTTGAAGACATTCGGAAACGCGCATTGCTCACAATGGTCAACGAAGCGGCGCTTCTGCTCGAAGAAGGTGTCGCCGCGCGTGGGCCAGACGTAGATGTGGTGCTGGCGAATGGGTACGGGTTTCCGCGTAACCAAGGTGGGCCGATTTATTGGGCGAAAGCCATGGCGCCTGAAACGCTTTCAAGAGATCTGGCCTGGCTCGCCGAGGTAAGCGGGACCGGGTTCAAGCCAGCGGGCCGCCTCGATCTGGTGTTGGGGGCGGCGTAAGCTCGCAGAGACGTTTGTATCGATAGAGGCTTTCCGGCCAGACGTTCTCAAAAGGGCAGGAGTGGCTGATCGATGGCCGTGCGTCGATCGGGATGAACGACCGAATTAGATTGAGGAAGGGCCCTTCATCGCGACTAGCGCGAAGGCCGCTTCTTGCCGATCCCGGTCCGACAGCAAACTTCGGCGAGGGGGCTGAACACCGCCGGTCGCGATCGGCGGCACCCGGACCCGAAGCGGTGGCTCGACGTTACGTGGCTGAAATGACCCGGTTCGTGCACAAACCGGTCGCAGTGGCAATTCGCACGTCGCAGACATCAATAGCTCGATCAGCAAGCGCCTGCGCCAAATTACACGGCGGCATTTTCTATCCCAAGTTCCCTTGCGTACGCGGAGAGCTGATCTCCGACGCAGGCTTTCAGTGTGTCGACAAAGCGTACTACCTTGGCGTCGACGAACTGCCGGGACGGATAGACCGCGTACACATTCCGCGCGTAGGTGTGATATTCCGGCAGCACGCGAACCAGGGTTCCCTTACGTAGATCGTTGATAGCGGAAAACCCCGCAAGCAAACCAATTCCGGCGCCGTCGCGCAGCGCGACGGCCATGGCCTCCATGTCGTTCACGCTGAAGTGCGGTCCGGATGGCCGATAAATGACAGTGCCAGAGAAACTCTCGAGGTGCCATTCACCCGCGGCGTAATCCACGGTGCTCAACAATACCCGCGCATGATCGACGAGATCTTCCGGCGCTGCGGGCGCAGGATGCTGCGCCAGGTACGTCGGCGAAGCAGCCAGAATGCAATGGCTGCTACCGATCTTCTGGCTCACATAGGCGGAATCGGGCAGTGCGCGGGCGATCACGACAGCGAGATCGAGTTGCTCCTCGAGCAGGTTGGGCATGCGTTGCGAAAGCAGCAGGTCGACCGAAACATTCGGATACGCTTCGCGGTACGCAAGTATCGCTCGCGTCACGAGCTCGCGCCCGAGTCCCGGTACAGCGTGTACGCGCAGCGTCCCACGCGGCTCAAGCAAAGCGTCGCGCGCCTCGGCTTCGGCATGTGCGATTTCGGCGAGGATCGAGACGCTACGCTCGTAGAACCGGCGGCCCGCATCGGTGACGACGAGGCGTCGCGTGGAGCGTTGCAGAAGTCGCGTGTTGAGGCCCTCCTCAAGCACGGAAACCGCGCGCGAGACGTTACCGACCGTGGTGTCGAGATGGTTGGCGACGGCGGTGAAACTGCCCATCTCCACGACCTTCACGAATACCGACATGTTGTAGACCTTGTCCATTCCGGCGATCCCTATTGAGCTTTCATTATTCTTTCGATGACGGCGCGAGACGCTTCCGCAGCCGCGTCGGATGCGTACTCCGCATGATATCGAGCGTTTTTTATTTGGGGTAGCAAGGCGCGCGGCCGGTTCTGAGGGCTTTGCGCGCTGAGCATAAAGCGTACGGCCGTTCGATACGCACGACGCGATTTTCCCTCCAGCGGGAAGAATCATTCTTTCCAGCACCGCTAAAACCGGGCGGCCTTCGCGCCTAAACTTCGTTCCGCAGTCAGGCATTTGACGCATCCGTATCCAGCCCCGAACGACGGGAGGCGATCACGCCGCCCGTACGAATAACCTGATCCGAAGTACGTCCGTTAAGTGGACAAGCCGCTCTATTAATACGGATACCTGATCACTAATATCAACATGAGGTAACGTCATGAACGCAGTCTACGATCCGCTGTACCTTTTCATCGACGGCGAATGGATCGCGGCCAACGAACGCGAAACCGCGCCGGTCATCAACCCGGCCACGAAAGGCGAACTGGGCCGCGTGCCGCTCGCCACCACCGCCGACCTCGATCACGCGCTAGCTGTTACGCGCCGCGCGTTCGACGTCTGGCGCAACACGGTACCCGCCGAACGCGCCCGCATCCTCAGGCACGCTGCGGATCTGATGCGCGAACGCGCGCCGCACATTGCCGAACTGATGACGCTGGAGGAAGGCAAGCCGCTTTCGGAAAGCCGCGACGAAGTGCTGCGCGCCGCCGAGTATTTCGAGTGGTTCGCGGAAGAGGCACGCCGCATCGACGGCCGTGTGGTGCCGTCGAACCGCCCCGGCGTGCAGCAACTCGTGAAGAAGCAGGCCATCGGTCCGGTGGCTGCGTTCACGCCGTGGAATTTCCCGGCCATCACGCCGGCCCGCAAGCTTGCGGCGGCGCTTGCGGCAGGCTGCAGCGTGATCATCAAGCCTGGCGAAGAAAGCCCGGCCACGGCACTCGCACTGGCCCGCGCACTTGACGATGCAGGCCTGCCCAAAGGCGTGCTGCAAGTCGTGTTCGGCGTGCCCGACCAGGTCTCGAAGCAATTGATCGCCTCGCCGGTGATCCGCAAGGTCACTTTCACGGGTTCGGTGCCGATCGGCCGTCTGCTCTCGGCGCGCGCCGCCGAAGGCGTCAAGCCGATCACACTCGAACTCGGCGGCCACGGTCCGGTACTGGTATTCGACGACGCCGACGTGGAGAGGGCCGCTGTCGAAGGCGCAGCCAACCGCTTTCGCGGCACCGGCCAGATCTGCATCTCGTCGACGCGCTTCCTGATCCAGCGCGGTGTCTACGACGTGTTCGTCGAGCACTTCGTGCAGGCGGCAAAGGCGCTCAAGGTGGGCGACGGCATGGATCCCGCCACTCAGGTTGGCCCGCTTGCCAATCCGCGCCAACTCGCGAAGATGGAGGAACTGGTGGCGGACGCGGTGGCGGGCGGCGCGAAAGTGCTCGTGGGCGGCAAGCGCATTGAAGGCGACGGTTACTTCTTCGAGCCGACCGTACTCGCCGACGTACCGATGAACGCACGCGTGATGCACGAAGAGCCGTTCGGCCCGATCGCCGTGCTGATGCGCTTCGACACACTCGCAGACGGCCTTGCCGAAGCGAACCGCCTGCCGTACGGCCTCTCGGCCTATGCGTTCACGCAGAGCGCGCGCACCGCGATTGACGTGGGCGACGGTCTCGAAGCCGGCATGATCGGCATCAATCAGTACCGCATCATCGCAACCGAATTGCCATTCGGCGGCATGAAGGAAAGCGGTCATGGTTCGGAAGGCGGCGTCGAGGGCATCGAGTATTACCTCACGCACAAGTTCATCAGCCAGGCCTGAAAGGAGAGCGGTCATGTCCCACGCAAACTTCAGCAGCCCGCGCGAAGCGGCGCGCGCCTTCACGCCCAAACTCGCGGAGTTCGTCGATGCCACGCTCTATCCGCAGATCTGGAGCGACCCCGCTCTCTCGCTGCGCGACCGCAGCCTCGTGACGGTCGCGGCGCTGATCGCGGGCGGCCATCTCGACGAGTTGCCCGCACATGTGCGCCGCGCCGTAAATAACGGTGTGACACTCGAAGAACTGTCCGCCGCCATCACGCACCTCGCGTTCTATGCCGGTTTTCCGGCAGCGATCTCAGCCTCCGCTGTGGCGCAGGCCACGCTTCTTGAGCAACACGCTAAGGAAACACAACCATGAAAGCCATCACATTCAAGGAATTCGGCGACGCCGACGTACTCCAGCTCGCCGAGGTATCCACACCCGAAGTGCGTCCGGAGGACCTGCTAGTGCGCGTGTACGCCGCCGGCGTGAACCGCGCCGATCTCACGCACCGCACGGGCGGCTACGGCCGTCCCAACTTCGGCGACTCCACCATCATGGGCCTTGAAATAGCGGGTGAAGTGGTCGAGACCGGCAGCGAGGTCCAGGGCTACAAGGTGGGCGACCGGGTGATGGGCGTGGTGGGCGGCGGCGCCTACGCGGAGATTGCGCGAATCGACTGGCGTATGGCCATGCCGATTCCCGCCACGCTCGATTACGTGCACGCAGCAGCGATTCCCGAAGTGTTTGTCACGGCGCACGAGGCGATGCTGCACCTGGGCGGCCTGCGGCGCGACGACTCGGTGCTGATTCATGCGGCGGCAGGCGGTGTCGGTTCGGCCGCCGTGCAACTGGCGTATGCGACGGGTGCAAGGATCTTTGCTACGGCTGAAGGCAGAAAGCGCGAACGTGTTGTGCAACTCGGTGCAGACGTGGTCATTGACTATCGCACCGAGGATTTCGCCGAAGTCGTCAAGAAGGCGACGAACGGTCGGGGTGTCGATGTCGTGATCGACTTCGTGGGTGCGCCGTATTTCGCGCACAATGTAGCGTCCCTCGCGAATGGCGGCCGGTTGATCCAGGTCGGCATTCTTGGTGGTGGTGGGGAGGTGGCGGTCGAACTGGAGCAGATCCTTTACCGTTATCTGCAGATCAAGGGGACGGTGATGAAGTCGCGCCCTCAGGAGGAAAAACACGACATGGTGCGTCGTTTCCGCGAACACTGGCTCGAACGGTTTGACGGCGGCGGCCGCCTTGAACCGGTTGTGGACAGTACATTCGCGCTTGCGCGCGCCGCCGATGCCCATCGGCGCATGGAATCATCTGCCAATGTTGGAAAGATCATCCTGACCATGGAAGCAGACGACCTGTGAAGCGCGGCGGAACGTTGCCGGCACGGTGTAGACGGCGGCGCGCGGGATATCGATCTGCAGACTTCGTAATGCCATAACCGGTCGACGACGACTTTCAGCACGTGGGCGTTCGACCTTTGGGTCGGTGTGCGCCCAAAGGCGTACGCTCGCAACCGGCCCGCTTGCAGACGCTCGAAAGTCCCAACAGCATCTCGTCCGATTGTCTCAAATTGGCCGACTGCCGCCCGACGCGGACGGCTCTAGCCGACCCAGTATAGATAGTCCGTCCCGCTTTCATCGATACTGGTGGGACTGGCAGCGAGCTGCCAGTGCAGGCGGAACATGCACCCGTGGACTACGAATAAGTCGGTAGAGTCATGCCCTGAGTGGGTCTGTCAAGTTTTTTGTTCGACGTCAACGTCTCCTATGGCGATCATCCCGCGCCCGCCCGTGGACAACGACGCTGCCCACAGCACGAGGCTGTGGACAGCCGCCTGACGGCGGTTCCCTCGTTGCCCACCGTCTCCCCGCGAGCTTCGCCTTCGGCCTGACGCGCCGCTGCGCGGCTTGCCCCGATCAGATAAAAGTGCAGGACCCGGCCTTGACCTAAGTGCCAAGCTTGCCGGCAAGGAGCGAACCGCGTTTCCTGAGCACGTCGAGGTAAACGGTTTCGTTGTATGGCGTGCGCGTCTGCCAGCAGCGATACAGGACGCGAATCCACTTGAATGCGAGGGCCCTCACGGCGATGTGGTGCGAGCTGCCCTTCGCGCGCTGCTGCCGGTAGTAGGCGCCAGCCCACGATGACCGGGGGATGGTCTGGGCGGCCCATTCCACGAAGGTCTGGCGCAGGAATTTCGGACACTGCAGGCGCCAGTGGACCCAGCACTGTTTCCCGCTGCGCTGGGTCACCGGGGCAATACCCACGTACTTCTGCAGTTCATCAGCATTCCTGAACCGTTCCCGCTGCTCACCGAAGGCGGCCAGCAGGCGTGGGGCGAGCTGCGCGCCGGCACCCTGCAGATTCTTGAACAGCGGATAGTCCGGCAGCGTGCGCGCTACCGTGGCGATCTCGTGCTCGAATTGCACGATTGCAGCCAGCACCACGCGTAGCTGTGCAGCCAGTGCCAGCACATGCAGCCGGCACGGACCGATGATCGCCAAGTCTTCAGTCAGCGATGCCGCCTCGCGGATCGATCCGATACGGGCGCTGATCCGCCTCGCACTGCGACAGTGGTGCGCATGGAAGAATGCCTCAAGGGTCGCCGCGCGTGCCTGCTTGACCGAGCGTAGCGTCGGCCAGCGGTCGAGAAAGTCGCAGAACAGCACTGTGCCCCGGTCATCGAACCATTCCAGCGCCTGCGGGTAGTACTGCTTGAGCGTGTCGCACAGCCGGTTGGTCAGCCGGGTCTGGTCGCCAACCAGCTGCCGGCGCCGTTCCACCAGGCTCACCAGTGTCCGCATCGCGGCGCTCTGCGGCCTCAAGGGGCCGAACCGCTCTGGATGGTGCAGCAGGAGGTCAAGCGCGAGTTCCGCATCTTTCGGATCATTCTTGGCGCCACTGGGTTGGAATGCCTCACGATACTTCGCCAGGGTTGCCGGATTTATCGGGAACAACACGAGGAAATCATATTTCTGCAGCGCAGCGACGATTGGCCCCGTGGCCAGTTCAAGGGCCACTGCAATTGGTCCGCCGAAGCGCCGATGCAGCGCGTTTGCCCATTCGTCGATGGCCGCGACCCGGTGCGCAATGCGGTTCGACTCGCGACTGGGGTCGCCTGCCGCTTGAACGCAGATATCGTGCTTCGTGTCGGCCCAGTCGATACCGATATAGGCCGTGAATGGCTGCTCGAATAAAAGTGACATGTAGACCTCTGCAATTAGTAGATTACGCAAAGGAACATGCATGCCTGCGTCCGCCGAAGGCGATATAGCCAGCCGGTGCAACGGCAAACCCTGAGTATTCGTTTGAACGCAGGCGCACCCGAGGACTCGAAACTGACTCTAGAAACGTCGCGAAACGTTGCGAGATGTTATTCGTAGCCCACGGGGTGCGTGTCCCGCCTTCGCCGACAGCTACCTGCCAGCTGTGACCAGTATCACGGAATGCAGGACAGGCTACCTATATCGAGATGTGACGCGGTGACTTTAGGCTGGGTTTGTCTGTTGCCGCCTCTTTCGTCTAGCGGTGCCCGAATAACCTCACCATGGCTCCGTTTTCACATCCCGCTCATCGAACCCAGCGTGCAGATCTCCCGCATCAAATGTGATCGAACTCATTTGATGCGATATGTGGTGTTGGTTCAAATGTGGTTTTCAACTGATTGCGCGTTTCAGGGTTTTGTTGCAGTAAGGGGCCGGGTTAAAATTGGGCAGCAAAATTTCTGAGCTGTCTGATGAAGAAGACGAAGACACCGCGAACCACGCTTGCCCCGGGCCTGGCCAAGGTCCTGAAGCGGCTTCATTACCCGCTTGAAGTGATTTTGCTGTGCGTGCGATGGTACGTCGCCTATTCGTTAAGTTTGCGCAATCTCGAGGAGATGATGGACGAGCGTGGTATCGCGGTTGATCATTCCACGGTGTACCGCTGGGTACGGAAGCTATTGCCGCTATTCGAAAAGACGTTCCGCAAGCACAAGCTTCCGGTTGGGAAAAGCTGGCGAATGGACGAGAGCTATATCAGGATCAAAGGCGAGTGGAAATATCTTTATCGGGCGGTGGACAAGGCGGGCGACACGATCGACTTCCTGCTCAGGGCCAGGCGGGACAAGGTTGCAGCCCGGCGGTTCTTTGAAAAAGCCATCGCCCACAATGGTGCGCCAGAGACCGTGACCATCGACAAAAGCGGCTCCAATCTGGCCGCGTTGAACGCGGTGAATGCCGATCGCGAGACGCCGATCAAGGTCCGCCAGATCAAATACCTGAATAACATCGTCGAACAGGACCATCGGGCTATCAAACGCCGGACCCGTCCTATGCTAGGGTTCAAGGATTTCCACAGTGCGAGGGTCATTCTCGGCGGCATCGAGGTAATGCACATGATCAGGAAAGGACAGATGAAATGTGTGGGCAAAGACCCGTTGTCTGCTTCCCGGCAGTTTTATTCACTTGTTATGTAAGCAATACTGATTATATTGACATTTGTCGTCTCGTCACGCTTACTGCGACAGAACCGCGCGAAGAGCAGGAGCGCAAGCGCGCGTCGGGCAAGCCGGACGCGGCGTCGTTCGGCGCGATGATGTGCAACCCGACGATCTGGCTGCTGATCGCGATCAACTTCTGCTACCAGGTCGGCATCTACGGCTACACGATGTGGTTGCCGACGCTGCTGAAGAACCTCACGCACACCGGGATGGGCAAGATCGGCCTGCTCGCGATGCTGCCGTACATCGCGATGATGGTCGGCATGTTCGCGACGTCGTATCTGTCCGACCGGACCGGCAAGCGCCGCCTGTTCGTGCTGCTGCCGCTCGTCGGCTTCGCCGCATGCCTCACGCTGTCGGTGCTGACGCACGAAACGATGCTCGTGTCGTTCGCGTTCCTGATCGGCTGCGGCTTCTTCCTGCAAGCGGCGGCCGGCGTGTTCTGGGCGATTCCGCCGAAGCTCTGCAGCCCTGAGACCGCCGGCAGTGCGCGCGGCCTGATTAACGCGCTCGGCAACCTCGGCGGCTTCTGCGGCCCGTACGCGGTCGGTGTGCTGACCCAGCACGTGAGCTCCGCGGCCGGCGTGTACAGCCTCGCGGTCACGCTCGCGGTGGCCGGCCTGCTCGCGCTGACGCTGCCGAAGCTCTGCGAGGACTGAGAAACCGACTGACGGTTGCGAACGCAACGAACCCACACTCGCCGCGGCACGATATGCGAGCCGCGGCGAAACCTCGAAGGACGGAGATTCACGATGAACGACATTTTGCTGCTGGTGCAGAAATGCGCCCATACCTTCAGCTTCTACGATCTCGAGACGAAAGCGGCGCTCAAGCACATCGTGCTGCCGAGCTTCCCACACGAGTTCACTGTCGACGCGGAGCGCCGCTTCGCGTACGTCGGCATCTTCGGGATCGAAACCGCGTGGACGCGCGGCCAGGACGGCGATCACCGGATCGCCGAGATCGATCTGCACGAGCGCAAACTCACGCGGATGCTCGACCTTTGGCCGTACTACCGGCCGCACGGGATGGCGAGCGACGCCGACGGGCGCCTGTATGCGATGAGCGAGGCGAGCGACATGCTGCTCGTGTTCGATCGTCCGCGCGAGCAGACGGTGCCGAACATGGCGGTGCCATCCGGCGGCGTGAAGACGCACCTCGTCACATTGACGCGCGACGCGAGCCGCGCATACGGCGTGCATCTGCTGTCGAACACGGTCACGCAGTTCGATCCGCGCGATGCGACGGTGACGCCGCGCGCGGTGATGCCGGGGCCGCGCCCCGAAGGCAACGCTCTGTCGAGCGACGAGAAGACGCTTTTCGTCGCAAACCGCGGCGACGACACGCTCGTCCCGATCGACACCGCGACGATGACCTGCGGCCGCCGCGCGAAGACGCGCAGCGATCCGAACCGCATTTACCGGACGAGTTCGGTCGACGGCCGCGACCTGCTGCTGCTGACGAATTCGGGCGAGCAGTCGATCTCGGTGTTCGACGCGGAGCGGCTCGAGGAAATCGAGCGCATCGCGTTGCCGGCGAATCCGACCGCGCTGTCGTTCCATCCGTCGCGGCCCGCCGCGTACGTGTCGTTCCAGGACGATCACGTGCGCGAACTCGACCTGACTGCGTGGCGCTTCGTCAACGAGATGCCGACGCTGCGCGAGCCGGACGCGTCCTATGTGCTCGCAGGCGGTCGCTGATCCGCGCGCGGACGACGCGGCGCTCGCGCTGCCCGATGCGATCGTCGACGCGCACCATCACTTGTGGCGCCTGAACGGCGACGTCCGCTATCCATGGTTGCAGGGCGCGTACGATCCCGAGCACTTCATCCTCGGCGATTACGCGGACCTGCGCAACGACTTCGGCGTCGACGAATTCCGGCGCGCGGCCGGCGGCGCGCCGGTCGTCGCGAGCGTGCACGTCGAGGCGGAGTGCCTGCGCGACGACGCGCTCGCGGAAACGCGCTGGCTGCATGACGTCGTGGTGCGTCATCCGATTCCGTCGGCAGTCGTCGCGTGGGTCGACCTGCTCGCCGACGATGCCGATGAGCGCCTCGCCGAGCAGGCCGCGTATCCGCTCGTGCGCGGCGTGCGCTTCAAGCCGCGCACGTCGGCGACGCCGGACGCCACGGTCGACGGCCCTGGCACGCTGAGCGACCCGCGCTGGCCGCGCGCGCTCGAACGGCTCGCCGCGCATGAGCTGCGCTGGGATCTGCGCGTGCCGTTCTGGCATCTCGACGAAACGGCCGCGCGGCTCGCCGATGCGCCGGCCGTCGACGTCGTGCTCGAACACGCGGGGCTGCCGTGGGACCGTTCGGACACAGGCCTCGCGCGCTGGCGGCGCGGGATGGAGGCGCTCGCCGAGCAGCCGCGCGTGTCGGTGAAGCTGTCCGAATTCGGGCTGCGCGACGCCGCATGGAACGACGCGGAGAATCGCCGGATCATCGGCGACGCGGTCGCGATCTTCGGCGCCGAACGCTGCATGTTCGCGAGCAACTTCCCGGTCGCCGGATTGCGGATCGCGTATCCGGCGCTGGTGCAGACGTTCGCGGCCGCGATGGCGGACCGGCAGCTGAGCGACGCGGCACGCCGCGCGATCTGGCATGACAACGCGATCCGGATCTACCGGATCGATCTCGACGAACCTCGCAAACTGGACACACAGACAGGACGATGATGCAGATCACCGGAGAGATGTTGATTGGCGGCGCCTCGGTACGCGGCGCGGAAGGGACGATGTTCGCGTTCGACCCGGCGCGCGGCACGGCGCTCGAGCCGCCGTTCGGCGCGAGCAGCGCGGACGACGTCGATCGCGCGTGCAGGCTCGCGCACGCGGCGTTCGATGCGTTCCGGGCGGCGCCGTTCGAAACGCGCGCGCGCTTTCTCGAGACGATCGCCGAGAACATTCTCGCGCTCGGCGACGCGCTGATCGAGCGCGCGCATCAGGAATCGGCACTGCCGGTCGCGCGGCTCGAAGGCGAGCGCGGGCGGACGGTCGGGCAATTGCGGCTCTTTGCGTCGCACATACGAGACGGGCGCTGGCTCGCCGCGACGATCGATTCCGCGCAGCCCGAGCGCAAGCCGCTGCCGCGTGCCGATCTGCGTCTGCAGAAGATTCCGGTCGGGCCGGTTGCGGTGTTCGGCGCGAGCAATTTCCCGCTTGCGTTCTCGGTCGCGGGCGGCGATACCGCATCCGCGTTCGCGGCCGGGTGCCCGGTCATCGTGAAGGCGCATCCCGCGCATCTCGGCACGTCGGAGCTCGTCGGGCGCGCGATCCAGCAGGCGGTGCGCGCGTGCGGGCTGCCGGAAGGCACGTTCTCGCTCGTGATCGGCGCGGGCAACGCGATCGGCGAGGCGCTCGTCGCGCATCCGGCGATCAAGGCGGTCGGCTTCACCGGCTCGCGCGGCGGCGGCCTCGCGCTGATGGACATCGCCGCGAAGCGTCGTGAGCCGATTCCGGTGTATGCGGAGATGAGCAGCATCAATCCATTCTTTGTGCTGCCGGGCGCGCTCGCGAAGCGCGGCGCGGAGATCGCGCGCGGGTTCGTCGATTCGCTGACGCTCGGCGTCGGGCAGTTCTGCACGAATCCGGGCCTCGTTGTCGTGCTCGACGGGCCAGATACGCAGGTGTTCGTCGATGCGGCTGCGCAGGCGCTCGGGCAGAAGGGCGCGCAGACGATGCTGACCGCCGGCATTGCAGCCGCGTATGCGAACGGCATCGCCGAGCGTGCGGCGGGCGCGAACGTGTGTGCGCTCGCGCGCGGCGCCGACACGGACGCGAAAAGCGCCGCGTGCCCGGCGTTGTTCGCGACGACGCAGCAAGCGTTCGTGTCGGACCCGCAACTCGAGGACGAGATCTTCGGGCCGACGTCGCTGATCGTGATCTGCAGGAACGTCGACGAAATGATCGCGCTCGCGGAGCACGTCGGAGGGCAGCTCACGGCGACGCTGCACGTCGAGGCGGACGACGTCGCGCTCGCGCGGCGCCTGCTGCCGACGCTCGAACGCAAGGCGGGACGGATTCTCGCGAACGGCTATCCGACCGGCGTCGAGGTGTCGCATGCGATGGTGCATGGCGGGCCGTTCCCGGCGACGTCCGATCCGCGCATGACATCGGTCGGCGCGATGGCGATCGAGCGTTTTCTGCGGCCGGTTTGCTATCAGGATCTACCTGCGGAACTGCTGCCGCCCGCGCTGCAAGACGACAACCCGCTCGATCTCTGGCGGGTGCGCGACGGCCGGCTCGGCCACGGCTAACCTGGCACACGATGAATCGCGGATCGCGCCGCATGCGCGCGCGATCCGCGCGTCGCGGCGTGAGCGCGGGATTTTGTCCTGCGGCCTCGCGCGCGCGTCGTCGACTATGATGAGTGCCTGCCAATCGACCATCGTCGAACCTCCCGCCCATGCCGACGTCGAAGCCCACTCCGTTGGTGCCGGCGCCGAGCTTCACGTCCTGACTGACCGCTGTACGCTCCAGACCTGCCGTATGCTTGCGACGGCTGGGACCGTCCGCACCGGGTCGACTTCGGCCGACCGCGTCGGGTCGGCTGTGGCCTTTGGTGGATGGTCGCGTAGCCCACGTCGGCGCAGTCCTATCGCCGACCGCCACCGCAGTTCAATCGGCATGCGTCCGTCGAAGAAGAGTATCCGGCGTATGCTAGAAAAGATTCATGCAATGACCGCTCTTAAGACGGTATGGCAAGAAACCACGGAACTGGTGGGCAGGTTGAACCGCTCGCTACGAGGCTGGGCGAACTACTTCAACGTAGGAACGGACAGACGCGCGTATCGCGCGCTCGACAGCCACACCGCTGCGCGGTTGCGTCTGCGTCGGTGGTTACGCAAGAAGTACAAGGTTCGACGTCGCAGGGGCGGGACTTATCCATCCCAGCACCGCTACGGGCACTTCGCTCTCGTGCGTCTGACTGGTCCCTGGTTGTGAACCTGCCGCCAGACGAAAGAGGCGGCAACAGACAAATCGAACCTACCGCTACCGCGCCACGTCTCGATACCGACATGCGACGGATGGCTCGGCCAAACGCAAACAGATTGCGGCGCTAACCTTACTCGTCACACAAGCCCAAGGCCGTTAAGCGCCCTCCTACTAACAACAATCGGGATTGAAACTGGCATCGGGCGCGCCCGGGGAACCGCGGCTGCTTGCTTTCGACGGGCACGCGGGACATGCACGCGGAAACCCACTCAGCGATAGTTAATCGCCCACGCGAAAGGGCTGCTAATCCCATTGGTCAGATACAGGGAGATCCCTGGTTGAACCCGGTCGGTCATTTGCCTAGTATTTGAACATCATACGTATGATGTAGAGGCAAAACATGGAAACGCTTCATCGGCAGGTCCTGAACCAGATGGGCGAACAGATCTGTTCAGGCAAGTTCGCGCCGGGCGACATCCTTCCGGCTGAGCCCGTGCTCGCCGAGCAAATGCAGGTCAGTCGCATCACGATTCGCGAGACGATGAAGTCGCTGTCGGCGAAAGGCATGCTCCAGGTGCGCCGCCGTTACGGCACGATCGTGCTGCCGCGTTCGCAATGGCAACTGTTCGACCCGGACGTGATCACGTGGCGCGCGCGGGCGGGGGCGGTTGACGCCGGCCTGATCCAGGACCTGATGGAGTTGCGCCTCATCATCGAACCGAACGCAGCCAAACTCGCCGCCCGGCGCGCGACCGAAGAAGACCGCGTTGCCGTGCGTCGCGCTTTCAAGGCGATGGAACGCGCAGTCGCTGGCCATGGCGAATATGTTCCCGCCGATCTCGCCTTTCACGGCGCAATCCTGAGCGCCTGCCATAACCAGTTTGTCCAGCAGATGCAAAACGCGCTGTCGGCGATTCTGCGGACGAGCTTTGAACTCAGCTCCGAAATCGCCGGTGGTCCGGCGCGTTCGCTGCCGATGCATGAAGCTCTTTGCGTGGCGATCGAAAGGGGCGATGAAGCGGCCGCGGAGGCCGCGGTACTGACGCTGATCGAGCGCGCGGAGAAGGACTTCGAAGACCGCGACAAGCTCAGGCAAACCGCCAACGACCGGCCCGTCTGACGCTTCCTGTTTTCACCATCATCGCGACGCAAGCCCTGTCGCGAGGGGCGCCATTACGCCTCGTTTTTGAACACTGGGAAAGGAACAACGCATGAATCAGCTATTCAATTTGAGCGGGCGCACGGCGCTCGTCACGGGTTCGGCCCGCGGCATCGGCTTTGCGCTTGCCGAGGGACTCGCAACCGCAGGCGCGCGCGTGATCCTTAACGGCACACGCGCCGATACGGTCGCCGACGCGGTCAGCCGGCTGGATGCGAAGGGCTTCAGCGCGCAAGGCCGAGCCTTCGACGTGACGGACGAACAGGCCGTAGCCGATGCGTTCGCCCAATGGGACAAAGACGGCGTGAAGATCGACATCGTCATCAATAACGCCGGCATCCAGTTTCGCAAGCCGCTCGTCGAGCTCGAACTGTCGGACTGGCAGCGCGTGATCGACACCAACCTGACCAGTGCCTTCATCGTATCGAAGCAGGCGGCACAACGGATGATCGCGCGCGGCACGGGCGGCAAGATCGTCAACATCGGCTCGCTCACCAGTGAGGCCGCTCGCGCGACGGTGGGCGCATACACCGCGGCGAAGGGCGGCATCAAGATGCTGACCCGCGCGATGAGCGCCGAGTGGGCCGCATCGAACATCCAGGCGAACGCGATCGGTCCCGGCTACATCCTGACCGATATGAATCAGGCCCTCGTCGACAACGCCGCCTTCGATGCCTGGGTCAAGAACAGCAACCCGTCGCAACGCTGGGGCAGACCGGAAGAACTCGTCGGCACGGCGGTGTTTCTTGCGTCGCCCGCATCGAGCTACGTCAACGGCCAGATCATCTATGTCGACGGAGGCTGGCTGGCCGTGCTTTGAAAGCAACTCACGAGGGGTCTATCACAACTAGAAGAACGGCACGATCCCCGCTCATCACACAGTGTGTGCCGTCTTTCGCGGCACCGATCGGAGACATCATGGAAAGCGTCAAACCCGTAGCAACCCAGAGATGGTGGTATCTGATGCCTATCATCTTCATCACTTACAGCCTCGCCTATCTCGATCGTGCGAACTACGGTTTCGCCGCGGCCGCCGGAATCGACAAGGACCTCGGCATCACGCACGGCATGTCGTCGCTGATCGGCTCACTGTTTTTTCTCGGCTACTGTCTGTTTCAGGTGCCCGGCGCGATCTACGCGCAGCGCAACAGCGTCAAGAAACTGATTTTCTTCAGCCTGATCCTGTGGGGCCTCTGTGCCGCAGCGACGGGCATGGTCAGCAACATTCCAATGCTGATGGTGCTGCGTTTTGTGCTCGGCGTCGTGGAGGCCGCAGTGATGCCGTCGATGCTGATGTATATCAGCCGGTGGTTCACGCGAACAGAACGTTCGCGCGCCAACACGTTCCTGATTCTCGGCAACCCTGTGACGGTGCTGTGGATGTCGGTGGTGTCCGGCTATCTGGTGCACAGCTTCGGCTGGCGCGAGATGTTCGTGATTGAAGGCATACCTGCGCTGGCGTGGGCCGTCGTGTGGTGGTTCACGGTCAAGGACAAGCCGGCTGACGCGCCCTGGATGAGCGAAGCAGAAAAGACCGAACTGCAGGCGCGCCTGAAGGCCGAACAGGCCGACATTGCGCCGGTGCGCGACTACAAGACCGCATTCCGCTCATCGATCGTGCTGAAATGCTGTGCGATCCATGCGCTGTGGAGCGTGGGTGTGTACGGTTTCATCATGTGGCTGCCGTCGATTCTCAAGACGGCTTCGACGATCGATATCGTGTCGGTCGGCTGGCTTGCCGCCGTTCCGTATCTCGCTGCGATCATCCTGATGCTGCTCGCATCATGGCTGTCCGACAAGACCCGCAACCGCAAGCTGTTCGTCTGGCCGCCGCTGCTGATCGGGACGATTGCATTCGTGGGTTCGTACATGATCGGCAGCTCGCACTTCTGGACCTCGTTTGCGTTGCTGGTCGTGGCAGGTGCAACGATGTATGCACCGTATGGACCCTTCTTCGCGCTCGTTCCCGAACTCATCCCGAGCAACGTGCTGGGCGGCGCGATCGGACTCATCAACTCATGCGGCGCAATGGGCGCGTTTCTCGGCTCCTGGATCGTCGGCTATCTGAACGGTGCGACGGGTAGCCCGGCGGCGTCGTACATGTTCATGGCGGGCGCGCTGCTCTGCTCTGTGATTCTGATGATCACCGTGCCTGAGCACTCCGGTCAGCGCTCGAAGCAGGAAGGGCGCCTCGCAGTGAGCCGCTGATAAACCGCCACGCCACGACTCAACATTTGCAATGGCAGGAACAACATGACAACGCTGATCACCGATGTAAAGGTCATCCTGACCGCGCCGGAAGGCATCAACCTGATCGTCGTCAAGGTGGAGACCAATCAGGCTGGACTGTATGGGCTCGGTTGCGCGACGTTTGCGTATCGGCATGTAGCGGTCAAATGTCTGGTCGAGGAGTATTTGCGACCGCTTCTGATCGGCAGGGACGCCGAGGCGATTGAGGAGCTGTGGCAACTGATGCACCAGAACGCGTACTGGCGCAACGGCCCCATCGAGAACAATGCGATCTCGGGCATCGACATGGCCTTATGGGACATCAAGGGCAAAATGGCGGGCATGCCGCTCTATCAACTCTTCGGCGGCAAGTGCAGGGAAGGGGTGCCCATCTATCGCCATGCGGACGGGCGTGATCTCAACGAGTTGTGCGAGAACATCCAGAAGTATCGGGAGCAGGGCATCACGCACATTCGCTGTCAAAGCGGCGGCTACGGCGGAGGCGGCTATGGCAAGGCGCCATTGGGCGCGCCGGCGCGCGCGCCTGAGGGCGTGTATCTCGACAGCAGGAAGTACATGCGCGAGACCCTCAAACTCTTCGACGGCATTCGCAGCAAGGTCGGCTTCGACGTCGAGTTGTGTCACGACGTGCATGAGCGGCTCAAACCTGTCGAAGCGATCCGCTTCGCGTGCGAGCTCGAGCAATACGAGCTGTTCTTCCTTGAAGATGCGATTGCGCTAGAAGAGGGCGAATGGATACGGCAACTGCGCACAAAGACGACGACACCTCTCGCTCAGGGCGAACTCTTCAACAACCCGTATGAATGGCGCTTCATGATCACTGAGCGCCTGATCGACTTTATACGCGTTCACCTGAGCCAGATCGGCGGGATTACTGCCGGACGCAAGCTGCAGATATTCGCCGAACAATTTGGCGTGAGGACAGCCTGGCATGGTCCGGGCGATATGTCGCCGATGGCTCACGCGGCGAACATTCATATCGATCTCGCTGCGCGCAATTTCGGGGTTCAGGAATGGTCGGGCACCGAGCCGCCCAACTTTGTCATCCAAGCCCTGAAGGGTCCGCGGGCGGCATTGCTGGACGTCTTCCCAGGCTTGCCCGAGTTCCGCAACGGGCACGTGTATGCGAACGACAAACCCGGTCTCGGAGTCGATATCGACGAAGCTGAAGCGACAAAGTACCCGTGTGAAAACACCGTGACGACCTGGACCCAAACCCGGTTGAAAGACGGCACCTTGCAGACGCCTTGATTGAGAGCAAGCGCCGGGCGTATTCGTTGTCTGAACGGCTTGGGCATGCTTTACGTCGCAAGCTGGCTATCCTTGGTGGCCTCGGATATACCGATAATGGGAAATCGTAGTAGGCATCGGGGCCACCGATACGGTTCGGGTCATTGGTCGACTTCCGGATTCGGCAGACATCGGCCAGGAACGGCCGATCGAGATGCCGCGCGGGATGGCGGGAGTGCGGCGACGATCAGCCGTTCGCGTTCCAGTACTTACTGCGACCGCAGCGTCCCGCCTACGCGTATCACGAAGGGATTTTTCATGCCATGCTGCATTCGTGACCCATATTCCGGGACTGCTCGACGGGCTTGATTCGCATGATCGCCACATATGCCAGGCTGGTCGGTAGGCCGCGCCTGATCTTCCAGCTGAAGTCAGTCTCAACCGCCACTTCAATGTCGAACTCGTTGATTGCCGTCCAACTTCGCTCGCACCATTTTGCGCACTGTCGGCGATTCGACTCACGCAACCTCCATTCGGTTGACGTGCCACAGATCGATAACGGGTGCACGAGGCTATATGCGGCCCGTTGCCGCGAGGCCATCTCCGGTCTGAGGCTCCTCAATGTCAGTGGCGGGTCCAGTCCCACCAGTCGTGGTGGTCAAGGTTCCGGAGGAGCTGTCGCCGGCGCTGCTCGCGCCGATAGTGGCCGGCCACGAGCATTGATGCGATCACCAGCACAGACGAACCCATCACAATGCCTACCCATGAGTCGCTCATTTCGCTCTCCTCCGCGGTTGCCGTTACCGACCCAGGCGATCTACCGGAGCCCGTCCATCCAGGCCGCAGGCTTCCATCGCCATCCCTGTTGTGCGGTGAACCGGCTGCAGACCAGTTCACCTCCGTCGCCCGGCTGCAAGCCGGGTGGTTCACTGCAGGTGCTGGCCGCCATTGATCGCGATGTTGGCGCCGGTCACGAAAGCCGCCTCACGCGAGCACAGGTACAGAACCAGCGCAGCCACTTCATCCGGCTGCCCGAGGCGGCCGACCGGAATCTGCGGAATGATCCTGCTGTCCAGAATGTCCTGGGGCACTGCTGTGACCATTTTCGTGGCGATATAGCCGGGCGAGATCGTGTTGACCGTGACGCCTTTCTTCGCCACTTCGAGCGCCAGTGATTTCGTGAAGCCGTGCATGCCCGCTTTGGCGGCCGCATAGTTCGTCTGACCGAAACCGCCCTTGTTGCCAATGATCGACGACACGTTGATGATGCGGCCCCAGCCTCGTTCAACCATGCTGTCGCACCACGGCTTCGTCATGTTGAACACCGAGTCGAGATTGGTGCGGATCACCGCATCCCAATTGACTTTGTCGAGTTTCCTGAAGCCCGCATCCCGTGTGATGCCGGCGTTATTGATCAGGATGTCGACTGGGCCGACTTCTGCCTTGATCCGCTCGGCGCATCGTTGGCACGAGTCGTAGTCGGCGACATCGACGGCATACGCGCGGAACTGCCGCCCGTCGGCTTCCATGCGGGCCAGCCAGCTGTCCGCACCGGTATTCTGCGGCGAGCAGGTGACCACGACTGCATAGCCGGCATCGTGCAGTCTGATGCTGATCGCTTCACCGAGTCCGCCCATTCCGCCTGTGACCAGGGCAACCTGTTTCGTCATCTCACCTGTCTCCGGTAAAAGGAGGCGTTCTTCGCTCACGCGGAACGGCGATGCTCGCCTGATGGCCGTCCAGATGCGCCAACATCAACAGGATTCCTTTGTATGACGCAACTGATTGGACTGACTGACGCGGGCGCCGGGCCCGCTTCGGACACTATCGCCTGGTGCCCGCCGACGCTTGCTCGGCAGTGCGCCGGGCAGTCTTCGATGCAGCGGTCGCAACGGCGTCAAAGCTGCTTCCGGCGACCTGCACCGCCTGGTGACTGGTTTTCTGCAGGGATTCGACCAGCGCATGGGTGGCGCCAATCGCCGACTTCCATCCGGAGATGGCAGCTTCGGAACCGGCCGGTGCGCTTCTGGCAACATCCTCGACAAGCGTTTGCACCCGGCGGTGGTACGCCTCGTATTGCGTCTGCGCGACCTGCGCGAATTCGCCCTGGGTGGCTGACATGATCTCGAATAGCTGCCGGCTGTACGACTGCACTTTTTCCGTCGTCGGCGCAACGAGAGCGGCTTGCAGCGCGAGCCCCTCCTGCGGATCCTTGACGGAGAACACTTTCAGCGCGTTCTGCCGGGTTTCGGCCAGCGTCGACTGGATCGTTTTCAGATTCAGTTCGGCCAGCTTTTCAATCCCCTCGACTACCTTTGTGGCCAGCCCGTAAGCGGTATCAAGGTTGGCCTTCCGGGATGCTGCAATCTGCTCCGGGGTCGATAGGTTCATCGCGAAACTCCTGAGGCGACCTGGCACCTTTCCGATCAATCGGATAGCAATGAGGTGCGCGGCGGTCATGTGGACGGACTGGCGGAAAACACGAGCGCAATGCGGACTGCGCCTTGCACGCGCCAGGACAATTAATAGTAGTACTTATCGTACTATTGAGGACCCGCTTATTCCGATGATAAGGAACTGCATTGCTTGCCCCGTGGAGGTGGGCGCTGGATTTTATAGGGCGGACAATGATCCGCTAACGAAAGTCATTAGCCGAACCGCGTGACAGCTTTGAGTATGGAAACGCCGTCGCTGGTTATCTGGGGGCGTTGCTGGCCGGATGGAAGTGTTTCGAGTGCGACGAGTTGGTGTTCGAGCAAAATATCCAGCTCCGCACGATCCAGCCCGAGTTGATCGGGCGCGTCCTTGATCAGCATCAAGGTTGCGAACTCATGGGGGCTCAGCATCTTTGTCTCCTGTTGATAGGTGTCAATTTGCCGGAAAGCTCAACCGTTCTCGCGCGACGACCAGAATCGTGTCTCCCGAAATGCGACTTTCACGCATGATTCACGCTAACCGGATGCCGACTGCGCGCCCGGGAGATCATCTTAATGTGTCCCCATCGGCACGATCAATATGTGGGATTTAACATTTTTCTTACAATTGCATTCGAACGGTGGGCCGCCACCTGCACGCATGTGGGCGTGCGCCCCCGCCGGTAAAGGCGTTCGAAGATTTTCAGACGTATGGTTCGACGGCTTGTCGCACGATCGTTCAGGAGGGTAAACGACAGCTCAGTTTGTCTGATAATAGTAGGCACCCCAAATCTGAATTGCAACGTGTTTCCCGCATAACGTACGTCCGTGTCGAGGCGCTTCCGCATTTCGTGGGGCAAGTTGCTGTAGCGCCCAGGCGTCACCAGTCGCCCGTCTGGAGCATCGACACGAACGTTATGATTGCGACCAGAGGCATGCGCGGAGAGGCTCGATCGACAAACCCGGCGTCGACTACCGGCGTCTCATGTTGCGCCGAAAGCCGCCATCCATTAGCTCAAGCTGAATGGCCCTTGTGGGTCGTTCCCAGCCTTTGATTGCGCCAAGCTCATCGCGGCGTCGGTAGCCAAATGCGTTCACGACCCAGATTCCTCACTCGCGATCGAAGCTGAGGCGATGCGAAGAATTTACGGAAATGGCCGGCGGCTGGCATCGTCACTTGTGTTGCTATAAGGCACAAAGCCGCTGCTCAACGTTCTCAGGAGCGGCCCCCTCAAGCAGGCGGAGCACAGTCGCACAGCGACGAAGCGCCTGGTGATGAGTCGTGAAGCACTGAGACCCATCAGATTTGTCGGCAGCGCACCTGGCGGCCCGGCGCGCACAGGTCGTGCGCAGTGCCCTGATTGCCGAAGGCGGAATCGCCGCTTCGCGCATCTTCGTCGCCGAGCTGCCCGAGACCGACCTTCCGATCTTCACCGGGCGCCCGGTCGACAGCCAGAGCCACCGCAGCGTGCAGCTCGTGCTGCTGGCGCTGCCGCAGCGCGGCCACTGAGGGAATATGTGCGATAGCGCAACAGAGAGCACTGACGTTCCGAGGGAGCATCACCCGGCAACCTCTTGATCCAAATGGCAGAAGGCGCTGCACGTTCCGTTCAGATTTCTTTCAGTTTCTGCACTTCTTCATCTAACCTTGTGAAGGTCGTTAGGGGATCGAGCCATGTTAAACACCAGTCTCAGGTCACAGCTGCAGACGTATCTGCGAAACATCCGTAGACCTGTCGAATTGATCGTGTCGCAGGACGGTAGTCAAAAATCGCCCGAGATGCTGACGATGTTGAACGAAATCGCGTCGTTGACAGATCTGGTGACGGTAATCGAGGAGCAGCAAGGCGAGGAACGCAAGCCATCATTTTCAATCGGGCAGGCGGGAGCAAAACCCGGCATTCGGTTTGCCGCCACTCCAACAGGGCCTGAATTTTCGTCCCTTGTCCTTGCAATACTCCAGGTGGGAGGACATCCCGTAATAGCCGACCGTACGACCATTGAACGGATTCGAACGCTAGAACGTGACTACTATTTCGAGACCTTCATTTCACTATCTTGCGGAAGCTGTGTGGACGTTGTGCAAGCGCTGAACATGATGACGGTGATCAATTCACGGATTCACAACATTACGATCGACGGAGGGCTTTTTCAAAGTGAGGTGTCGGCGCGTGATGTTAGCGTTGTGCCGACGATCTACATGAACGGCGAGTTATTCGGCGAGGGGCGCAGCAGCTTTGATGAACTCGGCGCGAGACTTCACGACATAGAAATGAGCATGAGAGCGGCACTGCGCGCGGCGTGCTAGCCGTAGCACCGACCTGCAGGTTACATCTGTCGCGGGTATCCCCGCTAATTCGCCCCCCGGGGATGCCGTTATCTGTAACGCTGAAAGTCCGCAACGCGTGGGCCTCAGCCGACCGCATCGGGGTGTACTCGGCCACTTTCGGCCGTTCGACGAGGCCGTTCAGATCCGCGACAATCGCCTCCGATGCCGAGGTTCGGTTTTCCATCGCAACGGTTCGACTTTCCTATGCGGGTGGCATTTTGAATGACGAGAGCTACATCGGTTGGTTGAGACAGAAGGTCGGTAATGGTTTGATACTGAGCCCGTCGGTTGGGGCCGTGATTCACGATCACGAGGGCAGACTTCTCTTGCAAGAGAAATCTTCGGATGAGGCTTGCAGTTTGCCAGCTGGGGGAATTGAACTGGGTGAAAGCCCCCAAGAAGCAATTGCCCGGGACGTGATGGAAGAGACCGGATACGCCATCCGCATTCATGGCATTCTCGGCGTCTTCGGCGGCCGAGCATTCCGGCACACGTATCCCAATGGCGATCAGGTTGAATACGTTGCGACGTTGTTTCAGTGCAAGATCACTGGCGGTTCCGGAATTCGTACCGACACCGAAACCAAGGACACCCGGTATTTCAAAAGGCACGAAATGCCCGAACTGGCATTACCGTATTCGATCGACGATTTGTTCCTCAAGTTCTAAAAGCTGATGGCAAGCCAGCTACGCGTGATCGGCAGCGCCGGCCATCGACGGCCGGTCGACATACGCCTCGGAATTGCCGACAATCGCCATCCGGAGCAAGATCAAACGCTGCCTAAACTACGGTTCCATGATCATCGACTTTGTCTGGCGTATGGCACTTCGCATCGGATATCCGCTTGCTCGTGTCTGGTGGCACCTTCGACGACCCAGCCATCAGGGGGCGCTTGTCGCAATCTATGTCGGGCAGTCGCTGTTGCTCGTGAAAGCATCGTACCGGACCGCGTGGAATCTTCCGGGAGGAAGTGTCCATCCCGGAGAGACGCCCGAGGCAGCCGCGCAGCGCGAAATGGAAGAGGAAATTGGTCTGTCGTCGTACACATTGCTCCCGGTGGGCAGCGTCTGCGGCGCCTGGGACGGACGACGAGACCGGGTGCATTTTTTCGAACTACACCTCGATCGCCTACCCAAGCTGCGGATCGATAATCGCGAGATTGTCGCCGCGCATCTGGCAACGCCGGAGGAATTGCATGGCTTCGGACTGACAGCGCCAGTGGCTGCGTATCTGAGCGGAGATCTTTGCCGTTAGATGTCGACCGGGCGGTATCCCGGCTGCCCGGGGTCAAGCTCCGCCGACTGCGAAGGGAAGCGGTTTATCTCGCCCACAATCGTGGGCATCCTGCATTTGACGTTGGTCCCAACGCCAGTGGCATATCGCGAGCGGGGGATGCTGGCGATCGCAGCGAAGGTGTCGAACGGCGCCCAAGCTTCCATCGAGTTTACTGCATCAACCATTGCCCAACTTTTGCGACCGGGTCTCGCCGGGCATCATACCGGGCCAGTAATGGTGTCATCGAACGGCCATTATGAGAACCCGTGAAGGAGCTGGTCGTTGCTACGTCGTCGGTGCTATCTCCCGGCTGGTTCTTGTTTGGCGTCAGCGACGGCAAGGCGGATTAGGCCGCCGCAATGCATGGCAGTAGTCCAGCCGGATAGCGACAAGCATATCCGGTGCTAGACGCATTGGCTGACATCGACGTATGCCACCGCGACACTGACCAGTGTTTAAACGTCTTTGGTGTCGAATACGAGAAGCTCGACACCGGCCTGTGCGAAATTGGTTAGATCGCTCGCTGTCGCTCGCTCTTCGGGTGAATTGAGTGCCTGTTGCAGGGAATCCACCGAATCAAAGCTCAGGATCGCTGCCAGGTAATACGGAGACTCGCCTTGCGGGGTCGCTACCGGCCCGGCACTAACTTCATAGCGCTGAAGCCCGGATATCGTCTTGGCAAGAGGCACATGATTCGAAAAGTAGTGCGCGTCGAATGCGTCCGGGTTTGACGGCGTTTTGTATAGTGCGACGAGCTTTGCCATGGTCATGTCTCCTTGAGCACCCGGCGAGATCGGTGCACGACAGAATGAGCGTCTCGCGCTCCAATCTGCCGACGGCCGGGATCATGCCAGACTGGTACGGGTTCGGGTATATAACTGTCCTACCTTGTTGAGATTTCAGCTTGAATTCTACGCTGGCTGTGAATTCGCATCGAAACCCGTCACGAGTCTTCGCATATTTGCCAGACGGCCCAAGGTCCCTTGAGGCCAGGGCCTGCACACAAGCGAGGATGACAATCACGGGTCCGCCGAAGTCGGTCGCGATAGGCAGCCCTCGGCCAACTGCAGCCGTTCGCCCTCGTCCTTATACGCCCATTCGGAGGACCGTTCCGTCCAGATAACGGACCTTCGCGCTGGGACACGGTCGAGCGCTCAAGCGGCGTGCGCCGCTGACGGCGGGCGTCACGGTGTACCACGTGCGTGCCGGCGAGCGATGCTGGTTGCGCACTTCGCACCGCGCTTTGTTTTTGCGTTGATCTGCCCGGCGCTGATGCTTCACCTGCGGCCAGACGTGTCGGGCAACGGGTCGAGACGGTTCTGCCTATCGAGTCGCGCCTCGGTTACAGATCGACGACGATGTCGCGAACCGGCTGCGAGCAGCAGACGAGAAGGTTGCCTTCGGCGGGTTGGTCGAGCGGCTCCGGCCGGTAGGCCACCGCGCCCGACACCAGACCGCTTTCGCAGTTGTGGCAGACACCCGTGCGGCACGCCCAGCGGACAGGAACGTCGCAGGCTTCCGCCAGTTCAAGAATGCTCTGGTAGACAGACGGATTCCAGTGCGCGGCGATGCCGCTGCGCGCGAACGACACCAGCGGCCCCGTGTTCGCGTCGTCTTTCGGCAGATGCGGACTGCGCCTCGCCTCCCCGACGATGCCCGGGTTCAACGACTCTCCGCCGTTGAAGATTTCGGCGTGAATCCGTTCCGGCGCGACGCCCAGGCCGGCGAGCGCCGCTTTCATGTCGTCCATGAAGCGCATGGGTCCGCAGAGATAGATGTCCGCGTCGCGCGTCACACCGGCCTCGTTCAGAACCGCTTGCGACAGGTGGCCCGTCGCGTCGAAATCCACGCTCTTGCGGTCGCGCGTGTCCGGTGTGCTGTAACAGACGTAGCTGCGTCCGTGAGCGAGCGTGGGTATCAGACGGCGAGCTTCGGCGGCGAACGGATGATGCTGTCCGTCGTGCGCCGCGTGCAGCCACAAGACCTGCCGCGTCGAGTGCGCCGCCGACAGCGCGTGCAGCATCGAAAGAACCGGCGTCGCGCCGATGCCCGCGCTGAGCAGCACCACGGGCCCGTCGCCCGGCTTTAGAACGAAGCTGCCGCGAGGTGCGCTAGCGTCGATCGTGTCGCCCACCCGCACATGTTGCTTGAGGTAAATCCCGGCCGCGCCATTCGGCTCGATCTTCACGCTGATCCGGTAGCTTTCCGGCGAACGCCCGCCTGAAATCGAATAGCTGCGGAATAGCGGCTGTGCGCCCGCCGTTCGCTGCAGACGCAACACCACGTATTGGCCCGGCAGAGCGGGTTGCAGCGGCTGACCATCCGCGCTTTTGAAGCTGAGCGACAGCACGTCTGCGGATTCCGGCTCGATCGCCGTCACCGTGAGTGGCCGGAAACCCGGTGCAACGGGATTCGATGCCGCTGCGGGGGCGAGCCCGGCATTTCCTCGCTTCGCCCCGCTCTTCAATAGCGCCTCGAATGACCATCTCCAGCCCGGCGACAGTGCTTCGATCCGCAACGCTCGCTCCAGTTGATCGCGCGGATGGTGAGCCGAGTACAGCAGAGCATTGACCTGCGCGACGCTCATGTGCTCTTTGGCCTCGCCGACTTTCACTATCTCGTCGCCCGCTCCCACCTCGCCTTCCTGAAGGACGCGGAAGTAGAAGCCGGGTCGTCCGCTCGATGTCAGCAGGGCGGGCATCCGGGGTTCGTCCATGCGGATGCCGACGCGATAGCAGGTGACACGGGGCTGCGTCACCTCGAACAGCGCGTCGCCGATCCGATAGCGGTCGCCGATGCACACGTCAGAATCGGGCAGTCCTTCGATGGTGAAGTTTTCGCCGAACTGTCCGTAGGCAAGGTCGTTCCTCTTCAACTCCACCTGCCAGTAGCGCGACGATTCGATCTGGTAGACGAATACGGCCCGCTGCTCACCGCCGTGCCCCGCCAGATCGCCTTGACCGTCGCCGTCGAGGTTCAGCCGCCCGGCGCGGCATCGGCCCCGCACGGGGATTTTCCAGATCCCGGTATGTACCGTGCGGCCTTTCCACTCGATGTCGCGCGGCAGTCCGACATTCACCGATAGCAGTTGCGCCATGGCCGTCACCGCTTGTGCGACGGCGACACTTCGGCGATGGTCAGCTCGCGATCGACACCGTGCGCAATCACCGTCTGCCCGGGTTCGAGATGAAGCTGTTTGCCGTCGAGATGCACCGTAATCTTGTCCGGCTCGAACGACACGAAATCCGAGATGCGCACCACCTCGGCATACGCCTGCGGATACGACCATGCCGCCAGACGCGCGTCGCCGATGTCGTAGTGGCTGCAAACGCCCTTGTACGGGCAGAACGTCTGAATCTCGACAGGCGTGAGCGCGGACGCGTTGATGTCGTCGCGCGGCACGTACCAGCGCGGCGCGAAGCCCGATTCGAAGGGCACGAGCGGGCGCGTCGTATCAGCGACGACGCGCCCGCCACGCGTGACGACGGGCTTACGCGAAGTCTGGCGGATGTCGACGCGATGATCTGGATCGGCGGCATGGCCGATGATGCGCTCGTCTTCCTCGTAGAACGCATCCATCGCGCGCCAGGCGAAGGCGACGTGTCCTTGCAGTTCGCTCGCGTGGGCGGGGAGTCCGGTGTGCTGCCACGCGCCGCGCGGCGCGGTCTGATCGCCCGCGCGGACGGCGAACCACGATGTGATCCCGAGGTCGGCATGCTGGGTGGTATGGTCGATGCGTTCGAGCGCACCGGGAACGATGTCGCCCTCCGGAAAGTAGGCGACGGGATAACGGGCCGGCTCGAACAGGAGCACGACCTGCTCGCTATCGGCGATCCAGTTGCCGCCGAAGCGCACTCGCATTCGCCGGCGCAGCGGCTCGACGTACAACAGTCTCTTCGGCAGCGGCTCGGGTACGAGAAACCGGCCGATTGCGCCCGCTGACAGCTGACCTTGTTGCCACGACAGTCCCATCGCTGCTCTCCCACCGTCAAGGTCGACCAGCCGGAATCGCGAACATTAGATCAACGTGCTCTCCGGACCTGGGGCCGATCTTCCAAAGTGAATAGTGAAGCAGACAAAGCGCGCGCCGCATCCGTCAACGGACGCGCGGCGCATAGTCCGCCTAGTTTAAGCGGCCTCGCGGGAGAGCGCCGCGGCATCATTGATCGGATAAACGATGCCTTCCCGCTAGCCGCCAGCGCATCGGGATTGCGTCAGTGTTGACGTGATGATCGTGGTGAGCACACGGGACAGACGAACATCAGCGAGAGGAACGCGCGCCGCCCGATCGCGTCGACCGTACAGAAGATCGACAACTTCGGGCTCCACGACACGGCATCCGCAATGCCTTCGGCCTTGGCGAACGGCCACCGTGCAGGTCCGCACCCAACTCGAAATGACCCACCAGCCAATCGTCGTGATGATCGACAGCGCGAGCAGGTTCAGCGTGCGGCGCGGCGCCTCGCGTTCCGCGAACAACTGCGCTGCCCATCACGAGGCCCTCATACACCTTCGGCGAGGGCGTCTGCTGCGGCGTCAGCGCCGAATGCAGCATCAGCGCGAGCACGACGACGAGCGCCAGCGCCTCATGGTCCGGGAGGAGCCGGATCTGAAGGACGTAGTGCCGACAAACCGTAACCTCTTTGGGGCGTTGACTCAAGCATTCGAAAGTGTTGCCGAAGCTTTGGGTCCCCCCGAGCCGGATGGGCGGAACAGACGACGGCATGAGTGTCCGCTGCACCGCTGAAAACGGCCTCCGTCCGACCGCAACCTCGTATGGCAGGTGTGGGTCGCGTGCTGCCGCTCGTGGCACGCACGGGTCGATCGCACGACAATCGGCCAGGTACGGCAATCTCCAGCCGTTCGCCTGGTACCGTGCGCTTTCCTCGGAAACCCACGAGGAATCAGTTGCGCACACGGAATCGCGTTGTTCATCCTGTTCGGCACGCAACCGATCACGACCGATGACACCGGAAGTCCGACGTAGTCGTGCGGGAAATGCCCCGAGATATACTTCCCGCATGGAACTCGACCCCCGCGACCTCGATAAAATCAGTGCCGTCACGTTGCAGCACTACGACGCGCACGCGGAAGATTTCCGCAACGGTACGTACGACCACGACGTCACGCAGAACATCGCGGCGCTGCTGCACCATATCGAAGTCGAGCCCCCTCTTACGATCCTGGATTTCGGCTGCGGGCCGGGGCGAGATCTCAAGGCCTTCACTACACTCGGCCATTGCGCAGTCGGCCTCGATGGCGCCGAGCGCTTCGTTGCAATGGCGCGTGACGCGACTGGCTGCGACGTCTGGCAGCAGGATTTCCTGCATCTCGATTTGCCGGCCGCGCACTTTGACGGCATTTTCGCCAACGCCGCGCTGTTCCATGTCCCGAGTCAGGCGTTGCCGCGCGTGTTGCGGCAATTGCACGCGACGCTGAAGCCCGGCGGCGTACTGTTCAGCTCCAACCCGCGCGGCACGAACCAGGAAGGCTGGAGCCACGGCCGCTACGGCGTCTTCCATGATCTCGAAGCATGGCGCCGATATATGGCGGACGCAGGCTTCGTCGAAATTGAGCACTATTACCGGCCCGCCGGCTTGCCGCGTGAGCGGCAGCCGTGGCTAGCCAGCGTGTGGCGCAAGCCGGTTGCCTGAAACGCCCGGGAGCTGTTCCACGGTATGCCCGCGTTGGGCTTGGCAGATGCTTGCGTTCAAGCCGCTTTGATGCAGCGCAAAGCAGCCGATTTGCAACAGTGTCCATCGCGCAGAGAAATGGCCAGTCGTGGATCTCAGACAATCGGCAGAAGCGGGGACGCCTGTCGTCGGCCGCGACGGGCAGAGGGCGGCCAGAAGGAGACGACTGAGCTCGCACCCTGGCGCGGCCATTCAAGCTTGCGACAGAACGATGCTAAGTTTATCCGTGCGCGTGTGACCCGTCGACGGTCAGGATCGACGCCAGAACGTCGTGATCGATACTGCCCCCTGAAAGCACTGCGACTACTCGTTTGCCGGTGAAAAATGGATGATGGGCGGCCGCGAGCGCCGCGGCACCAGCACCTTCAACCACCAGGTGATTGTATTTGGCCAATTGGCGAACCGCGTCAGCCGTTGCTTCGAGCGACGACACGACAACACCGTCCACCATCGCGTTGAGGAATGGCCAGTTTGATTGCAATACAGTCGAGACCCCAATGCTCGTGACGAAGGAATCCTTGTCGACCGGCACCTCGACCGGGCCACCTGCCGCCAAGGCAGAACGCAGCGGTGCCGCAGCTTCCGTCTCGCAGGCATACACCAGTGCGTGGGAACCCCAAAGGCTGCACGCCAGTGCGACGCCTGTCACCAGGCCGCCACCGCCGAATGGCACCAGGATGACGTCCACATCCGGCAAGTCTTCGACAATTTCCTTCCCTATAGTCGCGTTACCGACAATTACGGCACGACCCGAGCACGGATGAACGAACGTGCCATCTTCGCCGGCTGGCGATTCACCGCACAGGATCGACCACCAGTCGTCGAAACTGATCGCGACGACTTGCGCGCCCAACTCGCGGAGGGCGGTGATCTTGCTTTTCGCGGCCGTTTCTGTGACATACACGCGCACGTCGGCATGGCGCGCACGAGCGGCCTGTGTCAGTCCCAACGCAAAATTTCCGGTGCTCGCTGTGTAAACCCCCTTCGATAGCTGGGCTGGTGCAAGGTCCAGAATGGCATTGAGTGAGCAACGTATCTTGAACGATCCACGCGGTTGCAGATTCTCTCGCTTGAGAAATTTTGAGCGGCCGTAGGTTGGCGCCATGCAAGGGAGGAGAGGTGTTCGGATGATTTCCTTGGCAAGGGCGCGCGATGTTTGCTCAATATCTTTGCGGGCAACATCGGCCAGAAAATTCGGTTCGGCGAGAGGCTTACGACGATTGTGAAAAATGTCTGGAAGTGCCATTTTGTCCTCCGGCGTACACAGCCGCGACGGAAAGCTGCCTGAGCTTCGGAACACTTCAGCGTGGACTGAGTTGCGAGCGAAGAAAGGGAACGACCGTGTCGGCAACGGCGTCAGGATTATCAACGAAAGGCCAGTGACCGCTGTCCGGCAGGATCAACACTTCGGCGCGGGGAAAGACCTCGCGCTGTCGCTCGGCGAAGTCCACGGAAATATAGGGATCGTGGGCGCCCCACACCACTTGTGCTGGCAGATCCAGCGGGCGCAGTGCGCTTGCGAGGTCCTGCATGGCACTTTTCGTTTCGCGGGTGTTGCGGTAGAGCCGCAGCACGGCGCGTCGAGTGCCAGCATCGAAGCTTTTAAACGCCTGATCGACATATTCCACGGGCAAGCCACGCGGGTTGCCGTGCCGAAGCAGGAGCCGCATTCCGGCACGCGTTGTCGTGGCCATGAACAGTTCGCCCAGCCAGCGCGTCTGCCAGATGCGCGCCAGATAGTGCCATCGGTAATCAAGCAGGACGCCCGTGTCGATCAATGTCACGCTTGCAACGGCGTGAGGATTTGTAGCGGCCCACGCGAGGCCCCACGGGCCGCCAAAGTCGTGCATGACGAGGTGAGCATGTCGGACATCGCACTCGGCCAGCAGCCGGCCGAGGTGGCGCGAGTAGCCAGGCACGCTGTAGTCGAAATGTTCAGGTTTGTCCGCAGCGCCGAAACCCGGCATGTCCATGGCGACGGCGCGGCCGAACTCACCCACGCTGGCCACGAGCCGGGGCCAGTCAGCAGTCGATCCCGGATTGCCGTGCACGAAAACGACAGCCTCGTCGGCTCCGCGCGGGCCAGCCTCCAACAAGGGAGAGCGGATTCCGTCGACGCGGACTGATGTCTCTTTCATGCGTCTCTAGGGTGGCAAATGTAAACCGACGCGAACCTGCCGGTCAGACCGGCGCGTCGGGTTGCGCAGAGCGCGCGGCGGGCTGTCGCAGATCGACCCACGCCGCCCTTACCAGAGCGCCGGGGGAAAGGAATTTGGCCGGACCGATAATGCGTGCGCCAAAGGCATGCAGATGTCTTGACGCTGCAGTGTCCTTCGCGGCAGCCGAGAAAGTGAGCCGTTCGATGGCGTTGAATCCATGCCGGCGCGCATAGTCGAGAATCAAGAAGCGATGGCCGCGGAGTTGGCGTGAAACACGTTTTGCATAACGCTGCAGCGCGGGCGAAATCGGGCGCCTCTGCCGTAGCGCCGGGGTAACCGTGTCAACCAGCCATTCCGCCGTCTGGAATGCGAAGCCGCAACCGACGCCCCACAGGGGATCGATACTCATCAGCGCATCGCCGACGAACGCGACGTTACCGACCGCAGCTGGCCGCCACAGATTCGGATAGTCCTTGACAAGCAAGGTGTTACCGACCGGCTCGGCGGCGGACAGATCGGGGGCATCGGGAAATCCGGCCATGCTGCGCTCCAGTGCCTCGCCCGGCTCGGTGCGAAAGCCGTCAAGTTTGTCCTTGGTCGCCATGTAGGCAATCACTGTGACGCCGCCATCGTTGGGAAACACGTAGCCGGTCTCCGGACCGCGCAACCACATTTGCGAGCAGGTTCCGCGCCGCAGTGTGACGCCGCGGTAAGCGCGAATTGCGGCGAAGCGGCTGTTCTCCGAGGATGCCGGCTTGATGCCGGTGAGCGCCGCCAGCGGCGAGTTTCGCCCGTCCGCGCCAACGATCAGCGGGGCCGAGACCACGCCCGCGCGGCTCCCACCGAGCTCGATACCACTGACGACGCCGTCCTGCTTCACCAGCGCGCGCACACCGCAGCCGAACATGGTTGTGACACCTGGGGTATGCGACGTCAGTTGCCGGAGGATCGGATCAAGGGTCCGGCGCTGAATGTTGTATCCGAAGACAGGTTCACCATTCTGGTCGAGCGGCGCGACGTCACCAGTCCAGCCATAGCGGGTCCAGATATCAACGCCATTTCGCAACCCACCGGCGTCCTCAATCAACTGGTCAAGACCCAGACGCCGCAGGGTGGGCGTGGCCGACGCCTGGATGAAATGCGTGCATAACTGCTTGAAAGCCGCGATGTCGACGTGGTGTTCCACAAGCGCGACATGCAACCCGTCCAACGCGAACAGTCGTGCGGCGGTACAGCCAGCGAGCCCTGCACCGATGATGACGACATCAAACGCTTCCTGTTGCGTCGGTGGGGCCAGTAGTGGCGCCTCATCGCCGTCGACCGTGTTGTTGTTCACCTGTCTTCCCGCCCGAACTCATGCCCGCACAAGGGGCACTTCGATCAGTATAGGCGGCGCTTGTGGGATGGAACTATCGACATCCAAGAAATCTGCATCGCTTGGCGAATAAAAAATTGGTCGAACTCGGCCGCTCGCGATCGTCGCAAAGCGGCCAAAGGACGAAACCGCTCGCGCGGTAATGGGGCTCCGATTGAGCTCGGGTGGCAGGTGAGAGGAAACCGGCTCTGTTTCCATGTTGGGTACGAGGCAATCCGCCTCGTTCCTCAACAGGAGCAGAGCCATGACTCACACCAGCCAGGATATCAGTCCGCTGCGCCAGCGCCTGATCGACGACATGCGCATGCGCAAGCTCGCACCGAAGACGCAAGCCGGTTATGTCCGCGTGGTCCGTCAGTTCGCCGCTTTTCTCGGGCGCCGGCCCGACACCGCCACGGTCGAGGACCTGCGGCGCTACCAGCTGCATCTGATCGACCACGGCATCTCGCCCGTGTCGCTGAATGCCGCCATCACCGGACTGAAGTTCTTCTTCGACATCACGCTCAACCAGCCCCAACTGATGGCGAGGATGCAGCCGGTGCGCGTGCCCCGCACGCTACCGGTCGTGCTCAGCCCTGACGAAGTGGCCCGGCTGATCGCCGCCGCCGGCAACCTGAAGCATCAGACGGCGCTGTCAGTCGCCTACGGTGCCGGGCTGCGTGCCAGCGAAGTGGTGGCACTGAAGGTCGGAGACGTCGACAGCCACCGCATGACGCTGCGCATCGAGCAGGGCAAGGGCCGCCGCGACCGCTACGCCATGCTCTCGCCGGTCCTGCTCGAGCGCCTGCGTGTCTGGTGGCGGGTGGCTCACGCGCAGGGCCGCATGCTCGAGGGCGGATGGCTGTTTCCCGGCCTCAATCCGGTGGACCCACTCAGCACGCGGCAACTGAACCGCGCCATCCATGCCGCCGCAGAAGAGGCACACCTCGGCAAGCGCGTATCCATGCATACGCTGCGCCATAGTTTCGCGACTCACCTGCTGGAACAGAAGGAGGATATCCGCGTGATCCAGGTCCTGCTCGGGCACAGGCAGCTCGAGACCACCTCACTCTATACCCAGGTGGCCACCGACCTGCTGCGCAAGGTGATCAGCCCGCTGGACCGCCTGCCTTCCGAGTAGGCCAGCACCGCGCGGAGCGTCCCGTGCTCGAGGTCGCGGACATCTTCCGCGTCCACGGGCCAGCGTGGCGACAGACTGTACGGCTGAGCCTGGGACAGCTGAAGGTCATGTCGGCCATCGAACAGTGCCGCACCGCGGCGCTGGGTGGACATGTGTTGCGCTGTTCCGGCTGCGCAAAGCTGGAGATCTCCTATGACTCGTGTCGCAACCGGCATTGCCCAAAGTGCCAGGCAAGCGCCGCACACCGGTGGCTCGAGGCACGTCAGGCCGACCTGCTGCCCGTCGAGTATTACCACGTGGTCTTCACGCTGCCCGCCACGATCAGCGCGATCGCCTGGTACAACAAGGCGGTACTCTACGGCCTGCTGTTCGATGTTGCCGCCGAGACCCTGCGTACCATCGCCGCCGATCCGAAGCATCTGGGCGCGCAGATTGGCGCGACGCTGGTGCTCCATACGTGGGGCTCGTCACTCACACACCATCCCCACGTCCACGGCATCGTTCCCGGTGGAGGCCTGTCACCCGACGGTGAGCGATGGGTCGCCTGCCGGCCCGGTTTCTTCCTGCCGGTGCGTGTGCTCTCGCGGCTGTTCCGACGCCGTTTCCTGGAAGAACTCGCAGCAGTGCATCGTCGTGGCCAGTTGCGCTTCTTCGGCGAGTACGCCGCGCTCGCCGATCCTGCGGTCTTCGCCCAGTGGCTCGCGCCGCTACGCGCCTGTGAATGGGTCGTGTATGCGAAGCGCCCGTTCGCGGGACCCGAGGTGGTGCTCGCCTACCTGTCACGCTACACGCATCGCGTGGCCATCTCCAACCAGCGGCTCGTCGCGCTCGATGAGCGCGGCGTCACCTTCCGCTGGAAGGACTATCGCGCGAAGGGGCGCACCCGCCACAAGACCATGACCCTGGGCCCTCACGAGTTCATGCGCCGCTTTCTGCTGCATGTGCTGCCCGGCGGCTTCCACCGCATCCGCCACTATGGCCTGCTGGCCAATCCCGTGCGCCGGGAGAATCTCGCGAAGGTGCGTGGGCTGTTGCACGTCGTGCCCGCAGCCAGCACGCAACCCGACGACACCGGTCCCGCTCTGCGTCCTGCCTTCATCTGCCGGCACTGCGGCGCGCCGATGATCGTCATCGAGGTCCTCCAGCGCAGCGCACCGATCCGCGCACCACCCGTACAGCGAGCCGCAGCATGAGCACAGGTGTTTCGAGACGTTCAAGGCGATCGTCGGCTCTCCGGCAACGGGACCCGATAGCGGACGCTTGCGTCTCTTACACGGACCACGCGGCTGTGCGCCCGGCCTCCCGTCACCAACGCGCGCCGGACAGCCTCCCCAACGCGCATCCCGTCGACATCAACCCGCTTTGCCCCAGCGCCGCGTCAGTCCAACACCGCACGCGACCTCTTCAATCCCCATAGCGCTAAAGGTTCCGGCCGCGCCGGAACACTCCGCGGTTTCCTCCCTCGGGGTTTGTACGACGCCTGCCCGCATGCGCCTGCGGCGTGCGCTCATATCCGTGGTCGAGGGCAGGCATCCTACAAACCTAAACAAAAGCAGCCGCCGGAACCCAACCTGCGACCGTCCGTTCCCCATTCAACATACGACAGCCACTAGGGTTGACCTGTCTTGCGTAGCAATCGGAAAGGAGGATTGCAGGGCTCCGCGTCGCCGGAATCGTCGCTATTTCCATACGCAGAGAACCGACGGCTGCCATTGCTTCGATCTGGAGGCCCGCGTTACGCGACGCCGTACAATGAGGCGTTTCCCCACCCGTCGACAGATCGCATTCTGCGCCGCCCTACATCGCCATGAATCACGACACTGAACACGCTCTCGCTGCCGCGCAAAAGAACCTCATGGCCGGTCAATTCGACGATGCAACGCGTCTGCTGAGCGGTATTCTGGCAAGCGTCCCCGACCACGGTGAAGCTCTTGCGGGCCTCGGTTACATCGCGGCCAAACAGGGCGATCATGCACGTGCAGCGGCGTATCTGATACAGGCATCGGCGCACATGTCCATGTCGGCGGAACACCTGAATTTCGCCGCGCAGGTGTGTCAGTTGGCGCAACGTCACGATGATGCGATAGCGCTGTTCGAGCGCTGCCTGGCCCAGTTTCCAAACCATGCCGCTTCATTGCATGGCGTCGCAATGTCGCTGATACAGCTTGGCGAACCGCAGCGTGCACTCGAAATCCTGGTGCATCTGTGCAAAATCCAGGCACATTCAGCCGAAGCGCATTACAACCGGGGCGCGCTGCTCGGCAAGTTGGAGCGCTATGAGGACGAACTGGATGCCTACCGGCAGGCGATCGCGCTCAAGCCGCGTTTCGTGCGCGCATACGTCAATCTCGGTGTCGCGTTGCGAGATCTGCGACGCTTTGATGAGGCGTTGCTTCAATTCAAGAAGGCGCTTTCGCTCGATCCGAACGACGTCGGCGCCCGCACCAATCGGGCTCAGACGAATTTGCTGCTCGGCGAATTCGAACACGGCTGGCGCGAATATGAATGGCGTTGGCGCGATGGCACCGATAGCCACGGATTTCCGCAGAACACCCTATGGACCGGCACCCAACCGATACGTGACAAGACAATACTCGTTCATCACGAGCAGGGGTTCGGCGACACGCTGCAATTCGTGCGTTTCGTGGATCGACTCAGTGCAGTTGGAGCTCGGGTCGTGTTGCGTGTTCAGGATGCACTGCTGCCGCTTCTCAAGAATTATCAGGGTGCGGCCGAAGTCATCGGCGAGACAGGACAGGTGCCGCATTTCGATTATCACGTTCCGACCCTGAGTCTACCGTTTGCGCTCAAGGTTCGTGCACCCGATCTCGCGGTGACCGGTCCATATATTCACGCAGACGACGCGCTTGTACGTCAATGGGACGATCTGTTTGCAGGCTCTGCTCGACGGCCGAGAGTTGGGATCGTATGGTCGGGAAGCCTGACGCATGTAAATGACTGCAACCGGTCTATGTCACTCAAGCAACTGAAGCCGTTGTTAGATGCCGACGCGGACTTCTTCGCGCTGCAACAGGATGTACGCGACAGTGATCGTACGTGCCTCGCGCAGCTTGAGCAGCGCGCGGTGCTGCGCGATGTTTCCGCGCGGCTCACTACGTTCGCTGAGACGGCTGCGCTGATCGCTCGCCTCGACCTCGTCATCAGCGTCGACACGGCTGTAGCGCATCTGTCGGGGGCGCTCGGCAAGCCCGTATGGATTGCTTTGCCGTTCATGCCGGACTGGAGATGGCAACTCGACAGAAGCGATAGTCCATGGTACGCACAGGCGCACTTGTTTCGACAAACGACGCGAGGTGATTGGACTGGCGTAGTGGCTGCGCTTCGCGCAGAGCTGGACGCATTGCGGGGTGCCTGAGCGACGCCCTACGTACAGCGAGTGCCCGCTCATGTGCTCGCGGGGGTTTGAGCCGCAAATGTGATCGTGTCATCTCCGTCGGGTCGATTACCCGCTTTGAGCGAGCAAAGCGCGTCGAATGGCCGGGTGAAGACACCGGGAAAGATTGTCCGTCGTGTCGAGTGTCCGATCGCAGCTCTCTTACGGACATTCGCTATGGTGACTCGACAGGCGGCTCAGGGTCGTGAGTACGCGTTCGTTGACGTTGACACCTGACATTCGCGCCCACCGATGCGCGAGCGGCAGGAAAGCGACCTACAGCCGCCTCACCGACGTCGCCCACTGGACGTCCGCATTGGCCGAAATGCCGCACTCGGGAAGCTGGCGCCACGGACCGGACTGCTCCGTCACCCGCCCTCCGAATCGCGAGAACGCGATCGTCGGCAGAGAGTGGGATTGGCATGGAGCTATCGTTCAGGGAGGAATAGGTGGTTCGTCTGCGCGTCGGTGTCACGCGCAAAACCGTCACGGCCTCGATGACCGTCCTTCAGAAAAACCGGAGTGTGCTCCGCCTCAGACTGCTGACGGGCAGACGCAGATCTCCAGTCGACGCCATGCGAACGCGACGCATCGCCGCGCGTCGCTCATAGGCTCATAGGCCCCGCAAGGGACCTTTTTCCCGGCAGTCTATCGTCGCAGGCGAATGGCTCAGTACAAGGCCCAGTCGCAACGTCCGTCGGCTTTTCCGTCCAGAGACAGCGCAGCAGCCCGTGCGTACTCACGTCCGATGCTCGTGACGCAACTAACTGTCAAGCGCTGGCGCCCTCCGGCCTGGCTTCGCCGCCACCCCGTCTGGCAGCAGGATGGGATAGCGGGCCACGACCCTGGTCCGTCCGAAAAGGGCATGCGGGTTGAGCAACCCGTGATTTCATTGCGGACAACTATGTGGCGTCACCTGCCGTGCTCGCTTTGATCAGTGGCGCCCGAAATCGTCAGGTGTCAGTTCGACGCGTGCGCCCGGGTGCGCGAGCAGCTTGCGTTCAGCGATCGCGCGGATGCGGCTATATCCGTCGCGGAAGGTCCTGAGGATCCGCAGGTCGTCGGCCTTGTCTTCGAGCCAGAAGTGGGCCTCGAGTGCTGTCGTCGTGATGACGCATTCGACGAGGGTTTGCCCTCTGACGAGGCGGAACGACACGCCTTGGCGGCTTGCCAGAATCTGCGGCTCGAATTCAGGTTTTTCCATGACGGGTTTCAGGGCGTTGTCGTTTATGCGGGTAAAGCGGTATGCGTATCGGTCTGATGAGGTTGGCGATTGCCGCCGGCATCAGGGTACAGGCTGCGGGGCATCGAGACGCGCGCAGGCGGGCATAACGGACGGGCTGCTGACAGGCGCCTCCGTGACGCGAGCTGTTACTCTCACTTCCGGGTTGTAAAAGCCTCGCCGATCTGCCGCGCGCGCTTCACTTCGTCGCTGTGCAGGTAAATCGAGGTTGTGGAGACGGAAGCGTGCCGCAGGTTGTCGCGCACCGTGGTGAGTTCGGCGCCGTGCCCCAGCGCATAGGTGGCATGGGTGTGACGCATCCAGTGTAGGCTCGCGCGGCGCAGCTTCTCCGCGAGCGGCGGGTGATCGGTCTCGATCGCATTGGCGGCAAGGACGAGAAAGCGCTCGAGCACGCTCCACAGCCGCACACTGCTGATGGCCGCGTCACTGTCCGCTTCCAGGCTGCCGATGACCGGTGTGTCCGGCCGCCAGCGCGCCGTAGTAGTCGGCAACTGGCGCCCGGCCAGATAGCGGACCAGTGCGTCCCACGCGAGCGGCGGCAGCGCCACCCGTGCGATCTTGCCGCCTTTGCCGGTGACGCGCAGCCAGTGCTCGCCGCGTGCGTCCGTCTCGACGTGGCCGAGCGTCGCGCCGACCAGCTCACTCGCGCGCAAACCCGTCGCAAAGCCGAAATCGAGCAGGAACCGTAAGCGCTGCGCGGCCGGAACCGTCCAGCCGTGAGACCATTCCAGCCCCTCGGCCATCGTACGCACCAGCGCCCATTCCCCGTCGGTAAAGGCGCGCGACGCGTCGAGCGTCGATGCCGTCTTGCCGCCGCGCACCTTGATGCCGGCAAACGGATTGGCCAGCACGTAGCGCTGTTCGACCAGCCAGCGGAACAGGGCGCCGAGAATCGACAGCGCGTGCGCGACCGAGCGCGCCGAGAGGGTGCCGTTAAACGGCCGCCAGTCCGGTGACGTGCGGGGGCGCACCGGGCCGATCCAGCGTCTCCGCGGCGCCGGATGGCGCAGGAACGTCCGGTACGCGATCGCATCGTCGGTCGTGAGCGACGACAGCGCGCGGTCGCGTTCGACGATGGCCCAGAGGATCAGCCGCTCGGCTTCCTTGCGGTAGGTCCGCTGCGTGGCGGGCGACTCGTGCAGGGACAGCCACGTTTGCACGGCCTCGTAGTCGTTGGACGCGTCGAGCGTGCAGGTGGCGGGCGGTGCGCGGAACGTGCCGGCGGAGCCATCGACCTCGTGCGGCAATTTGAGGGTTTCCCACGGCACGATGTCGCCGCGCTGGCTCGCGACCACCAGCCCACGCCCCCTGTCCGTGAGCGCGGGCCAGGCGGCGAAGAACGCCTCGATCGAACGGGCGCTCGCCGTGCCGAGCCCCGGCACGGCCTTCCACCACTGGCGCCGGCGCGGAATGCGCACGGTGAGATCGGCGAGCGTCGTGATGCCGTACGCGTGCAGTACGCGCACCGCGCGCGGGGAAAACCACTGCGCGATGTCGTCGGCGATCTGCGGTTCCGGAGAGCGCGCCGTGCGCAGCGCATCGATTGCCTGCGCCACGCCTTTCGCTTGCTGCTCGCGTCCCGCTACAGGATGAGTGAGGAGTGCGACGAGATCGTCGCGATGGGCCGCGCGCGCAACGTCCAGCAGCTTGCCGCGGATGCGCCCGAGGACGCCGCGCGCCGATTTCCCGTCACCGAGTGCGGCGGGCAGGTAACGCGCCACGGCCTGCCGCACGGACACGCCGGCGTACCACGCGCGCAGCACGGCAAGCTCGTCGGCACCGGGAACACCGGATCCGGAAGATTCAGCGTCAGCAGCGGGCGCGGAGGGCAGGGTGAGGCGCTTTTTGGCTTTGTCGCAGTAAGGATCAAAGAGCGAGCGAGATCGATTCGCGAAGTACTGCTTACATTGCGAGCTCGTAGAATTGATCAGCGGCGGACGGATGGGCTCCGCGAGCACACTTCATCTGTCCTTTGGCGATCATGTGCATAATCTCAATGCCGGCCAGAAGGATCCGGGCACAGCGAAAGGTCTTGAACCCCAGCATGGGCCGCGTTCGTCGCTTGATCGCCCGATGATCCTGCTCGACCAGGTTATTGAGATATTTGGACTGGCGGATCCTGATGGGCGCTTCACGCTCGGCATTGATCGCCTCGAGCGCGGCGAGATTGGCGCCGCTTTTGTCGATGGTTACCGTCTCGGGCATACCGTTCTGGGCGATCGATTTCTCAAAGTAACGCCGGGCCGCAGTCTTGTCCCGATGGGCGCGCAGCAGAAAGTCAATGGTGTTGCCGTCCTTGTCGACGGCCCGGTAAAGATACCGCCATTCCCCCTTGACACGTATGTATGTTTCGTCCATCCGCCAGCTCTTACCCACCGGCCGTTTGCGGCGGCGAAACGCTTTCTCCATCACCGGCAGCAGCTTGATGGCCCAGCGGTGCACAGTCGAATGATCGACCGAAACGCCACGCTCAGCCATCATGTCTTCAAGGTGCCGTAGGCTCAGCGGATAGGCCACGTACCAGCGCACGCAGGTCAGAATCACGTCGAGCGGATAATGCAGGCGTTTGAGCACTCGGGCCACCGCCGGATTCATAGTCTTCATCGAGCTTTCAGTCGTTCGTGTCGTTCCGCCCATCATAGCCGACCGCCTTACTGCAACAGAACCCGGGTGGTCGCCGAAGCCAGCGGTCAGCGCGTGATCATCGAATCGGTGGACGAGGACGGCCGCACCTTCCGCAGCACGGTGAAATGGGCTAGTCTGACCGCTCTTCACGATCAGCTCTTCTGAACGGGATGACCCGGACCATGCAGCAGCTCGACATCTTCGCCGACAGCCGTGACGTGATGTTGCGCAACGACGTGCTGGCGCCGCTGCAGCGGCGCGATGCGGTGGCGGCGCGAACGGCACTGGCGCAGCTCGCCGGCGAATACCCGGACGACGGTGCGCTGCCCGCGATGACCGTGCTGGTCCGCGAACTCGGGAATGGATCGACCGGGCCCTTTGCTGACCATGCGGCGCTGGACATCGCCCACCGTCACCCGGAGGACGGGGTGGTGCCCGCCGCCCGGCGCGTGCTGCCCGCGCAGAGCGTCCACCCGTGGCTCGCACCATGCTGGCGAGCGCTCGCCAAGCGGGCCGCGTCCCTGGCCTTTCGCGGCGCCGGTGCCGGGAACCATGCCGAGAGCTACGCCGCACCGCTCTGGCTGCTGGCGGGCGACGGGGCGGCTGCGATTGAAGCAGTCGAAGCCATTGAGTCCTGGTGGCGCATCCCCGCACCCTTCGCGTGGATGACGGAGGCGCGCTACCGGGCTGATGGTCTGGATGCCGCGTGGCCACTGCTCGCTGGACTGGCGTGGCTCGCGCCCGCACGGTTCGCGGCGTTGCTGCCCGGACTGGGCGACGCGTCGCTCGACGCGCTACGCCAGCGCTTCGATGCGGAGTTCCCCGGCACCGGCGAGATCGACGATTACGCGTGGTTGCCGGCCTGGCTGCTGGTGGTCAAGCCGGCGCTCGCAGGCCGGCTGGGTGACGCCGGGACGCAACGTGAGGTTGCGGCATCGCGGGCCACGGTCCTGCTGGGCGAGATCCTGCGCCGGGAGCATGACGGCGACCAGCACGAACTCGTCAGTCTGCGTCAGGCGCTCAGTCGCCTGCATGCGGGCCTGTTCGACGTGTACATGGCCACACGGAAAGTGCAGCACCGGTGAGTATGACGATCGGCGGCCACGATTACCGCTGATGCCATAGTCGCATCGGCCAGTCGCGCGGAGGCACGGAGGCGACATGACATTGAAAGCGCAATGGTACCGGGACAGGCTCGCGAAAAAAAGCCGCAAGGGCTTCTGCGGCTACCCGGTCGCAACGGTGGCCTGCTATGGGCCCGATGACAGGCGGGCGACGAAGGTTGCCGTCGGCATCGTCGCGTACGAAGGCGCGGATGCTGATCCTGTTGAGCGGTGGTTCTGTGAAACGTCCGATGCGAGAGCCGATCCGGAAATCACCGAAGCAGTCGTCCGGTTCATTGAACAGCATGGTGCGCGTTCGGTCGTCGCCGTCGATCGCATCATCGGGTGCCCGCATGAGGAAGGCATCGACTATCCGGACGGCGAGACCTGTCCGCGGTGTCCGTTCTGGAGCGGCCGTGACCGGTGGAGCGGCGGGTTGATCAGGTGAGGCCAGTTGGGTGCCCTCGCGACTGTGCACGGGGCAGCCGGCGTTGAAGCTGGGTGATGCTATTTCACGCGCGGAAGACCTTCAACATGTCCAATATGCGGGACGACCCGGATTGTTCCGCTCCCGAGCTTGCTCCTACCATCAACTCCCCGTTGCCAATTGCAGCCAAACGCGCCATCGGTAATGCGTCGCCGGAAGCGACCTTGGCCGGGCAGGCATGGCCAAAGGCCAGTAGCCGGTGCAATCCCCTACGGCACCTACTCGAACGACCAGGAGACAGGAATGCTCAGCGCCCATGAATTTGCGACATTAATGCTCGTCAGGGACTCGGCCGACCATATTGCTGAGCGGCAGGAACTTGGCACGTTGCTCGAACGCCAGCTCGTCGCCATGGAGCAGCTTGCCGGCGGTGCCGTGCGGCTTCGCATTACGCAGGACGGAGATTCCGTGCTTCGGGCCTTCGCACGTTTTCACTGACATGTCGCACCCTATGAGCCCGCAAGCCAATATGATGCGGGCCTGACCGTTGTTCCCGACACTTGCCGCGGCCCAACTTCGAGGCCCGCCCAATCTGCACTGGGACAGCGCGAGCATGACGCCGTTTATGCGCTGAAGTTTACGACCGGGCTGACGACCGCGGCGGCTCGCGTCTGCTGCCAGGCGGGTCCGTACACGGCAACATGGCACGTCAGGCTGTTCGCCTCTTCGTCGCTGCATGCTAGCCGGGAAAGTGGGCGGACCAAACGCGGCTCGAGCACACGTCCGGGCGCGCCATACCGTCGACGCCTTACCTGGCGCTCGTCGCTTTCTCCGAACCATTACCTGTCTGGGCTGTCCCGATCGGCGGCACGGCGTCGTTCATTGACGGCAGCGTCTCCTTCGGCGCTGCCGCGGCGGCGTCCGGCTGGGCGGAGTCGGCCTTCAGGTAGTGGTCGACTAGCGCAAAGAAACGCTGATAGAAAACGCCGGCAGGAATCGTCTCGCTCGCAACTTTCACCATCGAGTCATCGCTTGAGCCGATCGGCAGCGACAGCGATCCGAACACGCTCAGTCCGACGCTCGCCGACGTGTTGCTCTTCTTCAGCGCATAGCGATCCTGCACTGCGTTCACGTACGCGATACTGCTGTTGCTTTTGGGGTCGTCGGTTGTACAGACCACATGGATTTCAATCACCGCGTGCGTATCGCCGGTGGGCTGGAAATTTTTCGAGCCGTCGACCGAATCGGGCCTCGTCGAACTGGCGATATATCCCTGGCTGAGCAACGCACGGCGGGCGGCTTCGCAGGCGAGCTCTGCCTTCCCGGCGAAATTGTGCATATAAGGGCTATCGCCTGCGTCGAACTGTTCTTGCTGGTAAAGCGGCTTCGGTGTCGAGCACGCAGACAGTGCGGTCGCAAGCGCAAGCACGAAAGCCGCGGAGAAAAAGCGGAACGGGGGATGCATGGCTGAATAGGTTGGACCGGCTCGAGCGGAGAAGGGGGCCGGCGCCAGATGGCCACGACACCCAATGCTCTTGCGCTGCATGAGAGGGACACATCATGCGGCCGATCCGGAAGTGAATGGGCCGGGCCATTATAGTTTTCTTTCCCTACAACAACCTTCGACGTTCTCGTGAGCGCAGATCCGTTACGTGGTACGGCGGATGTGGCAAGCTGATATGAGACGACGGCCTTCTCAAGTTGGTCGAGGAAAGGTGAAATTTTTGACAAAGAGTAGGACTGCAAATCAAAAAATGCGGACGCCAGATTTTGCCATTGTCCATTGACGCCGGGCCGCCAGGCGATCCTTCAATTCTGCCCGGTGTCGACCTGCATTCATCAGATGTCGAGGCAGCGCGAAGTGCTGCCGGATCAGGCCGAAGCATGAGAGGAAACCCCGTGTGCGATGTTGCGCAGCGTAGTCAAATCGGGCAGCCTTTTTTCGGAACTTGCGGACGGGATGTTTCAGGAGGCTGGGTGAACGTGGGGGCCTGCTGCTATTTCAACGCACGGCATCGCAGATGACATCCGCCGTCACGCCCCAAGCCTACATTGCGTTCGCCCGAGAGCTGTGCGATGCGGTAGGGGCGGGATAAATAGTCAAGCTGGCTCTGCGACCGCGGCTGACCTCAGTGGCTAATCCGCTGAGAATGCGGCAACCACACGGGAAGCAGGAGAATGGAGCGAGGAAAAATAAAGAAGAATGAGGCTCTGGATAAACCGGGCCCCGAAGAAAATCAACCAAGAAAAGTTGGTTCCACGCAGTGAGTTTCACACTGTCAGTTTTTGACGACTTTCAGATCGCTGATGACAGCGATCGCCGGTGCATGGGAAACGAGTGTTCGCGCTGCGGACGCTGAAAGCGGGGGAGCGCGTGTTGGAATACAGGGGTGAGGTGATTTCCTGGCGACGGGCCGCCCGCGCAGCACCGGCGAGACGGCATCGAGGGACACACGTTCTTTTTCGGGCTGGACGACGGCCGGGTGATCGACGGCAGCCGCGGGGGCAACAGCGCGCGCTGGCTGATCACTGCTGCTCGGTGAACTGCGAGGCAGTTGAGGAGGCGGGGCGCGTGTTCAACCACGCGATCCGGGACATTACGGCTGGCGGCGAACTCTTTATCGATTACCGACTGGAGACGGACGAGCCACTTGATGGTGACCTGTGTCGGTACTACGCGTGCCTGTGCGGTGGTGCCGCCGCACCATGCTCGGGCCCGGGAAGCGAGCGTTACCCGGGACGGGCCGGGTCATGCCGACGCCGGAGCACAGCTCGTCCGGAGTGGAGCGCAAACGGCTGGCCCCTGTCGCTTGCGCTGCCGGAATTGCCTGCAATGGGTGGACAGTCAACAAGGCAGGTGTCTGGCTGTGCTTCAAGGCCTGCGGTGCAACCAGTCCCGCATCGGATGGGTGTCCAGCCAGCGGAGTTGCCGGCTCCTGTGATGTTCACGTCGGTAGTGCTCCGTCACGAGGATGGCAGCCATGATCAGAACGATCACTCCCAGCATGATTCCCGAAATTGATTCGGCCATGGCGACCTCCTGTCGAGTCGCAAACATGCTTACAGTTTAGGGCAACGCTGATTAAGTCCACCGATCCGGTACCTCAAGCGTTATAGAAATCGGATTGAACGAAGAAGGCGAAACAGGATGAAGCAGCAGACGTTGGCGATGGCAGCCGATCAGGGGGCGGGTTTCGAGACCCACCGCAAACGCACGCGGCGCGACGAGTTTCTCGACACGATGAACGCAATCGTGCCATGGGCGCAACTGTGCGCGGTGATCGAGCCGCATTATCCGAAGCGTGGCAATGGCCGCCCGCCAATTGGTCTGGAGCGCATGCTGCGGATCCACTTCGTGCAACACTGGTTCAATCTGGCCGACTTCGCTTGCGAAGAGGCACTTTACGACAGCGCCAGCCTGCGTCGCTTTGCCGGAATTGACCTGGGTTGTGAAGCCGTACCGGACGCGACGACGCTGCTCAAATTCCGGCGCCTGCTGGAGACGCACAAACTGGGCGAGCAATTGTTTGCCGAAGTCGGCCGGGTGCTGCAGGCCAGCGGCATGAAGCTCAAAAGCGGCACCATCGTGGACGCGACGATCATCGGCGCGCCGAGCTCGACGAAGAATGAGCAGAAGGCGCGCGACCCCGAGATGCATCAGACCCGCAAGGGCAAGCAATGGTATTTCGGCGCCAAGCTGCACATCGGTGTGGACAGCCAGAGCGGCCTGGCGCACAGCGCGGTGCTCACGCCGGCCAACGTGCATGACAAGCATCCACTGCCGCAATTGCTGCACGGGCAGGAGCGGCGCGTCTACGGCGACAGCGCCTATGCGAGCCAGAAGGAGCTGATCCACAGCAAGGCGCCCAGGGCGCGCGACTTTACCAATCAGCGCACGCGCCGTGCGGGCGGCGAAGTCGACGAAGTGCAACGGGGCAAGAACCGCAACAAGTCGAAGATTCGCGCCCGGGTGGAACATGTCTTCGCCGTCGTGAAGCGACTGTGGGGATTTACGAAGGTGCGCTATCGCGGGCTGGCAAAGAACGCCAACCGGGCGTTCGTCGCGCTCGCACTGGCGAACGTCTACCTGTCGCGCAAGAAACTGATGGCACCGGTACGCCCATAGTGGGCGAAAGGCGGGCAACGCGCCCGCCCAACAGGCCTGCGAGGGCCGAAAAGCAATGACCTAAGCTCGGCCTCATGACTTGGCGACGTTCAAATTGCTGACACGCTGCCGAATTCGCGGCTTGTTCAGCGTAGCCTTAGGTGATGTGCCGGCGCGTCGGGTACTCTACCTGTTCCTTCTTGCTGCCGCCTCCTGCCGCCTTGCGCAGCCCAAACCGGGAAGGATTCGAAGAGGCTGCCACGAGCATGGGCGCGTTGATGACCCGGGTTTAGCGCTGCTTGTCCTACTCGGCAAACGGGGGCGCTACCAGGGGCAGCCTGGTCTGCCGAACGGTGATCTTGTCATCATCGCCGATCGGCTCCACATGGCATCCTCCTCGACCGACCACATTCGGCTTCGCTCGTTACGCAGACTGAAATCTGTAGGTTCGAGTATCGATTCGACCCTGACATGTGCGTTCGACGCTCTCATAAGGGCGAATTCCTGCCGTCCCGATGGCAGATCCGCGTGTGACCTCATAGGACCTCCGGCGCAAAGGCGCAAACGATTTGCCCGGCGCCATTACGTGCCGCCGCATCGCCAAGGCGCCCGATGCGGTTAGCGATGTCACGACGGACTGCAGGAGGAAAGCCTCAACGTTCCAGTGTCCGCGCTCCTGCAAAAGCTCGCCTTACCGGTTCATTTAATACCGAATGACGCAACTAACCGTCATGTTCGCCTGGTCCGCCCCTCCAACGTCGAGGCCGTTTCGCAATGACGGAGCCGCACACACCGACTTTTACCGCAGTGCCGCGACAGCGCTGCTGGCCGCTGGACGATTTTCCGTCTGTCACGCTCCGGCAGCCCGCGCTGGCCGGGAAAACGGAGGGGGCGGGCGCTACCTTGGGCACGTGCGTGCGCGTTTGCGTTCGGACCGCCCGTTGCCGTACGTTGCGGGTCTGGCCAACAACCGATCGAACATGAATAAACAGGAACTGATTGACGCGGTCGCAGCCCGCACCGGCGACACCAGGGCCGCCACCGGCGAAGTCATCGATGCAGTGCCAGGCGCCATCACGCGCGCGGTGACCGCTGGCGACACCGTGCAACTGTTCGGTTTCGGCTCGTTCCCGACGGGACAGCGTGCGGCACGCACCGGCCGCAATCTGTCGACGGGCGCTGAAATCCAGGTTGCCGCGGCAAAGTCGGTGAAGTTCACTGCCGGCAAGGTGTTCAAAGACGCGGTGAACGCACGGTGACGAAGACCGGCATCGCACCGGCCATCTACGCGGGCCTGCAGCGTGAAATCGCCGACGTAGTGGAGTCCGCGCGCGCGGCCGCCGCCCGCCGCGTCAACGCGTTGATGACGGCGACCTACCGGGAGATTGGCCGGCGCATCGTGGAGTTCGAGCAAGGCGGCGAACTCGGCTAGGCCAGCGGGTCGGTGGCACCCGGTCAACTGTCTCAGCTCGACCCTAAGCTGCCCCTCGCTGCCTTGAACTCGACGACAGCTGTGCGGCGGGAGCGGCCGGTGACCGCCTCGCCCTGTACTCGCGCTCGGCCACACAACCGTCATCGGTGGTGATATTGGTCCCGAGTATCCCCAATACCTTGAACAGCATGCCCCCTTCTTACCCCGCCCGGTTTTTGAGCGCGGGCATTCTGCTTGGAGAGCGCGGCGCTTGAGTAGCGGCAGAGCGGCGTGGGGCGCTTAGTCTGTTTCCCCGCTAAACCGCGTGAAGCGAAGCCGCTGGGCCCCCATGTGGGGATGCCAAGCAACTTTGAGCCCCTCGCGTTGTTGTCCCGGCAGGGCATACATCACGTTCACCGCCAAGTCACCCACGTGGTATAGCCACGTGGCAAACGCTACCTTGCCTTCCAGCTGCGCCGTATGGACGTCGGACCCACCTGCCATGACGACCGGCAGCGGCAGATGGCCAAAGGCAAGGTAGAGGTGCGGATGCGGGCGACCGCTCGTAATAGCTTCGCTGAAAGGCGCGATGTCGATGGGCATTCCGCCTTCGATCACCAGACAACCGAACAGCTTCGTGAAGTACAGGTGCACGAAGCGCATGGCGCGCCGCGTGTCGTAGGGAAATAGCCAGTTGGCGCGGAACGAGCCCTTGGCCAGCAACCTTGGCACTGCCGCGCGCAGCTCCCCCGAGCAGAGCTCCCAGGCGTAGTCATATGGCTGAGTGCGCGCGCTGTTGCAGGTCAGGCAGATGCGATGCGCGAATTTCAGCGTGTCCGACTTCAGGCTGCCGACGTGGATGTTGCGGCGTCTGGGCATTCCGGGGCGGTCACTGGCGTGGAAATAGAGGGGATGGCGCTGGGAGGGCTTGCCGAACAGCGCCTTCAGGTCAGATGCCTTGGCGAGGTGCTCGCGCGTTGCCGCCTCTTCCGCACCACAAATCCAGCATTTCATGGTCACCTTGGGTTGAGCATGACGAGCGCCGAAACTTCGGCCACTTTACCAGAGCGGGTTCAGTTCAACCGCACGGCACGAAATGACCGTCCTGGTCATACATGCCGTAGGCGAAGCGGACATGCCAGGCGGCCTGCACATTTTCGGGCAGCAACCCCACGGACATAGGCATCCCAGCGAACGGCTTCATGTGCTTGGCGCTCATATGGGCGACGAGCATCTCGAACGTGTCGAGAAGATGCGTCCTGACCTGCTCCATGAAGGAGGTAATCGGGCAGCGCGCGAGCAAGCTGCCCCGAAAGTCAACCTCGATGGTCGGTGGAGCAATCCCGCCGCCGGGGTCGGGCTCGAAGTCGCGAATGGTCGCGCCGGGCAAGTGATGCTCGAGGCAGTCGCGGGTGTTGCGCACGAGCTTCAGCACAGGGACCGCTAGTTCAAGCACCTTGCAAAACGGGTCGCCCTCGCCGTAGAGACGCTTTGCTAGCGACCGGAGGTCGTCCCAATTCTTCCCCTTCTGCTCGGGGAAAAACAGCCGCACGATGTCCATGAGCTTCACTACGAAGTGGTCGGCCTTCTGGGCAAAAGTCTTGCACTGGCTCTGAACGCCACCGATGGCAGGCACGGTCTGGCTTCTATCCTTCGCCGGGCTCGCTCTCACCTTGTCGATTGCGGCTTGCTCCGACGCTGCGAAGCTTTCGCAAGTCTCGTGCAACGCCGCCAGTTCCGCCAGCGCTTCGAGCGTCAGCTCCATTGCCTTCTCGATGTCGATGGATAGGAACTCCTTGCGAAACAAGACTTTCGCCTGCATGAATGTCCGTCGCAGCAGCTCGGAGTCAGTGCCAACGTCGAAAAGCTTTTGCTGGAAGACGGGGGGGAGGGCAGGATTTTTCCGGTCGGGGTCTACTTGGTCTGCCATCTGGACGCGGTAGGTGCACTTTTCAGTGACGATGTAGAGGAACTTGCCGAGCGACAGCATTTCCCTAATGGACGTCTTGTCGTCGGGATTGTTCAGGGTGAACGAACCTCCGGCATCTCTGCTATGGCGGGGATCTGTCATGGCTTCTCCTGATTCGCAACGACGCACAGCGTGGCTCCGGGCAACGACTTCCGCCGATCCAGCGGCCGCAATGGGGCGCCAATCAGCGCGCCAGCGCCGAGACGCGATGGACCGCTTCGGCCTTGACTTGCCACCGGCACCCGCTCGGTGTCCGGCAGCTCCTGGCCGACTGCTGCCTGCTGGCGTTCAAGGCTGGATTGCGTCGTCGCCGAGGCTCTGCATCAGAGTCTTCGCGTTACGCTGCCCCTGGTCCTCGTAATTGTTGTTCTCTACACCGACAACCGTTACCGGCGACATCGGAGGACCGTGAACGACCCACTTCTGCCGTTGGACGCCTCATCATGTAGACGGCAGCTTCCGAGGCGCAACGGTCATCCGTGCCTCCGCGGCTGCCAGTACGCTCCCTGCCTTTACCTACGGTCGCAGATCGCAAAGATCGTGTCTCACGGCTTTGTCCGGTGGCGTTGGCGAGCCGGAAAATTGTCGAGAGATGGGCCACGCTGACGGCACCCGCATGAAGTCTGAGGGAGGGCGGAGGGTCACGAACCAGGAGCGCCTCTGCAGCGAACCTCCGCGGCCCGGTTCGGGTCGGCCTTGGCCACGGCGCCGAAGCCGCGTCGGTGGCGCGCCAGGCCCCGCCCGCGCCAGCCCCCCCATTCGACGGCACAGTCCGAGTAGCGTGCAGATCCTCACCGCGGCCCTCCGACCCAATCCCGATGGCGCCGCGGTCGCCGAAGTGTATCCTGACGAGACGCTTGCGGCTGTAGAACGTTGCAGTCCATAGCGATGCCGTCGCGCGACTTCCTTTTCGAGCGCACCCGGCCCGTTAGGCGGACGGATGTTAACGTCCTCTTAACTCAATAACAGGCAGCAGTCCGACGGCAGAGTGCGACAGATAAACGCGTACGTATGGTTCCGGCGCGATGCGTAACAGCTTTCAAATCTTGTGGGACGATGGCGAGCGCGTCTTCTCTCGAGGGCGGCGCCCGGGCGATGGCGATGGCGACAACGTCCTGATTGCGCGGCCCGCCGCCGAACATCCACCACCGGCCAGCCTCGTTCGCCTCGCTCACGAGTTCGGGCTGAGGGATGAACTCGATGGCGGGTGGGCAGTGCGACCGCTGGAGCTGGTGCGCGAAGGCGGCCAGACCCTGCTGGTGCTTGAGGATCCTGGCGGCGAGCCGCTCGCGCGGCTGCTCAGCGCGCCCATGGAGGTGGGCAGTGTTTTGCGCCTCGCCGTCGGCATCGCCGCGGCGCTCGGCAAGCTCCATCAGCGCGGCCTCGTCCATAAGGACCTCAAGCCGGCTCATATCCTGGTGAACTGCGCGGACGGCCACGCGCGGCTCACCGGCTTCGGCCTCGCCTCGCGGCTGCCGCGCGAACGACAGGCGCCCGCGCCGCCCGAGACCATCGCCGGCACGCTCGCCTACATGGCGCCCGAGCAGACCGGCCGGATGAACCGCTCGATCGATTCGCGCAGCGACCTCTATTCGTTTGGCGTCACACTCTATCAGATGCTCACCGGCGCGCTGCCGTTTACGGCCGCCGACCCCATGGAATGGGTGCACTGCCATATCGCCAGAAAGCCGGTGCCGCCAAACGAGAGGGTGGAGAGGATCCCGGTTCCGGTCTCCCAGATCGTCATGAAGCTGCTCGCCAAGACGGCCGAGGCGCGCTACCAGACCGCGGCCGGCGTCGAGCGCGATCTGCAGCACTGCCTGGCCGATTGGGAGCGTCAGCACCGCATCGACGACTTCCCGCTGGGCGAACACGACACGCCCGACCGGCTGCTGATCCCCGAGAAACTGTACGGGCGGGCGCGCGAGATCGAAACCCTGCTCGCGTCCTTCGACCGCGTCGTCGAAGGCGGCGCACCGGAGTTGATACTGGTGTCCGGCTATTCCGGGATCGGCAAATCCGCGCTCGTCAATGAGCTGCACAAGGTGCTGGTGCCATCGCGCGGGCTCTTCGCCTCGGGCAAGTTCGACCAGTACAAGCGCGACATTCCCTATTCGACGCTGGTGCAGGCGTTTCAAGGCCTGGTGCGGCCGCTTCTCGGCAAGAGCGACACGGAGCTGGCGATCTGGCGCGGCGCGTTGCTGGAGGCGCTGGACCCGAATGCGCGGCTCATGACCGACCTCATCCCCGAACTGAAGCTCATTATCGGTGACCCGCCGCCGGTCCCGGAGCTCGAGCCGCAGCACGCGCAAAGCCGTTTCCAGCTCGTATTGCGCCGATTCATTGGCGTATTTGCCCGACCGGACCATCCGCTGGCGCTCTCTCTCGATGATCTGCAATGGCTCGATGCAGCGACGCTCGACCTGCTGGAGGACCTGCTGACCCGCTCGGACCTGCAACACCTGATGCTGATCGGCGCTTACCGGGACAATGAGGTCGATGCCAGCCATCCTCTGATGCGCAAGCTTGAATCGATTCGAAACGCCGGCGCGAAGATCGAGGAGATCACGCTTGAGCCTTTCGCCCCTGATGACCTCGAACAGTTGATGGCCGATGCGCTTCACTGCGAGCCGGAGCGCGCCGCGCCCTTGGCGCAACTGGTGCATGACAAAACCGCGGGCAATCCGTTCTTCGTGATTCAGTTTCTGCACGTACTTGCGGACGAGGATTTGCTCACCTTCGATTATGACGTGGCGTGCTGGTCCTGGAATCTCGATCGCATTTACGCCAAGGGTTACACCGAGAATGTCGTCGACCTGATGGTTGGCAAACTGACCCGCCTGCCGGCCGACACGCAGCAGGCGTTGCAGCTACTGGCCAGTCTCGGCAACACCGCCGCGATCACGATGCTTGCGATCGTTCTCGGGACTTCGGAGGAGCAGGTGCAGGCGGCGCTGTGGCCGGCGGTCCGTGAGGAACTGATCGAGCGCCTGGAAGGTTCGTACAGATTCATCCACGACCGGGTCCAGGAAGCCGCCCATTCGCTGATCCCGGAAGCATCCCGCGCCGAGGTCCACCTCCGGATCGGTCGCTTGCTGGCGGCGCACACAACTCCCGGGAAGCGGGAGGAGGCGATCTTCGACATCGTCAGTCAGCTCAACCGCGGCGCCGCGCTGATCACCGACCACGAGGAACGGGACCAACTCGCCCAGTTCAATCTGATCGCAGGCAAGCGCGCCAAGGGGGCCACCGCCTACGCCGCGGCGCTCGCCTATCTCGTCGCTGGTGCGGCGCAGTTGGCGGAGGATTGCTGGGCGCGACGGCATGAGCTGATCTTTGCGCTGGAGCTGAATCGGGCCGAATGCGAATTCCTCACCGGCCAGTTATCGGTCGCAGAGGAGCGATTGGCGGCGCTGTCGACTCGTGCCACGACAACGGTCGAACAAGCGCTCGTCGCGTGCTTGCACATTGATGTCTGCATGGCCCTCGATCAGGCCGGCCGCGCGACCGCCGTTGGTCTCAACTACCTCCGGCAGGTCGGTATCGCGTGGTCCCCCCATCCGGAGGACGAGGAGGTGCGACGCGAATACGAGCGCATCTGGTCACTGCTTGGGAGCCGGACGATCGAGGAACTCATCGATTTGCCGCCGATGCGAGACGCGGCATCCTTCGCGACCGTCGAGGTTCTGAGTAAGCTCGTGCCGTCGGCCGTGTTTACGGATGCGAACCTGGCTGCCCTGACGACCTGCAAGGCGGTCTGTCTGAGCCTCGAGCGCGGCAACTGCGATGCTTCGTGTTACACCTACGTCCAGCTCAGCAAGATTGCCGGACCGTGTTTTGGCGACTATCAGGACGGATTTCGATTCGGCCAGCTCGGCTACGAGCTGGTCGAACGACGCGGGCTAAAACGCTTCGAGGCGAGCACCTATCTTTGCTTCTCGCTTTTTGTCGTGGGCTGGACAAAACACGTACGGGCTTGCCGTGATCTGCTGCGCCGAGCGTTCGAAGCGGCGAACCGGATCGGGGACCTCACGCATGGGGCCTACACGTGCAGCCTTCTCAACTCGGACCTGCTCTTCGCCGGCGAGCCGCTGCCCGCGGTGCAAGGCGAAGCCGAACACGGCCTCGCGTTCGCCGAGAAGGCGCGGTTCGGCCTTTCAATTGACATCATTACAACGCAACTCGCGCTGGTACGGACGCTCCGCGGCTTGACGCCAAAATTCGGTTGCTTTGACGACGGGCAGTTCGCCGAGCTTCGCACCGAAAACCATCTGTCCAGCAACCCGGCCCTGGCGATCGCTGCGTGCTGGTACTGGATCCGGAAGTTGCAGGCGCGCTATATGGCCAGCGACTATGCGGCGGCTGTGGACGCCACATCGAAGGCGCAACCGCTGCTCTGGACCTCAGTTTCGTTCTTCGAGGAAGCCGACTATCACTTTTACGGCGCGCTGGCCCGAGCCGCATACTGGGACTGCGGCGACGCCGCACGAGCCAGCGATCGGCAGCAGCACCTGGACGCTGTGGCTGCGCATCACAAGCAGCTGCAGGTCTGGGCGAAAAACGGCCCAGAGAATTTCGGGAACCGCGCCGCGCTGGTCGGTGCCGAGATCGCCCGCATCGAAGGCCGCGTGGTTGATGCCGAGCAGTTGTACGAACAGGCCATCCACTCGGCCCAGGCAAACGGCTTTGTCCACAATGAGGCACTCGCGAACGAACTCGCCGGGCGGTTCTACGCGGCGCGCGGTCTTGAGAAGATTGCCCGTCTGTATTTGCGGGACGCCCGCTATGGCTATCTGCGTTGGGGCGCCGACGGCAAGGTGCGACAACTCGAGGAGAGGTATCCGCACCTGAGGACAGAAGAGTCCGCGCCCGACCCGACAAGCACGATCGCGACGCCGGTCGAGCACCTCGATCTCGCCACGGTCATCAAGGTGTCGCAGGCGGTCTCGGGCGCGATAGTGCTGGAGAAGCTGCTGGATACGCTCATGCGCACGGCCACAGAGCAGGCGGGCGCCGAGCGCGGCCTGTTGATTCTGTCGGACGGCGGCGAACAACGGATAGCAGCGGAAGCGACGACCGGCGGCGACGCGACCCAGTTGCAGCTGCGCGATGTGCCGGTGAGCGCGGCGATGCTGCCGGAGTCGGTCCTCTACCACGTCCTGCGCACCCGCGAGAGCGTCATTCTCGACGATGCCGTGGCCGAGCCCCCGTTTGCGACCGATCCTTACATCCGTGAGCATCGTGCCCGTTCAATTCTCTGCCTGCCCCTGATGAATCAGGCCAGGCTGACCGGCGCGCTCTACCTCGAAAACAGTCTGACTGTCCGCGTGTTCAGCCCGGCCCGGATCGCCGTGCTGAAGCTGGTGGCCTCGCAGGCCGCGATCTCGCTGGAGAACGCCCGTTTGTACCGCGACCTCGCGGAACGCGAAGCGAAGATCCGGCGCCTCGTCGACGCGAATATCATCGGCATCGGCGTCTGGAATGCCGAAGGTGACATTCTTGAGGCCAATGACGCATTTCTTCGCATGGTGGGATACGAGCGTGAGGACCTCGTCTCGGGTCGCGTACGCTGGACGGACCTCACTCCCCCGGAATGGCGCGAGGGCGACGAACGAGCGCTGCGAGAGATCGCGGAGACGGGGCGCGCGCAGCCGAGCGAAAAGGAGTTCGTCAGGAAGGACGGCAGCCGTGTGCCCGTCATGATCGGTGCGGCCAGTATCGAAGCAGGTGGCAAGGAATGTGTCTCGTTCGTGCTCGATCTGACCGGGCGCAAGCGGGCGGAGGAAGAAGCCCGCGAGAGCGAGCGGCGCTACCGCGAGGTGCAGACGGAGCTGGCGCATGCGAACCGCGTGGCCACTATGGGGCAGCTCACGGCCTCGATCGCCCATGAGGTCAACCAGCCGATCGCCGCGACGGTCACCAACGCCCAGGCTGCGCTGCGCTGGCTGAGCGCCCAGCCGCCTGCGGTGGAGAAGGTCCGGCAGGCGCTTAGCCGGATCGTCAATGACAGCAATCGGGCGGGGGATGTGATCGGCCGGATCCGTGAGCTGATCAGGAAGGCGCCACCACGGAAGGAACGGATGGACCTCAACGAGGCGATCCGCGAGGTGATCGAGCTCACGCGTGGCGAAGCAACGAAGCGCGGCGCCTCGGTGCAGACGCGACTCGCGGGGGGGTTGCCGCATGTCGAAGGCGACCGAGTGCAACTGCAGCAAGTCCTCCTCAACCTGGTCATCAACGCGATCGAGGCCATGAGCAGCGTCAGCGATGGCGTGCGAGAAATGCTCGTCAGCACAGCGGAAGCCGACTCGGGCTATTTGCTCGTGGCGGTGCGCGATTCGGGGCCGGGCTTTACCGCGGACAGCGCCGAACACGTTTTCGCCCCGTTCTATACAACGAAGCCGACCGGTTTGGGGATGGGACTGTCGATCTGCCGCTCGATCATCGAAGCACACGGCGGCCGATTGTGGGCGAGCGCGAACGTGCCGCGCGGCGCTGTCTTTCAGTTCACCGTGCCGGTTTATCCAGAACTTTCATCGTGATTGCACGCAGCACGAGCACTTTTCTGGCGGTTGCGGTCCGCGAGCCGGCTGAGCCGGCGATGCGGCAGCTAGGGTCGATCGGCCAGCGTCCGCTGTCTGGCTCGAAGCCGACGTTGCAATGTCCGCCGCGGCGCGCCTACGAGTGTCTCAAGATGGCCGATCGGCGCCGATGCGGCAGCCTGCCCTCGCACTGAAATGACGGGCCGAGGACATTTTGTCAATCAAGGAGCTCTACGGGTGAATCTGACACGCGACGCCGCGTTCGTATCAGGCGACACGCGATTTGCACGGCCCCTCGGAAGTTTGTGAGACACACGGTAAAGCGTACCAAGGAAGCCGCGGTATTGTCGTACGGAAGAAGGCTTTTCCACCAGATAAGGGACTCCCGCATTTGCCCGGGAAAACTCAGGGGCCGTCGCGATGTTGTGGGCGAACGTTGGCCATGGCATCGCTTTGGCGGAAGGTGCTAGACGTACGATCAGAGATAGCCATGAGCAGCACGAAAAAAAAACCGACTTCGACGGACGGGGGCCTGTTGCCGGCCAGCCTCGCCGACGCGCAGCTCGACCACTTCGAACGCATAGCCCAGTACGTCACGCGCGTGAACGCTGAAAACACTTTTCGTGGGCTCGATCACGAGTATTGGGAAAGGCGCCTTGGCAGGTTGGCGGAAACACATGACCTTGTAGCCGTTCAGCGGCGCCGGGTCTTCCGGCTCCTCGACCTGCTCAAGCGGCACGCATCGGTCAGCATATGCAACCGCACCGCTGCCTGACGCCGGCCGGGGAAAACCGGACGTCAGCCTGGGGGCCGATAAGAGAACACGGTGGCGATTCCGATCCGGCAAACGGGCGCTCGCGGATAATGTCCATCTACGGTTCGTCCCTGTGGACCGGTCAAGTACGCCGCTAATCATGCGCCGTGTACCAGTCGGGTGAGGAGGAGTCCATCCCATTGTTCCTGGCCGGCTCCTGCCGATTTATGCCGCGGCTACAACCCGCTCCCGGCAACCTGACTTTACAGACCCCAGTCCGATCGGCGCGGGAGTCACCGCAGTCGAATAGCACCGCGTGCTCAACCTTCTTGCGCATTTATGTGGTGCCTGCCGCCGGCCAGGTAGCATGTCGCTCCAGCCTGTCCTGTTCGCGTCGGAGCAGCGGGGCATACCCGTGCAAGTCCCGCGGCGCGATATCAAAGGCGCGACGGAATGCGCGCGTAAAACTCGACGCACTATTGAAACCAAGCCCCGAGGCAATGTCCTGCACTTCGAGATGAGGAAAGCGGACCAGTTCATCAGCCGCCATTCGCAGCCTGCGGCTGGCGATATAAGTGGCCAGGCCGCCTTCATGCTCGAACAGTCGGTACACGCTGGCGCGCGATAAATGAAGCGACGCCAACACGCTGTCAGGCGACAAATCCGGGTCGTGCAGATTGGCCTCGACATAGCGCCGAACTTGTCCGTACGCTGCGGCGCGCACCGCAGCGCGAGCGTTACCGGATAGGCCCGCTTGTCGGCTGAATGCCGCGGCCAGCAGTTCGACCGCGGTGAGAAAAGACTGATGTGCCTCGTCTTTGCTCAGGCCGACGATTTGTCGATTGAGCGCGACCAGATGAGCAATCAGCATGCGCGTCAAGGGCGTCGTGGCTTCGACCTGGCGGCCATGCAGCGACGCGGCGTCGGGGAACGCTTTTTCGACCAGGGCGCGCGGCACAAAGAACAGCAGTATCCGGCTATGAAAACTCCGGACTGTGCACGGCTGATCCATGTCCAGCGCGAGGATGGTCGGCCCGGAAGATAACTGCGGTGCGTCGCGCCGTTGCTTGCCGCCCAGGAATTGGCCGGGCAGACCCTTCAGGAACACGCTGAAGCTAACGTCGCGTATGCTTTCCGTCGACACTCGTCCCAGCGACCGCACGGCCAGATTGGGACTGGTGCGGAAATCGAAAAAACTCAGATTGTCGATAGTGTAGCGAGAGAGCGCCGCGTCGAACGTCTCGTCACCGTGCTTCGAGGCAGCCTGGATGTCGTAGACCGGATTCATGCGCTCCTGCCAGGCGAGGAAGCTGTGACGGGCGTCGCCTTGCACGCTGAAATTGCTGTGCACGATGCCCGGCGCAAGCTTGGGCGGCTCCGGCGGTAACAACAAGTGGCTCAATGGCATACGGGCGGGCGACAGTTCGTTGGTCCATTGGTGCGCATCGCTGGTTTCCGTCCAGTTGTGGTCCGCCCGGTGCGGCGAGTTTCCATGTCAAGTCAGAAGGCCGCCCCGTGCGCGCCTATTGGGTGACAAAGAAGAATATCCTGTCCGGGCTGCCGAAGCCATGGAAGGCTTAAAGCGACCCAGGCGGTTCTTAGCCTTCATCCAGCCGGTCCATCAAGAGAACAAATCGACAATCGGATCGTGCAGCTAGGGCGCATTCTATCTGGCAATCCGCGCGCGAAGGTCAGCTGTCTGGGGCAATTCGACGTTCGGATGTCCGCTTGAAAGCGTTGGTCAGCGTCCATAGCTGGCCGACCCGTGCCTCATGCGTCCGGCATATCGCGACCCACAGCGGTCTTTCGACGGATTCCAGAGCGGACATTCCAACTTCATCTTCGACGGTCGTGCCGGCCGCTGAAGCAGATTCAGCGGAGGGCAGCTAGTTGCGAGAATCGAGACAATTCAAAAATATATTTGGTCAACTAGCTCGTGTAGGCGCCGTGATAGTTCCAATGCTCCAAGGTCGTAGTTAGACAACACAACTGTAACAAAACCGCCATTCAGTTGAATCTTGAAGTCTGCGCTGATGCCCGGAAAACCACCAGCGTGGCCGACCTTTAAGTCGCTCCCCTCACCACTTACAAAAAATCCGTACCCATACTGCGCCCCGATGTGATCTCTCCACAGCAAATCACGTGTCTTGCGACTGATCAGGCGATCGGACAAGAGCGACGTGGCGAATCGGTGAAGATCTCGAACGGTTGAGAAACCGCCGCCTGCCGGTCCGCCTTTGGCAACGTGGGTGAATATGTTTTCGCGCCACCCGGACCGATTCTGCGATGTGGGAACATAGCCCATCGCGAGATTTTCGATGGGGTCGTCGATGTCGTAGCAGTCGGTGTCAAACATTGCGCACGGAACAAATATTCGATCGCGAACATAACTAAAGTAGTCCGTACCAGTTACCCGTTCAATAACGGCACCTGCCAGCAACATACCGCTGTTGCTGTATAGAAACTCACTTCCAGGCTCGAACGCAGGGCTGTCGTCCCGAACGAGTACTTTGAAGTCGTCTATGCTGCGGAAAAGATCGCGGGAAGTCTTGAAAAATGTCTCATTGAAGTAACTTCCCAATCCAGAGGTATGGGTAAGAAGGTGTCTTATTTTTACCCCGCTCGACACGGAGGCAGGAAGCCACTCATCGCTCAGATAATTGTCGAGAGAGTCCTCAAAACTGAGCTGACCGGTTTCTGTCAGCTGCGCGAGCGCAACGGCAGTGAACATCTTGTTCGCGGACCCAAGGTTGAATTTGGTATCCGGACCATTATTAATGTGAAAGCGCTTGTTTGCGTGACCACATGCATATTCGAACAGAACCTCATCCCCGTGCGCGATGAGCACTGCCCCGGAAAACACACCGGCATTGAATCCTTTCACGCAGAGTTCGAGTGCCTGCTCAGCCAAATCCGTCGTGGCCAGTTGTGTCCGAGTTGCGTTTCGCGTGAGAGTTGGCCTCGCGGTCATCTCGAATATGCGTCCTGACCCACCAGATTCCATAATCAATCGAATTTCGTGCCATCCCGCGTACACTCGGTCCTCGACGGTGACCACCACCGTCGAGTTACTCGTATCTTCGGCCACGGACAGTAAGTCCACGCCCTGCGTAATTCGGAAAAGGCCAAGCAACCATTCGAGATCGTTTCGGGCAAGATGTTTTTGCGAAGCCGGCGGGGAAACGACGTTTTTATCCAGAAACGCTCGAACTGCAAGGCGGTCGTTTGAGTTAATCGCAGCGAGTAATTCTGTGATTTTCTGCCCGATAGAGTCCGGAGCGGCAGCCTGGGTATTCTTGTCCATTGATTTGCTGTCCCTTAGGCGCGCGCCTGAACGAAATCACGGAAAAATAATGCCATTGGCACGTAAGCAGTTCTTTTCCGAGATAAGAGTCTACACAACGTTTTGAAGAAAAAAATAGCGACGATTGCAATCTTGGCTACACCGTTCGACGTCGTTCCCGAGCGCTGATAGGTACGGTTTGATAAGGCGCGGCATGCGGCGGGTGCGGGTGCGCAACCGCCGCACGAGAACGGCTCTCCCACGAGGGAACCGATTGTCGGCGATTCGATCTACATCGATGGACGTCGGCTTTTGGCCGAACCCAGCCCGATGCGGACCTCGGTCTACCGCCGCTCGATGCCGATATGCGACCGGCATAAAGCGACCCTGAGCGGACCGTGGACCCATCACCACATATTCGGCAGCTTCAAAGACTACGAGCGTCATAACCACGCGGGCGCAGCGCGTTGAGGCGTAACCTTTCAGCACGCGGATCGTGCACGGGGTGAGGTGGCTTCCAATGCGTCACGCGTTCGGATCTGCGGTGAAGCCTCGCTAGCGATACTGCGGCTGCTCATTCGCGAACTCGCCCGATGATCGACCTGCCAGCGGGCGCGCGTCTGGATACGGGCTTTCCTCCCTTAATCGTGCAAGCAGCTTTGTTAGAAGCGGAATGTTGGCTATCTTTGACTCACCATCTGCCAGGCCGAACGAGAGAGGCAATCATGAAAGCATGGAACGTCGTGAATCTGCTCGTCGTCGTGGGATGCGTGACGTTGACGTCGAACGTCTACGCGCAAGCCAGCAACGCTATGCCGATGGGCTCGAGTCCGGCTGCAAGTTCAGGCAAGGCGACGCCAGCGGACAAGAAGCTGGCTCGGGACGTACGCAAGGCGTTGTCGAAAGCGCCCAACTTCAACGTGTCGAACGTATTCGTCAAGGCGCGGGGCGGCGTCGTGACATTATCCGGCAGCGTGCCGGACGGTCCTCAGATCCAGCAGGCCGCGGACGTGGCGAAGGGCGTGCCGGGTGTAACGTCGGTGAGTAACCATCTGACGCTCTATACGAAAGGGTATTGACGCTCCGAGGCGGCGCCGGGAAGTACTGGCCGTTTTCAGCCGTGAAAAGAGGAGCCGACGCTCTCGCAGGACAAGATGTTCACCGTGCGTCCACCCGCCTCGCACTCTCTCGTGATCGTGCCGAGCGTGATCAGCAGACATTCGTGGAACCTAGGATTTGGCTATCTGATCGATGTCAGGCGCGGATCGAGCGCAAACCGCTCGTCACTCCTGAGCCCGAACTGTCCGGCCGCCGTCGTGGTGTTGATCAGCACGCACCGACAAGAACAAGGAGCAACCGTCCCAAAATTGCGCCTGATGGCGGCCGCCGTGTCACTCGCAGGCAGCCTGCGGGTTATGTTCGGCGATGACGCCGATGAGCTCGGTCAGGTCCTTCGGGCGCGGACGCGCGCCATTCGATGGTGAGCAGGCGGAGGTATCGAGTCGCAATCGGCTCTATTGAGCCGTCACGACCGTATAGCCGCCCGTTTTCGCTCGGCCGCGCGGATGATTACCTCCGTATCGGCCATCACCTGATCGTGCGCGACCGCGGGGCGCGTGTCGGCGAGCGACGATTGAATCTTGGCGCACCCAGCTGTGGTACGCATCGGCGCTCTGCAGCCGTCGCGAATTCCGACTCGATGGGGCGGAAGGATTGCGTTCGTCGTCCCAGCTCCGGCCATTCGCCGCGCGCGATACCCGTCGCGCGGTGCGCCGCACGCCCGGTTCAATGCGATCGGCCGTGGCCGCCGCCACCCCAGTAACGGCCGCCGCCCCAGCCGCCACCGCCACCACCGCCCCAGCCGCCACCGCCGCCCCAGTTCGCGTGACCGGCGCCCGAAGCGCTGCTGCCGTAGCTACCACCTCCCCAGCTGGCGTGACTGCCGCTCCACGCACCCTGTCCATTTCCAGAGTAGGCGCGGCTGTAGTAGCCGTGTCCGTAATACCCGTGGCCATAGTACCCATGGCCCCAGTAGCCGTGGGCGGCCCAGTAGGTGTGATGGCCATAGTGGTAGTGGCTGTAACCGCCGCAACACCCGCCCCAGAAGGCGAACGACACCGACGGCCACCAGTAGTAGCCCGGCCAGTACCCGTAGTACGGGTATGGATACGCGTAGGGGTAGGCCGGTGGATAGGCGATTGGATAGTACGCCGGCGCGCCATAGGCAGGCGCGGGGGCGAAATCGTACGTCGATGGCGGCCCGTCGGGCGACCTGCCGTCGGGCATGTTGAATTCCTCTGGCGCCGGAGCCTGCTGCGACGGCTCCCCGGGCGCGACGGGCACGCCATGCTGCGTGGCCGCCGTCGGCACGGCGGGATAGCCATTCGGATAGGCAGTGGAATAGGTAGCAGGATAGCCCGGGTAATACCCGTAGCCTGGATAGTAGCCGTACGGTACGTAGTAACAACCAGACAGCGCGCCGGACAACGCAAGAACTGCAACGGCGCTGCCGGCGCGCAACGTTGCATCGAGCGGGTTCATGACATGCTCCCTCGTTATTCGCGCGGCGACATGCGCCTCACACTTTCCATTCAGCTTATGTCAGGGTTCCATGTTGCACGTTATAAAGTGGTAACGGCGTATTTCAGGTAGTGACCACCCCCGGAGATTGAACTGAACATCGCGAAGTCGTATCCGCCTTCAGCTTTTCGCTGATCGCCCAGATTTCCTTGAGCTTCAGCGGAGGCTTCTGATCAGTGAGCTTTACGCTGGGCCGCGTGCAAGGCACCGTGAGGCCCGGACTAGCCTTTTTGCATCCAGTACTCGCCCTCGCATTTACTCTCATTTAGGTTCTGTGAGACGTCCGTGTTGGTCATAAAGTGAAGGATGCCGCAAATGCCACGCAGCTTCCCCGTGCCGCCGGTGAGCACCGTGCTTCCTATGACGGTGCGGACATCGGCGGACTGGCCGGTTGCAGATTGTGAGATCCCGTCAAACTTGCCGAAAATCTTGTCGCCGCCTTCCAGGTTGTAAAACCCATAGCCGATGACGGTGCCGTTGCCATCGACGGTGTCCACGGTGCCGCGCATCCATTGCTCCGTGACGCTTACGCCAGCAAACATCAACGCGCCCTTGGGAAAGGTGCGATGCAGTTCATAGAGTGCGAGCGAATGCCCCGGTATGTCTTCAACGTCCAGCAGGTGAAGCAGCGTGTATTTCGAATTTTCGCCTGACACCTCGTAGAATATTTTCTCCCGCCTTTGAGCGGAACTTGACTGGTTCATAGTCAGCCTCCATTGCGTAGTCCGTTCACCTTGCCGATGACTTTGCCACTAACTTCGGTAGCGGGCACCCGCAAAGCACTTTCAGTATCGGACGCGCCGTGGCACCCGCAAGGGATTTTCACATCCTTTCCGGCGTTCCGCCTTAACACCGTTCGGAGACCGTAGACGACCCACATCTGCCCTTCGACCCGACGCGATCGCTACGGCAGCTTTCAAAGTGGAACAGCCATTCGAGCAGCCGTCTTGGCCGGGAAGTTCTCGGCCTTTATAGCTGCCTATAAGGACTTCCCTTTTTTTGCAAGCTGGGGTTGATTTATCCATCCATCCTCGTCCATCCATTCGATTGCCATGTCATCGGGGTACACATTCGGCATTCAGCGGCGAGACAGACTGCACACCTATAAACGGCCTTGTTGAGCACTATCATTGCGGGTGCCCGGGCCCGGATAGTAACCGCGCAGCAGGACTCCATCCGTTGGACGGCGAATACATTTCGTGTAGCGCCTCACAGCTTTTCGAGTTCGCCCGCTGCCGGTCTGACCTGTCGCTATCCTTGCCTTTGCGTCCTGGATTACGAAGTCACGCTTTTAGGTGACGCTGCGAATTTACCTGTTCATGCTGTTGTCCTACCGTGGCTGGGCCGGTGTTGAGGGAGTGGAGACATACGAGGGATCGAAGCGCTCGCCCTTGGCCAGAATTGCCCAGAGGATGCGCGCGTGCTTGTTGGCGACAGCCACCAGCGTTCGATACCAACCCACGCGTGCCTGGAGCTGAACGATCCAGCGCGAGAGCCGGTCGGTTCGTCGATGGGCGCTCGTTACTGCCGAGCGCGCGCCTTGGAACAGCAGCGTGCGCAGATACGTGTTGCCCTGTTTGGTGATGCGGCCCAGGTGGGTCTTGCCGCCGCTGCTCTTCTGTTTGGGCACCGTGCCGATCCAGGCGGCAAATTGGCGGCCGTTTTTGAACAGGCGAGCGTCGCCGACGGTAGCCACCGTGGCCGACGCGGTGAGCGGCCCGATGCCGATGACCGCCATCACGCGCTGCGCGTTGCTGTCGTGCTTCACGTGCGTGGCGACTTGCGCGTCGCACCAGGCGATTTGCTGGTCGAGGCCCTGCAGGTGCTCCCAGCCTCGCAGCAGCGCAGTGCGCGCGACACCGTTCAGTTCGGTGGCCCCGTCCTCCAGTGCCTCGACGAAGTGGGCACGAAATGCATTGATGCCTTGCGGCAGGAACACGCCGAACTCGACCAGCTCACCGCGCAGCCGGTTGACGAGCGCGGTACGCTCCTCAACGAAACCGTCCCGCATCCGGTGCAGCAGCAGCACGTTTTGCTGCTCTGCCGTTTTGACGGCCACGAAGCGCATGTGCGGTCGGCCCGCGGCCTCGCAGATGGCCTCGGCATCGAGCCTGTCGTTTTTCACGTGTTTGCCGCCCTTGCGGTAGGGCGCGGCGAGCTGCGGCGCGATCAGCCGAACCTCGTGGCCGAGCGCGCGCAGCTTGCGCCCCCAGTAGTGGGCTGCGCTGCACGCTTCCATTGCGACCAGGCACGGCTCGAGGTTGGCAAACCATTCGAGAAACTTCTGCCGTGAAATGGCTTTCCTGACCACCACGCGTTCCATGCTGTCCACGCCGTGTACCTGGATGATGTTCTTGGCCAGATCCACGCCGATACGAGTAATCTTGTCCATGACTTTCCCCTTCCCAGATGAGTTGTCTAGCACCAACCATCCTGGCATATCGCTATGCCACGAGATCGGGAAAGTCCTTACTAATTCGTTGGGATTGCTGAGCTGACGAAGAACGGACCAAGCCGGTGCCTACGGCCGCTGTCGCGCGCTCGAGTTGACCGTGCAAGGCTTTGCGATAGACTGCCTTGATCCTAGAGGGGTTTGTCGTGGCTGATCTTAAAACCATGTTGGTCCGTTCGAACGCCGCTTGCGCCCTGATTTGCATGTCGCTGCTGGCGCACGCCGGGACGTCGGCAGACTCAGCCACTGTTACCCATGCGACTGAGCCTGAAAATTCTGCCTCTGCAGATGTCCTGTCGACTCGGCCTTTCGTGGGCGACGACCCGGTTGCCATCAGGGACGCCTTGGCGGACCAGAGCTTCAATGCCAACTCGCCTTCGTTGAGCGATCGCATCAGGAACCTGATCCACGTCCCTGTCCTTAAGGCGCCAAGCGATCTCGACTTGCCGAAAGCCAGTCTCGACCGCGAGCTGGCTTTCGTCGTACCGGCGCCCTACGGAATACGATATCAGTCAAAGACGCACCTGTTGACGGTAAACGTAGATCTATCCGATGACGACAATCCGGGAGTGATCCTGCTCAAGAAGACCATAACCGGACCACGCGGTCGAGGGCTTGTGGTGGCGCCGGAGGCGAAGGCCAAGGGGTACATCCAACATATCCATCTGATTGAGCTCAAGTCCGGCGAACGGAGCAAAACCAGGGTTCACGGACGCGTGACACTTTCGCAGCCGGCGTTCTACGAAGCGAATGGAGACTTCGCGATTGTGCTGATGTGTAGCATGGCGCCGCCTTACCTGAGCGATCGACGCGAACATAGCGATCCCAGCGACGACGAGCCCACAGACATCACGACAAGAACCTCGACGCTGTACACCAACATTCACGCCATCTGGCTGGTGAGCCCGCAGCGGGGTATCGTGCTATCGAAGAAGCTGCATCTGTCGAAGTAAAGAAGTAAAAAACCCTGGATTGTTTTTCGACACAACCTCTCTCGGGGTGCCGGTTTCGAATCAGACAGAGGAAGCCGCAGCTTCTGAGTGTCACCAAGCCGGATTGTGCGCGGGAGACGCCGCTACCTGGAATAGCGGCATTGAACGTTAGCGTGAGACAGCGCAGGGACATCTGACATACTCTGCTCGCACGGAGCTGGATCGCGGCGCCGTGATGGTCGCGCGTAAGCTGTGACCCTTTGCAACGGTTAATTGAGGCGGGCAACGCGTCGCTACACCTTCTCTCGTTCGAAAGTGATCGGAGTCAGACTGATCTGCTCGGAAATGCCGACTTCCTTACAGTCCAGCAGGGTGCTCCCCGAAGCGTCACTGGTACCCGACCGCGCAAATTTTTCCATGGACGACGCGTGGTACGTCTATAACACCCGAACGGGGCTGCGCTCAGATCATCGATGATCTGCTGCGTGATGTTCACGAAACGCTTGGACGGCGTACGGCCCTCCAACAATTCGTGGTTGTTGATGCAGGCAGGCAACTTGCAACGTCCGTTTCCGCTGGGAGGCAAATATGGAGAAACGATTGAATGGAGAAGGGATGGATCTGCTGTTCCGTCAGGCTCGAACCCACAATAGCTGGCTGCCTAAGCCGGTCAGTGATGACACATTGCGCGAACTCTACGAGCTGATGAAGTGGTGCCCAACGAGCGCAAACTGCAGCCCAGCACGTATTCTGTTCCTGCGCACTCAGGATGCGAAGCAACGACTTCTGCCGGCATTGGCACCAGGCAATATCGACAAAACGATGAGCGCACCGGTGACAGCCATCATCGCTTATGACGGCAAGTTCTATGACAAGCTGCCCAAACTCTTCCCGCACGCAGATGCGCGAGCCTGGTTCGCCGACACACCGGAGCTGGCCGAGGTCACGGCACGGCGCAATAGCTCGCTACAAGGGGCCTATTTCGTCCTGGCTGCCCGCTCGCTCGGACTGGATTGTGGTCCGATGTCCGGGTTCGATCATGCAAAGGTTGACCATGAATTTTTTCCTGCGAGCGCACAGGAGGGCACCTTCCAGCAGGAGTACTTTCCCGACAGCCACATCAAGTCGAATTTCCTCTGCAATCTGGGCTATGGTGATCCGGCAGGGCTGTTCCCGCGCAGCCCACGCCTAGATTTTGACGAGGCCTGCAAATTGCTCTGACCAGCAGGAACCCGGTTTCGCCGTCCGTTGACTAAAGCGGAGATGCTATGTGGGACTACCCAAGCCAGACCCGTTTAGCTAAAACGGAATTTCCAACCCTGTGCAAAGGAGACGGAAATGTCGGCGACCCAGACAGTCCCACAAGGCAATGATACGGCGATCCAAGTCCAGCTCTACATGAGCTTCGAACTCGGCGACAAGTCGTGGAAGTTGACGGCCAGCGATGGCCGGCGCGGCCCGAGCCGTTTCAGCGTGCACGCCGGCGACACGGCTGCGGTGCTCGACTGCGTGCGCCGCGCCAAGGAGCGCTGCCAGCTCGAACCGCAGGCCCCGGTGCATTCGTGCTATGAGGCCGGCCGCGATGGCTGGTGGCTGCATCGCTGGTTGAGCGGGCAAGGCATTGACAACCTCGTGGTCGACCCGGCGAGCATCGAAGTGAACCGACGCGCCAGACGGGCCAAGACCGACCGGCTCGACGGCGATAAGCTGCTGGTGATGCTCAGGCGCCACCACGCTGGCGAGCGCGTCTGGTCGGTAGTGCACGAGCCCGCGCCCGAGCAGGAAGATGCGCGCCGCACGCACCGTGAACTGGCCCGGCTGAGCCAGGAGCGTACCGCCCACACGAACCGCATCCGCTCCCTGCTGGTGCTGCACAACCTGCGTGTGCCGGTCATCGTCGGCGGGCGCGACTGGGCGGCGTGGTGGGAGCGCCATCGCGAGCAGGTGCCGCCGGTGTTGCGCGGCGAGATCGAGCGCGAGAGCGCGCGGCTGGCGCTGGTCAGGCAGCAGCTCAAGGTGCTGGAAGCGGCGCGGCGCCAGGAACTGGCCGAGGGCAAGCATCCGCTGGTGGCGCAAATGGCACGGCTGCGCGCGATCGGCCCCAAGGGCGCCTGGGTGCTGGTCAAGGAAGTGTTTGGCTGGCGACGTTTCGCCAACCGGCGCGAGCTGGCCGGCAGCCTGGGGCTCACGCCGACACCCTACGACAGTGGCGGCAGTCAGATCGAGCAAGGCATCAGCAAGGCGGGCAACAAGCGAGCGCGCACGATGCTGGTCGAACTCGCCTGGCGCTGGCTGCAGCTGCAGCCCGACAGCCTCCTGACCCAGTGGTTCAACCGGCGCTTTGCCGGCGGCGGCAAGCGCATGCGGCGCGTGGGCATCGTGGCGTTGGCGCGGCGCCTGGCTATCGCGCTGTGGCACTACCTCGAGCACGGCGAGATTCCGGCCGGAGCCTCGCTCAAGCCGGCAGCTGCCTGAAATTCCGGGCAGCACGGGTACCACGCAACGCCTTCGCACGCAACACGTCATCATGATCCAGGGTCGACGCGCCCGGAACGTCGGCGGGTCACGGCACCCCGTGACCGTCTCGCAGAGATGGGGCGCGCCCATAACCGGGGTTTGCCAGCGCGCCTTGCGCGCATGCTGCATGAGGTGCAGGGTGTTGGCGCCCTGCACGGATAGAAGTTCGTTCGGGCACTGGCTCGAACGCTCATCACACCCCGACCCCGGACCAGGATGGCACAGCCATGTCGCGCCAAGGCATCACGCGCTCAACAACCTACAGGAGCCACCATGAAATCCAAGCCTTACGTGATCAAAAACGGCTTGACATACAAGTCCCCATAGAAGCCGACGTTCGAATGTCTGCCTGAAAGCGCGTGCGAACGTCCGAAGCGGGCCGGTCACTGCCTAACGGCGAAATACCGCATTGCGGCCACCAGAGGTGGGATTTGAATGACGACTTCACGCCCTGAGTCCGTCCGTCAAGTATTTCGAGGGGGCAGTGCGAGGCTTCCGAGGAGAGGCGAGCCCCGCTTCCTCAATGCATTCAGATGGACGCTCTCGTCGTACAGTGTCCGTGTTTGCCAGCAGCGGTAGAGGATCCGTATCCACTTGAACGCCAATGCCCTGACGGCGGCCTGATACGAACTGCCCTTCGCTCTCTGTTGCAGGTAGTAAGCGCCCGCCCAGAATGACTTGTTAATTGTCTGGCCGGCCCATTCCACGAATGTCTGGCGCAGGAACGTCGGACATTGCCAGCGCCAGTGCACCCAGCATTTCTTGCCACTGCGCTCAGTGACCGGCGCAATGCCGGAATACTTCTGCAGTTCAGCAGCGTGCCTGAAGCGCTCACGCTGCTCGCCGAATGCGGCAAGCAGCCGCGGTGTCAGATGTGGGCCCGCTCCCGGCAGGCATTCAAACAGGGCGAAGTCAGGTAGCGTTCGCGCGACCGTCGCAATCTCCCTGTCGAACACATCGATCCCAGCGAGAGCCGCTCGCAGTTGTGCCACCAGCGCCAACGCGTGCAGCCGGCAGGGTGAGAGGATGCCGGGATCTTCAGTCAGAGGGGTGGCCGAGCGAATGGACTCCAGACGCATTTCGATCAGCCTGGGGCGGCGGCAGTTGTGCGCATGGAAGAACGCCTCAAGGGTACTGCGGTGGGCGCGTTTGACGGCCGAAAGCATCGGCCAACGCGCGATGAAGTCGCAGAACAGTGCCGTGTCGATGTGCGCGAACCACTCCAGCGCCTGCGGGTAATACTGTTTGAGCGTATTGCATAAACGGTTGATATGACTCCGCTTGTCAAGAGGGGATCGGTTTTGGGTTTTGAGCTGCCATCTGAATTTCCTGAGGGCGACGTAGCAGTAAATCTCGACGGTGGATCATGCTGATATCCGCGGGTTGGTTACCGCATTACAGAAGTCCGCCCAGCGAGCCTGCCGCTATCTAGTGCCGCAAGTCGAATCAAATCCGTTGCCTAACCGTCTCGCGGGTTGCTCGGGTGCCGGGCTACGCCGCTTTCAGGAAACTCTTGCTCGGGTGGTGAGGTTGATTTACTTGTTGCTCAAGGGTTCGGTCACGCCATGCGCACCTCGGGCCGTACGGAGAGCGACATGGCGAGCTGGCTGATGTCCCAGATGAAACCGGCGAGTTCGCGAGCGACCGCGACCACCGCAATATTCTTCTGCTTGCCGCGCGCGAGGAGCTTCCGGTAGCGCCGGCACAGGCGCATCTGCGCGTCCCAGGCGCGGTCAACGATGGGCTTGGGGATGCCTTCGTGGCGGCGCTGGATTTCGGGGCTCACGCGGGCCGGATGCTGGTAGCTCCAGGCCGCTTCCACCAGCAACTTTCTTGCATAGCTGTTGCCGTTCTTGGTGATGCTGCCCTGACGGCGCTTGTCGCCCGACGAGTGTTCGGATGGCGTCACCCCCAGCCAGGCCATCAGCTGGCGCGGGTGGGCGAAGCGTGACAGATCCCCGAGCTCAGCGAGCATGCCCACTGCCGTGGTGAACTGCACGCCGCGCATCGTCTGCAGGCCCAGCACGGCAGGATAGAATCGCCAGTTGACGACAGCCTCGCGCAACGCGGCCTCCAGCCGGTCGCATTGCGCCAGGCGATCCTCGATCGTGCGCCGATACTCCTCGAACGCCAGTTGCTGCCAGACGCTGTCGAAAGCATAGGCGCTGAGCCAGCGCCGGTGCGCAGGTCCCCAGTCGGCGCGGCCGGCATAGCGCACGCCATGCAAGAGCAGAAAGGCCTTCAGCCGTTGCCGCGCACGCTTAAGATCGTCCTTGGCGCTGACCCACGCGCGAGCCAGATCGCGGAATGCTTCGTCTTCCACGCTTGGCACGTACACCGCTGACAGGTCGCCGGCGCGCAGCGACCGCACCAGCTTGATCGCATCACGCCGGTCAGTCTTGACCCGATCGCCCGGCTTTTTCGGAATCAGCGACGGCGCGCACACCAGGCAGTCGAATCCCTTCTGCACGAGCTGACGATAAAGTCCATAGCCGCACGGGCCCGCCTCGTAGACGATGCGGATGTGCCGCGCCTTCGATTGCAGGCGCGTACACAGCCGATCAATATCCGTCTTCGTCGTGCCAATCTTGCCGAGCAGTTCGACCTCGCCTGTGCCCAGCGCATAGGCAACCGTGATCGAATCCTTGTGAACGTCGAGCCCTACGTACAGTGTGATATCTTTTTCCACGCTGGCCTCCGTGATGGATATCGCCGGGTGTGGCCCTGTCCACACCGTGCGGCTCTGGCAGAAATACTAACCCGCGTTTGAGTCCTCGCGGCGGGCCAGCCTCTACCTCGCGGAGTCATACTGACTAGTGAATCGCGTCTTGTCGCCGACCATTTCACGGCGCTGCTCGATCAGGCTCATCAGACAACGCATACCCGCGCTTTGCGGCCTCAGCGGAGCGAACCGCTCGGGATGCAAAGCAGCAGATCGAGTGCCAGTTCGGCATCGGTGGGATCGTCTTTGGCCCGACTCGGTTTGAACGCCTCGCGGTATTTTGCGAGCGTCGATGGATTAAACGGAAAGAGGACCAGGAAATCATACTTCTGAAGCGCGGAAACAGTTGGTCCCCTTGCCAGCTCGAGGGCAACTGCGATCATCCCATCAAAGCGCTGATGCAATCCCTTTGCCCACTCATCAATGCATGCGACCTGATGGGAACACAACTGAACTCTCGTCTGGTGTCGTCGGCAGCCTGCAGGCAGATATCGTGTTTCGTATCCGCCCAGTGCCGCACTGCGGCACTGTTCGATGGCCGACATGACCTTCAGCTGCCCCAGGCTCAGCGCTACCGTGCGCCGCCACGCCGGCCCGCAGGCGCGGAAGATATCCGCGACCTCCAGCACGGGGTGCTCCGCGTGCGGCCGGGCTAGCCGGCGGGCAGGCGGTCCAGCGGACTGACCACCTTGCGCAGGAGGTCAGTGGCAACCTGGGTATAGAGCGTGGTGGTCTCGATCTGCCTGTGTCCAAGGAGCACCTGGATCACGCGGATATCCTCCTTCTGTTCCAGCAGGTGCGTGGCAAAGGAATGCCTCAGCGTGTGCATGGATACGCGCTTGTCGATGTTTGCGGTCTCGGCGGCCGCATGGATGGCGCGGGTCAGTTGCCGCGTGCTGAGCGGGTCAATCGGATCGAGGCCCGGAAAGAGCCACCCGCCATCGAGCATGCAGCCCTGGGCACGGGCAACGCGCCACCAGACGCGCAGACGTTCGAGCAGGACCGGCGAGAGCATCGCGTAGCGGTCACGGCGGCCCTTGCCCTGCTCGATGCGCAGGGTCATGCGCTGGCTGTCGATGTCGCTGACCCTGAGGGCGACCACTTCGCTCGCACGCAGCCCGGCGCCATAGGCGACCGACAGCGCGGTCTGATGCTTGAGGTTTCCGGCTGCCGCGATGAGCCGGCGCACCTCCTCGGGGCTGAGCACAACCGGGAGCGTGCGAGGCACGCGTACCGGCTGCATCCGCGCCATCAGCTCAGGCCGGCCGGGCGTGACTTCGAAGAAGAACTTCAGACCGCTGATCGCGGCGTTCAGCGACACCGGCGACGCGCCGTGATCGACCAGATGCAGCTGATAGTCCCGGAGGTCCTCGACCGTGGCGGTATCGGGTAAACGCCCGAGGTATCGGGCGAACTGACGTACGGCACGCAGGTAGGCGGCCTGGGTCTTGGGTGCGAACTTGCGCATGCGCAAGTCCTCAAGCATACGGCGGCGCAGCGGGCTGATGCCCGGATCGGAGGAGGTCATGATGGGGCTCCTGCTGGAGGACGAGGCGGATTGCCTCAACCACCAACATAAGCGCCGGCGCCACTGGCCTCCCATTCGCCGCCAGAGACGGGCCGCAGCCCCCTACCGCGCGAGCGGTTTAGTCCTTTCGGCCAAAGCCGACGTTCGGCTGTCGGCGTTTGCAAGGCAGCTCTCAGTCCCATTCCCGACTTTCGGATGCCGGGGTTTGTGAATGTCGCACTCGCGGCGGGCGAACGCGTACTCCCGACCCTGAGCCGCCATCCATCGTCTCTCAGCCCGGACGCCCGTTTCCCAGGGCTAAGCAGTCGATCCCGTGTGCACACCCAGCGACGGAATCGGCAGAAATGTCCGAAGTCGGAACCGATGCTCCAAGAGTTGAATCCCCGAATTCCCCTTCGTCAACGCTTAGGGGACGCCGTCGCCCAGGCGACCTTCGAGCGCTCACGCGTCCAATGTTACGCCCCTTCCTCAACAGCAAATGCCCTTCCGTCGCACATCCATTCGACGTTCCGACGAAGCACACCGATTTCCTGTAGCGGGTCACGCAAGAATTATAGGGTTTGCCCTGATGTAATTCTGCGACTGTTTGCCTTCCACCCAAGCCAGTAAATTCGATGGAGGCTCAATGAAGAGACACGCGCTGCCCTGTGAGCCACTCACACTCTTGCGCTGGCTTTAGAGTCGCGAAAGCTTGGCCTCGCTTTGACGAAAACACCTGGGCACCCACCGGCTAAATTAAGGACATTCAATGGAACACTACAGCGGTACCCTTTCCCCCGAGGCCGCAAAGGTCTCCGCAGATCTTTTAGAGAAACTCGCGTACGCTACGACGGAAACAGCCCCACTAGTAGCAGGTCGCCGAACATTCTTCAATTATCGGGATCTCGGTGTTTCCGACGCCACGGACGGTCGGATGAGGGCGCAGGTGACCGTGGCGACAGGCGTGATGCAGCAGACCGGTTGGCATTACCATGTTTGCGAAACGCAGTTTATTTTCACCCTCCGAGGCTGGATAGATCTTCAGTTCGAAGATGGTCGAGTTATTCGGGTTGGCGCTGGCGAATCGCTTTATATTCCACCTGGTCTCAAACACAATGAAACGGCAATCTCGGAAGATTTCGAGTTCCTGGAAATTTCAGTGCCGGCCAGGATGGGAACAATACCGTGCGAGCCTCCTGAAGGTTTAAAGATCCTCGACTGAATTGCACGACGTACCGCTTGGCTCGCAATGCGCACTGAGACGCAGTAAGCATGACCTGAAGTCGTGCTTACCAGTCAAGAGCGCTTGCGCTGGTTGTTTTCCTGCCCGCCCTTTACCGCCCCTACAGTCCTGGTCACGCAAGCTAACGGTTCTAACCAACCACGCGGCATGCGACAGCGACAATGTTCTGCTTGTCCTGCTTTCCTTGGCGAAGCCGACGGTGCACGCAACAGAGACCGCGAAAGTCCGACGGCTGAATCGAGCCTATGTATCAGTTCAACGGGTATGATGCCTGGTATGTTCGTTACATAAGTCGTCTGGCCGATTGACCTGTCCGGCGGCTGAAGCCCAGGCGATGAAAGGAAGGCCGAAACTGCATCTGTCGTTAAGTCCGGAGGACAGAGCCGCGCTCAACGACTTCGCGCAGCGCGGCGGCACTCGTCCAGCGCTGGCATTTCGCGCCCGAATCGTCCTGGCCTGTGCAGAGGGACTGGACAATGCGGTTGTGGCCGCTCGCGTTCAGTCGACCGCGCACACAGTCTCCAAATGGCGCAGAAGGTTCATCATGGATGGCCTGCAGGGCTTGACGGATCTTCCTCGCAGCGGGGCTCCCCAAAGAATCGGCGAAGCGACGGTGGCCGAGATCGCATCTCGCAAGCCCGACGGTGTCATGGCAGTAAGCAGTGCCCGCCACGTCGCACGAGAGGCTAACGTTTCCGCCTCCACTGTCGGCCGGATATGGCAGAACATGGACAGGCCGGTAAAACGATCCGGATCCCACGGATCTCGTACCGCGCCTACTTCTGCTGGATCCGAAGTCGTTTCTATAAAGGCGGCGCCCACCGTCAACCAGGAAGGACAGGGTTCCAGTGATGACAGACTGGCTACCGACGTGGGTTCCGGTGAGTCGCCGAATCCGCCTGACGATCTTGTGCAGGCGTTTCGCATGGCACCCGTTGGCCTGCTCCTGTCCAGGCAGCGAGTCATCGTGTCTTGCAACTACACGTTCGGTGAAATTTTTGGGTGTGCGCCCAACGAACTGGCTGGACGCTCGCTGGAATACCTCTACCCCTCCCAGGATGAGTTTCGACACATCGGCGAGCGCGCATGGCTGGTGATGAAGGAGACGGGCTTTTATTCCGATGAGCGCATCATGCAAAGGCTTGATGGCAACCCGTTCTGGTGCCACGTTTCCGGGCGCTCAATGAACCGCGACGATCCATTTGCAACTGCGATCTGGGCATTCGAGGATATTTCGTCGGCCCGTCGGGTAACTCGCGACCTGACTCGGCGCGAGCGCGAGGTCGCGCAACTGCTGGTGACGGGAAAAAGCAGCAAGCAGATCGCGCGCGAGCTGCAAATTAGTCATCGAACGGTTGAAGCACACCGTGCCCGGCTTATGCGCAAGTATGCAGCCATGACGACGGGAGAACTGATCGGCAAGCTACTCGGGCGCGATCGGTGACCTTCTGCACTTCCTCTGCGCCACACTGCCACATTGTAAGTTCTATGCCCGGAGAAACGCGGATTAATGAAAGGAAGTTAAGACGCATCTTACCGGTGTTCACCCTAATGTAATTCGACGACTGCCCTCTCGGTGATGACGCGGGTAAATTTCCCAAATGCACATTGATGGGAGAACGCGATGGGAGTGGCGATTGTAGGCTGGGCGCACTTGCCGTTTGGCCGATTCGACGGCGCAAGCCTTGAGGATCTGATCGTGCGGGCCGGCCGCGAAGCCGTGAAGGATGCGGGCCTGCAAGGCGAAGAAATCGACGGCACGTGGCTGGGCAATTTGAATGGCGGTCTTGTCCCGGACATCTTCGCTTCGTCACTGACGCTCAATTGCAGCGATGGGCTGCGATGGAAGCCGGCGGTGCGTGTTGAGAACGCCTGCGCGTCGGGCGCCGCCGCAATTTACTCGGCATGCGATACGATTGAGGCGGGCCGTGCGCGTACCGCGCTGGTAATCGGCGCCGAAAAGATGACCGATGTATCCGGCGAAGATGTTACGCGCATTCTTGGTAACTGCGCATACTCGGGCGAGGCGGGAAATCCGCCCGGGGGCTTCCCGGGAATCTTCGCCTCAATCGCGCAGGACTATTTCGCGGAGTACGGAGACCATTCGTCGGCGCTCGCGCGTATAGCCGCAAAAAATCACGCGAACGGCGTCGACAATCCGTGGGCGCATATGCGGCGAGACCTCGGCTTTGAGTTCTGCAATACCGTATCTGAAAAAAATCCGATGATTGCGCCACCGCTGCGCAAGACCGACTGCTCGCTAATCTCCGATGGCGCTGCTGCATTGGTGCTTGCCTCGAGCGATGCGGCCGCAGATTTTCCTCGTGCGGTCTCAATCCGTTCCCGTGTGCAGGTCAACGATTATCTGCCGCTGGGGCGCCGCCATGCTGCGTCGTTTGAAGGTCCGAAGCGTGCCTGGCGCGGCGCACTCGAGCAGGCCGGTTGCGTGATTGACGACCTGTCGTTCGCCGAGGTTCACGATTGCTTCACGATCGCTGAGTTGCTCAGCTACGAAGCGATGGGCCTGGCCGCTGCTGGCCAGGGCCATCGTCTTATCGAAGAAGGGGTCGTTGCCCGTGGAGGGCGACTTCCGGTCAACGCTTCTGGCGGGCTCAAAGCGAAAGGCCACCCGATCGGCGCCACGGGCGTGTCCATGCACGTGATTGCTGCGATGCAATTGACCAATACAGCAGGCGCAATGCAGGTTCCCGATGCCTCACTCGCCGGCGTCTTCAACATGGGAGGCTCCGCGGTGGCGAGCTATGTCAGCATTCTGGAGCGCAGCAGATGAACATCGCCCGGTGGCTGCAGCGCACGGCAGCGATCTTTCCCAAGCGGCTCGCGGTTCTGCACGGCGACGAACCCTGGCTCGAATACGGGCAACTTGCGACACGCGTGGCGGCGCTAGCGGGTTTCCTGAACGAGCAATGCGGCGTACAGCCCGGTGCCCGGGTTGCCATCTACTCCGCCAATCGTCCCGAATATCTGGAGGTGCTTCAGGCCATCTATTGGGCAGGTGCCGTTTCCGTGCCTGCTAACTGCAAGCTGCATCCCAGAGAGTTGGAGTACATCCTGGATGACGCCGGGGCCGACGTGCTGTTCGTTTCGAGCGAGTTGCTGTCGACATTGAGCGACCTGCAATGCGGTAAGCGGCGCTGCGTCGTGTTCGGCTCGGACGAATACCTGCATGCGGTCGAATATGCACCGACCGACCTGCATCACCGTCAGCCCGACGATCTCGCGTCGTTGTTCTACACATCCGGAACAACTGGGCGACCGAAAGGCGTCATGCAAACTCACCGGAACCTGATGGCGATGACCGCGTGCTATTGCATTGACGTGGACGATGTCAGCCCCGAAGACGCGATGGTCTACGCAGCGCCGATGTCCCACGGGGCCGGACTTTACCACTATGCGTACATCTTGCGCGGCGCGCGTCACGTGGTGCCGCGGTCGGGTGGATTCGAGCCCGAGGAGCTTGCTGCTCTGGCTGCGCGTGTCGGACCTCTCGCTATGTTCGCCGCACCGACGATGGTCAAACGGCTTGTCGATCACTTCCGCGCGGTCGATGCCGATCCCGCCGGCTTCAAGACGATCATCTATGGCGGCGGACCGATGTACGTGAATGACCTACAGCAGGCTTTGGAAGTGTTGGGTCCGCGCCTCGTGCAAATCTATGGGCAGGGCGAAAGCCCCATGACAATTACTGCACTCGGACGTCACCATCTCTCAGATCGGAAGCATGCTCATTGGTTGGCCCGTGCCGCTTCGGTGGGTGTCGCACAGTCGCTCGTCGAAGTCGACGTCGTGGCGCGAGATGGAAGCTCCGCCCCGAAAGGAGAAACAGGCGAGGTCGTTGTGCGCGGCGCCGCCGTCATGTCCGGCTACTGGAACAATGCGTCCGCTACGCGCGACGCGATCCGCAACGGCTGGCTCTACACGGGCGATACCGGCAGTCTCGACGAGGACGGGTTTCTCACGCTGAAGGACCGATCGAAGGACCTGATCATTTCCGGTGGTTCCAACATCTATCCGCGAGAGGTGGAGGAAACGTTGCTGGCTCATCCGTCGGTGTCGGAAGTGTCGGTAGTGGGCCAGCGAGACGACGAATGGGGTGAGGTGCCCGTGGCTTTCGTGGTGCTTCACGCGGGCCGTCAAACGACCCGCGACGAACTGGACGCCTGGTGTGTGCAGCACATTGCACGCTTCAAGCGCCCGAAACACTACTGGTTCGCCAATGAGTTGCCAAAAAACAGTTACGGCAAGGTATTGAAAACGGAGTTGCGCGGCCGCCTCGGCCAGTAGTCGCTGCGCAAGCTTCTGAAGATGAGGAGAACAATCTTGAAACAAGTCAATGTACCGGTACTGATCGTCGGTGGCGGCGGTTGCGGGCTGAGCACATCTATTTTTTTGGCCAACCTTGGCGTTGAATCGCTGTTGATCGAGAGGCACCCGCAGCAGTCGCCGATGCCGAAGGCGCGGTACCTGAATCAGCGCACGATGGAGGTGTTTCGTCAATACGGCCTTGCCGACGCAATCTACGCGCGCTCATTGCCGATCGAATACGTCAGCAAGATGCGCTGGTGCACGAGTCTGGGCGGCGATCGCCCTTGGGACCGCAAGACGCTTTACGAACTCGAAGCCTGGGGCGGCGGTTCCCTGGGGTTTACGTATCAGAAAGATAGTCCATGCCAGAGCACCGTTTATCCGCAAGTGCGCCTTGAGCCGCTGCTCAAGGCGCATTCGGAGCAGAGGGGTGGTGCGCAGATGCGCTTCGGTCACGAGTTGCTGTCGATCGAGCAAAGCGAGACCGAGGTCATCGCGACCGTGCGTGACCGTATCGCTGACGAAACCTATCAGGTTCGCGCTCAATACGTCGTCGCTGCCGACGGTGGTAAAACGGTCGGTCCGTGCGTCGGTGCGCGTCTTGAAGGTACGCCCGAACTGCTGGAGATGGTAACCGTCTATTTCGCGGCAGATCTGTCGGCTTATATCGACGACGACAACGTCAGCACGTTCTGGTTTGCGAATCCCGAAGGCGACACTAAAGCATGGGGTAGCGGCGTGCTGGGTAAGTTGGGCCCGACGCGGTTCGACCGTCACTCGGAAGAATGGATGTTCCATTTCAGTTTCAAGCCCGGCAGCGGCGAAAATTACGAGGCGGCTACGCTCGTGCCTCGCATCCGCGCATTGTTGAAGATTCCTGATCTCGACGTTAGCGTGCTCAGCGTCGGCAAGTGGATCGTGCAGGGTGTGCTGGCTGATCGCTATCGGTTTGGCCGCGTCTTTCTGGCAGGCGATGCCGCACATAGACATACGCCCACGACGGGGCTTGGCCTGAACTCCGCCGTGCACGACGCACAGAATCTGGCATGGAAACTGGCTGCCGTGATTCGGGGCCGGGCCGGAGCCGGGTTGCTTGATAGCTATGAGAGCGAACGTCGCCCGGTCGCCGAGCGCAACGTCCACTGGGCACTGTTCACGTTCGGAAATTATCAGGTGACGAATGCAGCCATCGGAATCGTGCCGGGCGATCCGCAGGGCAGCGAGGCAAACTTCAAGGCCTTGCTCGCCGAGGGCGACGACGCAGAGGCACGACGTGCCCGATTCAACGAACTGATGAAGGTGCACCGGACAGAATATCAGGCGCATGACCTCGAAATCGGCATCCGGTACGACAGGGGTGCGCTCGTCAGCGACAACACGTCGCCTCCGGCCCGCGACCCGCTGGGCCAACGCTTCGTTCCGACCACGCGCCCCGGCCATCGCATCGCGCACGCGTGGCTCGCGCGCGGTTCGCAGAGAATTTCCAGCCTTGATCTCGCACGGGCTGATCGCTTTGTGCTTATTACCGGCCGGCCGGACGTCTGGGAAACGGCGGCAAAGGAGACCACTGACAGGCTTGGTATGCCCGTCGAGGTGATAGTCATCGCCGACGACGCACAGGTAAGCGATCCTTCGGGCGAATGGCGCAACGTACGCGAAATCGAGGATGACGGCGCAGTCCTGCTGCGCCCGGATCAGCACGTCGCGTGGCGCTGTACAACTGCTCCAGTAGGTGTCGATCTCGCGCAGTGCCTGACGGACGTGCTGGCACAAGTCATCGATCGCGCCCCCGTGCTGGTCTAACTACGACAGATAGGAATCGATATGCAAACTTCCACACTAGAATCGCGCCGCTCGGCCTCCGAGCTGGGACTGCGGCCGAATATGCTCAATCACTATGCACGCGTCACGCATGACGTAGGGGCCACTGCCGACTTTTACGGCCGCATCCTCGGAATGGAACTCGCGAGCACGATCATGGATGATCACGTGCCGTCCACGGGTGATGCCTTTCCCTATTTCCATATCTTCTTCCGGATGGCGGACGGGTCAACGATGGCGTTCTTCGAATGCACCGATTTGCCTTTGCCCTCGTCTCCGTCGCATCCCGCCTACGATGTCTTCGACCACATCGCGCTTGAGGTGAGCGATACGGCCGAGCTCATGCGCTGGAAGGAATGGTTGGTCAGCGAGGGCGTAGATGTACTTGGCCCTGTCGATCACAAAGGCATTATTCAGAGCATCTATTTCCGGGACCCGAACGGATATCGGCTTGAGTTGACGACGCCGATCGATCCTGCATGGAACCAGCACACTACCCAGGCGCAGGAAGATCTTGATCATTGGCTCGCCGCGAAAGCAGCGGCGCAAGCCGAAGGTCGGGACGTCTCCGCCGCCATGATTGAGTTGATCGGACAGATCAAGCGCAAGCGCTACGAGACCTCTGCGGAAGGAAATAATTAAACATGACCCGTTCCAATCACACCCATGACGCTTCACGGAAGAGCTGGGTCCGCTCAGCCAATGACGGCGCGACGGATTTTCCGGTTCAGAACCTTCCCCACGGCGTATTCCGGCGGGCTTCGGGAAATGAAAATTTCCGCGGCGGCATCGCGATCGGCGATCAGATCCTCGATGTAGGCGCTGTTCTGGCAAGGAATCTTTTTCCGGCAGAAGCGCGTGAGGCAGCGCACTCGGCTGCACGTGCGCCGCTCAACGATTACATGGCGCTACCGTCCGACAAGCGAAGCGCTGTGCGCTCGGCTGTGTCGTTCCTGCTATCTGAGGACTGTCCTCAGCGGAAGGAGGTTTCCGAATGCCTCGTTCCGCAGGCGGACGCTGAATACGCTCTTCCGGCGCGCATCGAGAACTTTTCCGACTTTTACTCATCGCTCAGCCATGCAACAAACGTCGGCCGTCTGTTCCGGCCCGACAATCCGATCTTGCCAAACTATCGCTGGCTGCCGGTAGGCTATCACGGCCGTACGTCTTCGATTCGTGTGTCGGGACAGGATTTCCGCCGGCCAATCGGTCAACTGAAGGACCCGAGCAGCGCCGAGCCGGAGTTTGCGCCCAGCCGGCGACTTGATTACGAAGCCGAGCTCGGTGTACTCATCGGACAAGGAAACGAACTCGGCACGGCCATTGACATCCAGAATGCTGACGCGCATGTATTCGGCGTTTGCCTGTTGAACGACTGGTCCGCGCGCGACATTCAGTCATGGGAATACCAGCCGCTGGGGCCGTTCCTTGCGAAAAGCTTTTTCACGAGCCTGTCGCCATGGATCGTGACGCTCGAGGCGCTCGAGCCGTACCGCACCGGCTTCTCTCGTCCTGAAGGTGATCCGGCGCCAATGCCGCACCTTTGGAGCTCCGAGCTGGCGACACGCGGTTCGATTGATATTCGGGTCGAGACCCTGTTGCAGTCAGCGCAGATGCGAACCAGCGGCGCACCTCCGGCGAGTTTGTCCGTCTCGCGTTATCCGGACGCTTATTGGGCAATGTCACAACTGATTGCACATCAGACATCGAACGGGACGAATCTTTGCCCAGGCGACCTGCTCGGCAGCGGGACTCTCTCAGGCCCCGATCCGGCTTCGCGCGCCTGTCTTCTTGAACTCACGGAAGGCGGCAAGCATCCGTTCACGTTGCCGAGTGGAGAAACCCGCACGTTCCTGGAGGACGGCGACACAGTCATCATGCGCGGATGGTGCGAACGAGACGGGTATCGTCGCATCGGGTTCGGAGAGTGCCGCGCGACGGTGCTTCCCGCGCGCCGGCCGTGACGGGTGACGTGATGATGTAAGGAGCGGCTGTGGCCTTGGCCCGCAGCTGGTAGGAAAACATGAACCGCATTGTCCGTAAGAGATAAGCGGCTACCCAGGAATCACCCGGATCGGTAAAGGACAAGGCAACCCAGTGACATGCCCAAAGGGTTTGGTCCAAAGCCGGTCCACCATCGTCCGGATGGAGGAGACACAATGAAATCCGATCAAACCGCCGCGAGCCTCGCGGCAGGCACAGCATTGCCTGAACATTCCGCAGGAAAGCGCTCGGGCGCGAGCCTTTACCAGATTGTGGTTGCTGCATCGCTTGGATCGTGCTTCGAGGCGTACGATTTGTTCCTCGTCGGCACAATGGCTGCCGTGATTGCCAAGCAGTTTTTTTCCGGTGTCAATCCCGCGCTGTCGCTGATCTTTACGTTGCTCGGATTTGCGGCAGGCTTTCTCGTCAGGCCGCTTGGCGCGATGGTCTTCGGCAGCATAGGCGACCGGCTCGGTCGAAAACAGGTTTTCGTCGTGACGGTCGCGCTGATGGGACTGGCGACCGTGCTAATCGGTCTGCTGCCGACATATGCAACCGTCGGCGTTCTCGCCCCCATTATGTTCGTCGGGCTGCGGCTTGTTCAGGGGTTTGCGTTGGGCGGCGAAAATGGAGGGGCGATGGTCTATGTCGCGGAACACGTTCCGGCAAACCGGCGCGCCTTCTATACGTCGTGGCTCCAGATTGCACCGATCGCCGGTCTGATTCTCTCTCAGCTGGTCGTGCAGGGCACGCGTTCTACATTCGGCGGGGCGGCTTTTCTTGAATGGGCCTGGCGTGTGCCGTTCGTGCTATCGCTGGTTTTGCTGGCGTTGTCGTTGTGGATGCGTACCCGCATGGGCGAATCACCTGAATTCGAACGCCTGCGCAACGAACACCAGGTCTCGCGCGCGCCGCTCAGGGAAGCGTTCACCGGTCGTCGCAACATCGTCGCAATGATCTGTTCGCTGTTCGCTCTTGGACCCGGCGCGGCGGTGACTTTTTACAGCGCATTTTTCTACACGCCATTTTTCCTGACCGAGGTGTTGCGCGTTGAGCCCGCAACGGCCAATCTGCTTTCAATGTTTTCGCTCGTCATGGCGGTTCCGATCTTTCTCGCTTTCGGCGTGCTGTCCGACAAGATCGAGCGTAAGACAGTAATCTGCGCAGGGTTCATTCTGGTTGTCCTTTGTTATCCGGCGATCTACCGCGGCCTGACGCATTTTGCCAATCCGGCGCTGGAACGCGCCATTGAGACGGCGCCCGTCGTGGTCGTGGCCGATCCGCACGAATGCTCGACGCAATTCAATGCACTCGGAACGTCGAAGTTCCATACGTCCTGCGATCTCGCAAAGAGTGCGCTTGTCCGCGCCGGCATCAGCTACACGAATGAGACAGCGAGCGCGGGTGCCGGTGCAATCATCAGGGTGGGCGATAAGGTCGTCGCTTCTTACGACGGCAGCGGGACGGACGCCCCAGTCAAGGCTAAAGCTTTCGCCGCCTCGCTGCGCGGTGCGCTGGACTCCGCCGGATACCCGCAGAAGGCCCCGCCGCACGGTGTGAACCGGCCAATGGTCTTCCTGCTGCTGGTCGCCCTTGCCACTTTTGCAGCCATGACCTACGCACCTTTAGCAGCGGCCATGACTGAACTGTTTCCAGCCAGGATTCGCTTCACCCGCGCTTTCCGTGAGCTACCACATCGGCTTCGGCTGGACTGGAGGATTTCTTCCTGCAGCGGCTTTCGCGATCGTCGCGGCGAACGGGAACATGTATGCAGGATTGGCCTATCCCAGGGTGGCCGCCCTGATCGGCGCAATCCTTGTCGTGGCGTTCATGCTGGCGACACGCACGGGAAGACTGAAGCACGAGACGTGACACGAGGGGTTGGCGTGGCGGGCGGGCGCCGGGTCGGCGTTGCATGGCGTGGACTTGGCGGCGCGGTTACGCAAGGTTGTAATCTGGAGACATTGACAGTGCATAGTACCTATCAGTACGAGAAATTCGAATTTGTGCGCCCGCCTGAGCTCAATGGCGTTCCCCATGGGCGCTACCCGGTGGTCGTGGTCGGCGCCGGCCCGGTTGGTCTCACTACCGCTATTGACCTGGCCGCCCAGGGGACGCCGGTGCTTCTCCTGGACAACGACGATACTGTTTCACTCGGCTCACGCGGGGTGGCGTACGCCAAACGCACGCTCGAGATCTTCGACCGACTCGGCTGCAGTGGGCCGATGATGCAAAAGGGCGTGTCCTGGAACGTCGGCCGTACATTCTTTGACGAGACGGAAGTTTTTAACTTCAATCTCAGCCCGGAGCCCGACCATCATCGGCCCGGCATGATTAACCTTCAGCAGTACTACCTCGAAGAGTTTCTGCTTCGACGCGCTCGCGAGTTACCGAATCTCGAGATCCGTTTCAAGAACGAGGTCATCGGCGTTATGCCGCAGGGTCATGAGGTGACGCTTCAGGTCAGGACCCCTGCGGGTGACTACACCTTGGATACGGAGTGGCTCGTCGCTGCGGACGGCGCGCGCAGCCCGATCCGCACCCTTCTTGGGTTGGACATCGACGGGAAAATCTTCAAGGATCGGTTCCTGATTGCCGATGTGGTCATGAACGCCGACTACCCCACGGAGCGGTGGTTCTGGTTCAATCCGCCGTTTCACCGTAATCAGTCGGCGCTCGTACACCGTCAGGCCGACAACGTCTGGCGGATCGACTTCCAGCTTGGCTGGCAGGCCGACCCCGAAGAGGAAAAGAAGCCAGAGAATGTGATCCCGCGCATCAAAGCGATGCTGGGCGACGACCGCGAGTTCGAGCTCGAATGGGTGAGCATCTACACGTTCCAGTGCCGGCGCATGGGCAGCTTCAACCATGGTCGCGTGCTTTTTGTCGGCGATTCCGCGCATCAGGTTTCTCCTTTTGGCGGGCGGGGTGCCAATTCGGGCATACAGGACGCCGACAACCTGGTATGGAAGCTCAGGCTCGTTATGGAAGGCAAGGCGCCGTCGGCGCTGCTCGACACCTACACGGAAGAGCGCGGGCTGGCTGCTGACGACAACATCAGGAACTCGACGCGCTCGACGGATTTCATTACCCCGAAAAGCAACATCAGCAAAACGTTCCGTGATGCTCTACTGGGGCTGGCCGGGGAGCAGCCTTTTGCACGGGCGCTGGTGGACTCTGGCCGTCTCTCGGTGCCCACCATCCTGATCGACTCGAGTCTTAACACGCCGGATGCGTCGACGTTCGCCGGCAACATGGTGCCGGGGGCGCCGATGGCCGATGCGCCGGTGACCGGTGGCGGTCAATCATGGCTGCTCGGTGCCTTCGGTGACCGCTTCGCGCTACTCCTTTTCACGAAGGACGCATCAGCGCTCGATGCGGCGACTGTTCAGGCGCTCGCCGAACTTTCGGACGCGCCGATTCCGGTCGAGGCAGTTGTGGTGGCGGAAGGTGGCAGCGCCCCTGGCGGCATTCCCACGCTCATCGACGTCAAGGGGCGCGTCCGCGAGCGATACGATCTCGCTCCCGGGAGCGTCTATCTTGTGCGGCCCGACCAGCATGTCGCGGCACGCTGGCGCGAGCTTGACCCGATGAAGGTACGGAGTGCGATTGCCCGCGCGACGTGCAACGATTGAAGGACTCAGAATGGCACTGACTACACAGCCCAATTTTGCTGAACCCGGCAAACGCTATTTCTATTCGTTCGTTCCGGGCGACGATTTTTACGAGGCGCTCATCGATGCTCATCGTGACCTCACCGATGAGCAGAGTTCAACGCTCAACGCGCGGCTGATCCTGCTGCTGGCCAACCACATCGGTGATTTATCGGTGCTGCGCGAGGCGCTTGGTATCGCGAGGGGAAAAGTGGAGACCACCGGCAACCTCGGACCTTCCGCGGAGCGTTGATCCATGAGCGGATCCAATGATTTGATGCAGGCTGAATGGCGTCTGACGGATTTTGTGCATGGGTTTGATGCCTCGCATGCACCGGAAGAGGCACTCGCAGTCGTGCGCAACATGCTTTTGACGACCCTGGGCACGGCGATCGCGGGTGCCTCCGAGGACGGTTGCGCAGCGATTTTGGACTTCGTCAGGGAACGTGACAGATCAGGCGGTGCCACAGTGTTCATTCATGGCGATTCCGTATCAGCCAGCGGTGCCGCGTTGGTAAACGGCGTCATGTGTCGGGCATTGGACTTTTGCGATGCGATGGCGCCCGGGTTGCATATCGGTTCCTCGCTCATTCCCGCGGCACTGGCCGCGGTGGAGCTCGCCGGCGGTTGCTCGGGCCGGGACTTCCTATCCGCGCTGCTCATCGGGGCGGAGATTGCCTCCCGGATGAATCTGGCAGAGGCGGATTACGATGGCGCCGATCCGACGGGCGTGGCCGGGGTCTTCGGCGCGACCGCAGCGGTGGCGAGGATACTCGGCCTGGACCGTCAGCAAACCCTGCACTCACTGGCCTTGGCGTTCAACCGGGCAGCGGGCAGCTTCCAGAGCAATATCGACGGCTCACTCGCGGTGCGACTGATTCAGGGGTGGGTGGCCGAGACCGGGGTCACGTGCGCGCAGCTCGCGCAACGCGGTATCACCGGACCGGGCCGCTTCCTGTCGGGTGTCTACGGATATGCGCACCAATTTGCCCGAGGGCTTCGCAAGGCCGACGAGTTTGTCGAGGGACTCGGAGAACAGTGGCAGGTAATGAGCACCGTATTCAAAAAATACCCCAGTTGCGGCCTGACGCAGGGGGTGACCGAGCTGGCGCTGCGCGCACGCAAGGAACTCGATATCGGACCGGGTAACGTCGGTCGCATTGAGGTCAGACTGCCGCCGTATGCGTTCCGCCTTGTTGGCCATGATTTCGTAATAGGCGAGAACCCTCGCGTGAACGCGCAGTTCAGTGCGAAATACTGCGTCGCTAATGCGTTGGTTCGGGGCGCATCGCGACTCGAGCACTTCGTCGAGTCGAGCATCCGCGATCCCGAGGTACTTGCATTCACCGGTCGGGTCGACGTGATTTCCGATGAGACCATGCAGGCGCTTCACCATACGGCAGTCGAGCTTCACGTCGAAGCGGCCGACGGCCGTCGGCTGAAGCTGGCGCTCGATATTGCTCCGGGTTTTCCAGGCAACGCTCTGCCCGAGCAAGCCCATCTGGCGCGTTTCACGGACTGTCTGCAGTATGCGGCTAAACCGGTCTCAGGTCAGCAGGCTGACCAGCTTGTGCAGATCGTGAACACTATCCAGGAGCAGGACGACGCGCACGCCATCCTGTCTCATATGCAGGTGGAGCGCGGCGGCGCATGACCTCGGGGTCCGCGCTAGCACAAAACAGCTGTTTCCCATCTTAGATATCCGTTACAGAACACGGAGAGTTGGCATGGCAAAGGCATTCGCATCCCAAGGGGACCTGGAAGTCAAAGAAATTACATGGACGCAACTGTCGGAGAACGCTTATGCGTACACCGCCGAGGGCGATCCGAATTCGGGCGTGATCATCGGTGATGATGGTGTATTGATCATCGACACAACCGGTACGCCCGCAATGGCACAGCAACTGATCGCAAAAATCCGGTCGGTGACGGACAAGCCGATCAAGTATGTGGTGCTGTCGCACTATCACGCCGTGCGCGTCCTGGGCGCGTCGGCCTACTTTAAGGAAGGGGCCCAGGAGATCATCGCCAGCCGCGGTACCTATGAGCTGATCGTAGAGCGCGGCGAAGCGGACATGAAGTCGGAGATCGAACGCTTCCCGAGGTTGTTCGCAGATGTGGAGACGGTGCCTGGGCTGACCTGGCCAACGCTTGTTTTCGAAAAGGAAATCACGCTTTTTCTCGGCAAGCTTGAAGTCAAGATCGCACATCCCGGCGCGGGCCATACCAAGGGCGACACGGTGGTCTGGCTGCCGTCGCAGAAGGTGCTGTTCTCCGGTGATCTGGTCGAATACGGGGTGGCCTGCTACTGCGGTGACGCTCAGTTGGCCGAGTGGCCGGCGACGCTCGAAGCGCTGCGTGCTCTCGGTGCGGAAAAGCTCGTGCCGGGCCGTGGACCGGCACTGGTGACACGCGAAGATATCGAGCAAGGGCTCAACTATACGAAGGACTTCGTGACCACTCTGCGTCAGAGTGGTCGTGATGCGGTCGCGCAGAAGCTCGATCTGAAGGGTGCAATGGCGCACACGCGCAAGGTCATGGACCCGAAGTTCGGGCATGTTTTCATCTACGAGCACTGCCTGCCCTTCGACGTGTCGCGAGCCTACGACGAGGCCAGCGGTATCAGCCATCCACGTATCTGGACGGCTGAACGAGACAGGGAAATGTGGGATCAGCTTCAGGGCTAAGAGCGGACATGAAGCTCTATAGCTACTTCCGGAGTTCGGCGTCCTATCGCGTGCGGATTGCGCTGAACCTCAAGGGGATCCCGTACAAGTACCTGCCGGTGCATCTGGTGCGCAACGGCGGTGAACAGCTCGCGCCGGCATATAGGGAAATCAACCCCGACCAGCTGGTGCCTACGCTGCTTGACGATGCGGGAGCGCCGATTCCGCAGTCGCTCGCGATCATCGAATACCTCGAGGAAACTCATCCTACGCCACCGCTGCTGCCGCGCGAACCGGCTAACCGAGCGTATGTGCGGTCGTTGGCGCTGCAGATTGCGTCGGAGATTCATCCGCTGAACAACCTGCGTGTACTCAAGTATCTGACCGAGAGCCTTGGTCTGAACGAGGAAACCAAGAGCACGTGGTACCGCCACTGGGTGGAGGTGGGCTTCAGTTCCCTTGAGGCACGGCTCGCCAGTGATGCGCGTACGGGTACTTTCTGCCATGGCGATGCCCCGACGTTGGCCGACCTGTGCCTCGTGCCCCAGGTGTTCAATGCGCAGCGTTTCTCGATCGATGTGAATCGCTATCCGACGCTCGCCCGAATCAATGCGAACGCGTTGCAACTTGAAGCGTTTGCCCAGGCGGCGCCGGATCGCCAGCCCGATGCGGCGTGAAATCGAGATTGGCGGACTAGAGGGAATGGCACTTACTTAAGCCCGTGGAGCGTGCCCATATTTTTGGACGCGCTCACGTGCGATGTGACGAGGCTCTTTCAGCCATGGGTAGGACTTCGGTCTTCGTTTGCGCATTCGTGGTTCGATGCGACCGGGGCGACTCCCAACGCAAGACTGCGTGATCAGGTTGAACAGGAGACTCTGGTTGTGAGTTGCCGTCAGACCTCTGGCCAGCCATTCAGTCCATAACTGCACCGTGTGTTTGAAACTCAGTGTTCTCGGGTCAGTGGCATGGTGACTGGCGGCCTGAGCCATCAGCAGCCGAATCACGTTGTAGGCCAGCAGATGGACCCAGATCTCCTTTTCGTTCATGTGGGCAGTCTGGCAATGCAGCACATCCATGCCCATCGTCGTCTTGATGTTACGTAGATCCAGTTCCACGTTCCAGCGCCTGGCGTACAACTGCGAGAGGTCCTGTTTGCTGGTCTTGCGTGCATCAAGCATCGTGGTGACCAGCACCCGGTGATGCAGCCTGGACTCGCGCACCATCAGTTCATCGGGGAAGGCCTGGTACTGCTCATGCGTCATCCAGTCGGGACGCTGCCGGGGTTTGGGCCACGTCACAATGTGATCGCGCGTGCCCAGGGACCGGCCTCGCCGAAAGTCGGTGCGGCGTGCCCCATGCTGTTCCATCACGACGTCCACCCCGGCGGCGATCATTGAGGCCATCAGAAAGTAGTGGCAGTACAAGGCATCGGCGACGATCACGTCACCTTTGCGAAACGTGCCTTGCAGCATGCGAAACGCCGTCAGCTCCCCGCTGCCTTTGCCCGCGTAAGTTCCGACCGCCGACTCCAGTACTGCGCCGCTTGCCAGACAGATCACCGCAACCAGATAGGCCAATGGAAAGCCCACTCCTTCGGCCTGAGCACTGGACTGCGGGAAACGGGCCTGGTTCGACGGCGTATCGGGCATCGAGTTCCCGGTGCCGTCAACCAGCTTGACCGGGCGCCCGCGCCACTTCCAGGCAGGCTCGGCCTGCTCATGCAGTTGGCGCCCCGTCTCGCGCGCCAACTCCCGCACCATCGTCAGCGGCAGTCTCTGGCGAGCGCGGCAGTAGCCTCCCGTACGCACACTCATGGGCCGCAGCCCGTCGGCAGCTCGCTGCGCCGCCCACCCGTTGACTGCCTTCTGACAGGAGGCGTCCTCTTCCAGCGCCTGGCGCATGAACATCGACAGTGTCACCGTCGGCGGATACAGCCGTTCCCGATGTTCTGGCAAATACGCTTCCGTTATGCCCAACAGCCCCGGGCTCGTCAATATGTTGAAGTAGTCTACCGCCTGGGCCCTGCACGCCCGGCTTTGAACCCTGCTTCGTGTTTGCCTGTGATGACTTCGTGCATTACGATCCATGGGGGCTGATCTTTGGAATGAGACGGTGTTTGCCTGGTAACAACCATCGTATCAATCCCTGGATCAGCCCCCTCCCTTTCTCTTCAAGCACTTACCCGCGTCTTCTCCTCCATGTAGGCTTAAGTAAGTGCCATTCGGACTAGAGGTGCACTTTCAGCGAAGCTGAGCTGTCGCTGACCGGCCAGCATCGTGGGGCGGCTAACCGTCTGGGATTTCCCGTCCAGTTCTGCTGTATGCGCTATCCGGGCATCACCCTGACCGCTGGTGTCGAGCCTCCACTCGCGCTGCTGCAGTACGTTGCCGGGGAGCTCGACATTGATCCTGCGCTCTGGAAGGAATACGCGCGGCGCGACCAGACGCGCCGCGAACACCTCCTCGAACTGCAGGCGGCGCTGAACCTGCGCCCACTTATGGGGACACGGTTGACACTTTTGTGTAATCGAACGCCGGATTCCTCCATGCCCTCGAACGTAAAAGACACCATGAGCCTTAGAGATATGAGTTCGTTTATCTGGCCGCCGCACAGGCGTTGCCCTTCAGCGAGTTATGCCAGCGCTTTAACATCAGCGTCAGAGCGGGCACAAATGGCTTGTACGCCACAAGACGCACGGCGAGAACGCTCTGGCCGACCGCTCCCGTCGTCCGCATTGCAGGCTCGCGCGATCATCGCCGCCACGGACTAATTGACCCGCGTGATTCCGCGCAGCGCTAACTCTGCCAGCGCTTCGAACACTTCAATGCACGAACGGCGGGGAAGGCCGACACGCGGCAGGACAATCCGGGTGAACGAGTGACCGTTGGACTCCAGGAACAGTCGTAGCCACCGCATCGACTTGAACGACGGCAACGGGTCGTTAGCTGACGTTGACACCCACCTTGGCTGAGCCGCTCCGGGCATTCTCGCTTAATGTGGTTCCTGGCCGATGTTATCGGGCTGTTATCACAGAATGTGGGGCCCCTTCTCACGCAATGTGGTTCCACGCGTGGCCGATATTCTCAGCGAATGTGGTCCCGCAAAACCCGATGTAATCGGTTCCTGCGTCGGATGTTATCGGGCCGCTACACCTAATCGCGTTCCTCAGAACTACGGAACTCCGGCACGTGCCTTGCTCGATGCCACTGGAGCTGCCCCCGCAGGCAGTCGGCCCCGGAAGGGACATCCAGCGTCGGACATTGGTCATTGGAGGCTTATATGAACAAGGATCAGGTCAAAGGTACGACGGAGAAGGTCAAGGGGAAGGTCAACGAGACGGTTGGCAAGGTGACCGGCAACACAAAGCAGGAGGTCAAAGGCGACGTGCAGCAGACAGCCGGCGAAGCGCGCAAGACGGCCGGGGATGTCAGGGAAGCGGTCAAGGACTCGACGAAAAAGCCGGTTTAACGATCGGCGTGACGAACGCGCGCAGAAGAACAACGCGACGTGCCCGCTGCGGGCTGCGACTCGCAGCGGGTGAATGGTAACTTTGCGCGGCAGACATGGAGACAACGAATGCGGATCGCGCAGATTGCGCCACTGCATGAAGCCGTTCCGCCGCAACTGTATGGCGGCACCGAGCGCGTGGTGTCGTATCTGACCGAGGCGCTGGTCGAACAGGGACACGACGTGACCCTGTTCGCCAGCGGCGACTCGCGCACGCGGGCGCATCTCGAAGCGGCGTGGCCGCGCGCAATGCGCCTCGATCCGTCCATCATCGACACCCTGGCCCCGCACCTGCTGCTGCTCGAAAAGGTCCGGTGCGTGGCTTCCCGCTTTGACGTGCTGCATTTTCACCTCAGCTATCTCCCGTTCCCGACGTTTTCGCAACTTGCCGTACCGTTTTTATCCACCCTCCATGGTCGTCTGGACCTGCCGGAGTTGCAGCCGCTGTTCGACGCGTTCCCCTATGCCCCCGTCGTGTCGATTTCGACTTCGCAACGCCGCCAGCTACCGCGGGCCAACTGGCTCGGCACGATCTATCACGGTCTGCCGGAATACCTGCTGGAGCCGCAGCCGCAGACCGGGCCGGACTATCTGGCATTTCTGGGCCGGATCTGCCCGGAAAAACGGGTTGATCTGGCCATCGAGATCGCGGCAAAGGCGAAGCAACGCCTGAGGATTGCCGCGAAGGTGGACCGGGCGGACGAAACGTATTTTAGAAACGCGATCGCGCCCCTGCTGTCGCAGCCGCACGTTGAATTCGTCGGCGAAATTGACGAAACGCAGAAGGCGGCTTTTCTGGCGGGCGCGCGCGCCCTGCTGTTTCCGATCGACTGGGCCGAGCCGTTTGGCCTGGCGATGATCGAGGCGATGGCATGCGGGACGCCGGTGGTCGCGTTCAACCGGGGATCCGTGCCGGAGGTGATAACAGAGGGTGTGACGGGCTACGTCGTCGACGGTGTCCAGAGCGCGGTCGAAGCGCTGACGCGACTCGGTTCTCTTTCCCGCAAGCAGATCCGGGCGCAGTTCGTCGCCCGTTTCACGTCGCGGCGCATGGCGTGGGAATACGTGAATATCTATAAAACGCTTGCCCGGATCCCCTGACTGGCAGACGGTTCCATGGCTTCTGCATCAGCCGGCGGACCGGAGGCCTTCTTCTCTGGCTGGGGCGGCGGAACTCGACGGTCTTTGCGCTGGACGAGACGCAGACGGACCGCCAGCCGTCTGGTGGGCCGTACTGGATTCGAACCAGTGACCAACGGATTAAAAGTCCGCGGCTCTACCAGCTGAGCTAACGGCCCGGTGCGCCCGATATCGATCTGCCACCCGGCACGACTTGCCTGCCTCTAGCCGATATCGATCGTGCGGGTCGCGGATCGCGATGGCTCCGATTTCGGCACGGTCAACGTGAGCACGCCATCGAACTTTGCCAGGGCATGGTCGGGATCGGCGTTTTCCGGCATCTGGATCGGTGGTACCGTTCAGAAGGGCAACGGAAAGTACGCGGCGGGGGACTATACGACCATCCTGCTTGACCCTCCTGCGGCCTCACCCTGCAACGACCAGGTCGTGACTGACATCCTCCTCGGGAAAGGTGGCGCGCCCGACCCTACGATCCTGTTGCCTTACCTGCGTTGCACATTACGTGCGATGCAGGTATGCGGCCTGTCGTGAAGCTGTTCCTTGCTCCCCAGCAACGCTGGGGCCCGAAGATATCCGTGCCTGGCAACTGCACCTCCTCGAAGCATTCACCTCGCGCAAAAGCTTACGTTTTTTGACCATAGGATTTCATAGTTCTATAACGCTTTCGCAAAGAAGATCCCTGCGACAAGGAGCAGCCGATTCGGCGCGCACAAGGGACCAAATCTTGCTGCCTAATTCATGCACGGGAGACCGATCATGATGAGGCTTTTCGGCATATTGGCCTTAGCGGCTGGCGTCGCGGGATGCGTTGCCACCCAGCCGTACGATTCCAGCTATCCTCCGTATGGATATGGCCCCGGCTATTACGCGCCTAGTACCAGCATCGGCGTGGGCGTTGGCGGCGGAAGCTTCGGCGGTGGTGTGGGTGTTGGTGTCGGCGTTGGTTTCTGACACCGCCCCTACGGGTGCCGCCGACCGCAAAGGGCTGTGTTCAGCCCTCTAGCCCTCTTATCGAAGTCTGCTATCGGACCGGGCTCGGGCCACTTTCGGTCGTTCAGATCAAGGGTTGCCCGCACCGCCCGATGCACCGAACACCTGGCCCGTCACATAGCTCGCCTGGGCCGAAGCGAGTTGCACATAAAGCGGTGCGATTTCGGCAGGCTGGCCGGGACGCCCCATCGGCACCTGCTGGCCGAACTTCTGCACATTCTCGGAAGTCTGCCCGCCAGTGACTTGCAGCGCGGTCCAGAATGGCCCGGGCGCCACGGCGTTGACACGAATGCCTCGCTTGATCATTTGCTTGGCCAGCCCCTTCGTGAAATTCGCAATGGCCGCCTTGGTCATCGCGTAGTCGAGCAGATTCGCGGAAGGTTCGTAGGCATTGACAGAACTCGTATTGATGATGGCCGCGCCAGGCGGCATATGCGCAATCGCGGCCTTGGTGATCCAGAACATCGCATAGAGATTCGTACGCAACGTCCAGTCGAATTGCTCGGTCGTGATGTCAAGAATGGAATCGTGACTCTGCTGGCGCCCGGCGTTATTCACGAGGATGTCCAGACCTCCAAGCTCCTGCACGGCGCTGCTGACCAGAGACTGGCAGAACGACTCACTGCGAATGTCGCCCGGCAATGCGACGGCTTTGCGTCCGGCTGAACGGATGATCTGCAATACTTCGCGTGCGTCCGGCTCTTCCGCGGGCAAATAGACAATGGCCACGTCGGCGCCTTCACGCGCAAAAGCGATTGCTGCCGCGCGGCCGATGCCCGAATCGCCGCCGGTAATCAATGCGCGTCGCCCATTAAGACGGCCGGTTCCGCGATAGCTCGTCTCGCCGTGATCCGGGCGTGGCGTCATGCGTCCGGCGAGCCCCGGCCACGGTTGCTCCTGTGCCGGAAACGGCGGATGCGGATAGAGTTCGCGCGGATCGGTCAGTGTGGTGGTGCCCGCGGTGCCGGTTGCATTTGCGGTGTCGGACTGCGCCAAAGCATGGCCGGCCACCGCGGTCATCAGACCCGCGGTGGCGCCCTGCATCAGCTTGCGGCGCGACGGCGAGAGGGTGTTGTCGGAAGGCATGGTGGATTCCTGTTTACGGTTACCTTGCAGGAGTTTCGATACTGACTCGCAGGCTCCTGAACGCCGGGCGACTGCAGTTGAAACCAGCAAACAGAGTTCCCGATCGGAATAGGGGGCGTGCGCGCTTATGCATTGAGAACCTGCCTCCAACGAATGGACGCTCCAGCGCGCGCTGGTGGGGGCCGACCCGGTGGATTTAATCTTCTGCGGCGGGGCGTTGGGTCCGTTAAGGTCCACTCTCGACACCTGGCGCGGGGCGTTCCATTGGAGAGAAGCCAAGTACAGAGACGAAGAGGCCGCCTGGCGGCCGATCCAGCGTGACTACGGTGATAGTCTGCGTCCGTTCACGGGGTGAACCGGCACGCTTAGTCCTCGGACGCGGTACGGCCATCAAGAGACTTTCGCGGACTCGGAGCAAATGGCCTAGGCTCTGCATGTAGCGGACGGTCACGCTTACTACATGCATCGAACACCATAGATTCATCACAGGCCGTGTGTGAAGGCGAGCGCGCGTTATCCTTCTCGCAAGAGGTTTAGAGCAGGCATTAGTGAGGCTGCTGGCTGAAAAGATCATCGACGATTTTTCGCGCAGCACTATAACCTCCCATAATGGCGGCGGCCTCCGTGTCGAACGGCCGGCCCCCGGTGTCACCGAAGCGCAGCGGCGAAAATTACGCGACAGCCGTGCCTGCCTGGAGAATCCTTACCGTGGCCACAAAGCCCGCTCGGTTGGCGGAACTGGCGATCCGCGGCCAGCTAAAGTCCGATTCGACGCCCACCTCGAGGGTGAACCCGTGGTGTTCATATGTACGTGTCATGGGGTGGTTACTCTCAGTCCACGCAAACCTGCGAATCCTGTTCAATGACGATTGCGGACGGATTCTTGCGACGATTTTCAAATCGGAGAAAGAGATCAACGATCGCGCGAGTGGGTATGCTGGCCGACAAGGTTGCTACCTTGATCGGGCTGAACCAGTGACACTCTGAGTTTTCGTTGCCGGGCTCAGGCGACGCGTCCCGCGCGAGGTCGACGGAAAAAACATGATGCCGTTTGTTCAGGCCGCCAAACTGGAACAGGTACGTCAACCTCGTCTCAACGAGGTTCGTTTCCTCTTCCAGTTCGCGTCGAGCCGCTTCCAGCGGCGATTCGGACTACTTTATCGTACCGCCGGGCAGCGACCACCGTGAGCGCGCGCGGGCGACCAGAAGCACCTTGCTGTCTCGTACGCATACGATTGTGGATCGATCTTTCATGCTCTTCAGTCTAGAGGTGATGCTTCCGTGTATAGAGCCGATTCTGAACCAGCTTAATGTTTTCAACGTGCAGAATAGCCCACCAGGGACTTCCGCACTTAGCGGTTCAAAAATGACAGAAAACCTGGGCGGTTGCATCTCGCAAATGGTTGTAAGCTGAAAAATCGAAATGATTTTGCTGGCACGAAAACGACATGAAAACGGTTCTGGTGCAAATAGGCTGTCTGGACGAGAAGGTCTCGATAAAAAGGATACCTTATCGATAAGACAGGACCGCATTCCATACGGTGAGTACAGTGGCATCTTTGAGGCCGAGCTTTGCGAGATTGAATTGGCCTTTGCTAATGCCATGCATCAACTCAATGCCGGCCAGAGTGATCGCGGCATTCCTGAAACGCTTGAAGCCGAGCATGGCATCGGTCAGGGACTTGATGTGGCGATGGTCCTGTTCGATCAGATTGTTGAGATATTTCGAAGATCGAACCTTCGTGCCCTCTGGCATCACGCCGTCGGCCTTCATCTCGCGCACAGCACGGTGTGAGGCGGCATAGCCATCGAGTGTAATGGTTTGCGGCGGCCGCCCCTGATGTTTGATTGCCTTGTTGAAAAAGGCTTTGGCCGCGTTCACGTCGCGTTTCGCCCTGAGCAGGAAGTCAACCGTCTGACCCGCCCGATCTACTGCCCGATAAAGATAGACCCATTTACCGCGGACTCTCAGGTACGTTTCGTCGACGCGCCACGACGTTCCAGCAGGCGTGCCGAAACGGTTCCAGCGCTTGACGAACTCCGGCGTGTAACGCTTCACCCAACGCAGGATCGTTGTGTGGGCGAGCGACAGGCCGCGCTCGGCCATCATCTCGACGAGATCACGCAGGCTGAGCTTGTAGCGTAGATACCAGCGCACGCACTGAATGATCACATCGCGGTTGAAGTGACGGCCTGAGAACAGATCGCCCATGTTTTTAAGCTTGCTCATTATCGAATCATGAGATCGGGGAAGCAGCACTCTAACCGATCACATTCTCTGTTTGCACCAGAACCGCTCAGGCGATAGACGTCATTCCCGGCGCCCGGCGTCGAAGTGGTGACGCCTTCAACTAATGGAATGGACGCCCCCACCCGAAACGGCATCAATGTGCCAAAGTGGTCGGTGTCGTAACACCATTTGATCGGAGAGAGCGTCCATTCCATTAGTTGAAGCAGATCCTCGTGCGTAAGCGACGATAGCGGTTTGCCCAGCTGGACGATCGCCCACGGCAACAGCCGCCCGGCTTCCTTGCGGTAGTTCTCGAAGGTGGTTTTTGTGTCGACCACGCGTGCGAGCCATGCGCGTATCACATTGAGATCGTCGACTGCTGTGATCTGCATGCGGCCGTTCGCGCGGTTGGTGCCGTGTCGTCCATCGAGTTCGGCCGGCAATTCGACCGCATCAAGCGGACGCGGTACGATCAGGGTCGTTTTCATGGTCGAGAGCGCGGCGGGTCTTAGTTTCGGGATGTCAAGCGATGGTTGTCGCATCTGTGCCGCATCATTTCAACATTGTAGGATTAGTGTTAAATACGTCGACGGATGCGTCGGATATGACGCGAATTACGTTGCATTGCTAATCAATATCCGCGCAAACCGCTCCGGTGTCCAACGTCGTCCCTGACGAAACCCGGCTCACCGCCGAGATCGACCGCCTGAAGGTCGGCTTCCCAAAGACGCGAGCTGCCCGCGAGGTCTGCGCGCTGCTGTTCTTCCGGTTCGCAATCACGCCGACCGCGAACCGGCTTTACCTGCTGGTGAAGCGGGGCAGCATGAGCGGCCCGCGCACGTGCTCGGCGGATTCTGGACCGAACGCGCCAGAAAACCCGCGTACGCATCGGGCATCCGGACCTGCCCGCCGATCTCGCGGCGGCCCCCCGGCGTCAGACTACTTGTCGTGTTATCTGAATCTTATAGACATGGTCCGGGGGCGGTAAAATCAGGGTGAATGAAAGCCTACTCAGCAGAAAGAAAAGAAGCGCTGGTGCGTCGCATGATGCCGCCGGAAAACGCGTTGGTCTCAGCGCTGGCCAGAGAAACGGGAATTACCGAACAGACGTTGTACACGTGGCGCCGACAGGCGAAAGGACAAGGGCTGGCCGTGCCGGGCGATGGGAAGAATCCCGAGGGATGGTCTTCGGAAGACAAGTTTGCAGTAGTGCTGGAAGCCGCCCCGCTCAACGCAGCGGAGCTGGCCGAGTACTGCCGGCGCAAAGGACTCTATCCCGAACAGATCGCGGCGTGGCGAGCGGCCTGCCAGGCAGCCAACGCGAATGCCACCGAGCAGGCACGCGAGCAGCGCCACCAGTCGAAAGACGACAAGCAGCGCATCCGGCAGCTCGAGAAGGAATTGCAGCGCAAGGAGAAGGCGCTAGCGGAAGCGGCGGCGCTGCTGATTCTGAGAAAAAAAGTCCAGGCGATCTGGGGAGACAAAGAGGACGATTGATCAACGTCCCGGATCGCCTGTTATGTATATCGTTGATACGCGAGGCGGCGCAGTCAGGCTGCCGGCTGGAGAAGGCTTGCGACGAGTTGGGCGTGAGCCTGCGCACGTTTCAGCGCTGGGTCGGTGACGGTGACACGGTACGTGCTGATGGTCGTACCACGACCGAACGGCCGCCGCCGGGCAACCAGTTGAGTGAGGCTGAACGGCAACAGATTCTTGAGGTAGCCAATAGTGCGGAGTTTGCCAGTCTGCCGCCCAGCCAGATCGTGCCGAGGCTGGCCGATCGCGGCGTGTATGTCGCATCGGAATCGAGCTTTTACCGCGTGCTGCGCAGCGCCTCGCAGCAGCACCATCGTGGTCGTGCGCGCAAGCCCTCGACCCGGGTAGTGACCAGTCATTGCGCGACGGCGCCCAATCAGGTCTGGTCGTGGGACATCACCTGGGTACCTGCGGCGGTCAAAGGACAGTATTACTACTGGTACATGATGCTGGACGTGTTCAGCCGCAAGATTGTCGGTCACGAAGTGCATGAGGCCGAATCGGCAGAACTGGCCGCGTTGCTGATGCGGCGTGCCAGTCTGGCAGAGGGCCTGGCAGGACGTCCCCTGGTGCTGCACTCGGATAATGGCAGCCCGATGAAAGGTGCGACGATGCTTGCCACCCTGGAGAACCTGGGGGTCGTGGCCTCGTTTAGCCGACCACGCGTGAGTAACGACAACCCGTACGCAGAGTCGCTGTTCCGGACCTGCAAGTATCGGCCCGACTACCCGCGCAAGCCGTTCGGCAGCGTTGATGAGGCGCGGGCCTGGACGCAGCAGTTCGTGCGCTGGTACAACCATGAGCACAAACACAGCGGCCTCAAATTCGTCACGCCGGCCCAGTGTCATAACGGCGTGGCGAATGCAGTTCTTGCGCAACGTGAGATCGTTTATGCGGAGGCCAGGCAGCGCAATCCACGGCGTTGGTCCCGATCGACGCGCAACTGGAAATTGAAGGATGAAGTCTGGCTCAATCCGGAGCGCATGCAACCGGAAGAACTAAAGCAGTGCGCATGAGGTGACGCGACAAGTACGTTGACAACCGCCGCGGCCGCCGGCGAACCGGTCGCTATCCTGTGGAGGCGCGCCACCACGTCAGCGGGGCGACGCTCGGCGCGCTGCAGTCGGTCGCCGCCGCCCGCGACGAACTGGGCCGCATCGAGGCGACCCTTCGATTCGCGGGTGGCCGCGCAGGTCGAGGTCGCCCCAGCGGATGCCTGCGCTGGCGAAACACGCGGGCCAGCACCGGCAGGATCTTCAGCGCCCAGCGATGTACGGTAGCGTGATCGACGGCTGCACCCCGTTTGGCCATGATTTCGTGGAGCTAATGCAGGCTTAGCGGGTAGGCCGCATACCAGCGCACGCACACCAGCATGATATCCAGCGGGTAGCGAAGGCGCTTCAGAACCTTTCGAAGGTTCGATGTTTCGAGCTGCAGATAGAGCGGTTTTATGGACTCCAGCTTAACCGGACTGGCTTACCGCGACAGAGCCACGAAAGATTCGGTAAATGCTCGTCGGATGGCTTTCGCGTCGACCTTTGCTGATTCCTGTCGATCGGCAACATGTGCCACTGGCACTCAAGGTACAGCGCCTTCAGGATGTGGTTGAACAACAACCACCGGGGCAACTAGCGTCTATGACACACATCGGCTGACATCCACAAATAACCGAGCTTGACTCTCGGGGAAGTCCTTGCGAGCACAATCAGCCGAAACCAGTTTCACAGAGACGAGGGGGGCGATGCTGTGGGCATGGGTCCGTCTTGTGTGGATGCGCTGCTGCCCCGCGGTCCGGTCATCCGCTGGTATATTCGGCGGAACAAGCAAGACCGGAGAAGATGCGATGAATCTGGATGCGGCTAGCCGAAGCCGGGGCGTGGCGGTGCTGTTGACGTTGTCCGGCGGATTTCTCGACGCATTTACCTATGTCGGTCACGGGGGCGTGTTTGCTAACACAATGACGGGAAATGTTGCACTGCTTGGTATCGAAGTCGCGGCCGGGAACTGGGTGCAAGCGGCCCGTCACATCCCTCCACTAGTCGCGTTCGTGTTCGCGGTATTCGTGGTTCACCTGTTGCGCCTGGACGCCGTCACGCGTTCGATCCGGCGTCCTGCGCTGATCTGTCTGCTACTCGAGATCGTGTTCCTGACCATCGCATCGAGCGGTCTGGTCGGGGCTTCGGAAGTCTGGCTTATTCCGGGCATTTCGTTCGTCGCCACGCTGCAGACCTTGTCGTTTACACATCTCGAGAATCTGACCTATACGTCGGTCATGACGACCGGGAATCTGCGACGGGCTGCGAAGAGGCTGCTGGAAGGCCTGATTCCAAGATATGACAGGACAGCGTTGCGGGATGCATCACTGCTCGGAATGGCCGGCTTCAGTTTTTTCGCGGGCGCGGTGCTCGGTGGCGTTTCCACCCGCGTGTTGCACAGCGGGGCGCTGTGGATTTCGGTTCTGCTTCTCGTGGGCGCGCTAATGCGAATGGTCCAGCTGGTTGTCTGGCCGGGGTCCAAGACTGGGTCGCAAGCGCCGCGTGCATGAGGATGGCCAAAGTTAGTATCGCATCCGCTCGTTTACAAGCAGAAAATCGCAGCTTCATTCACAGACATGTGGGTAAACCTGAACCCTCAGAGGTATCACTGCGTCTGCAGTTTGGAACGAGGTCTTTCCGGCTCAATCAGGTATCCTGTCAAAATCAACGCCCTCGATCATCTCCGCCATTTGCTCTAGATCCGTCGTACGTCTCGCGGCTAACTGTGCGCAGCGCGTCGATCATGGGGTTGTCGAATTTGACATCCTGGGTGCGCGTTTCGTGCTCACTCTGAATGAATCACACGTACGGACGAGAAACGTGTTTTCGCCCCAACCGAACGTTCCATACAGGTTCAGTTGCAAGCTGCCGTGTCTGCCGACATAGAGAATCGCGGCGGCTTTGGTCGTCTGCGGCGCAATAAAAAGAAAACCGCTGTGCGACGCCGGGGCGGGTGGGACGTCGACGACCTTGGGAAGCGATTACGCGCGGGCCGGATGGCATGGTGCGATACGCGATCGTCAGCAGCCAGGCCCAAAGTCATCCTGACGGCCGAATCCAGAAACCGGGATGAAAAGAACCCATGCGTTTGTTCATGACGGAACCCGTCGCAACGACAGGCGGTACGAGCCTTGTGTTGCGGTGCTCGTCATGGGTCGAGCCGCCTTGGTGGTCTTTGGCAGGCACTGCTTTCGTGGCCCACGAGCCGTCGATGCAGGTCCGATACCGACGATGCGATTGCCCAACCGCGAAAGCGCTCCAGACAGTGGCCGGCCCCGGCCGTCACGTCATCCGCGATTCTGGTTAATAGGCCTCGATAAATTGCACGATCTCGCCGCTATCGCGCTTGAGGTACAGGTCGTCGCCCTTGATGCGCACCTCGTTGCAGGCGTAGGGGATCTTGCTGCCCTTGCTGCAGACCTTGGCGTCCTGTGCTTTCCAGTCGCCGTGGTCTGCAAATCGAGCCGTTTGACGGCGCATTGTTGCCTTGTTGCTGCCGGCGACAGTTACTAAACGCGCCAGGTGGCGCAAGAGCCGCGCGTCATATTGCGGTTCTTTAGACGTTTCCACACACCCCGGGTCGGTCGATGCGGGAAGGGCTGACGTCGTCCGTCGCCCTTCACGTCAGACTTTCTCCTAGTTGGCACTCGTACCCGAGGCGTGGTTACCCATTCCCATCCCGCCATCTTCCTTCTTCATCATTTTCTTCTGATGCTTCATCGGTTTTTTGGCCATCGTACCGCTTGCAGCCATGGGTTCGCTTGCGGCCATTGCGCCCTTTGACATCGAGTTGTTGCCCATCGCGCCGCTCGACTGGGCGAATGCAGAAGTACCCAGCATCAGAAGGCTTGCTGAACATGCAGCCATGATCAGACGTTTCATCTTGAGCTCCTTTTTCATGACGTGAATCCTGCGGTCGCCGGTTTGTTATCACCCGCTTTCACCGGTTCTTCCCGGGGTGCCCTCTACATGTTCCTCTGCGCTTCAGGCACCGCCAAGTCAGTTCTGTGCATTTCCCCCGGTCAATCCTGTAACCCGTCGGGGCAGCTATTTCTGGGCCCCGATGAGGTACCCCGGCCTCCTGTGACCGCGCCCGGGCATCAGCATTCCGACGCCAACGCGCGTCGCATTTCGCTGCCGCTCGCGGACTGACCGGTTGCCCGCGTCAATCCCTGTCTCCGCCCGCTCGCATTCTCGTCCGCGTCGCTTTATATAACGCTTGAGGTACGGGAACGGTGGACCCGTGCAGCGGTGAAAGATGAACGTGTCTTCGTCTTTCGGACATGGCCGCCGGGAGGCGAGTGCTTTGCGGGGTTCGGAGATCAACGGGACAGCGAGCCGGCTTAAGGATCGCCGGCCGCCCTGGCCGGTTGATACAGTGTCCATTCCCTTTCCCGCGTACGGTACGATGCCCTCCCGTCACGGCCTCCGAATCAGCGCGTCGCCCCCGTACCACTATCAGCCATACGGCGAAAGTTGGACCGGCTACCTCGAAGCCACGCTGTGCAACCGGGGGCTCTATTTGCCGTCGCCGTCGAGATTTTGCAATCCGTGGGACTGCCGACCCTGGTTTGATCTTGACACGCTGAACAACGCGGCCGTCCGCGTGCAGTGATTCCCGGTGGTTCATGCCGCTCTGCGCCAATGTCCGCCCGCAGGATGCCGACGAGATCCGGAACAACCGGGAATTGCTGCTCGCGATGGTCGATCAACGCTCGATGGGGCTGATTGCAACGATCGACGCCGAAAGAACACAGCACGCCGCGTCACCCGACCTGCCAACGGCGGTCGATAACGTTGTGCCGGTTGCAGAGAGTGCGCTGGTTCGTATCCATTGTCGGGTGCGAATGCAAGAGGGCCGAGGAGATCGTGGAAATGGTGCAGCGGCAACAACCCAGCGGCAGCGGTAGGCAGGCGATCTGGCACCCGCATTGTTACGGCGTCGGCTTCACCACCCTCTACGACGGACGTTGAACCTGGAGAAGCGGCCTGCGGACAGTTCGCTATAGCTGAAGGCGCGCGATTACGGTACGACCGGTCACTGAGCGCGCGGAAAATCAGAGACCGCGCGCCGCGTCGCGTTCATTTTGCCCAACGCCTGTCATTTCCCGGCCGCCCGCACGACGAAAGCTTGAAACACCGCGCCGCACGATCCCGTCGCGAGCGCTGGTGTTGTGTTCCCAGATGCGGTTTGTGCGACGGATACGCCGAAGCCTGCCGCGCTGTGCGAGTGGACGTCGCCTGTGCGGCCCTCTTCTGATTCGGGCTGCGAACGCGAAATGGAGGTTCTATGAAACCGATACAAAAGGTCATTCTGTACGGAATGCTGCCGTTTGTCCTGGCAGCCGGCGCGGCGCACGCGCAGGGCATCGGACGCAGCGGCACGTACACCATGCCGCCGGACTGGGCAATGATGATGGACAAGTTGACTCCCGAACAACGGAGCCAGGCCATCGACATCCAGGAAAAGATGATGAAGATGGACATGGAGCATCAGCAGGCGATGGCGCAAATGGAAATGAAGCACGCGCAGGCCATGATGCAGTTGCAGACCCAACTGCTGGATATCTTCAAGGGACATTGACGTCGCAGCGCGAATTGCTGAGACTGCGCGGTCGCGACGACCCTGCGCCCACGCGCATTAGCTCCGGCTTTCCGCATACGGTGTTTCTGAAAAGCCATGAAATCCCATCCGTCCGGCTTGACCGCGTTCGTGTTTGCAGGCGGTGGCAGTCTTGGCGCAATCGAGGTGGGCATGCTGCGCGAACTGATCGAACGCGGTGAGCGGCCGGGTTTGGTCGTCGGCGCTTCCGCCGGCGCGATCAACGCGGCGTATTTCGCCGGCCGTCCGGACCGCGACGGCGTCGCGATGCTCGAAGCGCTGTGGTGCACGATCAGGCGGCAGGACATCATGCCGTTGTCGATGCTCGGGCTGCTCGCGATGATTCTGCGTAGCCGTGCGCATCTCGTCGAGGCAAATGCGCTGCGGCGGCTGCTGGAAAAGCATCTGTCGTATGAGCGGATCGAGCAGGCGACGCTTGCCCTTCACATCGTTGCGACCGATATGCTCGCCGGCCACGAAATCGTGCTCTCATCGGGTCCCGTGGTGAACGCCGTGCTCGCCAGCGCGGCGATACCTGGCGTGTTTCCGCCGGTGCGGATCGACGGGGTGGCTCTGGTCGATGGCGGTGTGGCCAACAACACGCCGGTCTCGGTGGCGGTCGCGCTCGGCGCGACGCGCATCATCGTGCTGCCGGCCGGCTTCGCTTGTGCGTTGCATGCGCCGCCCGGCAGCGCGATTGCGCAGGCCATGCACGCTCTGACGCTCGTCATCGCGCGACAACTCGTTCGCGATCTGGAATTCTACTCGGCACGCGCGCAGATCTACGTCGTTCCGCCGCTGTGTCCGCTCGATGTGTCACCGTACGACTACTCGCAGTGTGCGCGGTTGATCGAACGTGCTGCGCAGAAGACGCGCGCGTGGCTCGGCGAAGGTGGTCTCGAACGCGTGTTCATTCCTGACGAACTGCGCGATCATGCGCACACCACCGCAACGTACTAGCGGCTAACGTCCTTCCGTGCGAAATGGGGCGGTGATCGCCCGTAGAGTCGCTTGCAGCAAGGCTCCACGGCCCTACGTGTGTCGCACAGCGGACGATTTGTCAGGTCGTCACTCAATAAGCGGTAAGAACCTTTAGGACCAAACCGCAGGATTCGCACGGAAAGTACGACAACCCCGCGAGGCGTGTCATTGGCGATCTGAAAGTCGTCAAAAACTTACGGTGTGAAACTCACCGCGTGGAACCGACTTTTCTTGGTTCATTTTCTTTGGGGCCCGGTTTGTCTAAAGCCTGGTTCTTCTTTATTTTTCTTCGCTCCGTTCTCCTGCTTCCCTTGTAGTTGCCGCATTCTCAGCGGACTAGCCACTGAGGTGAGTCGCGGCGCAGAACGAGCTTGACCCTTGATCGCGCGATCGTGCTATCGCTTCGTCAGTGTGAATTTGAAACCGTCCGTTTTCATCGAATTCCACGCCGCTGGTGACAAGGCGCGCGAGCCAGGCGCGGACGGCGCTGATTATAGGGATAATGTCAAAATTATAGGGAGAGCGCATTAGATATAGGTCGGTTTACGTAGTAATATAAGCGGAAGCCAAATCCGTAAAGCCCTCATGAGTGACGTCCTGTCCCGCGACGCGGCGCTGGCCGCCGAGATCGAGCATCTCAAGGCCCGGTTCCCGAAGACCCGCGAGCTGTACCGCGAGGTCTGCGCGCTGCTGTTCTTCCGCTTCGGCATCACGCCGACCGCGAACCGCCTGTACCAGCTCGTGAAGCGGGGCAGCATGGGCACGCCGACCCAGGTCCTGGGCGAGTTCTGGACCGAGTTGCGCGAGAAAAGCCGGGTGCGCATCGACCATCCCGACCTGCCCGCCGATCTCGGTGCGGCCGCCGGCGAACTGGTCGCCACCCTCTGGACGCGCGCGAGCGCGTCGGCTGCGGCCTCACTGGACGCACTGCGTGACGAACTCGAGGCGCAGCGGGCGGAGGCGCAACAGTCGGTCGTTGCCGCCCGCGATGAGCTGGGTCGCCTCGAGACGGCGCTCGAACAGCGCACCGCCGCGCTGCTGGCCGCGCAGGTCGAGGTACGGGAGCTCGACAAGGCGCAGGCTGAAGGTCACGCGCAGCGACAGGCACTCGAAGCGGACCTCGGGCGACTCAGGGACGCGCTGATCGGGCGCGATCGCGAACTCGCGGAAGTGAGGGAAGGGTTTTCGCGCGACCTGGAGAAGCAGCGGGAAGCGGCTGAACGCGCCGGGGAACGGCTACGGGCCTCCGAAAAGCGCGCCCTGCTGGAGATTGATCGCGAACGAAGTATTGCAACAAAGCTGCAGAAGGAGCTGGAAGAGGCCTCCCGTCGTGCGGACAGGAAGGACGACGACCAGCGCCGTGCATCGGAAACCATGCGCGCGCAGCTGGGTGACGCGCGTCATCACGCGGGCGTGCTGCAGGGGCGCCTGGAAGCCGTTCAGGCCGAGAATGCCCGGCTGCAGACGGAGGTGATGACGCTGCGGGAAGCGGAAACGCGTGCGCGGGAAGACCGGCAGTCAGCTGTCCCTGCTGCCGTCCGGAAGACATCACGTTCGACCCGTTCGTCCCGGGTCGTACCGACCGCCAGCCCAGCCAGGCGTCGCAAGAAAGCGGTATAAACGCAGAATGTGACCCGTCGCTTAAGGAAACCGGCTGCATGGCTGACCTCTACCTGCTCACTGGACTGACGCTTCCACATGGCGTCGCGCATGAGTCGCTGCCCGTGACGGTGACGCGCTTTGTGTCGGATTGCTGGCAGGGCATGAGCCGCACGCAGATGATGGCCCGCGCGAAACGGCGGGGCCTGCGCCTGTCGTTCCGCGCGACGGCGCCATGCCCATCTGGCGAAACCGGCGTGTTCGAGTTGCGCTTCAGCGATGGTGGAGGCGAATGCCTGATGCTGGCCCGGCTGCAGCGGGTTGGAAACAGGAGCAGTGGAAGTCGGCGCGCCCGCCGGACCGACGTATCCCGCCCCCCGGCGCGCGATGCCCGACAGACCAGTCTGTTCTGACGCGACGTCTCCGGTTGCCGCGCAGCGCGCCGCTCGCTATGCTCCAGACCTTCAACCAATCTGTGAGTCACGAAGTGCGGCGCGTTACGGTCAGACAGTCATCAGTTCATGGGCGAGGCGTCTTCGCGCTACAGGCAATCCCTGCCGGCCAGCGGATTTTCGAACATCGTGGTGAGGTCACTTCGTGGCGGCGGGCCTCTGCCAGACACCGGCGGTTCGGGATGCGCGGCCACACGTTCATTTTCGGACTGGCTGACGGGCGCGTGATCGACGGTAGCGTCGGCGGCAACAGCGCCCGCTGGCTGAACCACTCCTGCCAGCCGAACTGTGAGGCGATCGAGGACGAGCGGGGGCGGGTTTTTATCGAAACGCTCAAAGACGTCATGCCGGGCGACGAGCTTTCTATCGCCTACGGACTCACGATCGATGAAGCGATGACTCCCGAATTGGTCGCCGACTACGCCTGCTACTGTGGGACGAAGCGGTGTACCGGTTCGATGCTGGCCCCGGTGAGCGGAGATCAAGTGCGCCCGTGACAGACGCATCCAGTTTTTCCTTCGAAATGGTTCGGCGCCGGACGGGCCATGAAGCTGTGCGCCGTCCCGTCCCGTCCCGTCGCGCGCAGCCGTTATCGTCATCTGTGCAAGCCCGGCGCGTCTTGCCAGCACCCCGGTCGACGGAGTAGGATTAAATCCTGTCAGCTTGGAGAGCGCCATGCGTACCACACAGCAGTTCAGCATTACCCTGCCCAACGAGATGGCCGAGCTCATCCGCACCAAGGTCGCCAGCGGCGAATACGCGTCTGAAAGCGAGGTGATCCGCGACGGGCTACGCACCCTCGCGGCCCGCGACAGGGCCATCGAGGCCTGGTTGCGTGACGAGGTGGTGCCTGCGGCCGAAGCGTTGCGCGCGGAGGCCGCGCGCGCGCTCACGCCCGAGCAGGTGCGCGCTCACCTGGCGAAGAAGCGCTCGGGCGCCGCATGAACTACCGGGTGCAGTTTGCCCCGGAAGCGCGGGACCAGCTTGAGGACATCGAAAGGTTTATCCGTGAAGCGGGTTCGCCCATCACGGCGGCCCAATATGTCGACGCCATCGTGAGTTTCTGCCTGCGCCTGCAGACGTTCCCTGAGCGCGGCGTGCCGCGCGATGATCTGTTGCCTGGCCTGCGCGTGACCCACTACCGGCAGCGCGCCGTGATTGCTTACCTTGTGGATCATGAGGTGGTGTCAATCGTTGGCGTGTTCTACGGCGGACGGGCCTGGGAACCGTCTTTCGCGGACCCGACGGACCACGACCAGTGATGACGCGCCCGCACCGTGTCGCCGACGCGGGCGTTCGGCGCGCAATCGCCGAGTCAGTCGATGAGCACGGCAGGAAATTGAGAAGCACGGTCAAATGGATTAATCTCGTCACGCTGACCAGCAAACTGTTCTGAATCCGACGGATACAGCTCGACATTTTCAACGACAGCCGCGACGTGATGCTGCGCAACGATGTCCTGTCCGCGTTGCAGCAGTATGATGCGGCGGGCGCGCGGCGCGCGCTGCAGGCCCTTGCGAACGAGTATCCGGACGACGTCGCCCAGGTGTATTTCGGGTCGATGGTCAATGCCCTCGAGGGTCGATCGACGGCACCGTTTGGCCGTCACGAAGCCGCCTTGCAGGCTTGCCAGGCGCTGTCTCACGAAGTCCAGCCCGCAGTCGCGCGGGCGTTCCCGAGGCAGAGCGGGGCGACCTGGCTCGCACCGCTCTGGGCAGAACTGGCCGGTCGCGCCGCTGCGCTGCCTTTCCGTGCGGACCACGCGGATGCACACGCGGCGCCGCTCTTCCTGCTTGCTGCGAGGTGGGCCGAGGCCTCTAATGCGATATCGCGTGTCGCGTCCTGGCGACGGATTCCAGCGTCGCTTTGCTGGATGACGGAGGCGCGCTACCGGCTCGACGGCGTGGACGCGGCCTGGCCGTTTCTGGTGGAACTTGCGTGGCTTTCTCCATCCCGGTTTGACCGCCTTTTGAGCCGGCTTGACGACGCGTGCGTCAACAGGTTGCGGCGCGCCTTCGATACGTCGTTTGAAGGCGCTGGCGACATCGGCGATCTGGCATGGTTTCCGGCGTGGGTACTCACGGACAAGACCGGCCTCGCGCCGCTGTTCAAACAGGCGGAGCCTTCGCGACAGAATGCGCCCGAGCGGGCGGCGAAGGTGATGCTCGAGTTACTCAGCCTGGAGCGTCAGGGCCGGCATCACGAACTGCTGGAAACCCGGCGCGAACTGCAGGCGCTCAACGGGGCGCTGTACGCTGCCTACATGAAGACGCGCTGAGAAGGTCCACGGAACATGTCACGAACCGCTTCTCACAAATGGGTGTTCGCCGCGCGGTTCCGGCGTGGCGCCTTCGGCTGGAAATCCGCGTTGCCGATCCAGCGTCTGAAGGAGGCCCTGACCGAAATCCGGCAGGTCGCCCGTGCAGATCCTGTTCTCGCGGCCGACGGCGCTGTCGCCCTGCTCGAAAAGCTTTCGCCGGCGCTCGAGCAGGTAGACAGTTCTTCCGGGGCGATCGGTACCGCCGTGAATCGCGCCATTGATGCGCTGGTGCCCGTCATTGCCGGGGCAGATGTGCCTGCTCTGGTCCGCACGCGTTGGCTGGAACGCCTGTTTGACGCGCTCCAGGACGACCGGATGCCGTATATCGAACAGCTGGGCGATCGCTGGGGCGACCTGTGCGCCTCACCCGCCATCGCGTCCTCATGGGCAGACCGGTTGTTGCCGGTTACCGCGCGCGTCATGGGCGCTGAAGGTCTGGGCGAGCATTTCGCGGGTACCACCGCCTGCCTCAGTGCACTGAATGCCGCCCGCCGCCATGAGGAGCTACTCGCTCTTGTGAATGGCGCGCGCCTGAACTGGTGGGGGTATCGCCAGTACGGGGTAGATGCACTGATCGCATTAAATCGTTCGGCTGAAGCACTGCGTTATGCGGAAGCGTCGAGGGGGCTGAATGCGCCCGCTGTCGCCATCGCCCGCAAATGCGAAGCGATCCTTCTGTCGAAGGGCATGACGGACGAGGCCTATCGGCGCTACGCGATCGAGGCCAATCAGGCCACCACGCATCTCGCGACGTTCCGTGGCATCGCGAAAAAATATCCGGACAGGAGTTCCAGCAGCATTCTCCGCGACCTGGTCGCGAGCAGTCCCGGCGCCGAGGGGAAATGGTTCGCCGCCGCGAAGGACGCCGGCCTTCTCGATCTGGCGGCGTCGCTCGCGATGCGCGGCCCCACCGACCCGCGAACCCTGACGCGAGCCGCACGCGATTTCGCCGGACAGGCACCAGCGTTTGCGATGACCTGTGGTATGGCGGCGCTGCACTGGATAAACGCAGGTTTTGGCTATGAAATCACCAGTGGCGATGTACTCGATGCCTATTCCTCGCTCTCACAGGCGGCGCTCGCGAGTGGCATGACGCGCGACGAGCTTGACCGGCAGTTGCGCAATCAGTTCGCGGCCAATCCAGGGCATTCGATTGTCGCCACGGTGCTGGCGCATCATTGGGTCGCATGACGTCGCGGTGCATCCAGGTCACCGGGAGGGCGGCCCACGCAAGGCCTGTGGCCCGGCGTGCTGTCGTCAACGGGCGGGCCCAGGCCTGTGGGACGAGCGCCCGTTATGCCGCCGATGACTGAACTGAAGCGTAATGCGGTTGTTGCCGGCAGTTTTACGACAGACAGAAGTCTGTACAGGACTTGCATCATGAAAGAGTACAACCCCCGGTGCGCACCCGAACCTGAATCATGGCTCGAACGGTTCTGGTGCAAACAGTGAATGTGATGGGTTAGAGTGCTGCTTCCCCGATCTCATGATTCGATAATGAGCAAGCTTAAAAACATGGGCGATCTGTTCTCAGGCCGTCACTTCAACCGCGATGTGATCATTCAGTGCGTGCGCTGGTATCTACGCTACAAGCTCAGCCTGCGTGATCTCGTCGAGATGATGGCCGAGCGCGGCCTGTCGCTCGCCCACACAACGATCCTGCGTTGGGTGAAGCGTTACACGCCGGAGTTCGTCAAGCGCTGGAACCGGTTCGGCACGCCTGCGGGAACGTCGTGGCGCGTCGACGAAACGTACCTGAGAGTCCGCGGTAAATGGGTCTATCTTTATCGGGCAGTAGATCGGGCGGGCCAGACGGTTGACTTCCTGCTCAGGGCGAAACGCGACGTGAACGCGGCCAGAGCCTTTTTCAACAAGGCAATCAAACATCAGGGGCGGCCGCCGCAAACCATTACACTCGATGGCTATGCCGCCTCACACCGTGCTGTGCGCGAGATGAAGGCCGACGGCCTGATGCCAGAGGGCACGAAGGTTCGATCTTCGAAATATCTCAACAATCTGATCGAACAGGACCATCGCCACATCAAGTCCCGGACCAATGCCATGCTCGGCTTCAAGCGTTTCAGGAACGCCGCGATCACTCTGGCCGGCATTGAGTTGATGCATCGCATCCGCAAAGGCCAGTTCAACCTCGCAAAGCTCGGCCTCAAAGATGCCACTGTACCTACCGTATGGAATGCGGTCCTGTCTTATCGATAAGGTATCGTTTTTATCGAGACCTTCTCGTCCAGACAGCCTATTTGCACCAGAACCTCTCGCGGCACCCGGTCCCTTCCCGACGCTCGGCGCGTCTGTCAGGACCATCAGTACTCGGGGCGCAGTTCAACCAATAGGCAATTGCCGTCTCGAACGCCTCTGCAAGCAGAATTACGACACCGGTTACCGACCTCGTACGGGATCAGCGGCTGTAGCCGTATGAGCCATGCAACGTTCGCGTGTTAGTCTCCGATAACGACATGGAGGCTTTCATGCAACGAGTGATCACCTATCGTGGCTTCGAGATTCACGTCGAGTTGACTCCGGCTGCGGAGGACACGTTCAACGTGACTGTCCAGATCAAAGGCGGTACCAACCTCGAAGTGCTCGGCGCGCGGGGGGGCCGGATCGCGCTGCGCAACGGCCCTTTTACTGAACGATGGGCCTACCTGGTTGGGGAAGTCGCCGGTCAAGCCGCAATCGACCTGCTGCTTGGCCCGACTGGCTGATTCCATTCCTGTTTCGCCGCCTCGACACACTCACTCGTCCCGCCGAGTACGGTCACTAGCTGCGTTCGACGTCACACGCACGACGGTCGTCGCCGTTGAGAGCATTGGCGTCAGGCCCAATCTCTCACCGGGAGACGGCGTTCATTTCATTTCGACAGACGATAGGGCCGCTCAGGCCAGGTAGCGGCGATTGTTTTTGAATGCGAGCGTGACGCCCGGCGTCGTGGGATCATCTGTTGTGGCTGTCTCGGGCCGCACGCCTTTGAGTTGCCAGCCCCCACCTCCGGGATCAGACGAACAGGATAAATATATGAAGCTTCGCGTCGGATACGAACTGTCGTACGAGTGCTCACAACCGACGCCGATGATGCTGATGCTGAACACGCACTTTTCGCATGCAAAGGATATTGTCGAGGCAGATCTGCTCGTTACCGATCCGCCGGTGGCGACGAGGCAGTACCGCGACTTGTTCGGCAACCTGTGCACGCGGATAATCGCGCCCGCCGGGCGTGTTGGCTTGAGCACGACCGCGCTTCTGAATGTGCCAAATGCGATGGAAACGCGTCCGAAAGACGGTCGGGGCCATCCAGTCGAGCAGTTGCCCGACGATACGCTCGTTTTCCTATTGGGTAGCCGCTATTGTGAAACCGATTTGATGGTCGACGTCGCGTGGAAGGTTTTTGGACAGTGCGCGCCGGGCCGCGAGACTGTTCTCGCAATCTGCGACTTCGTGCACCGGCATATCGCATTTGATTACCGGCATGCGCGGCCGACCAAAACCGCAGCGGACGTTTACCGCGAACGAAGAGGCGTCTGCCGGGACTTCGCCCATCTGGGCATCACGCTATGCCGCGCCATGAATATTCCGGCTCGCTACTGCACCGGTTATATCAGCGATGTCGGTTTGCCCCCCGTCGCAGCGCCGATGGATTTCGCGGCGTGGTTTGAGGCCTACGTAGGGGGTAGCTGGCAAACCTTCGATCCGCGTAACAACGCACCGCGCATCGGGCGCGTTTTGATGGCATACGGTCGCGACGCCGCCGATGTTGCGATAAGCAATGCGTTTGGGGCCGCCGTGCTAACGCACTTCAAGGTGCATTGCGATCAGGAATAACCGCGCGCAATTGGCCATTGCTGAGCCGACGGGGAATTTTTGAATCCCCTCCCGGTAACGTAAGCATTTGGACCGCGCTGGCCTAATTGATTGCGCGCCTGAGCGTCACCGCGTCGTTCACCCGTTCCACGCGTCAGTCGTTCGGTGGACTATGGGCGACCGGATGTGCGGCGGAGTATGTCCAGCAAAGTTACTCGGCGAATGAGCGCTGTGCTCCTGGACGGAGACGGCGAGGCCCCCTCGAAACGCTTGACGGACTGACTCAGGGCTTGAAGTGGTTTAACCGGCTGGCCAGCGCCCGCAACTTCATCGCGCACATCGGCGCGTTCTATCTGGCCCTCGACAACACCGAGCCCGCTTGGGACCTGCTGCTCGTCAAAGGGAATATCAAACAGTTCGATGACCCGCGTACCTACGTGCGGTTCTCCAGCGTCATGGAGATCATGGACGGCTTAGATGAAGTCGTGTGTTTCTCCATGACAGAAGCAATTGTCTGCCGTTGGCGACGCATCGCTTAGGATTGGAGGGCGACGGAAAAATTCTGCCCTTGCCACGTCTGACTCGAGGTCCAGAAGAAGGTGAATGCAAGCGATGAACCGGCCTGGGCTGCTTGCGTGACCAGATCGACGTAGTAGATGCCGAGCGCCGTTGCGGTGGCTTCGCTGTCCTCCGACGTGGCCCAGTCGTCGATCGTCCAGCGCAGGCGGAAAGGCGCAGCCAAAGGGATCCGAATTGTCGTGGCGGCCGGAATCGACGGCAGCGGGCGGTTGAAGTTCCAGATTTCGATATTGCTGCGAGCGCGCGGCGCTTGGCCGGGCTGAGACTGATAACGATCGGCGACGACCTTCAGGTGGTTAAAGACCCGACCGTCCGAAGTGGAGCGAACGAGCTTGATGTATTCGGCGTGGGCCCAGGCGAGCGGCATGGCAGAGCCAGTCGGCCCGCCAGTGACGAAGGGCGGGTTTGCCAGATCGGGCAGATCCCACACTTGCTCCGGAAGCAGACCGCGCGTTCCAGCGAACGCCTCGAGAGCGCGGATGTAGGGGGTGGGGTCGCCACCGGCGGCCAATTCGTAATGACCGCGTTCGCCAGTGAGCAGCGGCCAGGGTCGACCAACGCCGAAGGTAGCGCCGTCGTACCAGTCCTCGCCGAGATTGCCTTGACCATAACCGTCGTGGTTGTATCGGTAAAAGGCAGGCCCCTGCGGCAGAATTTTTCTGATTACTGCATCGACTACCTTGACCGAGTTGACGATGATCGGATCGTTCGCGGCGCGAATGCCATAGCGCACCAGTTCGAGAAAACCCGCGTCCACGATGGTGTTTGCGTTGTAGTCTTTGTTCCAGACGCTTACTTGGGCGGTATCTGGATTTTCTGGAGAATTAAAGACGCCATTGACGTGCGTCGGCAAGATTCGAATGTAGTGCTGCGTCACGCCCGGAACCGGTGAGCCTTCCGCAGCGGCGCACCATGTCTCTAGATGCGATTCCAGAAAATCTGCGTATTCGAGCAGGAACTGGGCAGTGCTGGCGTCCGCCCATTTAGTAGCCGCACAGACTAGCGCCGCGATGTTCGATGCCAGTGTCGAAGGGGAGTATCCTTCGAGTTCTTCCCATCGTTCCTGCTGAGTCATGGGGCCGTTCTTGATCAATGCGCCTGCTGCGGCCAGCACCATGCCGGTGGGATCGAACTGACGCAGCAGACCGGCTTCGCTCAAGTGATAGGCCAGAATGATTGGAAAGGAATATTCGTCGAGCTGCGAGGCATTGTCCCGCCAAGGCTCGCCGTCAATGAAAAACTTTTGCGGAAAGCTACCATCCGCCAATTGCGACGCAGCGAGAAACATCAGCCCGCGTAGGGGCGCATCCTGCGCGCCCGCGGCCAGCAGCGCGAGTGCGCTTTGGCACATGTCACGCGGCCAGACCATGTGGTAGCCGGCAGCGAGGTCCCGCACCGTCTGTCCCCACGGGATGCTCAGTGAAGCCACCAGTGCGCCGTCGGCCGTCTTGTCTTCATGCGCGAGCAACACGTTGCGGCTCATGTTGAAAAGCGCATTGCCATCGCCCGTAATGTTCGCCTTGGGCTGGAACGGGTCGCGAACAGCGTCGTTCCACCCCTGGATGAACGCTTGCTTGTGGCTGTATGGGTCGGCGGGTCCGTCGAAGGGGTAGGCCAGCGCCTCGGATACGGCGGTCAGCGCCTTGTTGGGCGTGCTCTGCGTAATCGGCGTCGGTTCGTCGACGCAAAACGCCAGTGCCAGAACGAATTGATTCTGCCCTGCGCGGTTGATCTCCGCCGTCACGGCGACGTATCCGTCCTTTGCTGCGTCGTAGTTCCAGACCGGCAAGCGCTTGTTTGCGATGATGTCGGTCCAGCCATCGTTCACTCCCACGAAGCCGCAACTCGTCGTGCCGAAGCCGCAGTCGGCGCCCAGCGCGAGCCAGTAATGGTCACGCGTCGCGACCAGGCGATCGCCATTTGCGGTGCTGACGCGATGCGCGGTGTTGCCAGCGCCGTATCCCGCCATGTGAGGCGTCAACAAGGCATAGACGTGCAGTTTGTTAAGGAAATCCTGGTCCCCCTGCAGGGTCGTGCGAACCAGCACGCAGGCCGAACCCTTCTCGGCGATCACGTCCTGCACGACGGTGTAGGGTTGCCCTTTCGCCTGGGATGTGAGCCGGCAGGATAAGGCGGGCGGCTCCGGCCATTCGCATCGATGGTCGAAGTCCTTCTGCGCGTCGTGATAGAAGGTCGACCCGTCGGTAATGATCAGCTGGAAGTCTCGTACCTGAGGGGTATCGACGTCCGGGAAGTAGATTTCCGTGAGGATGCCGCCTGCTGTCGTGTACCAGACCTGGCTCGACAGCGAGTACGCCGTTCCGACGGCGTCTTTGTCCGCGCGGCTCCAGTTCAGCGGATTGCCAGGTGCGCCCGGAGCCGGACTCGATTCAAGCAGATTTGCCATCGCATCTCACTCCATATCTTTGCTTCGATCGATCAGAAATCCACGTGATGAGCAGAAGAGCGGGCATGCTACGCATTGTTGCTATCGAGGATAGCGCTTTTGACGTGCATAGAGAGGCACACGTGGGGCCGCTCAATCAGCGACAGTTCGGAGGGACGCTTGCCGGCGCGCCTTCCATCACAAGCATGTAGAAGTCGTTTCCAAGTGCGGCGTGTGATCGTGATTACGTTGGCTACGGATCCGCCGCGTCGTTCAGCGGCCTGGGGGGGAGTCGGGGCATCGGCCACGAGGGGGAGGCGAAGCTGTAAACTTCGCCTGATAAGCCTCTACGGCGGACGACAGCAGCGTGGAATAAGGAGGGAACTGGCGAAGTCGCGTACTTCGGGGTTCGGCCAAGAGGCGTCATTCGCCCCGACCGGTAACCGGACACATAGCAGTGGCATGCGCCCGCTAAGCGACCATTCAACCGCCGGACACGCACCTTGCTTTCTCGGCCTGCCGGCACCGTGGTTGGCGCGACTTAGGTCAACGGCGTCATGGGTTAGGTCGTCCCGCAACAACTTCGCGGATGTATCGCATCTGCGTCGGGAGAGGGTAGCGACGTCCCTGACTGACCGAAGACGTTTCAAGGCTGCCGACTTTGTGTCGTGCTACGAGCGTCGCTGGCAGATCGAGACCCGCTACCACGAGTTGAAGCAGTCGATGCTGGGCATGGAGCTGACCCTTCGCAGTCAGACCGTGGAAGGCGTCTACCAGGAATTCTGGGGCGCGCTGATCGCCTATAACCTGATACGTCTGGAGATGGCCAAAGCCGCACTTGCGCCCGGACATGCACCCGATGAACTGAGCTTCATCCGCGCGTTCCACACCATTCAGTACGAGATGACATGGGCGGCCGTGACGCGCTCGTACGGCAAACTGCCTGCGCTGCTCAAGCGCCTGCATGAGCGGCTCAGGCAACTTCCCAATGAGAAACGGTCCGGGCGCAGTTGCGCTCGAACCGTCAAATCCCGACCGTTTCGTTATACCGTTCGAGTCCTTAAAAGAGACCTTAACTGAACGGCATTACGCCGTGCAGCGAGTTTTTTCGCGCCTTGCGGGACGCGGGATGGGCCGCGGCAGAGTCATGGGGGCCATCCGTCGGCCGCGGCTTACATAAAGTTGATAAAGCAACTAGCCATTGGATCTCTCTCGCCACAATCGTCGTCGTTGCGCGACAGAAGTAAGGAAGTCTTTCGAAGCAATGCGGCGTGCACAAGTGAAACCTGATCATTCAATGTTGAAACCGGCAGGTTGATCCGTTTTTGGAAAACGTCGATAAATCAATGGCATTTCAATCGAAGGACAGCTTGGTCCGTTCCTTGCTCCTATGGCGAGGATTCGCGCGCGGGTAAGTTGGCGAGCGTTCGAGGGCGCGCCGACCGGATCCTTCCTCATGGACAGGTCGGGCGTGCATGCCATCAATTTCAGAGGGTAAGGATCAGAATGAACCACGGAGCAAACGGGAGACAACCGCTACACGCCGAGCATGATGTGAAAGAGCGGATGCAAGTCGGCCGCTCGCACGACGAGAGTCGCAAGGTTGCCTCTCACCCCGTCTCGAACTGGGCGTGGGCGACGGCACACGGTCACTACGACTGGATGGATTCGCACGTGCCGTTTGCCAGTCTTGACTGAGCCGGGGCGTAATTACGGCTTGTCCTGGCTGGATCGGTCCCTGCGTCGGGACCAACGTAGATCTCACAACATTTGAACTGCCCGGTCGCCCCGCTCTGTTCCGGGCGACGGAATCTGCGTGCCTATGGAGGTTTCCGGCGAACGCGGTCCTGTCCAGGGGCTAGCCTTCGATGAGTACCTTCAGGCGCTTTTCCTTCAGCCGCCTCTGACGGCTGGCGCAACTGCTGTCCGTTTGCGACGCCTGGTTCGCCAGGCGTCGCGACCCCATACGAGTCCCTGCCTATCATGAACTACCTTCCGATCAAATCCCTGTTGATCGCCAACCGCTCCGAGATCGCGATCCGTGTGATGCGGGCGGCCGCTGAGATGGACATCCGTACGGTGGCCATCTATTCGAAGGAAGACCGACTCGCCCTTCATCGTTTCAAGGCTGATGAGAGCTACCTGGTGGGTGAGGGCAAAAAGCCGCTCGCGGCCTACCTCGATATTGACGACATCCTGCGGATAGCGAGGCAAGCGAAGGTCGACGCCATTCATCCGGGTTACGGTTTCCTCTCGGAGAATCCCGATTTTGCGCTGGCTGTGATCGACGCCGGCATACGCTGGTGCGGCCCCTCCCCGGAAGTCATGCGCGTGCTCGGCAACAAGGTGGCGGCGCGTAACGCGGCGATCGCTGCCGGCGTGCCGGTGATGCCCGCGACGGACCCTTTGCCACGCGATCTCGACGAATGCAAACGTCTTGCGGCGGGAGTGGGCTACCCGCTGATGCTCAAGGCAAGCTGGGGCGGTGGCGGGCGAGGCATGCGGGTGCTGGAAAGCGAGCAGGATCTCGAGACAGCGCTTGCCGCGGCCCGAAGGGAAGCGCTCGCTGCATTCGGCAACGACGAAGTGTATGTGGAAAAGCTGGTGCGCAACGCACGCCATGTCGAGGTGCAGGTGCTCGGAGACACGCACGGTAACCTCGTGCATCTCTACGAACGCGACTGTACGGTGCAGCGGCGCAACCAGAAAGTCGTGGAGCGGGCACCCGCGCCGTATCTCGATCAGGCAGGTCGCGCCGGGCTGTGCGAATCGGCGCTAAGCCTGATGCGGGCGGTCGGCTACACGCATGCCGGCACGGTGGAGTTCCTGATGGATGCGGACTCGGGCAAGTTCTACTTCATCGAAGTCAACCCGCGCATCCAGGTGGAGCACACGGTCACCGAGATGATCACCGGAGTCGACATCGTCAAGGCGCAGATTCGCGTTTCCGAAGGCGGCAGGATCGGCCTCGCCGAAGACACGCTGGATCACGATGGTGCTATCAGCAAACGTTCCGCCGGAGTACCGGTTCAGGCGGAGATTCCGCTGAACGGGCATGCGCTTCAATGCCGGATCACAACCGAGGACCCCGACAATGGCTTTCTGCCCGACTATGGGCGGCTGACCGCTTACCGCAGCGCGGCAGGCTTCGGCGTGCGGCTGGACGCCGGCACTGCGTATGGTGGCGCGGTGATCACGCCGTACTACGATTCGCTGTTGGTCAAGGTCACCACGTGGGCGCCGACGGCCGCCGAATCGATCCGGCGGATGGACCGCGCGCTGCGCGAATTCCGCATTCGCGGTGTCGCGTCGAATCTGCAGTTCCTCGAGAACGTCATCAATCATCCGGCCTTTGGACGAGGCGATGTCACCACGCGCTTCCTCGACCTGACGCCCGAACTGCTCGCCTTCACGAAACGTCGTGACCGTGCGACCAAGTTGCTGCGTTACCTCGGGGAGGTGAGCGTCAACGGGCATCCGGAAATGAGCGGCCGTGCACTGCCTGCGTTGCCGCTGTCGAGGCCGGTGATCCCCGCAGTGGACACGCCAGGCCCAATGCCCGCGGGCACGCGAGACCGCCTGCGCGAACTTGGAGCCGAAAGGTTCGCGCGCTGGATGCTGGACCAGAAGCAGGTACTGCTGACCGACACGACGATGCGCGATGCGCACCAGTCGCTGTTCGCCACGCGCATGCGTACCGGCGACATGCTGCCGATCGCGCCGTTCTATGCCCGCGAGCTTGCGCAGCTCTTCTCGATGGAGTGCTGGGGCGGCGCGACGTTTGACGTCGCGCTGCGCTTCCTCAAGGAAGACCCGTGGGAACGCCTCGCGCAGTTGCGTGAACGGGTGCCCAACATCCTGTTCCAGATGCTGCTGCGTGGTTCGAACGCAGTAGGCTATACGAACTACGCGGACAATGTCGTGAGCTTCTTTGTCCGCCAGGCGGCGAGTGCCGGCGTCGACCTGTTCCGGGTCTTCGATTCGTTGAACTGGGTGCGCAACATGCGTGTGGCCATCGATGCGGTGGGTGAGAGCGGGGCACTGTGTGAAGGAGCGATCTGCTACACGGGCGATCTGTTCGACTCGTCCCGCTCGAAGTATGACCTGAAGTATTACGTCGGCATCGCACGGGAACTCCAGCGCGCCGGCGTGCACATTCTCGGCATCAAGGACATGGCGGGCATCTGCCGTCCACAGGCTGCCGCCACGCTCGTGAAGGCGCTCAAGGAAGAGACCGGTTTGCCTGTTCACTTCCATACGCACGACACCAGCGGTATTTCGGCCGCTTCGGCACTCGCCGCGATCAATGCCGGCTGCGATGCAGTCGACGGCGCGCTCGATGCGATGAGCGGCCTCACTTCGCAACCGAACCTCTCGAGCATTGCCGCTGCGCTGGCAGGCAGCGAGCGCGATCCCGGGCTCAGTCTCGATCGGTTGCACGAAGCGTCGATGTACTGGGAAGGTGTGCGTCGCTACTACGCGCCGTTCGAATCGGAGATCAGGGCCGGCACGGCGGACGTTTACCGTCACGAGATGCCGGGGGGCCAGTACACGAACCTGCGTGAACAGGCTCGCTCGCTCGGGATCGAACATCGCTGGACGGAGGTGTCGCGCGCCTACGCGGACGTCAACCGGATCTTCGGCGATATCGTCAAGGTGACGCCGACCTCGAAGGTGGTCGGCGACATGGCACTGATGATGGTGGCCAACGATCTGAGCGCGACTGACGTGTGCGATCCGGCGAAGGATATCGCTTTCCCCGAATCGGTCGTGTCGCTGTTCAAAGGGGAGCTCGGCTTCCCGCCCGACGGCTTTCCGGCGGAGTTGTCGAGTAAGGTCTTGCGGGGCAATCCGCCCGCGCCATATCGGCCCGGCGATCAGCTTCAGCCAGTCGATCTGGACGTGGCGCGCGCGCAAGGCGAGGCTGCCTGCGAACACCCGCTCGATGACAGACAGCTCGCTTCGTACCTGATGTATCCGAAGCAGACGGCCGACTACCACGCACACCTGCGCGCGTACGGCGACACCTCCGTGTTGCCCACGCCGGCGTTCCTGTACGGCCTGCAGCCGCAGGAAGAAGTCGCGGTGGATATCGACCCGGGCAAGACACTGCTCGTGTCGCTGCAGGGACAGCACGCCGATGTCGACGAGAGCATGGTCAAGGTCCAGTTCGAATTGAACGGGCAGTCACGCACGGCCGTCATCGAGCAGCGCAGTACCGTGCTGGCGGGGCCGGCGCGTACGAGCCGGCCGGTTGCCGATCCAGCCAATCCACGGCATATCGCAGCGCCCATGCCGGGTTCGATTGTGACCGTCTCGGTTCAACCCGGGCAGCGCGTCTCAGCCGGTAGCACGCTGGTCGCCCTGGAGGCGATGAAGATGGAGACGCACATCGCGGCCGAACGTGACTGCGAAATCGTTGCGGTGCACGTACTGCCGGGTGAGCGCGTAGCTGCGAAGGATCTGCTCATCGAGGTAAAAGCGGCGAGCGATTGAAGTAGCGAACATCTCATCTGAGGTGGGGTAGGCCTGCTCGGGCATAGAACAAGTCTATGCAGAAAGCCCAGGCGAGTCGCCCCGCTTTATTGGATGTCGACGCGAGCGTTGCCCGGGGGCTCGACGCTCTTCATCCCGTGCTCATATGCGAGGCGCGCGTCCTTGTCGCCATGGAAGCGTTCATCGAACTTGACCTGAGAGTCCTCGTTTCCCATGCCGGCCGACTGGCCGAGGTAATAGGCCGCCTGGATCGCGACATCGCGATCGGGATAGGCCACGTAGTGGTAGCCCGCAGCACTGGTTGTCAGTACGCCGGCAATTAGCAGGATCAAACCCATTATTGACTCTTCGTTGTGATCGATCTTTCCCACATTCGATTGATCACGCTTGGCGGCAGCAGATTTCGGCGACGAGGTCCGTGTTTTCCGAGGTGATGGCCACGGTGACGGCGATGCGTCCAATCGCCGGAGTCGACGTTTGACCAAGGGCGTCTGAAAAGCGTGGAGCCGGAAATATTTGGCCCAAGGCGGCAGGAAGCCGGCGTAACCCGGATCGCGGCCAGATCGAAAGGCCCGGCCCCAGGATAGAGAAATGGAATTTTTAGGGGAAATAGCTGATGGCGCAACTAGGTACAACCCGAGGTTTCCCGGTCCGCGCACAGCGGCCGTGCGTCGATGCGACGTGGAACTATCGGCTTATCATATAGAAGATATCACAACTACAAAGTTGTGATATCTACCACTTGCGCTTACCATACAGGGTTGACCGGACCGCGTTGAACGTTTGTCCGGACACGCCAACGAATGGAGGCTCGGATGGAGCAAGGCGCCCGCCAGCAAGACGAAAAGCTCGATGTCAAAACCACGACCTGTTACATGTGTGCGTGCCGCTGTGGCATCCGCGTCCACATGCGCGACGGGGAGGTGCGCTACATCGACGGCAACCCGGAACACCCGTTGAACCAGGGCGTCATCTGCGCCAAGGGTTCGTCGGGGATCATGAAGCAGTATTCACCGGCGCGCCTGACGCAACCGCTGATGCGAAAGCCCGGCGCGGAGCGGGGCACCGCGCAGTTCGAGCCCGTCTCGTGGGAGGTGGCGCTCGATATGATCGAGAGGCGCCTTGCGCATCTGCGCGCGACCGACCCGAAGAAGTTCGCCCTTTTTACCGGACGCGACCAGATGCAGGCGCTCACGGGCCTGTTCGCGAAGCAATTCGGCACGCCCAACTACGCGGCCCACGGCGGCTTCTGCTCGGCGAACATGGCTGCGGGCATGATCTACACGATCGGCGGTTCGTTCTGGGAGTTCGGCGGCCCGGACCTCGATCACGCGAAACTGTTCATCATGATCGGAACGGCCGAGGACCACCACTCGAATCCGCTCAAGATCGCCCTCTCGAAGTTCAAGCGCGCAGGCGGCCGCTTCATCGCGATCAATCCGATCCGCACGGGCTATGCGGCAATTGCCGACGAGTGGGTGCCGATTCGTCCCGGTACGGATGGGGCGCTGTTCATGGCGCTGATCCACGAAATGATAAGGACCGACTCGTTCGACCATGAATTCGTCAAGCGATACACCAACGCCGGCGAGTTGCTCGATATGCGGGCCGACAGTGATTCTTTTGGGCTGTTCGTCAAGGATCCGTCGGCGCCCGAAGTCAACCCGCTGTATCCGCAGAACCATATGTGGTGGGATGTTCATACCCAGCAGGCGGTCGTCCACCATGCCCCCGGTGCAGAGCCGGCGCTTGACGGGCACTATGCGTTGCCCGACGGCAGTCCGGTCTCACCGTCCTTCTCGATGCTGCGCAAGCGTGTCGCGTACACGACGCCTGAGTGGGCGGAGGGCATTACCGGTATCCCGGCAGAGACGATCCGGCGCATTGCGCGCGAAATGGCGCAGACCGCGCGCGACCACAAGATCACGCTGCCCATTCCGTGGACCGATTCGTGGGGCGTGAAGCACGAAACCGTGACGGGCAATCCGGTCGCGTTCCATGCAATGCGTGGGCTCGCCGCGCACTCGAACGGCTTCCAGTCGATCCGCGCGCTGGCCGTGCTGATGTCGTTGCTCGGCACCATCGACCGGCCCGGTGGCTTTCGCCACAAGTCACCGTATCCGCGCGCGGTACCGCCGTCGGCGAAACCGCCCAACAGCCCGAACGACGTCAAGCCGAATACCCCGCTTCCTGCCGGGCCGCTCGGCTGGCCCGCTGCACCCGGCGACCTTTTCATCGACGAGGCGGGCGAGCCGGTTCGCATCGACAAGGCCTTCTCGTGGGAATACCCGCTCGCCGTGCATGGCCTGATGCACAACGTCATCACGAACGCATGGCGCGGCGACCCGTACCCGATCGACACGCTGCTGATCTTCATGGCCAACATGGCCTGGAACTCGTCGATGAACACCAGCGAGGTCCGCAAGATGCTGGTCGACCGCAGGCCTGACGGGCAGTACAAGATCCCGTTCCTGGTCGTGTGTGACGCGTTCCAGTCGGAGATGACGGCCTTCGCCGATCTGATCCTGCCGGACACGACCTACCTCGAGCGGCACGACGCGATGTCCATGCTTGACCGGCCGATTTCGGAGTTCGACGGTCCGGTGGATTCCGTGCGTGTGCCCGTGCTTGCGCCAACCGGAGAGTGCCGGCCGTTCCAGGAGGTGCTCGTCGAACTGGCGAGCCGGCTGAAGCTGCCTGCGTTCACAACAGCCGACGGCAACCGCAAGTTCAAGGACTATCCGGACTTCATCGTCAACTTCCAGACCGCGCCGGATTCGGGTGTCGGCTTCCTGATCGGCTGGCGCGGCAAGGATGGCGACAAGGCGCTCGTGGGTGAGCCCAATCCCAGGCAGTGGGAGGAGTACGCGAAGAACAACTGCGTCTTCCACTACACGCTGCCCGAAGAAATGCAGTACATGCGCAACGTCAACGGGCCGTACATGAAGTTCGCGGTCGAAAAGGGGTTCCGCAAGTTCGGCGAGCCGATCATCATTCAGCTCTATTCGGATGTGATGCAGAAATTCCGCCTTGCCGCGCAAGGCAGGACGGCGGGGCGGCAGCCGCCCGAACACCTGCGCGCTCGTGTCGAAAACTATTTCGATCCGCTGCCGTTCTGGTACGCACCGCTCGAGCTTGGCGCCACCGACCTTGAGCGTTATCCGCTCGCCGCGGTGACGCAACGCCCCATGGCGATGTACCACTCGTGGGACTCGCAGAACGCGTGGCTACGACAGATCCATGGCGAAAACTATCTCTACATGAATCCGCGCATGGCGCAGGAAAACGGTATCGAGGACGGCGGCTGGATTTACGTCGAATCCCAATGGGGCAAGGTCCGGTGCATGGCGCGCTACAGCGAGGCTGTCGAGCCGGGGACGGTGTGGACATGGAATGCGATTGGCAAGGCGGCGGGCGCGTGGAATCTCGGGCCCGATGCCAATGAGTCGCAACGGGGTTTTCTGCTGAACCACCTGATCACCGAAGAACTGCCTGACGGGGACAGCGAGCGGCGCTTCTCGAACTCCGACCCGATCACGGGACAGGCCGCGTGGTACGACGTGCGCGTGCGCGTCTATCCCGCCGAGGCGGACGCCGACCACACGCTGCCGCAGTTCAAGCCGATGCAGCCGCTGCCGGGTTCCACTGGACCGGTGGCGAAGGTTCAGGCGTATTTCGCGGGCAGCGGCAAGTTCGCGGAGCGTCTGCGCAATTCGGTGAAGCGAAAGTAAGGAGGACCCTGATATGACGCAAATGGCGCTGGTGATTGACCTGAACGTCTGTGTGGGATGCCACGCATGCGTGACGAGCTGCAAGGAGTGGAACACCTCCGGGCAGGCGGGGAGCCTCTCGGATGTGCGTCCGTACGACGCCGATCCGTCCGGCACCTTCTTCAACCGGGTGCAGACCTACGAAGCGGGCGAGTTTCCGAATGCCGACACGATCCACTTCCCGAAGTCGTGCCTTCACTGTGAAGACCCGCCGTGCGTACCGGTGTGCCCGACCGGGGCGAGCTTCAAGCACAAGGAAGACGGGCTCGTGCTGGTCGACTATGACAAGTGCATCGGCTGCAAGTACTGCTCGTGGGCCTGCCCGTACGGCGCGCGCGAGCTCGACGAGGAGCGCAAGGAGATGACGAAGTGCACGCTGTGCGCGGACCGCATCTACAACGAGGCATTGCCCGAGCGCGATCGCAAGCCGGCATGCGTGCTGGCTTGCCCGACCTCCGCGCGCATCTTCGGTGATATTCACGATCCCGAGTCTGACGCCTCGAAGGCGATCGAGGCGCGCGGCGGCTACCAGCTGATGCCGGAGTGGGGGACGAAGCCGTCCAACCACTACCTGCCCCGTCAGAAGACCGCAAGCAGTTGCGGCAGCGGCTCGTGCGGATGCAAGAGCGAGGAGTCCGCGAGCTCACCTGCTGACGCGATCGAATACGGTGAGCCCATCAACCTCGTTGACTTTGCGATTCAGCGCGGCACACCCGCGATGGCGCGCGAGAAGGCGCTCGGGAAACAGATGGACTCGGGCAAGCTGAACCTGGCTGCGCTTGCTACGCGAGTGAAGTCGGTGTTTGCGCGCGTGCGGCCCGCAGCGACGCAGGAGTTTTGAATGAGACCAGCATTTTCCGTAGTTTTTCTGACCACGCTTTCCGGTGCCGGGCAGGGGCTGCTCATCGCGCTGTTCGGCGTCGAGCTGTTCATGCGGATGCATCCGGAATCGTCGGCGCTGTTCCATGTGCCGCAGCAGTTCTACGTCTGCGGCACCGGCCTTGCGCTCGTGCTCGGCGTTCTGGGGCTGGTCGCTGCGTTCTTCCATCTGGGTCATCCGGAACGTGCGTGGCGTGCAGTCGCCATGTGGCGCACGTCGTGGCTTTCGCGCGAGTGCCTGGCGCTGCCCGTGTTTCTCGCGGCCACGTTCCTGTACGGTCTGGCGCACTGGCTGGACACGCCCTGGTCGATCACGATCGGTGCGATTGCAGTTCTTGCGAGCGTAGCCCTTTTCGTGTGCACCGCCATGATCTATCAGTGCCTGCGCTTCCTTCAGGAATGGGCGACGCCGCTCACGCTGGTCAATTTCGTACTGCTCGGCTGTGCATCGGGCCTTACGATTGCCACCGCCTGTGCTGCACGGCTGGCACCTGACATCGTGCCGGCTTTGGCGGTCGCGGCTTGTGTCCTGACGGTGGCGGGTTGCGTGAGCCGTGTCGCCTCACTGGCGCGCAATGAGCGCTTGCATCCACGTTCGACGCTGCAAAGCGCGACGGGCATCAAGGCCGAGAAGCTCACACAGATTTCGCGCGGCTTTACGGCAAGCGCCTTTAATCTGCGCGAGTTCTTTCACGGCCAGACCGATGCAACGATGTGCTGGGTAAAGTGGGGCTTCCTCGCGAGTGCATTTCTAATGCCCCTCGGGCTGCTCGCGCAAGCGTTGCATCCGATGTCCGCGAAGCTGCTCCTTGATGCGTGCGTGATTCAGTACGTTGGCCTTCTTGCCGAGCGCTGGTTCTTCTTTGCTCAGGCTCGTCATCCGCAAAACCTGTACTACCAGCGCGCGGCGTGATCGCTATATCGGCGGCGGCCTCGGTGGCCTCCGCTTGAGAGAACGCGTTTCTCACGCGGTACACCGCGACGCCGACTCCTGCCAGTTCACCTATTTTCTCGCGGCACTCGCCCGGCTGGTTGCCGGGCAAGTCCTTGCCGCCGCTAACAGGAGTCTTCCCATAGGCAGAACATTTAGCTTACATCTACACAGCGCGAGCCTCCGCTTGTCGCGCTGCGGGCCGTCCGGTCGCGATCTTTGCCGGCGCCGGCGCTGTGGTTGCTCCCCCGGCACGGGATCGCAACAACAGCGCGTTGGTCTCGGCGCGCAATAGCGTGAAGACGCAAAGCGTCTCGACCAGTCTGTCGCTTTGCGAATTCAACCTCTCAGCCGCTGAGGTGTTTTCTTGCACCAGCGCAGCATTCTCCTGCGTCACGTCGTCGAGTTGCTCGACCGCCTGACTCACCTGCCCGATGGCTGCCGACTGCTCGAACGACGCGGTCGCGATCTGACCGACCAGATCCGTCATCGCCTCCACCTGCGACACGATATCTTCAATCGTCTCGCCTGCCGAATCGACCAGCCGCGCGCCTTCGTCGATCTGACCCACGCTATCGGCGATCAGCGCCTTGATCTCCGTGGCCGCCTGCGCACTGCGTTGCGCGAGCACCCTGACCTCGCCCGCGACCACCGCAAAACTGCGTCCTGCCTCGCCCGCACGGGCCGCTTCGACTGCCGCATTCAGGGCGAGAATATTGGTCTGGAAGGCGATGCCGTCGATGACGGACACGATGTCGCCAATCCTTCTGCTCGCTTCCGTGATTTCCTTCATGGTAGATATCACGTCGCCCACCACCTTCCCACCCGCCTGCGCGGTGTCCCGGGTCCGTGCCGCCAGTTCGCTAGCCTGCCGCGCGGTTTCCGCGTTGTTTCTGACGGTGGCGTTGACCTCTTCCATCGAGGCCGCAGTCTGCTCGAGGCTGGCCGCCTGCGTCTCAGTGCGCGACGAGAGATCGAGCGTGCCCGATGCAATCCCTGCCGTCGCCTGCTGCATCGCGTGCACGCCGTCGCGTACGTCCATGATGGTGGCCCGCATGTTGATGCTCACCCGGTTCAGTGTCCGCACAACATCGCCAATCTCATCGCTACGCGGGCTGCCGAACTCGGCGCTCAGATCACCCGCGGAGATCTCTGTTGCAAACTGGACCACTTCTCGCAAAGGCGCAACGATGGCGTGCAACAGATAGGCACCCACCGCGACGGTGGCCGCCAGTAGCCCCCACAAGGCCGCCCAGAATGACAGGGAAGTCACCTCGCCATTCAGCGCGAGCAGCGCTGCGGTTTCGATCAATCCCAAAGCAGTGACCGCGCCCCAGACGTGCCGTCTGAGACCGAGCGCGCGAATGTTGCTAATCGCTCTTCCCAGAAGGCTCAGGCGCGCGAGGCGCCCCTGCTTCCACCCGAATTTCTGCCGACCGGACCTTACTACGCGATACTGCGCCTCGGTCTTGCTGATCTCCTCAGCGGAGGCCTTCTCAAGCACCAGCAAGAAGCCGATATGCTGGCCGTGCGAGAGCAGCGGCGACGCATTCATACGGCTCCAGTAATCCACTCCATTCCTGCAGGAAACGTTGACGACGCCCGTCCAGGGCTTACCACTACGCAGTGCGGAAGCGAAGTCCACCACGACTTGCAATGGTACGTCTTTGAGCCGCTCTGCTGGCGGCATTGTCTGGAGTTCCTGGTTCGTGTACCCAGTCACGCGTTGATAGGCCGAATTGGCGTAGACGACACGAGACTGTACATCGATACAGATCACCATCAATTCTGAACCGAGAGTTTCACTAGCCCTCATTGGATTGCCGGGTCCGCCAACCATGCTGCTCCTCCTTGTTTTGTTGTTAAGTAATTCAACTAAATGGTTGACTCTGCGCAATGCGAGTCCTGGGCATGATATTACCGCGCTTTGGTCTCGCGAAATTCAGTGGGGGAGCAGCCGAACTTCATCCTGAACCAACGCGTAAAGGCGCTCGGCTCGGAAAAGCCAAGCAGGCCCGATATTTCCGACAGCGGACGTTCTCGACGCTCCAGGTATCTCAGCACGAGTTCCCCCCGTACGGCATCGAGGATCGACAGGTAGCTCACGCCTTCCTTTACCAGATGGCGGTGCATGGTTCGACGGCTCATGCCGAGCTGGCGCGCGATAGTGTCGTTCGAACTGCGCCCGGACGGCAGGAAGAGAAACACCAGCTTGCGGACCTCATCCGACAGTGGTACATCAGACTCCGTATCCACACTGCCGAGATATCGCCGGACATATCGGCCCATCACCGGGTCGGCGGACGGAAGAGGCAGGTCGAGGTCACGGACGTCACATACGATGCCCGAAAACGGCTGGCCAAACTTGACTCCGCTCCCCAGGACGCGAGCATGAATAGCACGACTGCGGGGTGCTTCGTGAGTAAAGCAGATCGTCTTCGGTTGCCAGTCGTCACCGAGGAAGAAGCGCAGCAGGCGCACCATGACGGCGACGGCCAGTTCGGTCACCTGCCGTACCGGCACGACCGCGCCGCTCAGCAGTTCCTCACGGATGATTGCGACGTCACCTTCTTCCTCGATCGCGATGAACAGTGCTTCGTTATGAAGATGGCGAAAGCGCGCGGCAGCGTTAAGCGCGTGGCGCAGTGTGGGCTCGTCGCGCACGTAGAGCGCAAGCGGGCCCAGATTGGATGCGCGCCGCGTCTGAGCCATGGTCAGCCCGAACGCTTCAATGCCGCTTCGCAGCGCGGAGAGTTCGAGCAGCAACGCGACCCGGTCGGCCGGAATCTTGAGGTCGGACTCGGTAAGGCTGGCAGCAGGCAGCCCCACTTCTGCCATCAGGCGATATGGGTCGAGTCCTGCCGCGCGCGCGGTTTCAGCGTACTGCGTCAGGCTGGCGCTGCGAACGAGTTTCGGCATCGGGGTCTTCCCGGGGTGGCCCAAAAGGATAAGCAAGTGACCCACAATGTCAAGCGACGCAGAGGGCTGCTCCATAGACTGGAGGTCATAGCGTGACACGGAAGCGGTGCAGGCAGGGGCTTCGTGCGACACGTGTTGATCCCGTACAGGAGAGTATGTCGATGACATTCAACGAAGCAACAGCCACACCGGTTTGTGATGCCCTGCGCGCGACCGGCAACTGGAATCCGAACTGGGAACCTTTTGCGGAACTCGATGCCGCATGGACAGAGAAATTCATGGCCATGGCGATGGCTCCGATCACCTCGGGCGTGCTTGATGCGAAGACAGTCGAGTTTCTCGCTATCGCCGTTGATGCGTCGTGCACTCACATGTATGGACCCGGGGTGCGACGTCATATCCGCAGGGCACTGGAACTTGGCGCGACCCGGGAGGAGATCACGGCTGTCTTGCAGTACGTGTCCGTCCTTGGTATCCATTCGATGAGTCTTGCTGCTCCCATCCTGATTGAGGAGGCCGCTGCGCACGAGCAAAGCCTAGTCGGCAAGGTGGGTGCGTGCAACAAGTGAATGCCTGCTCATAGCGATCCAGTGTGTCGGAACAGGCCTGCAATCCTCGTGGTTGCAGGCCGTTTTCTGTGCACCCACTGAAGCGCAACTGCACGAAGGCGACCGAATCTGGGGACCACTCGGTTGAGACTTGCTCAACGGAATGGTCTTGGGGGAAGAGGCTGCCCGGGCAAGCGGACGAGTGGCAGTGGGGGCGCTAATTGGTGTGTTGCCGGAGATAACGGCTGGTTGTAATTTCAACTTCTGGCTTTGCGAAAACCGGCGAGTGTGGTTACCCGTAGCTGTAGACACCGTGGCCGGTCTTTCGACCGAGGCGACGACCGCAACCAGTTCGCGCAACAGCGGGCAGGCATGGTACTTCGGATCGCCGAAGTTTTTCAGGAACACGTCCAGCACCGACAGAACGACATCGAGGCCAACGAGGTCGGCCAGCGCGAGCGGGCCGATCGGGTGATTGGCCCCAAGCTTCATGCCGGCGTCGATTTCGTCGGGGGTGGCGACGCCTTCGGGCCAGCACGAAGAAGGCTTCATTGATCATCGGCACGAGAATCCGGTTGACCACGAACCCAGGTGAGTTCTTGACTCCGATGGGCGTTTTGTCAAACCGTACGGTCAACTCGCGGATTGCCTCGGCGACCGCTTGGCTCGTGCGCACGCCACGGATAATCTCGACGAGCGGCATCATCGGCACCGGATTGAAGAAGTGCATGCCGATAAACCGCGACGGATCAGCGAGTGTCGCGCCCAGCGCCGTGATCGCGATCGACGAGGTATTCGACGCGATGATGGCGTCGGGTCGAGCCACGGCTTCGATCTGCTTGAGTATGCGGACCTTTAAATCGTTGTTTTCGGTGGCGGCTTCGATCACAAGGTCGACGTCGACGAGCCGCTGATAGTCGGTCGATGTCTCGATCCGGGCGAGGGAGGCCGCGCGTGCGTCCGCGTCCAGCTTCCCCTTCGAGACCAACCGTTCGAGGCTGCTGATCAGGGTCGCCACGCCCTTGGACAGGGCCGCTTCGGTCACGTCGATCATGACCACGTTCAGGCCGACCACGGCAGCGGTTTGGGCGATGCCATTGCCCTTCGCGCCCGCGCCGACGATGCCTACACGTCCGATTTTCATCTGCAGGAATTCACTTACTGGATGTTTTTGAAGATGGCCGCGATGCCCTGACCGCCTCCAATACACATCGTGACGAGCGCGTAACGGCCTGCCGTGCGCTTCAGTTCATACAGCGCCTTGACGGTGATCAGTGCGCCCGTCGCGCCGATTGGGTGTCCGAGCGAGATTCCTGATCCATTAGGGTTGACCTTGGCAGGGTCGAGCTGCAACTCCTGCGTGACGGCGCAAGCCTGCGCAGCAAATGCCTCGTTCGCTTCGATGACGTCAATGTCGCCGATCTGCAAGCCCGCACGGTCGAGCGCGATCCGGGTTGCCGGCACGGGGCCAATGCCCATGTAGCGCGGATCGACACCTGCGTGTGCGTAAGACACCAGTCGTGCCATCGGCTTGATGCCACGCCGCTCGGCGACTTGCCGGTCCATCATCAGGACGGCGGCCGCGGCGTCGTTGATACCCGATGCGTTACCGGCCGTGACGGTGCCGTTTTCCTTCTTGAAGACAGTGTGCATGGCAGCGAGTTCGGCCGGGTCGATTTCTGTGCGCACGTGCTCATCGGTATCGAACACGACTTCCTTGCCCTTGACCTTGCGCTTGATCGCGAGGATCTGTTCCTTGAACCGGCCCTCAGCGATCGCGTGCGCCGCGCGACGGTGCGATTCCAGGGCCAGTGCGTCCTGCTGCTCGCGCGTGATGCAGAACTTCTGCGCCACGTTTTCAGCGGTGACGCCCATGTGGACCGTTTCGAACGGGTCGTTTAGTGCGCCAAGCACCATGTCGATCAGTCGACTGTCACCCATGCGGGAGCCGAATCGCGCGTCCGTGGAGATATAGGGCGCGCGGCTCATGTTCTCGGCGCCGCCACCGATGGCTACTTCGGCGTCGCCGAGAAGGATCGTTTGTGCTGCGGAGATAATCGCCTGCAGGCCGGAACCGCACAGGCGATTCACGGTGAGGGCAGGGGTTGATTCGGCGATCCCACCGTTAATGGCAGCGACCCGCGAGAGATAGAGATCCTTGGGTTCGGTCGGGATGACATTGCCGAAAACGACGTGTCCAACCTGGTCACCGGCAACCCCCGCACGCGCGAGGACTTCGCGCACAACGAGCGCTCCGAGTTCGGTCGTCGGAATGTCTTTCAGGCTACCGCCAAATTTACCGATGGCGGTACGCACACCGCTGACAACTACTACTTCTCTTTCCATTACAAAACTCCCTGAATGTTGGTGTCCAAGAGACCTGCGTGGTTGGTCCGCTCTGGCGAGGATATCGTGGGAATATCGAATCCGAGTGATATAGCAACGATATGCGCCTTGAGCACGGCGGCGCGGCATCCCAAAGAAGATGGGGTGACGGCGATGCTGGGGAATAGCGGAAATCAACGGCTGCTCGGCTGATTATGCTACAGCTTGGGGACTCGGTGTCCCGTTGTAAGACAGAAAGGAGAAAGTGCGGTGTCTCGCCCAGATTCCATGGGGACTCCTAGCTTGAAGGAGATAAATCAACGAATAAGGTTGTGATAGCAATCTGAAAGGATGGATCGGACACACAGGTTCTCCAGATTTCGGAAAATTGCCGTTAAAGTTGAAGCGGTAAGTATGAGTTCGTATGACCGACGCAGCTCTGCAAGGTAAATGCGATGCGCAATCCCTCGCGTGGCTATGTCAACTCCCGCACGTCGACTGCTGTACTGACCGCGGTATTCTGCGTTTCGCTATTTCACTTATCTGGACCGGCATAGGTTTGATGCTGCATGGGGTGCTCAAGTTTGTTGCCACTTCACCCGATGATGATGTCGGGGTGCTGCTATGTCGTTACGTAGCATTCGCAGGGTCGCTCGGCCGGGGGCGGCGCTGGAGATAGTTTCGCTAAAGGAGTGAACAAGATGGCGGTTGAAGATTTGACAGACGACGAGTGGGCGCTAATCGAGCAGCTGTTCTATGAGGAACCGACGCAGAGCGCACCACGTGGTCGACGACGCATCGAAGCTCGCGCGGTAGTCAACGCCGTGTTATGGCTGCTGTCGACGGGCAAGAGCTGCAACGCGTTGCCGGGCCGCTACCCCTCGTCGCCGACTTGCCGTCGCCGTTTCGACCAATGGCGGGCCGATGGCACGCTCGCTGAAGTGATCAAGCTGCTTGGCGAAAGCGGCCGCGACATCTCGCTCGACCGCGCCGGTGCAATGACGATCAAGCGGCCGGCTCAGCCTCAGCGGCCTGGCCAGAACCATACGCGCGGCGCATTCTGGGCCAATCCGGCGCCCTGACGAGCGCCGGTCAAGACGCCCTGACGCGGCAATCCTTCCGCTAGACCGGTCCGCCTCGCAACTCGAAGGAGGCCAGGTGCGCCAAGCTTTTGAGCTGATTATCTCCCGTATCGTTTCCACTTATATTGTTGTCGTATCCTCCAATACATTGATAATTCAACATGTTAAGTGACTACTGAATCCAGATGCGACGGAACGTCGCTCTTGCGTTTGTGCCACGCATATAAACTTACAGATTGTAAGGCAAGCGGCACAACACAGGAGGTCATCGTGGTTGAAAGAGTTGGCAACGAAGTTCACTGGGATCCGCTAATAGCAATCGCCAGCGAGGAACTCGGGATTAACTATCTAACGGAGTCAGGCAAAGTCACGACAGACATTCGGCTCGTCCGGATATCGAGTCTTGCTAAGGCCCTTGAGCGCGCCTACGACTTTGGCTTGTTGATGGGCCACAGCGTCAGTCGGGCCGAACATGTGAAGACGAAGCGGTCCAAATTGACTTGTCGCGCGGAACAGGATTTGGTGCGGGCCGCGGCTAACGACATTCTCAGCACCTATTTGAGTTAATGCCGAAAGCAGGAGGTAATGATGGGCGGCAGAATCATAACTGGGAAAAAACTGGTGGATATCCGGATGCTGCGGGTCTCGGGCGTTGCTAACGCCGCTGGAGCAGGCCTACCAGACGGGGCTCTTCGCTGGTTATAGCGTAAAAGGGTCCGAGGGAGCATAAACGGGGGGTACTGGTCTCCAACCTGAAGCTGATCCAGCCTGCAAGTGAGTTATGCCGTCATTCTTTTTCATTGAAACCAGGTTATGAACGCATCCAGAAACGATGATAAAACAACGATATGCATAGATTTTGTAGACGTTCGCCGCTGTCCAATTATAGGTGTGTAAAAATCGGGCGACGTGTAAGACGTATTACCGGTCCTGCAGGATGGTGCAGGTCAAACAATATCATCGGCATTAGGCTCGGCGGACGAGCGACAGCATCAGCAACGCGGGGACGCTTGGTTGCGACGTCGAAAGTCCGGTCGACTCCGAAAGCTCTGGCCAATACACCGGTGCACGCTCCCTCCCGAGCGGGTGTCGACCACTATTCGAATCTCACGCAACTCAACGATCTCGTCGGCAGCCCTGCCGCGTAATCTCGCCCCGCTCTCGAAAGCTTCTCCAGGCGTAGCCCATGGTGCGCCGACTCCGCGGCGGAGACTTATAATTCCGCCACATAAAGCCAACGAGGAGTAGCGCCATGGCAAAAAGGTCTTACGAAGAGATTCAGGCACAGATTCTGGAATTGCAACAGGAAGCACAGGAAGCGCGCATTGATGAGCGCAATGACGCCATCAAGAGAATTCTCGCGGAGATGGCGCGTTTCGACATTACGGCCGACGAGCTACGCGGCCTGGTCCCAGCCGGACGCGTCGGTACGCTGGCAAAGAATGATGGCGTGGCAAAAGGTGCCCAAAAGGAGGCGTCGGCCGCGACTAGCGCCTCCGACGAGTCTCCAGCCGTCAGAATGCTCCTAGACGCCGGCATCGATTTCCGACGCAAGTCGCCGACACCGATTGCCCCACCAGCCCAGGGAAAGCTGGCGCCCAAATATTTTGATCCCAAGACCGGTGCTACCTGGAGCGGCGTTGCGCGGCCGCCGGCCTGGATCAAGGATGCAAAAGACCGCTCAGTGTTTCTCATCGAGAAGGGCGAAACCCTCGTTACGCACTCAAAGCCCGCCAAAAAAGCCGCAACCAGGGCGGCTCGCAGAGCTCCCGAGAAGATCGCGCCGCGAAAGGTCGCCGCAAAGGGCGGCAGCAAAGCAAAAGGTACCGCGTCGCGCTAGGTTCGCCTCCATTCCCGGAGGCCGCGGCCCTCTCCCGTTGATTGGAAGCGTACTTTGCTGGCGATCGTACCGTCGTCCCCGCACCGCACACGATGTCCCGCCCGAGTGCGCGTAAATTCGTCCGGTTTCCTCGCATCGCTGTACGACGGCCAGATGCGGAGCCGTAGCAGGCGAGTGTTTCCCGTACATCGTTGGTAGGCCACGCGGCAAGGGCGACAGCACGAGCCCGCCATCCTCGTAGCGCATAGGAACATCGGCGCGTTCCCCGCTTTATGGCGCCGATCGCGCGATGTATCTCGCCCGGCGCAACGGTCGCAACCGTCTGGAAGCCGGCGCGGGCGATTCCAGACCAAACGCTGCAACTCACGCATGGACGACTCGCACCGCGCCATTCATTTCGATGATTGACTGCTCCGCCAGTCACGCGGCGTCATGCTGAATCGTGAAAAGAACCAGTTCGTAAACGATCCCTGTTGCGTGTAACCCAACAGGGTCGCGACCCGTCCGATTGGATAGCGCGGATTGCTCATGTAACGCACGGCAAGTTCGCGCCGGACTTCCTCGACCAGTTCGGAGAAGCTTGTATTGTCCGATTTCAGTTGGCGCTGCATCGTGCGTACGCTCTGACCCAGATGGCGGGCGACGAGCTCAGTTGTGGCCTGCTCGAGTGGCAGCAGCAGATAGATTGCCTTGCGCACTTCCAGCGCCGCTGAATGCGCACCCGTCATGTTCAGCGGAGCGGCGAGGCTTTCGGCATAGCGCACCAGTTCCGGGTCAGCGGCCGGATTCGGGTAGTCGAGATCGGCGGCAGCGCATACGAACCCGTTGAAATCACTGCTGAACTCCAGCGGACAGCCGAAGAAGCGTCGATGAAATGTCAGGTCTGCGGGTCTTGCGTGAGTGAAATGGACTGCGCGTGGTTTCCAGTAGTTGCCGAGAAGGGCGCTCGAATGTCGCGCGAGGACACCGAGCGCAAGTTCTATCGCCTGTCTCGTCGGCGTGCCAGGTTCAACGACGAGTTCCTCGCGAATGGTGACCGTTTGGCCTGCGTCCTCGACGTAGACGGCCAGCGCCTCGTTGAGCAGGTGCCGATATTCGGCTGCGGCGAGCAGCACCTCGCGCAGCGTGCGCTTATGCGCGAGCAGGACATTGACCATGCCGGTACCGAACTTCTGCCGGGTTTCAGCCATTTGCAGTGCAAGAGTCGGGCACGCCCCCTTTTCGGCCGAGAGTTCCATCAGGCGGCAGCAGGCGGCGGCCGGAACGCGATCGTCCGGATTGGCTAGAGCCGCGGCGTCGATCCCCACCTGCTGCGCGAGCTCGACCGGGTTCAGCCCGAGCCGCCGCATCACGTCGAAGTACCCGCTCATCGCTACCGACCGCAGCATCGTTTCCATCGCTTTCCCCTCCGCTTCCGACAAGCTGCGCCTCACTCCCGGTCATGGCATGCCCGCTCCGCGCAAACACTGGCGTTAACACCGAGTGGCATGGACCGCTAAAACGATGGCGTCTATTCATAAAAGTGTAACCCGCGATTGCCGTATCGTGCCATCAGGAAGGTTCGTTATGTTCCGACCAGCTTACGCGCGATCTGTCGCGGCACGGCAAGCCAGTCACCCATATCTGGAGATAAAAGATGCAATTTCTCGACGATTCGCTGCACCCTGAGAATCACGACAAGGTAGTCATCACCACAGCGCCGTACGGCCCGGAATGGATGCCCGAGGACTTCCCGGAAGACATCCCCGTGACGATGGACGAGCAGATCCAGAAGGCCGTCGATTGCTATAACGCCGGCGCCACGGTCCTGCACCTGCACGTGCGCGAACTGGACGGCAAGGGCTCGAAGCGCCTGTCGAAGTTCAATGAACTGATCGCGGGTGTGCGCGCGGCAGTGCCCGACATGATCATTCAGGTCGGTGGCTCGATCTCGTTCGCACCGGAAGACGACGGACAAGCCGCGAAGTGGCTGTCCGACGATACGCGCCATATGCTGGCCGATCTCGATCCGAAGCCCGATCAGGTGACGATCGCGATCAACACCACGCAGATGAACATCATGGAGCTGCTCTATCCGGAGTATCTGGCAGGCACCTCGCTTTCCAATCCCGCGTTCATGGCCGCCTATAGTGAAATGACGGTGCCGGCTGGCCCCGCATGGGTCGAGGAACACCTGCGCCGCCTGCAGGCTTCGGGCATCCAGCCGCACTTCCAGCTCACGGGCATCCACGCGCTCGAAACGCTCGAGCGCCTCGTGCGCAAGGGCGTGTACAAGGGCCCGCTGAACCTGACATGGATCGGTATCGGTGGCGGCTTCGACGGCCCCAATCCATTCAACTTCTTCAACTTCGTGCATCGCGCGCCGGATGGCTGCACGCTCACCGCCGAGTCGCTGCTGAAGAACGTGCTGCCGTTCAACATGATGGCCATGTCGATGGGCCTGCATCCGCGCTGCGGCATCGAGGACACGATCATCGACCAGCACGGCAAGCGCTTCTCGTCGGTGCAGCAGATCGACCAGTGCGTGCGCGTTGCGCGTGAACTCGGCCGCGAGATCGCCAGCGGCAAGGAAGCACGCGAGATCTATCGCATCGGCGTGCAGTACGAGACGGTCGAAGAGACGCTGGCCGCCAACGGCATGGCGCCGAACCGCAAGACCGGCGTGAAGAACCTGCCGCTGCGCGCGGCGTGACGGATTGGAACCCGGCCGACCGCTTCAGCGGATACCGGGTTTCAAAGGGAGGACTCCTCGGCAAGCGCCGGGGAGGGTAACGGGGCATCCATAATCGGTCCCTTTGCCCTGACGGGCAAAGACGGCTGCAAACGAGATAGACGGGAAGGAGACAAACCATGCTCATGCAACATGCCGAGCCCACCGCGGGCGGCGTTTCAGCAGCACAATCGGACGTGCCCACCTATGCGTGGGTCGTGTTTGCGTTGACGGTCGGGTTGCTGCTCTCCGACTACATGTCGCGGCAGGTGTTGAATGCGGTGTTTCCGCTGTTGAAGGCCACATGGAACCTTTCCGACACACAGCTGGGTTCGCTTAGCAGTGTGGTCGCGCTGATGGTCGGCGTCCTGACTTTCCCGCTGTCGGTGCTCGCCGATCGCTGGGGCCGGGTGAAGAGCATCGTGCTGATGGCCGCTCTGTGGAGTCTCGCGACACTGGGGTGCTCGCTCTCGAGCAACTACGGTGAAATGCTGCTCGCGCGCGCTTTCGTCGGCATCGGCGAAGCCGCGTATGGCAGCGTCGGTCTCGCGCTTGTCCTGAGCATCTTCCCGGCACGTCTGCGCTCCACGCTCACGGGCACCTTCATGGCGGGCGGGGCGTTCGGCTCGGTGACGGGCATGGCTGTCGGCGGCGGGGTCGCGGCTCATTTGGGCTGGCGCCCGGCCTTCGGTGCCATGGCGGCATTGGGGATGATCCTGGTCATCGTCTACCGGATTGTCGTCACTGAAAAACGGCTCGCACCGCTGAAGTCGGAAACCGTGGGCGCGCAGGCAACAGGGTTCGGCGTACGCATGAGTTTCAAGACGCTGATGAAGGGGCTTTTCTCGACGAAGTCTGTCGTGTGTGCCTATGTCGGCAGCGGTATCCATCTGCTTGTTCCCGCGGCAGTGTGGGCGTGGATGCCGAGCTTCCTGAATCGCTATTACGGCATGGCCACCGGCAAGGCTGCGATGGCCGCTGCAGCGTTTGTGCTGGTGACGGGCGTTGGCATGGTGGTATGTGGAAACCTTGCCGACCGCCTCAGCAAGAACTCGCGAGAAAAGAAGTGGGCCGCCGCGATCGCTTACTGTGTGACCTGCTTCACGCTGCTCGCGATCGGTTTCCGCCTGCCGGCGGGTACGTTGCAGCTCGTGGTGATCGGCGCCGGCATGTTCTTCAGCGCAGGCGCGAGCGGCCCGTCGGGTGCGATGGTGGCTAACCTCACCCCGCCGTCGATTCACGCATCGGCGTTTGCGACCCTGACGCTGGCGAACAATTTTCTCGGTCTGGCTCCCGCAGCCGTCCTGACGGGGATTGTCGCCGACCGGATCGGGCTGCTCGGCGCGTTGCAACTCGTTCCGTTTGCGCCCCTCATTGCGGCTACCGCATTTTTCATCGGCAAGCGGAACTATGCCGTCGACCTGGATCGCCTGAACGCGCTGCGTGAGCAGGCCGTGCGCTGAGCGGAACTCTCACCTCCGGCGCCGTTCGCTCGCTTACCACGCGACGGCGCCGGTCGTTGAAGGATTTGCGTGATATTGCAACTTGTTTAGACACAACACTGATCTGGCAAAGACGCCTACGGTAGGTCGAAATTTTCCGCCGCAGGCGTAGTCGATTTTGCAGTTTGAGTAACGAATAGGAGATTCAGCGTGGCAAAGGCAGTACGCTTTCATGAAACCGGTGGTCCGGAAGTCTTGCGCTATGAGGACGTTGAAGTGGGCGACCCCGGCCTCGGCGAGGTGCGCTTGCGCCAGGAGGCCGTAGGCCTGAATTTCGCCGACACCTATTTCCGCAGCGGCCTTTACCCGGTTCCGCTGCCTTCAGGCATGGGCGTCGAGGCCGCAGGCGTGGTTGAGGCAGTCGGTGCCGATGTAACGAACGTCGCGGTCGGCGATCGTGTGACGTACACCGGCTTCATCAATACGCTTGGCGCCTACAGCACCGAACGCCTGATCCCGGCCGCGCCACTCATCAAGCTGCCCGACGCGATCTCATGCGAGACGGCTGCCGGTATGACCATGCGAGGCCTGACCTCGTCGTATCTGATGCGCCGCATTTACGACTTCAAGGCGGGTGACACCGTCCTGCTGCATGCGGCCGCCGGCGGTGTGGGCCTGATCGTGTCGCAATGGGCGAAGCTGCTGGGTCTCACCGTGATCGGCACGGTTTCGACCGAAGCCAAGGGCGAGGTGGCCCGCGCCCATGGCTGCGACCACATCATCTATTACGGCCGGGAAGACGTCGCGAAGCGAGTGCGCGAACTGACCAGCGGCGCCGGCGTGAGCGTGGTGTTCGACAGCGTCGGCAAGGACACCTTCGAAGGGTCGCTCGATTCGCTCAAGCGCCGCGGCCTGATGGTCTGCGTCGGCACCGCTTCGGGCCCGATTCCGCCGTTCAATCCGCAGATTCTGGCGATGAAGGGCTCGCTCCACCTGACCCGCCCGGCGCTGGCCGACTACATTGCCGACCCCGCCGAGAAGAACGAGCTCGCCGGTGAAATTTTCGGGCACATCGCCTCGGGACGCATCAAGATCGAGCTGAATCAGCGCTACGCGCTCGAGGATGCAGCGCAAGCCCACCTGGACCTCGAATCCCGCAAGACGACGGGTTCGTCGGTCTTCGTCATTTGAGGAGCTAGCCATGCGAGTCGAACAACTGACGTGCTCGATCGGCGCCGAACTGATAGGGGTGAATCTCGCCCACGCCATCTACGACGATGGCCTGTTTGCCCAAATCCGCTCGGCGCTGCTGAAGCACCGGGTGCTGTTTCTCCGCGACCAGGACATCTCGCGCGCCGAACACGTGGCATTTGCGCGCCGCTTCGGCGAACTGGAAGACCATCCGGTCGCGGGCAGCGATCCGGAAAATCCGGGCCTCGTGCGTATCTACAAGACCCCGGATCAGCCCAACGACCGTTACGAAAACGCGTGGCATGCCGACGCCACCTGGCGCGAAGCGCCGCAGTTCGGTGCCGTGCTGCGCTGCGTCGAGTGTCCGCCCGTCGGCGGCGACACGATGTGGGCGAACATGGTCCTCGCCTACGAGAAGCTGCCGGCGTACGTGAAGGCTCAGATCGCGGACCTGCGCGCGCGCCACAGCATCGAGGCGAGCTTCGGTGCCGCGATGCCGATCGAAAAGCGTCTCGCGCTGAAGGCGCAATTTCCGGACGCGGAGCATCCGGTCGTGCGCACGCATCCGGAAACGGAGGAGAAGGTGCTGTTCGTGAGCGCTTTCACGAGCCATTTCACGAACTTTCATACGCCGGAGCGAGTGCGCTTCGGGCAGGACGCGAATCCGGGCGCGGGCGATCTGCTGCGCTATCTGATCAGCCAGGCGTACATCCCCGAGTACCAGGTGCGCTGGCGCTGGCAGCCCAATAGCGTGGCGATCTGGGACAACCGCAGCACGCAGCACTACGCGGTGATGGACTACCCGCCGTGCCATCGCAAAATGGAACGCGCCGGCATCATCGGCGACAAGCCGTACTGAACTAGCAGGTAGCTTCCCATGAATTACGAATTGAAACCGACCATTCTGATGGTGCCCGGCTTGCGCGACCACGTCGCGGAACACTGGCAAACCCTGTTGGAGCAGAAGTTGCCCAAGGCGCTCTCGGTGCCGCCGCTCGAGCACGACAAGCTCAGTTGCGCGGCGCGCGTTGCGGCGCTCGACGCGGCCCTCGCGAAAATCGACGGCCCGGTTATCCTGGTCGCGCACAGCGCGGGCGTGATGATTGCGGTGCATTGGGCGCAGCAGCACAGCCGCAAGATTCACGGCGCGCTGCTTGCCGCTCCGGCCGACCTCGAGACGCCGCTGCCGGCCGGCTATCCGGCCATCGATGCGCTGGCCCAGAACGGCTGGCAGTCGATCCCGCGCAAACCGCTGCCGTTCCCGAGCATCGTCGGCGCCAGTCGCAACGATCCGCTCGCGCAGTTCGAGCGGGTGTCCGCGATGGCAAAAGACTGGGGCAGCCGCCTCGTCGACCTCGGCGAAGTGGGTCACCTCAACCCCGCCGCGGGCTTTGGTGAATGGCCGATGGCAGAGAGCCTGATCCATGAACTCATCTGACCCGAAGCGCGCCACCCAGCCAGGCATTGAGACGGCCGAGCGTCCCCCCATGACGATCGAGGTGTTCTTCGATTTCATCTGCCCGTGGTGTCTGATCGGCAAACGCAATATGGACGCGGCCGTGCGCCGCTTTGCCGGGTTGCGGCCCGATGTGCCGCTGGCGGTGCTGTGGCGCTCCCATCAACTCCTTCCCGATACGCCGCTCAATGGCAAGGATTACCAGGCGTTCTATCTTGATCGCCTGGGTAGTCCCGAGGCGGTGGCGGCAAGGCGCGCGCAGGTGCAGCGCGCAGGCTACCACGCCGGCGTCGAATTTGCGTTCGACCGGATCGGCGTGCTGCCCAACACCGCTGCCGCGCACCAGCTCGTTGCTTATGCAGCCAGCCGCGGCAGCGAGGCCCAACTAGCCTCATTGATCGATCGCATGTTCACCGCCTACTTCATGGAAGGCGAGAACATTGGTGAGCCGCGGATCCTTGAGCAGCTCGGACTCGAGTGCGGTCTGGACTACGCAGGCCTGACAGATCATCTGGCCGAATCGGGCCGGCACATGTTGCACTCCAGCCATCGCGTGAACGGCGTTCCGCACTTTGTGTTCAACGCCGGCTACGCGCTTTCGGGAGCCCATTCTCCCGACGCGATCTTCGAAGCCATGGTGCTGGCGGTCCGAGACTAAAGGAACGCAGAGTGTCACGTCAGATATCGGTTGGAACGGTCGATGAACTCGCACCAGGGCAACGCAAGCTGGCCTTCATCGATGGCCGCAGCATTGTCCTGTTCAACATCGCCGGCGCGATCCACGCAATTGATAACTCGTGTCCCCACAACGGTGCGTCGCTCGCGAGCGGTCAACTGGAGGGATGCATGCTGCGCTGTCCGGCGCACGGCCTGCGCTTTGACTTGCGCACGGGATCCATGGCGGGGGCGGGCGGCCTGAGCCTGACGACTTTCCCGGTCCGGGCCGTTGACGGACAACTGGTCGTGAGTCTCGACGGGCCCGCCGCCAGTCCGACACATGCATGAGGGTGCGACGACGTCATCCAGGCGCGGGACCATACAACTATTCAGGAGAAAGGGATGCAAGGTTTGATGATGCAGCAACCGTTACTGGTCGCTTCGCTGCTCGCGCACGCTGAACGCCATCACGGCGGACAAGAAATCGTGTCTCGACGTGTCGAAGGGGACATTCACCGGTATCGGTATCGGGATCTTGCGCAACGCGCGCGCCGCATGGCAAACGTCCTGGAAGGCCTCGGCGTCAAGCCGGGCGAGCGGGTAGGGACGCTGGCGTGGAACGGTTACCGGCACATGGAGTTGTACTTCGCCGTGTCGGGATCCGGGTCCGTGCTGCATACGCTCAACCCCCGACTGCACGTCGACCAGCTCGCGTACATCATTGAGCATGCGGAAGATCGCGTCGTATTCTTTGACGCGACGTTTCTGCCGCTGATCGAGAGCGTTGCGCCGCGCGTTAAAAGCCCCAAGGTATTCGTGGCGATGACTGATCGCGCGCACATGCCGCAAGCGAACGACCTGACCGGCATGCTGATGTGCTACGAGGATCTGCTCGAGCTGCACGACGACGTTTTCGAATGGCCGCTGCTCGATGAAAACAGCGCGTCATCGCTGTGCTACACGTCGGGCACCACCGGCAATCCGAAGGGTGTGCTGTACAGCCACCGCTCGACCCTCCTGCACACGTACGCGGCGGCGCTGCCCGACTCGCTCAACTGTTCGGCACGCGACGTGATCCTGCCTGTCGTGCCGATGTTCCATGTGAACGCGTGGGGGTTGCCATACATCGCCTGCATGGTCGGCGCGAAGCTGGTGTTCCCGGGTCCGGCGCTGGACGGCAAGTCGCTTTACGAACTGATCGAGGCGGAACAGGTCACCCTGTCCGCGGGCGTCCCGACGGTCTGGCAAGGCCTGCTCACGCACGTCGGCGAACGGCAGGAGACCTTCGCGTCGATGCGGCGCACGATTATCGGCGGCGCCCCTTGTCCGACGGCGATGACCGCGCAGTTTCAGGAGCGTTATCAGGTCGACGTACTACACGCATGGGGCATGACGGAATTGAGCCCGGTGGGCACGGTTTGCAGTTTTAAGCCGCATCAGTTGTCGTTGTCCACCGAGGAGCGCTACACGGTTCAGGCGAAGCAGGGACGCTCGGTGTTCGGCATCGACATGAAGATCGTCGGCCCGGACGGCGAAGCGCTGCCGTGGGACGGCCACGCGGCCGGCGACCTGCTGGTGCGCGGCCAGTGGGTCACGCGGCAGTATTTCGGCGCCGGCGACGGCGACGCGTCGCCGCTGCGCGACGGCTGGTTCCCGACCGGCGACGTGGCAAAGATCGATCCAGACGGCTTCATGCAGATCACCGACCGCAGCAAGGACGTCATCAAGTCTGGCGGCGAATGGATAAGTTCCACCGACATCGAGAATGTCGCCTGCCTGCATCCGGAAGTTGCCACTGCGGTGTGCATCGCCGCGCGGCATCCAAAGTGGGACGAACGGCCGCTACTGTTGATCGTGAAGAAGCCCGGCAGTGCTCTGGGCGGCGGCGAGATGCTCGCGTTCTTCGACGGCCGCGTTGCGAAATGGTGGACACCCGACGCGGTGGTGTTCGTCGAGTCAGTTCCGCTGGGCGCGACCGGCAAGGTCCTCAAGAACCAGTTGCGGGACCAGTATCGGGACTACTACCTGTCGGCCTGACACGCCGACCCGGCAGCAACATGGCTTGCTTCGAGCAACAATCACGAAAGCCGCCGGGTCCACCCCGCCGCGCCACCCGGAGGAGAAAGCACGAAATCGAAGTTGAGCAGCACGGCGGCGCGCCGAACTTGGGGCACGTCTATCAACTCAAGGACGGCGGCATCATTTCCAGCTACTGGGGCCTCAAGGGAAGCGAAGAGGTCGGCGGCGGCTACAAGATCAACTTCAAGCTGCAGGGCACGTTCAACACCATGAACGGCAAGTTTGGCCTGGCCGACACCCAGGGCACGACCGCGATTTTCAACCAGTTCGCGACGATCGGGGCATCCGGTCCGTTCGGCACGTTCGACGCCGGCCGGCGGATCACCCCGATGATCTACGCGATGGCGGAGACTGACGTGCGTGGCGCCCAGTATTTCGGCAGTATCCTGACTGCGTGGCTGGGCATGAATCAGGCGGCCGGATGGCCCGGCACCAGCACGAACACCCCGATCGGCGCCCTTTATGACAGCAATGCGCTGGTCTACAATTCGCCGAAATTCTATGGGACGTCGCTTGCGCTCGAGTACGCGCCGGGCGGGGTCGCGGGCCAGTTCCAGGGCGGCACGCGCGAGTCGGCGGTTCTCAAGTTCTCGAACTACGGTCTGAATCTGTCGGCCGTGTATTACAACGGGCATGACACCAATCCGTTCCCGCTGACCTATCCCGCCGCTCCGGCTGTGTCCGCAACGGGTCTTGCCAACAATCGCTTCATCTATTTCGGTGCGCTGTACACGATTGACCGATTTTCGATATCCGGTTCGTACAGCATCGGCAAGAACCCGGCGAAGAGTAACAGCTTGAACCAGACGATCATCCATGGTGCCCTCGTAGCGCCGGGCGTATCTACCACGGCAGCCATGATCGGCATCCGCCACACCTTCTGATTCCACCACCCCTCCACAACTGGAGCAATTGATGCAGAACAACAAGACATTCAGGATGGCTGTCGGAACATTGATGGTTGCAACGTCCATCACCACATGGGCCCAAAACGGCGAAACGGCCAGTGCGGCGAGCGCGTCGGCGATGGCGGCGTCGGGCACCGCGGCGCCGGCCACCGGAAGAAAAGCGAATCGTGCCCTTCGCCGGAAGATTTATGCCGCGATCGGGAAGCACAAGGAGATCAGCGCCGGAAATATCAGTGTTACGGCAAAAGACGGCGCAGTGACGCTGAATGGCACCGTCACGGAGGCTTCCCAGGTCGACAAGGTCGCGGAAATCGCGAAGGGTGTTCCAGGAGTCACTTCGGTGGCCAACAAGCTTACGGTGCGCAAACCATTCGGCGGCATGTAAGCTTGCTGTCGCCAGCCCATGAGGACTCGGCCCCGGCGACTTCTCACCATCCGTGTATCCGGGCGCGGAACTTGGGAGTGGGGGCCGCGCGATTTATTTGGCTCCCGGCGCGCCCGGCCCGGTATGTGGCCGCTCAGGCGTCGGTGAATGGTTGATTGATAAAGCAGCCTTGAGCCGGCAGCCTACGAGCAATACGCGGGCCGCCTGAAATCAGATGGCCTCCCATCCGTGGGCCGCGAGAATCTTGTCCAGCAGGTAACGCAGCGCCTCGCTTTCCGGCTCGCTGAGACACTGGTAAAGCTCTGTGTCCCGCCGATCAATCGTGGGGGCAACCTTTTTGAAGATTTTGCGTCCGTCGGATGTCAGCGAAATGATCACGCTGCGTCCATCCTGGTCGCTGGCCGTGCGCCCGAGAAACCCCTTGGCGAGCAGGGCATCAACTGTGCGACTCGCCTGACTCTTGTCCAGATTGGCGCGGCGGGAAATGTCCCTGATGGTCTGCGGGCCGAACGTACCGAGCACGCCGATGATGCTTGCCTCCGGATAGGGCACGCCAAGTTTCTCTCGGGATAATTCGGCGCTCATGCGATCGGCGATTTTGTTTAACGCCTTTATTCGGTAGGTCAGGGATTCGTGAGGTCCGGACTCGATGATCGACATGATGTCATTCAGAAATGGATGAAACGCAAGGTTGCGGGATGCAAGCCCATTATCTTGCCCGGACCCACGCAGGCGGTCAAATTTTACGCGCGGAGCCGCTTGGCTTCGCAGGCGATCTATGTGGCGCCGGCCGCTTGGCCAAGAGTGCCCCGTGTCGGACGTTAGTGCCCCTTGTAAGTCAGTCCGGAAAGAGCAAAGCCGCCTCGCGCGCGCGGGCGGCTTCGGATGGAGACGGAAGACAGCACCGAGGTTCGCGAGCAGACGGCTCGCGAACCCGGTTCCAAAATCAGAAGGAGTGGCGGATCCCCACGTTGCCTGCGGCGGTGTTCTTCCCCACTGCCACCGGGCTGCCGTAGGTAATCTCCTGGTTCATCGCGCCGCGGTTGGAGACGTAGCCTACCTGAGCGTAAAGCGACGTCCTCTTGGAAAGGTTGTAGTTGCCGCCCAGCACGTACAGGGTCGACTGGTTCTGGTTGTGCTTTTCGTCCTTCACGTAGTAGACGCCCGACGTGATGTCGAACGAGGGGCTAAAGCGATACCCGATACCGCCCGTCAACATGTCGAAGTCGCCCGAGATCGCGCCAATCGCGGGATTCCCGTTTGGAGCTGCCGGGTTGCGCCCGTTGCTCCACGAGCCGGACACGGACAGGCCGCGCCACGTGTACTTCGCGCCCAGGTACACGAAGCGGTTGTTGTTGAGGCCGGTCGCCGGATGGAGCGGGGTGGGACTGGCGCCAAGATAAGGGTTGGCGTCATGGCCGTTGTAGTAGACTGCATCGGCATTCAGACCGAAGTTCGAGTACTTGAGCACGGCGGATTCGCGCGTGCCGCCTTGGAACGCGCCCGGCGTACCGCCCGGTGCGTACTGGAGCGCGGCCGACAGACCATGGAAAGACGGCGAGTTATACACGATCGCATTGTCGTCATAAAGTGCGCCGATCTGGCCGTTCGTGCTCGTGCCTGGCCAGCCAGCCGCCGTGTTCATGGTCAACCATGCGGTCAGGACGCTGCCGAAGTACTGTGCGTTGCGCACATCCGTTTCCGCCATCGCGTAAGCCATTGGCGCGAACTGGCGACCGACATCGATCCGGCCGAACGGCCCCGACACGCCGACCGTCGTGACCTGCGTGAACATCGAACTTGCTCCCGGCGAGCTGGCCAGCCCGGACTTGCCGTTGCCGCTGTTAAACGTGCCCTGGAGCTTGAAGTTGACCTTGTAGCCGGCGCCGATGTCTTCCGTGCCCCTCAACCCGAAGATGCTCGCATAGACACCGCCGTCCTTGAACTGGAACACGTGGCCCAGGTTCGGGTTTGCTTTTGCATTCGGCAGAAAGTTTGCTGCCGAAGTGTTCTGCCAGAGCAGGCCCGAGTCAACTGCGCCATAGAGCGTCACCGATGACTGCGCGTGCGCGGATGCCGCGAACGCGAGAAGTGCTGCGGCTCCGGTAATCCTCAACTTCATGTGGTCTCCTGCGTAGCGTTGTTCAACCCTTAGGTACAGAACGCCCGTGCAACATATGGGCGCTGCATGTCTAGAGGAGCATACGTACAGCCACGCAGCTCGACTCCCCCCACCCTTGGGGGGGAGGGTTATCGGCAATACCGGGGCGCGGTAAGCGCTGGCCAGCCATATCCGGCACGGCTTTCGCGGCATCCTCAAGGCGACCGCGCACTGCCGGAAGGGGGCGACACCGCCTATCCGTGTTGCAACTTGGTGACAGAAAATGACGGGTTGCGGATATTTCGATCGATGGTTGCGATAACAACCACCATGGAAGCGTCCCAACGTATAAAGAGAAAAGGACCCGAGCCGGATCCATGGGCTAACCATGTCGCCCTTGGGACGGCGCCAGCGCGGCTTGTCGATTTAATTGACATCGCAACCGTCAGGGTCGCGCGGAATGGTGTCGCCTCTCTTCAGCTGTGGTTCCGGGGTGCTTCCCCCGTTCAGGTTTCCTGCAGCAGGCCCAGTAGCTGCGCGCGGCGCACGATTTGCCGGCGCGACGTCGCGTCGAGTTTGATGAAGAGGTTTTTCATATGCCACTTGACTGTCTCCTGGCCGACGCCCATCGCGAGTGCGATCTCCTTGTTGGTGAGGTGGCGGCTAGTCAGCTCCAGCACACTGCGCTCCTTCGGCGTCAGTACCATGCTGGGCGCTACGCGCGGCTCGGCATCCCGCCCTGGCGCGGGTGAAACGGCAACGGTTGGCGGCAGGGGTGGGCCGACATCGGCGAGGCGCGGCGCGCCATCCGCTCCGCGCTCATGCAACCATTCCGCGAACGCCGGATGAAGGTCGGGCGCCGTGAGACTCATTCCGTATGCCGCGCCCAGATCCACGGCCTCGCGCAGCAGGGCGGTTCCGCATTTGCCGAGACGGTCCAGCACGAAAGCGTGCAACGTCAGCAGATCGACGCCGACCGCGCCCAGCTTCATCGCCTCGGTGTCTTGCTGGGCCAACGCGAGAGCACGGTCGGCGGCAGTCCAGTCCTGCTCGGCAATTGCCACGAAAGCCTGCGCAATATGCTGATGCAGGAGCAGCGCACGACGCTTGAGGGGAGAATCGGCGGTGGCATGTTCCGCGACAATCTGTTCCAGTCGGCGAGCGAGCGTGCGGCAGGACGCCGAGCGGAAGCGACCACTGTGGAGCCTGATCTGTTCGGTCAGGCTCGCCACGCATAGCCTCGGCATGCGCCGCGCGGTGCCGATTGCATGGAGTGTCTCGAGCAGGTCGAACGCCCGGTGCTCCGCGCCGGTGGCCGATGAGACCCGCGCGGCGGTGCGATAGGCGAAAATCACCGCGTCGGGTGTTCCGCTGCGTTCGAGCACATCCAGCCGGTTTGCCAGCAACGCGGCCGCTTCATTAAAATCGCCGCGTTTGAAACGTGTGGTGGCGAGCAGCGCGGCCATCATGCAGGAAAACGGGTGCCGGCGGCCAAGGTCGTCGTCTGCCTGGACAAGGGCCGGGCGCAGCGTGCGCTCGGCCGATAGCATCTGCCCATGGAGCAGATAGCCGAGGCCCGTCGTGTAAGCGCGCCAGCGAACCACGTACCGATAGGCAGCGCTGGCATTCCCGCGCGGCATGTGCCGCCGGAGCTGGCGGGCCTTCGCGTACTCGCCCTCCATGACAGCTCGCACGGCGAGTCGGTTCGCATGAACCTGCAGGAGCCACGAGTCACTGACGGGCGGTGTATCACCCCAGCGATCGAGCAGTCGCGCGGCCCGGTCTGGCTCATCCGCGAAATAGGCGGCTGCGCTCAGAATGAGATCGATCTCGTAGCGCATCGCCTCGTCAGGCTCTGTGCTGCGCAGAATAGCCTGCGCCTGCTCTTCCGCCTCCTGCTGACGGTCGCTCTGCGCCAGCGCCCATGCCATGGCAAGCCGCAGGCGCGGATGGCGATCCAGGACAGGCTCCGGTAGCCATTCGAGCCATTCCAGTACAGCTACAAGTTGACCCTGAGTTACCGCATCGTGCAGCGATCCTTGCGCGAGCGTGTAGGCGGTTTCCTCCTGCCCGCACGCTAGCGCGTGGCGTGCCGCAGCTTCGGTCATGCCGTGGTCCGCCAGCCAATGCATCGCGCGGCGGTGCAGCTCACTGTGCGTTGCAGGCGGCAGGATAGTCAGATGCGCGCGTATTGCTTCACGTGCCATCGAGTGCATGCGATACCACTGACCGCGTCCTTGAGCACTGAAAAAGAGCGGCGTTTCGCGAGCGAGGCGCAAGAGCCGCTGCTTCGCATCCTTGGTTCCGGTGAGGGCTTCGCACAAATCTTCGTGCAGCAGGTCGACAATCGAAATACGGGTGAGGAACTCGGTGTCCTCGCTGCTTAGCCGTTCAAGGAGCGCCGTAATGAATTGCTCACGAATGCCGCCGGTGCTGCTGGCAAAGGCGTCGATACTCGCGACCGGGTCATCGCTGTCAGCGATCGCAGCAAGGGCAATCTGCAAGCCGAGTGGCCAGCCTTCCGCGATGTCGTGTAATCTGGCGCTCGCCTCAGCATCGGCATCGACCACGGCGCCCAACCGGCTGCCGATCAGCGCGATCGTTTCATCGAGGCGAAAGCGAAGCGCCGCGGCATCCACCGCTGCACACTGGCCATAGGGGCTCAGGCGTGCGATGACCTTCTCGAATCCAGCGCGCGAGGCAATCACGATGCGCAGGTTGGCCGGCAGATTCTCAAGCAGGTAGATGAGCGCTTCCAGACTAGCCTGCGGCAACTGCTCCGCTTCGTCGAGTATCAGCACAATATCGAGCGCGGTGCGAGCCACTTCGGCCAGCCATGCTGTGACTCCTTCAATCGGTGCATCTGGCAACGCGCCCCCTTCAAGCAGGCGTCTGCCGAATGCTGTGCGCCCTGATCCGGAGCGGACTGCCAGCGTCAGGCTCGCGAGCAGGCGCCTGGGGTCGTCGTGGCCGTCAATCGAGACCCACGCCACAGCGCTGCCGTGCATCAGGTATTCCTGGCGCCACTGGATCAACAGGGATGTCTTGCCGAACCCCGGCGGCGCCTGCACGATGGTCACGGCGCAATTGCGGAAACGCTCGCAGTCCGAGCTCAGGCGCGCGCGGGCAAGCATGTGCCGCGGCGCACGGGGCGGGCTGATCTTCAGAGTCGCTTCGGGGTTCGCGACAGATTGTTGATTGGTCATCCGATTGGGGCCGATAGTACCGTTGCCGAGCGTGCCGACGTTCACGGGAGGCGGGCAGGCTGAAAGGCCTGCTGATTATATAACGGACCATGTCCGGCGCTTTTTACGCATTTAGCGGGTTCTGTGGTCCGTTCCCCCCCAACCAATGGGGGGGATTTTTCGCACGATTTTTCCTATCATGGCGGCTCGATGACCAACGAAAGACTACATGCTGCATCATCTCGGCGTATCCATTGATTCGAGCGATCACTGCTCGGAGGCGGCCATACAGGCGCTACAGTTTGCGAGCGCAAATAGCGCGCGGATCAGCCTTTGGTACGCGCAAGGCGTGCCGGATGGTCCGCTGGATCAGCTACGTCGCGAGCACAGGGCGAGCGAAGCTCTGGCCCGGGTGGAAGCCGCCGCGCATGCAATGGGTCTACCGACCCGGGCCGGGGCGCTCTTCGCCGCGCAGCCTGCACACGAGCTCCTGAATGCAGCGCAAATCGCCGGATGCGACGCTATTGTTATCGTTAGTGAACCCAAGCGGCTTGCTGAAAACGGGACAGCGACGATCGATATGCTCTCGCACGCATCCGTTCCGGTTTTGACGTTCGGGAGCGGCTGCCTGCCGCCTCGCATTGCCGCCCTTGAACTGCTACATACCGAATACCAGCGACTTATCACCTTATTATTCAAATGGCTCTTCCTTTTGAGCAGCCCAGATCCGCTGCGACAGCGAACGCTGGACCCATATCGGGCGGGCATGCAGGCGGTTGTCGACCACGTGCGCGACACCCTGCATCCACTGCGATGCTGTAAGGAGGCCTGGTTTTTCGGCCCGCTTCGGCAACGCATTGACGACGTGCGCGCTGAAATAGATGAACTCCTGCTTCTTGGACAGCGCGAAGACAAACTGCTTGACGATCTTGAGTCGAAGATCGCGCAGCCGCTGGACAGCGAGTCCGCGGTGGCCGCCCTCGCGGTAGCGCTTGAGCAATACGCGCGGCAAATATGGGCCGCCCGGGGACGGGAACTAGGAGGAATGGCACTTACTTAAGCCTACATGGAGGAGAAGACGCGGGTAAGTGCTTGAAGAGAAAGGGAGGGGGCTGATCCAGGGATTGATACGATGGTTGTTACCAGGCAAACACCGTCTCATTCCAAAGATCAGCCCCCATGGATCGTAATGCACGAAGTCATCACAGGCAAACACGAAGCAGGGTTCAAAGCCGGGCGTGCAGGGCCCAGGCGGTAGACTACTTCAACATACTGACGAGCCCGGGGCTGTTGGGCATAACGGAAGCGTATTTGCCAGAACATCGGGAACGGCTGTATCCGCCGACGGTGACACTGTCGATGTTCATGCGCCAGGCGCTGGAAGAGGACGCCTCCTGTCAGAAGGCAGTCAACGGGTGGGCGGCGCAGCGAGCTGCCGACGGGCTGCGGCCCATGAGTGTGCGTACGGGAGGCTACTGCCGCGCTCGCCAGAGACTGCCGCTGACGATGGTGCGGGAGTTGGCGCGCGAGACGGGGCGCCAACTGCATGAGCAGGCCGAGCCTGCCTGGAAGTGGCGCGGGCGCCCGGTCAAGCTGGTTGACGGCACCGGGATCTCGATGCCCGATACGCCGTCGAACCAGGCCCGTTTCCCGCAGTCCAGTGCTCAGGCCGAAGGAGTGGGCTTTCCATTGGCCTATCTGGTTGCGGTGATCTGTCTGGCAAGCGGCGCAGTACTGGAGTCGGCGGTCGGAACTTACGCGGGCAAAGGCAGCGGGGAGCTGACGGCGTTTCGCATGCTGCAAGGCACGTTTCGCAAAGGTGACGTGATCGTCGCCGATGCCTTGTACTGCCACTACTTTCTGATGGCCTCAATGATCGCCGCCGGGGTGGACGTCGTGATGGAACAGCATGGGGCACGCCGCACCGACTTTCGGCGAGGCCGGTCCCTGGGCACGCGCGATCACATTGTGACGTGGCCCAAACCCCGGCAGCGTCCCGACTGGATGACGCATGAGCAGTACCAGGCCTTACCCGATGAACTGATGGTGCGCGAGTCCAGGCTGCATCACCGGGTGCTGGTCACCACGATGCTTGATGCACGCAAGACCAGCAAACAGGACCTCTCGCAGTTGTACGCCAGGCGCTGGAACGTGGAACTGGATCTACGTAACATCAAGACGACGATGGGCATGGATGTGCTGCATTGCCAGACTGCCCACATGAACGAAAAGGAGATCTGGGTCCATCTGCTGGCCTACAACGTGATTCGGCTGCTGATGGCTCAGGCCGCCAGTCACCATGCCACTGACCCGAGAACACTGAGTTTCAAACACACGGTGCAGTTATGGACTGAATGGCTGGCCAGAGGTCTGACGGCAACTCACAACCAGAGTCTCCTGTTCAACCTGATCACGCAGTCTTGCGTTGGGAGTCGCCCCGGTCGCATCGAACCACGAATGCGCAAACGAAGACCGAAGTCCTACCCATGGCTGAAAGAGCCTCGTCACATCGCACGTGAGCGCGTCCAAAAATATGGGCACGCTCCACGGGCTTAAGTAAGTGCCATTCGAACTAGGAGTCATACTGCCGGCGGCACGGCGCCATCTGTCGGCGTCGGACTGGGACAGGCTTCATTCCGGATTCGTCAAGACATGCGGTGGCAGCGCAAGAACGACAGGACGGTTTAAAAGTTTGAGCGTTGCCTTCTGCGCGGCCGCGCAAGACGGTACGAGCCGAGGGTTTGCGGCGAACCTCGATCTGGGCGGTTGAATGTCGACTCGAAACCAGACAGCGGAGATAGCAGAGCAGGAGCCTGGCACCGGGACGATCGTCGTACTCGTCGCGGGACTGTCCATGCTCGGTCAGTTTGCGATCGCCACGTATTTGCCCGCGTTTTCTGCCATGGCGCAGGCGCTACATGCCAGTCCGACGCAAATCCAGCAGTCGTTGTCAGCCTACCTGCTGCCATTCGCAATGATGATTCCCTGGCACGGCGCAATCTCCGACGCAACGGGCCGTCGCCGGATGATTCTGCTCGGCAACGCGCTGTTCACGGTCGGGTCGCTGATGTGCGCGGCCGCCCCAGGCATTTCGCTGCTTTATGCCGGACGGGCGCTGCAAGGCATGAGCGCCGGGGCCGGTGTAATTATCGGCCGGGCAATGGTGCGTGACGTCTTTCATGGGACCGACGCACAGAAAATCATGGCGCTGGTCGCGATGATCTTCGCGCTTGCGCCCGCGCTCGCGCCCGTCTGTGGCGGCTGGTTGCTGCTCTGGACCGGGTGGCGCGGCATCTTCATCTTCCTCGCGATACTGTCGGCATCGCTGCTGGTGATCAGCTGGTTTCTCGTGCCCGAGACCCTGCCGCCGTCCCGCCGCCACCCCTTGCATCCGGTTGCACTCGCGGGGGCCTACGCAACCCTGTTCGCGAACCCACGCTTCGTTGCGCTCGCATTCGCCAACGCGGCGGTCAATCTTGGCATCTACCTCTATGTGCTGGCTGCGCCAACCTTCGTGGTGAAGCATCTTGGCCTCGGCGCGCAGTCCTTCGGCTATCTTTTTGTGCCTATCGTGGTGGGCCTGATCGCCGGCGCGGCCATCGCACACCGTATCGCCGGGCAGGGCAGTCCGGTGCGTAGCGTGATGCTTGGCCATATGGTGATGATCGCCGCCGGCGTCATCAACATCGGCGTCAACGCGGTGCACGCATCGCCATTGCCGTGGAGTCTGGTGGCGCTGCCCATCTTTGCGGCCGGCATGATGATCACCCAGCCCAGTCTGCAAGTGATGGCTCTTGACTGTTTCCCGGAGCGGCGCGGGCTGGCGTCCAGCTGTTATGTCACCGTCCAGCAATTCGGAAACTTCCTGTCCTCCGCATTGCTCGTGCCGATACTGCTCGGCAGCACACTCTACATGGCTTTGGGCATGGCGATCTTGCAATGCCTGGGTTTGCTGATGTTCTGCATCGCAAGGCGTGAAGGGGGGATTGAGCGATCGCCAGTCAATGCAGCGGATTGTGGATCTGTCAACGATATGGCGTCGCCGGCGGCGACGGCCGCCGACTCCATTCCGCGAATTTCCGGGACAGGCCGGTCATTCGCGGCGCCACTTCGAGACACTGCAACCGAAGCGACCCGAGAACCATCTCGAAAAAGCGCTCAATGAAGCGAAGCCCAGCAGCGTCGCCACATCTGACAGCGGCCGTTCGCGGTTCTCAACGTATCGGGTCGCCAGATCGACCCGAACCGCATCGACGATGGTCGAGTAGCTGTGACCGTGATAGACCAGATGACGGTACATGGTCTTGCGGTCCACGCCAAGCTCCTGCGCCACACGTTCGGCTACGCACGCTCCTGTGGGCAGCAGCGCGAACACCAGCTTTCTGACTTTCTCGGGCATCGTCGCGTCCGACTGGGCCATTTTCGCATCGAGGAACTCCCGCGCATGAGGAGCCAAGGCCGGGTCATACGACATGATCGCTGCATCGAGATCCGCTTCGGCCAATACGAGGCCGTCGAAGTCCTGGTTGAACAGAACCGACGTACCGACAAACAAGCGCCGGTGGGTGGCCAGGCTGGCCGGCGCGCTGTGCGTAAAACAGATGCCGCGAGGCTTCCAGCCCGCTCCAAGGAGCTGCTTCAGTATCCGGTACATCACGCAAACGCCGAGCTCGACGGATTGCCGCAGCGATCCTCGCGCATCTATCAGTTCTTGACTGAAAATCGCCACGCCGTCCGCTTCCTCGATGCGCAAGACCAGCGATTCGTTGTGCAAGCCGAAATAGCGCACCAGCGAATTCAAGGCCTTGCGCAGCGTTGGTTCCTCGCGCAGGGCAATAGCCAGCGGTCCAAGGTTCTCCAGTTGACGGGTCTCGGCCATGCGTAGTCCGAAGTCCTCGACGCCCGCAACCTGGGCGGACTCTTCGAGCAGGCGCCTGACGGATTTCGCCGCGATCTTGATGTCCGGATCCAGTAACGCCGATTTGCTGATGCCGACCTTGCGCAACTGCCGATAGGGATCCAGACCGGAAGCGCGTGCAACCTCGACATAGTTCGTCAGGGTTGAGCTTCTCAGCAGGTTCAGCATAGAGGGTCTCCACGTATGCCCCAAAATGTAAAATCGATGCCCCGGAATGTCAAGTTGGCGCTCTCTCCTTCGCGGATACTTTGTCCCATCCGCCGTACCCATCGAGGAGACACAAATGCAATTTCTAGACGATTCCCTGCACCCGGAAAACATGGACAAAGTGGTCATTACGGTGGCCCCGTATGGACCCGAGTGGATGCCGGAAGACTTCCCGGAAGACATTCCGGTGACCATGCAAGAACAGATCGACAAGGCCGTGGAATGCTACGAAGCCGGCGCCACCGTGCTGCACCTGCACGTACGTGAACCCGACGGCAAGGGCTCCAAGCGCCTGTCCATGTTCAATGAACTGATCGCCGGCGTGCGCAAGGCGGTGCCCGACATGATCATCCAGGTCGGAGGCTCCATTTCATTCGCGCCGGAAGACGAGGGCCAGGCCGCCAAGTGGCTGTCGGACGATACCCGTCACGCGTTGGCCGATCTTGACCCGAAGCCGGACCAGGTGACCGTGGCGATCAATACCATCCAGATGAACATCATGGAATTGATCTACCCGGAATACTATAAAGGCACCTCGCTCGACAAGCCGGCTGTGATCGAGGCCTACAGTGAAATGATTGTTCCCGCCGGCCCGGCATGGGTGGAAGAGCACCTGCGCCGCCTGCAGAAAGCCGGCATCCAGCCGCATTTCCAACTGGTCGGCATGCATGCGCTTGAATCGCTGGACCGTCTGGTGCGTCGCGGTGTCTACACGGGTCCGCTGAACCTGACCTGCATCGGCATCGGCGGCGGTCATCATGGCCCGCATCCGTACAATCTGTTCGACTTCATCCAGCGTGCACCGGACGGCTGCACGATTACCGCCGAATCGCTGTTCAAGAACGTGCTTCCGTGGAACACGATGGCGCTGGCCATGGGCCTGCACGCCCGCTGCGGCATCGAGGACACCCTGATCGACCAGCACGGCAAGCGCATGACCTCGGTGCAGCAGGTTCGGCAAACCGTGCGCATCGCCCAGGAACTGGGCCGCGAGATCGCCAACGGCAAGGAAGCAAAGAGAATCTACCGCATCGGCACCTGGTACAAAGCGGCCGACGAAACCCTGGCCGCCAACGGCATGACGCCGAACCGCAAACCGGGTGAGAAAAACGTTCCGCTGCGCGCTGCGTGACGTCAGACGTGCGAGTTCATCCCGACGGTGCCGGCGTGGTGCGCCGGCACCTGCGGCTCCGTCTTCACGCTAATAGAAGGCGGACATGACACTCCAGAACAAAGTCATCATCACCTGCGCCGTGACGGGCGCGATCCATACTCCTTCAATGTCGCCTTACCTGCCGGTGACGCCCGAGGAGATCACCGACGCGGCGGTCGAGGCCTGCGAGGCAGGCGCAGCCATCGTCCATCTGCATGCGCGCGATCCACAGACGGGCAAACCTGATCAGCGTCCGGAGGCCTTCACGCCCTTCCTGAAATCGATCAAGCAGCGAAGTCCCGCCATCCTCAACCTGACTACAGGCGGCTCGCCCTACATGGCGGTGCAGGAGCGCATGCAGCCGGCCAAACTGTTCAAGCCCGAAATCGCCTCGATGAATATGGGCACCATGAATTTCGGACTTTTTCCCATGCTTAACCGCTTCAACGAGTTCAAGCACGAGTGGGAGCGTCCTTACCTGGAAGGCAGCAAGGAGCTGATCTTCCGCAACACCTACGGTGACCTGGAAACCGTGTTCAAGGAACTGGGCCCGAACAACACGCGCTATGAGTTCGAGTGCTACGACACGGCGCATCTGTACAACGTTGCACATTTCGCCGAGCGCGGCCTGATCAAAGCGCCTTTCTTCATCCAGACAGTGTTCGGCATCCTCGGCGGCATCGGTGCACACCCGGACGACGTGATGCATATGAAGCGCACCGCCGACCGCCTGTTCGGCGGGGAATATCACTGGTCGGTGCTCGGTGCCGGCGCGAGCCAGATGAAAATCGCGGCGATGGCGGCTTCCATGGGTGGCCATGTGCGCGTGGGGCTGGAAGACAGTCTATGGCTGGGTAAAGGCAAGCTTGCCAAAAGCAATGCCGAGCAGGTGAGGAAGGTGCGCCAGATTCTCGAAGGACTGGGCCTGGAGGTCGCCACGCCCGATGAAGCGCGCGAAATTTTGCAGCTCAAGGGCGCGGACCAGCTCGCGCTTTGATGGATCTGAGGACAATGCACCCACCTCAGTACACAAGCTGCATGGAAGGTACACGTGACGCGGTCCACGTCCGCCACTTCGTCGCAGCGCAATCAATCATGGGACTGATCGGGAAGAGTCAATGAACAAATATGTACTGGTCACCGGAACATCCACAGGCATCGGCTACGACGCCGCGCGCGAACTGATCGCCAACGGCTGTCACGTCTTTGGCAGCGTACGCAGCGTCGAGGATGGCGAACGGGTAGGTCATGCGCTGGGCGACGGCTTTAGTCCGCTCGTCTTTGACGTGACCGACGAAGACGCCATCGCTGCGGCCGTCGCAACGGTCGAAGCTATGGTTGGCTCACACGGTTTGACGGGTCTGGTCAACAACGCGGGGATCGCGCCTGTCGGACCGTTGATGCACATGCCGGTCAGCGATTTCAAGCGTCTCCTCGATATCAACGTTACAGGTGTCTTGCGCGTCACCCAGGCGTTTCTGCCGTTGCTCGGTGCCAAACGGGGATCCGCCCATCCGCCGGGGCGCATCGTGAACGTCAGTTCGAATGCCGGCTGCGTCGCCACACCCATGGCTGTGGCCTATTCCACATCGAAGTTTGCGGTGGAAGCGATGACTGATGGCTTGCGTCGAGAGCTGTCAATTTACGGAATTCATGTGGCGGCGATCGAACCCGGTCCGATTCGCACCCCCATCTGGGATAAGGCCCGTCGGTCCGACCTGTATTCACGCTACGCCGCCACCGATTTTTCTGCGGCGATGGAGGCGATGGAAAAAGTCGGGAACGTGGCGGCGATCCGTGGGCAGCCGGTGGAGACGGTCAGCGCGGTCATTCGCGACGCATTGCTCAAACCGAGGCCGAAGGCGCGTTATCCGCTCAATCCGATGTGGCATATCAGCAAGTTCCTGCCCACCCGTCTGTTGGACAAGGCATTGTGCCGGAGATTTAACCTGCGGACTGGTTAGACTCTGCCGCATTAACGCCTGATGGAAGACATTTGGGCCACTAAGCGTTTTGCGGCGCGACAGGACATCTAGCGGGAATCCGCGCGAAATGAGCGGCCAGGACCGGGGCGCCCCCGTCTTGGAAAGCAGGCAGAAACCGAGCGGCTGCGCCGAGAATACTCAACGGTGCGACCACTCGCGCGCGCTGGCGCCCCGTCCGGAGATCCGTGCGACTTCAAGCCTCGATTCGGGCGGCCCTCTCGCGATACGGGAGCCGGAATTGAAAAGCGAAAAGGACCCGCGGCAACTGAACTGGCGAGCCGCAGCGCCCTGAAACGAAGTCGCACGTACACCCTCGAGAGGCCGGGAAGCCAGCCTTCACCGACTATCCGACGAGTCGGCTACTGCTGAATCGGCGCTGTCTCGGCGCGTCGTTGCGCGACGAGGCGCCCAGCAGATAGAGCATTGTCGGGGTAGTAGTACCATTCTTGCGGATTGAAACCGGCGGCAAACCACTCGTTAAGTTCGGCGATTACCTGAGCGCGTGCTTTGGGGGCCGATGGATCATACGATTGCATTGAGGGTTGCCCATACGCCGAGGCCACAGACGACGCACCGAGCAGCGCAATCAGCGCCGGGCGAGAGTAGGTGTTCATGACATGAGCCTCGAAAAGGGGGAGACCGTTTTATTTTAGGCGGTCCCTGCCGAAACGCACCCCCAATTGTCAGCCAGAAACCTCTGACTTATGCGTCAACGGCCTATGTGCAGCACGTCGTTATGTGCAGTCGGCCGCCGCGGCCACGGTCCACTGGGGCCTTGAGGCCGCAGTGCTACACATAACTGGAACGAGCTACTGTGATTCTTCCGTTCACTTGAATGGGAGATTCACATGCTGGAATTTCTCTTTCCCCGCGATTGGCCGCGCTATGCCGCCGGCCCGCAAGGACCGCTAGTCCGCAATTTTGCGGCGTGGGTCGTCGAGCGCGGCTACACGCGCATTTGTGCGAAACGCCACGTCCACCGTTTCCGTGAGGTTCTTACCTATAACCATGTCGCGGCTGCCACCAGCCTCCCGATTACCTCGACTGCGCTGTCCCGCTGGTTCGCACCCTGGTCGCATGAGACGCTGTACCGCGCCACGCAGCGAGCGGCAGCACGCTTCCTTACCGATCGAGGCCTCTTCGTTCCGGTCGCAAAGCCCGGCCGATTCGACCCACTCGTTTCGCAATACCGTTCGCACCTCATTGACCTGCGTGGACTGTCTTCTTCCACGGTTGAGCAGCACCTGAGCACGGTTACCGGCTTCCTGGCGAGCGTCTGTTCGGGGCGCAGGCGCCTTGCAAGCGTTAGATCTGACGATGTCGAGCGCTTTATTGATCAAACCAGCAAGCGTTTTTGCCGTCAGAGTCTTCAGCATACGGTTGCACACCTTCGTGCCTTTCTGAGCTTCTGCGCCGATCGAGGCTACACGAGGAATCGGCTCGACGTCATCGACACGCCCCGTACCTATCGCGGAGAACTTCCACCACGGGCGCTCAATTGGAGGACGGTATGCAAGCTCCTTCATTCGATCGACCGTTCGAGTGTTGAGGGTTGCCGTGATCACGCGATTCTCTACCTGATGGCCTACTACGGCTTGCGCCCAGCAGAAGTTGCTGGCTTGAGGCCCGACTCGATTGACTGGGAGAAGAACACTCTGCGGGTAGACCAGTGCAAGACCCGGTCGGTATTAATCCTGCCGCTGAACGGCCGAACGCGGCGCGTGCTCGAGCGCTATCTACGCCGTCGCCCGCCATTGACGAGCACGCGTCAGTTATTCCTGAGAGTGCGGTGCCCGGCTGGCCCGATCAAGGCTGCAACCGTCGACGACATCTACGCCAAGCGCGCACGGCTCAGTGGTTTGCCCATTCGGCAGACCAGCCCCTACTGCCTGCGGCATAGCTTCGCCATGCGCTTGCTCGAGCGAGGCGTCGGCGTGAAGACGATCGGCGATCTGCTTGGTCACGACTGCCTTGAGAGCACGTGCGTCTATCTTCGCCTGCATGTGGAAGCGCTGCGACACGTCGCCTTACCCGTCCCTTGTTGTGGCCACGCCTCGAGGAAGGAGGCATCATGAACGACCATATCGCGTCAACTGCGCTCGATCCGGTCATCAGGCGATATCTTGCGCACCGTCGAGCGCTAGGACGTCAATACAACATGCAGGAGCGTACCCTGCACTCGCTGACGGACTTTCTCGTCCAGGCTGGCGAATCGGAGCTGAGCAGCAGGCTGTTCGAATCGTGGTGCAAGACCTTCGATTCCCTCACCTCGAACGTGCGCCGCGCCCGTCAAGTTGCCGTGCGCAATTTCTGCCTCTACAGGCAACGTAGCGAACCCCGATGTTTCGTGCCGGACATCAACCGGTTTGCGCGACCGCAACCGCACGCCGCACCAATTATCCTGACTCCAGCACAGATCGGCCAATTACTTGAACTTGCGGCCACGCGCGCGGCCACGGCGACATCGCCCCTTCGACCGTATGTCCTGCGCCTGGCGCTTGTACTGCTGTACACGGCCGGGCTGAGGCGAAGGGAGTTGTTACGGTTGACGCTGGCCGATGTGGACGCACACGCTGGAGTTCTGCGCGTACGGGAATCGAAGTTTCACAAATCGCGGTGGGTTCCGCTTTCGTGTGGTGCCCGGCGGGAACTACGCCGCTACCTCGTGCGCCGCCTCGCCACCCCGCTCGACACCTCGCCGTCGTCACCACTACTTTGCAATTTGAGCCATGGTCTACGAGGCTACACTGGAACAGGATTGCGTCGCGGCATCATGGAACTGTTGCATGAGGCCGGAATACGCGATGTCGACGGACGGGTTCCCCGCATTCATGACTTTAGGCACTCCTTTGCAATTGGGGCACTAATGCGATGGTATCGACAGGGCGCGGACGTCCAGTCCAACCTGCCAAAGCTCGCACTTTACATGGGTCACGTCTCAATCGTCTCGACGGCCTACTATTTGCGCTGGATTCCGGAGCTCCGGGATCTGGCCAGTAATCGGTTCGCCAAGCGATTTGGTTATCTTGTCCAAGGAGAGCAGTGATGAAACGGCGCTCTTATTCCGACGAACTCGGTCGGGCCCTTGTCCGATTTTTCCAGAATTATCTGCCTACGTTGCGAGGGATGAGTCGGCACACAATTCATAGCTATCGCGACACGCTGGTACTCCTGCTGAGATTTCTCAGTGCGATGCGACACTGTGGGATTGAACGCCTGGACCTTGCGGCGATCACTGCTGACTCGGTCGGGCAGTTCCTGACATCTCTCGAGCGAGACCGGCACAACGGCATTGCGACGCGCAATGCCCGGCTTGCCGCGATTCATACGTTCGCGCGGTTCCTGGCAACTGAATTTCCTGAACATCTTGCGGCGTCGCAGGCAATCCTCGGCATTCCATTCAAACACGGCGCCCAGTCAGCGCCGATCGAATATCTCGAGGAGGGCGAGGTCGAGGCGCTGCTTAGTTCGGTCGATCGAACGACCGCCGCCGGACGACGTGATTACGCATTGCTCTCACTCATGTTTAATACCGGAGCAAGAGTGCAGGAGGTACTCGACCTTCGTCTGTGCGACCTGCGCGTCCAGCGGCCGTGCCAGGTCAGATTGCAAGGCAAGGGAAACAAGGTGCGCGTCTGCCCGATCTGGCCGCAGACTGCCAGGTTGCTGCAGCGACTCGTTGAAGAGCGACCGTATCCCCTTGACGTGAAAGCGGCACTGTTTGTCAACAATCGCGGCGACAAGCTCACGCGCTTCGGCGTTTATTACCTGCTTCGCAAGCATCTGGTCACCGCCGAAGCGGTCGCGCCTACCCTCCGGGAGAAACGTATCCACCCACACTCTCTTAGGCATACGACTGCGGTCAGCATGCTAAAGTCGGGCGTGGACTTCCCAACGATTAGCCAATGGCTTGGTCACGCGAGTCTCGATACAACGATGCGCTATTCGAAAGCAGACATCGACATGAAGCGCCAAGCGCTTCTGCAAGTGTTCCCCGACATATTAACGACGGTGCCAACTGACCGCCGAACCTTTGAACGCTTGCCGACTATCGACTGGTTGAAGCGCCTCTGATAATTATGTGGAGTCCGCGTCCTGCCAACCGGCCGTCACTATGCCTCGACCGACCGAACTCCACATAACGGAGCACTGCACATAGATCGATTAACGTTATGCAAAACGTTAATTGACGACTTGAGGTACGTGCCCGCGACCCATCGGGCCAAGCGATTGCCTGCTTCAACCACGTGCAGGGTCTGTGCGCTCGCAAGCTGTCCGTCCAGGACGCGCAACACCGCCGCGGTCGCGCCATGCGGGCCGAGATGGAAGCCCCCGTCTGCAATCGCGTGGCGAATCGCAATTTCGAGGTGCGCTTCCGCATCCCGGTAAAAGACCTCACTAGCGCATCCGTAGCCCAGCTTCCCCAAGCAATAGGACAGGTAGACGGCGCGCGTCAGTTCGTCCATCGACGTCAGCGTCCCGCCCGTGCCGCGGCATGTAGCTAGCGCCAGATGGTAGCCGAGCGAGATCGAGCAAACATGCTTCGCCGACAACGGCAGAAGCATTGTCTTCGGGAGGTGCGTCCGCATTCGCGGACTGCCGGAACGGCGGGAACGGGGCATCGGGAGGTGAGCGTCCTAACAGGATGCGGAAATACCCGCGTCGTCGTACCGCTAATTCAGGCTGATGCTTTTCCGCCCGGGAAGCTCCCGGCGGACTTCACGCCATCATTCGATATCGGCGGCATCCGGTGCATCCTGCATCCGGCGTTTGTCGCGGCCGTGCCCTTAAGCGAACTGGGGCCGAAGACCGGTTCGCTTGTCGAACACCGTGACCGGATCACGGCCGCGCTGGATCGCCTCCTGGGCGCTTACTGATTATTCTGGACGGTAGACACGCCGGGGCAGGACGTTCCCGCTATCTCAGGCGGGCATAGCAGAGTCGCCGAGCTGCGCCGTCTAGCTTGTCGAGAAGTGTGGCAGCGTGCGACCACGGTATTTATGCAACGGGCTGTTGCACAAATTCCCAAAGGCGAAAGGCTTGCGCGCGCATGTACGCATGTATTTGAGGCCGCCGGGCGAGAACCCGCGCATGTTGGGAAACACTGCCTCGAGATCGCGCGCGAGCCGCTCGACGGCACTGGCACCCTCAGCCTGGTTCCTTCTGCAGGTCGAGGATGTACCGTCTGATCTCCCTGTACAGTGTGACCAGCTCACCGTTTGCGCTGGCCATGGCGCGCCGCCCTGACACGAGTCCTTGCGGCCCGTGTTCACGCAGCCGGCCGACAAGACTACCGATTTGCCGCGTCGTCAGCCCAAGTCGCTCCGCAGCCCGCCACGGTGTGAGCACGCCATCGGCAACATCCTGAATCACTTTGTACCTGTCCAGTTCGCGCATCGTCATCGTGATCCGTTCGGTCGCAGCCATCGCAGCCTCCAGCGCCGAGGTACCGGCCGCTGGTCAGCTTACGCGCCACGGAAGCGGACATTTGAACTTGGCCAGAATCGGACATTACTAAAAAGCCGTCACATCAATCACAAAATTTGTCGAGGCCAGATTGAAATGTCGGGGTTCCAGCAAGATACAGATGTCGGGGTTGAGGGTCGGTTTTGGGTGGTGGGTTAGGGTCGTTTTGCAGTCCTTTTATCTCTCTCTGGAGGGGTTTTTAGCACCGAGCCTCCCGGGTTCTGGTGTGTCCCCATGACTGTCGCATTCCAGTCCTCGAGCGTCACTTCGCGCGGCTTCCTCGTGCCAGGCAGCCGCGCCTTCGTACGCACCGGTTCACTGCGGTTCGTGCGTGACGGTGAGCCGGATATCCGGCGGTTGTCGCGCTGCGCCTGCAGTGCCTGGGCTACCTTCAGCGCAGTAAGCACCTCGCGACGGCCGTCCGCAACGCGGCGCCCGCGTGAGGCATGATCGGGAATCGGGTTACGTGTCAGCAGACGCCGATGGGCCAGACTGCCGAGGCAGCTTCGTGGCCACGTTCCAGGGCAACAGTTCGTCGATGCGGTTAATGGGGTGGTCAGCGATATGGGTCAGGACGTATTCGAGGTAGGCGCGCGGGTTGATCCCGTTGAGCTTGCATGTGCCGATCAGACCGTACATCGCGGCTGCCCGCTCGCCTCCGCTGTCGGAGCCGGCGAACAGGAAGTTCTTGCGGCCCAGACTCACACAGCGCAGCGCGTTTTCGGCCAGGGCGTTGCTGATCTCAGCACGACCCTCTTCGCAGTACAGCGCGAGCGCGTCCCACTGGTTGAGCGAGTAACGGATCGCTTTGGCCAGTTCGGATTTCTTCGACAGCGTTGCGAGCTTGTCCGTCATCCACGTCTTGATGGTCGCGAGCAGCGGCACGCTTTTCTCCTGCCGCACGCACAGCCGTTCGGCGGTTGGTTTGCCACGGATGTCGGCCTCGATGCCGTAGAGTTCGCCGATCAGTTCGAGCACCTCTCGGGTCGCCTCGGTAGGCGTTCGGGCATGCACGTCGTAGAGGTACCGTCTCGCGTGGTCCCAGCATGCAGCTTCACGGATCTTGCCGCTCTCGTACAGTTCGTTGAAGCCACTGTAGGCGTCGGCCTGCAGGATGCCCTCGAATCCAGCAAGATGGGTCTGGGGGTGGATGCCTTTGCGGTCCGGCGAGTAAGCAAACCACACCGCGGCCGGTTCGGTCGAGCCCGAACGGGTGTCATCGCGCACATACACCCACAGGCGCCCAGTCTTCGTCTTCTTCTTGCCCGGCTCGAGCACCGGGATAGGCGTGTCATCCGCGTGCAGCTTCGACGGTGCCACCGTGTGGCGGCGAAGCGCCTCGGTCAGCGGCACGCAAAGGGCCTCGCACTGGCCGACCCAGCGTCCCATGCTGGCCGGATCCAGCTTCACGCCGTCGCGCGCGGCAATCTGCGACTGCCGGTACAACGGCGCGTGGTCAGCGTACTTCGAGACGAGGATGTCGGCCAGCAGGCTCGGATGGGCAATGCTGCGCGTGATCGGCAGGCCGGGCATGGACGGCTGCGAGAAGTGGTGGCCGCACGGACAGACCGTCTTGCGCCGGATCGTGCGGATCACCTTGAACATTGCCGCGACGCGGGCGAGCTGCTCGGACACGTCTTCTCCGAGCGGCTGCATGGCGCTGCCGCACTTCGGGCAGGTCGCGTCGGCGTCGAGTACGCGTTCTTCGCGTGGCAGATGCGGCGGCAGCGCTTCTTTCGGCGATGCGTTGCCCACAGGCGTGCTCGCGCTTGATTGGCGGGCGCGCCGCACATCAGAGACGCCGCGCTCGCCCGTCAAGTCCTCGAGCGCGGTTTCGAGCCGTGCAACCTCCCGGTCCAACTGCTCGGACTTGCGCCCGAATTGCATACGCCTAAGCTTGTCGAGCTGCGCCTTGAGCTGCTCGATCTCCAGATCGCGCTCGGCAAGCTGGGCACGAGCCTCGACCAGCAAGGCCCGCAGGGTTGCAACATCGTCAGGAAGTTCGGCGCCGTTCGACATGCGGCGCAGTTTACGAGTCTTCTGCTCGGTTTACAACATCGACAGTGCAGCGGTGCGACGCGGCTGCCGCCAATCGATGCCTTCGAGCAACATCGACAATTGCGCCGCCGTCAGATGGACCTTGCCGCCATCGGCCTGCGGCCAGACGAAGCGACCACGCTCAAGCCGCTTCGCAAGAAGCCAGAGCCCGTCCTCGCTCGCCCACAGAACCTTCACAAGATCGCCGCGCCGTCCCCGGAAGATGAACACGTTGCCACCCAGCGGATTGTCCTCGAGCGCCGTCTGCACCTTTGCCGCCAGCCCCTGGAACCCGCAGCGCATGTCGGTGACGCCTGCCACCAGCCAGACGCGTGTACCCGTGGGTAGAGAGATCACGATCGCATGCTCCCCAGTACGACCCGTAGCGTATCGGCGTCGACGATGCCGTCCACCTTGACTACCAGGTCACCGAACCGGATCTCGATTGTCCCGGCTCGTGTAGTCCGGTTGCCGACGGCCCCTGCATCCGAGGGCATCGTCACGCGCTGCGGCGGCGTTTCATGGACCACCGCCACGGGAATCAGCGACGTCGTTTCCGCCTGCAATTGCTCGCGATAGCGACGCCGCCAGGTGAACAGCATATTTGCATTGATGCCATTGTCCCGCGCCAGCTTCGCGACCGATGCACCGGGCTCGCATGCAGCGGCCGCAAGACGGCGTCGAAATTCGCGATCATAATTCGGGCGCCCCTTGCGGCTACCCGACTTGGCTTCCGACTCTGTCACAGTGATGTCCATCAAATCGAAAATGATGGGCACCACTTTGATGTCGCTTCTCGCCGTCGTCTACGACGGTCGTCGTGAGGTGCTTACTCAGCGCATCACCAAGACGCTTGTGCTCCACCACCGCGCCCTGGTCGATCTCGGCAAGCTTGTCGTACTGGACACAGGGCAACGCGACACCATCGGCGCGGATCTCGAGGCGTCCGTCCGGACACTCCCACACGTCGATATAGCGGTGAATCAGCCTGCGGTTGGCCGGCGTATCGTCAAGCAGCCAGATCACGCGACAGCAGCACGAAGACCGGCCGGCTCTGGGTGTATGTGCGCGATGATCGGCCCAGTGGCTCCGTCGAAGCTCCGGCGGTCTGGTTTGCCTATACACCGGATCGTCGCGGCGAACATCCGCAGCGGCATCTTGCCAACTTCAAGGGCGTGCTACAGGCAGACGCGTTCGCGGGCTATGCGGAGCTGTACGTGGGCGGTCAGATTCAGGAGGCAGCATGCATGGCGCACGCACGTCGAAAGCTGCACGATCTGCACGCTGTCCGGCCATCGTCGATCACCGGCGAAGCACTAAAGCGTATTGGCGCACTCTATCGCATCGAAGAGCACATTCGAGGCAAGCCGCCCGAAGAGCGACGGCGCATCCGCCAGGCACACGCCGTTGCGCTGCTTGATGACATGAAGCGGTGGGTTCGAGGCGACGCTTCTCACACTCTCAGCGAAATCGGACACCACCAAAGCGATCCAGTACTCGTTGAATCGCGATACCGCTGATGCAGAGATAGCGTATCAGCACGACCGCGATCGACACGATCAGCAGTTTTCTCACTTGCTCTCCTGTTTCGATTTTGGTCGGAATCCCATACCGTTTACATCGGGTAGGTCTTGATGTTGATATCGGCTGCAGAGCGATGACGTGCTGATCGTACAGAACGCACAGGAATTGACTGGTTCCGAGACACGCGCGAAGGGGGTGTCTGCCTATATAACGGACGGATCCTGAGCGAAATCAGTGACCTGGTGCCATGCCGAAAAGCGCTCGTCGACTTGTTTGCGGTAGAGGGCGGCACAGTGGATGTCTTCGCTCGGCCTACGCTTGTACATCTCGCACCGACTATCCGTAGTACTTGGCATTCTCTAGCCACGCCGCTTAAAGCGCGTCGATCTCAGAAGGCTCGCATGCGCATCGTCTATCTGAGCCAAGCCGCGCTCTATCAAACGCGGCTGGAGATAACTGAAGCTTAAGCGTACACGGGCTGCACCGCTCGGCCCATGGTGCTTTCCTTCGACGAGTTTCACATTGTGCTTCCGGCGCACCTCGCCGACCAATTCGGCGGAATCGACGCCTTCGGCAAGCGAGACCCAGAACGAAAATCCACCACTCGGAATCTCGTAATCCGGTTCGCAGAATCGGCAGGCCTGTAACAGCCTATGCATTGCGTCGCGCTTGCTCCGGTAGTGCGTCCTTAGGTGTTCGACGTGAGCGTCCAAAGACGACGACTGCAATAAGGCGAGCGCCATATTGCTGACAATGGGACTCACACCTCCATCGCATTTCAGGTGGGCCAGGCGGTCGACAATTTCCGGCTCGGCCAGCACCCAGCCTACGCGAAGCCCGGGGCCTGAGATTTTGGAGAAGCTATGCACATTGATGATGTTACCGCCCGCCTGCAGAATCTCGGGTGACGCGCCATCATAGGGCAACTCGCTATAAACCAGGTCCTGCACCAGCCGCACGCCGTTGCGGGACAGTAGAGCCTCCACCTCGACCATATGCCGGTGTGCAAAGTATCGTCCAGTCGGATTGTGGAACGCCGGAGTGGTGTAGTACAACTTGGCTCGCCCCTTTGCGTGCAGCAATGCTTGTTCGAGCAGATCGAGGTCGACACCCGAGGAATCCGCACCTACTTGAACCACCGTCGCGCCCGCAATAGAGAAAATGCGCAACGCCCCGAGATAGGACGGGTCCTCGGTCAGCACGACGTCTCCTGGGTCGATAAAAGCATCGGCGAGCAGTTGCAGGGCTTGTGAAGCGCCGTTCGTCAGAATGACATTGCCACGCGCCATCCGGTACCTTTGGCCAAGCTGTCCGCGCAGTTCGGGAAGGCCATAGGCGTCGGTGTACTGCGGTAGGTCGGAGATGCTGACGCCCGTCTCGACGGTAAGCGGGTCCGGCCATTGCAGGCGGGCGAACGTCAAAGGATCGGGAAGCCCATAGGCGAAGTTGACTGTGTCCTTGCCTGAGGTGTAGTCGAATACCCCATAACTGAGCGAAGTGCGACTGCGCATCGACATGACTGGCTCCGTCGTTGGTTACGCGGCATCGACGGCGCGCTGGAAGCGCGATTGATATTGGCGGATGAACGAGTCGGCAATCGGCATTCCGAACGGCGGAAATTCGGCCGTTGCTCTGGGAGGCGTAGCCAATAGCGTAGCGTTTGCGCCGAGTGCCGGTGTCCAATTCTCGCCAAAGAACACGTTTCCATAGCGTTCGGCCAGCACTGGCATCACGGGATGGAGCATGCTCAGAAAGACGGATACGTGCACCGGCCGCCACGTTTCCGGGCTCGTGCCGAAGCCCGTCGCGACGAAGTATTCGTCAATCAGATCGAGGGCGTTCCAGAAGCGTACCTGGTCCATCGCGGTGATATAACGTTGGACTATGTCGTCGTGCGCCGCGCGTAAGACCGCTTCCATCGACATTCGCCGAGTGCAGTGAATCGCGGCGGAGGGCGCTTTCCCACGCAAGGATGTGCGAAGCCGACCGGATCAGTTCGCCGATCTGGAAATCGTTATTGTTGGTGCCGAACGGCTTGGCAATCCGAGCGAGCGCATAGCGCAACACACTCGGGTCGACCTGCCGGGATACTTCATCTGCCCAGAGTGCATGGTCGCGGCTGGTCGAGAATTTCTCGCCCTCCAATTTATAGAAGTCCTGGATCGAATGATTTGCCGGAAGCGGGTAGCCGCGCGCAAGCAGGCTGCCAGTCACGCCGATGGTGTAGTAGAAGCGGTTATCTTGGCCCATGAAAAACAGGAGGCGTGTATCGGGGTCGCGCATCACGGTATCGTAGTTGACCTCGTCGCGCGCGCACTGCAAGCGGATCCCCGTCTCGAAACACCAAAGCCCTTCGAACCACGTCATCAACGTTTGCCCCGCAATCTTCGCGGGTGCTTCAAGTGTCACACCCCGGTCGAAAATGCGCGACATAGGCAGCGGCCGCAATTCGTCACGCAACCATGCACGCGCTTTACGCTGGATCGTTTGATCCCATTCACTCCTTTTGATCGCATCGTCAAGCATGGCTGCCATGCGAGGGACGTCGAAAACCGCCTGTTCGATAGGGCGAAGCGATAGCGGTTTGCCGCACGACGTGTGGACTGGCGCTCGCAACTTCGAGTGCTGTTGCGCCAAACCGCAGTTTTCGCACAAGTTGCTGTCGGTGGACGCATCGCACGCGGGGCAGAGGCCGACGGCAAGCGAATCGGCCACGAACTCGTCACAGTTTTCGCAGTAGAGTTGATGGCCATCACGCACATCAATGTAGCCTGCAGCTTCCAGCTCGCGAAAGATCTTCAGACTGTTCTGCTTGTGCGTAGCGTCCGTTGTTCTGATGAAGACATCGGGCTCGATGTGCATTGCCCGCAAGCAATCCATTATCTCGTCGATATGCAACTGCGCGACTTCGTCAATCGGACGACCGAGCTTGCGCGCCTTCACTACCGTATAGGTGCCATGCTCGTCCGCACCTGTGACATGGTAGGCGCGGTGACCTCTCATGCGTTGAAAGCGAACGAAAAGATCGGTGAGCAGATAGACCCCGCCAATATGGCCGAGATGCAGCTTGCCGTTCGGGCAGGGCGGTGCGGGGCAAACGAAAAAAGTGCGTGTGGTCACGTTAGTCCCACCATATCGATAGAAATTTCAGGCTCGCTGCCGGATCGGCATTGCGAATCGCGTGCTCCTGATTCGGCTCGATATAGAGCAGCGTTGAATCTGCGACTGGCCGCGCCTGACCATTCACCTCGAAGACTCCCTTGCCTGAAATGAGTACCCACAGTTCATGCTCGGAATGGGAGTGCAGATTGACAGCGCCCGCCGGCACGACCTCAACAATCGACGTGCCGAACGCTGTTGTCAGGCCAGCGGGCAGATGTTCGAGCAGCCGGCAAACAAGAACGCCGTATTCCGGCCGCATCATGGATGGGTCAATCTGCTTTGTGTACACGCACATCCTCCGCTGAATTACATTAGGTGCGATAGAAAATGCCATTTGGCGGCTTCAGATCGTGGATATCCGATTCCTTTCCTTCGGGTGGGTTGTAGGCACGCTTCAGTTTGTTGTATTCCGTACGCGTGGGGCCACCAGTCGAGGCGCGCTGGAACGCCAGATAGAGCACGCGGCGCGAACGGTTACTTTTGTTGGGCTGCGAATAGTGCGGCGCGTAGTCGTCGAAGACGAAGATGTCGCCGGCCTTCCAGGGCACGGGTTCCCACTTGAACGTCTCGGCCACTTCCGGATGAATCACGCCGCCGGCGTCCATCGGGAACACACCTTTCTGATGGTTGCCCGGACTGAAGAACAGGCCGCCGTTGTCCGGATCGGAATCGTCGATGCCGATGGCGACCACGGCATGAACCATGCGTTCAGGAATTTTGTGCGGGATGTGATAGATGTCCTGATGCGGACGGTAGCCGCCGCTGTCCGGGTACTTGAAGATGAGCAGTTCCTTGAGCATGCGGGTATCTTCATCGAGAAGCGATTCGACAGCCGTCTGGATGCGCTTGTCGGCCAGCAACAGGTCGCGCAGCTCATTGTTGAAGTCTAAAAAGTTCTCTACCTTTGAAACGATCCTGCGGTCGTCCTCGGTCTTCTCGAACCACATCATCCATTTGTTGTCGCTGATTTCCCAGCGCGAAACATCGTTGACCAGAGCAGAAATTTTTTCGCGGGTGACCGGATCGAAAAAGCCCTCTACTTTTAGATATCCATCTTCGTGCCACTTGGATTTTTGCGTTTCATTCAGCATACGAACCACCTCGTTAAAGAACGGAGTTTTCAAGGAGAAGTCAGGCGGCGAAATGCGCCTTCATTCGCATGACGCCGAGTAGCACGACATTGGCGAGTACGGTGCCTAGCAGGGCGACGAGCATTGCATCGGCGCCGAAAACGTGAATCAGAACGCCACATAGGGAAGGGCATCCGAACAGACCGATGAAATAGGCAAGCGTAAAGATTTGCGAAGTCACCGGCACCGATACGCCGTGGTCTCCGGCGAGGTTCACGGCCATGCCGTTCAGGGTCGAGTAGCTCAGTCCGTAGCCCGTGGCGAACAGCGCGGTAGCGACGATATAAAGCGTCGTGCTGCCGTGGTTCAACAGGAACAGTACGAGCGAGGCGCCGGTCAGCAAAAACAATGCGTGCGCCAGTCGCGCGGGCTTGATGCGTCCCATGGTTCTCGCGAGCGACAAGCGCAGTGCCACGCTGATTATCGTGAACGTCAGGAAGAACAGGTCTGGCCTGAGGTTACGCGAGACGGCATAGGGTGTCTGGTAAGTCGCCAGCCCGGCGAAGACACAGGCTGCCAGTGCGATCATTGCGATCGGCACTGCTGTTCGTGCCCTGAGCAGGGCCAACGTGTCTGTCGCGGTAATGGCCACGCGCGTCATCGGTAAACAGGACCTATCCCTCATCGCCTCGCCGGCGATCTTGACGCAGACTGCCGCCACCGCGCATGCCGCAGCGAACAGAAGGTAGGCCAGCGCGATCGAGCCGGTATGTTGGGCGATCAGGCGGCTCAAAGGCGCCGCCATGCCCAGGCCGGCCATTTGCGTCCCGGAGACGAAGGTCAGGTACTGGATACGCGCGTTGGGGCACAGATGATGGATGATTTGCAGCGGCGCGAGTATGAAGAACACGGACCACCCAGCGCCCAACAGCAAACCGCCTGCATAGACGGCACGAATGTCCATTGGCGCAGCGGCGAAGCAGAGCATGCTGCCTGCCATGACGAGCGAGGCCAGCGCGATGGTCGGCATGACACCGATACGCTGGGCTATGCGCCCAGCCACGCAGCAGCAGATCATGGTCGAGACCATGCCGCTCGAAATCACGGCGCCGGCGACACCGCTCTTCATGCCCAGGGATTGCAGGTACTCGGGCAGGAGAAAACTCGTCCCGTACGAAGCGGCGATCACCAGTGACGCGATCAGAAACGGAATGAACGCCCGTAATTGGAGGGATGCCGGCAAGTGCTCGGCGTGTGAGATCGCACGCTCGCCAGTCGATAGATAAATGGAGGAGCCAGTCATGCGCTTACGCCACTGCCGGTTGACGCGAGGCCTGAGGGGCGTCGCACAGTATCGACCCTGCTTCAGTCTCCTGATCCTCAATGCTGTCGAGCAGTTGCCGGTCCGGAACATCCGGATAGAACGCACGACCTAGCAGGCTGTTGATGATGCGACTGTTCCTGTACGCGACCAGTGAAAGATTGACGCTTTGCAGGCCGTGCTGCACGCGGCTTTGGTTTTGCAGATACACGGGACCGGGCATTGGCGCATCGAAGCGCACGGCGTAATCGGGATCGAGCGTTGGCAGACCGTCTTCACGGCTTGCGCCGTCGAGCAGCTTCTGAACGAATGGCAAATGGCGCGGCTGAAAACCGGTTGCCAGGATGATTCTGTCCGCGCTTATGCCGTTGCGCTGCGACGTGACGAGCGAGGTCAACCCGATATGCCATCGACCGCTGCGGCGGGTGATCTCGTCCATCGTCACCGAAGGCAACAGACGAAAGCAGTCGGCTAGCGTGCCATGGACGCTGCGTTCGTACAACGCTTCATAGAGCCGGTTGCACAGGCTGGCGGAGATGCCGTCGCTGGTGAGCTTTTCGCTTTCGACGATGGCCCGGCGCTGCTGGATCGGCAGCGTGTGAAAGCGTTGGCTATAACTGGGCATGTATGCTTCATTGACAAATGCGTTGTCGTCCATCGCAAACAGATTGGCGCGCGACGTCGCCCAAGTGATCTTGTCGGGACCTGACTCGGTCAGCATGTGCTCGACGACTTCCGCGCCGCTCTGCCCGCCGCCTACCACCAGCACATGTTCGTCTTCGCTGAACGGTTTCCGGTTAAGGTAGTCGTCTACGTGATAGACCGTCTCGCCAACCACCTGCCGCGCACATGCCGGCACCTTGGGTTCGACGCCGACCCCGACCACTACCGCGCGCGCATGATAGGTGCGCGCGGTAGTGGTCACGCAATAGCCCTTATTGCAAGGCCTGATATCGATCACCTCCTCGCCGAATCGAAGCGTGTCCAGGCATTGCGCGACCCATTGGTAATAGTGGGTGAACTCACGTCGCGACGTGCTGTTTCCACCTTTATTCACGAAACTGTACAGGCGTCGATGTACAGCGAGATAGTTGAGAAATGAATATGGGCTTGTGGGATTCACCAGGGTCACACAATCCTTGAGCGGCGACACCTGGAGTTGACTTTGGGGCAGCATGAGCCCCGGATGCCAGGAGAATTTTATGCGCTTCTCAAAGAAGAGCGCTCGCAAACCGGTGGGCTGAATGAGCGCCGCGAGGCTTAGATTGAACGGTCCGATACCAATACCGATGACGTCTAGCATGTCCATAGGAACTTGTTCCGCCGTTAGAGGGGAATTGGCCAACCGAGATAGTGCAGCGCAATTCCCGTGGACTAAGGTTGAGGCGGTGGTGCCGGCGTACTGCGTAGCCGATGCCCGCTGCAGGAAAACGAAAGCCATAGATGACGATCGCTTTTCTTCCCAATGGCGTCATTCTGACCAGCACTATGCTTGGTTTGACATTACCTCGGGCCGCCTGAGTGAATCATACGAGGAATTGAGAAGCTGAACACTTTGAACATACGCAAACCTTGCGGTGCGTCAATTGTCCACGCGTGTTGCGGCAGTGGTGCACCAACGTCATGCGCTCGAAGGTCGAGCCGATGAAGGAAGTGGCGCGAATGATTCGCCAGCACTTCGATCGCATCGTCGCCTGGACTCAGACCTGCCAGACCAACGGCTTCATCGAGGTCATCAAGGCTTGTTTCAAGCTGCCAAGCGCAAGGCTCGCGGTGACGCGCGCTTCACGACGATGCGCACCGTCCTCTTTCTCATCGCCGGCAAGCTGGATTTCTCCAGCTTTAACCCGCACGCCCCGTGAGCCCCATTACCCACTGCATTTTGAAGAAGATGCCAAGTTTCCGAGGATGGCACCGAGGTTCCGCGGGTCGATGAGCAACCTCCGCCCGGGATAAGTGCTTGCGAAAATCGAGCCAAGGGAGGCCGGCTGATCGTCTTCGGACCGTAGCGATAGAGCGAGCTGCCGGGACAATTGACGGCGTCGTACTGACCACTGAGCTGCAACGTCAGCAATCTTCGAACGGCGACGTAGCGAAAAGCGTTTCGTCGACTGACGGCGACAGACCAGTCCTGGTCAGTAACAAACCATCGCACCACACACGTTCGACGCGTCCCCACGCACAGGCTGAAGCAGCGTCCGGGAAGAAACCTCGTCCGTGATAGTTGGCGCTCGTGTTGCAGAGCAACGGAATACCCGTCAGCTTTTCGTATTCGACCAGAAGTTGCGCCACCGGATGCTCGGAAGTTCTTGACATGGTCTGCAATCGGGCAGATCCGTCGAGATGCACGACGGCAGGGATTTTTTCTCGCCATTCCGCGCGCGTCTGATGATCGAACAACATATAGGGATCAGGGCTCCCCGGGCTAAAAATGGTCGGCGCACGATCCTCAAGGCAAATTGGCGCCACGGGACGGAAGTGCTCTCGAAACTTGATGTCGTTGAGATGATCCTTCATTGTGGGCGAAGTCGCGGCGGCCAGAATGCTTCTGCCGCCCAATGCTCGTGGTCCGAGCTCGGCCCGGCCCGCAAGGAAAATGACGGGCTCGCTTCTGGTGAGTATGCCAGCGAGTTCTGCAATGGAGCAAGTAGACGCCGTCCATCCGGGCGGTACTTGGCAACCTTTTAAGGCCGGTCCGCTATATACCGACCACTCCAGCGGCACGAAGCCCTTCTCTGCTGCCAGCGCGCAACAAGCGGCGCCAATCGCAGACCCGCTATCGTTGGGAAACGGCGGCACCCAGATTGCGTCGAACAAACCGCTCGCGCGCAGGGCGCTGTTCCATTTGATATTGAGTCCGCATCCGCCAGCGATGCACAAATTTTTCGGGCCCGCAATCGAATGACGCTGCAGCGCGATACCCATTTCATGAACGAGAAGACGCTCGAGGAATACATGGAACGAGGCGAGTACGTCTTCGGGCGGCCTGGCTTCCAGTCGCAGCGCGCTTGCTTCGAAGAACTCTCCTACAGCCGCTAGTGACGCGTCCGCGCTGTGGATGTTCTCGCGATAAGCTTGCGCACACTCCGTGTCGCCAGCAAAGCGTGCCTGATAAAGCCCGCGAAATACCTCAACGATATCTTCGTCAACGGAGCCCAGCGCGATGTAAGCCATCAGCTTGCCGGCCACACCTAGATCCCACCGGGCGCCGCCCGGCTTCTTATAAGGACCAAAGTGATGACCCGCCGCGGCGTAGATGTGACCTATCACGGGGAACAGGCAGTCAACATGGCGGGCGTGGTGGCGTTCTACATGGTAGAGGCGTGGGACGATGCCACCATCCCACACCAAACAGAATGCAGATTGCCCGCTTTGGGCAAAGGGACTGGTGCAGTACGCGGAGGCCACATGGCCTGACACGTGAGGATAGCTTTTATAAGGAAAGGACTGGCCGCCGACAAGCAGTCCGGAGCCGTCGAGCGAAGCGAGAAGATCATCGGCTTGGCGTTCGGCATAAGGGGCCCCTTTCAGGCTGACGGGAATCGACCCACTGAGGACCCGAAACTGCGACTCGACTACTCCGTCCCAGCCGTCGATGACAAACTGGTCGATATCGTGCGCATCGAAACCATGCTCGGCCAATGCGATCGCGATCGCGTCGAGGTCGTCGATCGCCTGATACCGCGGATTGTTGTCTCGCTTTTCCTGCTCCACGCAAAAAACCAGTTTTCCATCCTCGACAAGGGCGATCGCTCCGTCGTGCGTCAGTTTGATCCCACAGATGCGCATAATATCTCCCGGCCTAACGCTGGTAAGTTGGTCCGCACGAAGGCGAAGCCGCGTTTCGAAAACAGGCGAGCAGACAGTCTTCATTCAACGACTGACCGACGCACCTCAAACGATCGATTTCAACCAGCTCTTCTTGCAGGATGGCTATGACCGTCTCGGCTCCGGCAATGTGGCCCCATCGCCGGCAATTGGCGTCATGTGCCGATCCGAAAACCAGCTGTCCACCGGGCGCAAGCATCCGTGCTAAATTGCGGACAGCCGCACGCACCTCGGCGCTGCCGTCGAGGTAATAGAGAACCTCCGCCGCCACGACCAGATCGAACTGTTGCTCAGTCGAAAAATGCTGGACATCGGAGACGATCCAATTGATGTGTGGTGGGTCCATCATCCGTTCGCGTGTCCTGGCAATTGCGTGTGGCACGATATCGATCACGGTGAGCCGTTGGCAGTGCGGTGCCAATTTTTCCGTGAAGGCTCCGCCTGCGCATCCGACTTCGAGCGCATTTGTGACGGATCCCTGCGAAAGTGCCATCCGAAGCATTTGCCTGTGGCGCTCGTGCTCAAAGGGATTGCTGTCGAGCCGCCATGGATCGTCTGCGTCCAATTCCCGACGCAGCAATTCGAAGTTCGTTTGATGTGTCAATTCCGCCTACCTTTATGGTGCGCTGCTGCATGTGTCCGGACCTTGGGCCGGGACTGGTGCTCCGTTGGACACCGGCGTGTTGGTACAAGAACTGCACGGCGGCCAAACGCTATTGTTTAACGTTCTAGAAAAATAGCTCGCGAGCGCTGTTACCTGGTTTCAGATCTTCAGCCACTCATTGGAAGGGCGTCGTTACCGTGACAACGCCCGTGAGGGATGTAGCCGAACCCGACGCTGTTCCCACAATCCGCGCAGTTCCTCGACGAGGGCTTCACGTCGAGTCTGCTCAGGCGTAATGGTATCGAGAAGATGTCCGAGCACGGCTTCGCCTTCGATCCGCATCAGCAGATCGAACAACTCATGTGAAATACGCACACTGTCACAGTTGGAGCCGCCGGTGCGAATTTCGCACACCGTCTCCTGACGATCCCGCGCTGTATGAGCGCGGACTCGATAGAGCGATGCATAGGGCGGCAGTGAAACCGCGAGCGCAGTCCAATGTTCCTGCGTTGCGGGCCGCTTTTTGACGAGGAACGGTCCGACCACAAGTCCATCCAGCTCTGTCGTCAGAAATGTGGCAATCGCGTCTGCAACCGAATCTACGATCGGCTCAGCGTTGTTATTAAAGGAAGTATTGAGCAGAATTGGGATTCCTGTCCGCTTCTTGAACGCATTAATAACCTCCCAGTAGGCGGAATTGGTCTTGCGCGATACTGTTTGCAGCCGCGCTGTACCGTCAATGTGCGTGATGGCGCCGAGCAAGGCACGCTTGGAGTCGCGCACGCGAACTACAAAATTCATAAAAGGGAATTCGCGAGTGCCCTCTGGGAGGTCAAAAAATTCGTGCGCATCGTCCTCGAGCACCGATGGCGCGAACGGTCGGTAACCCTCGCGCTTCTTGACCATGGCGTTGATCCGGTCCTTGTTTGCGGCCGGCCTGGGATCGGCAAGAATGCTGCGGTTGCCAAGCGCGCGTGGCCCGAACTCCGAACGACCCTGCACCCAGCCGATCACGGCACCATTGGCCATCCAGTCCGCTGCTCTGCCTGCCACGTCATCACTGCGTTCAACGTCGAGGTGTCCGGCCCACGCATTCAATTCTTGCTCCACGACCAGATCGCTCCCCAGATCAGGCCCCCAATAAACCTCCTGCAATCGCTCACGCGGCGCGGGCCGACTGAAGTCGCTTGACATCATAAGGGCAGCGCCTAATGCGCAACCGGCGTCATGCGCTGCGGGCTGCACGAAGATGTCTTCGAAAAGTCCCGAATACAGCAGCTTACCGTTCATGGTGCAGTTATGAGCTACTCCTCCGGCTATACACAGCCGCTTCATACCGGTGACCTCGCGATGATGGCGGAGAATGTGAAACACGATCCGCTCCAGCGCTTCCTGCAATGAAGCACCCACATCTCGATGCTGCTGTGTGAATGGCATTCCCTTTCGCCGGACCTGGATGCTGCGGAGCAACGTCGGACCGATGCGGTCCAGGTAGACGCGGTACTCACCGTTGGCGGACAGTTGATAGAATTGCTCGAAGAGCCCGCGATAGGGAGCGGGATCCCCATAAGGTGCAAGCCCCATGACCTTGTATTCATCGAACAAGCCGTAACCGAGATACCGGATTGTTTCGAGATAAAACAGCCCTAGAGAATTAGGCTCTGCGAAAGTCGCGAGTTGCGTAATTTCGGTTCCAGATCCGAGCGCCAAGAGCCCCGAGAGGAAATCACCGCCGCCATCGACCGCGAGGATCAGACTTTGCTCGAATCCAGACATCGCAAACGCGCTCACGGCATGCGCCAGATGGTGACTCACGAATGAGACTCTCGAAGGATCGACCTCGGTACCGAATTCCCGCATTAGTAAGTTACGCAGAAACAGCTTGGCATCCACCGGAATGGAGATGTTCGGCTGGGACAGGAACAGGCGTTCGAGCATAACGTTGCAATAGGCCTCGGTAGCGTAAAACGCGATGTGGTCGATATCGCTGAGCTGAATCCCTGCGGATGCGAGGCAGTATTGAATTGAACTGCTCGGGAACTTGTTAGAGTGCTTGATCCGGTTGAGGCGCTCCTCTTCGACGGCCGCTATTACGCGTCCGTCCCGGACAAGCACCGCAGCGCCGTCGTGCAGAAATGTGTTCGGCAGTTCGAGTGAATTTTCATGAACTTTGTCTAGCCCGCCGCTCACTCCTAAGCACAGCATGTTTCTCTCCTTCATCGTGGTAGGAAGCCCCTATTGGCAAAACTCGAACCCCTACCACATAGGTAAGGTGGGTATCGCTCGCCGCTGCGAACACCGGTCAGACGTCACCAGCCCCAAAGAATCTCGCGTAGGGTCCGTCTGCAAAATGGCGCCGCAATTCATGAAAATTCTGTACCGTTTGGTCCAGGGTCGCGTTTCTTGGCGACGAAGGATGGCGCGACCAGAAAGCTGAAGCGATGGAACCCCGAGGAAATCCCCAATCGTTGCCAAACATGCGGCGGGTTCGGGAGGATGGCTCCCGATGCATGTGATTGATCGACAACTGCTGCAACGTCATTTCCTCGGCTTTGCTCAGTTCTACGACACACTTCATCCACTACCCGGCACCACGAAGGTGCCAGCAGGTTTGCGAAATTCAATCGGATTTACCAGGAACACTATCCTCCATGCCGTACAATTCGTAAAATCGTTTGTCTTGATGGAACACATCCACACTATGGATAAGTTGGGATCATGCGTTTCAAGGGCCTCGATCTAAATCTCCTCGTCGCGCTCGATGCTCTGATGAGCGAGCGTAACCTCACTGCGGCGGCACGCAGCATCAACCTGAGCCAGCCGGCCATGAGCGCGGCCGTCGCCAGGCTACGCGCCTATTTCTGCGACGAACTATTTACGATGAGGGGCCGGGAACTTGTCCCAACACCGCGTGCAGAAGGGCTCGCTGCTCCAGTCCGGGAGGCTCTGGTGCACATCCAGCTCTCCGTTATTTCCCAGGACGTGTTCAACCCAGCCAAATCGGATCGCCGCTTCAGGATCATTCTTTCCGATTTCATGACAGTCGTATTTTTTCGAAAGATCGTGGAGCGTATTGCACGGGAAGCTCCCGCCGTCAGTTTCGAATTGCTGCCACTTGCCGATGACCCCGATGAGGTTCTCCGGCGCGGCGAAGCCGATTTTCTTATCTTGCCGGAATTTTTCATGTCGAGCGCGCACCCTAAAGCGAAGCTGTTCGAGGAGACGCTCGTGTGCGTAGGCTGCCGCACGAACCAGCAGCTATCAGGGCAGCTCACATTCGAGAGATATATGTCGATGGGGCACGTTGTGGTCAAGTTCGGGCGTGCGCGGCAGCCCTCGATCGAGGAATGGTTTTTGCTTCAGCACGGTCTCAAGAGACGGGACGAGGTCATCGTGCCGAGCTTTAGCATGATCCCGCCTATGCTATTAAACACTGACCGTATAGGGACGATGCCCTTAAGGCTGGTCAAGTATTTCGAAAAAACGATGCCTCTGCGGATCGTCGAACTTCCGCTGCCACGTCCCGCATTCACCGAGGCCGTCCAATGGTCTGCCCTTCACAACAGTGATCCGGCAAGCAATTGGATGCGGGAGATAATATTGGAGGAGGCGTCACGCATGATTCCTCTGCCTAAGACCACGCGAAGACCAATCCAGCCAAGTTAGGAAATGGGATCTTTCAGCAAGGTTTTTGCGGCATGGATTTGTGGGGTTTCGAGGGTTTTGTGGCGATATACCGTGTATCGCCACACCAGGCCTCATTCGGCGCGGTGACGGCAAACGCCTGATCGAGCAGGTTCGGCGGGACTGGCAAGCCGTGTGTCAATCCGGTTGTTGTCTTGATTTGCGTCTCTGGTTGCAACGCGACCCCTGCTTGCGACGCAGTCTCTTTATCGGATGTACGCCGAATTATCGGCACCGCTGGGCTACCGGTTTCCACGGCTCGCTGAAAAAACGTCCACGGCATGGCCTGCGCGCCCGCGCGAAGTGTGCGGTGAGCGTCGGCTTTGACTACTGAAACGATCACCATGAACTGCAATGGAGTTCTGCCATAGCCAAGCCGGGGACATATTGTCGATCTGTCAGTTGATCTTCCGGCGGCGATTATTGGGATCCGGACTGTGCGAGCAAGGCTTCCACGACGTCCAAGCCTATGCAATCGATCGGGTCCAGCCTGCGCAGCTTGGCGATCAGCTTCAGTGCAACGGTGCGCTCGCCGCGCCGCACGCTGATGAACGCGAGCGCCTTCAGTGTGAAGAGCCAGAAGCGGCCTGGACCAGGAATGGTGAAGTCGGTGTCGCCCGGCTGTACCGCACACCAGTCGCTGTCGAGCGACGCCTGCCGGGCGGCGACCGCCAAAGCCTTGGTCGCGACCTCCTGCGCCTCGCCAAGTTCACCCCGGTTCGCATGGAACTTATACAGCAGATAGTAGGGTGGCAGGCAGCGCGGGTACGACAGGACCGCAGTCCACAACGCGGCGGCCACATCGTCATTGCTGCCGCCGCGGGTTCTCTCGATCAGCTGTAGCACGGGGAAGGGAACGTTGCCGCCGAAGAGATCGGTCGATTCGATACCAGTAATGAGATTCATCAATTTGCTCCGATATGGTGAGGCGTCCGGCCGCTTTTGCGGCGCTCGGAAGCCGATGTGACGATGGATGTGTTTGTCTACGCGAACCTGAACTGGATGCGATGCCCGCCGCGCGGACACGCCCATTCGAGGTTGTGATGGTCCGTGCACAGAATGCGGCAACTACGGGTCAATGTTCAGCTCAGTGCAGTCGGCGGTGAGGCCGGTCAAGGGCGTCGTTGCGACAGATCCGGCGAGATCCCGGGCCATCGAGGTTGCACCGAGCAGCAGAATCTCGAAGCGGTACTTGTTGACCGGCGCGGCCGGCTTCTTTTCCGAGGCAGCGGGCGAGTTCATGAGGCCCTCTTCATCAACAGGTCCGCCTCCAATCTCGGATGGCGAGCGAATATCTTGTGCACGAGTTTCAGCGACACGTCGCGCAGGCTGGACGCTTTGAAGACCTTTTGCTCCGCGGGCGTGGATACAACGAAGTCGTTGTAGGCCTTCTGCAGTAAGCATCGATAGACGGCGAGCACGGCCGTCGCGTTGTTACGCGGTAGTTCTTTCTGTTGCTCGATATACTGAAAGAAGCGCTTGAGGATGTGCAGGCGGCTCACGTTCAGCACCTTCTCGTCGAATGCGATGTCGAAGAATCGCAGGAAATCCTCGGCCGACGACAGGTGACGCAGTTGTTCGATAACTTCTTGCATGTCGTTACTTCTATTGGACAAGTTTGGCCGCCATCACCACACTCACGACACCTTCACCCGCGTGCTGTGGGCTTGCGTCAGGAAGCGGCGCAGATCGCTTGCATTCGGCGCCTGCTTGTACTGCGTGACGAAAGAGCGGATGCGCGCAAGCAGGAGCGGGATGAGCCGCTCCGACACCCTCACGCCTAGAGCGTCGTAGGCCTCACGCACACTTTGAGATCCAGAATGTTTCCCGAGTATCGTCGACCGTTGCCGGCCGAGCTCTGCTGGATCGAATCCCTCGTAGGTCGTGGGGTGCTTCGCGAGGCCGTCGGTATGAATGCCCGACTCGTGAGTAAAGATGCTCCTACCGATGATGCTCTTGTTGAAGGAAACTGCGCGGCCTGAGGCTTGTTCGACCAGCGACGAAATGTCGGGCAGCGCTCTGGTGTCGACGCCAGTGTCTCGTCGCAGCAGGTGCCGCGCGCCCATCACGACTTCTTCCAGCGCTGCATTGCCGGCGCGCTCACCCAACCCGTTGACGGTGGTGCTCGCATGGGTCGCGCCGGCCCCAAGGGCGGCCAGTGTGTTGGCTGTGGCGAGCCCGAGGTCGTCGTGCGCATGGATTTCGATCTCCAGATCGACGGCGACGCGCAGCGCTGCAATGGCGTAGAAGGTCTTAAAGGGGTCCAGGATACCGACAGTGTCGGCAAAGCGCACGCGCTGGGCCCCGTGCTGCTGCGCGCATTGAGCCACTTCTATGAGAAATGAGGGATCCGCGCGCGAGGCGTCTTCCATGCCCAGGGAAATCTTGGGATGGTTTTTCGCTGCCTCGTCGACGACGCGTGCGATCTGCGCCAGTACCCAACTGCGCGACTGCCGCAGCTTGTGTTGCAAATGAATATCCGAAACGGGAACCGAGAGATGAACGATATCGGCATCGCAGCGCAATGCCGCAGTGAGATCCTCGTCCGTGAGGCGCCCCCAAACCATCAGGCGGGCGTCGAGGTTCAGGTCGACGATTGCAGCGATGCACGCCATTTCGTCTTCGCCCATGGCAGGAATTCCGATTTCGAGTTCGGCCACGCCGGCTTGCGACAGTGCGGCGGCGATCGCGCATTTTTCCTCGGTGCGAAACGCGACGCCGGCGGTCTGCTCGCCGTCACGAAGTGTCGTGTCATTGATGATCGGATTGAGCATGTCAGGTCTCTTGAGTTGTCGGCGATGGATCGCAAGCGTTGTGCCAAGCGAGCATCTACAGTCGGAGCACAATTTGCGGGATGTTGACCGGCACAATGTCGGGTTATGGCGGTGCATCGTCCGATTGTTGGTGTCGCGAATGTTACGTTTTGGACAATGCGGCAGCGCTGGAGGTGGCTCGTTCGATGCCCGCAAGACCCGTCGCGATCAGGGCCGCAAAAGCGAGATACGGATTCAGATCCGCACCGCCAATGCGGCACTCAACGCGGACGGCGTCCGAGCCTTCGCCGTAAAGGCGGAAACCGACCGTCCGATTGTCTTGGCTCCATGCGACCTTGGTCGGCGCGAACGTACCGATCTGGAATCGCCTGTAGGAGTTGATGTGGGGCGCCAGAAAGAGGGTGATGTCCTTCGAATATTTCTACAGGCCCCCAAGGTAATGGTGCATTAGATTGAGACGTTTATATGCGGATGCGGTACGAACGCTTTGCCGCGCGGCAACGTTTCACAGGGGAATCTTCCTCTCCGTGCAAAATCTGGTGGTGGGCAAGTGCCGAGCTGCTTGCGGTAAGGCTCAGTAGCTCCCAGTTTTCACGGAGTCGACGGATGCACAAATCGTTAGTCGGTAAGGGATTTTAGAAACCAACTGCTAGATTCTCAACGGAAAGCACGATCGTCTCATAGCATCTAAGATAAGTGGCGTGCACGATCACTCGTCGCTACAAACGCCGTCATATGCCACCACCAACGTCGAAGAATCGCGCGTAAGATCCGCTCTGCCAAGCGCCATCGCAATACCGAAAATTCTGTAGCGTTCGGTCCCGCCTTCGGGTTTCCGGTGGCGGCCTGTTTCCACCCCCGTTTGGTACGTTGGCAGCAGCGCTCCGTGACAGCCACTCGCCATTGCTCGATGTACACAGCGCATAGACTTTCAGGGAGAGCAAGAGAAAGAGGTTAATGGGTGTATGAAGAGAAAAGGCAAGAAATCGAATCTGGCGAGCGCGAACCGATGCCACCCTACAGCGGATCATGGTCGATGATGCGATTATCAGGGCAGTCCACCAAGGCACTGTCGCTGTCAATGCGAGCTGCGCGAGACCCGCTAGTAGCGATAAGCCGAGAAATAGCGAGCCCAGATTGTGTCCGATCACGTCCAGCGTAAGGTAACGATCGAGACGGGGCAGCAGGCGCAGCGAAAGCAACGTGTCCCGATACGTACTGCGCGCCCAGCGCAGTTGTTGGCGCAGATACGCCCCCAGTCTGTCCGGAACGACTGTCGCCGCAATGGCGTCCGGAACGTACTCGGTCCGATAACCTGCCGTCAGCATGGGAATCGTCAGATGACGGTCCTCGCCGAAGTCGCTCGGCTTCCCGCGAAAAAGTTGCGTCTCGTACTGATCTAGCAGCAAAAGGACCGCGGAGCGCATAAGACGAGACTGCGACAGTGCTAGTTGCGCTAAGCATGTTCATAGGGTGTCTAATTCGTCCGGTCAGGTTGAGGAAGCGATCGGATTGCAAACCCCCGGTCATGCAATGCTGGAATCATGAGGGAAAGCGCCATGAGGGTCTGCTCGCGCCGACCAGCGTGAGTGCATCGTCCCAACTCATCGGGAGGGCATCCGTCGTGCAAGAGCACAATTGCACCCGGCCGGACAGAGGCCAGCACTGCGCTGACAATCGCGTCCACGCCGGGACGAGACCAGTCTCGAGGGTCTACCGACCAGTGGAGGGGCGCCAGACCAGCGCTCGCTGACGTAGTGAGCACTGCTTCGGTCCACATGCCATACGGGGCGCGCATATACCGCAGCGAAGCATGGGGGCTCGCCATCCTGATGACCCTGCTTGCCGTTAGTATTTCCTGTTGTACTTCGGTGGGTTCGCATCTGGACAGGTCCGGATGAGTCATCGAGTGGTTTGCGACCTCGTGTCCTTCTGCGATCATCCGTCGGATCAGCTTCGGCTGGTCCGCTGCGTACGCGCCGATGACGCAGAAAGTCGCTGGCACCCGGTGTTGCGCCAGCACATCGAGGACGTCCGGTGTGCAAAGTGGATTAGGGCCGTCGTCAAACGTCAAATAGACGTCGCGACGTCCGTTGGTGTCAGCGCACTCGCTGCGCGCTTCGGATAAGCAGTGCCTCACAGCTCTGGCCCGTTCCGGTCAATTATCGTTCCGGTCGGCCAATCGCTCATTGACCGTCCAATCGGTAAGACGACAATGAGTACGTCCTCGATGCGCGTGGGCGGCGTGTCGAGATGCACTTCTCGAAGGGTCGACCTCACGCGAACTCCAGACACAATAGTCGCCAGACCGGGTCGGCCGAGCAGCCTTGCAATATGTTGCCGCAACGCGTGTCGAACCGTGCCGAAGCCAAATGGAACGCCAAGTTCCTGCAACACGGGATACATCACGCGCATTAATTGAGGGATTCCGAGTCCCTCAAGATCCGGACGTACCGCGTACAATCCTAGTTCGGCCACTAGTAGATCGACTGCGCCAACCTTGATGAAACGACGCAGTGCGCCGATATGAGCCGCTACGCCGCGCGCGTCGTAGCCGATTGCACGGAACTCTGGCCTCGCACCAGCCCAACTGTGATTGCCTTCGAATGGTTTTGCATTAAACGCCCCAGTCGGTCCGTAGGTCTTTCGGAAGAACTCGGACAGTTCGATGTGGTCGGCGAGTCGCAACTCATTTTCCCAAACCAGCCTCCACCGCACCTGAGAGCGCACGGAGAGAGGTCCTCTATCTGTGGACACGGCCAAATTCACGACTGCCTCCTATGCGCCGTCCGGCCTTTGAGGGTGGACCTGACGGACGCGAAGGACTTGCTGAGAAAGCGGTTCGATTTCAAGATTCGTCGCGAAGCCAAGGCGAAGTCGAGGTTTGCCTCAACTGTACGAAGGTAAGCGGCCGATATAGAAAAAGTTTGGAGAACTATGCGCAGTTTTGCCGGTAGTAAGCGCCTACGCGACCTGCCGGACGCTTGTCGCGTCGTGTCGGCGCGATCCGGCTTGCCCATGCCGCCGAAGACCGTGGCCGCATTGGACATGTGCCTCGGTTGATGGTTGGCGTACACCTGAGGATTTTTCTCGGCGTCAGGGCAAAGACCGACAACCATCTTGATATGCCCAAATTCTATTTCTCCGGCCCGACGTTTTGCCACAGTATTCATGAGAGCGTCCACGAGAAATTGACTTGAAATTTGGTGCCGTGTCCGCCGAGAAAGTTCAGCGAGTTCGGGATCTGCGATTTCCTTCGTCCAGGCGATGAAGCGTCGCCAGTGGTGCTTCATGTGCCCACCGTTATGGCCGCCCATCGGGCCGGACACGCCGCTGTTGCGCCATGCGTGAGCCAGTCACAGATCGACTGCGCGCTCACGCCGAGTTGCTCGGCGGTGAGCTTGCGCTTGATCCTGTGTCCGAGGGGCGACAGGGCCGCCGCTCGCGTGCGCGTGTCCCGATGCATGTGATTGATCGACAACTGCTGCAACGTCATTTCCTCGGCTTCGCTCAGTTCTACGACACACTTCATCCGCTACCCGGCACGACGAAGGCGCCAGCAGGTTTGCGAAATTGAAATGGATTTACCAGGAACACTATCCTCCATGCCGTACATTTCGTAAAATCGATTGTTTTGATGGAACGCATCCACACTATGGATAAGTTGGGATCATGCGTTTCAAGGGCCTCGATCTCAATCTGCTCGTCGTGCTCGATGCTCTGATGACCGAGCGTAATTTCACCCCGGCGGCACGCAGCAAGGCCCAACTCAACGTCGTTCGCTACGCCGATGACTTTATTGTGACCGGTATGTCGAAAGAAGTGCTCGAATTCGAGGTGCTTCCGGCGCTCAGGCAGTTGATGGCCGCTCAAGATCTGGAGCGCTCGGAAGAGAAGACCCGGATCACGAACATTGCAGACGGTTTCGATTTTCTTGGCCAGAACGTGCGCAAGTACGACGGCTACTGGCCCAGCGCCTGTGAAGATACTTTGGATTGCCAAAACAATAGAGGTAGTGAGGATGGCTGGCACCTAGAGCCCGGAGGGGCTTTTTTTGCACTTGAAACGTTACGCTAACGCAGCCATGACTTACCAAACCAGATTGATCGGACCGATAGACTCGCATCTAACGATCTGAAAACAGTTTCCACACGTCCTCGGCCAGTTCAAGACGGACATTTTGTCGCCCGACACGGAAGCGCTTTTTGTGCCAAATATCCCGCTGCGCCGGGCGGGCACGCCCGAAGAGGTCGCAAAGATAGATCATCTTCGTCCTATGCTCGGATGCGGCGAGTTATCTCACGGGCACCGAGGCAGCAATCAATGATGGACGACACCTGTAATCGGCTGCACCTGGAGTAGACAAATCGCAGTTGATTTGAGCGACATCAATGGAACTCGCGTTCCTAACGGAATCCACGCAGCGAAATCGCAAAAGCAGAAAATAAGTACATCAAGGCACTACAGTTTCACCGTCCTTCCATGAAAGGGCATTATCTTTTGAAGTCAGCCCGTGAAATTGGGCGCTAGATCGAGGATGATATGCAACACAATGCCCGCAAATCCGAACAAGGTGACGGGGAGCACGGTCCCCACAACGGGGACGTCGTCATGCTGCATATCGCTTCCGTGCGCGAAAGGCCTGGCTCAAAGTCCGAGACGGACCACGCGGTCCCTATTGTGCAGTGGCACGAGAGCGTGCTTACCGGCATCTTCGAAATATCGAAGGTACTCACCGCCCCCTACCGGCTCGAAGTCGCGTTGGCCAACGTCATCGATCGCCTGCAATCGTTTGTTCAGATGCGGCTCGGTATCGTCTCTCTCTTCGACGATGATGGCGTACCGGACATTACCGTTGGCGCGGACTGGAGCGAAGGCAGCGATGAGCACTACCGGATGCGCCTGCCGCAGAAGGCAATTGACCAGATCATGGCGACGGACAGGCCGCTCGTCGCCGAGAACGTAGCGGTGCATTCGGGCTTCAGTGCCGCCGACATGGGCGTGCTCGGTGCCTCCGACAACATGCGAGTGTCGTTCATTGGCGTCCCTATTCGCATCGACGCGAAAGTCGTAGGCACGCTGACCATCGACCGCATCCTGGACTATGGGTCGAACTTCCGGCTCGATTACGACGTGCGGCTGCTTACCATGGTCGCCAACCTGGTGGGGCAGACGGTGAAGCTGCATCGCTTTTTCAAGAGCGACCGCGAGCGACTGATGGCGGGAAAGGACGGGCTGCAAAAGCCATTGTCCGAGCTCAAGCACCCTGCAGGTGAGCGTAAGAAGTTTCAGATCGAGGGGATCATTGGCGACAGCCCGGCGCTGCGCGGGCTGCTCGCGAAGATCGCGGTGGTAGCCGAATCGAACAGCACGGTTCTGTTGCGCGGCGAATCCGGTACCGGGAAGGAGCTGGTCGCCAAGGCCGTTCACGAGCTGTCGCCGCGCGCCAAGCGGCCTTTCATCAAGCTCAATTGCGCGGCGCTCCATGAGACGGTGCTGGAATCCGAATTGTTCGGTCATGAGAAGGGTGCCTTTACCAGCGCTTTCAATTCGCGCAAGGGGCGCTTCGAGCTCGCCGACAAGGGGACGCTGTTTCTGGACGAGATCGGCGAGATCTCGGCCTCGTTCCAGGCAAAGCTGCTGCGCGTCCTGCAGGAGCAAGAATTCGAGCGCGTCGGCAGCAACCAGACCATTAAGGTCGATGTTCGCGTGATTGCCGCCACGAATAAAAACCTGGAAGAGGCTGTGGCAAGGAACGAGTTCCGCGCCGACCTTTATTATCGCCTCTGCGTGGTTCCCTTGCTGTTGCCGCCGTTGCGTGAAAGGCGCAGTGATATTCCGCTCCTCGCCGTTGAGTTTCTCGAGAATTTCAACAGCGAGAACGGCCGTACGCTGAGCTTCGATGCGAGCGCGATTGAAGTATTGATGAACTGCGGTTTTCCCGGCAATGTCCGCGAGCTCGAGAATTGCGTGCAGCGGAGCGCGACCTTGGCGCCGGGACCAGCGATCGTGAGAAACGACTTTGCCTGCTGCCACGGTCAGTGCCTGTCCGCGATGCTGTGGAAGAGCCGATCGGACGAAATCGCGCCGCAGCCCGGGCCAATCGTACCAGTGCCCGTGAAGCCGGCTACGCTGCGGGCTGAGGCTGCTACGTCGGGCGCAGTTGCTGCGGTCCAGCCTGTCGGCAGCGAGCGGACTCCGTTAGCGGCTGGCGGCGCAGTCCTCGGAAGTGATGCGAAGATGACCAACCGCGAGCGTCTCATCGCCGCCATGGAAAGATCCGGCTGGGTGCAGGCAAAGGCGGCGCGGCTGCTTGGACTGACGCCGCGCCAGATTGGCTACGCGCTGAGGAAATACGGTGTCGAGATCAAGCGCCTCTGAAAGGACTGTCGGACTTGCGGCGTGTCGGGGCCGCGACATCGCGACTGAGGCGAATGGCTCGGACAAGTCAAATCTGGATTTGGCGTGGACCTTGGCACGATCACGATGGGAAGCGGTCCGTATCTCGACTAAGGTGGTGCGAACGCGGCGCTGTCATCGCCGGTTCGTTGGCCATGTGTCTCCTCAGACGGACCGTTGCAGCAACGCTTCCACTACGGGCCGAGGCAGCCCGAATACGTGATCGCGACGGTATCGGGCGCCTGGCGTTTCTGCCGTTCCGCCCAGAAGGCCTTCAGCAGCGCGGTCGAGCCCTTGCCGCCCGGCGCCCCGCGGATGCGGCGGCGGCCGGTTCTCGGTGCAAGCAAACACATGTCGTTCTGGTCTGGCAATGACGATGTTCCTCAACCGAACTTGAACAGGATGCCGTGACCACCGCGCGGGTAGTCCCACTCGATATTCTGGTGGTCGGTACAGAGGATGCGGCAACTCCCGCATTCGAGGCAGCCGTCGGTGATCAGCGTCACCGCGCCGTTGCCTTCGGCCTTGTAGCACGAGGCCGGGCAGACGAAGGTGCAACTCTTCGCGCTGCATTCGCTCTGGCAGACGTCGGCATCCTTGATGTGGACGTGCGGCCGTCCTGCATCGACGCGATAACGGTTCTGGAACAGCTTTTCCTCTACGTTGACGGGTAGGGTGCTCATCGGAAGGCCCTCAGGAGTTTGTAGGCGTCACCCACGATGCCGGAAAGCGAACGGGCTGTGCGGAAGCTCGAAAAAATCTCGCGCTCCTTGCTTTTCTTGTCCTTACCGTCGACCGTGATCATCGTGCGCGCGGCGCGCGCCATGAGGTCGGGGTAGGTCGTGAAGAACTGCGGATTCTGGTGCAGCACGGCCGGCATGTCGCGGTACTTGTGCAGGTCTTTCATCACGAAGCTCTGATCGAGCGCGGCCTTGTAGGCCTTGAGCGTGCCGGCGCGGTAGCCGTGGCCCGCGGCTTTCGCGTGGATCACCGTTTCGGCGGCGAGGCGTCCCGTGGTCATCGCAAGATTCGATCCTTCTCGGTGCGCGGCGTTCACGAAACCGCCTGAATCGCCAACGATCATCCAGCCGTTGCCGTAGACCTGCGGGATTGCGTGAAAACCGCCTTCGGGAATCAGATGCGCGCAATACTCCTTCATCTCGCCGCCCGCAATCAGCGGTGCGATCGACGGGTGCTGCTTCATCTTTTCGAGGAGCACGTAGGGGCTCGTGCGGTTGGGGTTTTTCTTGAAGTCGCTCAGCATGCAGCCCACGCCTATGGTGAGCGATTCCTTGTTGGTATAGAGGAAGCCAGTGCCCATCATGCCGTCGGTGATCCTGCCGACCATCTCGATCACGACGCCGTCGTCCTCGCCGACGTTGAAGCGCTGGCGGATCGTCTCCTCCGGCATGAAGAGAATCTCCTTGACGGCGAGTGCAACGTTGCCGGCCCCGATCTCTCCATGAAAGCCCGCCTTGCGCGCGAGCGTCGAATTCACGCCGTCGGCGAGCACCACCACGTCGGCATAGACATCGCCGTGCTCGCGGTCGCACTGCACGCCGACCACCACGTCGCCGTCCATGATCAGTTCCTTCACCGTGGTCTCGCAGAGCAGCAGTGCGCCGGCTTCGCGCACTTTCGATGAAAACCACTTGTCGAACTGCGCGCGGATGATCGTGTAGCGGTTATAGGGCGGCTTGTTGTAATCCTCGCTGCGCACATGTGTACCGACAAACGACGTATCGTCGAGCATCCACATCCGCTGCTCGATGATGTGGCGCTCCAGCGGCGCATCGTCGCGGAAGTCCGGGATGATCTCTTCGAGCGCCTTCGCGTACAGGATCGCACCCTGAACGTTTTTGCTGCCCGGATATTCGCCGCGCTCGATCTGCAGCACTTCCAGACCTGCCTTGGCCATCGTGTAAGCGGCAGCGTTGCCGGACGGACCGGCGCCGACCACAATCACATCGAATTGTGAAGGTTTTCTCATCGTGATTCTCCTCAGGCAGCCTGCTTGCGGCGCCGGGTCAAATGCTCCACAAAAGCCTGCTTCAGCGCGGGCAACACTTGCAACGCATTGCCGACAACCCCGTAGTGTGCGAAATCGAAGATGGGTGCGTTCGGGTCGGTGTTGATCGCCACGATCACATCTGCGCTTTCCATGCCCACGCGGTGCTGGATCGCGCCGGATATGCCGGCGGCGATGTAGAGCTTGGGCCGCACCGTCTTGCCGGTCTGTCCCACCTGCCGCTCCCCCTCGACCCAGCCGGCCTGCACGCATGGCCGGGTCGCACCCACTTCGCCGCCGAGCACGTTCGCCAGTTCGAACGCCAGCTGGAAGTTTTCCGGGCTCTTCAACCCCTTGCCGCCGCTCACAATCACATCGGCATAGGGCAGGTTGATCCGGTTGCTGCTCGCATCCGGGATAAAGTCGAGCAGCCTCGTGACGATGTCCGTCTCGATCATCCCCAGCGTTCCGTGGACGATGTTGCCGGTGCGTTCGGCGTCGCGCAGCGGCATCGGCATCACGCGCGGGCGCACCGTCGCCATCTGCGGACGGTACGCGAGCGTCATGATCGTGCACAACAGCGAGCCGCCGAAGGTGGGGCGCGTCGCCGCCAGCGCCCGCGACGCGGGATCGATGTTGAGTTCGGTGCAATCGGCGGTCAGCCCGGTCAGCAGGGTCGTCGCTACGGAGCCGGCGAGGTCGCGGCCCATTGACGTCGCGCCCAGCAGCAGGATCTCGGGCTGATGCCGGTTGACGAGGTCGGTCAGCCCTTTCGTGAACGGCTCGTTGCGATAGCCTTGCAAGACCGGGTCGTGGACGATGTACGCATCGTCCGCGCCGTAAGTGAAGGCTTCTGCGGCGAACTGTTCGAGCGGTTCATTCGCGCCGCCGAGCACCGCGATGCCCACTCGGCTGCCGAGCGTGTCGGCCAATTTGCGCGCTTCACCGAGCAGTTCCCACGAGACGCTGTGCACGTGTCCACGGTCGTGCTCGATAAAGACCCAGACGCCTTTGTAGGCCTTCAGGTGTTTCGGCAGTTCGAGATTGCGTCCCGCGCGGCCGGCGGGTTTCTTCGCGGGGGCGGCGGGTGTGTTCATGAACCCTCCTTCATCAGCAGGTCAGCTTCCAGGGTAGGATGGCGCGCGAAGATCTTTTGCAGCAGGTTCACCGACACGTCGCAAAGACTCGATGCGTCGAGGTCGAGCATCTCCGCTTTCTCGCTGCGCGGCGTCGGTCCAAAGACTTTGCTGACCACTGTCGGCGAGCCCTTCAGGCCGATCTTGCTGAGATCTTCGATGCCGGCCTGTTCGCAGTTCCATTTATGCACCGGATAGCCGGCTGCATGAATCATCGCGGGCAGCGTCGCAAAGCGCAGTTCGTTGGTGTTCTCCAGCATTGTGATCAGGCACGGCAGCGCAGTCCTGAGCACGTGCACGCCGCCCTCGGCGCGGCGCTCGACGGTGATCGTGCGCGCATCGAGAGCGGTCTCGACGATGCGCGACACGTAGGTCAGCAGTTGCAGCCCGAGGCGTTTGGCGATACCGGGGCCGACTTGCGCGGTGTCGCCGTCGATCGTCTGCTTGCCAGTGAACACGATGTCCACCGCCTGCTCCTTCGCGATCTGCTGGATACCCGCTGCCAGCGCGTACGACGTAGCGAGCGTATCCGCGCCGGCGAATGCACGGTCGGTGAGCAGCACGGCGTCGTCCGCGCCGAAGCTGATGCACTTGCGCAGCGCTTCCTCGGCCTGCGGCGGGCCCATGCAAAGCAACGTGACCTTGCCGCCGAAGCGGTCCTTCAGTCGCAGCGCCTCTTCGAGTGAAAACAGGTCATACGGGTTGACGATCGCCGGAACACCCTGGCGCATGATCGTGTTGGTGACCGGATGAACGCGGATCTGCGTCGAGTCCGGGACCTGCTTGATGCAGACGACAATGTGCATGGTCTTAACGATGTGCATGGTCTTGCTCCACCTGTCAGGCAAGGGTGCGCGCGGGCAGCGACGCGCGCAGACTGTCGAGTGAAACGTGCTGCCGCCCATTTGTGTCCCGGAACACCTTGAACACTTTTTCCTGCGCCGGCGTGGAGGTGACGAAGTCGCCGTAAGCCTTCAGCAGCAGCGCGTGATATGACGCGAACAGGGCGGGTTCGTCGCCTTCCGGCAGCGCGTCCTGTTGCTGGATGTACTGAAAGAAGCGCTTGAGGATGTGCAGTCGACTCACGTTGACGACCTTCTGGTCGAACGCAATGCCGAAGAACTGCAGGAAGTCCTCGGCTGAGGACAGCGCCTTGAGTTGCTGGACAAAGCTTTCCATCGCGTTTACTCCTTGCAAGCGGATGAGGATAGGTATGGACAGAGCGTCGGCTCGGCGAAGTACTTGTCGCAGGCGCCGCTGCTCGCGCACGGCGCCGTCGTGCCTGACTGTTCGGGTTTCGCGACGCACTTCGTGAAGCCGACCACAGCGCCGCTCATGACAAGTCTCCGACGGTGTAGCGCAACTCGATCAGGAAGCGATACAGGTCGGCGGCGCTGGGCGTTTGCTTGTGCTGGGCGGCATGGTGGCGGATCCGGGTCAGCAGCAGCACGAGCAGCTTTTCACTGACGGCCAGGCCGAGCGCGTCATAAGCCCGGCGCACGCTTTGCGAACCCGAATGCTTGCCAAGCGCGACCGAGCGTTCGCGACCGAGTTCGGCGGGATCGAAGCTCTCGTAGGTCGATGCATTCTTCGTGAGCCCGTCTGTGTGGATGCCGGACTCGAGCGTGAAAACGCTGGCGCCGACAATGCTTTTGTTAAGCGCGACCGGGCGTCCTGAAGCCCGTTCGACAAGCCGCGAGATGCTCAATAGCGCGGTCGTGTCGACGCCGGTGTTGCGACCCATGATATGGCGCACGCCCATCACGATCTCCTCCAGCGCGGCATTTCCGGCGCGTTCGCCGAGACCATTGACAGTGGTGTTGGCGTGGGTTGCGCCGGCGCGCAGTGCGGCAAGGGTGTTCGCGGTCGCGAGCCCGAGGTCGTTGTGCGCGTGGATTTCGATTTCCAGATCGACCGCGTCGTGCAATCGCGCAATCGCTTCATAGGTCGAAAAAGGATCGAGGACGCCGAGCGTGTCCGCAAAGCGGATGCGTTGCGCACCGCACTGTTGCGCGTGCCGCGCCACGTCGGCAAGGAACGAGGGGGCCGCGCGCGAGGCATCCTCCGCGCCCAGCGAAACCTTGCGGCCGCTTTTGACGGCGGCGCTGATCACGCGATTCACCTGCGCGAGCACCCACGAGCGCGGCTGGCGCAATTTGTGTTGAAGTTGGATATCGGACACGGGAATCGACAGGTGAATGATGTCGGGATTGCAGCACAAGGCCGACGCCAGGTCCGCGTCGGTGAGACGGCCCCAGACCATCAGATCGGCGTCGAGATTCAGCGCGACGATGGTCTGGATGCAATCGATTTCCTCGGCACCCATCGCGGGGATACCGATTTCCAGTTCGGGTACGCCGGCGCTTGAGAGCGCCTCGGCAATCGCGCATTTTTCGGCAACCGTGAATGCGACGCCAGCGGTCTGTTCGCCGTCGCGCAGTGTGGTGTCGTTGATGATCGGATTCGACACGGGAAGTTGTCCTTTAGGCATTTGAACATACGGTTTGCAAGTACTGCGCCATGCACGCTTAGTGCGAATAGCCGCTTGCCGCGGGGCTTTCCGGTGTTCGCTGGCGCTGTGATGAAGCGGTTCCAACGAAGACCTGTCGCGAATGTCCTGTTTCGAACAGCCAGGTGTAGCGATGAACACGGCGCTGCAGAAAGCGATGCGCGATGCGATAGGCGTGGTCAGCCAGGACGTGCGCTCGCGGCGATGACCGCTATGGCGCTTGAAGAGGCCGCACAGCGCTAAGGACGCATGCCCTCAATGCTCACGCGCGAGCTCGCGCGTATGTGGCGGCAGTTCGATCGTCAGGTCGGCGTCGTGCAGCTTCACGCAGCACGCGAGACGCGATTGCAGGTCAAGGCCCCACGCATTGTCGAACTGGTTGTTCTCCTCGTCGTCGGGAGGCGCCAGTCAGTGAGATTTCATGATTGCCTCACACGGAAAACGAACTGCCGCAGCCACAGGTGCTCTGCGCATTGGGGTTGTGAATGACGAAGCGCGAACCTTCCAGGCTGTCTTCGTAGTCGACGCGCGCGCCGGGCAGGTATTGCTGGCTCATCGAATCGACCAGCAGCGTGACGCCGTCCGTGACGGTCTGCATGTCGTCGTCCGCCACCTGGTCGTCGAACGCGAAGCCGTACTGCAAGCCCGAACAGCCGCCGCCGGATACGTACAGCCGCAGCTTCAGGTTGGGATTGCCTTCTTCCTCGATCAGCGAGGCCACTTTCGCAGCGGCCTGAGGCGTGAATTCGAGTAGGCCGGGCATGACGGCGGGTGTGGCGGCAGCCGGTTGGGTGAGCGTTTCCATGGAGGTTCCTCTCAGGCTTGAATGGACTCACTTCGGGTTAGACGAGCAGGTCGGTCGCTCGGCGAGTTACAGGTCGTCGGCTGCTGCGCCTCGAATCGTCTGGCGCGAGCGAAAGTCAGACACGGCCGCCTTGATCTCGTCCTCGGCGCGAGAATCGAGCGGTGGATCTCGACCGGCGGCAATGGCAGTTCCTCGACGATCTGATGCGTGCACAACGTCCCCGAACGCATGCCGCGCTCGTGGACGCCGCCGTGCATTTGGCACGCGATTCGCATGCGCGGCCGAAGCTCCACGAGGTCCAGACAATCTCGTGCGGGTCCCCGTTGACGAGCAAGCTGACCTGCTCGCGGGCCAGTTCCACCGCTTCTTCGCCGACCCAGCCATAGGCATGCGAACGGCTGGCGGGATTGCCGTATATCTCGGTCAGGTAAGGCAGCATGCGTCTGATCACGCGCGGATCGACCGGCGTGGTGGCGGCATGATCCAGATGCACGGGGTTGAAGCCGCGCGGATGGAGGCCGGTATTCACGCGTTGGAAATCCGACATTGCAGGCTCCTAAAGCGGGGTAATGCGACCTTCAGGGCAACTTCCATGCCAGTGGATTTTCACGCTCTAGTGGCCTCTTTCAGCTGGGCCGCTGTTGTTTTTGTGTCGATGCGTCCGACGAGTGAGGATTGCCGCCGTTCTTTTTGTCGGATTTGTCGTTACGCGCGCTGGATTGACATGCGCGATGGCTGAATCGTCAGGCGTAGAAATGCGCTTACTTCAAACGCTGTGCTTTGGGTCGATCGTGCGCCTTGCGCTGGTACATCGAAAGCGCGCAGCGCACGAAGGGGAAGTCAATCGTGAACATTCAGGCGAGCGTTCGACGGCGTCTACGAGGTGAGCAAGACGCTGGTTTCGTCGCTCGATGTGGCGAAAGCCTTGCGCGAGTCCCTGAACTATCTTGTGCAGACGATGGAGTGGCGGCGCGCCTTTGTGGTGCTGGCCGAACCGGACGGGCAACTGCGCGGCCTGAGCGCTACGGGTCTTTCGCGTGACGAGCAGCAGCGGACGACCACACGTTCGCGACATCGCAAGCCGGGGAAGCCGGAGGGTGAACGCGAACGATTGATCTGGTTTGTGCGGGTCCATCTCGCTGGTTCAGAACATGCTGTCCGGGTCGTGTGAGATTTGTCGCAACACCGACACGACGCAACGAAATTGTAGGGATACGTCGCGCGCCGGGATCAAACAGAACTGCGAAATATATCCTAACCCGTTGATTCCTGGCGTTCTTGTCGAGTGGCATGGATCTGGCTCTATGGCTTGCGCGCGGCCGCCGTTGGTTGCGAGGAGATATCCATGCAAGCGAGTTCAAATGCGAGCGACTTGCCCGCAGCGGCCTATATCAGCGTCGGGCAGATTAAACCGCTCGGCGTGAAGATCGAAGACCCGTCCACCGGTGGCGGCTGCGGCACGCACGGTGGCGAGGGTAAGGCCAGCTGCGGCGCGTCGGGTAGTCTCGACGACATGCCGCCGGACATCTGGGAGAAGGTCAAGAATCACCCATGCTACTCGGAAGAAGCCCATCATCACTATGCGCGCATGCATGTGGCGGTGGCGCCGGCTTGCAACGTCCAGTGCAACTACTGCAACCGCAAATACGACTGCGCGAACGAGTCGCGTCCCGGCGTGGTCTCTCAGAAGCTAACGCCGCAACAGGCAGTGAAGAAGGTCGTGGCGGTCGCAAGCGAGATTCCCCAGATGACGGTGCTTGGCATCGCCGGTCCCGGTGATTCGCTGGCGAGCCCGAAGAAGACCTTCGAGACGTTCCGGATGCTGCAGGAACAGGCGCCGGACATCAAGCTGTGCCTGTCGACCAATGGCTTGGCGTTGCCCGACCTCGTGGACGAAATCTGCAAGTACAACATCGACCACGTGACAATCACCATCAACATGGTCGACCCGGCGGTGGGCGAGAAAATCTATCCGTGGATTTTCTGGAAGCACAAGCGCGTGACCGGTTACGAAGCAGCCCGCATCCTTCGTGACCGGCAGATGAAGGGTCTCGAGATGCTCACCGCACGCGGCGTGCTGACCAAGATCAACTCGGTGCTGATTCCCGGCATCAACGAGGAGCACCTGATCGAGGTCAACCGCGACGTCAAGAAACGCGGCGCGTTCCTGCATAACATCATGCCGCTGATCTCGCAGCCCGAGCACGGCACTTACTTTGGCCTGAGCGGCCAGCGCGGACCGACTGCGCAGGAACTCAAGGCCGTGCAGGACGCCTGCATGGGCGGCGCCAACCTGATGCGTCATTGCCGCCAGTGCCGCGCGGATGCGGTTGGCCTGCTGGGCGAGGACCGCAGCGAGGATTTCACGCTCGACAAGATCGAGCGGATGGAAGTGGTCTACGACCTCGACCGCCGCCGTGAATACCAGCAGCGCGTCGAAGCCGAGCGTCAGGCGCAGCACGACGCGAAGCAGGAAGCGCTGGCTGTCTCTCGCGAGATCGACGTCGCCGACGACATGAAGGCGCTGGTCGCGGTCGCAACGAAGGGCGGCGGCCGGGTCAACGAGCACTTCGGCCACGTCACGGAGTTTCAGATCTTCGAGGTCTCGGCAGCCGAAGCGCTGTTCGTCGGCCATCGCCGGGTGGACCTGTATTGCCTGGGCGGTTACGGCGACGACGAGCAACTCCCGTCGGTCGTGCGCGCGCTCGACGACTGCCACGCGGTGCTGGTCGCGAAGATCGGCGCCTGCCCGAAAGACGAACTGGCGCAAGCGGGCATCGAGCCGGTCGATCAGTACGTCGGCGAATTTATCGAAAAAGCGGTGCTTGCCTGGTTCAACGACTACCGCAGTCGCATCGCCAGCGGCGCCATCGTGCACCGGGACCGCGGCGATGCTTCGATCCGCCAGGGCGCTTACACCTCGTCAGCCTCAGCGGCGTGACACCCCACACCCTTCCAGACAGGACAACAGGAGAGCCTCCATGCCTCTGAAGATTATTGCGTCCACCTGTACGGGATGCTCGGCCTGCGAACCGGAATGCCCCAATGTCGCGATCAGCGACAAAGGCGGCGTGTTCGCGATCGACCCCAAGAAATGTACCGAATGCGAAGGCCACTTCGACGACCCGCAGTGCGTCGCCGTGTGTCCCGTGGACGGCTGCATCGTTCAGGTTTGAGTCTGGCTCGTGGCCGGGCCGGCCATTCATCCATCAGGAGACTACGCATCATGCTGTCCAAGGTAACTGTTACGAGCGCCGCCGAGAAGTTCATGCGTCGTATCGTGCGCTTTTCGGGCCTGCCGGCTGGCGCCGGCTTCCGTCTGGTGGTGAGCGCCGGCGGCTGTTCCGGCTATACCGCGAAATTCACCGCCGAGCCGGCGCTGCAACCAGGCGAACAGGAACTCGACATCAACGGCCTGCGCGTATTCCTGCCGGCTGAGAGCCGGCTGATGCTCGAAGGCATAACGATCGATTTCGCCGACACGCCAACCCAGTCCGGCTTGATCTTCTTCAATCCGAACCAGGCCGCTTGTGGTTGCAGCAGCAGTGCGGAATCGGCGCCGCCGGGCGTGGCGACCATCGATGTCAGCGCGATTGGCCGCGGGCGGCCGCCGCTGCCGCGTCAGATCTCCTGAAGAGGAGCGATGGCGATGGAGTCCGGCGACCGTGCCCTCGACGACGTAATGACCGCGTTTGCGCAGAGAACGATTGGCGGCGGCTTGCCGTCGGGCGTCAATGCATTGATCGCCGAGGCGGGTCGGTTGCGCGAGCGCCCCGACGAGGCGCTCGCGCTGTTGCAACGCGCCCGCGCCGCCGCGCCGCGCCATCCGGTGCCGTTGATCGCGCTGTACCGCTTTTACTTCTACGGCCATCAATTGGCGCAGGCGCGTGCGATCGGCGAAGATGCGCTGGCGGTCGCCCGCACCGCGCTGGGCTCGGATCTCGGCGACGAACCGCTTGCGGCCGCGATCGTGACCACGCGTTATGACGCGGCCGCGCGTTTTTGTCTGTTCACGCTGAAGGGCCTCGCGTACCTCAACATGCGTCTCGGCGACTTTGAAGAAGCGCGCATGCTACTGCGCGAATTGCGCCGGCTCGATCCCGAAGACCGGGTGGGGGGCGCGCTGCTTTCGCAAGTCTTGGATCGTCATGAGACCGGCGTCGGGTCCGACGATGCAATGGATGCGCTGAGTGCGTATCCGACGCGCGGCTGGACGGGGACGCAACCATGAACGTACAGAACGTGCGCGTACCAGGCGGCGACATTGCACCGCGCCATTGGCAGGGCGGCCCACTCGACTGCGCCGGCCGTCGGGCGAGGCCGCGAACCTGATGACCACCGGACAGACGCAACGATCAGCAGGAGATCAGCAGGAGTGAAGCATGGCTGACATCAACCGCGACGACGACCTGCTCGAGGTCGCGTTTCCCCCGCGCTTCAACTACGGCGAGCGCGTAATCGCACGCGCGGTGATCCGCAACGACGGCACTTACAACGGCAAGGACATCGGCGAAGTGCTGGTGAACAAGGGCGAGATCGGTTACGTCACCAGCATCGACACCTTCCTTCAGCAGTTCTATATCTACGCGGTGGATTTCGTCGAGAGCGGCCACCGTGTCGGCATGCGCGCGAAAGAGCTATGCACGCTCGACAACCTGCCGGACGACGTGCTGCAAGGCTTGGGCGAGCGGGCCGAAGCGCTGCACAAGATCGGCACGCGGGTCCAGCCGGAAACGTCGCAACCGCAGGAGCCGTCAGCATGAGTATCGAACCGGTTCAGCCTGCTTATCAGTGGGGCATGCGCGTGATCGCGCTGGATGACCTGTGCAACGACGGCAGCTTTCCGGAGCGCGGCCAGGACGATTGTCTGGCCGAGGCGGGTACGGTCGGCGAAATCGTCAACGTCGGCCAGGTGATTGAGAGCGGCGAGCCGGTCTATCTGGTGCAGTTCGGCAACTGTGTCGTCGGATGCACGGAGAATGAAATTGCGCCCGCACCCGCCGGCCTGCTACCCGAAGAAGGAGCCATGTCATGACGGTTCAGGCGAGCGCGCCAGAAGCGGCGCCGCCGCGCGACGGTTTGCGCGCGGGCCGCCCGTTCGACCTGACCCAGCGCCAGATCGAGCAAGCGTTGCGCGAGCGTACCCGCTACCGCTATGTGCTGCCGCGCGTGCTGCGCGACGGGCAGGGGTTCCGTGTCGAGAGCCCGTGCTGCTCCCGCAATGTCGACGCGAATGGCGGGCTGATCGACATAGCCTGGCTCACGCGCGATGAAGACGGTATGTGGCACCTGAGCGCGCGCGATCATGCGTCGCACCGATGGATGCCCCAGCATGAGAGCACCGATCTGGCCGAGCTGCTGGACACGCTGTGCATCGATCGCGAATGCGTGTTCTGGCCGTGAAGCAAACTAACGGAGCCGGCCGACGATCTATCTCGACCACAACGCGACCATGCCGCCAGCCTCCGCCGTGGCAGGCGATGCTGTCCATCCTGACGGATGTGTGGGGCAACGCGTCGTCGCAGGATGCCGTCGGGCAGCCGGCGAAGGGTACGCTCGCTGCGGCCCGCGCGACGATCGCGCGAGCGCTCGGTGGCAAGCCCGCAGAGTTGATCTTCGCCAGCGGCGCCACCGAAGCCAATCACCTGGCTGTGTGCGGGCTGCACGCGGCGGCGCCGGAGGGCCGGGACCGTGGCGTATTCAGCGCGATCGAACATGCAGCGCACCTGAAGCCGGCGCGTGCGCTGGCTGCACACCGCTGGAGGAAGCAGCGCATCCCGCTTGAACCTGGTCTGAACCTGTCATCAATCTCCGGAGTCCGCAACCATGAAAGTCATGATCCGCAAGGACAGCAAGGGCGCGCTGAGCGCCTACGTGCCAAAGAAGGACCTGGAAGAGCCCATTGTCGCGATGGCGCAGCCCGGAATGTGGGGCGGTCTCGTCACACTTGCGAACGGCTGGCAACTCGAATTGCCCGCGATGGCCGACGATACGCCACTGCCCATCACGGTCGAAGCGCGGCGCATTGCTGGCGTGGAGGAGTGAGATGAGCCTGAACGCCGAGCAATTGGACTTCGCGGCGAACCTGCTCCGCACGGCACCGACGCTACGCGACGCCGCCGCGCAATGGCACGAACGTTATCCCGAGGTGCGCACAATGCATGTCAGCGCAACGGTGATGCGCGACGAGACAGCAGCGCTCCGGTTCGGTGTGCGCAGTATCTATTTCGCGATATCGGCCGGGTATTACAGGACCATCACGCAGCGGCCTGAAGAGGCCGATGGGTTGATCCTGACTGAGGACAAGGCGCATGGAAATCGATGAGATCGCGCTGAGCGAACCGGCCTGCGCGGCGCGCGAGATCGATCTCGTCAACGCGGTGCTGCAATCCTCGCGTTGGAGCGACGGGCCGATGCTTGATTCGTTCGAGCGCGCGTTTGCGGGCTGGGTTGGCCGGGAGCATGCGGTCGCGGTCGCGAGCGGCACGCTCGCCACCTGGATTGCGTTGCGCGCGACGGGGATCGGCCCGGGAGACGAGGTGGTCTGCGCGTCGCACACCTGGCATCAGGTGGCGCAGGCGATCACGCTGGCGGGAGCCGTGCCGGTGTTCGCCGACATCGACTACTGGAGCGGTTGTCTGAGCGCCGAAAAAGCCGCGCAGAAGATCGGCCCTCGCACGCGCGCGATCCTCGCCGGCAATACCAACGGCCACCCGGCCGCGTGGGCGCTGCTGCGCGAACTGGCCGACGCGCAGCGCTTGCGGCTGATCGAAGACAGTACTGAGGCGTTGGGCTCGCGCTACCGGGGCCGCAACGTCGGCTGTTTCGGCGACGTATCAGTGTTCGACTTCTCCAGCCCGTCCGCGCTGTGCACAGGAGCGGGCGGCATGCTCGTCACCGACGATGACGAACTCGTCCATGAACTGCGCTATCTGCGCGAGCGGCGCGTCACGGACCGCGCGTCCGTCTCGGTCGGCTCGCGGGTGCCGCTGCAGGCGGGCATCAGTGATCTGACCGCCGCGCTCGGTCTCGCGCAACTGGCCGAACTCGACACGCGCCTCGCGCAGCGAAAGCAGGTCGAGACCTGGTATCACGAAGAGATGCAAAGCTTCGAAGGGATCAAGCCGGCCTACGTGGCCGAGGACGTCGAAGAAGTGCACTGGATGCTCTATGTTGTGCATTTGGGCAAGCGTTTTACGCAGAGCGCGCGCGCCCAGATGATCGACGACATGAAATCTTGCGGCATTGAGACGGTGGCCTACAGCCATCCGCTGCATCAGCAGTTCCACTACATGAACGCGGGCGATGCGATCGGCCGCAAGAGCGGCCTGTTGCCCGACACCGAGCGCATCGGCGATCGCGCGCTGGCGCTGCCGCTGCACACGCTGCTCGACACCGACCAGGTCAAGTACATCGTCAAGACGCTGAAAGACACCGCGACCAACGTGGGCGCCGGCGCTGCCATTTATCTGTGAGGCGCACTGCATGACCGTTTCAGTCCAGACCATCGCCGAACGCCTGTGTGCGGGCGGGGTCATTCCGTACCTGGGACCGGCGCTGCTCGCGCTGTGCCCCGATACGGCCGTCCCTGCCACGCCGCTCGCGCTCGCCGAAATCATCACGGCCAAGGTCAGCGTGCTGCACAAGATCCGCACCCGGCTGACCCAGGCGGCGCAGTTCATCGAAAACTTCAAGCATCGCAAGTCGCTGGTGAGCGTCATGAATGAGGCCTTCGCCATGACGCCGACGCCGTCGGCACTGCATTGCGCGCTGGCGCAGGCGCGGCCGCAGGGCGGCTGGGCGCAGTCGCAGGGGCTGTCTCAGGCCGAGCATTTCGGCCATTGGTTCGCGGCCTATAGCGCAGACGGCGCGTTGCTGGATGACGTGCCGGCCTCGGGCGCGCTGCTCTACAAGCCGGCAGGACGTTTCCGTCATGGTCATCGAAGCGCGCGAGCGCGAGGGCGGCCGTGCTGACGCAATGTTGCGAAGCCACGCGTCGAGATACGGGCAGATGCCCTTCGCGCGTTCCAGCAGGCTGTCGGCGGTGGCCCGATCCAGCGTGCCGGCCATGAAGACGGTGAGACTGAGTGCCATCCCGTAGGCGCCCTCGAGGTTCATCTACATCGACAGCGCGATTCCCCGTTGGGCTCAGCGCAGCAGCTTGCGGCGCTCGGCCGGCGAATAGTTGCTGAGGTGCCCTTCGCGCGCCGCCTGACGCCGCGCGCGGGAGATGATCGCGCGGCTCTTGCCGGGCGAGGCCGGCGCGCTGACCTGCTTGTCCAGCGCGGTGCCGCCGCATTGCGGGCAGACGGGCGCGTGGCCGGCGCGCACCAGCGTTTCGAATGCGTGGCCGCAGGCCGCGCAGCGGTAGTCGTACAGGGGCATAGTGACCAGATCTCCGTTTCAGGTGGTTGGGGCGCAGCGGATCGCCCGCTGGTGCGAGCTGTGGTCTGTCATTGCGCGCTCGCTAGAACTTCATCCCGACGCCTATTCCCAGTACCAGTGGGTCGATGTCCAGCCGGCCCAACGAACTATCGGCGACCGAGGCGTCCGTGTGCATCCAGATCTTTTTGATATCCGCGTTGAGAAAGACGGTCTTCGTGATCTGCACGTCGACGCCAGCCTGCACCGCCGGACCGAAGCTGCTGCGTGACACCTGGATGCCTACGGGGCCCGCGCTCAGGCCGTCGTTGTAGAAGTACGTGTAGTTGACCCCCGCGCCGACATACGGTCGGATCATGCCAGCATGGTTGAAGTGATATTGCAGCAGCAGCGTCGGTGGCAGCACGTTCACGCCACCGAGATCGCCGAGGCCGGACGTCACGTGATGCCGCGAGGTGGCGAGAATCAGCTCGATGCCGATCGCGTCGCGGATCATATAGGTCAGGTCCAACTCCGGCACGAATGCGTTATTGACACCCACGCCGAGCGACGACAACGTGCCGCTGGTGTGAACGTCCGGCTCGATCGAGATGGCACGCAGACGCACGAGCACGTCGCCGGCGTGGATCCCATCAGCCGTCACCTCGCCTGCCATCGTGCTTCCGTTCGCGCTGACGTCATCCGCGTATGCCAGCACTTCGAACAAACCGGTAGCGCACAGGCTTGCCACGATCATGACGGCCTTAATCATGTGCTTCATCGCTTTCCCCTTGTTGACGTATGCGGGGAATTGTCGACGCGCAAATCAGGGCTGCCCTTGCGCAGGGTCAACCGGTCCCGATCCCGAAGTCAAGATGCGACACCGGGTCACGCGTAGGAATGTCGAGATAGCGGGAGCCTTGAGGTCGGACTATTGGCCTTCAACCGCATTGACTGGTACCCAAGATGTTTCTCGCACCCGCAGACACCGATTTCGCAGCCATTGCCGGACTGGCTGCAGCCGCCGAACGGCACGCAGATCACTCTGCTACTTCTGCGCATGCAACAAGGTCGTTACGCAAGCTTCGGCGTACAGGACTTTGCTACCGACGTTCAGCAGGCTGTCAATCGCATCCAGCCACTCGATGTGGTGGAACGCGCACTCAGCGGCGCACTGCGTCAGTGCACCGCACCCCGCCGCTTTGTTCGTCCTTGATCGACATCAATCACAAAGCTGGCCGGTTGTCGGACCATGACGCTGCGAGTGTGATGCCGCATGCGTCAAGCCAGCTTGAGGTCAAAAGTGCCACAACCCGGACTTAACCACTATGACAGACAGAAAAGCCTTAAGGAAACGGTCGATAGCCATCGTCACGACATTGAGCGCCTGTCTATCGGGATGTGATCTGACTGTGCTTGATCCAAAAGGGAGCGTCGGCGCGGCCGAGAAGTCGCTGATCGCCACCGCCACGTGGGCGATGCTGATCGTCGTGATCCCGGTGATCCTGCTGACGCTGTTCTTCGCGTGGCGCTACCGTGCGTCGAACCGTCACGCGGTCTATGCACCCAAATGGGCGCACTCGACGGCGATCGAGATCGTCGTCTGGACGATCCCCGCCCTGATCATCCTGTACCTCGGTATCCTGACGTGGCGCACCACGCATGAGCTCGACCCGTACCGGCCGCTGCAGTCGAGCGTGAAGCCGATCGACGTCGAGGTGGTCGCGCTCGACTGGAAGTGGCTCTTCATCTACCCGGACCTCGGCATTGCGTCGGTGAACCAGCTCGCCGTGCCAGTCGATACGCCGGTGAATTTCCGGATCACGTCGGACTCGGTGATGAACTCATTCTTCATCCCGCAACTCGGCACCCAGGTGTATGCAATGGTCGGCATGCAGACCCGTCTGCACCTGATCGCGGATGCACCGGGAAATTTCGAAGGCATGTCCGCCAACTTCAGCGGCAAGGGATTCGCCGACATGAAGTTCCGCACGCTCGCGACGAGCGCCACCGACTTCGACGCATGGGTGCGGAAGGTCAAGGCTTCGCCGGACCGCCTGAGCATGGACGAATACGCCGAAGTCGCAAAGCCGAGCGAGAAGCAGTCGGTACGCTACTTCTCATCGATCGACCAGTACCTGTTCCGCAACATCGTTGCCCGATACAACAACGGCAACGTCACGGCCTTCCGCGACGCCGCCTGTCGCACGCAGACCACGGAGTAAGCCATGTTTGGAAAACTCACGCCCGGCGCGATTCCGTTCGATCAGCCGATCATCATGGGCGCGGCCGCGTTCATGGCGCTCATCGTGCTGGCGGTCATCGTCACGCTCACGAAGCTCGGCCGCTGGAAGTGGCTCTGGACCGAGTGGCTGACAAGCGTCGATCACAAGAAGATCGGCATCATGTACATCATCGTCGCGGTGCTGATGCTCGTGCGCGGTTTCGTCGACGCCGTAATGATGCGGCTTCAGCTCGCGATCGCGTTTCACGGCCCCGGTTACCTGCCGCCGCACCACTACGACCAGATATTCACCGCGCACGGTGTCATCATGATCTTCTTCATGGCGATGGCGCTGATGGTCGGCCTCTTCAATCTTGTCGTGCCGCTGCAGATCGGCGCGCGCGACGTCGCCTTCCCGTTCCTGAATTCGCTGAGCTTCTGGATGACGGCGATCAGCGCGATCCTGATCAATCTGTCGCTCGTGATCGGCGAGTTCGCGCAGGTCGGCTGGCTCGCGTATCCACCGCTGTCGGAGCTGCAGTTCAGTCCCGGCGTCGGGGTCGACTACTACATCTGGAGTCTGCAGCTCTCCGGCGTCGGTACGCTGATTACCGCGATCAACTTCTTCGTGACGATCGTCAAGCTGCGCGCGCCCGGCATGACGCTGATGAAGATGCCGGTGTTCACGTGGACCGCGCTGTGCTCGAACGTGCTGATCATGGCAACGTTCCCGATCCTAACCGTGACGCTCGCACTGCTCGGCCTCGACCGCTACGCAGGCATGCACTTTTTCACCAATGAGCTCGGCGGCAACGCGATGGTGTACCTGAACCTGATCTGGGCGTGGGGCCACCCGGAGGTGTACATCCTCGTGCTGCCCGCGTTCGGCATCTACTCGGAAGTGATCGCGACCTTCGCGAAGAAACCGCTGTTTGGCTACAGAACGATGGTCTACGCGTCGTGCGCGATCACGGTGCTCGCATTCCTCGTGTGGGCGCACCACTTCTTCACGATGGGTTCCGGCGCGGACGTCAACGCGTTCTTCGGCATTATGACGATGGTCATCGCGATCCCCACCGGCGTGAAAATCTTCAACTGGCTGTTCACGATGTACCGCGGTCGCATCGAGTTCACCACACCCGTGCTGTGGACGATCGGCTTCATGGTCACGTTCACGATCGGCGGCATGACGGGCGTGATGATGGCGATCCCGGGCGTGGACTTCGTGCTGCACAACAGCCTGTTCCTGATCGCGCACTTTCACAACGCGATCATAGGCGGCGTCGTGTTCGGCTACCTCGCGGGCTTCCATTACTGGTTCCCGAAGGCGTTCGGCTTCAAGCTTGACGAGAAGCTCGGCAAGCGGGCGTTCTGGTGCTGGTTCGTCGGCTTCTACGTGTCGTTCGTGCCGCTCTACGTGCTCGGCTTCATGGGCATGACCCGGCGCCTGAATCACTACGACAACCCGACCTGGCATCCCTGGCTGTTCGTCGCCGCATGCGGCGTGGTGCTGATCGCACTCGGTGTCGTGCACCAGATCGCCCAGGTCGTCGTGAGCGTGATCCATCGCAACGAGCCGGAATACGGCGACCTGACGGGCGACCCGTGGAACGGCCGCACGCTCGAATGGGCCACCTCGTCGCCGCCCGCTGTCTACAACTTCGCGCGCATACCGGTCGTCCACCAGCTCGACGCGTTCGCGCACATGAAGGAAAGCGGCGCAGCAAATGCCGCACTGGCGCATTACGAGGACATCCACCTACCGTCGAACACCGCGGACGGGTTCCTGATCGGCGCATTCAGCCTCGTGCTCGGCTTCGCCGGCGTCTGGCACATTACGTGGCTCGCCGTGCTGGCCTTAGTCGCGATCGTCGCCGCGCTGATCGCGCGTAGCTTCCGCGACGACCATGGCTACGTGATTCCGGCCTCGCGCGTGCGCGAAATCGAAGCACGTCGCGGCAGCGCACGCACCCCGGCCGCCCTTGAACTACCCGAATCCGCGGAGACCTAATCCATGTCGCAATCTGCATTACTCGTCCATCACGGCAGGTCGAGCGCTGACCACGGCCCAACGCCCACCGTATTCGGCTTCTGGCTGTACCTGATGACCGACTGCATGCTGTTCGCGTCGCTGTTCGCCGTGTTCGCCGTAATGGCGCACGAGTTCGCGGGTGGCGCGTCCGGACGGGACCTGTTCGACATCCCGGGTGTCGCACTTCAAACCGGCGTGCTGCTGCTGAGCAGCACCACCTACGGCTTCGCGATGCTCGGCGCGCAGCGCCAGAGGCGTGGTGCCGTGATCGGCTGGCTCCTCGTGACGTTCGTGCTTGGCGCGCTGTTCCTCGCGTTAGAGCTGCGCGAGTTCTCGCACCTGGTCGCCAATGGTGCTGGGCCCAGTCGCAGCGCCTTCCTGTCGTCGTTCTTCACGCTGGTCGGCACCCACGGCCTGCACGTGACAGCCGGCCTCGTCTGGATGGCCGTGCTCGTCGTGCATGTCGTCCGCTCGCCTGAACTGTCCGGTCGCGACCTCACGAGTCTGACATGCCTGAGCCTCTTCTGGCACTTCCTCGACATCGTGTGGATCTGCGTGTTTTCGTTTGTCTATCTCGGGAGCATGCTCTAAATGGTCCATTCACACTCGACGTCCACGACCGCCTCGCGTGGTGACGTCGCCGGTTATATCACCGGTTTCGTGCTTGCCGTGGCGCTGACGGCTGGCTCATTCTCGATCGTCACGCAACGGTTGCTGCCGTCCGGCTCCGCGATTATGGCGCTCGCGTTGCTGGCGTTCGTGCAGATCGTCGTGCATCTGGTGACGTTCCTGCATCTCGACCTGTCGCGCGGCCAGCGCTGGAACGTGCTGGCGTTATGCTACACCGCGCTCGCCGCGCTGTTCCTGATCTTCGGCACGATCTGGGTAATGCACAATGTCAGCATGAACATGATGTCGCGCTGACTCGCCACCAGCGCGAAACGGTCTGGTCACATCATCGCGGACACGGCATGCAGCCGTCGGCCGCGTGCGTAGTGTTGTCCTGCACCGCTCTACCGGTCTTCTTCATGAACAGTCCGAATCACCCCGTTCCCGCCAATGAGCCATTGCCCCATCGCAAGGTCATCCGCTCGTGGCTGACACCGTTCGCCGAACGCCGCACCGCCTACGCGCTTCTGCTGCTCGTGTTCGACTACGTTTTGCTATTGTGTGCGCTCGCCGCGAGCGTGTTCGCGCACGGGTTCGTGCTGAAGACCGTATTCGGATGCATGGCGGGCTTTGTCATCGGACGGCTCTTCGTCATCGGTCACGACGCATGTCATGAGAGCCTGACCCGGCACCGCACGCTCAACCGCTGGCTGGGCCGGATCGCCTTCCTGCCGTCGCTCACGCCGTACAGCCTGTGGCAAGTGGGTCACAACGTGGTGCATCACGGCTACACGAACCTGAAAGGCGTCGATTTCGTGTGGGCACCGCTGACGATCCAGGAATATCGCGCCTTGAGTGGGCCACGGCGCGCACTGGAACGTATCTATCGCAGCGGCTGGGCGCCCGGTCTCTACTACATGATCGAAATTTGGTGGACGAAGATGCTTTTCCCGTCGCGGGCCGCAATGCCGACGCGGCGCCCCATGTTCTTCCGTGACTGCACGCTGATATCGGTGTTCGCACTGCTTTGGATCGGCGCGCTCGCGTGGATCGCTCGCGCGACGCAGCGGGGGGTGGTCCCGTCAATCGCATGCGGGTTCGCGGTGCCGTTCCTGTTCTGGTGCGCGATGGTGGGTTTCGTCGTGTACGCGCACCACACGCATCCGCAAATCCGCTGGTACGACGATCGCGCGAAATGGGGGCGTTCAGATCCGTTCGTATCCACGACGGTGCACTTGACCTTTCGCTGGCGTGTTGGCGCGCTGTTTCATCACATCATGGAGCACACCGCGCATCACGTCGACATGAGTCTGCCTCTATACGGGCTCGTCGGTGCCCAGCGAACCCTCGAAGCGATGCTTCCGGAACGGATCGTCGTGCAGCGGTTTTCGTGGCGTTGGTACTTCGACACCGCACGAGGCTGCAAACTATACGATTTTTCGGCTGATCAGTGGACCGACTTCGCTGGTCGCGCGACGCACGTCCCTCTTAGTAATTGAATCGGTCGTAAAAAAAATGTCACACCGTACGGCAAAATTCGCCCTATTAGCCTTCTGGCTTTGCAGGGAATCAGTGCAAGCCGTAACGCATAAAAAAGCCTGCAGGCCAGCACTACCATAAGCCGGGAAGACGATTAATACGAACACTGCGGTTCGCTCGGGGGCCTTCATCTAATCCCGCAACTCGGGGTTCCGTGCTTTCGCTCGGCGTTCGTTACGTGCGGCCACTTCAGGTCGCGTTCAATGCAATTTGAATTCAATAACGAGGGTAAAAATGCCGGATATCAGCGGAAATGCGACAGCAATTGGCGAGGCAAACACTCAGCAAATGTGTGCTGCCCTGACCGTTCAAACCTATGTAAATAGCGTTCTCGAACAGCCCCAGGTGGATTTTTCTGGCATCGACGGTCTGTCGCAATACCAGACACAAATCAACGACGGGCTCACCACCGCGAAAGGCCATGCGATCTATTATCTGGACACGCTGCAGCCCAGCCTGATCGAAAACATGGCAAACATCGACAACTACTACCAGCTCAACAAAGCACTACCGGCGACGCTGCCGGCAGGCTCGACTGTTGCTGAGTGGACAGCCGCCCTCACGGCGGTGCAGCAGGAGTCGGTGAAATACCAAGGCGCCGCGAACCAGATTGTCACCAACCTCCAGACGCTTGGCGCGAATCTAACGACGGACTCAGCGGACTTCACAACCACCGTTACCAATATGAATAGTGCGGTTGGCGGAGCAGACGGGATTCTCGCCATCATCATAGGGGAACTCAGCAAAGCTCAGGCGGAAATCGACGGCGCAATCGCCGGAATCGTTCTGAGCGGGCTGACTGTCGTAGGCGGCGTATTTGTCATCTGCGTAGGGGCGATCGCTGAGTTTGTCACCGCTGGCGCGTCTACCGGTGCAGTCGTCGGCGGCGTTGGCATTGTCTTGGCGGGAGTCCTCGGTGAAGCCGGCGCGGCAGCCGGGCTCGTCGCAGCGAATAAGGCGAAGGCGTCGCTGCTCACCGAACAAGCGGACCTGAAGGAAGAGGTAAAGCTCGCTACGGCGATTAGTGGCGGCTACACATCACTTTCTACGCAGGTCAATGGTGCCATTACTGCAGCATCGGCGATGGCAAACGCGTGGGAAAGCATCACATCTGATCTGGGCGACATCATCGCCGATTTGAACAAGGGGATTTCGAGTGCGGACGAGATCCGCACCCTGTTCATAAACGCGGCAAACGGCGAAATCGGGACGCTCCTGGCGGACATCCAGACGGTCAAGGGCCAAATGGCTGGCGTAACCGTGCAATCGGCCGCCGCGCATCAGACCGTAAGCGATCTCATCGCGAAGGTCGCCAATCTGCCCGCCTCAGCAGGAGTGGCGTAACGCGATCCGCTAGCCCGTGCGGCCTCCGTCGGGATTGATTCCAACGGAGGCGGCCCCGTCATACCACAACGAAGGAAAGAGACAACATGGGTCCTTTTTCACAGACTTTGGCCGCCCTGAACAGTAGTGTCTCCAAATTGCGGTCCATCCAAGAATTGCCCGGCGACGCGGTGCCAATTCAGAACTCCGTCTGCAATTCTCTTATCGGTATTCTGAAGGACGCCGCTCCTTTTCAGACGGCCCTGCTCGGCTATACCGGTTCGGCAATCACCGCGCTGAATGGTGCGCTCGCTGACCTTAAAAAAGGTGCAAGTCCGGGCTCGATAGCCAAAACTGTCTCGGACGTCGCTGCCACCATCAGTACGTACCAACAAAGCGCGACATCACTACTGACCCAATCGAACGCTGCCGCGGCTCTCATGTCGTCGTCGTTTACGCAGCTAGCCCACGTCGAAGGCTCTATCCAGAGTCAGATGACGACTTTGCAGGCACAGGAAGGCGCGGCACGGGGCCAATTGGCTGCCGCACAAAAGCGTTACTACTATCTCCTTGCACTGGGGCCATTCGGTCTACCGGGCCTTGCGGCTGCGCTTGGTCTTTATCTCAAATGGAAAAGCGATGCTGCCGCGATTCAGAATCGCATCAACTCGCTATCGAGTCAGATCGGCGTGCTGCAGGGTTTGGTCACGGCGTGCAAGACATTGGCCACCGCCGAGGCCTCCAGCCTTAGCGACCTGACAAATCTGAAGACCGCGATCGATGACACTGCCGCAGACTTCACCGTGATTATTAACGATCTCAATCAGGACCCGTCTCCCTCCGTCGTTGAGCTTCGTTTAACCACTTGTATCGCAATGCTCGGCGTTCTACAGGCCGACGCTTCCTGATAGTTCGAAGCTTTCGCGCTGCTCAATCGGTGGCGGAAGCCACCGATGAGTGGCAACCAGCGTGCCATACTGAACGCATCTCAAGACGTGCCACCGGGGCTCGGGGTGAACATACCGTGTTTACGCCGACCGAAAATTCGGCCACATGTAGGGATCGCGCCGACTGAAAATTGAGCCGGGCAATCAACCTATCTTGCTAGTTTTTCTGGCAGGGTGTTTGGGGATGATCCCGATGACGATGATTGGCAAGGTGCGGCGGATGTTCCACCGCCAGAACAAGTCGGTACGCGAGATAGCACGTCTCACAAGCCTGTCGCGCAACACGATTAGTAAATATCTGAACATGGATGTTCAGGACGAGCCGAAGTATCAGCGGCGCTCCCAGCCGACCCGGTTGACGCCGTTTCATGAGGTGCTGGTGCAGGTGCTCAGTGTCGACGCGCGGCGGTCGAAGAAGGAGCGGCGCACCGCCCGGATGCTGTTTCAGGAGATCAAGGCGGGCGGCTACGACGGCTGTTACTCGCGGGTGACCGATTTCATCCGGGGCTGGCGGCAAGGCGAAGGCAAGGCGGTTTCGAAGTCGGCGTTTGTGCCGTTGCGATTCGAGCTGGGCGAGGCATTCCAGTTTGACTGGTCCGAGGAAGGACTGGTTGTCGGCGGCATTTACCGCAAGCTGCAGGTGTCGCACATGAAGCTATGTGCGTCGCGGGCGTTCTGGCTGGTTGCCTATCCGAGCCAGGGGCACGAGATGCTGTTCGATGCCCATACGCGCTCGTTCGCGGCCTTCGGCGGGATGGCCCGCCGGGGCATCTACGACAATATGAAAACGGCCGTAGACAAGGTTCACAAAAGCAAGGGTCGCACAGTAAATCCGCGTTTCGCAGTGATGTGCTCGCACTACCTGTTCGATCCGGACTTCTGCAACGTCGCCAGTGGCTGGGAGAAAGGCGTCGTCGAGAAGAACGTGCAGGACAGCCGTCTGCGCATCTGGATTGAGGCGCGTGCGCAACGCTTCGGCAGTTTCGCTGATCTGAATGCATGGCTGGCGACCCGGTGCCGGTCGTTGTGGGATCAGGTGAAGCATCCGGACTATCGTGACCTGAGCGTCGCCGACGTGTTCGAGCAGGAGCGCGCCCATCTGATGCCGATGCCGACACCGTTTGACGGTTACTGTAAGACTCGCTAACAAAGCCTGTCATCCGAAAGCAAGCAGCAGTTGCAGCCCGAGGTCGGCTGCCATGTCGAGCGCGCAGCGGCCATCCGGTGCGCACAGTTCTGCGTTCGCCCCATGCGCAAGCAGCATCTGCAGGACGTCGAGGCGACCGCTCGCGGCTGCTTGCATCGGGCATGTGATGTCGTCGTCGTTCACATGGTCGATCGGCGCGCCGGCGTCGATCAGCCGCAGGATGGTCGCGGGGCCGCCGTGCAGGCACGCGAACCAGAGCGCATGGTTGCCGTCGTCATCGAGCGCGTCGACGCGTGCGCCGAGTGCGAGCAACGCTTCGACGACCGCGTCCTCGCCATGCTGCGCGGCGCGCATCAACGGCGTTTCGCCGTTCACGCAGCGCGAATGGGGAGCAGGGAAGCCGTGGTACGCCAGCCAAGTGGAAAGTGCGGCGGGCACGATCGTATCGAGTTGTGCATCGGCGTTCCGGACAACGCGCGAGGCCAGGCGTTCGCGGACGACGAAAGCAGTGTCAGTGTGCATGATCATGGTTGCGTTCGGGGGCAAGGGAACATCGGTTGGCGCAGCAGTCGGGACCCGCGCCTCAGACAGGCCGGTTCTCGTTGGGGTTGCGCACTGGCCCCATCAATTCAAGTCCTTCGCTGTAGGTGATCGTCTCGAAGGTCACGTCGAACTTGATGGCCGCGTCCGCTACCGCATCCAGCTTGCCGCCGGAGTCCCTTTTCTTCAATTCGTTCTTTTCGAGGTACAGCAGTTCGAGCATCTCGTTGTAGACGGTGGACTCGAGAATCGGCAGCACATAGAACATCGCGCCCTTGTACGGCACCTGATATCGCTTGCTCAGGTCGATGTTGTCGCAAAACAGAAAGTACTTGCCGTCCGCCGAGAGCGTGTCGCTGAGCACCTCGGCCACGTCCTTCAGATGCTCGAAGCTCAACAGATACCCGGCGAAGAACGGCAAGTGCTTATGGCCGATCGTCGCGCATGCCATCACCTGATCGCAGGTCAGCTCCGGCGGCCGCGCTTCGTCGGCGAGCTTCGGGGCAAACCGCAGCGCAAGTTCGCCGCGGAAGCCGACCCGGCCGAGCCTGTTCGTCAGCCCCTTGAGAACCGGGTTGAGCAGACGGCCTTCATGTTCGAGACGGGCGAACGCGGTGTCGTCGATCTCCTTGTGCGCGAGCGTTTCGGTCATCACAGATCCTTGGGTTAAACAGCGTTGAAGAGGGATTCACGTCTGCGTATTGCGCATCCGGTCGGCGATTTTGAAAAAGGCCTGCATCAGTTCATCGCGTAGCACCGGATCGACACCCGTCTCGTCGAACGCGGCGCGCATGCAAGCTAGCCACGCATCCCGTTCGGCGGTGCCGATCGCGAATGCGGCATGACGCGTGCGCAACCGTGGTTGGCCGCGCTGTGCCGAGTACCGCTTGTCGGCGCCGAGCCATTCGCACAGATACAGCACCAGCACGGCCTTCGTCGAAGACAGGTCCGGGTGATGCATCGCGCGAATGCGCTGCGCGTCGGCCCGCGTATCCATGTGCCGATAGAACGCATCGACCAGGCGGATGACGGCGGTCTCGCCGCCTAGACGGTCGAAGTGCGTCTCGCGCGGCACGGGTCGCGAAGCTTGGGTGGCTGGTGTGTCCATGGCGCGATCAATGCAATAACCGAACCAGGCCGCAACCCGGCGATTGTCCGGCTGCACGCAGGCCAATACGACAGAAATCGCACGACAAACGCGCCCGAATGGTTTCATTGGCGACGAAGTTCGCGTGGTTTGTCGCGAAATCGACAAGACAGAAGAGGAGTCCGCAAAAGTCCCGAACCAACCGCCGCAGCGCGGCGGGGCGGACGCGACGCAGTACCGCTGGTGACGTGGCACAGAAGCTGCGTTTGGAGTCCAGCGCGGACACAGGTCCGGCCGATGCGTGACTCGATATAAGAAGACCCATACAGGCACGACAGGCTGACATGGTCGCGGTTACGCAACCCTGGTTTCAACCCTTCTTCCTGAATGGAGAAATGCAATGTCTAAACTTCGGCAAATCGCTTTCTACGGTAAAGGCGGTATCGGCAAGTCGACCACCTCGCAGAACACCCTGGCAGCCCTGACTGAACTCGGGCAGAAAATCCTGATCGTCGGCTGCGATCCCAAGGCGGACTCTACCCGCCTGATCCTGCATGCAAAGGCGCAGGACACTATCCTGTCGCTAGCGGCCGAAGCCGGCTCGGTGGAGGACCTCGAACTCGAGGACGTGATGAAGATCGGTTACCGCAACATCCGTTGCGTGGAGTCCGGCGGTCCGGAACCGGGCGTCGGCTGCGCGGGCCGTGGCGTCATCACGTCGATCAACTTCCTCGAAGAAAACGGCGCCTATGACGGCGTGGACTACGTGTCGTATGACGTGCTCGGCGACGTGGTGTGCGGCGGTTTCGCAATGCCGATTCGTGAGAACAAGGCGCAGGAAATCTACATTGTGATGTCCGGCGAAATGATGGCCATGTATGCGGCCAACAACATTTCAAAGGGCATTCTGAAGTACGCGAACAGCGGCGGTGTGCGGATCGGCGGGCTCGTGTGCAACGAGCGTCAGACCGACAAGGAACTCGAACTCGCCGAAGCGCTGGCGAAGATGCTCGGTTCGAAGCTGATCCACTTCGTGCCGCGCGATAACATCGTGCAGCACGCCGAGTTGCGCCGCATGACGGTGATCGAGTTCGCGCCCGAATCCAAACAGGCGGAAGAGTATCGCCAGCTCGCCACCAAGGTGCACAACAACGCGGGCAACGGCACGATCCCGACGCCGATCACGATGGATCAACTGGAAGACCTGTTAATGGAGCACGGAATCATGACGTCCATCGACGAATCGCAAGTCGGCAAGCCTGCAGCGGAACTGACCGCCTAAACGAGCGCCGCTGCGCTCGGCCCGGTGTTCTTCTTCACGCGATGGACCGGGCCATGCCGGCTACCCGCTGCCAGGCTTGATACTCACCCTATGGAGCATTCCCCCATGAGCGTCACTGTTGAAGAGCGCAAGGCCGCGAACAAGGCCCTGATCGATGAAGTGCTGAAGGCCTATCCGGAGAAGATGGCCAAACGGCGCGCCAAGCATTTGGGCACCTTCGAGGACGGCAAGCCCGACTGTGGCGTGAAATCAAACATCAAGTCATTGCCGGGCGTGATGACGATTCGCGGTTGCGCGTACGCCGGCTCGAAGGGCGTGGTCTGGGGGCCCATCAAGGACATGATCCACATCAGTCATGGTCCGGTCGGTTGCGGCCAGTACTCGTGGGCCGCGCGTCGCAACTACTACATCGGCACTACCGGTATCGACACCTTCGTGACGATGCAGTTCACGTCGGACTTCCAGGAAAAGGACATCGTCTTCGGCGGCGACAAGAAGCTCGACAAGATCATCGACGAGATTCAGGAACTGTTTCCGCTGAACAAGGGCATCTCGATCCAGAGTGAATGCCCGATCGGCCTGATCGGCGACGACATCGAGGCCGTCTCGAAGAAGAAGAGTGCGCAGTATGAAGGGCACACCATTTTGCCGGTGCGCTGCGAAGGTTTTCGCGGCGTCAGCCAGTCGCTGGGCCACCATCTGGCTAACGATGCGATTCGAGACTGGATATTCGACAAGGCCGATCCGGACAAGCGGCCCGAATTTGTTTCGACGCCTTATGATGTTGCGATCATCGGCGATTACAACATCGGCGGCGATGCCTGGTCGAGCCGGATTCTGCTCGAAGAGATCGGCCTGCGCGTGATCGCGCAATGGTCGGGCGACGGCTCGATCGCCGAGCTCGAGAATACGCCCAAGGCCAAGCTCAATTTGCTGCATTGCTACCGCTCGATGAACTATATCAGCCGGCACATGGAGGAGAAGTACTGCATTCCGTGGGCGGAATACAACTTCTTCGGCCCGTCGATGATCGAGAAGAGCCTGCGCGAGATCGCCAGCCACTTCGACGACACCATCAAAGCCAACGCGGAGAGGGTGATCGCCAAGTATCGTCCCCTGGTCGATGCGGTGAACGCGAAGTTCAGAGCGCGCCTGCAGGATAAGACCGTGATGCTGTTCGTTGGCGGCCTGCGTCCGCGCCACGTAATCGGCGCCTACGAAGACCTCGGCATGAACGTGGTCGGCACCGGCTACGAATTCGGCCACAACGACGACTATCAGCGCACCACGCACTACGTGAAGGACGGCACGCTGATTTACGACGACGTGACCGGCTACGAGTTTGAGAGGTTCGTCGAACAGGTCCAGCCCGATCTGGTCGGCTCCGGCATCAAGGAAAAGTACGTGTTCCAGAAGATGGGCGTGCCGTTTCGCCAGATGCACAGCTGGGACTATTCCGGTCCATATCACGGCTACGACGGCTACGCCATTTTCGCGCGCGACATGGACATGGCCATTTCCAGCCCGGTATGGGGGCTCGCCAAGGCGCCCTGGAAGAAAAACCCCTAAGCGCCGGCCACCGCACCGATCACCGGACTGATCACCGGCCGGCAGGCCTTTGAATTGAATATCAGGAGCATCCCGTGCCCCAATCCGCAGACCAGATTCTCGACCAGGAACTCCTGTTCCGTGAGCCCGAGTACCAGAAAATTTTTCGCGCGAAAAAGGAAAATTTCGAGTTCAACCATTCAGACGAGCAGGTCAAGCAGATCGTCGAGTGGACCAAGAGCGAAGACTACCGGCAAAAGAACTTTGCACGCGACTCGCTCACCATCAACCCGGCCAAGGCCTGCCAGCCGCTCGGCGCAGTGTACGTGGCCAACGGCTTTCACAAGACGCTCAGTTTTGTGCATGGCTCGCAGGGCTGTGTAGCGTTTTACCGCTCGCACTTCTCGCGTCACTTCAAGGAGCCGACCTCGTGCGTCAGCTCGTCGATGACCGAGGACGCGGCGGTGTTCGGCGGCATGAACAACATGATCGACGGCCTCGCAAATGCGTACAACCTGTACAAGCCCGACATGATCGCGGTCTCCACGACCTGCATGGCGGAAGTGATCGGCGATGACCTCGACGCGCTCATCAAGAGCAGCAAGCAGAAGGGCAGCGTGCCGGAAGACTATGACGTGCCGTTCGCGCACACGCCGGCCTTCGTCGGCAGCCACGTGACCGGCTACGACAACGCGCTCCTCGGCATCCTCAGGCACTTCTGGGACGGCAAGGCCGGCACAGCGACGCCGCTTGAGCGCGTGCCCGACGACAGCGTCAACTTCATCGGCGGCTTCGACGGCTGCGTGGTCGGCAACATGAAGGAAATTCGCCGCATCTTCGATCTGTTCGGCGTGACGGTGAACATCATCTGCGACCCATCCGAAACGTGGAATACGCCGACCGACGGCGAGTTCCGGATGTACGAAGGCGGCACGACCAAGGAGGAAGTCGAGCGCGCGTTGAACGCGAAGGCGACCTTCGTGTTCCAGGAATACTGCTGCGAGAAGACCAGCAAGTTCATTGGCGAGCATGGCCAGGAAGTGGTGGTGCTGAACTCGCCGGTTGGCGTCGCGGGCACCGATCAGTTCCTGATGGAAATCTCGCGCGTGACCGGCAAGCCGATTCCGGCGCAACTGGAGAAGGAGCGAGGCCAGCTCGTCGATGCGATGGCCGACAGCCAGGCTCACCTGCACGGCAAGCGCTTTGCGCTCTACGGCGACCCGGACCAGATGCTGGGCTACACGCAGTTCCTGCTGGAACTCGGCGCCGAGCCGGCTCACGTGCTGGCGACCAACGGCAACGAAACCTGGGCTGCGAAGGTGCAGGCGCTGTTCGACGCGTCGCCCTACGGCGCCGGCTGCAAGGTGTATCCGAAACGCGATCTGTGGCACATGCGCTCACTGCTGTTTACCGAGCCGGTGGATTTCCTGATCGGCAACACCTACGGCAAATATCTCGAGCGCGATACCAAAACGCCGCTGATACGCATGGTGTTCCCGATCTTCGATCGCCACCATTACCATCGCTTCCCGACCTGGGGCTATGAAGGTGCGTTGCGGGTGCTGGTCACGCTGCTGGACGAGTTCTTCGAAGCGCTCGACGCCAACACGATCGACGTGGCGAAGACCGACTACAGCTACGACATCATTCGCTGACGAGGAGAGCGCGGCCATGGCAGACACAGCAGATGCATCGGGCGCGGCTGGTCAAGATGACGCAGGACGGCCTTAACGTCGAGGTCATCAACGGCCAGGTTTGCCTGGCCGGTGTGGGCGAGGCCGGATGCGTTGCTGGAGACGCGCGCGAATGCGATCGCGCGGGTCCTGCTCCATACGGAACGGCAAGGCAGGCAGTGAACGTGTGTTGTCGTTTTCTGTGTCGCGAGCCGTCTGTCGCAAACCGTTCAAACCCGCCATGGCGATGCGCGCGAGCGACTGCCTCAGCGCCAATTGGCACGTTTTCAAGGCGTTTCCCGGTGGTATGGGACTTGCCACTAGAGAAACGTCCATCCATCAGGAGCACGTCATGTCTGCTTCGCTCAATGCCCAAATCGCCGAAGTTTTCGACGAGCCGGGTTGCGACAAGAATCAAGGCAAGAGCGAGAAGGAACGCAAAAGGGGCTGCACGAAGCAGCTTTCGCCGGGTTCGGCCGCAGGCGGGTGCGCGTTCGACGGCGCGAAGATCGCTCTGCAGCCGGTGGTGGACGTCGCACACCTCGTGCACGGGCCGATTGCCTGTGAAGGTAACTCGTGGGACAACCGGCACGCCGCTTCGTCCGGTCCGCAACTCTATCGCACCGGCTTCACCACCGATATCAACGAACTCGACGTGGTGTACGGCGGCGAGAAGCGCCTGTTCAGAAGCGTGCGCGAAATCATCGAGAAATACGATCCGCCCGCAGTGTTCGTCTACCAGACCTGCGTCACTGCGCTGATCGGCGACGACATCGAGGCAGTCTGCAAGCGCGCCACCGAACAATTTGGCAAGCCGGTAATTCCGGTCATTTCCCCCGGTTTCGCCGGGCCGAAGAATCTGGGCAACAAGCTTGGCGGCGAGGCGATCCTCAACTATGTGATCGGCACGCGCGAGCCCGAGTACACGACGCCGTACGACATCAACGTCATTGGCGAATACAACCTGTCGGGCGAACTCTGGCAGACCAAGCCGCTGCTCGACGCGCTAGGCATCCGTATCCTCTCGTGCATCTCCGGCGACGGGCGCTACAACGAGATCGCAAGTTCGCATCGCGCCAAGGCCAACATGATGGTCTGCTCGAAGTCGATGATCAACATCGCGACAAAGATGCAGCGGCGCTACGGCATCCCTTACTTCGAGGGCTCGTTCTATGGGATCGGCGACATGAGCGACACGCTGCGCCATATCGCCCGCCTGCTCGTGCAGCAGGGCGCGCCGGACGATCTGCTCGAGCGGACCGAGCGCCTGATCGCCGTCGAGGAAGCGCGCGCGTGGGAGCGCATCGCGCACTACAAAGCGCGCCTTACCGGCAAGCGGGTGTTGCTCATCACAGGTGGCGTGAAGTCTTGGTCGGTGGTTTCCGCGCTGCAGGAAGCAGGGCTCGAAATCGTCGGCACCAGCGTCAAGAAGAGCACTAAGGAAGACAAGGACAAGATCAGGGAGATCATGGGCGACGACGCCCACATGATCGACGGCATGACGCCGCGCGAGATGTACGCGATGCTCAGGGACGCGCGGGCCGACATCATGCTGTCGGGTGGCCGCTCACAGTTCGTCGCATTGAAGGCCCGCATACCGTGGCTCGACATCAATCAGGAACGCCACCACCCTTATGGCGGCTACGAGGGGATCGTCGAGCTGGTGCATGAGATCGACCGCGCGATCTACAACCCGGTGTGGCAACAGGTGCGGATCCCTGCTCCGTGGGGCGACGACGGGGGAGCGCTCGGTGTGGTCCAGGCGCAAGCCGCCCGCCCGCTGTCGAGCGCCGCGGGGTGGGGGCGATGAGCCTCGAACCCAGTATGCCGACCTGACGCCCCCGAACTCGAGAACATGCCATGGCCGATGTCGTCGAATCTATGAAAGCCTGTGCGGTCAATCCGCTCAAGATGAGCCAGCCGCTGGGCGCGAGCCTCGCGTTCCTTGGGCTCGATGCCTGCATGCCCGTGATGCACGGCTCGCAGGGCTGCACGTCGTTCGGCCTCGTGCTGCTGGTGCGCCACTTCAGGGAGGCGATCCCGCTGCAGACGACAGCCATGGACGAAGTCACCGCGGTGCTCGGCGGCTACGAGAACATCGAGGCCGCGCTGCTCAACATCCGCAAGCGCGCTGCGCCGAAGATCATCGCGATCTGTTCAACAGGTCTCACCGAGACCGAGGGCGACGACGTGGACGGCTATCTCGTTACCGTGCGCAAGCGCAAGCCCGAACTCAACGACACTGAGATCGTCTATGTGTCGACCCCCGACTATGTCGGCGCATTCGAAGACGGCTACCGGCATGCGATTACCGGCATCGTCAACGCGCTGGTCAAGGCGTTGCCAACGGTGGCCAATCAGGTGACGCTGCTGCCCGGCAGCCATCTGTCGCCTGGCGACATCGACGAACTGCGCGAGATCATCGAAGCGTTCGGCTTCGATGTCATTGTGCTGCCCGACATTTCCGGCTCGCTCGACGGCCATATCGCGCCGGACTGGCGCGGCACCACACTGGGTGGTACCACGCTCGCGGAGATCCGGGCCGCGGGTGCATCGGCATTTACCATCGGCGTGGGCGAGCAGACGCGCGACGGCGCCGAGGCATTGCATGCTATCGCCGGCACACCGTTCGAAGTGTTCGGGCGGCTCACCGGACTGGAACCCAACGATCGTCTGCTGCAATTGCTCGCGCAGCGCTCCGGACGACCCGTTCCCGCGAAATACCGGCGTCAGCGCAGCCAATTGCTCGATGCGATGCTGGACGGCCATTTCTACACCGGAGGCATCAAGGTCGCGATCGGCGCAGAGCCCGATCTGCTGTTCGCGGTCGGCAGCATGCTGCACGAGATGGGCGCGCAGTTGCGCTGCTGCATCAGCACGACGCGATCGCGCGCGCACGCGTTGCTGCCCGCTGAACAGGTCGTGATCGGCGATCTCGAAGACATGGAGCGCGCCGCGGCGGGCTGCGACCTGCTGATCACCCATTCGCACGGCAGGCAGATGGCCGAGCACCTGCAAAAGCCGCTCTTCCGGATCGGTTTTCCGGTCTTCGACCGGGTTGGAAACGCACATCGACGCTACGTCGGCTACCGCGGCACGATGAACCTGATCTTTGAGATCGCCAACCTGATGATCGAGCAGATTCCGCATCACGATCCGGGCGACTGGCCGCTGCCGCAGGCCGCTATCGATCTGGCCGCGCGCGATCCGGCGCGCGAAGCGAACACTCCTGTCGTCGCGGCCGGTGCTTGACCCACCTAAAGGAGCACACAGCATGAAGATCGCGTTCGCCACCCAGGACAGGCAGTTCGTCGATGCGCATTTTGGCTGGGCGAGGAGCATCGTCACCTACGACGTCACACCGGACGGCTACCGGTTCGTCGAGGCGTTCGACTTTGGTGACAAGCTCGAAGAGGACGGCGACGAGGACAAGCTCGCGCCCAAGCTCGAAGCCGTCAAGGATTGCGCGATCCTGTACGTCGCCGCAATCGGCGGCTCGGCCGCGGCTCGAGTGGTTGCGCTGAAGATTCATCCGATCAAGGTGCCGCGGCCCGAGTCCATCGAGGAGACTCTCGGCAAGTTGCAACAGGTGCTGAAGGGCACGCCGCCACCGTGGCTGCGCAAGACGCTGGCGAAGGATGGCGAACGTGTATACGACTTTGAAGACGATGAGGTATCCCATGGCTGAAACATCCGCAATTCCGTCCAAGGCCGGCGACGAAATGCTGCTGGTCGCGCCGTTCGTGCAGGAGCTCGTCAGGCAGTTGCGCGCGCAGGACACCCACGGCGTGTGGGAAGGAAAGACCGACCTGCAACTGCTCAAGCCGTACATCCACACGCCGGAGGAACGCCGCGCGATTCCGATCATGGGCGACCCCGCCCCCGAAACGCTGTGGCGGCTCGAGCTTTTCTATAGCGCGATTGCCGTGGCGATCGAGCGTGAGACCGGCCAAATGGTTTCGCCGATGATGAAGATGAGCCAAGAGGGCTTCGGCCGCATGGTGTTGATCGCGGGGCGGCTCGTTGTCGTCAACAAGCAGTTGCGCGACGTACACCGGTTCGGCTTCGCTTCGCTGGAGAAGCTCGCCGAGGCGGGCGAAAAGCTTTTCGACGAAGCGGTCGAGGTGATCCGGATGTACCCCGCCGTCGCACAGTACGGCGCCTGAAGGAATCGTGAGGGGACCGAGACGATGAGCACCGATGCCGATGAACTCAAGGCGCACCTGAAGAAACTCAACGCGCAAGCGACCCGGGCGAAGTTGGACCTCCACGACCTCTCAGAGGAACTCCCGACCAACTGGGAGAACATTCTCGCTGTCGCCCAGCGCTGCCATGACGCCCACGCCGCGCTGATGGCAGCCCGCAAGGCTGCCGCTGCGGCAGCGGCCTGAACCAGCGAAGCCATGGAGCCACATCATGAGCGATACCTTCAGCGTTACGCTGCCAAGCGGCGCCACCTGGACGCCGACGTTCGTCAACAGGCTCGACGAAGAAAAATGCATTGGTTGCGGACGTTGTTTCCGTGTCTGTCCGCGTGGCGTGCTGCAACTCGTCGGGCTTAACGAGGACGGCGCGCACGTCGCACTAGGCGGCGACGACGAAGACGAAGACGACGACGAGTACGAGAAGAAGGTGATGATTATCGTGCATCGGGAACTGTGCGTCGGCTGCACCGCGTGCGCGAAGATCTGCCCGAAAAAGTGCTACACGCACGCGGCGGCCGTTCTCTGAGCGATGCCGCGATGGACGCCTATGCGACCCTGATGGCGTGTGCGGTGGATGCGGGCGATCCCACCGTGCTGGCACTGGCCGGCGTGCTGTCGAGCGGGTTCGAGCACCACGGCGTCGATGTGCTGCCGATGCCCGGACTGGACGCCGACCAGACGCGCCGGATGCTCGCGCGCTGGTTCCCGGGTGCCGGCTCGGCGCTCGGTCTTACGTGCGTCTTGTCGCCCGCCACGATGCCGCGTGGCGACGAACTGGAAGACCTCGTGGCGTTGCTCAATCACCATGCCGATCCGCGCGCCGGCCCGGCAGACGAGGCGAACTGCGTGGCCCATGCATTGGCCTGCGCGAGCCTCGGGCAAAACCACCTTTGGCAAGACCTGCTTCTGCCGTCGCGGCGCGAGTTGTCCGCATTGATCAGCCACTGGTTTCCGCGGCTGGCCGCGAAGAATACGCATGACATGAAGTGGAAGAAGTTCTTCTACAAGCAACTGTGCGAGCGCGAGGGCCTGTTCATCTGCAAGGCGCCGAGTTGTGGCGTCTGTTCGGACCATGCGCTTTGCTTTGGAGCGGAGTAGGCAGCACGCGTCGGCCACCGCTTCGATTGTGTCGCGTCGCGGGTGGCCGACTTCTGGGGCTGGGCGAAGCCGCTGTCCGAGCATCGGCTGGCGCCGCACGCGCGTCATGCCGGCCGGACGCGCTACACGTACGACACGGTGCGTAGCTGGTTTTTCACTCCGGCAGCGGGCGAACGGCTTGCGGGCCATGTCACGAGGCGCTCTCCATGAGACCCATGCCGCCTGCCGTTGCCGTAACGGTGCGATCCGAAGCGCAGCCCGTCATGAATCAGAACCGCGGCACATGCCTTCCCGACAGCAGTGCGAGCCTGTCGCTGGAGCGCGCGCGGGCACATGTCGCGAGCCTGCAGCACGAGTTGTTCGCGGTTGAGCAGGCGCTGCTCGAAGACCGCGCATTGACGCGCGCATTGAGCGGGCGTCGATGGGTTTATGTGGGCGGGCGGCCAAGCATCAACGCCGTGCTGCGTGCGCTGGTGGAGGCGGCCGGAGGCGAGTTCGTTCATCACACCGGAACCATCGACGACGATAGCCGTGCCGAAGGCTTCGAGGCTTTGCTGTCGGGCGCCTACCGGGTGCTGTGCCCATTGGATCTGATCGACCCGGATTCGCTGGTCGCGCTGCGGCGATTGTGCGCGCGTCACCGCACGCCGTGGTCCGCTTTGCGTTCGTCGAGCGTGACGAGCTTCATCGCGGGCGTGTTGCGGGCTCGGCCTGCCCAGCCGCGCGGCGTGGTCGCAGCGTCGCGCTTCTGCCTGAGGCATGGCTGACGTCGTCATGACTTTACGTACCGCGAGATGTGGGCGCAAAACTTGCCTTTGACGTGGTCTTTCCACGAGAGGGCCTGCAATGCCCGATTCCGCACAACGCTACGGCCTTTTCCTCAACGTCGAGAACCCCGACGGCGACGCGCGCGATGCGCAGACGCAAACCGTGCGTAATGCGCCGGCCATAGCTGGCATTAAGACATGAGGCGTCGACGTAACAGCGCCACCGACAGAAAGAACGGCAACACCGTGCAAATGCAGAGAGCGCCAATATGCAGGGCAACACTGCCCACCGGGCGTCCGAGCATCGCGGGACGGATAAGGTCGACGGAATGTGCGAGCGGCAAGAAGCGCGCTACGTCGCAAAAAACGGCAGGTAGCTTACTGATCGGGAAGATCACGCCGCTCAGGAGCACCATGGGCGTGAGAACGAGCGTTTGATAGAACACGAAGTAATCGTGACTGGGTGCAAGCGCCGTGAGGATCATCGCCAGACTCGCGAAGGCGAGGCCAGTCAGGGCGATGGCAGGCAATGCATAGAGAATGGATGACCACGCTGCATAACCCAGTACGGTGGCTACCACCATGACGGCGATGCCGGCAAAAAAGGCCCTGGTGGCGGCCCATGCCAGTTCACCGAGAACGATATCGCCGAGCGTGAGCCGTGTACACAGGATCGCTTCCCACATGCGCTGAACATGCATGCGAGAGAAAGCTGCGTAAATCGTTTCGAAGGTCGCGGAGGTCATCGCGCTCGTGGCGACCATACCCGCCGCGAGAAACGCGATATAAGATGCGCCATCGACGCGACCTACCATTATCCCGAAACCAAAGCCGAGGCCGAACAGATAAATCATAGGATCGGCAAGGTTACCGAGAATCGAGGCAAACGCGACTTTTTTCCATGCCAGATAGTTGTGGCGCCACACTGCAACCCAGTTCCACACGTTCGCGGGCAGGGCCGCTGCATAAAACTCTCTCATCGTTCACTCCTTCATCCCGCGCCCGGTTAACTGCAAAAAGACATCCTCGAGATTTGCTGGACGCTGTAAAAGGCGCAGCGCCGCGCGCCCGCGCAACTGTACACACACCCGTTCCGGATCGGATACATAGCAGAAGAGGGTCCCACCACTGACCTCGATACGCTGCGCGTGCGGCGCGATCAACGTGCGCAGCTCATGCGGATTGCCGCCGTGGATCTCGACCACGTGGCTCCCGATCTGTTCTTCGATCAGCACGCGAGGCCCGCCTTCGGCGATCTTTCGCCCCTCCTCCAGCACACACAGTCGGTCGCACAGCCGCTCGGCCTCTTCCATGAAATGGGTGGTCAAGAGGATCGTCTTGCCGCGCGCCAACAATGAACGCAGGCTTTCCCAGATCAGGTGGCGCGCATGCGGGTCGAGACCCGTTGTAGGCTCGTCCATTACCAACAACTGCGGATCGTTGATCAGCGCGCGTGCCAGCATCAGCCGCCGCTTCATGCCGCCGGATAGTTCGGTGACGCGCGCATCGACCTTGCTTTCGAGGCAAGCGAATTCGAGCAGCGACGGCACGACCGCTTCAATTTCACGTGTGCTCATGCCGAAGTAGCGCCCAAACACCAGAAGGTTCTCGCGCACGGTGAACCCGGGCTCAAGGTTGTCGAATTGCGGCACCACGCCAATGCTCATACGTGCCGAGCGAGCGCGCGCCGGCACTGGCTCCCCGAGCACGATGATCTTGCCTGCGTCGGGCGGCGCCATGCCGAGAACCATACGCACCGTCGTGCTCTTGCCCGCGCCATTTGGCCCTAGCAGACCGAAGCACTCTCCAGGCGCGACGCTGAACGACAATCCGTCGACTACGATCTTGTCGCCATATGACTTCCTTACGCCGGTGAAGCTGATTGCTGCTTTGGACATGGAGATAAGAAGGAAATTACGCACTCGTCTTAAAGAAAAAGAAGCCGTTCTGCTGCCGCGGCCCGATTGAAAACGCCCTGGTCGATAGAAGATCCTTGCCTGCCAAGCGCGAGAGTTACTGACAATGAAGTACCAGGATTTCGGTGAATGCACTGGCGTTGGGAAGACGACAATCGAGCCTTTGCGTGAGACGATCGCACTCAAGCGGACCAGTGCCGATGGTGGGCGGTTCTGGGTTGGCGCAATACTCGAGATCTATATGTACGATTAACTAATCGCCATCGAATGCTTCGTGAGACGTCGCTAATGTTGAAGACTCGCACGCGTGATCCTGCCCACGGTGTGGAGTCGCAGATCTTGACGCTGAAGTGGCGTTCGGCTTTGTAACCGGATTCGGAGTATCGACCTGTTTTTCACGAACGTTCGATACGTTCCCTGCAGAGCCACGGGACAGCCAATCGCTATTGCTCAATGTACACAGCGCATAGACTTTCAGGGGGAGCAAGAGAAAGAGGTTAATGGGTGTGTGAAGAGAAAAGCCAAGAAATCGAACCTGGCGAGCGCGAACCGATGCCACGCTACAGCGGATCATGGTCGATGATGCGATTATCAGGGCAGTCCACCACGGCACTGTCGCTGTCAATGCGAGCTGCGCGAGACCCGCTAGTAGCGATAAGCCGAGAAATAGCGAGCCCAGATTGTGTCCGATCACGTCCAGCGTAAGGTAACGATCGAGACGGGGCAGCAGGCGCAGCGAAAGCAACGTGTCCCGATACGTACTGCGCGCCCAGCGCAGTTGTTGGCGCAGATACGCCCCCAGTCTGTCTGGAACGACTGTCGCCGCAATGGCGTCGTGAACGTACACGGTCCGATAACCTGCCGTCAGCATGAGAATCGTCAGATGACGGTCTTCGCCGAAGTCGCTCGGCTTCCCGCGAAAAAATTGCGTCTCGTACTGATCTAGCAGCAAAAGGAGCGCGGACCGGCGGTACATGGCACATGGACCGCAGCAACACATAACAGCGCCGAAGCGAGCCTGTGCGGCGCGTTCTTCATTGCAAGCCAACCAGTACTCCATATCGATCAGACGGGTCAACCAGGTGTCGCTGCGGTTGCTGGCCGTCAACTGCCCCATGGCGGCGCCTATCGTCGCGTCTCGCATTGTCAATACGAGCTTCTTGACGACATCGGGCGCCAGCGTCGTGTCCGAGTCGACGTTGAGTACCAGTTCCCCGGATGAAGAGCGTATCGCGGCGATCTGTGCCTTGCGCTTTCCCATATTTTTGGGAAGCGTAATGAAGTTGAATCTCGGGTCGCGCGAGTACTCATCGTATACCGGCCTCACGGCGTCGAGATTCGCAGAACCATCATCGACCACATAGACGCGCAGTTTTGCGGCGTAGTCCTGGTTTGCGATGGACTCCAGGCATGCCGAGAGCGTGCGCGGGTCCTCATTGAAGCAGGGAACGATGACATCCACGCCCGGCAGAGTGTCGGAGTCGATCAGACCGTCCGACAGCGATGACACGTTTGTCGGCTGAGCATAAAGCGTCTGGGTACTTTTATAGACAGTCGAGAGCAGCGCATAAAACGAGACAGCGACAGTGCTAGTTGCGGCAAGCATGTTCATAGGGTATCTGGTTCGTCCGGTGAGGTTGAGGAAGCGATCGGATTGCAAACCCCCGGTCATGCAATGCAGGAATCTTGAGGGAAAGCGCCGTGAGGGTCTGCTCGCGCCGACCAGCGTGATTACATCGTCCCAACTCATCGGGAGGGCATCCGCCGTGCAAGAGCACAATTGCACCCGGCCCGACAGAGGCCCAGCACTGCGCTGACAATCGCGTCCATGCCGGGACGAGACCGGTCTCGCGGGTCTACCGACCAGTGGAGGGGCGCCAGACCAGCGCTCGCTGACGTAGTGAGCACTGCTTCGGTCCACATTCCATACGGGGCACGTATATATGGCCCGAGTAAATCGAGCAAATTCGGTATGAAAAAGGAATTGGTACTGTCGTCAAAGGTTAAGTAGACGTCGCGACATCCGGCGCGATTGTGGCACTCGTCGCGCGCCGCGGATACGCAATTGAGGACCTTCACAGCTCTGGACCGTTTCGTTCAATTATCGAGCCAGTAGGCCGATCCACGGTCGATAGTCCCAACCGAAAGGCTGCGACGGGCACGGTTCCGGTAAGCTTAGGCGGCGCGTCGAGAGATACATCTAAAAGTATGATCATCATGAAGACACGTCTAAACATTGTCGTACTACTTATAAATTTGAAGTATTCGATCAATCAACTTCGATTCCGATTTCCGCAACGAGAGGCTTCACTGTGCAACACAAAAATTGATTTGTAAAATCGATTGCGTTGATGCCTTGCATCTATAGCATGGATATGTTGAGAAATGGGTTTTAAGGGTTTCGATCTAAGTCTGCTCGTTGCGCTCGAGCGTATAGACCAATCCGCTGGCTTAAGGTAGCTCCGTTTTTGGAGCGACCGACGATGCCGGCTCATCGCACAACCATGCGCAAAATCAAGGAAGTACTCCGCCTGAAGTGGGCATGCGATCTCACGCACCGCCAGCGTGCAGGGCGCCCTCAGCGTCGGTCTGGGGACGATCACGCAGTATCTTCAGCTTGCCACAGCGGCAGGACTGGGCTGGGCGTCGGTCGAACATCTGGAAGAAGACGAGCTTGAGCGGCGCGTCCTGTCGCTCGCGTCGTCACCTTTGCGGTACTCGACTGCGAAAGTCATATCAGTATCTGGTCGTGGTCCTGCGCAGATTGCTCTGTCACGAAAGATCATTTAGGCGCGACACGACAGGTAGAGCACACTTGCAATAATTATGACCGTCCCGAGTGCTACCTGTAGAGAAATGACCTCCCCCCAAATCAAATAGTCGAAAATGATTGCCCATACAATGCTGAGGTAACCAAATGAGGCGACGATTGGGGTGGCGACAGTCGCGACTGCGATCGTTAGCATAAGTTGCGCTACACCTGCAGTCAGCCCAAAAAGAACCATGTACCCGAAATCCCTTAGATCTGGCGCTACCCAAGCGACGGGAAGTGACACTCCGCTAACAATCGTCGCTATGATTGTGTAATAGAAGACGATTGTCGCTGGCTCGTCAGTTCGCGAGAGTCTCTTGACCTGGATGACTGAACCGGCGCTAAACATAGCACTCAGCAGAATTAGAATCATTGCGCGCAGCGACGCACCATTGGCGCTAAATGGTGAGGAAGCCACCGCGACTCCCACGAATCCGGACATCGACGCTATCGCCGTAGGTAGACGAAAACGCTCGCCCAAGAACACGATGCCGAAAAAGCAGACAAAGATTGCTTCTGTCTCCTTCAGCGTTACAGCAGTTGATAAAGGCAGATATGGCACGCCGGCAATGAAAAATCCTACTGCGGCAAGCCCTGTGGCGGCTCTGATGAAATGACCGCCTAAGCGATAAATCGTCAGTTCCTTCCATTGAATGTGACGAGTCCCGAACAGGAACGCGGCGGGAATTAATCCGGATAGCATCCGAAAGAACATCATCTCGTTCGCCGGATATCTTGCCGGAATGATCCTCGCAACCGCATTGCTTATTGCGAAGAGCAGAATCGCGTAGAACATGAACGCAATCCCGCGCAGCTTTCTAAATCGTGTGCGAAAAAGCCGATTTTCGGTCGGCAACTTGTAGCTAGACTGCTCCGATGTCTCAAAAGAATCGTGACTTATATGAGCATTCCCTAACGTAACACAATTCCAACCGACATGCCGCAGAAGGCAGAATTTCGTTGTGCGCGTCATCACGAAAAGTTTTTTCATGTTGCGAAGGTCCCGCGAAAAAGGAGTGCCTGCTCGATCGCGTGTGGTAACGAAGCCCACACGGCGCATACCGGCTAACTGTCGGGGCCATTTCAGCGTGGACGGAATTGAGCCGCGTTACGGGACGTCGCGGTTTGTCGAAATATCCCAGGTCGGATAGCTGTCTGCATGCAGCTTTCGCACCATGTCGGCCTGAAAGCTCGAAATCCCCGGTGAACGAACTTTTGGCGCATTTCGCGAAATTGCCTCGGCTGACATTGCCGACGTCGGATTCCCGACAAACGGCGCGCGGTTTGTCGCAAGCGGTGCCTTCGTGTTCTGTCCTGGCGCGCGATTGGGTCTGTCACACTTCACGACGGATGACCCAGTCGCGCAGCGTCGGCTACTACGCGACGACAAATGGAATGAACGCCCCTACGTACAGATTGGGAGGCTCTATTGGAGGTGTTCGCGGGCCTACGGCACTAGGGCGCCAAATTGAAGATCATTGAGATGTATCCGTCAGCGGAACCCGTGTTGTAAGAAGCTCGCACCAACATACCTACGCGATCCGGGTGCCAAAACACCGTTTTGGCCTTATAACCTTTCCGCACAGATGATTGTTCAGCGGAGGTTAATACGCATTGCCTTACAAACACGTCGAGATTCGGACAGACCCAACTCAAGATGCTGGATTTGTAACGTTCGCGACATGATCTGCACTGGACGAGGAATCGCATCTTGTTCTCCTCACCACATTAACCGGTATATGAGCCGTTTAAAGAGGTGGCCTCGTTCCGCGGTGGCACGTTCGTTGCGTGCCGTCGTCGCGCTAACGCACAACTACTGATCGACGTTCAGCCTTGCATGACGTCGCAATATTGGGTGGCGTCACAGAAAACTTCTGTTTGTTTATGCGGAGAGGACATGTCATTAAGGTTTCCAGTTTCAATCATCGGCGCCGGAAATTGTGGATGCGCTTTCGCGGCCGATTTGGCTAGTCGTGGATTCGAGGTTCTCCTTTACGGGAATCCAGATCATCGTCGTAATATTGATGCGATCCGAGCGAACGGTCGCTTGTTGGCTAGCATGGCTATCACGGGTGAGTTTTATCCGACTGTAACTACTGATATGGATGAGGCCGTAAACTTCTCGCGTTTTCTCGTGATTGCTGTTCCAGCATACGCGCATGACAATCTCATTGGTGATCTAAAAAATTTCGATTTGAGTCGACATGTCATCATAGTCAATAATGCCAATTTTTTTTCCCCAATGGGTTCAAAAGAGCTAAACCCGCAGGCAGTTCTAGAGACAAATTCCTCGCCCTATGCGTCGTCGGTCAGGGACGGCGAAGTCCGGATCACTGGAATTAAGAATTGTTTGCCGATTGCTGCTTTTTCGAACGCCATGGATGAGAAACAGTTATCGCAAATCACCGCGATCTTTCCGGAAAGGCTCTTGTGGTGGGATAACATTTTCGCAATTGGAATGCAGTCGAATAATGGTGTCATTCATCCTGTCGGGGGTATTTTAAATACGGGATGGATAGAAAGCACAAAAGGAGATTTTTTCTTCTATCGTGATGGGATCTCACCCTCGGTCGGGAGGGTCGTAGAGGCGTTGGACAATGAGCGATTGAAAATCGGAGAGGCTTTCGGTTTTCGACTGCCGACAGTCCTCGAGGAAATGATCGGCTTTTACGGCGGAGATTGTTCCAACTTCTCCGATTTCGCTTTCCAATCCAAAACTCATAACTCCACGAAGGTCAAAACGCCTGATCGTATGCAACATAGATATATATGTGAGGATATTCCATATATTTTGGTCCCTTGGTACGAACTCGGCGCCAGAGTGGGCATAGAGTGTCGGGCAATCAAAGCCGTGATTGAAATCGCTTCCTCCATCAACGGCGTTAACTATTTTCAAACTGGCCGTAATCTGAAGCGCCTCGGTGTAGACCACATGTCGAAGGCGGAGCTTTTGCGATTCGTAGATAGCGCGACTTTCCGATTGCCGTTAGCTTCGGCTACTAAGAAGTGAACGGATCCATCGGGTAAATCGAATCGCCTTCGGACTCCTGGAAGCCGCTTGGTTTAAGTCGATACCGGCTGCAACAGTATTGTTGAATTGCCGGTAGTAGTTTGCTTCAGCATCATCAGGCGGGGCGGGATATGGTTGAGCCGTTCCATCACCCTATGGCAGTTGGGCGCCGAAGAAAGGGCCGACGCAGCCACGCGCTGATGCGACGAACGCGCGCCTACATGTGCAAGCGCAAACATCACTCGCAGGAGATCACTGCGGAGGGCCGGCACGTGGGTGCGTTTATGAGGACGCTCTCCGCTTCTGTAGGAACTGGGCTGGCGCAAGGCGCCGCCCAACAGGTTCGCTCGGAACGTGGACGAACGTCAATCGAGCGATATCTGGCCGGTTTAGAATTTATGACGCAGGCCGACGCGCGCAACCACCTGATTGCGATTCGACGATACGTCATCGGCCACCGGCACAAAGGCGAAGTCGAGGGCGCTGCCAGTACGGTCACCACCGACGTGCTGATACGCACTCTGTACATAGACGTCCGTGCGCTTTGACAGTGAGTAATCAGCCATCAGCCCCGCAGTTTCGTAATTCGGCTTTAGCTTTCCAGTGGTGGCGTTGAAACCGCTCAGGGTGTACGTATACATCGCCCCGACGAAGAAGGCTGGCGTGAACTGGTACTTGCCGTTGATTTCGAAATTCTGATAACGCAGGTTGGAAAGCGTGCCCGAGGCTGGCGTAATCTTGCCGACGTATCCCGAAGACACCGGATTGGCGACGAAGGTATTCGAATACGAGATGCCCACGTTGGCCGAACCAAACGTGTAGGTTGCCCCCGCGCCGAAGATGCGCAACTTGTTCCCCAGAAAATTTTCATCCGCAGCGGGATTGTTCCCGATTGCACCACCGGCGGTGGACGACTGGTTGTTCGCCTGCAGATAGGCGGCTTCCAGCAGCAAGCCGCCTATGACGTATTGGACGCCCATGCTGTACGCGCGATTGTTGGCGAAGTTAGTGTCGTTGCTAAAGCTGTACGTGCCGCCAAATTTAAAGCCAGCAATCTCGGAACTTGTGTACTTGACAGTATTGTTGACACGGAAGGTGTTGTCCGTGTTGTCGTTGTCGTACGGATGGGAGAACATGCCCCCGCCCCATGTGCCATTCGCCGTCGTTTGAGCCAGATAGTTGACGACGGAGTCGTACTGTCGACCGAGAGTAACCGTCCCGTATTGGTTGGATGCGACGCCGACCCACGCCTGTCGCCCAAACATCAGGCCACCCTGACCGAGCTTGCCATTATTGACATTAAAGCCGCTCTCCAACTGGAAAACTGCCTTAAGACCGCCGCCGAGATCCTCCGCTCCCTTCAAGCCCCAACGACTCCCTTGGACCGTACCGCTCTGGAGCTCGAACAGCTTGTCGCCACCGACGTTATTCGTATAGTTGATTCCTTCATCGATCAGACCGTAGAGCGTCACCGTACTTTGGGCCATTGCGGGAGCTGCGGCGGCTGACATCACGAAAGCTGCAAGAAGTTTGATTTTCATTGAGGTCTCCAAACCTTATATTGTGCGTCTCGATGCTTTTTTATGCGCAACCCTGGGTCGGGCACGCGGTCTGTTTTGCTGGGCAGTTGACGTCGATTAACCGCCGTAAACGTCGAACGTGAAGTACTTCTTTGCAATTCGGTCATACGTCCCGTCCTTGCGGAGACTGTCGATCGCACCGTTGATTGCTTCGAGCAGGGCTCTGTCACCCTTTCTCACACCGATGCTAACGCCGGGACTGAAGATGGCGGCGTCGTGCACGGCCGGACCTCGCGCGAAACCGAAATCACGACCCCGCGCAGTATTCAGGAATCCCGACTCAGCCGTCGGCCCCGAAACCAGTGCCGCATCGAGCCGCCCACCCGCGAGGTCATTCCACACCTGGTCTTGCGAAGGGTAGGGCACAATGTCAACTCCATTCGTCCAATGCTTCCGTGCATAGGCTTCCTGTGTGCTTCCCTGCAAGACTCCGATATGCTTTTCGTTGAGCGATTCGGGCATTGCCACCAGAGCCGAGCCGCCCCTTACAACCAGCGCTTCGAAGTTGGCGTATATCTTGTGGCTGAAACCGATTGCCTTCGCGCAAATTGCATTACCCAGATCAATGTCAAATCCAACGAGCTCGCCACTTGGGGTTTTCGACTCAAATGGCGGGTAAGCGCTGTCGACTCCGAACTTAAGTTCCTTTCCATCGTACGCGAATGCCGCAAATGGAATGCACATTGCGCACAAGGCGACCAGTAGCGTTTTCATCTTCATTTTGGTTTCTCATAAACTCGAAGTCTGGATTTGCGGCATAGTACTTCTGCTTTTATTGCGTCGGTGGCGTGGGACTCGGACGCCCATCGAGCGCCGCGCCGGATGTAATGGCATCTAGGTTGGAACGGCATAGCCGTCGACCACAAGCCTCTTGAGGGTGTCGATTTGAAGCGGTCCAATCTCGGGAAGAATGTCGTTGTCCGCCACAAAGTCCCGACCGTAACAAGCGCCGAGAATTACCACGCCGCCCTCGTGCAAGGGTGCTCTCACCCCAGCCAGCTCGGCGAGTCGAAGCGTCGGTACCAACCCGAATGGCACGTCTTCGAGCACGTAGCGTGTCGCGATGTCTCTCGGGCCGAGCGGATCACTCCCTTGCCGGACCAGTTGCTCCGATATTGCCGAAAGTGAGTCACCAACCACGCCAAAAGACAGCCTGCAATGATCAAAGGTCGTTCTCACTGACTTTCCGAATGCTGCTGCAATGGTAAGTCTCTCTTGGTCTAGAGCCTCAAGGAGCCTCCCGACTGTTGGTGTCAGATTGGAGTTTTGCCTCCAGCTTTCGCCCTTCTCAATACGGGTCAAGTTGGCTAGCGCAATACCCATGTGATCTTGCGGATTAATGTTGCTGAGCGTCAGCGTCAGCATGTCGTCCTTCAGTGCGAACCGGTCTCCGAAGAGTGAAAACGCAAGTGGTATGAATCCGGTGGATGTGGCGGGTTGGAAATGCGGCCATGTCGACCTTGGCGCGGATCGTGCCTACCGTGATAGCTCTCGCAGACTGAGTCTTGCACGTTAGCACCGTGGTGCTCCAAGCTGCTATGGGGATGACGAGCCTCCGCGCCGCAAGGCGCTGGGAAATGTAGAGAGCGGCAAATGAAAGATGAGCGCTGATAATTACGCTATGGTGTGCGCGGATATGAGGGATGATGCTGTCGAGGACGAATCGGTATCCGTAGGCCGGCAATGCCAAAATAATGACATCGGCGTCGCCGACATCTTCCGCTTTCCCGCAGACTTCCAAGTAGAACTCTCCCTCGACCGCTCCCTTCACGTGAAGGGGAAGTCCAGCAACGAAGTCTGCAGTCCGGGCTCCAGATGGAGACCAAACTTTCGGTTTATGTCCATTCTGTATGAGATACGCCGCATAACCCAAAGCGATTGCGCCGGCTCCCACGATTGTCACTTGCATGTGCCTTATACCTTGAAATAGTTTACTGGCCGTGCACGACCTAGGCGGTTATGTATTAAGTTTCTCAGCCAAGCCAAAACCCATCGCTTTTTGGAGAGGGCAAACGAAACGTCACCTACACGTTTTTCGCATATGAGATAGCATCGATCTGCAAAACTACATTGAGTGTGGCGGGTTTTGGTGCTCAATGCGATGCTCTTACGTGCGAAAACACTGGCGGTTGCAAGACAAGCGTTTGTCCTTGTAAAAACTTTTATTGGCTGCATCAAACTGCGGCAGAAAAGGCACGTTCCGTCTTATCCAGTGAGAAGCAAAGCTAATGGGGCTCAGAATAGAGAGGCAAATATCTCGTGTCAAAGTCCGGTTTGATCGTGGATGTATTCTGGAAGGTTATGGGTGCGGAGTTGCCTTTAGGAAAGCGAGCAACTCAGGCCCAGTTCGCCTCGCACCTTTGCTCCAAGCCATTTGTCTTCATCGTTTCAGCAACGTCTGCAGCTTCGTGATCTCCCGCGCTGGACGTCGAGATCAGTGCATCATTCGGTACGCTGCGCATGAAAGGGGCTTCGGTCCCGGCCAAAAACGGCATCCCGTCCGTAGTGCAACGACATATCCCCGCCTCTTTCTGGTGTTTATGCAGAGACGATGTACTCGCCAATAGACCCTGCATTTCGTTAAATGCTCGGGATAAAACAATGCAGCGCTATAACCTTCTGGAATGTTGACGTTTGAAAATCAGACTTTGATTTTTCGACGAGACGCGCCTAACATGTCTCGTCACTCGAGTGAGCATCGGGTGGGTTGGCAGTAGCATCAGCGCACAATTGTTATTAAGGACGGTCGGGCGTCGCAGATCGGCGTAGATGTTGCCAAAGGTGGTCGGGTTCGGGTTACTTGCGAAAAGGGGCATTCCGATTTTTCAGGGCAAGTACTCGCATGCTCATTGACAAAGCTTCGAGTCCCCTTGGAGACGTTACGACCCGTCCGTCGTATCCGTGGCGACGACCAAGGGCTTCCATCGGATCCCTGGGCGGTCGCACGCCGGTGCAATCATTTTGAACATAGATTTGTGCGTTACGCACATTTGGTCGGGTCACATAATTCTGGAACGTCATGAACAATCCTCCGCCTGATGACGAGCTTTCTCTGCAGCAAAGCACGATTCATCGTATTGCATCTTATGTCGTCGAAGCTCGCGGTAGGCGGGTGTCCGGGGTTGCCAGGGAATCTGCGCTAAAACGCATCCTCGACCTCTTATGCGCGGTGGGGGCAGGGGCTAGCGAACCAGGTGCTGTCGCGATTCGCGCGACAGCATGTAAATATCTGGGATCGGGCGATATACCGATGTGGTTCACGGGAACGGGCAGTTCGGTCGTCGGTGCTGCGTGGGCGAATAGCGCGGCTGCGTCGATGCTGGATCTCGACGACGGGCATCGACGCGCGCGCGGGCACCCAGGCGCGGCGGTCATTCCGGTGGCCTTTGCGGTTGCGGCTGAAATGGGAGCCGGGCTGGAAGATTTGATTGCGTCAATCGTCATCGGTTATGAAGTCGGCGTATCGATCGCTGCGGCCCGTACAACATACGGTACGACAGGTACGTGGTCATCCTACGCAGTTGTCGCAACAGCCGCGGCATTGAGGTGTGCCTCGTGTAGTGTAGTCGAGCATGCGTTGGCTATCGCAGGCGAAAGCGCGCCCAATTCGTTGTTCATGAGCGCGCCACCGCTCTCCTTCCCAACACCGGAGAGCAGCGACATTAAGGAGGGCATACCATGGTCCGTAGTGACCGGGATGCTCGCGCTCGATCTCGCAGAAGGCGGGTTCACCGGTCCCCGGAACATACTTGACAGCGGTCTGCTCTATAGGTTTGCCGACGTATCGCCCCTCGGGGAGTCTCTGCATATCTGCAATGCCTACTACAAGCTCTATTGCTGCTGTCGGCACGTTCACCCGCCCTTGGAAGCCACCCTGAAGCTGATCGAGCAATATCAACTCGATGCGAAGGCGATTGAGGCGATCGACATCGAGACGTACGGCGGGGCGCTGCGCATCGCGAACCAGACCTGCCCAGCTACCCTTGTTGACGTTCAGTACAGCATCCCTTATTGCGTGGCCCTCGCCGCCCTCGCGGGACGAGAGTCGCTTTTGCCCCTCACGATAGACTGCTTAACTTACGAGGGAGTGAGCGCACTCGCCAACAAGGTCTCGCTAACGGTCGACGCCGAAATTGATAAACAATTCCCTGCCAGAACACTCGCGCGAGTCACAATCGTGTGTGGGGGACGTCGGTATGTATCGGAGGTTACCGAGCCACGCGGCGAAGCCGGTGACTCCCTCTCTTGGGAAGAACTCAAGGCAAAATACGTTGCGGCGACGCGGTTTCACGCCACTGGTGCGCAGCAAAAGCAACTGCTCGCCGCGGTTGAAGAACTGCGCTCAAAAGCTGACTTGGAGCCGTTAAAGGCCTGTATGAGTACTTCGTTCGAAAAGAGTATTGCGCGTCCGAATGCCTAAGAAGCTCTAATAATACGATTTTTGGGGGGATAACTTCAAGGATTGAGGTTAGCCTCATCACCGTTTCGGTGATGAAATGCGTGCGAATCGGCGAGGACATCCAGGAGAAGCTCGACTACGCACCGGGTGTATTTACGTTAGAGGGACATATCGGGGACAAGTGGTATGCCGCCTCGGCTACAGCCGTGTGAGCTTCGTGCGCTTTGCCGCCGGCGAAGACGCGCGTATCGGCCGGTGGCTTACTACGCTTCGCGCAACTCAATAGGCAAGACCCGCACGCAATCTCAAGGACATCCTCACCCGCCTGCCCACGAGGGCCAAGCCCATCGTCGCATTATTGCCGCATCGCTGGCAGCCCGAGGCAAGCCAGCGCCTACCTCGCCCTTCAAGAGATCATTGGTCGCTGATGACATTGGTAGTCAAATTGCGGGCGCTCTGCCGATCGGCCGAAGGCAAACGAAAACCTTGGAACAATTTCGACCTCAAACGAGCGTTAAATTGGATCGAAGAGTAAAAGGGGCTCAATCACGGGAGGTTCTGTGATGGGTTGGCTCCTGGAGATGGCCATTTTCCGAGGCGTGCGGCGGTCTCCTTGACATCAGAATGCTCGCATTGCGTACGTGGTGCAAATCGTACCAAATCCAGAACGGGCACGCGACCGAAGTCTTGGGACGCAACCTCAACATGCGCTCGTGCGACCCGCAAACGTGCCCGATGTAACGGAAGGCAGGTATAACCCGGAGGAATACCATCGTGTCTCAACTCGACTTTGACACCCAATTTGGGCATACGTATTCTGAGCTTATCCGCAATCGCTCGGCGCTGAGACGGGCGTAAATCGAGCGAACGACCGGCGGCCGCCTTTTTTCGTCCGTCGAGGGTGCTTGGCGCTTCCACCGCGTTCATTGCAGGTCCGACAGCGCAAGGCAGTACAACGTTTAATTAATATCTATAACGATAATCCTTCTCAGGTTGACGTAAATGTCAAACCTGAGATGTTCAGTCATGAGGAGATGAGATGAAGGTGGTTAATGCACTTCGATCGGCGTACCAATCTGCGAGTTACGCCTTGTCAATGACCCCAGAGGCGGGCGGGACCACGATCGGCATGGTGGGCCATAAAACACCGGCTCTCGTAGCCGATGGCATATACAAAAGTTACGGCGTTCACGAAGTGCTCAAAGGGGTCTCGCTTCAGGCTGAGCGGGGCGACGTGATCTCGTTAATTGGTAGTTCTGGGTCGGGAAAAAGTACGTTTTTGCGATGCATGAATCTCCTTGAGGTCCCTACCAAAGGCCGCATCGCGGTGGGGCAGCGCGAGATCAGCGTGGAAACCGACGCAACCGGTCGCGTCGTCGGGATGGATCGCAAGAAAGTTGACCAGATGCGCACGCAACTCGGTATGGTCTTCCAGGGCTTCAATTTGTGGTCCCATATGACCGTGCTGCAAAATGTGATGGAAGGGCCAGTCCATGTGCTGAAGCTGCCAAAGAACGAAGCGCGCGATAGGGCAATGGATTTCCTTGGGAAAGTTGGCGTTGCGGACAAGCACGCGTGTTACCCATCCGAGTTGTCTGGTGGGCAGCAGCAACGGGTAAGCATCGCGCGTGCGCTCGCGATGCAACCGGCTGCGCTCCTTTTCGACGAGCCGACCTCCGCACTCGATCCCGAATTAGTGGGAGAAGTGCTGAAAGTCATCAGGAAGTTGGCGGAAGAGGGGCGCACTATGATAGTCGTTACTCATGAGATGGGTTTTGCTCGTGATGTCTCCAACAAGATGATCTTTCTTGAAAGGGGACGCATTGAGGAAGAAGGGACGCCAGAAGAGGTTTTCAAAAATCCAGCATCGCCGAGATGTCGTGAATTTCTCTCGCGTGTACTTTGACTGACTTAAAACGCGATATTGAAATTCCGAGAATCGTAAAACGAAGAAGATAGGACATAGTCCAGGAGATGCTCATGAAGTTCCTGAAAATCGGTGCGCTTATTGGAATGCTGTCTGCTGCATTGATGCTCTGCGACCCTGTTATGGCCAAGGAGTACAAGAGAATCACGATTGGTACCGAAGCTTCGTATGCTCCGTATGCCTTCAAGGACAAGAGCGGCAAGATGGTTGGCTTTGAGATCGATGTAGCTAGCGACTTGTGCCGACGGATGGGATTGCAGTGCGAAATCGTCGATCAGGCCTATGACAGCCTAATTCCCTCTCTCTTGTCCGGTCGGTTTGATTCAATTATGGCTGCAATAGGGATCACACCCGCCCGAGAAAAAGTTATCTCATTTTCCAGGCCGTACGTAACCACTCCGATGGTTTTCGTCACCACATCGGCGAGCGATCTAACCGCTCTCAAAATATCGCCATCAAATCTGAATTTGGACAAATTTGATGCTGATGAGGAGTCAGCGATAAAAAAAATCACCTCCGCTCTCAAGGGAAAAACCGTTGGGGTACAGGTGGGCAGCAACTTCGAGACATTCATGAAGAAGTTCATGCCGACCGTGAGAGTTTCGACATATGACACCACGGATAACATGATGCTCGACTTGACGGCTGGGAGAATTGATGCGGGAATGGTTTCGTTCAATTTCCTCAAGCCGTTGATGGACAAGCCCGACGGCAAAAACCTGCGGACATTTGGCCCTAGTATGACGAACGGGCCGTTCGGCAGCCGAGTGGCCGCTGGATTTCGCAAAAATGACGATCAGCTACGTGCGATGTTCGACAAGGCGATCGGGGAAGCAATTTCGGATGGCAGCCTGCGCAGACTTGCCATCAAGTGGTTCGGCTTCGACAATTCGCCGAAGGAATAGGTAAGTGAATACGGTCGTTTATGCATAGCCGAACTCAATTTGATGGGGAATGAATGTGAATATTTCAGTGCTCGCATGGGGAAGCACAGCGTGGGTTGATGAATTTGCGCGTGGCACCCTTATGACCGTTGCCGTCGCGGTATGTTCATTTCCCGTCGGCATTTTGCTCGGCTCGGTTTTTGCCGCGGCAAAACTCTCTCGCTTCAGTTTGCTGCGTTTTCTAGCTGACGTCTATACGACGGTCATACGCGGAATTCCCGAGCTGCTGATAATTTTTCTGGTGTTCTTTGGTGGGGATACGTTGCTCCGCTATGTCGCGAACGCTGTTTTCGGCTTCGAAGGTTATATAGAACTGCCCGTCTTCGCAGTCGGTGTGCTCTGCATCGGCATCAGTGCCGGCGCCTATGCGACAGAGGTCATACGGGCGGCGGTCATAGCCATTCCAACAGGACAAATTGAAGCGGCAGTGGCAATGGGATTGGAGCGGACAGTGCTACTTCGTCGGATTCTTATCCCACAGGCCGCGAGATTCGCCTTGCCCGGTCTGGGGAATGTCTGGCAACTGGCGTTAAAGGATACCTCGCTCATTTCCGTTGTTGGGTTGGTTGAAATCATGCGCACAGCTGCCATCGGAGCTGGATCTTTCAAAGAACCGTTTACGTTTTATCTGGTCGCCTTCGTGATTTTCCTTTTGCTTTCTTCGATTTCTAACCAGGGATTTCTGAGAGCAGAGAAGTGGGCTAACCGCGGCGTAAGGAGTCGGTGATGGATTTTCAGCTGATATATGAGTCGTTTCCCAAGCTTCTTGCGGCGGTTCCCGCGACCGTCGCATTGGCTTCCGTGTCGCTTTTTGTTGGTTTCCTGCTTGCGGTCCCAGTTGCATTGGCTCGGCTTTCACACAGTAGACTTTTGGCTTCTCTCGGTTATGGTTACGTATATGTAGTGCGGTCCACGCCGCTTCTGGTGCAAATGTTCCTGATTTATTACGGATCGGGGCAGTTTAGAATTGTCTTGGAACACCTCGGCCTGTGGGCGCTATTTCGCGATGCGTGGTTTTGTGCGATTTTAGCTCTGTCGCTGAACACTGCGGCATACACCAGCGAAATCATTCGTGGTGGTGTTCAGTCAGTACCATGGGGACAAATTGAAGCGGCGCGGTCAATTGGCATGTCGAGCGTCCTTTTATTCCGCAGAATTGTCTTCCCGATCGCAATGCGGCAAGCACTCCCAGCTTATGGAAGCGAACTTATGATTATGATCAAGTCAACGTCACTTGCGTCGACAATCACCATAGTCGAAGTGACAGGAGTGGCTAAGCAAATCATCTCTGAGAGCTACCGCCCCCTAGAGGTATTTTTGATAGCTGGCTGCATATATCTCAGCATGAACTTTCTTATCAGCAGAGTTATATTCATGATCGAAAGGCGGATTAGTCCGAAGAGACGCGATCGCGGCACGTTCGGATCTTCTGCTGCAGCGGCCATGCATTAAGCACTTCGGTACGGTGTCGGTCGCCCATGAACGCGTCAACAGTTCGACGACGTAGAAGTGGCCTGACGGCACGAACCAACATTGTCCCGTTACGGGCGGCTCCGTCCGGGTACACGAGGGCAATTGGCCCTTGTGTACAGCTTTTTTCTCATGGCCGACGGCTTGATGTTTGAAGAGTGTCCGGCTGCCTCGATTATGGCAGGCCGACAGCAAAACGGGATCGTGGGTGGACATCGCGGTGTTGCGCATTAAAGTGTCACTTGCAGCCAACTATCAAGTTCGAAATGTTCAATTGATGTTATCGAGGCACCATGACGACTAATGTGATCGAGGACGAGCGTTATCCCCAAGGCGGGATCGTCCAAAAATTTTCCGCTTATATCGTGGAGGCGCGGGAAAATCGAGCTCCAGAAGAGTCGCTGGAATTCGCGCTCAAATGTATCCTGGATCTGCTCAGTGCTGTTGGCGCTGGAGTTGGGCAGGCGGCGGCCCTTGCGATCCGAAAGACGGCTCACGAAACGCGACCTCCTGGCGACATTCCTATTTGGTTTACGGGAGAGACCAGTTCCGTCATTGGAGCTGCTTGGGCAAACAGTGCCGCCGGTTCTGCGCTAGACCTCGACGATGACACGCCGGCATCTCGGGGCCATCCTGGCGCCGCCGTCATTCCAACAGCCATTGCCGTTGCCAAAGAGACGAAAGCCACCTTGGGAGAGCTATTAAATGCGATTGTCATCGGTTATGAAGTGGGTACAGCGATTAGCGCTGCGCGCGCCTACGGAAGTAGTGGTACTTGGGCGCCTTATGCAGTCGTCGCTACGGCTGCGGCGCTTCGCCGGTCCTCCCGCGAGGTGATGGAACACGCTTTGGCGATTGCTGGGGAAAGTGCACCCAATCAGTCGTTGGCGAGCGCTCCCGCTCCCCGAAAACCGCATCCCGAGCCAAACCATGTCAAGGAAGGCATCACGTGGGCTGTCGTGACCGGCTTGGAGTCGCTTGCATCAGCGCAGAACGGATTTCACGGCGCCCGCAATATCTTGGACGCAACGCGTTACTACAATTTTCCGAACGATCTAGACCTCGGTTCTTACCAGTACATTCGCACGACGGGCTTTAAGCCGTATTGCTGTTGCAGGCATCTACACGGTGCGCTTGATGCATTAATCGAGCTGATCAAAGAACATCGGTTAGTGGGTCGAAGTATCGACAGGATTGAGGTCGAAACATACGGGCCGGCCTTACGCATTTCGAACTGGAAAGAACCTAGAGATATAATGGATGTTCAGTATAGTCATCCATATTGTCTCGCGTTGGTCGCGCACTACGGTCACGAGGCTCTGTTGCCACTGACTGGCGATGTCCTAAACAATCCCTCTGTCACTGCGCTTTCACACAAGGTGGAGCTTTCGCTAAGTCCGGAGCTGGACAAGATCTATGCGGAAAGCGGCATGCTGCCAGCCCGTGTCACGGTCACATGCGGGGATCAGCGCTTTGTTTCACCTGTAACCTTCCCGAAGGACAACGGTCTTCCGTGGGATAAACTCGAGGATAAGTTTCGACAGGCCACGCGTTTCGTTGCCACTCCCGAGCAGCAGAACATTGTGGTCAGGGCCATTTCGGACGCCAGACGAGGCGACATGCGTGGTTTGACGGAAAGCTTGTCGGAGATCCAGTTCGTTTAAGAACGGTATTTGTGTAGCCCGCGTAGTTCGGAAACTCATCGGTCATCGATGTAAGAAATGACAAAAATGTCTCCGCTTGTTGAGGATCGTCCGCAAGCTGTGGCTACCGGTGCATACAGCGAGCGAGTTGCGTTGTCTACCCGGCATCCAAGGAGCTGAAAATGGGTTGCATATGGAAGTGACTGCTAGCAGGGACGCTCAGCGGTGCCGGGTAAACGCTGCGACCGTCAGAACAAGCGTTCTTCACAGCTTCAAAAGGACAGATCGGCGACGCGGGCTACATCGGCGTAGACAAGCGCGAGGAAACCAAGAGGCTCGTTTACGAGCCGAATTCCCCGAAATGAGCGCCGATTCGATTCGTTATCCGGAAATTTCGACGCCTGTTCTTCTGCATGCCGAACGGGCCGCACATTAATCAGCATTTTCCTAGTCTAGGAATGACATTAGAAAAAGCAGCCGGCATATGAAAAGACAAATTCAACTACGGCAGATAGAGGCATTTAAAGCTCTCATCGAGCAAGGCACGGTGAGTCGAGCAGCCGAGGTTCTTCACGTGACCCAACCTGCCGTGAGCAAACTGCTAGTCCACCTTGAGGAGGAGACAGGTCTTCTACTGTTCGAACGAGTTAAAGGCCGACTAACTGCGACGGCACAAGGCATGCGCTTGTACGGTGAAGTCGATCGAGTATTTGCGGGTCTAAGACAAATTGAAGAGGCGATCGCAATCATCCGGCGGAAGGACATGAGTCACTTTGCTATCGGAGTGCTTCCAGAATTATCCGGATCATTCATCAGGCGGGCGACGATGATGTTCCTCTCTCGGTGTCCAGACGTTCGTCCGACGATCCATATGCGAGCGTCCAACATTGTGTCGGATCGCGTCGCCACGCGTCAGATGGACGTTGGATTCACAACGAGCTTGATGAGCAGCCCAAATTCGGTGGTGACGCCTATCATGGAGAGCCCGTTAGTTTGCATCATGCCAAAAGGACACCCGCTGAGCCAACTTGAATTTATCACCCCCGAGCATATTGAGGGAATCCCTTTTATCGGATATGCGGCAGATAACCGGACGACCAGTGCTTTCAATGACGCTATCCGTTCTTACGGCGTCGACCTCAACGTCGTGTTAGAAAGCGAAACTACGCCCACTCTGTGTGAATTCGTCTCGGCGGGACTGGGGATTTCCTTGGTACATCCCCTATCTGTCATCGACATGAGCTGTCGCTTAGATATCAGGCGGTTCAAGCCCGATATTCCCGAGTATTTTCATTTCTGTCATGCGAGATTGGCGAAAAACATCGAGCGTGTTCAGGAGTATGAACGATGCGCTAAACAGGTTGCGGAAGAGGCGTGGACGGAGATATTCGGTGAGTCGGCGACAAAGCAAACCTAGCAGAACGCTGAAATTGATCATCGTACTGATGAGTGCACTAAATAGTGCGGGATGCCTTATGCGGGCATGAAGACGAAGCGTTCGCGAGAAGACGGATTGAGGGCGCTCAGACCTGGCAAACATGACTGCCGGCCGGGCAGTGGCTGATTGAATCATGACCTTGCCCCTGTTTGGCGAATCCCATAGCTGAGAGATTTGCGCGGCTCGCCCCTCTTGGGCGGCGAACCAGTTTTTCTCGAACGTCATGGGGCTGACGTAGTCGAGCGTCGAGTGTGGTCGGCGCGAATTATACAAGCCGTCAACACAACGCCCATATCAGCGAATCAAAGGAGGTTCTCTACCGCTGGCATCCGTGGTACGGGCACACGGTATGGATTTTCACCACGATAGAGAGGAAGAACGCCGAGTCAGTGCTGCGCTGTGGGCGAGAGCCGTTCGACACGGCAGGCTTGCTGGAGGTGCCGCAATGGATGTTCGATCCCGTTGCCTGCTGTCGCATTACCTCGGCAACGTCTCCCGCCGTCAGCTGTGAAGCATTGAGGGAACTGAAGTACCTGCTGGCGCAGGCGCCTGCTGCCACGCCGCGCGGTATGGTACAAGCCGAGCACCATCCTTTGCTCCGTACAGGAGGTGCTGATGCGACGCCAGACAAACCCCCAACCGGGCGGTCAACTCGACCTGTTCCGTCCCTTTCCGAAGACACCACAATGGGCGCACCTGCCGCAGGAGGTCCGGCAGCAGACGGTGCGTTTGCTGGCGCAACTGCTGCGGCAACAGCGTCGCGGGTTGCTCGCCGCCGTACACGAGCCGGAGGTGCGCGATGAGTGACAAGATTCGGGCGCAGCATCTGGCGCGCAAGGCCATGCTGTACGTGCGCCAGTCGTCGGCCTATCAGGTCAGCCACAATCTGGAGAGCCAGAAGCTGCAGTATGCGATGCAGGATCGTCTGCATCAGTTGGGCTGGAACGAGATCGAGGTGATCGACGAGGATCTGGGACGCTCTGCGGCCGGAACGCAAACGCGCACGGGCTTCGAACGGATGGTCGCAGAGGTCTGTCTTGGGCACGTCGGCGCAGTTGCCGCTCGCGAGGTTTCACGATTCGCGCGCAACAGTCGCGAGTGGCAGCAACTGGTTGAGGTGTGCCGCGTCGTCGACACGGTGCTCGTCGATCAGGAGACCGTCTACTCACCGCGGCAGAGCAACGATCGTTTGCTGCTCGGCTTGAAGGGCAGCCTGAACGAATACGAGCTGGATCTGTTGCGTCAGCGTTCGCTCGAAGCTCGTCGGGAGAAGGCCAAACGCGGCGAACTCATTGTCGCGGCGCCGGTGGGTTACTGCAAGACCGAAGACCAGCGCCTGGAGAAGGATCCGGATTTGCGCGTGCAGGACGCCATCCGCTCGGTATTCCGCCAGTTCGGCGCGATTGGTTCGGTGCGTCAGACGTTGTTATGGTTCCTGGAGCACGGCCTGCAGTTGCCGGCATGCATGCCGCGCGGCGAAATCCAATGGAAACGGCCGAGCTACGGCACGCTGTACCGGATCCTGACCAACCCGATCTACGGTGGCACGTATGCCTATGGCAAGACCGAATGCGCGATCCATTACGAGGCTGGGGAACCACGCAAACGTGATCGCCGCAAACCACGGGATCAGTGGCTTGCGCTCATTCCGAATGCCCACGAAGGGTACGTTGACTGGGACGAATTCGAACGGATCCAGTGTGCCATTAGCGGCAACCTGCGTCTGGCCGGACACGCTGGCGCCCCGAAGAACGGTGAGGCTCTGCTGGCGGGACTGTTGCGCTGCAGGCGCTGCGCGAGCAAGCTGACGCTACACTACACGGGTAACAGGCACGACGCCTTGCGCTATAGCTGTCATCGCGGCTGGATGGACAAGGGGCAACCGCGTTGTATTGCGTTCGGTGGCACACGCGCGGACGCGGCCATCGCCGAGGCGGTCTTGCAGGTCGTTCAACCGGCGGCAATTGAGGCAGCAATCGTGGCGCGCGAAGAAGAGACCCTGAAGCAGGACGAAGTGCTGGCCGCGTTGCAGCGGGATCTTCAGGCTGCACGCTACGCCGCGCAACGCGCGCAGAAACAGTACGATGCTGCTGACCCCGAGAACCGGCTTGTCGCCGACGAACTGGAGCGGCGCTGGAATCATGCGCTACTACGCGTAGAGGAACTGGAATCGCGTATCGAGCAACAGTCGGGCACATCCGGCCAGATACCGCCTATCCAGCCAGAGGAGTTTGCCGATCTTGCCACTGCATTGGAATCGATCTGGCCGCAGGCCGACGCCCGCCTGAAGAAGCGCATAGTGCGCACCCTGATCCACGAAGTCGTCGTTGACGTTGACGACGCAACGAGCGAAATCGTGCTCGTCATTCACTGGAAGGGCGGAGTACATACCGAGATTCGCGTACCGCGGCGGCGCCGCGGAGAGAACACTACGCATACGTCACGTGAAGCAATTGATGCCGTGCGCCAGCTCGTCCGTGTCTGTCCGGATCTGGTGATCGCCGGCGTACTCAATCGCAATGACCTGCGAACCGGCCGGGGTAACTTCTGGACCCAGGAGCGAGTCACCGCGTTGCGCAGCCACCATCAGATCCCGGTCTATTCGAGCGAACGACGTGCTGCTGAAGGATGGATGACGTTGACCGAGGCATCGGCGTTCATCGGTGTGAGCCCCGGAACGCTCAGGCTCGCAGTTGAGCGCAACAAGATCCCAGCCGAACATCCGTTACCCAACGGGCCATGGATCTTCAATCGCAATTCGTTAACCGGGGACGCAGTTACCGAACTCGTCGAACGGGCTCGCGCACGGCGTGGACACCCCACAATACCAACGACACAACAGGGCTCTCTAGATTTATCAACAACATAGCGAGGTTGGGCAGTATGAAACGCACTTGTACAACGCCGTACGCTTGCATTCGACTTTGGGGTATCTATCGCCCGTTGCCTACGAGGCGAAACCGACAGTGAAAGAACCTATCTGCCTGTCCGAAATAACTTGGCCACTACAGAACGGCCTTGATTCCGCGTCGGTTTCAGTTGTCATTTGCCACTACTGCATGCTGACCTGTGTTTGGGATAGCATGTACACGGGATCGTAGGGGCTTACGTTGAGCGCGCGAACATCCCGTCACCTTCTTCAGCGTGCGTACCGTTGCTTGCCGAATGCTCCCGCGATGCTCACCAACCAAAGCCTTGCTCGATTGAGTTGCCTTTTTTTCTGCGGGATGGCGTAACCCAACTGGGGCGTTTGTCTCGACCACAGCCGAACGCCGCCACAGAAGTTTCGTTGGCTGACTAAATTCGCGGTCAGCTACGGCCGCCTAACACGGTCCATTGATCGTATCGCCTTGGCAATGAAGTTATGCGTTGGGACCAATCATGGAGTGTGGCGTCTCGTTGCTGGGTTTGGGGCTTTTGCGAGCGCCCGTGCTGCCGAGATTGTTGTCGCGATGGAAGCGGTCGTCCATGGGCACGCGAGCTCTATCGCCTACCGGGGGCGCCCGCGTTTTGGACCATAACCGCTGAGAATACCTCGTACCTGAAATTCGACTTTGACGCCTTGCTGCGACGATCATAGAGTTAACCAAAATCATTTAGGAAAAGAGGCGGGCTTGATACGCGAAAACCATGACGTCGTCATAGTTGGCGGCGGTGTTGTCGGCTGCGCATTGGCGCACGGGATGCTAGGGCGAGGGAAGCGTGCGCTTGTGCTCGACGGGGGTGATTGCGACCCGCGCGCGTCGAAAGCGAATTTCGGTCTTGTCGGCGCATACGGGAAGGGATATGGCGCGCCCCGCTACCAGCAGCTGTCACGCGAGAGCGTCGCACTTTGGTCCGTTTTCGCAACAGCGCTGCACGATGAAACTGGCATTGATGTCGAGTATGAAAACGATGGCTGCTTGCGCTTTTGCCTAAGCGAAGCGGATTTTGAAGAGGAAGCCGAATTCCTCGCGAGCTGGAATGCGCAAAGCCCGAAAATCGACCCGTGTTCGCGCATGATCGATCGATCGGTATTAGAAAGGCTGCTGCCTGGTACACGGCTCGGGCGGGAAGTGGTGGGGGCTGGAATTGGCGTTGCCGATGGCCATTGCAATCCGCTTAAGCTGTTGCGGGCGCTGCAGCAAGCCATTGAGTTACGTGGCGGCACTCTAGCTGGCAATCACACGGTGTCGAAGATTGAGCCATGTCCTGACGGTAGTTTTCGTGTTCATGTGCAAACCTCGACAGGTCCGCGTTGTTTCGAAACGGGACAGTTGATCATTGCGGCCGGGCTTGGTTCCACAGCTCTGGGGGCAATGGTGGCGCTCGACGTCCCGTTGCGTCCCCTGCGTGGCCAGTTGCTGGTCACTGAACGGCTCGAGCCAATTCTGCGCCTCCCCGCTAGCGGCATTCGCCAGACTCGCGACGGTACAGTAATGATAGGTGTAAGTCATGAGGAAGTCGGTATGGATCTCGGTACTACTACCTTCACCGCTGCCAAGATGACAAAGCGAGCCCTACGAATTTTGCCGGACCTTGCTATGGCTCGCCTTGTTAGGCATTGGGCATGTCTGCGCATCATCACCCCGGACGAGCATCCGGTATACGCACAATCTTCAACGTACCCTGGTGCTTGGATCGCTCTCTGTCATTCCGGCATCACCCTCGCGGCGGTTCATGCTGGACCAGTTGCGGATGCTCTCGCGCGCAACGTACTGCCAGAAAACTTCGAGTTCTTCCATCATAGGCGCTTTGATGTTTCGCAAGTTATCTAATCCCGCCGAGGACGCCGTGGTCACGGTATCGATCGACGGCAGGCGTGTGAACGCCGAGCGAGGCGAATCCGTGGCGGCAGTCCTCGTGCGCGAGGACAACCCCGTCGCTCGCACCACGCCGCGAAGCGGCAGTCCACGCGGACCTTTTTGCATGATGGGTGTGTGCTTCGAATGTCTTGCTGTCGTTGACGGTGTAGCGTCCACGCAGACCTGTCTGACGATCGTGCGCGACGGGATGCGCATCCAACGCCAACACGGTCGCCGCAATCTCAGTCAGGCGATCGCTGAGTCAGAAGACGGTAGTGGCGATCTTCGGAGTGGTGAGGTGCATTCGTGATGCGAACGTTCGATATTCTGATTGTAGGTGCAGGACCTGCCGGCATGAGTGCCGCAATACGTTCTGCTCGTCTTGGAATGACCACGATCCTCGTAGACGAACAGCAGGCACCTGGCGGTCAGATATGGCGCGCCATCGAAGAAAACGTCCGACGCGGTGTTCATCAAGGGTTAGGCGCTGCGTACAGCGCAGGCGCGGCAGTGGTACAGAACTTTCGCGAATGCGGTGCGCACTACCTGCCGGAGACCCGTGTATGGCAGATCGAGCGAGCGCCTAGCCCAGGGAAACCGGCCGGTTCCGGGGAGTGGATTGTCTTTTTGAGCCGCGCGGATGGCGCCGAAAGTATTCGCGCGCGCCATGTGTTACTAGCGACGGGCGCACAGGAACGGCCCATGCCTTTCCCAGGTTGGACGCTTCCGGGTGTAATGACAGTCGGCGCCGCGCAGATTCTGCATAAAAGCGCTCACCAGATACCCGATCAACCCGTCTGGATAGCCGGTAGTGGTCCATTGCCACTGCTCTACATGACCCAGCTGCTCGACGCCGGCGGTAGGATTGCAGGTTGGCTTGACACGACTCCCCGCGGCGCCCTCCGTCGGGGCCTTCCGACTCTACGTGGTGCAGTTGACGGCTGGCATGATCTCCTTAAGGGGCTACTGTGGTCGGCAAGATTGCGCGGGAGGGGGTTCCCCATTGTTCGGAACGTCAGTAGCCTTCGCGCTTTCGGTATCGGCCGTCTTGAACAGATTGTCTATCGCACCGAGAACGGGCTGTCGGGCGATGTGGCTGCCGACATTCTTCTGGTTCATGAAGGCGTCGTGCCGTCTATCCACTTCACTCAGGCGATGGGATGCAGCCATCGATGGAACGAAGCACAACTTTGCTTTGCGCCCGAAGTTGATACGTGGGGTGAAACCAGCATGACTGGTCTCTATGTCGCAGGCGACGGCGCCGGCATCGGCGGCGCGAAAGCCGCGTGCACACGCGGTGAACTTGCTGCTACCGGCGTCGCGCTTTCCTCGGGCGCACTCTCAGTCGAGCGCGCAAGCGAGCTTGCAGCGCCGCTGCATCGGCGGCTCGGACATGAGCTGGCGATGCGGCCTCTGCTTGATTCGATCTATCGGCCGCGTACGGAGATTTTCACGCCGCCCGATGAGACGATTGTCTGTCGCTGCGAAGAGGTAACCGCTGGCGATGTACGGCTGGCCGCGCAGCTCGGCCAGCCGGGGCCGAACCAGCTAAAAGCGTTCACGCGCGCGGGCATGGGCCCGTGTCAGGGTCGTCAATGCGGCTACACCGTTGCTAATTTGCTTGCATCTGCGCAATGTCGCTCCGTTGCTGCGGTTGGTTTCCAACGCGTGCGGCCCCCACTAAAGCCGATAACGCTCGCGGAGCTCAGTGCACTTGAAGAGTCGTCATGAGGGCGCGTGGGCATGCCTCGGAGCTCACGGCATGGCAATAAGAGAGTGTGGGTGCGGATGTTTCAGGTCCCGGGAAGGTGGAGCGTGTCGCGAGACTAATCGGATTTCCCCCTTTCTGAGAAGCGTGCGCCGCCGATCCTGGCATGAAGATAGTGCTAGTCGAACGATATTCGGCGTTGCGCCGCGTGTGCCTGAACGTTGATGTAGTCGATCGGAGGGCGCCGCTGCACACCGCGCTCGTCGTCGAAGTTGCCGAGGTGTCGCGTGACGCTAACTTGGAAGTCACCTTAAGAAGCTGACGGGCGGGTTCGCCGGGATGGCGAAGGCGCACAAGGTCGAAGTCGTGACGGGCGTCGGCGCGTTCGTCGATCCGTGTATCACATCTGGCACGCCTGTCGGAGCCGGTACCCGTCAGTCGCGATCGATCTCACGGATGAATGGCACACGGAGTTGCTTTACCCTAGAAACGGCAGTTGAAGGTTTGAAATCAGGCGCCAAGGCAATGCGGGCAACGGTCTTCGGAAGTCTGGCAAACTCACCCGATGGGTGAAAAGACAGACCGGGATATTGCGGCGGCACCGGACGCCGAACCGATGATTGTCGACACGATGGGCGGGCGCATGCACGTGCATTGGGACGAGGCCGCGCACGCGACGCCAAACGGCCAGCTGGTGTTCTTTGCCGAGTTTCTCGCGACCGCCGGCGTGTTCGATGCGTGGGTCGATGCTTGTCCGCTCGTGCATCGCGGCGGCAATACGTCGGACAAACGTGACGTGCTGGGCACGCTGGTGCTCGCGGTCCTTGCTGGCCACCGCCGCTATGCTCACGTGACGGCACTGCGCGGTGACGCGGTAGCGGCGCAGGCGCTGGGTATGAAGCGCACCGTCAGCGAGGACACCGTGCGACGCTCGCTGTTGCAGATCGATGCGGTGGCCAGCGAGGCGTGGATGCGCCCGGCGCTGATGAACAGCGTACGCGAGGCGCTCGCGACGCCGTGGATCATGGACATCGACGCGAGCATCAAGCCGCTGTACGGACGTCAGGAAGGCGCGGAACTGGGCTACAACCCGCACAAGCCGGGGCGTCCGAGCCACGTGCTGCACACCTTCTGGGTCAGCACCCTGCGGCTGGTGCTGGACGTGCAGGTGAGCCCGGGCAACCAGCATGCGTCGCTGCACGCCAGGGAGGGGCTCGGTCGACTGCTCGACGAACTGGATGGGTGTCGCCCGGTGCTGGTACGAGGCGACTGCGGCTATGGAAACGAAGGTGTTCTGGCCGTGCTGGAGCAACGGGCGCAGCCCTACCTGCTTCGTTTGCGCCAGACCAGGAATGCGAAGCGTCTGATTACCCGGCTGGCGGGGCGCAGCAGCTGGGGGCAGGCGGATGCCCAGGGATGCCAGGCGATCGAAAGCGAACTGCGGCTGGACGGCTGGTCGCGCACACGCCGCGTGGTCGTCGTGCGCCGCCGGATTCGTGACGACGTGGTGAACGCGCCGCGCAAGGATCAGCAACAGCTTCGGCTGCCGATCGCCGACGTGGCGGTGCTCGACGCCCATCAGATGTGGGAGTACACGATCCTCGTCACCAACGCACCGTATCCGCTGGACTCGATCGCGCAGTTGTACCGCGACCGCGGCGATTGCGAGAACGGCTTCGACGAACTGAAGAACCAGTGGGGCCTGGGCGGCTTCACGACGCAGGACATCACGCGCTGCCAGACGACGGCCCGGATCGGCGCGCTGGTCTACAACTGGTGGTCGTGGTACTGCCGCGCCGCTCATCCGCAAGGTCGGCTCGAAGCGGTGACGAGCCGGCCGCTGCTGCTGGCCGCCGTCGGTACGAGCGCCAGCCACGCTGGCGGCACCCGGCTCTATCTCACGCCGTTGCATGCGATGACGCAGACCATCCGTGCGCTGGTGGGCAATATCCGCAAGGCACTGCAGCATGTCAGACAGCTCGCGGAGCAATCACCGAAACTCGATCGCTGGCGCGCGCTGCTGCGCTACATCTGCGCACAGATCGTCCCTTCGAAATTGCCTCGGATTACTCATGATCTGCTTGTTGCCTCGGGGTGATCGCCGTTTTTAGGTTTACCGCTCGGACTGCGGCTCAGGACGTCCGGTTCAAGTTGCCGCAGAAAATATCGACGTTGCCGTCTGCCGCACTCGTACGCAAGACGACGGCGTAGTCGGGGTATGCACTACGGCGAGAGTCGAAGGACGGTACCTAAGAGAATTTGAACGCCTGAGAACGGAGCATAGCTATGCGGTTTCTATGCTGATGGCACAAAAACGGGTTGTGTCGCGATAAGAGTAAGCGTCATTTGAAGGCCGTATCGACGTCGACGTTGAGAGTGTCCAAAGTGATGCCCATCACTTCGAGTAGTGGGGACCACTTTGATGACAGAGATCGACTGTGCCGGGAGCCGCAAGGGGCGGCCGAATTACGCGCCTCAATTCAGGCGTGAAGTTGCGATGGCAGCGTGCGAGCCGGGCATCTCGGTGGCAAAGCTCGCGCAGTCGCACGGTCTGAATCCGAACATGGTGTTCAAGTGGCGCAGGCAGTACCGTGCTGGTCTGCTGGACAACAGGACGGTGAGCGAGACGGCAGTGTTCGTTCCGGTGGCGATGTCGCCGGATGATTCGATGGCGGTTTCGTCGCTACCGGTGCCGACAGCGCAATTGCCATTGCGCGCACAGGAAGCCGCGACTTCAGGTATCGAGATCGAGCTCAATGGCGCACGCGTGCGAGTGAGCGGGAAGGTAGACCCAGCCCAGCTGCGACTGGTGCTGCATTGCCTGAGGCCGGCATGATCGCGCTGCCGACCGGCACCCGCATCTGGCTCGCCGCAGGCGTCACCGACATGCGCCGTGGCATGGATGGTCTGGCTGCACTGGCGCAGGTGGCCCTTGAGCAAGACCCGTTCTCGGGCCACGTGTTTGCCTTCCGTGGTCGCCGGGGCGATCTGGTGAAACTGCTGTGGTGGAGTGGCGATGGAATGAACCTGTACGTCAAGCGCCTGGAGCGAGGCCGTTTTATCTGGCCGCAGGCCGACGCGGGATGCATCCATCTGTCGGCGGCACAACTGTCGATGCTGCTCGAAGGCATCGACTGGCGACGCCCCGAACGGACGTGGAAGCCCACATGCGCCGCGTAAATTTGCCCCCACTTCTGAACGTGCCTGGTAAACTCCCAGACATGCCAGTCAACCGACTCCCCGACGACATCGACACACTCAAGCGCATGCTTGTTTCGCGCGAAGAAACCATCGCGCGCCTGCTCGCCGAGATCTCGCGTCTGAAGCGCTGGCAGTACGGGCGCTCGTCGGAACGCATGGCAGAACTGACGGGACAATTGCAGCTCGCACTGGGTGACGGGACACTGCCGCAACAAGGTGCCGTGCCCGCATCGGCGCCAGAAGCGGCGTCGGATGAACCCGTAGACACGGCAGCGCCGGTGGTTCCACTGCGCCGCCGCTCGCGCGAATTCCCTGCGCACCGGCCACAGGGCTGCGACTGCCCCGAATGCGGTGGCCGGCTGCGCAAGCTGGGTGAAGACGCCTCCGAGATGCTGGACTACGTGCCGGGGTACTTCCGGGTGATCCGCCACGTGCGCCCCCGGCTGAGCTGCAGCCGTTGTGCGAAGGTCGTCCAGGAAGCGGCGCCGTCGCGCCCGATCGCACGTGGCATGGCCGGTGCGGGTCTGCTGGCACAGGTGATGGTCGCCAAGTACGCTGACCATATGCCGTTATACCGGCAGGTAGGAATCTATCGCCGTGCCGGCATTGAACTCGATCGTGCCACGCTGGCCTCGTGGGTTCGCGAGTGCGCCGCACTGCTGCAGCCGCTGGCGGATGCCGTTGGCCGGTATGTGCGTGAGGCGCAGAAAATCCATACGGATGACACGCCCGTCCCGGTGCTGGAACCCGGACGCGGCAAGACACGTACGGCACGCTTGTGGACGTATGTACGCGATGACCGGCCGGCGGGCAGCCGGGCACCCCCGGCAGTCTGGTACCAGTACTCGCCCGACCGCAAGGGAGAGCGACCTCGTACGCATCTGCAGGGCTGGTCGGGCATCCTGCAGGCAGATGCCTTTAGTGGCTACGATGCGCTGTACCGCGATGGCACGATCATCGAGGCAGCATGCTGGGCGCATGTGCGGCGCAAGTTCTACGACCTGTACGAACTGGAGCGTTCGCCAGTGGCGCAGGAGGCACTCAGCCGTATCGCGGCCCTGTATGCCATCGAGCGCGAGGTGCGCGGCCGCAAGCCGGAGGTCCGGCAGTCCGTGCGCATGGCGCGGGCATTGCCGCTCGCAGGCACACTGAAGGACTGGCTGGAACATACGTTCGCGCAGGTCTCGGCGAAGTCGGGCCTTGGCAAGGCCATCCGGTATGCGCTGGGGAACTGGCACGCGCTGGTGCGCTACTGTGAAGACGGGCGCATCGAGATAGATAACAACACCGCGGAGCGATCGATCAGGCCGCTGGTTCTCGGCAGGCGCAACTATCTGTTCGCAGGTTCTGATGGCGGTGGACAGAGTGCGGCGGTCATCTACAGCCTGATCGGAACGGCACGCCTGAATGGCATCGAACCGTATGCGTATCTGCGTATGGTGTTCGAGCGCATCGCCGATCATCCCATCAACCGGATCGACGCGTTGCTGCCGTGGCATTTGATGCCGGTGGAGCAGCCGGTCCGTCAGGCTGCATGACGATGGCATCGACTCGCAAACCCGCGTTACGCGCGGTCAATTCACAGGTACCGGTCTACCAGCTGCGCATCGAGCTGAAGTATCTGAAGCCGGCGGTCTGGAGACGGGTACTGGTCCCTGCCTCGATCAGGCTGCCGAAGCTGCACGTCGTGCTGCTGTGGGCGATGGGCTGGGATGGCGGCCACCTGCACGAATTCGTGTTCGGCGACATCAACTACGGGGTGCCCGATCCGGACTTCCCGAGTGACCCACCGATGCTCAACGAAGCGCGGGTGAGCCTGGGCAAGGCGCTCGGTGCACTGAAGTCATTCACCTACATCTACGATTACGGTGACAACTGGCAGCATCGTGTGAAGGTCGAGAAGGTCTTGCCACCTGACCCTCAGCTGCGCTCGCCCCTCTGCCTGGACGGCCGCAATGCCTGTCCACCGGAAGATGTTGGCGGCGTACCCGGCTACATCGAGTTCCTCGACGCGATCATCGATCCGGCTCATGACGAACACCAGCGGTTGCTCGACTGGTGCGGCGGTAGTTTCGATCCTGTTGCCTTTGACCTCCAGAGCGTCAACGAACGCCTCTTCGAAATCAAATTCTGATCGTCAAGGCGGCCTTCAAATGTCGCTTACCGATAAGATTGGCAAGGCAAGAAAGTTCCGCAATGACAAGGAGTCCTTACGCCAGCAGCGAATAGAACTGATCGGCGGCGGTTCGGGCGACGCCGCTGTCCTTCATCTGGCCTTTCCTGATCATATGCATCGTCTCAATGCCTGACAGGATGATGCGGGCACACCGGAAATCCTTGAAGCCCATCATGGGCCTGGTTCGTCGTTTGATCGCCCGATGATCCTGCTCGACGATGTTGTTCAGATATTTGACCTGCCGGACCTTGATCGGCGTTTCCCGCTCGGCGTTGATGGCCTGGAGGGCGGCCAGATTCGCCCCGCTTTTATCCATGGTCACGGTCTCGGGCGTCCCGTTCCGATCGATGGCTTTCTCGAAGTAACGGCGCGCGGCAGCTTTGTCGCGATACGCCCGCAACAGGAAATCCACCGTATTACCGGCCTTGTCCACCGCGCGATACAAGTACTTCCACTGGCCGCCCACCTTGACGTAGGTCTCATCCATCCTCCAGCTCTTGCCGACCGGACGTTTGTGCTTGCGAAAGGCCTTCTCGAACAACGGTACGAGTTTGATCACCCAGCGATGCACGCTCGAATGGTCGACCTCGAAACCCCTTTCGGCCATCATTTCCTCGAGATTTCGCAAGCTCAGCGAGTAGGCCACATACCACCGCACACACAGCAGGATCACGTCCAGCGGATAGTGCAGGCGTTTGAGTACATTCGCTACGCCGGCAGGCAGGGCTTTTCTCGCAGTCGCATTCTTCATATCACGCTTCACTTCAGGAAAATGTCCGCCTGAATTTTACTCCCGCATCCTTAGCGCGACACAACCAACCCTCACCCAAAGCGTGACGTTGAACATCCGGCCTCCGGTCGTTCAGACGCCGTATGAGTTGAAGCACGTTCTCGAACCATCTCGGGTATACCCGCCAATCGCAACCCTTGTATCTCATGGTCATGTCGCATAATATAGTGAATACACTATTGCATAATATGTAGCAGTTTTTACAGTCAACCGATGGCGCAGTTTGCGTCACACCGCGCGCTAGACTAGCGCTGGCTGTCACGGTAAATGCAAATGCTGTGGCTGGATGGTCGTGCAAATCGATCACGAGCATTGAGATTAGGAAACTTGAATGAATTGCGCCAACGCATCATCCTGAAAGTACGTCGTCATGTGGTTGCGGCTCTACTTCGGAGCTCATCTTTTCTACTCGGGGATTCGATACATCCTGAGCGGTTACGTGCCGGAAATCCCCGATATTAGCGGAGCTTACGTTGCGGCGGCCACAACGATTCATATGTATCCAGCGGTCAAGTATATGGAGTTCTTTTACGGCCTAATGCTCTTGACGAACCGGGGCGTACTGCTCGCGCTAATCCTCGAGATGCCAATCACCGCAACGATCTTCTGGCTCAACACGTTCATTGTCGCCACGCCGCGCCAGCTCTTTACCGGGCCGCAGGAATTGTTTATGAACGGCGTGCTCGTGCTGGCCTACAGCGGATACATGGCGGCGGTGTTTCGACTCAAACTCGAACCGATGTGGCTTTGGGACGGCTGGAAAAGGTGTCTCCAGAACGAAACCAACAGTTCAACAGCGAAACATGCGCTGTCATCCCCACATCAAGGCAACGCATAACCCTGGAGGCTGATATGAAGAAGGATACCTGGATAGCAGTAGGAATCTGTTTGTTGATCACCGTGGCGGCGTGTATTGGCTCGACGGGTTTGGGGTATGCCGATTACCGTCCGCTGCGCAATTTCGACTACTTCGGGTTGGGTGTGGCTTGGCTGGTCTTTGTTGCAAACCTCATCCGTGACCAGCGATCGGTAAGCGCGTAGAGGTATGACCCGGGGCTGATGCAGGAGCAGGCGGCTCAAGGTGATGCGGCACCGACACGATACGGTTTGCCGACGACGTGGATCCGGGTCTTTGGGTTGGTCGCTCGACACGATTACCTTGACGGGCGATCATCCGCCTTTCCGTCCGTCAATTCTTGCGGTTCACAGAATGTGGAAATAGCACGCTTGTCGATGGTTTGCGCTGGAGCACTGGCATACGCATCGCACGGGCACCCAACATCGGCACAGTGCATCGACAGGCGCCTTTTCGCGGGACAGAGAGGATAAAGTGATGAAGACCGGAGAGCAATCTTTACGTTTCGTAGTTGAAAAGTGGCTCGGGTTGCAGCCTCCAGAGAGCGCAAGGGTGACGGCACTGGGCCGTCCGCGCTCGGGCAAAGGGCGTTTCGTGTGCGTCGAGACTGTACACGGCAGCGAAAGACTCGCGCTGTTCTTCTTTCGGCACGACGACGGATGCTGGAAGGTCTTTCCTCCTGCTCCGGCGTTGCCAGAGATGGCTTTGGAGCGTCTGTTTGCGTAGCCTAAATCGGGCCTGTCAGTAATTTCGTGTTCGAGGCATACAACCCTCCGTACAAGCAGGAAATTATCAAAATTCCTGCTGTACGCATAATCGAGGCAGGGCCAGTCGTCGCGGACCGTAATACATCGGCCGCGAAGTAGTGCTTTTCCGGGTTCCCGCGTCCGTGCGCAGACGGGCTCGAGAGCGGGGACGACAGTTCAGTTCGAACTTCTGAACACGACCGGCTTGCCGCCCATCGTCCGCTTCGTCATCCATGCCGCCAGCGCCGAGTCCAGGTAGTCCGCATGACCGGGAAACCACTCGAACAGATGCAGGCCGAGGTCGTGCGCCAGTTCGGCGCCGGCCCGTCCTTCCGCGACCGCGGCCTTCACCTCGCCGACCGACTTCAGCACTGCCGCATGTTCGTCGATGTGGCAGTCTCGCGGCGGAAAGTTCGTGGTGCGCATCCATTCGTCTGCCTGATCGAAATGACTGACCGCGTGTTGCTCGAATGCCTCGACGGCCGCCACGGCGGTGGTATCGTTGCAGGTCACGAGTTTGAACGGCTCTGTCAACTTGGGCACAGACTACCTGTGTCGCTCAAGAGTAGTTATCCTTATCAAATAATTTTCTCGACTGCGGCAGAGACAGTCCAAGCATGCCATGCGGCGAAGCGTTCTCTGAGTACGGCACGATGACAGGCCGCGGTCATCCGATGTCTGGGCAACGCGAAGTGCTGCCGGATCGGGCCGAAGGATGAGAGAAACGCCTGCGTGCGACGCGGATCGCGAAAGCCGCACATCTGGCGTTCGCGCCTGCGGGTCGGCTGGTGGCTGTTCTCGGCGCGGTTGTTCACGCGTGCAGCTGCTTTGACGAAAACGTGCTTCACATGAGCGAGCTCGGGAATCTCGGCCTTCCGCCGGATAGCTGCGAAGCTGGTCGGTAACGATCCGGCGCGGCACCGGGTTTGAGCGCAGCAGGCGCTTGAAGAAGCGCTTTGCCGCGGCCTTGTTGCGCCGCTTTTGCACCAGCACATCGAGATCGGCGCCATGCTCGTCCACTGCACGCCACAACAAATACGGCTCGCCGCGCAGCGTCACGAACAGCTCGTCCAGATGCCAGGTGCTGCCCGGCTTGCGCCGCGCCGCTTTCGCGCACTGGGCGAATCGAGCGCCGAACTTGTCGCACCAGCAACGGATCGTTTCGTACGTGACCACGACACCACGCTCGAGCATCAACTCCTCGATGTCGCGCAAACTCAGGCTGAACCGGAAATACCAGCGAACCGCGCAACTGATGATGACCGCAGGGAAGCGGTGGCCGTGATAAGGCGATTTCGTTTCTTTCATCACTTCATTCTACCGCCGCCTCCCCACCAACCTGACAGTGCCCTTCATGGTCATCCGGCAGGCGATGGGTGTCGCCAGGAGTCGGCGCGAAATGGCTGCGAAGATGTTGCGTGAGTTCGTTGAGGACATGAAACGAAACGGTTTCGTCGCGCAAGCGCTTGAACGCCACCGTATTGCAGGTGCCTCCGTCGCGCCGCTCGAGTAAATAGCAGGGAAGGGTGTAGAAGCGCGGTCCGCCGGATGACCGTTGCGTGACGCCACTGCGGCTCGGGTGACCGTAGACGGTCACGGCTGAAGGTGAGCTGCCGTCGGCCGTCGGCCGTCGCCGTCACGTTGCCATTCGAGATGGTTACTTTCCTTTTTGGGGTGCCGCCTCTTACCACGGGCAATCAGTGTCGAAGATGAATCGAACACTTCCGACCGCATCGCCTACATGCGCGAAGCTACGTGTTGCTTGTCAAAAGGTTCTAAATAAGGATTACGTTCCGAACGCAACAGAATCCGCAGCTATGGCATTGGTAGACCACGTAGTGATTGAAGCTCCGCAGACTTTCCAGATTATTTACGCGGTAACTAAGTTTAATTTGAGCGGGTGTGCTGTGCGTTGGTACTGCTCAATCGGTTCGGAACGGGCTTGAGGTAGGAGGCCGATGCGTGATGGCATGCAGTTACCGACGATTCGTAACCATGCCCGGGCGCGGTTCTCCGACTTTGATCGTGTAAGGAAGATCGCTTAGGGTCATTGCTCGAGCGGCGTCAACTGGCCGAGCGCGCTGCGGTCAATAAGCTGTTCGGCGTACACCGTGGATGCGCGTCGCGCATCTCCCGCGTTTGCGAATGAATGCTTCTCCGGTACATGAAACGGCGCGCAGCACGATCCGGTGCTGTCGGATGCACGCTTCGATGGTATCGCCGACTTTTTCGGCGAGCGGCGGCAGTACTCCATAGTCGAAGCGCAAGCGCAATTGCCTCTGCCTGTACCCAAGAGCGACGCCGTATACGCGTCGCTGGTCAAGCGGGCGGTGAAGCTCGCAAAGAGAGCAGAACTGCGCTCGGGGTTCCAGGGTTACCTCGGCCCGGCCGACTGACACGCGCTCGCATGGCATGCATCGGCACCTCTGGCCTATGCTTCCGCTGCTCGCGCTCGCGCTCGCGATGGCCATGCAGGACGAGACAATCGCGAGCTTCGGCGGCCAGTCTATCTGGACGATCGACGTCATCGCCAACATCGTCAAATGCGCGGACGCGATGATAGCGATCATCTGGGTGGGGAAGGCGGACGGGCAGCGGACGGCCTTTTGCTACGATCCCGACGTGGGCCAGGCAGCACGACTTTCATGCACGTCGACCGGACACGCATGGCTCATGACGATGACCGATGAACAGGCGGCCGCGCTGGTCTTGAAACAGGGCTTCGGACAGCCGAATGAATTCGGACCCAATGCGCCGACGACGCTCAGGGCGCTGCTCGGTTTTCTGCACGCTGCACAGGTCCGTGGCTATGCGATGATCGACGAGGTGTTCGCGCCGCGCATGTCGGCGGTTACCACGCCCGTGCGGCTCGCGCTGCGTTGGCGTCATCAGCCCGGCCGGTCCGAGAGGACGGCTGACCGTGGGAAAAATACACGAGTATTCGGTACTGCTGGGCGAGGCGGCCAATGAGCTAGTCCAGTTGAGCAACCTGGCGGGGTTCCCAAGTCGGCCGCCGCTCGGCAAGGGATGAGAAAATCGGGGCTTACGCCGTCCAGCCGACGGGGCTTGCGCCCTTTGGTCGAACCGCTATCTCCGGCACGCCGTGACCGGAGTCGCGTGACACATCAGAAGCCGGGACTTTAATCGGCAAGCGCCTTCGCGCGGAAGCCGACCACTACGCAGGTCGCTGGCTTTACTGGGGAGCTTGCGGAATGTGTACCGAGAGTGACCACCCGCCTCATATCGGAATGATCCGTTGCAGCTTGAGGCAGTCAAACTGCCAGACAAACGCATCGAATGTGCTCTGGTAATCGAGGAGGATCTGGTGCAAATAGGTAGTGGATAGTGGGTCCGTTATGCCTTGAGATATGGATGCCTTATCAATTGAAAATGACGGCATTCCAGACGGAGGGGGCAGTGATGTCCTCAAGCGCAAGAGCGGACAGGTCACACTGCCCCTTGCCAATGCGATGCATCAACTCGATGCCTGAAATCGTAGTCTGAGCATTTCTGAACCTCTTGAGCCCGCGCATCACATTCGTCCTGGACTTGATGTGACGATGGTCTTGCTCGATCAGGTTATTGAGGTACTTCGAGGAGCGCAACTTCGTATCCTTGGAAGCAGGCCATAGGACGAATGGCACTTACTTAAGCCTACATGGAGGAGAAGACGCGGGTAAGTGCTTGAAGAGAAAGGGAGGGGGCTGATCCAGGGATTGATACGATGGTTGTTACCAGGCAAACACCGTCTCATTCCAAAGATCAGCCCCCATGGATCGTAATGCACGAAGTCATCACAGGCAAACACGAAGCAGGGTTCAAAGCCGGGCGTGCAGGGCCCAGGCGGTAGACTACTTCAACATACTGACGAGCCCGGGGCTGTTGGGCATAACGGAAGCGTATTTGCCAGAACATCGGGAACGGCTGTATCCGCCGACGGTGACACTGTCGATGTTCATGCGCCAGGCGCTGGAAGAGGACGCCTCCTGTCAGAAGGCAGTCAACGGGTGGGCGGCGCAGCGAGCTGCCGACGGGCTGCGGCCCATGAGTGTGCGTACGGGAGGCTACTGCCGCGCTCGCCAGAGACTGCCGCTGACGATGGTGCGGGAGTTGGCGCGCGAGACGGGGCGCCAACTGCATGAGCAGGCCGAGCCTGCCTGGAAGTGGCGCGGGCGCCCGGTCAAGCTGGTTGACGGCACCGGGATCTCGATGCCCGATACGCCGTCGAACCAGGCCCGTTTCCCGCAGTCCAGTGCTCAGGCCGAAGGAGTGGGCTTTCCATTGGCCTATCTGGTTGCGGTGATCTGTCTGGCAAGCGGCGCAGTACTGGAGTCGGCGGTCGGAACTTACGCGGGCAAAGGCAGCGGGGAGCTGACGGCGTTTCGCATGCTGCAAGGCACGTTTCGCAAAGGTGACGTGATCGTCGCCGATGCCTTGTACTGCCACTACTTTCTGATGGCCTCAATGATCGCCGCCGGGGTGGACGTCGTGATGGAACAGCATGGGGCACGCCGCACCGACTTTCGGCGAGGCCGGTCCCTGGGCACGCGCGATCACATTGTGACGTGGCCCAAACCCCGGCAGCGTCCCGACTGGATGACGCATGAGCAGTACCAGGCCTTCCCCGATGAACTGATGGTGCGCGAGTCCAGGCTGCATCACCGGGTGCTGGTCACCACGATGCTTGATGCACGCAAGACCAGCAAACAGGACCTCTCGCAGTTGTACGCCAGGCGCTGGAACGTGGAACTGGATCTACGTAACATCAAGACGACGATGGGCATGGATGTGCTGCATTGCCAGACTGCCCACATGAACGAAAAGGAGATCTGGGTCCATCTGCTGGCCTACAACGTGATTCGGCTGCTGATGGCTCAGGCCGCCAGTCACCATGCCACTGACCCGAGAACACTGAGTTTCAAACACACGGTGCAGTTATGGACTGAATGGCTGGCCAGAGGTCTGACGGCAACTCACAACCAGAGTCTCCTGTTCAACCTGATCACGCAGTCTTGCGTTGGGAGTCGCCCCGGTCGCATCGAACCACGAATGCGCAAACGAAGACCGAAGTCCTACCCATGGCTGAAAGAGCCTCGTCACATCGCACGTGAGCGCGTCCAAAAATATGGGCACGCTCCACGGGCTTAAGTAAGTGCCATTCGCCATAGGACTTCATCTCACGCCCAGCCCGGTGCGACGCTGCATACCCATATGGCGTGGCCGTCTCCCGTGGTCGCCCTGATGCTTGATTGCCTTGGTGAAAAAGGCCTCAGCTGCTGCGACATCGCGCGGCATCACAGCACAAGGTCGTGATACGTGCGCAAGGTTATAACGCGCAACTCAATAGTCGCGAACCGCCACCATTGAATGGCAAATTGCGCCAGTTGGGGAAGCCAAGGGTTTTCGCCAGAATATGGCTCATTGACATTGTAGGCCGCTATAAATACTATTTTGACTGAGTACAACGAATTCTATTGTGCCTGCTTTTAGGTGCGCGCTTCCAGTGGAAGACGTTGGCATGCGCGCCCTGCTTTCCGCCACGTATCTTCGTGACACGCGGCTCTTCGCGGTCCGCGGGGTCACGGCTGCGAGCGCGCTTCTTTCTTCTTCTTCTTCTGTCACCGGGTCATGGTGGCGGGGCAATTACGACGGCCGAAAACGTGGCTTTGATCGCGAGGATGATACTGAAAGGCATTTCGATCGCAGGCATACAGCTTGGCGAATATCCTCTGTCGACCCATATCTATCCAACACGTTCCGGGGATCCGGTGTGGGATAAATGGTGACTCTCTCCCATGTCGGTGCGATTAGCGCGGTATCGACCGCCGGATTGGCAATTAAGACGTCGGTTGCTGCTTACGTTTCCGTCGGGGCGGCGGTTGCGATCGGCATTATTGGTGCGCATTAGGTGGTATCAGGATGCATTAGAAAAGCGTTATCGAGATCATGCGAATCCGAAGTCGAACATGGTGCTGAAGGCTGATCCGCAGGCCCTCACGGAGTGAAGGATTAGAAGACTGATGGCCGTGGGGAGTCGGAAGATTGTGTGGGCAAGCTCATGGCTACTAGGGGTGGTCGACAACTGAGCCGACGCCGGCCCCTTTCTCTATTTGGTCGGTGCCTACGGGCAACTGGCACCGCCCCAGGCGCTCGCCATTCAAGAATTGCTTCGGGCGTCCCGGCGGGTCCCGACGCCGCATTGGATGCTGCACATCTCCGTGAGGGCAACGGACCAGCGTAATAAATTGACCTACTCGCGTTTCTAATTCAATAGCAGTCGGTTTCAAAGACCACATATAACAATCAGGAGAATGTATGAATCATCAGGGGACGTGGAGGAAACACCGGTGGGCCGCGGTGCCGCTTGCATGTGCATCAGTTTGCATGAGCGTTACGGCCGCTCATGCGCAAAGTAGCGTCATGCTTGGAGGATTTCTTGACGAAGGTGTCGCCACCTATCGTGATTCAGGTGGGGCCCGTTTGTATCAAATGCAGGATTCCGCCATCTTTCCCACCAAGTTTTTCTTCCGCGGGAGCGAGGACATGGGAGGGGGCCTGCGCGCAAACTTCAGCCTCGACTCGATGATCAGCCTGAGCACAGGGGGACTTGATCCGCAGTCGCGCGGCGCGATGTTCGAGAACTCGTCGTGGGTCGGACTCAGCCAAGCAGGGATTGGCAGCTTCCGCCTCGGGCGCCAGAACGACTTCGCCTTCGACTACTACCTGATCGGTGGTATCGATCCGGCAACGGGCATCGCTGGCGGTATGCTCAACTTCCGGACCGGTAGCTTCGGTGCCGACCTGCTCGGCGTTTCAGGGCCGGCGCAGATTGCTGGCGCCGTCTCGGGCGGCCAGTTCGCGCCTATCACGACGAACGGCCAAATTTCTGGATTAGCGGCCATCAACTGGGATCGTGTCGGCGGCAAGCGGATGGCGAATGCCATCAAGGTTGTGTCGGAGGAATATGCCGGGCTGTCGGCTGGCGTCATGTATAGCTTCGGCGGCACAGCGGGCGACTTCAACAACGGGGCCGGAAAAAGCGCGGCGATCAGCTTCCGGAATGGTGAAACGCGTGCTGCTGTTGTTTACACTGAGCAGAACTATGCGCCGGTCAACAATGGACATAGTGGCATCGCCAACCTGCTCGCCGGAGCAAGGACGAAGTTCGGCCATTTCACTGTCTCAGGGATGTATAGCGACGCGCGCAACACCCATACGGGGGCCAAGATTTACGCCCTAGCTGGTGGCGTCGGATATGACTTCTCACCGGCTTGGAACCTCGGCGGCGCTTATACCTACGAAAATGGTAACGCGTTGCTGAAGAACGTGGTGATCAACCAGGCCGCGTTGCAGTTGACGTACACGTTGTCGAGACGCACCGCGGTCTATGCCGCCGGCGTATATCAACGCACCAACGGCGCATACGCTGCAGAAATCGGGAACATCGTGGCAAGCGGCAATATCCAGACTGTTTTCCAGCTTGGCATAATGCATCGATTCTGATGCTTCATTGAGGAACGGCAGCGATGATCATGTTTTCGTCATCGCTGTCGTGGCCTTCTTGGGTTATGCACCGGGGGCCGCAGATACTGCCATCCGTCCGTTCCAAGCGGTCGCCAAGGTTAGCGAGGCGCAATTCGAACTCAGTGCCAGCGTGCCTCGATTGATCAGTTTTGCCTTTCCGCTGCGATTTGGGTAGGAAAGTCCGCCCCGTCAAGCTCAGAAAGTGCCCCAATTTTCCCTCGTCCGAAGTAATGATAATATTCACATTTGAATGCTATAATAAAGTCGAACGTCTTCGGAAACGTTCGACCCGCGGATGAGAGCAATTCGGTGCGCCGGGCAAGCAGTAGCAGCGCAGGAGCGAATGATCAACCATAGTACGAGGTGGTGTTAGGACGTATAGAGCACGCCCAACCACTGGTTCCGACCACCTTTGCAGGAAAAGCAGCAAGAAATGAAGAGCGAGGAGGGGCTACACCTAAGTTATGAGGCGAAAGTCCCGGCTTTAAGTTGGCTCACCCGTATTGTTGAGATTGACAAAGCGATCTCCGAGTCTGCTGATCAACATTCGAAGTCATCGCTTGGGATTTCGTTTGCACAGGCGAAGGTCGTCGCATGCCTGGCTGGGCACCAATTCATGACGCAGGTTCAACTCGCGCGCCGGCTGCATTTCGATATAGGGGCGCTATCCAGAATCATTCCGCGTCTCATGGATGCTGGAGTTGTAATGAGGTCTCGGCATCCAAACGACTGTCGCTGCTGGTGTGTTCAGCTTACGGGAAGCGGAGTTGCGATGGCTGCGAACATTACAGCCATTCTCGGCGCAGCTGACAATAAATTGATTGGCCTCTTAACTGAGGATGAAGCCGATATTTTTATTGCGTTGCTTAAGCGCCTGCTTGCTAGTTCCCCAGCCCACGGCTCAATCGATGTCTCGAGATTTGCCGTGACGGGCAGTCCGAGACCCTCCAGCGTCGTTGGCGCACCGGCGTGAACGGCAACCTCCCTTCTCCGCCCTAAAACGTGGCCAGCGGATGATCTAATCCAGCGCGTCTTTGCGTTGGCCTTTATCCACGACGTCTTCTCGCGCGCGTGTCCGGTGATCGTCGCGGCCGCGAGCAACGGTCTGAACAAACGCCAGCACTGCGCGCCATGCACGGCTTTCGCCCAGTCGACGCGACTGTCCGGATGCCGCATGCGCGGCACGCTGGTCTTGCTCGAGTTCAGAGTTTCCAGTGCGCACGCGTACAGGGCGGTTATCGATCTTGCGGGGCGCGGCTATAACGCATCAGGCCAGATTACACAATTAACGTTGTCACCTATCCATACTCATAGGGCTCATGCCGAAATACAAAGTATACAATTAATATAGGCAATAAAACATGCTCCTGCTTCTTCGCAATCTCAAAATACGCAACCGGCTGTTTGTAAGTTTCGCAATCGTTATCGTGCTGCTATGCAGTGCCGCGGGATTTGCGCTCTTCCAGGCGCATCAGATTCAATCACATCTAATGGACATCAAACAGAATTGGATGGAGTCAGTCAAAACGATTGCGGATCTTCGTCTGGCGCTCAGTACAGATCGTCGTTCCACGCTGGGTCTTGTCTTGTCTGATACCAAGAATGCCAAAGATACCAATGCTGCGATTCGAGCCGAAGCCTTGAATCAGCTGAGAAAGAGTGTCGATCGCTATGAGAAACACGCGCGCCCGGGCGAGGATCGTCAATATTTCGAGAACGATAAGAAAGCAATCGCTGCGTACGCGATGATCAACAAAGAACTCTACACGCTTGCAATGTCTGATAATCCGGATCTTGCTACCGAGCGTGTGCTCGCCAACACCAAGATCTTTGCTGTTTTCAAATCCACGGAGGAGACGCTCACCGCCCATATGGACTTCATTCAGAAGCAGGCAGATCAGGCTGCGGAAAAGGCCATTCATGACTATGATGTGGCCTTGATGCTGACGTTCACCGTAATATGTATCGCTATCGTTGCTACGGTATATGTCTGCAACACGGTTGCGACGTCGATCGTCTTCCCGTTGAATGACGCCGTAAAGATTGCTGAGGCAGTTGCGTCAGGGGATTTGACGTCAGAAGTCAGGGTACATTCCGATACTGAACTTGGCCAATTGATGCGCGCGCTTCGCAGCATGAATGAGAGTCTCGTGGATATCGTAAAGCAGGTCCGGTCCGGCAGTGAGGCGGTATTGACCGGCGCGTCCGAAATCGCCGCGGGGAACGAGAATCTGAGCCAGCGCACCGAGGAACAGGCGGCGTCTCTCGAGCAGACGGTAGCTTCGATCCAGCAGTTGACGGCGACGGTGCAGAACAACGCGGCGAATGCCAAACAAGGCCTCAAACTCGCACAGACTACGTCCGATCTGGCAAACAGCGGTGGAGAGGTCATGAAACACGTTGTGACCACCATGGGCGGCATTGCCGATCAATCGAGAAAAGTCGCCGACATCATTGCGACTATCGAGGGCATCGCTTTTCAGACCAATATCCTAGCCCTTAACGCGGCGGTCGAAGCCGCACGTGCTGGCAACGAAGGCCGTGGCTTCGCCGTCGTGGCCCAGGAAGTCCGCACGCTGGCTCAACGCTCGGCAACGGCGGCCAAAGAGATCAAGGAATTGGTCAGCAATTCGGTCACCCGCGTTGACCAAGGATCTCAACTGGTGAACGATGCCGGGTCCAAAATCAACGACGTGGTGAGTGAGTTCACCCGGGTCTCGACTCTGATGGAGGAGATCACCCACGCATCCGATGACGGCCACCGCGGCATCATGGAGATAAATAAGGCGATCGGCGAAATCGATACAGTGACCCAGCACAACGCAGCCTTGGTCGAAGAGGCCGCTGCTGCAGCCCGTGGCGTTCATGCAGAAGCAGAGCGCCTACAGACACTGGTTACTAACTTCAAGATCGCACGCGCCATCTAAATCAGAGTCTCCAGGCACAAAAAAGCCATCGATGAGGGATGGTTTCCTTGATATCGACGAAGACTGCGGTACTGCGGACAACTTATTGCAACAGAACCGAGAAAAAGCCTTCGATGTTAATTAACTGCATCCCAAAAGTTCGACACGGATCCAATTTTTGGGGTGTCTTTCATGGCGAAGTACGATAAGCGGTTCAAACTGAAGTTAAGCAACACGCATTTGCGCGGGGGGAGTTGGGCGGCCAGTATTGGCAGCCCGCCACGAGATCGGCTACTCGATGTTGCGTCGCTGGGTTGATGCCTATCGTTTGCACGGCGACGCAACGCTATGCCCTAAGCGCAGCCGATACGACGTTCACTTCGCGGGCCGAAGGTGCTCAGGCTCACGTCGCGTGAGGGGCTTTCCCTGCGCGAAGTCACGGCTCTGTAGGACATCCACGATCCTGCCAGGGTCTCGCAATGGGTGCGCCTATATGATGAGGGCGCTGCAGATGCTCTGATGCCCCGCCGACGATGGCGTCAAAAAATGCCCAAGACCCGGCGTGACCTGCCTGTTGAAGAGAAAGCTGCCGATACGCGATCACGCGAAGAACAACTCAGGGAACTCGTGTATCTGCGGATGGAGGCGGCGTATCTGAAAAAGCTCGATGCGCTGTCTAGGGAAAAAAACCAAACAGCACAAAAGAAAAACACGCAAATCGTGAAGGGCTGCGGACTCGGCATCCGCTTGCCGCACTACTGAAAATCGTGGGACTGGGCGGTGAGCGCGTATCACCGCACGGATGGTGCTGACAACGCCATGAATGCCACCATGAATGCCAACATCGTGTCCAGCGGCAAGGTACCGTGGGGCCGAACACCTCCTGTACACGACGTTCCGATCAAATGAGCGTAAGGGGGCACAGATTGCGGCCCTCCTTTCGTTTTTAGGCCCCTCTAGCGGCCAGCACCCTCAACAGTCCTTCCAAAACCACTGAACGCCCTTGATCATAGGCTGCAAGCAGATGAACTCTGTCCCGACTTTCCAGTGCCTGCACCAATCGCGCTTCGATATCTGCCCGGCGATGTTCCGGACTTGCCGAGACATCCGCGGCCAGCGCACGATAGCGATCCGACAAACGCATCAAACGCAGGATTTCTAGCTTGATCACCTTGTGTGGAGACAGTTCGAAAATCGTGTCGTGGAAAGCACGGTGCTTTTCGATCCAGCCATCGCGATTACCCGCCGCCAGCAACTCCGTGAGATCTGTAAGCATTCGCTTGAGCAGCGTCAGCTGCTCGGGCGTAGGCCACTCGATCGTGCTCAGCAGTTCTGCCTCAAGCAGTTGACGCATCCGATATAGTTGTCGGGCCTCATCACTTGACAACTGTGCGACAAAGAATCCACGATTCGGATCGTGCTCAATGATGCCTTCTGCCGCCAAGAGCTTCAGTGCTTCCCGGATCGGAACGCGGCTGATCCCGAATCGATCAGCAAGTTCCGACTGCCGCACTTGGAGGCCCGGTGCTAACACCCCTCGATTAATCAGCTTGCGCGTCTCTGCGGCCACGTGAGCCGGAAAATCAACGGTGTCCGTTTCGCGAAGTGCGGTGACCATCTACTCCCCACCAAAACGAAATACATTTTGGTATTATATATCAAGATTTTAACTTCCGGGTATCTCTCGTTGGCAAAATGAAGAAAAGCCCTTTTCTGTTCAGGATTCCGACAGCAGATCACTCACGGTGCCGTTTTTTTCGTTTATTCCCGGGCCGCAAGCACTATCATCAACCCGTCAAGAACCACCGTTCGCCCTTTCTCATAAGTTGAGAGCAGCAATTCCCGGTCTTTGCTTTCCAAAGCGTTCACGAGTTTTGCTTCGATATTAGCGTTACGATTTTGCGGATGCGCTGAAATATCAGCAGCCAGCGCCCGATAACGATCGGTGAGTCGCAACAATCGTAGGACTTCCCGTTTAATCACTTTATTAGGCGAGAGGTTGAAAATCTTATCGTGAAGTGTGCGGTGTAATTCGATCCACCCCTCACGATTACCGGCTTAAATCAATTCTTCAAGCCGGGACAGTAAGCCCTTGAATTCCCTGATCTGCGCGGATGTGGGCCATTCAACCGTCATGAGCAACTCTGCTTCGAGGAGTTGGCGCATCCAATATAACTGTCGGGCCTCACCGCTCGACAACTGAGCGACGAAAAATCCACGATTCGGATCGTGTTCGATGATGCCTTCCGCCGCCAGTAGTTTCAATGCCTCACGCACCGGCACACGGCTGATGCCGAAACGTTCCGCGAGGTCCGACTGTCGTAGTTGAAAGCCGGGCGCGAGCGTTCCCCTATTGATCAGTTTTCGCGTCTCTGACGCCACCTGAGCTGGAAAGTCAATGCCATCCACTTCCGGGACGGTAGCGATAGGAGTTCGGCCTGGTGTCGGAATCGCATTCATTTTAGTATTATATCTGAGAATCTTCGCCTGACAACGTTGTCAGGCGATTCGGTGATCGACCGTTAGAAGGTCTTATAAACTCCCGGCCAGGAAAAACGCAGAGCCTGGCCAACGGAGATAATCGGATGAGGACTGGTACTTCTGCGCGCCGTATAGCTGACGTTGATGAACGAGAACGCGCCACAGCGTCGCTATGCCCCGCGCGAGATGTTCAACTCCTTGCTGGGTTGTGGGCTGGTGCATCGTGACGCTTGTTGCTTGCCCAATGACTTTCGAGCGTGGGAGTCGTCGAACAGCAGACGCAGCGCTGGGTTGAGGAGGCTGTCTCGATGCCATAGACAATGACCTGTGTTCGATCGTCCGGGTCGCGCAGGAGCGCAGTGGTAAATCGAGCGCGGTCTTTGTGGACGGTCGACCTCCGAGAGAGCGCCACGTGCGGGTCACGACGGCTACAAACGAAAATGCGGCGGCGAGGTCCACGCGAACGCAGCTTTGCTGGCTCAACTGCGTCCGCCGGCTGAGCCAGACGCGCAGTCATTTATACCCCAGAATTGGCTTGCGCAAAAAACCTGGTTACCACCGCCCGCAAACTCGCCACGCTGCACTGTCAATGTGGAGAAGCGTGAAGGACTTTATGTCCGCATAGATGAGAGTACGTCTGTTCAGAGACGTTTCGGCCAGTGCCAGATGTAGCAGTCGAGGCCGCAAACAGAAACTTCCCCGTTCGTCCTGCACCACCGATCCGGTGCTTCGTAGGCTGCAAATGTATCGGTAGGCTGGTACTGCGCGACATGTTCAAGTGTGTCGAAATCTCCTGCTGGCGAAGTGCGAAACATTCTTCCACGGCACCGGTGGCGCATGCGTGATCCGAATGCCAAACGCCGCCAAGAGCACGCTTTCACTGCAACCTGGTCACGCAAAAGCCAGCTCATTACGACCTTGGGTTTAAGCGTCTTATCCTGCTTCGCCATGAAAAACCCCAAGGGTCGGATTTGTCTCCAACTCTTGGGGTTCAGCGCAACGATAGGGGTTTTCTATGTTGCACCGTGGTTTCAGATCAGTACACGAAGCCGGGCATCACTTCGCTCGCAGTGGGAACATCCTTGATCTCGGGGATACGCGCCGAACCAAAGACCACCAGGGGACGCATCTGACCTTTCTTGATGTACGGGGCTGCGACATCGTACGGAACCGGGATCACCTGCACCTTCGCTTTCATCAAACCGTCGATTTCCTCTGCGGTATCCTTGTAGGATAACTTGACCATGCGAACACCGTTACGCTTTTGCAATGTGGTGATCGCGGTCAGGTCGCGCGCACCGTCAGCCGTCGTACCGAAGGTGTAGCAATCCGGATTATCCTTCAGACGACTAATCAGATCCGCGTAGTCCTTGATGTCGGTTCCGGACACGCCTTTGCCGATTTCAGCGACCAGAACAACACCCGTGGGCGCGCCAACCGGGGCTGCCGCTGCCGGCTTAGCCGCAGGTGCAGCAATAGGTGCAGGTGCCGGTTTGGCAGGTGTACTCGCGAGGGCGACGCCCGAGATCAGTGCGCCCGCTGAGAGGACTGCCGAGAGGAAGAGTTTCCGGTTCAGTTTCAAGATCAATTGTCTCCAAGTATTCTAAAGGATGCCTGAAAGGCGGCTAACGACAATGCATTTTGTGATTAACAAAATCGCATCATATCTTGCGTGCGGAATAATGCTGGCCGTACCTCCGTCTGAAATTTTTGGATTAGTCGGACCCCCAGTTGGAGATCCACAGTAAATCATGGAAATCGACGGCTCTATTCGCCTGAAATTCGCCGTAAGAGCCGTGGGAATACAGCAGCGGCGTCGTTGCGTCGCCATTAATGGCAGTGCCTTCGACATGCCCAAAAATCACGGCGTGGGTACCAATCTCAATGATGCGTTCGACGCTGCAATCCAAATTGACCATAGTATTGGCCAAAGCCGGAGCACCCGTCTTAATACGATTCCACGTCCCTGCCTGAAACTTTTCTTGCGGCGAAATGGGTCGCGAGAACCGCTGCGCCAATTCCTGCTCACTGCGCGCCAGAACGTTGACGACGAAGTTGCCAGTGGCCTGCACGTGCGCCAGAGACGAGTTTGCACGATTGATACAGACCAGCAGAATAGGAGGCGCTGCACTAACAGACGTCACAGCGGTTGCGGTCATGCCGGCAAGCGGTCCGTCCGTGTCCGAACCGGTAGTGATCAAACATACGTGCCCGGTCAAACAGCGCATGGCGCGTTTGAATTCGGATTCTTCTATGCTCACCTCACCCTCCAATCAAAAAACCAGACGGAGAAAATGGAGGGGTGGCGTTTTTTCGGGGCGCCACCCCATGCTATAGACGCGAGTCTCAGCCGGTTTATTGATCCCAACCGAAGATACTGAGCGTGCTCTCGCCCGCTTCCAGTCGCTTCATCTGCTGTGCTTCTGCTGCTTCGCGTGCTTCGGATGCAATGATCACCTCGGCGATTCGCTCACGCGGGATGCACACGACGCCGTCTTCGTCACCAACGATCAGGTCACCTGCATTTATAGTGACATCGTCGAATCGAATCGGGGCGTTGATCCAACCTCTGGCGCCGAAATCTTTTCCTGTGCCACGGATACAAAGACCGCGAGCGAAAACGGGAAACCCAATCTCGGACAGCAGTCGCTGATCACGAACACAGCCGTTAATGACGAGACCGGCAAGCCCCCGAACCTTTGCGGCCGTTGACATGATCTCGCCCCAGTACCCGTGTTCATATGCTTCGCTTACGGAGACGACCAGGACATCACCTGCTTGTGCTGCGTAAATCGCACGGTGAAGCCAAAGGTTATCGCCACCGGGCGAATGGACGGTCACGGCTGGGCCGCAAATCTTGAAGCCGGGCGCGACAGGCTTAATTTCATAAGGCAGGACGCCGATCTTTCCGGCAGCCTCGTGAAGCGTTGCTGCCGGCAATTTCGCGGCGGCGTCAAGCAAATTGACGTCCGGTCGCTCAATAGCGAGACGCGTGGTCTCATGACGATTGAAAACCGGGCCCGTCATGCCTCTTCTCCAGTCCGACGCGTTTGCAGTTGATGGTACTTGAACTGTTTGCGAGCCTCGTCTAGCCGCATACCCGTTGCCACAGACCGTCGGATTGCATTTTCCGCGGCATCGATTTCTTCAGCAGCAGCAAGCACGCGTTCTTCGTGTTCCTTCGGAATCGAGATCACGCCGTCCGCGTCACCGCGCAGCAGATCGCCCGGAGCAACGCGCACGTTACCGATATTCACCGGAACGTTGGTGGCTTCGACCTGCACGCGATCCTTGCCCGTGCGCATCCAGTTATCCTTGGAGAAAACCGGGTAACCGAGCGACAGGCACAGGTGTACGTCACGATTTATGCCGTCGATCACGGTACCAGCGATACCACGGCGATGAGCGATCTCGGTCAGGATGTCGCCCCATACCGTTGCGTCTTCGCGACCACCGTTGTCGAGGACGATGACCGAGCCCGGCGGAACGTCGTCGATGAAGTCACCCACGGTGCCTGCGGGCGAAGCGGCGGGGCCGTAGAGAATCGTGAATGCCCGACCGGCCATTCGGAACGACGAATCACGCGGCTTGATCTTGTAGCACTGACCGTTCAGGCCCAATCGGTCCAGTGCGTCGCTCAGGGTCGCCGTTTCGAGTTTCGCTGCGCGGGCAACATTCTTGTCTTGTTCGATTTCGGACATGGTTAATCCTTAAGCATAAGTTCGTAGTTGCCACCCATGACTTCATGGATCGGCGTGCGCGCCAGTAGTGCCTTCGCCATCAAGGCTTCGCGTGCGACGATCGATTCAGCAGTCTCGACCACCCTGGCGATGTTTGCCTTGCTGATGAAAATCACGGCGCTGCTGTCGGCGATCACGTAGTCGCCGGCTTCCACTGCGGCCCCGAAGACTTCAATGGGGACGTTCACGCCCTTTTCGACGATACGACCACGAGCGGTGAGCGCCGTGAACTTGTTTGTGAACACCGGCAGGCCCATCTCGCGGGATTCATCGATGTCGCGAACCGGACCGTCAGCGATCACGCCCGCGATACCGCGAACCTTGGCACCCAGCGACAGGATGCCGCCCCACGAACCGGCTTCAATACCGGTGCGCTGCTCGACAACGATCACATCGTCGGAGTTACCGAGTTCGATCGCGGTGGTGCCCAGATGACGCGGCGGGCCGGGAGGCGGATCACCAACACCGAGTTTCATCGTGATAACGCGACCTGCGATGCGCTTCGTGCCTGAGGCTTGGGCGACGCCGCTCACGACGCCGGACAAGCCGAGTTTATCGAGTGCGTCCGAGACTGCGCAGCAGTCCAGCCGACGAAGGCGGTGGACGAATTCGTTTTTGGTTGCCATATATTTGATGTTTCCTTATTCGGACTGCGGCTTCCAGTACACAAAGCCCATGGCGTTGCCGGTACCGGCTTCGCTGCGATAGCAGGGCACATAGTCGACCACCGTCATGTCGAAGCCGAGTTCATCCATCATGCCGGCGACAGGAATCCAGTTCTTGATTTCCGATGTACCCGCCTGGAAGATTTCTTCGCCCAACGCGAATACCGGCGTGAGGTCGTGGTTCTTCATCGCGTCGAGAATCAGATTGTCGACGCGCTCGTCAATGACGAAGTGCGTCAGACCACCGGAAGCGATGACAGCTACACGTGCGTCCGAATCCCACGATTCGATCGCGCGAGCAATCGATGCACCGAAAGCGTGGCAGCGTGCGACTGTCGGTTGATTCGGCGGATAGAACGTATTGACAAACACCGGCACGGTCGGAACGACCTGGTCTTTCATCAGTTGGCGGAACACGAAGCCGTATGCATGCGGCGTTTCCGTTTCTGACAAGCGGCCAAGAGCGGCCACGTCAAAGTTGTCGGCGATCGCGTTCTTGATAATGTGCTTTGCAAGCTCTGGAACGCCTTCATGCGTGGCAGTTTCCGGCTTGTAACCCGGCATCGAATGGCGCACGCCCGGAGGCATTTGCATCAATTTATCGTGACTGATCATGTTGTTCACGATCGTCGGGCCGTGCATGACGCCGAATGCGGGAATGCAATCAGTGGTGAAAATTTCCATCTGATCGTTGCCGACAATGACAACGACGTCAGCTTTGGCCTCAGCCAGCACCCGCGCCATTTCCTCGATAGCCGCCCGGCACTGGGCATGGCGCTCCTTCCACTTCTCCGGCGTGATCTGATCCGCGAGGTTCTCGCTACGGCGATATTCAACGAGTTCATCGAAGGCCCATTCGCGGCCTTCGAAATCATGCTTGCTCAGTCGATCATCAGGTACGCGAGCGCCCCAGGTCTCCGGTGGCGTGATGAGCATGGGGCCATGCGAAGTTCCCATTCCCAATACGATTTTTGCCATGATTTCGAGTCCTGTGGGCGTCGGGATTATTCGTAATCCGCGAGGTTGAGCTTAAAGAAGTCGCGAGCGTTCCCGAAGAAGATTGCATCCTTCTCTGCTTTCGACAGCCAGTCGAAGCTTTCGATATACGGCTTGATGTCGTCGAAAGTGCGGCCGGTGTCCGGGTTGATAGCCGAACCCACGCCCGGGCACTCAGCGCCGAACATGCAGCGGTCAGCGCCAACCGTCTTGATCAGTAGACGCAGCGATTCTTCGGAGTAGAGCACGGTGTCGTAGTACAGATTTCGCATGCCCTCGAGGAAGTTGCGGCCGGCACGCGAGGCGCCCGACTGGAAACGGCCGATCTGGTAGGGGATCGAACCGCCGCCGTGCGACACCATGATCTTCAGATTCTGAAAGTCCTTGAAGACGTTCGAATTGACGAGGTTGAACACCGCGATCGTTTCTTCGTTAATGAAGTGAACGGTGTACGGCGAACGAGCCGACTGCGAGCCAGTAGCGTGGATGTGCGCCGGTACGTCGAGTTCGCACAGTTTCTCGTACAGCGGGTACCAGTAACGATCACCGAGACCGGGGGCTTCGACGCCGCTGTTTTCGAATGGGTCGGGATTCAGCAGTACGCCCTTGAAGCCCAGTTCCTTGACGCAGCGCTCCAGTTCCGGCAGCACGACCTCGATCGGGTCGCCCGACACTTGCGGCAGGCCGCCGACTCCGATGAAACGCTTCGGCAGCAGCTTGACAGTGCGCGAGATGATGTTGTTGGTTTCTTCCGTGAACCAGTGCACGAGCTTGCCCGGCTTCTGGCTGTGCATCATCTGGAACGGACGCGGCGACATCAGCTGGACGTTCGTGCCGACGCGGTCGAGCATGTCGAGGTGGCCAACCGGCGCCATTTCCTTCTTGTTGGCGTAGTGCAGGATTTCCTCGTCGGTCACTTCGGGCATCTTGCGACCGTGTTCGCCGCGATGCGACAGAATGTGTGCTTTGTAGACCCACAATTCCGCGGGTGCGCTGACGTGACCGTGGCAATCGATAATCACTTACTTGTCTCCTGAATTAACGTGTTGGTGGGTGCCCGTAGGCACACGGGTGTTTGTTACAGATCGAGGACGAGACGATCGCCCTTGCAGCCAGAACAGCAGATAATCATCGTCTTGTTCGAAGCCTTTTCGGGCTCCGACAGAATGGCGTCGCGGTGATCCGGCTCACCTTCCAGCACGCGGACTTCACATGCACCGCATACGCCTTCTTCGCACGAGTACGAGATCGGTACACCGGCTTCGCGCACGACGTTGAGAATCGTCTTGCCTTGAGGGACGGTGAGCGTCTTGCCGCTCTTACGCAGTTCAACTACGTAGTTGCCATCGAGTGCGGCTTCGTGTTTGGCACTGAAGTACTCGACGTGGACTTGTTCCGGGGGCAAAGTCGAGCAAGCCTTTTCGAATGCTTCGAGCATCGGGCCGGGGCCGCAGCAATAGAAATGGGTCGACGCCGGCTCCTGCTTCACCAGGTCTTCGATATTGAGAAATGTGCCGACTTCTGCGTCGACGTGAACGAGCGAACCTTCGAACGTCTTCAATTCTTCAGCGTACGCGACGTCGACCCGGTCTCGACACGAATAATATATACGCGGCGATTTTCCGATTTCCTTCAGGCGACGAGCCATACACAGAATAGGCGTGATCCCGATACCACCGGCGACCAGAACCGTGTGCTCAACGTCTTCGTCGAGCGGAAAGTTGTTGCGCGGGGTTTCGACCTGCACGAGGTCACCGACACGCATCGTTTCGTGAATGTAGCGGGAACCCCCTCGCGACTGCGGGTCGAGTTTGACGCCAATCACGTAAGAGCGTTGCGTCAGGCTATCGCTGGACTCGAGCAGGGAGTATTGACGCGTCAATCCGTTCGGCAGGATCAATGCAACGTGCGAACCCGCGTCGGCGGCGGGCAGACGCTCGCCCTCGGGGTCTTCAAACGTCAGAGCCAGCGTGTTGCGCGCTAAATATTGACTCGCGGTCAAGCGCAGAGTCATCACTTCATTAAGTTCAGTCATCTCACCTCCAAAATCGCAGAACGCGCGGAACCCCGCGAATGGGGGGCAGGCATCACACATCACGCTTCCTCAGTTACCCATCATCGAAAGTTTCTCGCTCAGCCGTTTGACGCGTAATTCTTTTTTGCATATTATTTCGTCTGCGCAGGAAAAAGTCAAAGACTCTTCGGAGCGAAACAGGCGACATCACATGGGGTATTCCCTAGGGAGGAGAAATGATTGCAGTTCTGACCACCAACGGTGGAACCGTTACGCACGGTGATGGCGCGGCAACGACGCTACTGGTCGCTACGATTCGCGGCATGCTCGTATTCGAGCGCGAAGACGCCAGTGCCCCGTGGGAGCTCATGCGCACGACGCTGGAAGATCGCCACGTGAGCGCGTTGCTCTATGTTCCGGGCGCGGGCCTGCTGTTCGCGGGCGCACACGGCCAGGGCAGTCTCGTGGTCTCGAAGGACCTGGGCCTGACGTGGGAACCGGCCAACAATGGCCTGCAGAGCACGCATATTTATACGATGGCGCAGCAGGAGCGCGACGGGAAGACCGTCCTGTTCCTGGGCACTGAGCCGTCCGCGCTTTATCGCAGCGACGATCTGGGTGCTTCGTGGGTCGAAATTCCCGAAATGATGACGGTGCCGGACCAGGACAGGTGGACGTTCCCGCCGCCCCCGCATATTGCACACGTCAAGAACATTTCGTTTCACCCGGCCGAACCCGAAACGCTTTATGTCTGTATTGAACAGGGCGCGCTTCTCAAGACTACCGACGACGGCAAGACGTGGAACGAGCCGCGGTCGTACGAATCGGAAAACGACAAGTTCTACCACGACAACCACCGCGTGGTGATCCGCCCGTCGAATCCTAAACAGATCTTCATGTGCGGCGGCGAAGGCCTGCACTACAGCGCAGACGCTGGCGAGACCTGGGTTCACCTGATGACGCGTCAAGACCTTATCGGTTATCCCGACGCCATGTTTATCGACCCGCGCAACGAGAACGTTCTGTATCTCGGTGGACCGGGTAACGCACCGCGCGATTGGGGCGCCCGTAAGTCGGCGAACGCAACTGTTCTCAAGAGCACCGATGGTGGTGTTACCTGGAAACATATGCGTAACGGTCTGCCCGAGGAAATTATCGGCAACATCGAGGGTATGGGTATGTACCGTTGGGATGACAAGATCATGCTCATCGCCGGTACGGCAACGGGCGAAATCTATGCGACGGAAAACGATGGCGAAAGCTGGTACATCGTCTCCGAAGACGTTCCACCGATCTCGAAGGGCGGTCATTATCGCTGGTTCCTCGACTCCAAGGAGCGTATGACCGTCGAAGATCGTTACGGTCGCAACGAACACTGAGCGATATTTAAGCAAAACTATTCTGCACGCCGGCCACGTTCCGGCGCACCAGGTCCTCCCAGGAGAATGTCTTGAGCCGTATTAACAGCCGCGAGGAAGCCCTCGATATTGCCCGTGATTTGCATGATGCGATTCGTTCACGCGTCAAACAGACCGAAAGCGACCGCGTGGTGCCCAAAGAAACGATCGATGCACTGCGCCACACGGGTCTTTTCAACATCATCACACCGAAAACGTTTGGCGGTTCCGAATTAGGTTTCACGACGCTCGTCGAAGTTACGGCAGAAATCGCGTCGGCCTGTGGCTCGACGGGTTGGGTTTTCGGCGTTCTGGCGGGTCATAGCTGGATGTTGAATCTGTTCCCGTTGCAAGCACAGCAAGACGTGCTTGGCAAAGGCCACGTATTGACGGCAACCGTGTTCCGCTTGGGCGGCACGATTACCGAAGTCGACGGCGGCTACAAACTCGTGAACGGCGACGGTCGCTTCTGTTCGGGTATCGACCACGTGCAATGGGTCATCATCGGAAACGCCGTGCAGCGTCCCGATGGGCCGCCTGAACCGCGCTTTTTCGTGATCCCGCGTTCGGATATCGAAATTGTCGATGACTGGCACACGGCTGGCCTGCGTGGCACCGGTAGCCGCACGATCAAGGTCGCGGAAGCGTTCATCCCGAAACATCGTTCGGTGTCGGTCAAAGACATGATGACGGGCAACGTCGAAGGCGCCGACGCAATGCGTGCCCCGATCTACCGGATGCCTTTCCAGAACGTCACGCCGTTCTCGCTCATCGGCGCGCCGCTGGGCATGGCACGCGCAGCACTCCGTTCGTTCGCGGAGGGTTTGGCGCCGCGTCTTCAGGCAATGCCGGCCGCTCAAATGGCGGAACAGTCGGCTACGATCGAACGCCTGGCACACGCGACGGCAGATCTCGACGCGGCCTACGCATTGATTCTCGAAGACACGCGCCGCGTCGATACGGCAGAAAGTGCGGAGTCACTGACGGCGCTCGAATGGTCGCGTATACCGCGCGACTGGGCGTATACCGCTCAAACCGCTCGTCGCGCGGCCAACAGTGTCTTCGAAGCTGCCGGCGGCACCAGCATTTACAACGCTTCGGAGCTCCAACGTATCTGGCGCGACGTCAATTCCGCCGCCCAGCACTTCGCTTTCACGTGGGATTCGGCGCTGACGGCATTTGGTCGCCATGCGCTCGGCCTCCCACCTTCGCAGTTCGGTCCAGGTCCCAAGAAATAAGGATGAGCCATGAACGTGAATGATATTCACTCGATCGAAGATTACTCACCAGAAACGCTGCGTGAACTGATCGGGCGCGTGGAGAAGTCGAGTACGTTCGAGCACATGATTTACCGCGAATCCGAGCTCGATGAAGTCTGGCGGCTGCTCGATAACGATATCGTCGCTGCTGCACGGCAGGGCTCGAATGTGCGGGAAGTGCAGAACCTTGCTGCTCTGCGCAACCTGATTGTCGAAGCGCACGATTTCATTGGCAACGACAGCAACACCGTAGACGCGCGTAATCGACTGCTGAAGGCCGTCGAACTCGTTTAACGCTAGTGGGAGAGCACTTATCTCCCGCGCATATTCACAGATAAACAAAATCTAGGAGCAAACCATGCTTTCCCGCGAAGATAACGACGTTCTGATCCAGGTTGGTAAGGGCACGCCGAACGGCGACATGATCCGTCAATTCTGGATTCCGATGATGCTGGCGTCGGAAATCAGCGAGCCGGGCGGCAAGCCCGTGCGTGTGCGTCTGTTGGGCGAAGACCTTGTGGCGTTCCGCGATAGCGACGGCAAGGTTGGTCTGCTCGAAGAACAGTGCCCGCACCGTCGTGCGTCGCTCGCGCTGGGCGACAACTCGGAAGGCGGCCTGCGTTGTCTGTATCACGGTTGGAAGTTCGCCGTCGATGGTCAGTGCATGGACACTCCGACGGAGCCGGAAGATTCGAAGCTGTGCTCGCGTATCAAGGCAGTGGCGTATCCGACTCGAGAAGTCGCTGGCGCGATCTGGACGTACATGGGCGATCCCGCGAAGGTTCCGCAATTCCCCGACTTCGACTTCCTTTCGTACCCGGCGGAAAAGGTTGTTGCGTTCAAGGTACTCGAAGACTGCAACTACGCCCAAGCCGTCGAAGGCACGATCGACTCCGCACACGCAGGCGTCCTGCACCGTGAACAACCGTGGGCAGCGCCGGCCAAGTACGAACACGAACGCGATCTGCGTCCGAAGATCGAAGTCGAGTACACGCAGTACGGCCTGCGCTATGCAGGCGTGCGCAATTTCCGTGAAGAAGGCAAGTTGCACGCCCGCGTCACGCAAGTGATCCTGCCGTTTTTCACGCTGATTCCGCCCGATGGATTCGGCGTGCGCAAGAACCGTCGCATGGCAAATGCATTTGTTCCGCGCGATGACGAATCGACGTGGCATATCCAGTGGTTCTTCGACGAAACGCAGCCTGTCGATATCGAATATCGTATTCAGGAAGGCGGTCACTGGCTCGATGAAAACTTCCGCAAGGAGCTCAACATCGACAACTGGTACAAGCAGGATCGCGAGGCGATGAAGACGACGTCGATGTCGGGCATCAAGGGCATCCTGACGCAGGACCACGCAGTCAGCGAAACTCAGGGCCGTATCCTCGACCGCACGAAGGAACACCTCGGCACATCGGATGTCGCGGTCGTTGCATGGCGTCGTCAGATGATCCGTGCGGCTCGTGCTTACTCGGAAAGCGGCGAATTGCCCAGCGTGCTGACGACCACGATTCCGTGGAATGAGATTCACGCTTCGACGGTGATTTTCCCGAACGATCGTACGTGGAAAGAAGAGGTACCCCTCAATCCGGAAGTCGCTCTGAAGGCCTGAGGTCCACATGATCGTCGATAGTCACGCGCATGTTTCGCCTCATTGGTATGAGCCTGTCGAGACGTTGCTCGATCAAATGATTGAACATGGCATTCATCTGGCCATCCTCACTCAGATGATCGGACAGACGGATAACCGATATCAGCAAGACTGCGTCAAGCGATATCCGGGCCGTCTGTCGAGCGTGGCTTGGGTTGATGTCGAAGCCCCGGACGTTGCAATGACGATCGAAAACCTCGCAGCCGATGGCGTGTCGGGTATTCGGCTTCGCCCCTCCTCGTGTCTTCCGGATGGTCGTCTTCCGGAAGCATGGCGTGCAGTCCAGGAAACTGGATTACCCGTCAGTTGCGTGGGGTCGGCGGAAGCATTCAACGCGCCGGGGTTTATCGAACTGGTTGCGAGGTTGGCAGGGACGACCATCGTCCTCGAACATCTGGGTGGCACCAGCACGCCCGTCACGACAGATGAGCAGTTAGCTATTCGTCGCCAGGTGTTCAAGCTCGCCGCCTTTCCGAATGTCATGCTCAAGGTTCCGGGGCTCGGCGAATTGATGCCTTGCGACCCGAAAACCTGGCATCTGGGCCGTCCCTTCGGGGACGCGACGTCGCCACTTGTCCACGAGGCGGTAGCCGCATTCGGCGCGAATCGCCTGATGTGGGGTTCCGATTTCCCAGTCGTGAGTTCTCGCGAAGGCTACGGGAATGCATTGGATCTCACCCGTATTGCACTCAATGGATTACCTGATGAGGATCTCAACGCGATCTTCGGTGCTAACGCACTTCGCGTATTTGGGAAACTCTGAGCTCGAAAACGAGCAGGAGACAAACACATGACGAAGAAGGTACTTGCAGCGGTCAAGACGGATGTCGAAACCACGGAAATCCGTGAATTCGATTATCCGACTGTCAAGCCTGAAACCGGAATCCTGCGCATCGAAGCCAGTGGCGTAGGTGGCAGCGATCCCGAGCTCTATCGCAAGGCCGGCCACTTTCCGGTCATCATGGGCCACGAAAACGTCGGAACCATCGAAGAAGTCGGTGAAGTCGCGGCCAAGCGTTGGGGCGTGAAGCCCGGCGATCGCGTTGCTCTGCACGAATATCTTCCGTGCTGGCACTGCGAATGGTGCATGAAGGGAGATTTCCGTCTGTGTATGGAAGTCGATTTCTTCAATGTGAAGGATCGCCTCAATACCGATCGGTTCGGCATGTCCACCGCCAACAAGGCACCCCACCTGTGGGGTGGCTACGCGCAGTACATGCATCTGCCGCTCAACACGGTGTTGCACAAAATTCCGCAAGACATGCCGGCCACGCACGCAACACTGGCAGTGCCGTTCGGTAACGGCGTGCAGTGGGCGTGTCTCGACGGCGGCGCAGGTCCCGCTAAGGTCATACTCGTGTGGGGACCGGGCCAGCAGGGCTTGGGCTGCGTGCTGGCGGCAAAGGCCGCAGGCTCATATACGGTGATTCTGGCCGGCATGACGCGCGATCAAAGTCGTCTCGATCTGTCGCTGCGCCTGGGCGCCGACTATGCAATCAACATCGAAACGCAAGACCTCGAAGCCGAAGTGATGCGTATCACCAAGGGACGGGGCGTGGACGTCGTGGTTGATACGACCGGCGACCCCAAGGGCGAGATCGTCAAGCAGTCGATCGCACTGGCGGCAAAAGGCGCCTATCTGAGCCTGAACGGCCTTGAGCAGCACGTACCGATCGGCGAGATCAAGAAGCGCTATCTGACGGTTCGTGCACCGCGTGGCCGTAGCTACGCAGCGGTCGAATTGGCACTGCGCTATGTAGGCTCAGGCCGCTATCCGATCGATGAAGTGTGCTCGCACACGTTCAACCTGTCGCAGGTGCACGACGCAATTCTGGCCACCGCAGGTCGGGGCATTCAAGGTGCGATCCACGTGTGCGTGGACCCGTGGAAATAATGCCGCAGATCATTGGTTAAATTGAATTTAATAGAGGTAACGTCATGATTGACAGCCACGCACACCTTATTTCGACCGACCGCGAGAAATATGCGCCGTCGCCGCTGAGCGGCGTTCTGGAAGAAAACGCATTCGACAATCCGGTAACGGCTGAGCGCTTGATCGACTTGCTCGACACATTCGGTATCGATAAGGCGCTCGCGGTCCAACGCGCGCACCTCTACGGCTTCCACAACGACTACGTCGTGGATTCCGCACAGAAATATCCGGATCGTCTGCGTTCGCTGTGCATGCTCGACGCACTGGCACCGAACGTCGAAGAAACGGTGAAATACTGGGTCGGCGAGCGCGGCTCGGTCGGCATCCGTCTGACGGAACCGAAGAAAGGTGCAGACAGCAGCTGGTTCGCTTCGACGCAAGCGCGTCGTGCATGGGCAGCAGTGACGGATCTCGGCGGCAGCGTGCGTCTGCACTTCTACCGCTGGAATCGTTTGGCAGCACTCGAAGCGCTTCAAGACGTGGTGAGGGAGTTCCCTGATACGCCGGTTATTCTTGACCACTTTTCAAATATTATCGGCGAGGGCCCGGGACCGGATTACGGCGTGGATGAAGCACTGCTGAAATTCGTCGACAGCCCGAACGTCTTCTTGCTTTATTCCATGATCAACCTCGGCAAGTTGAAAGCGCTCGAGCTGCCGTCCGCGCCGGTTGTCGAGCGTGTGGTGCGCTCGTTCGGTGCCGATCGTGTGATGTGGGGTTCCGACATCGCTCAATCGAAGGGCGACTACAAGGACATGGTCCAGCTGGCGAAGGACTCCGTCTCCACCCTGTCGGCTGAAGATCAGCGCAAGGTGCTGCATACGACGGCTGAGCGCGTCTACTTCAGCTAATGAAGTTGCAAACATAAACGGCGTTCTGACTGGAACGCCGTTTACGTGCATTTCAGGGTTATCCCGAGTCATGTCGCGCGAAGCAACGCGATAAGATGCCATGAATACTGAATTGAATACTATTTAGGATGTCAGTCCGGTTGAGTCACAGAGGTCGCATGCGCAAACTGGCAGGTCTATTGTGTCGCACTTTGTTCCGATTTATCCGTTCTCGATTCCTTTCTCAGGAGACTGACAATGAAATTCCTCCGGAACTGCTGGTATATGGTTGGATGGTCGAGCGAGTTCTCGGCTACTGATATCGTCCCGTTCACGGTGATGAACGAGGCACTGGCGCTCTACCGCAAGGAAGACGGCACGCTCGTAGCACTCGAAGATCTGTGTCCGCACCGCCTGGTTCCGCTGTCGGTCGGCCGTAAGGAGGGTGATGAACTGCGCTGTATGTACCATGGTCTGAAATTCGCCGCCGACGGACGCTGCACCGAAATCCCGGGCACCGATCGTATCTCGTCGAAGGTCTGCGTTCGTAGCTACCCGATCGAAGAAAAACATGGTGCTGCATGGGTTTGGATGGGTGACGCTGCAAAGGCTGATCCCGCGCTGATTCCGCCGATCGAAGGTCCGGACAGCGCTGTCTTCGCGATGAAATGCTCGAAGAAGGTATGGAAGGGGAACGCGGAAATTGTCGCTGACAACTTGCTCGACCTTTCGCACGCACCGTATGTTCACGAAGCGACGTTCGGTGCCAACAACAAAGTGTCGCTCAAGATTCAGAAAGATGGCGAAGCAAAGCGCGGCATCGATACGGTCGAGCGTGGCGTCGTTGCTGACCGCTGGCACCTGCGACGTCAGTCGAATCCATACTTCGGTGAAATCCCTTCCGACGATAACGTCGTCAGCACGTTCCTCGTGCCGGGCGTCTTCATCCTCAAGATCCATTCGTTCGCCCCGGGCGTTCAGGATCGTCTCGTCGATGGCAGGCCCACAGAAGAGCCGATCTTCCGCCGTTGCACATGCCAGATGATCACGCCGATCAACGATACGGAATCGATGTTCTTCTATAACTTCGGTCCGGATCACGAGCATGCCGATCTGGCAGATCACGCTTTCGCGATCGCCGAAGCCGCATTCGCTGAAGACAAGGCAATCATCGAGACGCAGCAGGCAACGATCTCGAAAACGCCGGGGCGCAAGATGATCATGTTGGTGATGGATCAACCGGTGCTGCGTTACAACGAAATCTACAACGGTCTTCGCTCGGCGGAAGAGGCTGAGCGAGCCGCTGCTGCCCCCGCAGCCTAGGTAGATCGAACCGCGCTGGTATGTTTTCTGAGACACGAGGAATAACGAAAATGGAATTGAATTGGACCGAGCCCCGATGGGATGACCAGGCCGATATGGTTGTTGTCGGCTACGGCGGCGCCGGCGCGGTGTTTGCGCTTGAAGCTGCTGAGCAGGGCGCCGACGTGCTCATTCTCGAAAAGGGTGTGCAGGGCGGCGGCAACTCGGTCTGCGTCGCGGGCGGTCTGATCATGACCTCTGTCGACGAAGAAGAGTCGTTCAAATACCTGGATTGGCTGTGTGGAGGCCAAACTGATGAAAGCGTTCTTCGCCATTTCGTGTCGAGCCTCAAAAACATACCCGCCTGGCAGCACAAACTCGAATTGCCGCTCAAGGACAACCCGCAGCCGTTCTCGGCACCGGGATTTTTTCCCGAATTCCCGGGGGCTCCCGGCGGGGAAAGCATCAAAGGTATGAGCGTCGTCGCCGCACCGGGCGGAGCTGGCCTCTGGAATGCGATCTCCGCACAAGCGGAGAAGGCGGGTGGCCGCGTCCAGTGCAACACTCGCGTCACCAGGTTGGTTCAGCACCCGGTCACGAAACGGATTCTCGGTGTTGAAGCCGAACATGACGGCAAGACGATCGCGGTGCGTGCTCGCAAGGCAGTCGTGTTGGCCAGTGGCGGCTTCGAGGCGAACGACGCCATGTGCAAACAATTCCTGACTGCTTGCCCGATCTACTTCCTTGGTAGCCCGAATCTGACCGGCGACGGCATTCGAATGGCGCAGGAGGTTGGCGCGCAACTCTGGCACATGAACGCCGTAGCGGGCCCCCTGAACATGGGCATCAAGACGAAGGAAGGCTACGTCTATGTGACTTACGACCTGAACAAGGTCGCAGGCTTCGGCTATAAAAGCGGCGCCTTCAAGGACGGCGGCAGTCTGTTGTGGGTCAACCGCCAGGCGAAGCGCTTCCATAACGAAACGGTGGACACGTCGGTTGTCCAACATGGATTGGCCAATCGCGATACCTGGTTGGCAACGACGCCGGGCACCCCGGAATTCAAGAACGTGCCGGCATTCCACATTTTCGATGAAAAGGTGCGTGCGGGCGGTGCGGCAATGACGACGCTGAATTCGCGTGTGCCGCCGTGGTCGCAAGACAACCTCAAGGAAATCGAAGAAGGCCTCGTCATCAAGGCCGATTCGCTTGAAGAACTGGCGTTGAAGTGCCAGTGGCCGGAGATCCAGGGTGTGTGCAAGGCCGGCCGCCTCGATCCGGCCGCACTTCGCGAGACGGTTGAGCGTTACAACGATCAGTGCCGCAACAACCTTGATCGCGATTGCGGGCGCGAAACGTTCCTCGTGCCGCTCAACGATGAAGGCCCGTACTACGCGATCGGGCCAATGCTCCCGACATATTTGAACACGCACGGCGGTCCGAAACACGACGCAGGTCAGCGTGTTCTCGATCATCAGAACAAGCCGATTGCCGGTCTTTATGCAATCGGAGAATGCGGATCGCTATGGGGACCGTATTACAACTCGATGGGCGATATCGCCGAGTTCATCGTATCTGGCGTGACGGCGGCAAAGACCGCACTCGCCGATAGTGGGCGGGAGAAGGGCGCTAAATAGTTGTACGGATAATTAGCAAGGAGACACCGTAGTGAGTGAGATCGCAGATGTACAAACGAAGTTGGCCCCCGCCGACAACGTGGAAGATTCAAAGACGACCAAAGGTGCATGGTGGATGCTTATCGTTTTGACGTCCACCTACGTCATCTCGTTTATCGATCGGGGCGCGCTTGCTCTCGTTGTCGGACCGATTAAGGAAGACCTCGGAATTTCCGATCTTCAGGTCAGTTTGTTGCTTGGCCTTTCCTTTATGTTGCTGTATAGCATGCTCAGTATTCCGATGGGCATTCTGGTCGACAAATACCAACGGAAGACGCTCCTCGGCGGCGCGATCATGGCATGGTCGGTGGTTCAGATGCTTTGTGGTCTGAGTACGACCTATCTCCAGTTGTTCTTCACACGTGTTGGTCTCGGTGTTGGTGAATCGGCGCTTGCACCCGGATCGCAGTCGATGATTCGTGACGCATTTCCGCCGCATCGTCGCAGTATTGCTTTCGGTATCTACAATATCGGTCCGATGTTGGGTACTGGTTTGTCCATGGCTCTCGGTGCCGTCCTGTTGAAGGCAGCTTCTGCAGGCGCATTCGATACACTACCTGTCGTCGGCGGCATGAAGCCCTGGCACTTTGTACTGCTGGTGCCGGGCATCATTGGGGTTCCGTTCGCGATTCTGCTTTGGCTGCTGCGTGAGCCGCCCCGTCGTTTCCAGACCGATATTTCCGATGTGACGTACAAGCAGACCATGTGCTTCGTCTGGAAGAATCGTGGCGTGTATGTTCAACTCTGGGCTGCGATTTGCCTATACGGTATTGCCATTGGTTCCCAGATGGCATGGCTTCCGGAAATCATCGCTCGCACGCTACATGTTGCCCGTCCGGAAATCGGTAAGGCGATAGGCGGCGTTGCACTGCTCGCTTCCCCACTCGGTCTCCTGATTTGCGGCGGAATCGCGGACCGGTTGCGCAAGCGCGGCATGATCGATGCGCCTGTTCGGGTAGCGGCAGTCACAACGGCAATCGCCGCAGTCGTTACGGCATGCTTCCCGCTCGTCCATACGATGAGCGCGGGTATCGTCCTCTACTTCGTCCAAATGTTCATGTTTGCGATGTTCGCGGTGGCAGGCGGTGCAACGAATGCCGAGTTCACGCCGGGTAACATGATGGGCAAGATCACCGCCCTCTATTACTTGATCACGAATCTCGTCGGGTTGGCACTCGGCCCTACCGTGGTGGCGCTCGTTGCTAAATTCTTCGACGGTGCGAATGCACTTGGCGCCTCGTTCGTCATCTGCTACGTGGTCTCCGTGGCATTGGCAGTGATTCTGCTTATCCGTGTCAGCGGTGCATTGCGTCGGCCAGTTGTGCAATAACTCGTCGTCGCGTCGGGGCGTCATTTCTGACGTCCCTTCCCACGAATATCTATAGGTTTAAATCAAGTGAAGATAACCCGCGTTGAGTGCATTCCGATTTCGATGCCGCTGAAGAAGCCGATTAAGCTTCCGAATGTCACAATCACATGCCTGAATACGCTTTTCTTGGCTATTACAGCCGACAACGGTCTCGTCGGCTATGCGGAGTCGGGAGACACTTCATCGTGGTATCGCGGTGAAAGCCAAGCGTCGATGACGGCGATGATTTCCGATATTTTCGCGCCACGAATTTTGCTTGGTGAAGATGCGAGCAATATCGAAAAGATCGTCGGCATGATGGATCAACTCGCACGCGACAACAATCAGGCGAAGGCGTTGGTCGACTGTGCTCTGCATGATCTGAAGGGCAAGTCTTTGGGCGTGCCAGTCTACAGCCTGTTGGGTGGCCGCACTCGCGAGAAGATTCCGCTCGGCTGGGTATTGTCGGCGGGTGAGCCCGAAAAGGTGGCCGAGCTCGCGATCCAGGTCCGCGAGAATGGCTTCTCGGCGTTCAAGCTCAAAGTCGGCCGTCATACGTTCAATAACGACGTGGCTACGGTCCGCGAAGTGCGAGCCGCGCTCGGTCCGGATGCCAAGATCATCCTGGACGCGAATGGCTCATGGAACTACGAGCAGGCGTTGGCGACGATGAAGCGCCTCGATCAATACAACCTCTCATTCATGGAACAGCCACTGGCGCATCAATACCGCGACAGCCTGTCGAAACTGCGCGAGCGTATCACCACACCGATATACGCAGACGAGGGAGCGCAAGAGTTGGGCGATCTCCGCGAAATCGCCGAACGCCGTTCGGCCGATGGCGTCGTTCTCAAGATTCAGAAGGTCGGCGGGCTGGTCAAGGCACAGCGATTCCTGGCCGCATGTCGCATGTACGACATTCCTGTCTTTTGCAGCACGCTGATCGGATCGGGTGTCGAATCCGGGCCGAGCACGCATCTCATGGTCGCAAACGAGTGGGCATGCCAGTTCATGAGCGAAAGCATGGGCCCGCTCGCGATCCACGCAGCATGGAACAGTGGTGATATCCCCGTCGATCAGGACTTGGCTATCGGCGGCCAGCGCTTTAGCGGCGGCTTTGCGTATCCGAGTGAAGGCGTCGGATTCGGATTTGCATTGAATCAGGAATTACTGGCCAAGATTCATACGCCGGGACAGCAGCATCGGGTTGTCGAAGCGTAATAGCGGAACACAAGGCGGCGGGCTCGATTCCGGCGCGTTGCATAACCATAATCCAATATAGGAGATATTCGATGCACGGACTTAATTCGCCACCGTGGAAATATGCTGTACTTTGGCTCCGGGTTTATTTCGGCGCCGATCTTTTGTGGTCGGGTTTCCGCTATCTTTCGACAGGCTGGGTTCCGTTTATTCCAGGCATCGGAGGCCAATACGTGCAGGCGCTCGATGCCATTCACATGTTTTATGCCGTTAAAGCAGTGGAAATGCTGGCCGGCATCCTGTTGCTGACGAACCGATACGTGTTGCTCGGCGCAATTCTCGAGTTCCCGACATCTATCTCGATTTTCTGGATTAATACCTTTATCGTTGCGACTCCACGTCAATTGTTCTCGGGTCCGAATCAACTGCTAATAAATGGCCTCATTCTGGTGGCGTATGGCGGCTATATGGCAAGTGTGTTTAAGCCAAACAAGCCGCTCGCGCTATGGGAGGGCTTCAAGGTCGACGTCTGGAAAGAGCATTTGAGGCTGAGTAAAGGCGCCGAATCGACGTCCACTATTAAGAAATCAAGCGATTTCGCATAAGGGAGATCGAAGATGCAAAGTAACCGGAATCTTTATATTGGCCTTGCATGCTGCGTCATCATGACGTGCTGGGTATTCTTCGGATCCACAGGACTGGGCTATACAGAATATCGAGAATTGCGCGCACGCGATATGTTTGGCCTGGCAATTCCATGGATCTGCGTCATCACCGTCTTAATTCGGGATCGACGCAAAGGCATCATTTAACGGGCTCTCAGGCGGGGGTCTAGACCACCGCCTTTGGGGTATGCCTGCCGCAGGCATATTTCGTCGCTGTACTGCACTAACTTTTCGGAAATATTTCCCTATGCAAAGCGCTAATTCTTTCCCGTGGAAGTACGTCATTACGTGGCTTCGGCTGTATTTCGGCGCACACCTTTTCTTCTCAGGCATTCGATTCGTGATCGACGGTTACGTACCGATGGTTCCTGGTCTTGCCGGTCAGTATTTGGCCGGTGCCGATGCAATCGGTATGTATCATTGGGTCAAGTATATGGAGGCGATTTACGGCTTCCTGCTTCTGACGAACCGTTTTGTCTTACTGACGCTGATTCTCGAAATGCCGACGACGGTTACGATTTTCTGGCTGAATACGTTCATTTCCGCAACGCCGCGTCAATTGTTCTCGGGCCCGCAAGAACTGCTGATGAACGGTTTGCTGCTGCTTGCGTATAGCGGTTATATGGCTGCATGCTTCCGCCCGACCCTGAACCCTATGTGGCTGTGGGACGGTTGGAATGGCTTCAACCTGAAGGGTAAAGGTGGTCTATTGCAAACCGACCCGACTTTGGTCGGTGTGTCTGTCGAAGAAAAAGTATCGGCTTAAGGAGCACTCGCATGAAAAAAAATACCTGGATCGCAATCGCCATCTGTATCGCGCTGACGCTGCTGGCCATCGACGGCTCAACGGGTTGGGGTTGGGCGGACTACCGTCCGCTGCGTAACTTCGATTACTTCGGTCTCGGCATCTCCTGGCTGCTTTTTATCGGCGTGCTCATCCGCGACAAGATCAAAGGTGCCTGTACATGATGGTGTGGCACACCGGGTACTGCTTCCTGATGGTGATGTTCAAGCCGGTGATCGGCCGTATCGTCGACTGGAAGGCGTTGTCGAGCATTTGCTGGCCGGACGTCGCGTAAGTCTGTAAATCGGATATACGAAATTGCAACTGATTACCCCAAGTGAGGGTTGGCTGCCTCGCATAGGTGACGTAGTCTTTTTATCTGTATCAAAGGAAAGTACGATGAAGATGGCACATGAATCACCGTGGAAATACCTAGTCATGTGGGGGAGGTTGTATTTCGCGTTCCACTATCTTGAGTCAGGACTTTATTACGTAATTTTTAGATACGTGCCGGATTTCAGCCACGCGGGCAAAGTTGGTGCGTATATCGGTGCGATGGCGGACGTCGGGTTCTATCAAATGATCAAGTATGTTGAGGTCATACTTGGTACGTCGCTGCTACTCGATATAGGGGTGCCGCTTGCGCTGGTCGTCATGGCGGGTATCAGTACGACGATCGTCTTTCTGAATCTCTTCGTCTCGCCTGATCCGCGTGAATTGTTCACTGGCCTTCAGGAGTTGTTCCTGAACGGCGCACTCTTGCTGGCATACGGTGGATACTATGCAAATTTTTGCCGTATAAAGGCGCAGCCGTTTTGGTTTTGGGACGGGATGAAACGCGAAGGACTTGAGCCGAGGGGTGAGTCGTGAAGAGGGATTTCGCCGTTGTTTTTATGGTTGTAGTGGCGGTCACGCTGATTGTAATTTCCACTTCGACAATTTTCTTCGTGCGTCATCTACGTCTTTATGATTATGGTCCGCCCCTGGGCGCCGGGATCATTGTTTTGGCGATGATGGTCCGGGCCGCGGTATCAAAGCGATAGAAAGATTGACGCGCCGTCCACCGCGCACCCATACCTTCACTTCACCGTCTTGAAGGACGCTGGAAACATGACGAAGCGATTTACACGTTTCAAGTCGATATGGTCGATAAATCATATTTGCAATCACATTACCGGGGCGCTGCTCGGAACGCTTTTGATTGCACAGCCGATATGGGTACATGCACAGCGGCTGCAAACGCTTACGATCATGGATTATCGGTCGCCCCTGAATTCGGATCAACCGACAGTGCGCGGCATGATCCGGTTCGCGGAACTCGTCAACGAAGAGTCCAACGGACGCCTGGCAGTGACAGTAAGTCGAGCGACGGTTCCTGGATCGCCCGAAGACCAGATCAAGGCGTTGCAAAAGGGGGGACCTGGTGCTCCCGATATGATGCTGCTGGTTACGCCGGCGCTGCGTCATCTCGAACGCGAATTCGAGATCATGGACCTTCCGTTCGTGGTCAACAGCGATCGCCAGGCGCATGAACTGCTGGACGGTCCCTTTGGCCGGGAATTGCTGTCGCGTCTCCAAGGCCATGGACTGACGGGTCTCGCTTGGTGGGAAAACGGATTCCGGCAGATCACGACGTCGGGGCGGCCGTTCAAACACGCTAATGATCTGACTGACCGTCCGGTTCGTGTGATTCCGGAACCGGCGTTTGTGGAGACGTTTAAGGCCTTAGGTGCCAAGGTCGTTGGTCTTCCGTATCCCGATCTATATCCGGCTCTGAAGTCGGGACGAGTGGAGGCCGAAGACAACTTTTACTCCCAAATCGTGGTTGGCCATCTGTATGATGTTCAGTCGAGCGTGACGGTGACGAATCATTCCTATAGCGCGATTGCAGTCGTTGCTAACTCCGCAATATGGCAAAAGTTGTCGGTTGGGGACCGGAATGTTCTGCAACACGCAGCGGTGGAAGCAGGGCGCTATGAACGCGACCTGATTCGAGAACAGGCCGAGGCAGATAGAGCCACACTTGCACATCATGGAATGATCGTTCAGAGCCTCTCGCCAAAGGAAATTGCAAGGATGGAATCTATGACGGAGTCCGTCAGAGAGCAATTCTTCCGGAACTACGATCCCATAATTCTCGATACCTACCGGCGTCAGATAGCAAAGCGTTAGATAATTCGGTGAGTGACGAAAATATAATCCTCGGGGCAAAGCAGGACGCCAAAGCGGCGTCGCCCTCTCGGCAGACGCGACTGATTCCTATGATCGTCGCTGTGCCGATGTTTTTGCAGGCAATCGATACGTCGATATTGGGCACGGCACTTCAATCGATTGCTACGTCGTTGAACGTCGAGATACTTCACCTCAACTTCGCCATCACCGCGTATCTTTTAAGTTTGGCGCTGTTTCTGCCCGCGAGCGGTTGGCTCACGGATCGCTTCGGTACCCGCCGTGTCTTCTGTTCGGCAGTTGCGATATTCTCGGTAGCGTCGGCACTGTGCGGAGCCGCAACTTCTATCACTCAAATAGTTCTGTTCCGGGTATTGCAGGGCCTTGGCGGCGCAATGATGGTGCCAGTCGGCCGGTTGATTCTCTTGCGCAGCATTCCGCCTGCACATTTGGTAATGGCGATGGTCTGGTTTACCGTGCCTGGGACCATCGGTCGTGTCTTGGGACCGCTCCTCGGAGGCTTCATCGTCACGGTGGCGTCATGGCGCTGGATATTCCTGCTCAACATCCCTTTCGGCGTGCTGGGGATCTTGTTGTCACTAAAGTTTGTGCCGGATTCGCGATCAGAAAAAAGGGAACCGTTTGATGTCACCGGCTTTGTTTTGATGGCGATCGGACTTTCTGGAGTGGTCTGCGGCCTGGAAACTATCGGGCACAATTTTGTTTCACTGAGCGCTACAATTTTTGTTACAAGCATTGGCATCGTGGCATCAATCGCCTATTGGATCTATAGTCGAGATCGTGCTGACGTGATCATTCCGCCCAGCCTATTCCGATATAAAGCATTCAGTATCACAAATATCGGCGGTATGCCATTAAGAATAGCGGTCGGATCGTCTCCGATTTTCGTTCCGCTGCTTTTGCAAGTCGGTTTGGAATTCACGCCTATTCAGGCCGGATTGACGAGTGCCTGGCTTTCGGTTGGAGCCTTTGGGATTCGGCCAATTATGCGACGGGCGATTAATAGATTCGGATTCAAACCTCTTATGATTGCAGCGACGGTACTGTCAGGTGCCGCATTTGCTGCTTATGGTTTGTTCTCGCCCGGAACGTCGATTTATTTCATGTGCGCCGTGCTCTTCGCGGCTGGCATCTTCAATTCGCTTGGAATGGTCACGATGAATACGGTCGGATATTCCGGCGTCCCGAAGGCCATCATGAGCAAGGCAACAGCACTTTCAACTATGATGCAGCAGACGTCGATGAGTATTGGTGTCGCACTATGCGCTTCCTGCTTGACGTTTAGTGCGCGGGCTCACGGGCATAGTGCGGAGCATTTGACGATGAGCGATTTTCCGATGATGTTCTTTATCGTCGGGGCGTTGAGTTGTCTGTCAATGCCTGCGTTCCTCCGTCTTCCGAACGATGAAGGTGCCGAGCTGCGGTAAGTGACCTCGGTTAAAACGATGAGCGCCGGATGCGCACCCGCAGTCAGCGACAATTTCGGGCGGAGTTTAGGCTAGCCATTATGATGGCCACGATCGCGATGTGCGCTTCGCATGCTTCACATTCGGCCCGATCTGCTTGTCGACTAGACTTTGCGGACGATACCGTCGGGCCTAACCGTTAAGAGAAAAAGCCCAGGCACTGAACTGAGCCCGGAGAACCGGATGGTGCAAGGAGGCGGAATACCGAAGGGCTGGGCGCTACACCGGAGGCGAGCTGTATGCAATTGAGCCCGCGATCCGCGGCAAGCCACGGACGTGCGAAGACGTGTCTGTCAGGAGCAGGCGCGTCCGCTACTCGACGCCCTCGAGACCTGGCTGCGCTCGACATTGAGTCATATTTCGCAGAAAGGGCGATACCGACAAAGCCATCAACTACGCGCTCAACCAGTGGCCCGCGCTTACAATGTACGTCGACGAGGGGGATAGTCGAGATCGACAACCATGCCGCTGAACGCGCCCTGAGAGCGGTAGAGCAGGAAAGGAAAGGCGGATTCAACCGGTCGTCGCAATCTTTGATCATGTTGGTGTTTATGGGGCGACCAGCGGGATGGATGCATAAGCTGACCCGGTGAGGGGCGATGCGCTCGTCAGGTGCACCGTCGCGTCGGCGTGAGATCGAGCGGCGACTCTGGAAGCAAATCGCAATAGACATTACAAACGCGAAAGCAGAAGATCTGTTTTCACGGATTCAGTTTGACCTCGTTCGCCTTTCCGAATTGCAGGGGGGATGAACGGTGCGGATCATCTCGCTGACGGTCATCGAGAAGCAGTATTGCCGGAATGCGAAACTGGCGAAGCAGATTTCAAGCGTCCCGACGTTTTCCATAACGTCGCATGTCGTGAAGAAGCGACGACGGTGCCCGACATCCACTCCGCCGCATTGAAGACGCGACGCGGGCTTCCCGCCCTTCACGTCCCTTTGTGATGGACGGCAGCCAGAAGATTGCGCCGCGTATTCCTTTGACAATTGCGGCGTGGCTCGATGCTAGGCGATCCATCAAACACCTCGGGCCGGCCATGGCCGCAAGGTCCAAATTCGCGCCTGGACGCAGGACTGCGGCGAAGCCGGCGGTCTGTCGAAGCTTGCTTCGGCGGCGCAGGAAGTAGGGCACCACGTCGGCGCGCCGCTTGCTGGAACCACATTTCGAGGGTCTCGCCGGTACACATCAGGCAGAATGAATGTTGTTTCGATCTGCCTTTTTTTTGTCAAGACAGCGCCTATACTCTCAGGGATATCCCCGATAAAAAAGGCCTTGCCATGACCTCTCTTCCGCGTATTGCGCTCGGCGCCCTTGCCGCAGCGTGCTGCTTTGCGTCCGTTGCGGCGCTCGCCCAACCGTACGATTCCACAGCGCCGCTGACGCGCGCCCAGGTGCGCGCCGAGGTGATCGAATGGCAGCGGGCGGGCTACGATCAGTCCGACGATTGGTCCCACTACCCTGAAAGCGCGTTACGCGCAGGCGCGATCGTCGCACAACGGCGTGCAGAGACTGCCACTCCTGCGGGTGGCGCGCGCCATTGACCGCGGCGATCCTCGACTGGAAAGACCGCTCGCGTGAACCGCGCCCCTATAGTTGGATATTGATCCGACCTTTGGATGCAAAGTACAACGAGCAGTTTCGGCGGCAGATAGTTCAGTGGTATCTGGAGCCGGGCGCGAGCACACGAACGTCGGCCGCGCGTTATGGCATGGGTGGCAGGGCGATCCGACCCGGGGGCGAGCTACCGGGAACATCGCCTGGCCGGCCAGTGCACTAAGGTCATTGGCCACGATGCCCGGTTTAGGCCGTCGGTGCTTTGCCTGCAGCAGCGCATCGAGCCTTTTCAGGGACGCTACTCTGGGGATGAGCGTCCCGTACGTGGACCTCAGAGTCGAGCTCCGGAGCGTCTATGATCATCACGGGCGCGTTACGGCGATGTGCATGTCATGGAGGCGATCCGGCAGGCTGGACAGTTGATCAAGTACCGCGCCGGTGGCCCGTCCAGAAGTGGGTTCCGATGTAGCAGGCTTTAACGTCGACGGGCCGAAGCTTCTATGTGTCGCCGGTGATGGATTCATACAACGGAGAAATCGTTGCTTCCGGATGGATCAGCGACTCAGCTACGAACTGGCCAGCGGAGGTTGAAGAACGCACAGACCGCACTCCCACGCAAGGAGTGGCCACTGCAGCGTTCAGACCAGTGCTGACACCGCTGCACGTCAGCCTATCGTCAACTGCAGGACCGCCGCAGCCACGTGCAAAGCATGTCCCGCAAGGGCGATTGCCTCGATAAGGCGGTCATGGAAAGCCTCTTCGGCGCGCTCAGTCTGAATCCGCCGGGCTCGAACGTTTTGCGTGCGCCGGTCAATTGCACGCGCGCTGGATAGATACATCCACTACAACAACCACGAACGCGTCAGGAAAAACTAATGGCCTAAGTCCTATTCAGAAAAGGACTCAGGCCTTGATGGCCCGCCAGATTTTAACTGTCCGACTTCGCGGGGTCAGTTCGTTCGGCGGGTTTTCAATTGCAACAGCAACTACGCTCAGAAGCGCGTCGACATGCCCAGACCGATAGCCGTCACATTCGAGTGCTGACCGGTAGTAGCCAAGCCCCCCGGGGGGTAAATCGACTGACTTGCGATACCGCTATTCCAGAGCTTCTTGACGAAGCCATAGAACATAGTGGATTTCGAAACCGAGTAGGTGTAGCCGATAGCAGCGGAACGGATGAACCAGTCTCCGACTTTAACCGGCGTCGTGATTTGTGTGCCGCTCGCAGTGAGATTCTGGTCGCTCAGCTCGCCATACGAGACGCGGACCGTGCCGAAAGGGCTGGTCGGGACCGTGAAGCCAACCTGCCACCCCTTGTCAACGAAGCCTGGATCGTTGGTACGGATTTGGCCCGAGGCATACAATTCCATGAAATTCAGGTTGTAGCGGATGCCAAGGACATTTTCGTACGTATTGCGAGCCACGGCAGCTTGGTTCTGAAGGCTATGGCCGAAACCGTATTCCGTGATCAGGGGGCCGTTTTCATACCGCAGCGTCGCGAGCTCGAAGTGCCGCTGGTAGGCTTGAGCCGTCAGTGGATCGGAGGGATCACCCCAAGAATAGGTTAGCGTGCCGGTCAAGCCGCGAAATGTCGGGCTCGTGTACTGAATCGTATTGTCCGACCGTGCCGGGTCTTGCAGCATGTTGAACAGCCACGGACGCGGATTCTCACCGCCGATCGAACCCAGCGGGGATCCCGGCGCGAGCAGGATCGGGTCGAACGTGCCACCCCAATCGTAACCCATCGTCTGGAGGCGACCGGCGATCAACTCGCCGTACTGTGCGCTATGCAGGCCGACAAACGCACGACGACCGAACAGACGGCCGCTTTGGCCTGAGGTGCCGTTGTTGATATTGAAGCCACTTTCGAGGGTGAAGATTGCCGATAGACCGTTACCGAGATCTTCCTGGCCCCTCAAGCCCCAGCGCGAACCACCTGCACCACCGCTGTTCATGCTGATGACGTGCTGCCCATTGGAGTTGGCAAAATAACCCATGAACACATCGGCCACGCCATACAGTGTGACACTGCTCTGCTGCGCTTGAACCATCATCGGCGCGAATGCTGCTGCGGCAATTGCGCCGCAGGTAATAAGTTTACGCACTGGAGCCTCCAAAAATTTGATATTGGTCGTAGGGCGGGCTGCCGACCCACCGTGACACGCCGAGATATGGGGTGTACGAATTCAAAATGATATTCTTTGTTGCATAAGTTGTGTGGAAAAACACAAAAATGTTGCTTAAGGGTATCCACTAGATGACAGTCGCGTGATCCATTTGGCATGACTTTGTTACTTAGCGATCCAAAGTAATGTGCAATAGGGATCATTTCTTAGGGTCGTAAGTCAAAATCGGGTTTTCCCCACGTTTACAAGGCTTCTTGTTTGCCTATAGCATTAGATATGCTAAATTGAATACAAAACGCGGACCGGGGCAGCGGGCCCAAGGTTCCTATTGCAATGTGCCAAGGAGAAAGGATGTCAAACATTCAGGGTGGTCTTTCGTCGCCCGAGTTCATCGCGCAAGCAGATGGATGGCTCGATAGTTGGACGGGACGTGTAGCAGCAATGCTTGTCGGATTCATTTTCGTCGGCTGGATTGCGCACGATCTCCATTCGGATCCCCGTTGGAAGTGGCACGCAGGCACCGGCAAACTTCCCCATGAGGTCGTTCACGAATTTATGGACATGGCCTATGCGCAGGGCCATGGGAGCGAGGCCTACAAGGAATACTTCTCGGCTAAAGCGATCGATACCGCGCCCCAGACCGACGATCACCAGGATGGCGAGCCGATCCCCGATCACGTGAAGAAGGTTATCGTTGAAGGCTTTGACGTCGCTGTCTACCACACGATTGGCGCCGCGCGCGGTCAGGCCGCACAAGACGTCGTTGATGTATTCGAGCTCGACGGGTCGGGCTGGATCATTCGACGTGATCGTCTCACGGCTCCGGTGCAAGAACAGGCGGCGAACACTGAGGTTGCCGCGCAAAAGCAGGCCTCCAAATAAGCGGGTCGTAAACAAAACGGTGAAAGCATATATGTCTAACGATGATCATAGGACGACGGCTCAACTCGTCGGCAAAATCATTCTGACCTTCTGTCGCCTGTATCTCGGCGGTTGGATGGTGGTGAGCGGCACCAGCTATTGGCGCACCGTACTCGGGATGGGACCAATCTTTCCGCAGCCGTTCGGCACGCTCCATGCGTCGAATGAATTGCTTGTCACGATGGTTCACACGCACTTCTTCCACATCGTGAAGACGCTTGAGATCTTGGGCGGCCTGTCTCTCGTGCTTGGCCTCTTCGTGCCGATCGGCCTACTGGTCCTGCTGCCGGTGTCGTTTGTGGTCTGGTACAACGCAATCATCCTGAACCATCGTTTCGATAAGATGTTCACGCCATACATGGGTGTCGGGTGTCTCTACATCAACCTGGTGCTGTTGGTCTGGTATATCCGCTACTACCTTCCGATGATGACGTTCAAGACGACGATTGGCCGCATCATCGACTGGAAGAAGTTGTCCAAAATTTTCAAACCAGATGCTGCTGATCTGGTCTGAATTCGGATTTTGAAGTGAGGGATTTAGCTACGCTGCTTCGGCAACGTAGCTCTTTTTTGTGTAAGTATCTCGCGATATTCCCGAACAAACGCGGCGCGCGTCAAGCAAGTTGTCGCCTCACTCATGCAGCCAGAGGCTGTTTATTTGCGCTGATCGACGCCATCTCGACGACTGAGTCGCGTTCGGGGTTAAGCGTCACGGCACCAACCGGTGTCCAGTTGCGCGTGTGAAGCGACCAGCGGGCCGGATTGCACGCGCGCGCCTTCGCGTACAGTGCGTGACGTGCCACGAGAAGCGCACGATCGTCGCCGGCATGACGCTGCGCAGGCGTCACGTAGCGGATGCCGCTATGACGATGCTCGAAGTTGTACCACTGCACGAAGCCGGCAGCCCAGGTGCGAGCAGCGTTCAGGTCCTCGAAGCCTGTGACCGGAAACTCCGGCCGGTACTTCGCGGTTCGGAACAGCGCCTCGGCGTAGGCGTTGTCGTCGCTGACACGGGGGCGCGAGTACGACGGCTTGACACCCAGCCAGTGCAGCATGGCCACCTCGCAGGCCAGGCGCAACCGTGCGCCAGCCAGTCTTGCCGAATCGATTTCCCGGGCCAGGAGCTGGCGATCTTCGAGGCCGATCATTCGTCCTCGCCCTTGTCCGTGTTGAAGATCGCCCCGAGTTTTTTTGAAAGAACCAGCAATGCGGCTGCCTCGGCCAGTGCTTTCTCCTTGCGCCGCAGTTCGCGTTCCAGTTCCTTGATGCGACGCTGGTCCTGCTTCGTTTGCTGTGGACTCGCACGGGCCTCTTCGGGCTCGGCCAGCGCCTGCGTGGCCGCTTGCCGCCACTGCGCCAGTTCCTGCGGATACACGCCATGCTCGCGGCACCACGCATTGCGGGCCGTCTCGTCCATCGCTGCCGTGCTCAACACCGCTTCGAAACGCGCGGCCGCTGTCCATGCCCGCTCGCGAGCGGGCATGGACAGCGCATCACTGCGCCAGCGCTCCAGCGTCTGCGCGCCCACACCGATCTCTCGCGCAACCTCTTCCACTGATGCGCTCTCCGGCGGCAGCAACCGCGCCACCGCTCTGTCCTTGAATGTCTTTCCGTAACGCGCCAACTTGTTCTCTCTTTATCGCCCCCAGATTCCAATTTTATCCAGGCGACAACCATTGTGACGCGGGGGGAACGACAAAAAGGTTACTATGTCTTAAATCGGTTTGTCATTCAGCCGAGTTTGTAGCGACATTCGGGGTGCATTATTTGCCATGCTGTTGATCGTGCAATAACGAAGTTCGCATTCAAGCCGATCATGGTCCTGTCCGCGTCTGTGCAGGCGATATCGGCGCAGCGTCGGGACTTGGGCGACTTCGCGCGATTGCAGGCATTTCTTCAAGTGTCTGACGAAGAGGGCGCACTCAGTTACGGTAAATGATATGAGCTATTCTTTTACGGTTGGTCAGTAAAAAGTGTGGGTGGACGGAGGCTCGGGGAGCTTGCCAAGTGCATGATAGAGCGCGATTTCCGTGGCTCTGAAGGTTCGGAAGCCGTACGCTTTTCTCATGGTGACTTTGGCTTTGTTGTTCAGCCCCTCGATGACACCGCTGGAGAACTGTTTTCGTGCGCGGAAGTAGTTGAGGATCAGCTCTCGGTGTGTACGCACCGTCCGAGCGAACTTCTTCATCGGCTCGATACGTGAGCGCATTACCTGAGTGCACCACTGGTCGAGGAATTTGCCGGCCCACACGGGCGAGATGTAATCCCAGAGTTGCTGGAACTCTTGTTTGAGCAGATAGGCGCGCACGCTGCGCAGGTTGTACCGAAGCAAATCACGCAGGCGAACGCGTTGCTTGCCGGTGAGATTCTCGCGCCGCTTGAGCAGGCACCAGCGGGATTTCTTGAGCACCGGCTCATAGCCGTCGCGAGTCATGCGCCGGGCCTCGGCGGCACGAACTTCGTCGATGGCCTTGTTCATCTTGGCGACGATATGAAAGCGGTCGAGGATATTCAGGGCGTTCGGGCAATGACGCGCGATCATCTCCAGGTAGGGTTGCCACATGTCCGAGCACACGAATTCAACCTTCTCACATAGCGGCTTTCCGATCATGGCAAAGAACTTCGCGAAACTCTCTTTCGTGCGCTCTTGTCCGACCCACAGCAGTCGCGTATAGCCGGCCTCGATCTGGTAGACGAGCGTGAGGTATTGGTGTCCGCAGCCATACTGGATCTCGTCCACGCCGAAAGCGCGGATCGTGCCGAGCTCGCGATGGCTCAGCCCCCAGTCGACGACCCATTCCACTGCGTTGAAGACCTTCTCCCAACTGGTTCGGAAGCTCAGTGCTGTTTCTTTCCAGGACAGCTTACGCGCCCATTGCGCCAGGAAGATCATGTAAGCGCGGGTGAGCGTGTGCTTGCCGTTGGCCCACGGCAGCGCTTCGACCTTCACGCCACAGGCACGACAATCGACGCGTCGCATGGTATAGAGCAGAAACACGGCAAAGCCCCAGACGGGGATAAACTCGAAGCGGCGCTGTGTGAGCGAGTCGTAACCCCGCGCAGGCCGGTTACAGCATGAGCAAATCGGCTTCGAACCCTTGCGCGGGCGAACGTCGATCTCGATGGATTGAGTTGTCTCGCACAGCCGCGCCCCTTCATATACAAAGCCGGGAAAATGATGACAGGCGTTAAGCAGACGGGTCAGCAACATGGTTAGCAAGCCCAGAACCGGCAAGGACAAAGCCGCCATTGTCCCCGAACAGCAAGCGCTTGCGCAGTACGTCCCAGATCTGCGTAACTGGCCTGCGACGTGGCAAGTCGACGACGAAGATATTCCGACTCGACAGGCAATCGTGGCCATACTCACGCCTTTCCTTGAGTATCTCCTAACCTTGGGATACGCACGCAACACATTGCTTCGGCACCGCGATCACATTTGGATGCTCGGCGGCGAAATGATCCGGCGCCGCCATGAAGATCCCGATCTCCTTACTCTCCCCGTGGCAACCCTCCTGGACAAACTCATCGAGGAAGACGGCGGCCCCCTCATCTGGCCAGCTATCTCCGAGCCCGCACAAAATTCCTTTGATGCAACGTGTCGCAAGCTCTATCAGTATCTGAATCGAGCTTCACTTGGCTAGCCGCGCACACTAATTCACCCACAGATTCCGCCGACTATCCTCTTTTACTAAGCCGAAACAAAGTAACCGGACATGGGTCAAGCCGCGTAGCGGACTGACGGATGTTGAAACATGGATCGGACCAAAGCCGGAATCTTTTGCAACGAGCGCAGAACCGCTCGAACACGCTGCTTGAGATGCCCGGGACCTTTGATGGCAAGCTTGCCGATCTTGTGATGTTTGAGATAACCCCATACCAACTCGTCCGGGTTCAGGTCTGGCGAGTAAGCAGGAAGGAAGAACAGACAAAGGCGCCCATCTGATTCCGCGGCAAGCTGCCGGATCGCTTTGCAACGATGTACCGGATGACCATCGGCAATCAGGAAGACAGGCGCATCGGCGGTGAGCATCAGCCGTTTGACGAAGTCGACGTATACGGAGATCTTGAAGCTGCCTTCGAAACACATGAAGCGAAGTTGGCCACGCGGGCTGATCGCTGAGATCAGGTTCACCTTGAAGCGCGCGCCAGTGACTTCGACTACCGGAGTTTGACCGACCGGCGCCCAGGTCGTGCCGCTGTGATAGTCCGATCGTACCGTCGATTCGTCGACGAAGAAGATCCGTGCCCCGACGTGTTTGGCCTGCCCGACAATGGCCGGGTATTGGTCCCGCATCCACGACTCGACCAGTTCAGGGTCGCGTTGGTACGCACGCGCAAGCGGTCGCTGGGGCGAAAGCCCGAGCTTGCGCAGCAGTCGACCGACCGACACCTCGGAGAGCCTGACGTTGAAATGTTCGCGAATCAACTCCCGCACCATGTCTCGCGTCCACAATGCAAACTCGAACTTCATCTGCATGGGGTTCTTCGTTGTGACCGTCTGATAGACGAAGCGGATAGCCTCGGACGACAGCTTCATCGGTCGACCAGGGATTGCCTTGGCTCGTAACGCCTCGATGCCCCCTTCGCGCCAGGCCGCCAACCACTCGTAAATACGCGCCCTCGAGAATCCGAGCGTGCGGATCACGTCCTCCGGCGACTCGCCAGCTTCGACGCGCTTGACCGCACGAATACGGATCTCTTCAAGCGTTGCATGTGAAAGCTGCCGGCCGTCGTCCTCTCGCATCTCGCCTCTCCCTAAACCCCTTAAAGCTTAGACCATGGCGTCGATTTATGTTCGCTTACTTACGCACTGGTTAGTAAATCACAGTCCAACACACATCCCGGTTCAAATGACTACGGTCAAGACCTTGCAAATCACTTCGGTGGTTTCGACCTGGAATTTTACGACCGGCGCGTGGCCCATCAAGAAACCGAACTGCAGGAGACGCCGCGAGGTGAAGCGCGAGAAATCGAACAGGGCGTAAAGTTCACGCTCGCGCGTGATCAATGGTAAGCGCGCGATTTAGCACACCGAGTTCATAGGGAAATACGGAAGGCGACATGCAATACGGCAGCGCATCGATCGGCAAGGCGCTTCGAATGCGTCGGCCAGATCAAGCTCAACGAGCGGCTGCGGTGAGCTTTGCGTAGTTGAACGGCAGGAGGTCAGTCACGTCGGCATGCGGTTCGCGCTGCGGTAGTTCGGTGAGTACGTGCACGAAGTAGGCGTAGGGTTCGACGTTGCAGGCTTGGCATGTCGAATCTACTCAACGCTCAAGCCCTGCAAAATGTGCCGTGCCGCGATCGAGCATTTCTCCACGGAAAATAGCTTTCTGACCTACGGCGCGTGTCAAGGTACTTGTCGCCTCAGTCATGCAGCCAAAGGCTGTTTAAGTGTGGCATGCGAAGCCATCGTGACGACTGACTCGCGCTCCGGATTGAGAGTGACGGCGCCGATCGGCGTCCAGTCTCGCGTGCAGCCTGACCAGCGTGCGGGGTTGCGTTCCCGCGCCTGGACATATACCTCGTGACGCGCCGCGAGGATCACGTGATCGTCGCCGTCATGGCGCTGCGCCGGGCTGACGTAGCGGATGCTGCTGTGGCGGTGGTCGAAGTTGTACCAATGCACGAACTCGCTCGCCCAGTCGCGTGCAGCATTGAGATCGGTGAAGCCCGTGTTGGGGAACTCCGGGCGGTACTTGGCCGTGCGGAACAGTGCCTCGGCATAGGCGTTGTCGTCACTGACGCGTGGGCGCGAGTACGATGGCTTCACGCCAAGCCAGTGAAGCATGGCCAGCACGGTCGTGGCCTTGAGCGTGGAGCCGTTGTCTCCGTGCAGCACCGGCTTGTCTGCCAGAGTGGCGATGCCCTCGGCCAGCGCTGTGCGCCGCACCAGATGGGCAGCATGGCTGGCATCGTCGCGCTCGTGTACCTCCCATCCCACGATTTTGCGGCTGTACAGGTCGAGGATCAGGTACAGGTAAAACCATTGACCGGCAACCTCGGCGGGCAAATACGTCATATCCCAGCACCAGACTTCCCGTGGTGCGCAAGCGATGTGCGTGGTCGGCGGCCGGCCAGCCTTGGGCGCTTTCGCCCGGCCCCGATGTGCGGTTTGTCCGTGCTCGCGCTGAAGTTGACCCAGAAAAACGCACATCTATCCTTTGGAGAAGGAGGTGCCGATTATGGGCAAGCATCGTACCCCGTACCCGGCGGAATTTCGGGCGCAAATGGTCGAGCTGGTGAAGGCCGGGCGCAGGCCGGAGGAACTGGAAAAGGAGTTCGAGCCGACTGCACAGACCATCTACAACTGGGTGGCGCAGGCTGATCGCGACACAGGTGTGCGGCATGACGGTCTGACCACAGCCGAACGCCAGGAGCTCACACGGTTGCGTCGCGAAGTCCGGCAACTGAAGATGGAGCGCGACATACTCTCTCACGCGGCAGCCTGGTTCGCGAGGGAGACGGGATCCATTCCACCGAAGGGCGGTACGGATTCATGAAAGCGAACCGGGCCCGCTGGCCCATCGCGATGATGGCACGGCTGCTCGGCGTCTCGACGAGCGGCTATTACACATGGCTGGTGCGGGAGCCCGCGATGCACACACGTAGCGATGCACAACTGCTCGCGCGCATCCGCACGCTACATGCGAGCTCGCGGGGCACGTATGGGGCACCGCGTATCCATGCGCAGCTCACGCGCGAAGGCGTACACGTGGGGCGCAAGCGGGTGGCGCGCCTGATGCGTATGGCGGGTCTGTGCGGGGCAAGCCGGCGGCGCTGGCCGCGCACCACGCGGCCACGCGCAGGCGCCCGGCGTGCGCCTGATCTGGTGCGTCGGCACTTCAGTGCCGACGCGACAAACGTGCTGTGGGTCGCAGATGCGACCTATGTACCCACGGGCGAAGGATTCCTCTATCTGGCGGTCGTGCTGGATGTGTTCAGCCGTCGCATCATCGGCTGGGCGATGCCCAACCATCTGTACACCGAACTGATGCTACGCGCCCTGGACATGGCGTTGCAGCAACGACGCCATGAAGGTGTAATTCTACATTCCGATCAAGGCTCCCAAGGCGGATTCAACCGGTCGTTGCAACACCTTTGATCGAGGAGGTGTTGCATGGGACGAAGTGCAAAGCAGGTGTATCGGTTGACAGGGCGAGAAGCGATGTACTCGCCGGGTGCGCCATCACTTGGACATGTGATGGAGCGTCGGTATTGGCAACAGATCGCAACGGGCATTACAAGCGAGAAAGCAGCGGAGGCGGTAGGCGTATCTCAAGCGGTAGGCTCGCGCTGGTTCCGCTATCGTGGCGGCATGCCACTATTCATGTCGAAACCTATCGCTGGTCGATACTTGTCGTTCGCTGAGCGGGAAGATATAGCGTTGCTCTCGGTACAAGGTCTTGGGGTACGCGAAATTGCCCGGCGTCCTGGACGCAGTCCGTCAACCGTTTCGCGGGAACTCACACGCAATGCGGCAACCCGTGGTGGGTGCCTCGAGTATCGTGCTTCGGTCGCGCAGTGGAAGGCGGAACGGTTCGCCAAACGACCAAAGCCAGCGAAGCTGGCGACGAACGCACGGCTGCGCCAATACGTACAGGAGCGCCTTGAGGGCAAGGTACATGACGCTGATGGTCGTGAAATTGCGGGGCCCAGGCAGGCACCGTTCAAGGGGCGCAATAAACCACATCGCGGTGACCGAAAGTGGGTCAACGGCTGGTCACCTGAACAGATTGCCAATCGATTGCAAGCTGATTTCCCGGATGATGAATCTATGCGCATCTCTCACGAAGCCATTTATCAAGCGCTCTATATTCAAGGGCGCGGTGCGCTCAAGCGCGAGCTGGTGGGTTGCCTTCGCACCGGGCGCGCGTTGCGCGTTCCCCGAGCGAGAGCGCGTGCCAAGGCGTGGGCGCACGTCAGCGAGGAGGTGATGATTTCCAGCCGGCCTGCAGAGGTGCAAGATCGTGCTGTGCCAGGCCATTGGGAGGGCGACCTGATTATCGGCTTAAACCGATCAGCCATCGGGACGTTGGTGGAAAGATCAAGCCGCTTTACGATGCTCGTGCACTTACCTCGCGAGAAAGGCTATGGGCTAATTCCACGCACGAAAAACGGGCCTGCGCTGGCCGGCTACGGAGCTGTTACGATGGCCAACGCACTCAAGAAGACCGTGGCGGACTTGCCTGCTCAGTTGTGGCGATCATTGACCTGGGATCGTGGCAAGGAACTGTCCGATCACGCCCGCTTCACGATCGAGTCCGGCGTGAAGGTGTTCTTCGCTGACCCGCACAGCCCATGGCAGCGTGGTACGAACGAAAACACCAATGGCCTTCTACGACAATACTTTCCAAAGGGCACAGACCTGTCCCGGTGGAGTGCTCGCGAGATCCAGGCCGTTGCTAACACATTGAATACCAGGCCCCGGAAAACACTCGGCTGGAAGACGCCTGCGGAGGCCTTGGACGAATACCTAAAATCTGTTCAATAATCTAGTGTTGCGACGACCGGTTGAATCCGCCCAATACACCTCATTGCCTTCGGGCGGCGCTGCCGAGAAGCCGGCGTACAACCGTCGATGGGGACCACCGGCGACGCTTACGACAACGCGATGTGCGAGTCATTCTTCGGCACGCTCGAAGCCGAACTGCTCTGTCGCGAACACTTCGCGACCCACGAACAGGCAAGGCGGCGTCTGTTCTCGTTTCTGGAGAGCTGGTACAACATACGCCGCCTCCACAGCAGCATCGGCTACTGTTCGCCGCTCGAATTCGAAAACCTGCATGCGCAAGATCAAAGCTTATCGTCGCGCGGGTTGCCCACCGCCGGGCAGCGTCGTGGTCGTGACAGGCGACCCGCCGCCCGGCCGTGGACAACCCGCGATTCAACCTTATCGGGAGGTGCCACACCGCATTAGACTCAACTGCAAATCTATCCGTCGAACCGGGTCAACCTCACTGACTTTATCTCCACGAAGCAAGTGGACGGGCACTGTACGGTAATCGAGACCCTTCAGGTTGAGCGCAATGCGCACCCGGTACGCCGCAGAACCGCGGAAATATGTGTAAAGGACGCGATCTGAGACCGCAGCTTCCGGCTTGTTCGAAACTGTCATCGGTGGTTCCTTTTTAGGCCAGGACGGTGCCACGGACTTCGCCGAGTCCCATGCGAACCGCGCCGGGACGTTCGCACCATCCACGCAGAATCAGCGTGTCGCCGTCCTCCAGGAAGGTCCGCTGCTCGCCATTGGCCAGCACGACGGGCTGCCTGCCGCCCTCGGTCAATTCGAGTAGCGAGCCAGCCTCATTGGCGGCGGGGCCCGACAATGTACCGGAACCAAGCAGATCGCCGGGCTGGAGATTGCAGCCGTTGACCGTGTGGTGGGTCACCAGTTGTGCCGCTGTCCAGTAGGCCGCTGTGCCAGCGTTGCCCAGCGTCAAGCGCTGAGGTGGGAAGCCTGACCCGACCATGCGCTCCGTTAGGATCAACACCTCAAGTGTGACGTCGAATGCGCCTTCCTTGCGATTACAGGCGGCGTCGAGGTAAGGGAGCGGCTGCGGGTCACCGTCGGGACGCGTCAACGGCGCGCGGAAGGGTGCCAGTGCCTCGGTCGTGATTAACCACGGAGAGACGGTTGTCGCGAAGTTCTTGGACAGGAACGGGCCGAGCGGCTGGTACTCCCACGCCTGGATGTCGCGCGCGGACCAGTCGTTGAGCAGTGTCACACCGAAAAGATGATTCTCCGCGTCTTCGATGGAGACGGGTTGCCCCAAATCGTTGCCGCGACCGACGAAGTAGCCAAGTTCGAGTTCGTAGTCCAGTCGTCGGCTGGGACCAAAGGTGGGTTGCGCGGCCTCCGGCGTTTTGGTTTGCCCACGCGGACGCCGAAACATCTGGCCGCTCACGCGAATGGATGAAGACCGACCGTGATAACCAATCGGCACCCATTTGTAATTCGGCATCAGCGGCTGGTCGGGCCTGAACAGCTTGCCGACAGACATGGCGTGGTGAATGCCCGTATAAAAATCTGTGTAGTCTCCGATTCGGCAAGGCGTTGCCATCTGCGCCGCGCTCTGGTTGATAAGCAGCGTCGACCATGCTTGTTGCTGCTCGCTGCCGTGCGCAAGGCCTCGGGAAATGGCGCGACGCAACTCCAGTCGAGTTGTTGAATCAAGTGCCATCAACGCGTTCATGTCCGGATCGTCGATCAGGCCTGTGCCCTGCAGATCTAAAATCTGGTCGCCAATGGCTACCCCAATCTTGAAGTCCTCGTCCGTGCCCATCGGTCGATAACGACCAAATGGAAGGTTCTGGATCGGAAAATCGCTCCCCGGTCGGTTTGCCTGTTCCACCCAACTTTTCAGAGCCGGGCTGTGCGTCTCGTCGATCAACGACATGTGATTTCTCCAACGTCCTATCAGGCTTGTGCCGGGTTGAAATGCTTCTTGAGGCCCTGCCAGCACCGGTAATACTCGCCTTGGAGCTGCGACGATTCGAGCGCATGGCGCGTCGGCCGGATGACGGCGGGCGTTTCGAACATGAACGCCAGCGTGTTCGTGATGTGATCAGGCCGGGTCGTGTCTGCGGTGCTCGCCCTGGCGAAGGTTTCGGCATCTGGGCCATGACCACTCATGCAGTTGTGAAGCGACGCACCGCCGGGCGCAAAACCTTCAGCCTTCGCGTCATACGCGCCATGAATCAGTCCCATGAACTCGCTTGCGAAATTTCGGTGGAACCATGGCGGACGGAATGTGTTTTCCATCGGCAACCAACGCGGCGGGAAAATGACAAAGTCGATCGAATCGACGCCGGGGGTATCAGTGGGGGACTGGAGCACCAGGAAAATCGAGGGGTCGGGATGGTCGAAGCTTATTGAACCAATCGTGTTGAAGCGCCGCAGGTCGTACTTGTACGGCGCATAGTTTCCGTGCCATGCGACGACGTCGAGCGGCGAGTGGTCGATCCGGGCGCGCCAGAGATTGCCTTCGAACTTCGCGATCAGTTCGAAGTCGCCTTCCCGGTCTTCATACGACGCGACCGGCGTCAGAAAATCACGCGGATTCGCCAGGCCGTTGGAGCCAATGACGCCAAGGTCGGGCAGCTTGAACAGCGCGCCATAGTTCTCGCACACGTAGCCGCGCGCCTCGCCATCGGGCAGTTCAACCCGGAAACGCACGCCTCGCGGGATGACGACGATCTCCTGCGGTTCGACGTCCAGCAGTCCCATTTCGGTTGCCACGCGCAGCCGTCCTTGTTGCGGCACGACAAGCAACTCACCGTCGGCGTTGTAGAAAAACCGGTCGGTCATGGAACAGTTCGCGGCATACAGGTGGATACCGCATCCTCGCCCTACATCGGGCGCACCGTTGCCCGCCATGGTTACAAGGCCCGCCACGAAATCGGTCGGTGCATCGGGCATCGGAAGGGGATCCCAGCGCAACTGATCCGGTGGCGTCGGTACTTCGTCGAAGCGGCTCAACAGGCGCGAGTTCTCGATATGCTGGAATGGCGAGTGCATGGCCGCTGGCCGGATCCGGTACAACCACGAACGCCGATTGTTATGACGCGGCGCCGTGAATGCAGTCCCTGAGAGTTGTTCTGCGTATAGGCCATAAGGCACGCGTTGCGGAGAGTTACGCCCCACGGGAAGGGCGCCCGGCAGCGCCTCGGTGGCAAACTCATTGGCGAAGCCGGTTTGATAATTGACGGTCATTGTTTCGCGTTCCTGCGAAGGATATGGGAAGCCAGAAAAAGTGCTACGAGGTGGGCTTGTGGATTGGAACCCTACCGCGGCGCTGATTCAGTCATTCCTTCGCTTGCGTCGTCGATTAAATTCAGTGCGACGGCGGGGTCGTCGATCCTGTCGATCGCGAGCATGGCGAAGCGCGCGAGGAAAAGCGAAGTGTTCGGCCGACCCAGTTGAGTCATGGTCTTGCACAGCCGGGTATAAATGATGTCGAGGTCGCTGTCGGTCATGGCGTTCTCCTTTACCGGTTTGGTGATCACATTTGAAGGGCGTGGTGGATGGCGGCCTCAACATCTGCAGCCGCTGCCGCATGCCAGCGTCCCAGTACATGGCCGTCCGGGCGAACCAGGTATACGGTACCGGGTCTGGCGGTGTACATGGCGAACAGCCGACCTGTGTGGTCCCAGTTGTGATTGTTTTTCGTCTCGGGGTGAAGATGCGAAGTCACGGGGATCAGCTTGAAAGGCAGCTTTTCCTCTTGAAGCGTTGCTTCGAGTTCGGCAAATTCCACCGGTACGCGTCCGTCTTCGCTGAAGTACAGAGCGGTGAACCTTGGAGTGATCAATTCCGTCAGATGAGCCTCTCTCGCGCTGCCGCCCTCGACGATCGTCAGTGGGCATTCGGTCAACACGGCCCCCGGCGCAGGACCAGCCTCAAACGCGCCCGACTGTGCTTCAGGCGTGTTGAGCGGCGACTCCGTATAACTGATGGCCGAAGTCTGCCGCGGGTTAATCAGAGAACGCACGCGTTCATGCTTGATCGCCAGACTCAATACGGCCTTGCGCATCAACTCGAAGGCGAATGAGGGCGGCGCCATGAATTCGGTGCTCTTGGTACCGTAGCTAAGGTTTTCGTGGGCCGCAAAGACGCGCTCGTCTGAATAGCTGTCGAGCAATCCTTCGGACGCAAGGCCACGGACGACGAACGCCAGTTTCCACGCGAGGTTGTCCGCGTCATCGATTCCTGAATTCGCGCCGCGCACGCCAAAAATCGGCACCAGATGGGCTGCATCGCCGCCAAACAGCACGCGATCGTGACGATAGCTTTCCAGGGTCAAGGCATTGGCCTTGTAGATCGTGATCCAGATGGGTGCCCAGGCGCCACGTTCGCCCATCATGTCCAACAGGCTTTGCACCCGTGGCATGACATTTTCAGGCTTGACTGCCTGTTCGGCGTCCTCGCCGTCCCGCAATTGGTAATCGATGCGCCAGACATTGTCAGGCTGTTTGTGGACCAGCACAGTGGAGCCCGGGTTCGACGATGGATCGAAGTAGGCAAGACGCTCGGTCGGCCGCTCGCTCTCGAGCTCGATATCGACGATGACATAACGGCCCTCGTAGCTCGTCCCATTGAGCTGCAAGCCCAATGCCTCGCGGATCGTGCTGCGCCCACCATCGCAGGCGACCACCCAGTCCGTATTGAGCGAATAGTCGCCTTCGGGAGTCGCGAGGCGAAGCATGGCGCCGTCCGTACGCGAATCGATGGCGGTCACCTTGGTCTGCCAGCGGATGTCGATCAGATCAGACTTCCGTTGCGCGGCGTCCAGGAGAAACTGTTCGATGTGATATTGCGCGACGTTCACCATCGGAGGCAGTTTCTGGTTGTCGTCCTGCGGCATCTTGAAGTGCAGCACTTCGGTGTCGCGATAAAAACTGCGCCCACCGGCCCACGGCAGTCCGGTCTTCAGAAACCCGTCCACTGCACCCAGGCGCTCGATGATTTCCAGGCTTCGACGCGAGATACAGATGGCCCGGCTGCCATAGCATACGGAATCATCGGCTTCGATCAATACGGAAGGAACGCCGTGATTGGCGAGGCCAAGTGCCACGGCGAGTCCCACAGGGCCACCGCCGACGATCGTCACTGCATGTCGCTTTGTCTCGATGCCGTTGTCAAGATTCGGCATCTGGCCAGCGTACTTTTTTGCAGTGAAGGGATAAGCTTTGAATTCCATCGGTTGCTCCTTAACGAATTCTGGTAAGCGGGGGGCCACGCATGAGCTGCGCCTCGATGCTGCCGTAACGCCATCGGCGTATTCGCCCAACTAGGGCTATCCGCACTAACGTGCGTTGCTAGATAGTTCCGCGTCGCGGGAGCGCTTGGGCTGAACGGGCAGCACTGCCACCACGATGGCGCCGATCACGAGCAATGCCGCTGCATAGAGCAATCCGGCCGAGAAGCTATGGGTGAGATCCTTCAGCCATCCCACGACCAGGGGGTTCAGCGCCGACCCGATGTTGCCGGTCGCGTTGATCACTGCGATCCCAACGGCACGGGCCCGGAGGCTCAATGCGTGATCAGGGGTTGTCCAGAAGATCGACATGGCGGTGTACGATCCCGCCGACGCGAGGCAGATGCCTAACATCTGAATCACGGGGTTGGTGGAATAGGCGGTGCAAAGCCAGCCAGCAGCGGAAAACAGCATCGGCAACATCAGGTGCCATTTGCGCTCCTGTTTGCGATCAGAGCGTCTTCCCCACCAGATCATTGCAACGATCGTGCAGATTTGCGGGATCGCGGCCAGCAGGCCGACGGTCCGGTTGCTCGCGTCAGCGCTGAAGCTTTTGACGATCAGGGGCGTCCAGACGGCAACCATTGCTAGCGTGTTGACCAGACAGAAATAAGCGAGCGCAAATTTGAGGACCGTTGGCGAGAAGAGCTCGCTCAGAAGGCTTCTTTCGTCGGTGGCGGGCGAATGCGGCACGGGGTCGGCGTTGTGCTCGGCCGCGAGGGTCTTCGAAAGCGTGCGCTTCTCATCGGCAGTGAGCCAGTGCGCCTTCTCGGGAACATCGCGCAGATAGCCGAATACGACCAGACCCAAGATCGCCGAAGGCAGGCCCTCCAGACAGAAGAGCCACTGCCATCCTTTGAGGCCAAGCGTTCCATCCAGCGCCAGAATGTATCCCGAGAGTGCGGAGCCGACCGCGGCCGTGACGGGCAATCGCGATCATGAACAAAGCGTTGGCCCTCGCGCGATATGCGCTCGGAAACCAATATGTCATGTAAAGCAGGATGCCTGGTAGAAAGCCCGCCTCGGTCACGCCGACGAGGATTCGCAACAGGTAAAGCGTTCCCGGACTCGATGCGAACATCGTCGCTGTAGAGGCCAGACCCCAGGCGATCATGATAGTCCCGATGCATTTCCGCGCGCCGATGCGCGCCAGGACGATGTTGCTGGGAATGCCGAACGCGATATATGCAATATAAAACAACGTGGTCGCCAGACCGAACTGGACGCCGGAGAGGCCGAGATCCTTCATCATGGTAAGGCCGGCAAATCCGATATTGATCCGGTCCATGAACGAGAAGAAGAACAGGACGAAGAGAAACCAAAGAAGGTGCCGGGAGACCTTGGCGATGACACGCTGCTCTCGCATCGATTCACCAGATCCAGCACCGTTTGCCGGACCGCCAGGAAGCGGACTGCGGTCAGCCAATGGGGTCGTTTCCATACGGGTCGTCTCCAAACTCAGCTCTATGTCGAGCGCCACAGCACTCAATGCAATCGCGTCAGGCTCGTCAGGGCGGCGAGGTATGGCGATGAGTGGAGTATGGAGATTCGCCCGCGCGCGCTGTCCCCAAAATGGGTACGACTTGACGGGTGAAATGGATTAGGAAAAACCCTCAGTGCCAGGCAAGCGGAAGATCGGGCACGGTCAGAGAGATGACGCAGTGCGTGATCATTCTCGGCTGGTAGCCAGGCACAAGGCAAACAACTGACGCTGGCTCGAAATGCCGAGGCGGCGAAAGGCCCGCTTTTGATAGGTCACGACGCTGGAGGCTTTGACGCCCATAAGTTCTCCAATGTCTTTCGCGGTACGGCCCTCCAGAACGCCGCATAGGACATCGAGTTCGCGCTTCGACAACTCGGGGCAGATCCCTCGAATACGCACCAGCATCAGTTGCGGAATGCCGGTCTGAATCTGGCCGCATAGCACGTAATGATGCTTGGCGGTCTGGGCGATGAGCGGCGCAAAGGCCTCAATCAGCGCGATCTCGTTCGCGTGGAAATGGCCGCGCCTGCGGTCGCGGTAGAGATTGACGGAGAGCCAGATGTCCTGCGAGGGCTGCAGCAAAAGGGAGAGTCGGCCCGAAACGTCCGGCTGGTGATAGCAAGCGGCTCGATACCCTTCATGCGAGATGTCTTCGATGGCCTGCTGGTGGAGCAGGACGGCCGAGTCGAGCTTCTGAGGACGGGCAGAGGAGATAATCGTCTGATTTCCGTCCAACGCATAGAAAGTCCTGGCGTAGGTATCCGCGACGTTGCTCAGATATCGACCGCCACGGTGGTCTGCGACCGAGACCGTCCGAGGACGATTGTTGAACTCGTAAGCAAAGACGGTGCACTGCGATATGCCTGCGGCGTCCCCTAGGAGTTTCAGAACTTCCGCGGCGAAGGCGTTCGCATCGTTAGACCCGATGGCCGAGACCAGGCTCGTTGCCCGTGACAGATCCAGATGGCCGGAGAGGTTGGGACGATCAAGCCGCCATGAGCGCATGATTGGCCTCGCAGAGTGCCGAAAAGATGATTTTAAGCGACTCTGCGGCGGAAGATCGCTCGCTTTTGTTCCCATCGGAACTTGCGGCAAAGAGGAGAAGGCGACGCAACGCGATGGCCAAAATACTAGCCTTCGCGTTCGTAGCACTGACCGAGCGTCGTGGTTGATTTCCGGAAAAATTCGTCGGGAGATTAGCAGATCCGGTGACCGTTGCAGGACTGGATACAGACAATCATTTTGCTTGGGTGTACGGCCAAGTGACGCCCTGAGGTGGTCCGTCAAGTTTTTTTGAACGGGAGCCTGTTCCTCCGAAGCCCTCCGGTTTGACCTGCGCGTTGCTGGCCCGGCGAGTTGCCCACCGCCGGCCAGCGTCATGGTCGTAGCCATCACGTATATCCGCACGGCGCAGGGCTGGCTCTATCTGGCTGTCGTGCTGGACTTGTACTCGCGCAGGGTCGTCGGCTGGTCAATGGCCCCGACCATGCCGGCTGGACTGGTCATATCGGCATTGACGATGGCGCTGGAGCAGCGTAGGCCAGCGCCGGGACTGGTTTTGCATTCGGATAGGGGCAGCCAGGTATGCAAGCGATGAGTACCAGGCCTTGCTGAAGCAGCATCACGTGGTTTGCAGCATGAGCCGCAAGGGAAATTGTTGGGACAATTCGGTGATGGAAAGATTCTTCCTGAACCTGAAAAAGGAGCGCGTGTGGCAGCGTCGGTACGCCAACCACGATGAGGCTCGGCGCGATATCAACCAGTACATCGTCGCTTTCTACAATCCGGTGCGCTTGCACTCCACGCTGGGCTATCTGTCGCCCGCCGCCTACGAGGCGAAACCGACAGCGAAAGAACCTATCTGCCTTTCCGAAATTAGTTGACCACTACACCGGCCCGCACGCGCCGCAGCACGCGCGCAGCCATGTGAATGAGGGCAGGCGCGGCGGTTGTCAACGTACTTGTCGCGTCACCTCATGCGCACTGCTTTAGTTCTTCCGGTTGCATGCGCTCCGGATTGAGCCAGACTTCATCCTTCAATTTCCAGTTGCGCGTCGATCGGGACCAACGCCGTGGATTGCGCTGCCTGGCCTCCGCATAAACGATCTCACGTTGCGCAAGAACTGCATTCGCCACGCCGTTATGACACTGGGCCGGCGTGACGAATTTGAGGCCGCTGTGTTTGTGCTCATGGTTGTACCAGCGCACGAACTGCTGCGTCCAGGCCCGCGCCTCATCAACGCTGCCGAACGGCTTGCGCGGGTAGTCGGGCCGATACTTGCAGGTCCGGAACAGCGACTCTGCGTACGGGTTGTCGTTACTCACGCGTGGTCGGCTAAACGAGGCCACGACCCCCAGGTTCTCCAGGGTGGCAAGCATCGTCGCACCTTTCATCGGGCTGCCATTATCCGAGTGCAGCACCAGGGGACGTCCTGCCAGGCCCTCTGCCAGACTGGCACGCCGCATCAGCAACGCGGCCAGTTCTGCCGATTCGGCCTCATGCACTTCGTGACCGACAATCTTGCGGCTGAACACGTCCAGCATCATGTACCAGTAGTAATACTGTCCTTTGACCGCCGCAGGTACCCAGGTGATGTCCCACGACCAGACCTGATTGGGCGCCGTCGCGCAATGACTGGTCACTACCCGGGTCGAGGGCTTGCGCGCACGACCACGATGGTGCTGCTGCGAGGCGCTGCGCAGCACGCGGTAAAAGCTCGATTCCGATGCGACATACACGCCGCGATCGGCCAGCCTCGGCACGATCTGGCTGGGCGGCAGACTGGCAAACTCCGCACTATTGGCTACCTCAAGAATCTGTTGCCGTTCAGCCTCACTCAACTGGTTGCCCGGCGGCGGCCGTTCGGTCGTGGTACGACCATCAGCACGTACCGTGTCACCGTCACCGACCCAGCGCTGAAACGTGCGCAGGCTCACGCCCAACTCGTCGCAAGCCTTCTCCAGCCGGCAGCCTGACTGCGCCGCCTCGCGTATCAACGATATACATAACAGGCGATCCGGGACGTTGATCAATCGTCCTCTTTGTCTCCCCAGATCGCCTGGACTTTTTTTCTCAGAATCAGCAGCGCCGCCGCTTCCGCTAGCGCCTTCTCCTTGCGCTGCAATTCCTTCTCGAGCTGCCGGATGCGCTGCTTGTCGTCTTTCGACTGGTGGCGCTGCTCGCGTGCCTGCTCGGTGGCATTCGCGTTGGCTGCCTGGCAGGCCGCTCGCCACGCCGCGATCTGTTCGGGATAGAGTCCTTTGCGCCGGCAGTACTCGGCCAGCTCCGCTGCGTTGAGCGGGGCGGCTTCCAGCACTACTGCAAACTTGTCTTCCGAAGACCATCCCTCGGGATTCTTCCCATCGCCCGGCACGGCCAGCCCTTGTCCTTTCGCCTGTCGGCGCCACGTGTACAACGTCTGTTCGGTAATTCCCGTTTCTCTGGCCAGCGCTGAGACCAACGCGTTTTCCGGCGGCATCATGCGACGCACCAGCGCTTCTTTTCTTTCTGCTGAGTAGGCTTTCATTCACCCTGATTTTACCGCCCCCGGACCATGTCTATAAGATTCAGATAACACGACAAGTAGTCTGACGCCGGGGGGGCGTCGATTAACCCTTAACGTAAAGCGTCTCTCGCCCTCCCGCAGGAAGCGTCGATCAGCACAGTACCGGGGCGGCGAACTACGCCGCCCGGTGATCCTTCGATCCGCGGTTTCCGGGCAGTCCAGTCAATTTCGTGCTTTCGAGTCTAGCCAAGCGTTCCTTAGTCCAACGAATTCGGCTTCCCGACACTCCTGCAGGGAGATCGAATTAGTTAGACTGCGGCTTCTTATTAATCAATGACTTGCTAACTTTTTCGGACACACTGGGCGCGAGACCCGAACGAAATAGTTAGATTAGCCGGATTTGTGTCACGAGTTAGTTGGACTGTTGGACTGTATGGATTGCACGCCGAATGCAGGCACGCACTTGATGCGTCGATACAGGTTGGAAAACGTATACGAGAACATGAACCATTTTCGGCGTGGAGCACATCGCGAATATCGCCGGGCTTGATGCGGCGCCAGCGATCCCAACGGCGCCGAGAACCAAATAGCGGATGCATTCAGCGTGGCTCGCCCGCAAACCGGACGATTGGCAATGACAGTGTGCGCGCCCCGCCCCTCGCGAGTGCAATCGCTAGTTTTCGTGAAAAGGGAACGCCCGGAGTAGCGCCACCGCCCCCAGTTTCCGGCAGTGCCGCCCGGCGAGTCACAACAACCTTAGCGGCTGAGCGGCCTGCGACGCGTCCACGGTCCTGCTTCGGCCGGCGCCGCAACGCGATGTCCGGACTCGGCGCAAGTCCTCTGCTTGCCACGGTCACAGTCCTCCTCTAAAAGCGTCTTACGGCGCGGGTTGACGAGCGGAATCCGCCTCGGCGCCTTCTTTTATAAGTGAAGCCAGGAGGGGACGGCGGAATTTTCCCGGCTGGCGGAAGCGTCACCACAACTGAAACAGACATCTTCACGGTTCGCGAGTACCATTAACCCCTTGAAAAAGCGGGAAAGTCGGGTTTTTGTATGTTTGACGCATTCGAGCCGCAGCGATCCGACACAGGTTTACCCCAATTTCGAACTTGTGGAATCTTTTATAACTTATAAACAAGAGGTCGTGCTGGATTTCGGACGAACCTCCGCCCAACGAGGAGACAACGTATGAACGCAGAGGAGCAAAGGACATATCGACTGGTGGCAGTGCGCATCCTTCCCGTTTTATTCATTGCACACTTCCTCCTGCAGTTCGATCGTATCAACGTCGGATTCGCCGCGCTGCAGATGAACACCGCCCTTCGCTTCGGACCGGAAACCTTTGGACTGGGCGTAGGCATCTTTTTCGTCGGCTATGCATTGTTCGAAATTCCCAGCAATCTGCTGCTGCATCGAATGGGCGCGCCGCTCTGGATCGCCCGGATCATGGTGACGTGGGGATTGCTGTCGTGCGCGATGGCATTCGTATCCAACGCGACTACCTTCTATCTGCTGCGCTTCTTCCTCGGGGTCGCCGAAGCGGGCTTTACGCCTGGCGTGCTGTATTACGTGTCGCTGTGGTTCACGCGCCGTAGTCTTAGTAGCGCCAACGGCGTCTGGTCGGCGGCGTCGCCGCTGGCCGGGGTGCTGGTCGGTCCGGTATCGGGATTGTTGCTGAGTGTGCACATGCTGGGCATCGAAGGGTGGCGATGGATGTTCGTTGTTGAAGGCGTGCCGACCGTCGTTTTCGGTTGCTTTCTGTACTGGATGCTGCCGCGCGGCGTGGAGCACGCATCGTGGCTGCCGGACGCCAGCCGTCAGTTTCTGATGGCCGAACTTGCGCACGAGAGAAGCACGACCTCGCGTCCGCAGGAAACCCAATTCCTGCGCAGTCTGAAGTCTTTCAAGGTCTGGGTCTATGCGTTGACCTACTTCGCGCTTCTCTCGGGTGTTTACGCGCTCTTTTTCTGGCTTCCGCAAATCGTCAAGGCTAGCGCGGCGCATCTGTCCAATGCGTCCATCGGCTGGATCAGCGCTTTACCCTTTTTATTCGGCGTGGTGCTGTTGCTGACGGTCCCGCGATTCTCCGATCGTACCGGCGATCGCCGCTGGCACCTGGTCGTGCTGGCCGCATTGGCGGGCGCATCCCTGTATGCATCCACTATCGCCGCGAATCCCGTGCTGGCGTATGCCGCCATCGTGGTTGCCGTGGGGTCGTCGTTCTGCTACATGGCGATTTTCTGGAACGGGCCCGCTGCCGCGCTCAGCGGCGCGGCAGCCGCCGGCGGATTCGCGCTGATCAACAGTGTCGGCAATATCGGCGGCTTTCTCGGCCCGTACACGTTCGGTCTCATGCGCGGTGCAACCGGCAGTTTCAGCGCCGGGCTCGCATGGTTTTCCGCGTTCTTTGCAGTAGCTGCAATCGTGCCGCTGGTCCTGCCTAACAGATTTCCCGCGGGACGTTCTGAAACGCGTCCTCGACCTGACGCCACCGATCATGCGGTTTCGGCGATGCGCCACTCGTCCCGGCTCGATCCTTTGAATGGAGAAGTTCATGACCACTGAAGCACACCCGCCCGTGCAAGGGCAGTCCAACATGGACCTGTTTCGGCAGCTTTCCAACGCATGGCCTCGCGGCGTGGCGGTTGTCACGACGATCGATGCGTCCGGCAGTCCGTCCGGTTTGACGATGCGGGCGGTGAGCCCTGTCTCGTCCGATCCGTTGCGATACATGATCTGCGTGGGCGAACAATCGCGTTCGCTGAAAGCGATTCTGGCGTCGCAGGTTTTTTGCATCAACTATTTGACCGCGGACCAGCAGGCGCTTTCTGACCAGTTCGCGAGCCGGATCGACGACAAGTTCGCCAACGTGAAAACACGTCGGTTGAACTCCGGCTGTCTGGCCATCGAGGGCGCGGCCGCGGTGATCGAATGCCGCGTCGCGCACGCGATCAGCAGCGGCGACCACCGGCTTCTGATCGGCGACGTCACAGCTGCCGAAGTGCACGACGGGGATCCGCTCGTCATCTTCGGCGCCGGATACAGGCGCCTCGCGGCGGCTTGACGACGAAGCGCCAGAGGCACCATGTCCTACTTTCCGCAACTTGATGCAGCTCGACTCAGTGACACGCAGCGGCGCCTGTCGGCCGCGGTCGCGAAACCGGGCGCGCCATGGCCTGGACCGTTCAACGCGCTTGCCCGCGCAGCTGAAGTCGGGCTATGCATGTACGACATGCTGCTCTATTACAAAAGCGCGAGCCGGCTATCGCTCGCTGCGCGAGAGGTCGTGGTACTCACCGTTGCCAGGGCGTTGAACTGCCCGTATGGATGGCATGCGCACGTGCCGCTCGCGCTTTCGGCCGGCGTCAACGCCCGCGCGTTGGAGAAGCTTGCCGTCGCGGTTCACGCCAGCTACGGAGACGACACGATCGACGCGGTGGCGCGCATTACCCGTGGCGTGCTGGACAACCGGCCAGTCGAACGGACCGATGTTCTGGATGACGCTTTGCTTGTCGAGGTAATCACCTTTGTCGGGATTTACAGAATGCTGTTTCAGCTAGTGAACACCGACGGGCCGGACTATGTGCCCTCCTGCATTGCGTTTGAGACGGACGGCTCCGGCTCCCTTCAGCATTCATCAAGGAACTGAAAATGTTCGATGTAACCATGACCTTTGATAACGGTCCTGATCCGCGCATCACGCCGTACGTACTGGATGTCCTGAAAGAGCGGGGCATTGCCGCCAGTTTTTTTGTGGTTGGACAGCAGTTCGAGACGAGCGGGGCGATGGACGCGTGCGAACGCGCGTACGACGACGGGCATTGGATCGGCAACCATACCTACACGCACTCGACGCCATTGGGTGAGCGTCTCGACGACACCGTCGTTGCCGACGAGATCATCCGCACGCACAAGCTCATCCGCCCGTTCATCGGGCATAAGCGGCTATTCCGCCCGTTCGGATACGGCGGCTCCATCGGCAGGCATCTGCTCAGTCCGTCGGTGCGGGACTATCTGTTCGAGCAGCAGTACACCTGCGTATTGTGGAACGCGTTGCCACGCGACTGGGAAAACCGCGATACGTGGGACAAGATCGCACTCCACCAGTGCCGGTCGCAACCCTGGTCCGTCGTCGTGGTGCACGACCTGCCGATCGAAGGATCGATCAAGCGTCTGCCGCACTTTCTCGATGCGGTTCTGGCTGAGGGCGGCCGGTTCCGGCAGGATTTCCCGGTCTCCTGTACCCCCATCTGGGAAGGGGTTGCGATGACGAACATCGACAATCTGGTCGGGCCGCCGGACGCTTGACGGCATTGCCGCGGTACCGATTGCATCACCTTCGACACACACTCCAAACTAACCCGAGTACTCGTTCATGAAACTGCTCCGCTTTGGTCTGCCCGGATTTGAGAAGCCCGGCGCTCTGGATGCGCAAGGCAATATCCGCGATCTTTCCTCCGTCATCGAGGATCTGGCCGGTAGTGCACTCGGCGCGGCCTCGATCGACGCGCTTCGATCACTCGACCTCGAACGCTTTCCGGTCGTCCCGTCGACGACGCGACTTGGGCCGCCGGTGGCCGGCACGCGCAATTTCGTCGGTATCGGTCTGAACTATTCCGATCACGCCGAAGAAGCCGGCGTCAAGGCTCCCGACATGCCCGTGGTGTTTCTGAAGTCGGTCGGCTCGCTGTGCGGCCCGAATGACGACGTGATGCTTCCGCCCGGTGCGTGCAAGGCAGACTGGGAGGTTGAACTGGCAATCGTGATCGGTAAGCGTGCGCAACGGGTCTCGGCCGATGACGCTCACCAGTACATCGCCGGCTATACGGTTTGCAATGACCTTTCCGAGCGCGAATGGCAACTCGAACGCGGTGGAACCTGGGACAAGGGGAAAAGCTTCGATACATTCGGGCCGGTCGGGCCGTGGCTCGTCACGCCGGACGAAATCCCGGACGTGAGCAACCTCGACCTCTTTCTGGATCTCGACGGAAAGCGCATGCAGACGGGCAACACCCGGAAGATGATTTTCTCCGTTCCCGAGCTCGTCAGCTATTGCAGTCAATGTCTGACACTGGAGCCCGGCGACATCATCACCACGGGCACTCCGCCGGGCGTCGGCCTGGGCAAGCGGCCGAATATTTTTCTGAGTCATGGCCAGACGATGCGCCTCGGCGTGGAGCGCCTCGGCGAACAGGTGCAGCGCGTGGTTGATCCGGCAGCCTGATCATCCCTTTCACAGTTTGATTCCAGCCGCAACGAGGCTGTTTTCGTTTCGTATATGAATAGGACTGCATATGACTGACAGAAATTCCATCATCGGCGAACTGGAATTCCGGGACGCGATGAGCCGGATGGCGTCGACCGTGTGCGTTCTCACCGCGAGGAATGGGGACGACGACGTCGGCATTACGGTGACCTCAGTGCAGGCAGTCTCGGATTCTCCGGCGCTCCTCCTCGCATGTGTCAATACGCGATCGCGTTTGATTGCGGCGATGGAAACCTCCGGGCTGCTCGGCGTCAGCGTGCTGGGTGCTGACGACGTGCCGATCGCGAAGTCGTTCGCAAGGCCCGGGCGCGGCACCGATGAATTCGATCCGGCCGAATGGCGCCGTTCTGCGTCGGGAATCATGGTGATGCGACACGCGATCACGATATTCGAATGCTCGGTGGAAAAGGCGAGCCGCTTCGGCACGCATCTGGTCGTCGTCGGCATGGTGCGTTCGTGTGTGAACGGGACGGGATCGCCGCTCATGTATTGCAATCGGGAGTTCAGCGCGTTGACGTCCGCCACGCCATTGAGCTTCGCTTAACAGTCTTTACTTTCAATCAGGATGGGTGAGATGGAACTGGCGCTCTTCAGTACGGTGTCACAACGTGACCCGGCCAAATCGCAAAACAGCATTTTCATGGAAGCCTGCGATCAGGTGGGTCTCGCGGAGCAGCTCGGATTCGGGACCGCATGGTTTCCGGAGCATCACTTCACGAATTACTCCATTTGTCCGAATCCGACGATGCTGGCCGCGTACGCCGCCGCACGCACGTCGCGCATCAAGGTGGGACCGGCCGTGGTGGTGGTTCCGCTGCATCATCCGATTCGCGTCGTCGAGGAACTCGCGCTGCTCGATCAGTTGAGCGACGGCCGCCTGGCCATCGGTCTGGGGGGCGGATACCAGGAGTTCGAGTTTCACAAGTTCGGCCTCGAAATCGCCAAGAACAGGGCGTACTTTTCCGACTTTCTCGAGATATTCAACCAGTACATGAGTACCGGTGCCATCGAGTTCGACGGTACGCTCGCGAGCATCCCCAAAACGCTGTTTACGTTGCGGCCGAAGCAACGCGCGCCGCAGGTCTATATCGCAAGCGGCACCACCGACGCGGCGGTGCAAAAGCGCATGGTGTCGGGCCAGTACGCGTCGATCGTATCCATGGTGGCCAATTCCACGGACTGGGTCATCGAGAAGCGTGGACAGATCGAGGAAGTCTACCGCGCGTGTGGCGGGGCAGCGCCTGTCATGCCGTTCGCGCTGAACCAGTATCTGTACGTGACGCAAGATCCGAAGGCGGCGCGCAAGGCGGCGGAGGCAGTCATCTACGTGATGCGCGTGCACGCGGCGATGAAGAACAAGGAAGCGCAACTCGACGGATCGTTGATGAAGAACGAGCCCGCGCCAAACGAGCCGACCGTCGACGAACTGCTCGGGCGCCTCGCGATCGGTGATCCAGAAACGGTCGCGGAACGGCTGGTGCGCCAGCGTCGAGCGCTTCGACCCGTACAGATGAGCTTCATTATGGGGCTGCCGGGCATGAGTTCCGCTGAAACGCTTGTATCGATGGAGTTGTTCGGCAAGAGCGTGACGCCCCATCTGAACGCTGTGACCGACGAGGCCGAGGAGGCGGGCGAGGCCGACGTGGCATCGCCCGCGCTAAAGGAGGCCTGATCATGTGGCTTCTGTTTTCCGGAGATGGCGACTGCACCCTCGAAGACGGCGCGAATTTCAAGACGTTCAAACTCGTGAGCACGTTGCAGAAGGATCGCCTCGTCGAGCGATATCAGCCGCACATCCTCGCGTTCGACGGAAACGACCACGCATGGATCAGCGAGTCGTTCGTGCGTGCCACTGCATCCGGGCGTGTCGAACCGGACTGGGACGCGCGGTTTCGGGAAATGCTGGATTGGGCCGCCCGCCACGGATGGGTGAAGGAAGGATGCGTCCGTGCGCACGTCGAGTGGACCCAGGCGTGACGAAGCATCCGTTCAACAGGACAGGTGATTCCCATGAGCGATAGTTTCCTGATTGAGCCGTCGATTTCGTGCGTGGATGGTCGGCTGGTGCGTGCGTTTGAAGCGATTCCAACGTCGATTCTCAGCGATGTGATGGCGAGGCTGCCGGGAGCGGTCGGGCTGCGGCCCTATCACGGAACGAAAGCCGTGGTGGGCACGGCGCTCACCGTGAGGGCGCGTTCGGGCGACAACCTGCTGCTGCACCACGCGCTCGACATCGCGGAGCCCGGACACATGATCGTCGTGGACGGCGGCGGCGACCTCGGCCGGGCGCTGATCGGCGAGATCATGGTGTCCTACGCGAAGCGTCGCGGCCTGGCGGGATTCGTGATCGACGGCGCGGTCCGCGACGTCGACGCGTTGTCGAGGCTGGATTTCCCGTGCTTCGCGCGTGGCCATACGCACCGTGGTCCGTACAAGGACGGTCCCGGGCAGATCAACGTAACGGTCTCCGTGGCCGGAATGGTCGTGAACCCTGGCGACATAGTCGTCGGCGACGCCGACGGCGTCGTCGCGATTCCGAGGGACGACGCGCAAAGCGTTATCGAACGCGCACTGACGAAAATGTCCGCCGAGGCGGCCCAACTCGCGGCGATCGAGGCAGGCACGATCGACCGTTCATGGGTGTTGAAAGCAATCAGGGAGCGCAGCCAGTCCGCCTGATGTCTGCAGCCGCGCACCGGAAAAACGAAACAGGACCACCACCCGGATCAGGAAATGACCCCGGTCGAAGGATCGACGTTTGATCGTTCGACCGGCGTGAGCACCTCGCGTCAACCATGTAGTTCGCAATAAAAAACGGGTAAATAACCATTCAATGGAGACAAATGGAATGAGGAAAGGGTCAATCATCTGGCTAGCCGCCGCTGCGGTGGGCGCGCCGAGCGCGTATGCGCAAAGCTCCGTCACGCTTTACGGCGTCGTGGACACTGGCATCAACGTCGTCACGAATGCGCAGACGGCGGTGGTCAACGGCATACCGGTGCGAGGTGGGACGCAGATAACGCTCAATAGCATCACCGGTCTGTCCGGAGACCGATTTGGTTTCCTCGGAAAGGAGGATCTCGGGGGCGGGGTACAAGCGGTTTTCCAGTTGGAAAACGGGTTCCTGGTGAACAACGGAATGCTTTCAAATGGCGGTGCGATGTTTGGGCGGCAGGCGTGGGTGGGGCTGTCTAATCGAATGGGTACGCTGACAATGGGCAGACAGTATGACCCGCTATCCGACACCGTCGGGTCATTCGTCGCCGGCCGCTCCTGGGCTGGCTACGTGGCAGCGCATCCAGACGACCTCGACAACACGATGGGCACGCGAAGGGTGAACAACTCGATCAAGGCGGTTTTCAGTGCGACGCCCAATCTGACGGTCGAAGGGATGTACAGCCTTGGAGGCGTATCGGGGAGCGTTGCACGGCAATCGCTTTGGTCGGCGGCCGCGTCCTATACGGCCAGCGGTTTTCAGGCGGCGCTCGCGTATCTGAATGCGCGCAATCCCAACCTCTCTTACTTTGGGACCAATGCAAACGCTGCAGGCGCCAGCGGAAACAATCTTGGATCGGCCGGCTCGGCGACGGCTGCTACATTGAATCCCGTCTATGCGGGATTCGCGTCAGCAGGCTCTCTCAACGTGGGCGCCGCCGCGGTCTCGTACACGCTCGGAAAATCGACGGTCGCTGCGATCTACACGAGAACCATGTTCAGCCATCTGGGAGACGTCGCAACGTCCGGCCCCAATCCGATGGGCTACTCGGGATCGGCTGGATTTTCCAACGTCGAGTTGAACTATGTCTACCACTTCGCGCCGGACTTTCTTGCAGGACTGGCTGGAAATTACACACGTGGCAGTTCGGTTGGAGGTCACATCGGCGCGATCTACCGCCAGATCAATATCGGCGTGGACTATTTCCTGTCCAAACGTACTGACGTGTATGGGCTCGCGGGCTATCAGCATGCAAGCGGACTCGACTCGTTCGGGCGTCCAGCAGTGGCGTCTATTGCCAATGTGACCGCTGCCTCCGGACAGAACGAAGCGACGTTCCAGATCGGCTTGCGACATAAGTTTTGAGTGCCTGGAGTCACGACTGTCAAACAGGAAAGGTGCACGGGTCCGGCTTCCGGAATGGCATATCGGCGCCCGGACCCGTTGCGATCGAGGTGTTATGCGAGGGACTGTGGAAATGACTGAACTGCGTGTTATTGGAGATTGTCTGTAATGAATTCTTCCATCCCAACCCGGACACAAGCGGCCGGCGATGCGAATCGCGCGGTATCCATCGACGATAAATACACGTTGGAGAAAGGCCGCGCGTATATGAGCGGCACGCAGGCGCTGGTTCGTCTTCCGATGCTGCAAAAGGCGCGCGACCGGCGCGCCGGTTTGAATACCGCCGGGTTTATTTCCGGCTATCGCGGCTCGCCCCTCGGCGCGGTCGATCAGGCTCTGTGGAATGCAAAGCGTCATCTCGAAGCGCATGACATCGTGTTTCAACCGGGGGTCAACGAGGATCTGGCCGCTACTGCGGTATGGGGTACCCAGCAGGTGAACCTGTGGCCCAATGCTCGTCGGGACGGTGTGTTCGGCATGTGGTACGGCAAGGGGCCGGGCGTCGATAGAACGGGAGACGTGTTCAAGCATGCCAACCATGCGGGAACGGACCCGCGCGGCGGCGTGCTGGTACTGGCGGGCGACGACCATGCGGCCAAGTCGTCGACGATCGCGCACCAGTCCGAGCACGCGTTGATCGCGGCAGGCATCCCGGTCCTCTATCCGTCCAATGTGCAGGAATACCTGGATTTCGGCCTGCATGGCTGGGCCATGAGTCGTTACACCGGCCTGTGGGTGGCGATGAAATGCGTGACGGATGTCGTCGAATCGAGCGCATCGGTCGATGTGGATCCGGACCGCGTGCGCATCGTCGTGCCGGAGGATTACGTGGCGCCGGCCGCAGGTCTCGGGATCCGCTGGCCGGATCCGCCGCTCGAACAGGAGGCCCGGCTCGTTGAGCAGAAGTGGCAGGCAGCGCTTGCTTACTTGCGTGCTAATCGATTGAACGAGGTCGTGATCGACCCGCCGAAAGCACGATATGGCATCGTCGCATCGGGCAAGGCCTATAGCGACGTACGCCAGGCGCTCGGGGATCTGGGGCTCGACGACGCGGCCTGCGCGCGGATTGGGCTGCGCGTGCTGAAGGTGGGATGCGTGTGGCCGTTCGACCCGCAAACGGCGCTCTCTTTCGCCGCCGGTCTCGAACGGATCTTCGTGATCGAGGAAAAGCGCCAAATTCTCGAACAGGCGTTGAAGGAGGCGCTCTATGATTTGCCCGTGCGCCCGACGATCGTCGGTAAGTATACGGAACGCAGCGATGCGAGTGGCCATTCGCGCAAGGAGCGCTTATTGCCGGAGCACGCCGAGCTTTCGCCGGCGGTCATTGCGAAGACGATCGCGGACTTTCTGACCGATGCCGAAATCGACGCAGACGGGCGCGCCCGCATGCTGGCGCGCGTCGCCGCGATCGAAGCGAACGAGCGCAGGGCGGCACGACCGCGCATCGTGGTCGAACGCAAGCCGTGGTTCTGCTCCGGTTGTCCGCACAATACGTCGACCCACGTGCCGGAAGGGTCGCGCGCCATCGCGGGCATCGGGTGCCATACGATGTCGACGTGGATGGACCGCCGCACCGAAACCCTCAGCCAGATGGGGGGCGAGGGGGCGACGTGGATCGGCCAGATGCATTTTGCCGGCGACAAGCACGTGTTCGCGAATCTCGGTGATGGGACCTATTTCCATTCCGGACTGCTGGCGATTCGTGCGGCCATTGCGGCAAAGGCCAACATCACGTACAAGATTCTCTATAACGATGCGGTGGCGATGACCGGCGGCCAGCCGGTGGACGGGCAGCTCACCGTGCCGCAGATCTGTCATCAGGTACACGCCGAAGGCGCGGCACGCATCGTGATCGTGACCGACGAGCCGGACAAGTATCGCAACGCGGCGAACCGGCCGGCAGGCGTTCACGTATTCCATCGCGACCGGCTCGACGACGTGCAGCGCATGCTGCGCGACACGTCGGGCACCACGGTACTGATTTACGATCAGGTATGCGCGACGGAGAAGCGTCGCCGTCGCAAGCGCGGCACCTACCCGGACCCCGCGCATCGTGCGTTCATCAACGATGCGGTTTGCGAAGGCTGCGGGGACTGCTCCGTACAGTCGAACTGTCTGTCCGTGGAGCCGCTCGAAACGCCGCTCGGAACCAAACGCAAGATCAACCAGAGTTCGTGCAACAAGGATTTCTCGTGCGTGAAGGGCTTTTGCCCGAGTTTCGTGGTGGCGCAGGGTGCGCAGTTGCGCCGGCCCGGCACGGGCGCGGGGCAAAACGCGGCAAGCCCGGATTTCGATGCGTTGCCACAACCGATTCTTCCCGATCTTGCGCGGGCGTACGGTGTGCTGGTGACGGGCGTCGGGGGGACGGGCGTCGTGACGATCGGCGCGTTGATCGGCATGTCCGCCCATCTTGAAGGAAAGGGTGTGTCGGTGCTGGACATGGCGGGGCTGGCGCAGAAGGGCGGCGCGGTGCTGAGCCACGTGCAGCTGGCCGCTTCGCCCGGGGTGCTGCACGCCACGCGCATCGGGGTCGGTGATGCGCGCCTCGTCGTCGGTTGTGATGCGATCGTGTCGGCCGCCGCCGACGTGCTGTCGCGCGTGGGCTGCGGCACGACGCGCGCGGCGATCAATAGCGGCGCCACGCCGACTGCCGAGTTCGTCCACAACCCCGGCTGGCGGTTTCCCGGTACGCAGATCGAAAGCGACTTGCGCGATGCCGTGGGCGACGATTGCGCGTTCGTCGACGCGAATGCACTCGCGCTCGCCCTGCTCGGCGACACGATCTATGCGAACCCGTTGCTGCTGGGCTTCGTCTGGCAGAAGGGCTGGCTACCGCTCGCGCTGTCGAGTCTGATGCGCGCAATCGAGTTGAATGGCGTGGCGGTGGCGAAGAATCAGCAGGCATTCAACTGGGGACGCTATGTTGCGCAGCACGGCGCGAAGGCGGTCGAAGCCATGCTTCGGACGAGCGTCGGGAAACCGTCGCCGCGCGCCGTCGTCGTGAGGATGCCCGAATCGCTCGACCGCTTGATCGCTTCGCGCGAAACCATGCTGACCGCGTATCAGAACGCCGCCTATGCTTGCACGTATCGTGAAGCCGTCGAGAGCGTGCGTACCGTTGAGACGGATCTTCGCCTCGACGCGACGCTGCCGCTCACGCGCGCGGTCGCGATGAACCTCGCGAAGCTGATGATGTACAAGGACGAATACGAAGTAGCGCGTCTCTATGCGGATCCGGCCTATCTCGACAAGCTGCGGGAGCAGTTCGAAGGCGAACCCGGGCGTGACTACCGGCTGCGGTTCTACCTCGCGCCGCCGCTGCTGGCGAAGCGCGATACACACGGCGAACTGGTCAAGCGGCCGTTCGGACCGTGGGTGTTGCCGGTGTTCCGCGTTCTCGCGAAGATGAAGGGTTTGCGCGGCAGCGTGTTCGATCCGTTCGGCAAGACAGAGGAGCGTCGTGGCGAGCGTGCGCTGATCGATGAATACCGCGCGATGGTCGACGAGTTCTGCGTGTCGCTCAATGCCGAACGGTTCGGCGCGGCGCTGCAACTCGCCGGACTGCCCGGAGATATTCGCGGGTTCGGCCACGTGAAGACACGCAACATGGCGGCGGTGGCAACGAGGCGCGAGCAATGGCTGAAACGGTACCGCGACGCCGCCGTGAGCATGAGCGCATGAGCGCCGGCATCGAACGCGTATCGGCGCGGCGGGGAAAGCCGCGCCTCACTCTCCTTGCGCCGGCTTACGGGGGACCTTTGAACAGTATAATCAATGCTTCTCGAGTAGTTCGGATCAAAAGACCGGAGTTCCGACTTGTCGTTTCCACCTAAAGAAAGTACCGATCCCACGGATAAGCTCTCTCATGCGTTGGAGCTTCCCAGTCTGCATGCGTTCGATAAGGGGAGCTTGAGTTCGCGAGCGTACCGGTCTCTGCGGCTGGGGTTGATGCGGGGGCACTTCGCGCCAGGCGAGAAGCTGCTATTGAAGCCGCTCGCGGAGGCGCTCGGCGTGAGCATTACGCCAGTGCGCGAAGCGCTTTTGCAATTGGTGTCCGAGCAGGCGCTGGTCAGTTTGAGCGACCGCAGCGTGGCGGTTCCCTTGGCCGATCGCGGGCGCTTACGCGAGATCCGGGATTTGCGCATCGAGCTCGAAGGACAGGCGATCGAAATGGCGGTGCCCCACTTGACCGAAGACGACGTGACGCTGGCCGGTTCGCTATCGAGGCAGTTGAATGATGCGAAGTCTCAAGCCGACGCGGCAACCGCGATGTCGGTGCGCCATCGCTTTCATTTCCACCTCTACGAGAAGGCGCGGCGTCCGACGTTGACGAACTGCATCGAAAACCTGTGGATTCAGGCCGGACCGCTCGTGCATGCCGAACTCAGCTCGCCGACCGTCGTTAGCGAAGCGGCCAGCACGATGCTGATGCGGGCACTTCGTCAGCGAGACAGTCTGATGGCAAAAGTGGCGCTGCAGTTTTCCATTACGGAAATGTTCGATTGCGTCGAGCGCCGTTATGGCGAAGACGAGCCGGCCGCTTCCTGATGGCCCGTGCGGTAGCCGAACCTTGAATCGCACGGCGGTCGGCTCGCGGGCGGCAAGGGTATAACATAGGCGGCCATAACCGTCATGAGGTTTCCTTCCTCGACCGTTTCGATCTCCGTCGTCAACGGCTTCCTTTGCGGCGCCGACCGGGCGGCGGTGGCGCGCCTCGCCGAACCCTCGGGCATTCCGCACGAATTGCTCCGCAAGGCCGCGGCCCGCGTGACCGAGGAGCAGTTTTCGACGCTCTACACGGAACTCGACGACGAGATGCCCGGCATCTTCTCGCGCCCGCTGCGCAGCGGCACCCGGAAGTTCCTGTGCCTGGGCCTCCTCGATGCACCGCGGCTCGAGGTCGCGCTTCATCGCTTCCGGCAGTTCTTGCACCTGATTCTCGACGACTTCCGGCTCGAGTCGACGCGGGACGGGCCGCATGCGACGATAGAATTCGCCGCAACCTCGAACGGCCCTCCGGTCAGCGGGCTTGCGCGCGAGCTGATGCTGGAGCTCGTGCATGGGGTGGCGTCATGGCTGATTCGTCAAAAGATCCTGATCGTGGAGGCGACGTTCGAGTATCCGCGCCCCTCCCGGTCCAGCGATCTGCTGTATCTGTTTCCTGGGCCGATCCGTTTCGGCCGCGAGCGCACGGGTCGCGAACCCACTTCAACGCAGTCGCCTTCGTTCTCCATGAAGTTTTTGGTGTTCACGGCAAAGTCTCCTTTGCAGGCCGGAAGACCGGCCTAGTCCAAACTTAATCAGAATCTAGTTCGTCGAGACTCGGATCCGTGCCTGCGACATCTTCCGGCTCTGGCTTCAGCGGCAATTGTGACTGGCGCGCTTCCTTACGCTGAACCATTACTTCCCGCTGCGCTTTGCCAGGTTTGGAGCGTCTAGTCTTGGCCGGATTGCATCCCTCTTTGAGGCGAGCGGTCTCATCCCGTAATGCGGCTTTTGCAGCCAACAGTGCGAGATAGAGTGGTGAGGTCCGATAGTCTTTTCGCGCCTTGGACAACATCCAACGATGCTGCTCCGCGGTTACAGGCTGTTGACCTGTAACCCCTTCGACTTCCTCAACCGGGCAATTCAAGCCAATCGCGGCTGGATAGCAGTCCTCAAAACATGCGACTTGAATCTAACGTTGAGTGCTGTCTGACGAAAAGCGCGAAAATCTGATTGACCTCCGCGCGAACCAATCGCTTTTCGGCGGCTGCCTTGACGAGAGACGCTCCACGCGGGAGATCGGGCTGCTGCCCGCCATCTCCTGTCGCTAGCGCCTAGCCCAGATCGTTCTGGGCGTCCGTGTACCCTTTCGCCGCTCGCGCATAAAGAGATGTTGCCAAAGCACGATCCTTTGGAACACCCAAGCCGTCGTAATACAACTGCCCGAGGGCGTATTGCGCCCGGGGGTCACCGTTGTTTGAGATTGGCTCCCAGATACGCCTAGCTGCTGCGTAGTCTTTCCTCTTGAGTCTTCCATGCCCGAGATGAAATCATCGCCACAACCAGCGAGCGACAACAGCATAGACGCCGTTGCAGCGAACAATGTGATCTGGCGAGCGCGCATCCCTCTTTCTTCCTTTTTATTTTTTCGAATGCGTGACGCGAGCTTATGCGCCTTGCAATTCCTTTCACAAATGATCTCTCTACAACTGCCGCCGCCAGTGCGTTGGTAGCTATCAACAACTTCGTTTCACGGCCGCATAAAATCATGCGCAGGCGCGCGAGCTCGCACGGCACTGCACATACGCCGCAGAAGGAACGGCAGATTGTCTAACGGCAACAACCAGTGATTCTTGAGCGAAAAATCGGACGCGCGGTTATCGGCCGTCCAATACATGAAGCGCAACTTTGCGATGTGGCCAGCGGGATTTGGCCTCGGGATACCGGTTATGTCGCTCTTCGCCCTTGGGGTGAGCCTGCAATACCTACGGCAGACGGGTTTCAATGGCCGTTGTGCCGCTGGAAGCTGCCAATGAAGTAACCCCGGACCGAGTGGCCGGATCGGGTGTGCGCCGTGAAAAGGTGGCGCTTTCCAGCGGGTGTAAGCCCCGCCCGGCAACCGCTCCAGCCGGAAGCAACCGGAGCAGCTATGGAGGTAACGAAATGGCTGAAGCCTTCGGTGATGCGTGTCACAAATTGGTGACAGCGCGAGTGTGCAGGCCGTAACGCGAGTGAACGCCGAGCAAACCTCGAAAAGGTCGATGCGCAGGCCGACCCGACAACCCTATCGGGGAAGGCTGATACGGCTGGGCGAATGAGCAGGCTGGACGGTTGTGTCGCGATAAGATTGGCAAGGCAAGAAAGTTCCGCAATGACAAGGAGTCCTTACGCCACCAGCGAATAGAACTGATCGGCGGCGGTTCGGGCGACGCCGCTGTCCTTCATTTCGCCTTTCCTGATCATATGCATCGTCTCAATGCCTGACAGGATGATGCGGGCACACCGGAAATCCTTGAAGCCCATCATGGGCCTGGTTCGTCGTTTGATCGCCCGATGATCCTGCTCGACGATGTTGTTCAGATATTTGACCTGCCGGACCTTGATCGGCGTTTCCCGCTCGGCGTTGATGCCCTGGAGGGCGGCCAGATTCGCCCCGCTTTTATCCATGGTCACGGTCTCGGGCGTCCCGTTCCGATCGATGGCTTTCTCGAAGTAACGGCGCGCGGCAGCTTTGTCGCGATACGCCCGCAACAGGAAATCCACCGTATTACCGGCCTTGTCCACCGCGCGATACAAGTACTTCCACTGGCCGCCCACCTTGACGTAGGTCTCATCCATCCTCCAGCTCTTGCCGACCGGACGTTTGTGCTTGCGAAAGGCCTTCTCGAACAACGGTACGAGTTTGATCACCCAGCGATGCACGCTCGAATGGTCGACCTCGAAACCCCTTTCGGCCATCATTTCCTCGAGATTTCGCAAGCTCAGCGAGTAGGCCACATACCACCGCACACACAGCAGGATCACGTCCAGCGGATAGTGCAGGCGTTTGAGTACATTCGCTACGCCGGCAGGCAGGGCTTTTCTCGCAGTCGCATTCTTCATATCACGCTTCACTTCAGGAAAATGTCCGCCTGAATTTTACTCCCGCATCCTTAGCGCGACACAACCTTCGAGCGCCTGCGCGGCACGGCCGCCCGGTTTCTTCATCCCCTTGAGCGCATCAACGAAGGCGCGACGGGCGTGAGCCAGGCAGCCGAAGTGGGTGGGGCCTTCGAGCGTGCGCCAGGCGGCATATCCATCCGTCATCAGCAGGCCTTGATAGCCCGCGAGGAACGCCTGCGGATATTCCTGCCCGCGCCCCGGCTGGTACTTGAAACGCACGTGCTGCAACACCGACGCCTTCGCCTCGATATGCAGCTGCTCGCTGATCTCTTCTCCCATACGGTGAAGCTCGTGTGCGCAGCACGGACATATCTTCTGGTCATCAGGCAGGTCGTATTCGATGCGCTGACGTGGCAGATCCGCCGGCAGCGGTTTGCGTCCAGGACTGCGCCGTACCGGTTCCGGCGCATCCGGAAGGCCAGTATCGGGCAGTGTGAAGGTGTTGTCAGCGACGTCCTCGTCATGCGCTTCGGTGGCAGCGATCTGCGCAGCCTCGTCGAACACACGATCGCGTAGCTTCTCACTGCTCGGGGCGAAGCGTTTGCTCTGCGCCAGGCGGAACTGCTCCTCCAGCTGGGCAATACGTTCGCCCAGTTGACGATTGCTTGACTCAAGTTCACGGATATAGGCCTGGGCGGCCGGCGGCAACCGGGAGAAGTCATCTTCATTCATGCTCCCAGGATAGCCGAATGCAACGCGCTACAGGTTTACGGAGATTTGTAACCGTCCCCCGTTGCGTGTTGACCTGCATGCCGGTCGTTAGCTGGCGTGGCGGTACCGCCGCGCCGGATGACGGTGCATTGCATCGATGTCGATGCCCTCGAGCAGCCAGCGTAGCTGCTCGGTCGTCAGCTCGATTACCGCCTGTTGCCGGCGGCCGTAGATTCGATCGCCGCGGATGACCGGATCGAAGGGATCACTTGACCAGTTCTGGCCGGTTACGGGAACGACATCGGTGTGTCCGGACAGCACGACGCCGCCATTCGTCTCGCCGTGCATCGCTGGCAACGTCGCGAACAAACGCATCACCCGGCCGATGCTCGGATTCCGTTCTTCTGGGTCGATCCACGCGAGGACCTGATCGTGCTGTTCCTCACCCAATTCCTGCCGTCGAGCGCACACCCGGTGCGTCGTCCGTTGCGCACGCTGGTCTACAGCGCGATCACGGCGTCTGGACCCTGAGGTCCGCACCTTTGGCAGGAGTAATGGATTGCCTCGCCAGCTTGACGCGCATCAGGACTTCACCGGCACCCACTTGCCCTGCTCAACCTTGAACAGGGTGGTCTTTGGATTCTTTAAATCGCCGAACTGGTTAAACTCCACCGTGCCGAACACACCTTGAAAGGACAGCGTCGAGATGGCCGGGGCAAACACCTTTGGGTCAGTCGAATTGGCCGCCTTCATGGCATTCACGATCACCCAGATGTCGTTATATGCAAACGGAGCAAAGCCAATCGGGTCAGCCCCATACTTGGCACGGAAGCTCGCGAGAAACACCTTGCCTTGCGGAAGTTGGTCCAGGATGGCGCCCTGCTCGAAGGCGTACATTCCTTCAGCGGCCTTGCCGGTACGGGCAAGAAAATTCTTGTTGGCATATGTCGCCCCAGCCACGAACGCCCCGCGGTAATCCAACTGACGAGCTTGCTTGACGATCAACGCGCCTTCTGCGCCGAGGCACGCGACGAACACCAGATCCGCCTGCTGACCGATGATGTGAGTCAGGACCGCCTTAAAGTCGGTGGCTTGGTCTGAGGTGAATTCGCGGGCTGTGACCTGCCCGCCCTGGGCTTTCACTGCTGCGTCGAATTCGTCGGCCAAACCCGCGCCGTACGCAGTGCGATCATCGATGATCGCAATCCGCTTGGCGTGGAGGGTCTGTACTGCCAGCGCCGCGGCCGCTTCAGCAACCGTGTTATCGGTGCCGTACGGACGAAACAGGAGTTTGAAGCCTTGGTGGGTGATCGTGGGGTTGGACGACGACGGGACAATCTGCACCATCCCGCTTCGGTCGTAAACCGAAGACGCCGCCAGCGTGGTACCCGAGTTGAAATGCCCGACAACCGCGACGACGTTCGAATCGATCAACCGTTGGGCGGCTTGCACCGCCATCTTGGGATCGGCCTGGTCGTCCTCGGAATCGAGCGTGAGCTGCAACTGCTTGCCATGGATCATGATGTTGGTGGCATTGGCCTCGTCGATAGCCAAACGCGCGCCCATTTCCAGATCCTTGCCATAGCTGGCGGATGGACCCGTTAAAGGACCCGCGAAGCCGATCTTGACGGAGCTGTCTTGCGCGAACGCTGCGTGTGCAATTGCTGCGAGACTTAGCGTCGTCAGGCTTTTCAGCACCATTCGCAAAGCCGTCTCAAATCTAGCCATTTTGCAATCCTTTAAAGGTTAAGTGTCCGCGATAAACGGAGTTCACTTCGCGGGGACGTCCCGCCAGCACAGCGTCGACTGGAATGGTATCTTTTCAAAATCCGTTGTTCACGGAATACTTGCCTGAGCGTGAATTCTGTTTCATTGGTTAACCGTATTGTGGTTACGGTATCTACAAGCCGAATAAATGGCCCGCGAAAGATGGGCAACGGGAAGCGCGGCGCGTTCTCTGTTGCTGGTCCGATTGATCTTCGCGATCCGGAAATCGAAAGACAAACAAGAAAACAATTCAGCCAGGCCAAGCCAGGTTTGTTACGGGTAAACCCTTATCCATCGGTAACGCCGCAACGCGACAACGCCGTCGAGACAATGGAACTGAATCCGCATACCTGCACATGAATAGCTGGGTTCTGCGGCCGTTTTTTGTTCCACCTATACTCACGTACCGGCGGCCCCGCTGGTCAGTTTCTTCGACTGTTGCGTCGTGCACCCGACCGTCTCGCCAGCCCTCACTCTGAACACGAACACCTGCTGCCCATGCGCTATAGGCTTCCGCCGCTGAACACGTTCCGGATCTTTGAAGCGGTCATGCGCCGCGGCTCGATACGACAGGCTGCCGACGAACTCTGCATTACCCCGCAAGCGGTCAGTCACCAGTTGAAACTGCTCGAAGAATCGCTTGACAGGCCGCTATTCGATCGTCACGTGCGCAGCGTGGCAGCCACGGAATCCGCTGAGATGCTGGTGGAATATGTGCGGCGGGGACTCGACCAGATCTCCGAAGGCGTGACGTTGATCAAGAGGGCACGCGCCACACCCAAGCTGTTTCTGCATGTCAGCCCGTACTTCGCAACCGCATGCCTGATCCGCCACCTTGGTCATTTCACCCGTCAGTTTCCCGAGCTCGATTTCAGAATGTCGATCGGTGTGGACCTGGTGGACTTCGACGATCTCGGCCTCGATGCCGCGATTCACTGGGGTTATGGCGGCAACAGCGATTTCACGGAAGTGCCGTTGATCGAGGACCTGAAGGTACTTGCCGCGGCCCCGGCGCTGCTCAAGCAGAATCCCGTGGAGAAACCCGAAGACCTGCTGAGGCATACGCTGATCTCACCACTTGGCGGTAATAGCCTGTGGCACGACACGCTCGCGCTGCTCGGTATCGAAGAAAGACATGCTCAACCGACATTGCTGTTGCACACGCACAGCGCAATGCTCGAAGCGACGCTCGCGGGTCTCGGCGTCGGCTTCATTTCGTATCTCGATGCACTCACTGAAATCCGTTCCGGCCGGCTGATCGCGCCGTTCGGCGTCGATCTGCTGAGCAGGCTTCCACTCGAAAAAACACCAAAATTTTTCCTGCTCTACAAAAACGACCGCAAGAACTCCGACACCCTGATGAATTTCGCCGAGTGGCTGCTGGAAGATGTATGTCGCGAGGAAATCATCGGCTATCCGTCCAGGTGCCGCTAATCCCATAGCGAAACGCAGCATGCTCAGGTGCGGGGCCGCTGCGTGAAGACCCCGGGATAATCATGCTCGGCCTGCTCCGGGCTCAGATAACCGTATGCGACGTCGCGCTCCACCTGCTCAGCGGGACGCTCCTCCGCCCGGCCATAGCCGCCGCCGCCCGGCAGCTCGAGCACCAGCCGGCGGCCTTCGGGAATCGCCTGGCGGCCCTTGGCGCGCAGCGCCGTGCCGTCATCCAGGTGCACCTTGCCCGCCGCCCCGTTACCGCCCCCCCGATGGCCGCGTGCGGGAAACGCGACACGGTCGAACATCGCATTCAGGCTGAACTGAAAGCCCTCGCGAGCGCCGATCTCGATGTTCTGACCGAGACCGCCACGCCATCTGCCCGCGCCACCCGAATCCGGCCGCAGTTCCTTGCGCCAGATCACGATAGGGCCAATGCTCTCCGTGACCTCGACTGACATCGTATGCACGCCGCTTGGGAATGCCGTCGCGCTGAGGCCGTCGCTCGCCGGCCGGGCCCCGGTGCCGCCACTGTTGAAGACGAGCAATTCGTTGCGTGTCTCGCGGTTATCGTCGCGCGCGCCCTGAAACTTCATCTGCAGGTTCCACAAGGCGCTCGCGCCTTCGGCGGGGACGATGCCGGGACACATATCCTGCAGCGCACCCAGCACCACATCGGGAATCAGATGCCCGATCACATGCCGCACGGAAACCGGCAGCGGCCGTGGTGCATTGAGAATGCAGTCCTGTGGCGCAATGATTTCGAACGGCCGCAGCGAGGCCCAGTTATTCGGGATGTCCGGCGCAATCGCGCATTTGAGCGCGTAGCACGCATAGGCCTTGGTGTAAGTCAGCGGCACGTTGATGCCATATGTGCTCGGTCCCGACGTACCGGCGAAGTCGGCGAGCATCGCGTCGTCGCGTGCTTCGAGCGTGACTGCCAGTTCGACCGGATGCTCGTAACCGTCCACCGTCATCGCATAGCGATGCTGACCGCGTGGCAGCGCCGCAATGCGTTCGCGGGTCGCGCGTTCGCTATGCTCGAAGATGAAATTCGCGAGCTCTGCCAGATTATCGAGACCGAACTCGTCCATCATCGCTGTCAGCCGTTTGCGGCCGGTTTCATTGCATGCCGCAAGCGAATGGAAGTCGCCGATCACCTGATCCTGCTCGCGCACGTTGCTTTGCAGAATCCCGATGAGATCGGCATTCAGCTCGCCGCACCGGAACAGCTTCATCGGCGGAATGCACAGCCCTTCCTCGTAGACTTCGCCGGCGTCCGGCCCAAAGCCGCGCCCACCGATGTCGACCACGTGCGCAGTCGCTGCGAAAAAGCCAATCGGGTGTCCCGCGCCACGAAATACCGGCGTCACCGTGGTGATGTCGTGCAGATGGCCGGTGCCGAGCCAAGGGTCGTTGGTGACCAGCACGTCGCCGGGCGCAAGTTGATCCGGGCGGAAACGCGCAAGGAAATGGCCGACCGATTCCGCCATCGAATTGACGTGCCCGGGCGTGCCGGTCACTGCCTGGGCGATCATGCGCCCCTGCGCGTCGAACACGCCGGCCGAGAGATCGCCGGCTTCACGTACGCTAGTGCAGAACGCAGTGCGGATCAGCGTAACGGCCTGCTCTTCGACCACCGAAATGAGCCGGTTCCACATGATCTGCTCACGAACATGAATAGTGGCGTTAGTGGTGTTCATGTTATGCATCTCCTTCACGACGACGTTGAATGAGCAGGCAATCGTCCTGTTGCAGGACGACGCAAAAACCCGGGGTGACGAGCGTCGACGTTTCGTCCTCGACGATGATCGCAGGGCCATCGATACGTATGTCGCGCGGCAAGCTTGCGCGCGCATAGACCGCGCAATCGTGAAAGCGGCCGCTCCTCGCATCGAATACCGGCCGGTGTTCGAGCGCGGCAATACCGCCGTGGTCTGGCGCTGCCGAGCCGGCGCTCGGCTCGATGCGCTTGGGACGCGCCTCTACAGTGCATAAGGAAAGCGCCCAACTGACCACTTCCACGTCGAGCCCTGCCACCTCGTGTCCAAACAGCTGCGTATAGGCCTCGATGAAACTGTGGCGCAAGGCGGCCACGTCGAATGCCGTGAAACGCTCAGCCGCGACGCTGACGGGAATCTCCCAGCCCTGTCCGGTGTAACGCATATAGGCGCGTAACTCGCGTCGCAGTTCGCCTGTGTGGCCAGTCTCGCGCAAAAACGCGGCAACTTCGACGTTCATTTCATCTATCAGCGTGTTGACCATGCCGCTGTCGAATTCGCTCAGGCGCATCACCGCACTGCGCAGCGACTCGTAGCCGAATGGCGTGCGCAGAAAACCGATTGCGGAGCCCACGCCCGCGCCGGGCGGTATCAACAGTTGCGCGATACCGAGCTTCTCGCACAGGCGCGCTGCATGCAGAGGCGCCGCGCCGCCATAAGCGATCATCGTGTATTCGGCCAGCTCGCAGCCGTTTTCGACCGCATGCACGCGGGCGGCATTGGCCATGTTTTCGTCGACCATCTCCGCCACCGCGAAGGCGCCCTGCACTGGATCGCCTTGCAGCGGCTGCGCGATATCGCGCTCGACAGCGCCGTTCGCCGCAGCGGTGTCCAACTGGATCTTGCCGCCTGCGAAGCGGTTCGCATCGAGCTTGCCCAGCAGAAGATCGGCATCGGTGACGGTCGGCCGTCGGCCACCGCGGCCGTAGCAGGCCGGCCCCGGCTCCGAGCCGGCGCTTTCAGGGCCGACGCGCACCTGGCGCAAATCGTCGACATGCGCAATCGACCCGCCGCCTGCACCGATCTCGACCATCTCGATGACGGGAATCGAGATCGGCATGCCGCTGCCTTTCTTGAAACGATAGGTGCGCGCCACTTCGAAAGTGCGCGCGGTCTTTGGATGCTGTTCCTCGATCAGACAGATTTTCGCGGTCGTGCCGCCCATGTCGAAGGAAAGCACCTTGTCGAGCCCGAAGCGGGCCGCAACGTCGCTCGCGTAAATCGCACCACCGGCGGGGCCGGATTCGAGCAGACGCACCGGAAACTCAGCGGCGCTTTTCAGCGACATCAGGCCGCCGCCCGAGTGAATCATGTAGAGCGGACAGCGCATGCCTTCGCTTTCGAGCGCCGTGGCCAGCCGGTTGAGATAAGACGACATCAGCGGCTTGACATAGGCGTTGGCGCAGACGGTGTTGAAACGCTCGTACTCGCGAATTTGTGGCGAAACCTCGCTGGACAGCGATATGGCGACGCCGGGCAAGTGCTGCTGTAGATGCTCGCGCACCGCGCGTTCGTGGGTTGGATTGCGATAACTGTGCAACAGGCCCACTGCCACACTCGGGAATTCAGCAACGCGAATCGCCGCAATGATCCGCTCGAGGCCATCGAGGTCGAGCGGCACGAGCTCGTTGCCTTGCGCGTCCATGCGGCCGCCCACGGCGAAGCGGTCGCAGCGCGGCACGAGCGGCTTGGGCAGTGCGATGCTCAGGTCGTATTGCTCAAAGCGGCTTTCGGTGCGCATCTCGATGACGTCGCGAAAGCCTTCGCTCGTGATGAAGGCGGTGCGCGCGCCGCGCCGTTCGATCAGGGCATTGGTGGCGAGCGTGGTGCCGTGAACGATCGCTCCGATCTGCGCGGGTTCGATCGACGCCTGGGCCGCCGCACGCCGCAGAGCTTCGACAATCGCGCGTTCAGGCTTTTCGTAATCAGTCAGAACCTTGGCCGAGTAGAGTCGGTCGCCGTACTCCAGTGCGACGTCCGTAAACGTGCCGCCAATGTCGACACCCGCCCGAATCGTCTGTTTTCCGTTATGCATGCGCGGCTCTCTTACTGTGAATACGCGGGGGTGCGACAGGAAGCGCGTCGCGGCCTGTCACTGGTTCGATTGATCTTCGCTATTCGGGAATCGAAAGACAAACAAGAAAACAATTCCGCCAGGACAAGCCAAGCTTGTTGCGGGTAAACCCGTATTAACGTGTGGATTCGGTTATTCGCCCGTTTCGCGCCAGAACAAAAAGCGCGCAGGCGCAGGCTCGCGCCGAAGTTGGGCGAAGCAATCGCCCGGCATCAGAGCGCGCGGGGCGCACACATCGACGAGATGCGAAGACTGGGCAAGACCGGCGCGGTGTACGGCTGTGGTGCAAACTGGGTAGGCGGGCGAGAAATCGCCCATGTTTCGGAGACCTCAACGAGCTGAAAGAACCGCCATCCGAATCGAGGGCGAAGTGGTATCTTTGAGGTGCATGCCGGTGAGATCGAACTGGCCTTTGCGAATGCGATGCATCAGTTCGATACCGGAGAGGGTAACGGCGGCGCTGTGGAACCGCTTGAACCCAAGCATCACGTTTACCCGCGATTTGATGTGGCGGTGATCCTGCTCAATGAGATTATTCAGGTACTTCGAGGATCGCAATTTCGTTCGCCTGGGTAGCGACTCGTCGGTCCTCATCTCGCGGACCGCCCGATGAGATGCCGCGTAGCCGTCCAGCGTAATCGTCTCAGGAGCGCGTCCCTGAGTTCTGATTGCCTTCGCGAAGAACGCCTTTGCTGCCGCCACGTCGCGCCTCGCGCTGAGGCGAAAATCGATCGTCTTTCCCGCTCGGTCAACGGCGCGGTAGAGATAGGCCCATTTGCCGCGAATCTTCACGTAGGTCTCGTCGACTCGCCACGACTGACCGGCTGTCGTAGCCAACCGATTCCAGCGTTTGACGAACTCCGGCGTGTAGCCGCTTCACCCAACGCAGGATCGTAGTGTGGGCGAGGGACAGGCCGCGCTCAGCCATCATCTCGACAAGATCACGCAGACTGAGCTTGTAGCGCAGATACCAACGCACGCAAAGGACGATGACTTCGCGGTCGAAATGACGCCCGTTGAACAACCGTTCGAGATCTTTCAGCTTGCTCATTTGGCTCGTGGTCGTCAAAAGCTCAAGAGTAACAGACCGATGCGCCGGAATTGCACCACAACCGTTCCGAAGACGGTGACATCGAGTGCAACGACCCATGGTCGCTTCGGCAAGGAAGACATCATATTCAACGCAACGACGAACGAATACCGGTGCCCAGCAGGCGAGAGGCTCATCTGGCAGTTCTCAACCGTTGAGCGCGGCCTGAAGATCAGTAAGTACTGGAGTTCGAATTGCCAGCAATGTCCGCAAAAAGGGGGCTGCACGCCAAGACCTCAACGTCGCGTGACACGCCGGGAGCACGAAGCTGTTCTTGATGACATGTAGGCGCGACTTGATCATGCACCTGAGATGATGCGCATCCGGCGACAGACTGTCGAGCACCCGTTCGGCACGATCAAGGCATGGATGGGCGCCACTCATTTCCTGACACGGACCCTCGGGCGGGTGGGCACGGAAAAGAGCTTGCACGTGCTGGCGTACAACATGAAGCGGGTGATCAAGATACTCGGTTCAGAAGCGGTTATGAACGCGATGAGGGCGTGCCGCCCGCACGGGGTTGTTGTGCTCCGATTTGACGTTCGGGTTGCCGTAACCGACAAGCCGCGAGGTGCGCCGAGACAGGCTTCGTCGATTCCCAGCGGCTGCTCGTTTTGACACAGTCTGGGCCATCAAGGGACATCCATGTCGCCCGATCGAATGACCGAAGGTGGACACACAAACGACGTTAAATATCTGTCCGGGGCATCTTGCCATACCGCCGGCAGGGTTCGGTCCGGGTCCTTGGGACGCGGGAAGCCGCCATTTGCAGGGAGAGCTAACGCCAAGAATAATGGTATGGGCGGCTTGATGACTGGCGATTTCGAGCGGCGAGTTTCTGCTGAACCGGCGATTATCTTGCACCGGTGATTCGTGATTTGTCTCCACGGATCGGGGCGTACGGCTACCGCACCCTTGGCCGCACCGTCAACCGGGCAGCTTTGCCACGCAGGTCTGCCAATCGGCGTGCAGCGTCTGGGCTCGCGCGTAGACCTTCTCCATTTCCGCTCGCAGTGGTGCGACTGATTCATCGGCGAGGCCAAACTCCGCGCTGAGCGCCTCGTAGGCCGCACTAATTTCCCGCATTAGCGCGGCTTCATCGACGCGCGTGAGCCGGCCTTGTCGTATGACTGCCTCGCCCGCGACAAACACGCTGTCGATGGCGGCGCCGCGCTCGGCATACACGAGTTGCCGCACCGGATCGGTCAAGGGAGTGAAGCCTACGGTGTCGGTCCGGTAGGCGACCAGGTCGGCGCGATAACCCGGAGCGATCGCGCCTAGTTGCCCGCCTAGTCCGAGCGCCGTCGCGCCGCCGATCGTCCCTGCATGTAGCGCTTCGGCGGCCGACAACCAGCGCGAATAATCGTCGCCGCGTATCTTCGACAAAGCCGCGGCGCTGCCAAGCACGTTGAGCATATTGCAGGTGACGGTCGACGCGCAGCCGTCTGACCCGAGACTCACGTTGACGCCCGCGTCGAGCAGCTCACGTACCGGTTGCACGCCGGAGCCGAGCATCAGGTTGCTCCACGGATTGTGCTGGACGCTGACGCCAGACTGCGCCAGGCAGTCGATCTCCGCGTCCGACAGCCAGACCGCGTGGATCAGCGAGGTGCCCGGTTGCAAAAATCCCAATTCGGCGAGGCGCATCACCATGGGCTTTCCATAGAACGCTTGTGCCGTTACCACCTGCAGCCGCGTTTCCTGAACGTGGATGATGACCGGCAGCGCGTGCGTGTCGGCGAACGCGCGGCAACGCGCGAGAAATTCAGACGTGCAGCGCTGCGGCGCCGAAGGTGCGATCAGCATGCCGACCCGGTCATGCAGAGGATGGTGCCGCGCCAACTGGCTTTGCAGCAGCGCGAAGAACGCATCGGGCGAGGGCCGCGGCTGGGCGCGTAGTTGCGCGAGCAGAGCGGGCGGGAAAATTGTGTCGACGTCAGGGAAGTTATCGACGATCGCGCGATCCATCATCGAGAACCCGACGAGCGCGCGAATACCCGCGTCTTCGTAAGCCTGGAAAATCGCTTCGACGATGGCGGGGTCGATGGCCTGCCCAAGGCTCACGTCGTCGACCAGGGTGGTCGCGCCGCTGCGCAGCGACTCGAGCGCACCGATCAGGGTCCGCAGGTAAACCTGGCGCGGCGTCAGCTTGACCGGGCGGGGGGCGCGCACGTAGTGCATCCACAATTCGAGCGGGAGGTTTTCGAGCCGACCCTTATGAAAATGCTCGTGCGAATGTTGATGGCCGTTGATGAGCCCCGGCACCAGCAGGCAGTCGTCAAGGGGCACGCACTCTCCGTCGGTCGCGCTGCCGCCCGGCACGACTGCGGCGATGTGCTCGCCTTCGATCACGACGTCGACGCGCCGAGGCTCATAACGCTGCCCGGCGCCGTGTAATGCTCTGACGTTGGAGAGGATCTTGCGCAAGGATTTCACCCGGTTGAAGGAACGTTAGCTGCAGGGGCTAGCGGAACTGCCGCGACAATCCGGCGAGCCGCTCCATCAGCAGCATGGAGATCAAGGTGACGACAATCAGCACGCCGGAGGCCGCAGCCGCCCGCACGTCGAGGCTGTCCTCGATGATGTGCCATAGGTGGATGGGCAGCACTTCTGAGCGGGCGTCCGACAGGAACAGCGACAGCGCGACATTGTCGAACGAGTTCATGAACGCAATGAACGCCCCCGACGCGATGCCGGGTACCAGCGCCGGCAGCACGACGCGGCGAAACGTGAAGCAGCCGCCTGCCCCGAGGCATTTCGAGCTGTCGAGTAGCGCTGGATCGAGCTGCGCGTAACTGGCCGACGTGGTGTACAGCACATAGGGCGCGCACAGGGCGATGTGTCCGGCGAGCAGGCTGTAGAACGACAGGCCGGCACTTTCCAGGTTGAACAAGATCAGGATACCCAAACCGAGCGCGAGTGACGGGATGGTCAGCGGTGCCATGAAAAAAGAGTCGAGCAGTCGCGCAGCGAGCGTGCGGCGGCGTGCCAGAGTGACCGCGGCCGCCACCGCCAGCACGGTCGCACAGGCGGTCGCGGCGGCGGCGAGCCTCAGGCTTAGCAGCAGGTCGTCGATGATCTCGGGCGAATCGAAGATCAGTGCGTGATACCACCTCAGCGAGAACCCCGGCGGCGGAAACTTCAGCGAGTAGCCCGACGTGAGCGAGGTTATCAGCACGATCAGCGTGGGCCCGATCAGCACCAGGAGTCCGATGCCGCCGATCGCTCCCATCACGGCATTGAACGACAAGCGCCCAGGCCGGGTGCGGCGCGTCGGCATGACCTGCGCCGCGGCGGCGGTGTATTTAGCCATGGACAAATCCCCGGGTCTTGCGGCCGAAATAGTTGAGCAAGGTCACGACCAGGAGCACGCTCAACAGCAAAATCACAGCGAGTGTGGCGGCAAATGGATAATTCTGCGTCTGGATCGCCTGCTCGTAGATGTAGAACGGCATGTACATCAACTGGCCGCCCCCGACCAGCGTCTGAACTACGAACGCGCTGACCGCGCCGGTAAATACCAGCAAGGTGCCGCTGAGCAGGCCCGGCATGGCGAGCGGCACCGTGATCTTCCACCAGGTGCACCAACTGCTCGCCCCCAACGCGTGCGATGCCTCGGGCAGGCGCGTGTCGAGCGACATGAGCGTGGTGACGAGCGGTAACACCATCAACGGCAATTCAATCTGCGCGAGCGACAGGATAACAGCCAGCGGTGTATACAAGAGCCGCACCGGTTCGCCCGTTCGCCCGAACGCCACGAGTAGCGCGTTGACCAGCCCTTCATTGCCGAGGATCACGACCCATGCAAACGTGCGGACCACCGAGCTGGTCAGAAGCGGCAGAAGAATCAGCACCATCAGCAGACGCCTCCACCGCGGCCGGCTCACCACGTACAGATGGGCGACGGGATAGCCAAGTACGATCGTCGCAAGCGTGGTTGCCACGCCCAGCATGAGCGTTTGCCAGAGGATGCCCCGGTTATAACTGTCGCCAAAAAACAGCAGGTATTGGCGCATGCCGAAATGCGTCATGGCGGTGTCGCTGTGCAGGCTGATCAACGCGACGAGTGCGAGCGGCACGCCCACAAACGCGACGAAGAACAGGCCCAGCGGCAGCACGAGGAGCCAGTCGCGTGACATCCGGTGGTTCGCGTTCATGATGCGTCAGGCCTTGACCAGACGGTTGAAACGGTCAATATACTCGGCACGGCGCGGGTTGATCCGTGCCCAGTCCACCTGTACGAACGAGGCCATTTCATTTGCGTTATGGGCGATGGCGGCGAGCGCTGCGCCGAACGGCACTTTCGTGTTGGTTGGCGCAACATAGTAAGGCGCAGCCGTCATCTGCTGCTGCACTTCTACACTCAGCGCGGTGTTGATATAGGTCGCGGCGAGATCCAGCGCCTGGGTGTTCTTCACGATATTCATCGTGCTGCGCACCATTCCCCAGTTGCTCTCCGGTCGCGCGAGCGCGATCGGTACGCCCTTGGCCTTGAGTGACTCGACGTTGTTGATGTAGTGGCACGCAATATCCACCTGACCTTGCTGGAACAGCGTGCCCAGTGCGCCGGGATTGGCAGCGACCGCGCCGACGTTGGGCATCAGGCGCTTGATGTAATCGAATGCCAGGTCCATGTGGTCTTCGTCGCCGCCGAGCATCTTGGCGAGCGCCACCATCCATACCGTGCCCAAGGTCGAGTCGAGACTCACGAGGCCGACGCGGCCCTTGAATTCCGGCTTAAGCAGATCGTTCCAGGATTTCGGCGTGCTCTTCACGCGCTCGGTGTTGTACGCAATGCCATACACCTGCGCGGACACATACGCGCCGAGGCCCTTCGGGTCGATGAAGTGAGCGGGCAGATTCGCGAGGTTCGGCACGCGGGCCGCCGGAATGGGTTCGAACACGCCTTGCGCGATGCCCTGCAGGTAGGGTCCCTCGTCCATCATGACCACGTCGAATGGCGGATTGTTGCGCGCGGCCACCAGTTTGGTCAGGGTGTCGAGCGCCTGGGAGGCAGTGAGCACGGCGTTGACACCCGCAGCCTTGCGAAACGCGGGCAACAGGATCTTGCGTTGTGACTCTTCCCACGCGCCAGGAAAGGTGGTGGCCGCGAGGGACTCGGAGGCAGCCATGGCAAGCGGGCTGCCGAGCGACAGGCCAACGGCCCCAGCCGCTCCCATCAGTTGCAGGAGCTTGCGACGTTGGTGATCGATCAGCGACATAGGACCTCCGGATGAACGGTTGAAGTGGATAGACGGGTGATAGGGAAGAGGGCGACGTGCACGCGCCGCGGACAGGATCGGCGCCGTACGGCGTCGCTGCCGCGCGCGCTCGGTTGGATAAAGACAGACGTGAGCATCCGCTAAACGCCGGCGGCGCCGTGCGTCGGCGCACTGAAGGTGCGCACCCGCGCATCCGGTTTGAAATCGAGCGCCACGCGCAGGCGTGGCTGCAAGGCGGCACCCTCGGCACGTGGGAGCGATATCTTCACGGGCTGCCCAGCATCGGTCTGCAGATCGACAACCAGCGTTGGGCCGATCGGCATGGCCAGTTGAACGGTAGCAAGCAACTGCCGCGCGTTGGCGCCAGGCTGTGGCAACTGCCAGTCCCATTGTTCGGGTCGAACCGCCAGCAACGCCGCGCCGGGATCGCGCCACGGGCCCGGCTGGGGAACGGACAGCACGGCGCCATCGGCGAACTCTGCCAGGCACTGGTTGCCATCCAGGCGCAGCGTCACCGGCAGCAGGTTTGCGGTGCCGACGAAGGTGGCGACGAACGAGGTGGCGGGCTGGTCGTAGATCGCGACCGACGTGTCGTATTGTTCGAGACGCCCGCGATTGAGAACCGCGACCCGGTCGGCCATGCTCATCGCCTCTTCCTGGTCGTGCGTCACCATCACGGTCGTGATGTTCAGTTCGCGCTGCAGACGTCGGATTTCGATCTGCATGTCGAGTCGCAGGTTTTTGTCGAGGGCCGCAAACGGTTCGTCGAGCAGCAGGATGCGGGGTTCGACGGCGAGTGTGCGGGCCAGTGCAACGCGTTGTTGCTGGCCGCCCGACAACTCGCGGGGATAGCGCTTCGCAAACGCATCCATGCGGACCATCTCGAGCATCTGCATGGCCTTGTGCGCGGCGTCGCGACGGGCCGCACCGTTGGCTTCCAGACCGTAGGCCACGTTCGCGGCCACCGTCATGTGCGGAAACAGCGCGTAGTTCTGGAAGACGATGCCCACACCGCGCTGGCGCGGCGCGAGGCTATCCACGCGTTGTCCGCCAATATGGACTTCGCCCTCGGACTGCACCTGCAGACCGGCGAGGATACGCAGCAGGGTACTTTTGCCGCACCCCGAGGGGCCAAGCAACGCAACCAGTTCGCCGGCCGCAACCTCGAGGGTGACGTCTTCGATGACGGGCACCGCTGCGAAGCGGTGTCTGATGCCGCGCATCTGCACGGCAGCACCAGCTTGTGAAGTGCTGGCGCGTGGAGGCGCAAATGCGGCGGCCGCGACGCCTGTGCCGCCGTGCTTCGCCTGCGAACCGATACTGTGCGGGGTGCTCATGCGCTGGCCCTTTTCCATAATTGCGCGGCGGCGTGTTGTGCGGCGGCGATGACCGCATCGGCGTCGCAACGGGTGGGAGCACCGCCGTCCACCACGATTTCTCCATCCACGATGACCATCTCCACATCGCGCCCGAGTCCCGTATGCACGAGCGTGCCCAGCGGATTCGGGTGCGGTGTCAGATGCGCGCGTCGGAAGTCGAATACGGCGAGGTCCGCGAGCCAGCCCGTCTGCAGCCGACCCAGTTGGTCGCCCAGGCCCATCGCAAGGGCGCCGTTATGGGTGGCCATCGCCAGCGCATCGGCGGGCTGCCAGTCGGGGGCGACCTCGTCCAACTGGATGCGCGCGATGGCCAGCGCCCAGCGCATGACCTCGGTCATATCCGCGTGCATGTTGTCCGTGCCGAGCGCGATGCGGGCGCCGGCGGCGCGCAGGCGCGGCGTCGGCGCCATCGTCCCCCCCGTCGCGTTGCCCTTTGGAATGTGTGCGACCGTAATCCCGGCGCGTCCGACGCGCTCGATGTCGCCGTCGTCCAGATACAGACAGTGCGCCGCCACCAACCGTTCATTGAGCAGTCCGACATTGTCGAGTAGCTGCGCCGGGCTTTTGCCCGAACGCCGTTTCACTTGCCCCACTTCAGTGCGGCTTTGCGCGAGGTGAGTTGTTACGCCAAGGTCATGCGCGCGTGCCGCATCGGCGATCCGACGCAGAAAGTCGTCAGAGCAGGTATCCGGTGCGTGAACGGCCAGTTGCACGCCCGTGCGGCCGTTGTGCTTGCGATGCCAGCGCGAGGCGAGCGTCAGTGCGTCGTTGAGCGTACGCTCCCCGGTCGCGGCATGGTATTCCCAGCGCCCGTTCGCCACGCCGGAGAAATCGACGTCGTGAAGGCGTCCGCATGAGAACACGCGCAAGCCAAGGTCGGCCATTGCCTCCATTGTGAGGTCGGCATGAACATAGCTATCGTTGATCAGCGTCGAGCCGAACAGCATCGCTTCGAGCGCGCCGAGACGAGCCAGCGCGACCGCTTCGTCCGGGCGCACGTCGTGGCCGTGCGGAATGCCTGGCGTGTACGCGGGCGCGAAGCCCAGATCTTCGGCTACACCGCGCACCATCGTCAGAATGGCGTGGGTATGCACGTTGACATAGCCCGGCACGATAAGGCGTCCGCCTAGCCGTCGCGTGGTACGCGCGCGCGTTTGCAGGCTCAGGTCCTGCGCGCGGCCGACAAAGGCAAGCCGGTTGCCGCGTATGCCGATGGCCGCGTCATGTAACACCGGCTGGGCGGGGTCCATCGTCACAACGGTGGCATCCAGCAACAGCAGGTCAAGGTCGACAGGTAGGGCAGTCATTAGTCAACTCATCCGGTTCAGTTCAGGTGTGCAGGTGCTGCAGGAAACGCTGGGTGCGTTCTTCGCGCGGACGGCCGAAAACCTCGCCGGTCGCGCCTTGCTCGACGATCGTGCCGCCATCCATGAAGACGACCCGATGGGCGACGTTGCGCGCGAAGCTCATTTCGTGTGTGACGACCATCATCGTCGTACGGGCTGCGGCGAGATCGCGCATGACTTCGAGGACTTCGTTGACCAGTTCTGGATCGAGCGCCGAGGTGGGCTCGTCGAACAGGATCATTTCCGGCTCCATCGCGAGTGCGCGGGCGATCGCCACCCGCTGCTGCTGTCCGCCTGACAGTTGCGCGGGTCGCTTGCCGACGTGCGGGGCAAGCTGGACTCGCTCCAACGCCTGTTGCGCGCGATCCCGAGCTGCATCGCGCGACAGCCCCAGCACGCGCTGCGGGCCCGCTGCGACGTTGTCGAGCGCACTCAGATGAGCGAACAGGTTGAAGCGCTGGAAGACGAATCCGAAACGGCTGCGTTGCCGGGCGAGTTCGGCCTCGGGTAGCGCACGGCCGTTTTCGGACAGGCCGATGCGCTGACCGCCGAGTCGGATCGTGCCGTCGTCAGGTTTCTCCAGGAAGTTGATACAGCGCAGCAGGGTGGTCTTGCCCGAACCCGAGGGGCCGATCAGCACCACCGTCTCGCCATGCCCCACTTGTAGCGAGACCGAGGGCAGCACGACCTTGTCGCCGAAGCGCTTATGCAGTTGCTCGATGGCTAGCAGCGGTGAACCGGCGGCTTCACGCTCGCGCGCAGCGGCGAGCGCCGCGGGTAGCTCGGGGGCGGTGATGATGGAAGACATGGTGGGACCAGAGTTCATGGAATCAGTATTGCGGCAGCCGCCGCTCGAGGTAGCGCGACAGCCACGCAAGCGCCGAGATCAATGCGTAGTAGTAGAGGGCGATCAGCAGGAAGATCTCGAACGGCGAGAAATATGTCGCTATGATTTCTTGCCCGGCGTGTGTGAGCTCGTACACGGAGATCGCAGAGAGCAGCGCTGAGCCCTTGATTAGTGAGATCAGTTCGTTGGTGAGCGGTGGCAGAATGCGCCGCCACGCTTGCGGAAAGAGCACATGCACAATGATCTGGCCATGGCGCATGCCGATCGATTGGGCCGCCTCGGTCTGGCCGCGATCGACGGACTGCATGCTCGCCCTTACGATCTCGCAGATGAACCCGCCGGCATTCAGGCTCAGTGCGATGACACCGGCCCAATATTCGTTGAAGTTGATGCCGATGACCGGCAGCGCAAAATAGACGAGAAAGATCTGCACCAGCAGCGGCGTGCCGCGCACGAAATCGACATACGCCAGCACCGCGATACGGACCGCCCTGAAGCGGCTAAGCGCACCAAAGCCCAGCGCGAAGCCGAGCACAATGCCGATCGCGATTGCCGCGAGGCAGACCTTCAGCGTAGCGAGCAGGCCGACCGCGAGAATCGGCATGGCCATGACAATAATGCTCCAGTCCATGGGCGCCGGGCTCTCAGGTAAGCGCCGGAATCGCGTCCGGCAAATTCATGTCGAATCCAAACCACTTCTGCTGCAGCGCATGCAGCGTGCCGTCGCTCCTGAATTTGCGCAGTTGCTGATCGATAAAGCCGATCAGCGCGGTGTCGTCGGTACGCGCCGCGATGCCTGCCCAGTTGTCCGCGCCGATACCCTTGACGATCGCGTATTTTCCTGGTGCATTCTTGAGCACGAGCGCGAGCGTCGGCAGGGTATTGAGCACACCGTCGACTTTGCCTTCGGCCAGCGCAATATAGGCGGCCGGATGGTCATCGAAGGTTTTCACTTCTTTGAAGCCCGCTCCGGCAGCCGCTTTCAATTGAGCGTCGAGCTTCGGCTCGAGCGTCTGACCCGGTGAACCGAGCTTGAGCCCCAGCACCTTGCCGTTCATCCCGGCAAGACTGGTCACGCTCTTCTGATCTGCTGCCCGAATCAGCAACGCCTGCGACGCTTCGACGTAAGGCACCGAGAAATCAACGTGTTTTTCGCGCTCGGCCGTATAGCTCAGACTGCTCATGACCAGATCGAACTTCTTCGTATAGAGCGACGGAATCACACCCGCCCAGACGGTGTCGACAAACTCCGCCTTGACGCCCAGATTGCAGCAAAACGCGTTGGCAAGATCGACGTCGTAGCCAATCATTGTGCCGCTCGCGTCGCGATAGGTCAGCGGCGGATAGGTCGCTTCACAGCCGATGCGCAGGACGCCGGACTTCTTGACCTCGTCAAGCGTGAGCCCGGCAGCCAGCGCAAAGCGGGGCAAACCGATCGACACCAGGGCCGCGCCCACGCCGGCACGGTGGAGGAATTGGCGACGCGAAAATCGTTCGGACATCAGGCTCTCCAGAGAAAATCAAGGTACCTACGAGTTAAGACAGCGTGCGAGACGCAGCGAAGTACGCAAGGAGCGCTACGCGGCAGAACCTTGCTTACCCGCGATAGACGGCGGGAAAGGCAAACCGCGGCAGCACCCGGTGAGCTTCGATACGCGGGTTCAACGGCCGGTGCGGCTGTGCGGGTTGCGGCCGCAGGGCCGGCAGAAACTCGCCGCGGCCGCGCGTGCCGCAGGGTTGTGAGCCGTCCCAGACCACCGCGCCGCGCGAAAGCGTCAGCGCTGGCCATGCCTTCATCCGCCAGCCCTCGTACGGCGTGTAGTCGACGTTGTGATGCAACGCATCGTTGGTGAGCGTGAAAGCTCGATCCGTATCCCAGATCACCAGATCGGCGTCGCCGCCGATCGCGATCGAACCTTTACGCGGATAAAGGCCGTACAGTTTCGCGGCGTTGGTCGCAGTCAACGCGACAAAGGCATGGATATCGATGCGTCCGTTCATCACGCCTTCCGACATCAGCAAGGCCATACGTGTCTCAATGCCGGGTATGCCATTGGGCACCTGATCGAAGGACGGGTTTTCGCCAGCTACCTGCTTGCCGTGCGGGCCGTCGTAGCGAAACGGGGCATGGTCGGAGGAGAGCACCTGAAACGTGCCGTTCACGAGACCGTCCCAGACGGCCTGGCGGTTTGCTTCATCGCGCGGTGGCGGGCTGCAGATGCATTGATATCCGCGTGGGCCGTCTTCGAGCATGTCTTCGGTGAGCAGCAGATAGTGCGGACATGTTTCGGCATAGACCGCGAGACCTTGGCCCTGCGCCCAGCGAATCTGCTCGATCGCCTCGCGGCCGGAGACGTGCACGATCAGCACAGGTGTGTCGACAAGTTGCGCGAGGCTGATTGCCCGATGCGTCGCTTCGCGTTCGACCAACATGGGGCGCGACAGTGCATGACCGATCGGCGCGGTGATGCCTTGTTCGAGCAATGCCTCGGTCAGCCACGCAATGCAATCGGCGTTTTCGGCATGGATCATCACCATGGCGCCGTGGGCGCGAGCCAGCGCCAGCAATTCGACCATCTGGCGATCGTTGAGCTTGAGCGCGTCGTACGTCATGTAGATCTTGAACGACGTGTAGCCCTCTTCGATCAGTTGCGGCAACTCCTGCTCAAGCACCTGCGGCGTGGGATCGGTGACGATGAGATGGAATGCGTAGTCGATGACTGCACGGCCGTCAGCGCGTTGATGGTACGTATCGATGGCCGCCCGCAGGGTTTGCCCCTTTTGCTGGCACGCAAATGGAATGACAGTGGTGGTCCCGCCGCAGGCGGCGGACACGGTGCCGCTCAGGAAGTCGTCGGCCATCACGCTGTCGTCACCGGTGTCCTGGTCCAGGTGACAGTGGCTGTCCACCCCGCCGGGGGTGACTAACCGCCCGGCCGCGTCGATCTCGCTGACGCCCGGGGCCAGTGCGCTGCCCAGCGCGACGATGCGCCCCCCGCGCACGCCGATGTCGGCGGCAAAGCGGTCGGCCGCGGTGGCGATATCCGCGTTGCGGATCACAAGGTCGAACCCCGCCGCGTCGCTCATGCGACCTCCCGGAACAAGCTCCCCCAGCCTTTGACACGCGATGTCTCGATGCCGGTCATCCGCAGCGCTTTCCAGACCACCGTCGAGATGGTGTCGTACACCGGAATGCCGAGCTCCGCTTCGAGCTCTTCGGCGAGCGGCGCGCCGCGCAAATTGGTGCAGAAAATCGTAATGGCGTCGGGTTTGCTTTTCGCGACGTCACGAGCCATCTCGCGCAATGTGTCCGCGCTGACTTCCGAAAACGAAAAATTGTCCTGCTTGTTCAGATGACGCTCGCCGACACATTCAAAGCCCGCGCCGCTATAGGTCGACACGACTTTCGCCTGCACGTCGTCGCGATACGGTGTGACGAGTCCAAAGCGACGCACGCCGGTCGTGGCGAAAATTTCGTTGAGCGCCAGCACCGAGGTGCATGCGGCAATGCCGGTGCGCGCGGTGATGCTGCGGCATAGACGCTCGTCCGCTTCAAAACCAAGCCAGCCCGATGACGTCCCGTTCCAGCCGATCACATTGAGCTTGGCGTCGGCAAGCAGCGTTGCTGCCGCGAGAATCTCCTCGTCGTCGAACTGTGCCAGCGCCTGCTCGGACATCGCGATCTGGGTCACACGGAAGCGGCCGAAATGCGCGCTGACGTCTGGCACGCCCGAAAGTATCGTCGAGGTGACCGGTTCGAGAACCGTGTTGGAAGATGGGGTCAACATGCCAATCAAAGTGCGTTGCGTCATGATTTCCATATCAGGGGTAGCCTTCTGGCAAGCAGGGCTGGAAGGGTGCTTGCTCGACGCTTGATGACGCAATCTTTATGCCAACATAAATAAGTGTGTTTGTACTCAAAAAAAAAGAAAATTGTATGCAATCGCATGTCTCGATCAGATGGTGCTCCCGGCCGGTTTTTGGTCGCCTCAAACTGAGCCAGCGCATGGGGACCGCGACGAAATGAACGGCCGCAATAGTTGCATGAAGATGGTGCGCGCCCGCACCAAATTGGGATTGATGAGCTCGATCAGAGCGCACATCGCGCGGTGCGTCTTGCTCCAAGATCGCAATGCATATTTATAAATTGTTGTATACAAAGTAGTTACCAATTCATTTGGTCGCGCGTCGCTTCACGCCAGATCTCGGACAAGTATCCGCACACGAAACACAAGTCTGAACGACCGCACGATGAGGCGGCGCATTGCACGGTTGGCCTTGTGGGACGATCGGAGTACGCTGCGCGGCGATCAACCAGGCATAGTGACGCGGCGAATTTATGTGCACAAAAACGCTCGCGATTGTTCTATCATCGATTTATTTCCCAGCTGCGAGAAACACTTTGAGCCGAGCCTCCGTCATGCCTGCCAGTAAGAGTGTCGCGTCCAAAACGCCGTATACCAACGAGGAAATCTACGGACGCATCCAGAAGGCCGTGCTTGAACATCGCCTTGCACCCGGCACCAAGTTGATCGAGGAGCGGCTGGCGGAAGTCTCGCGTGTGAGCCGAACGAAAATCCGGGAAGTACTCAACAAGCTTGCGCATGAGGGGCTTGTCGAGCTGGTGCCGAATCGCGGGGCCTTTATCGCAAGTCCGAGTGTCCAGCAGGCACGGGATGTGTTCGTCACGCGGCGTATCATCGAACCGGAAATGGTCCGGCTCCTGAGTCGCACCGCCACGTCCGCGCAGGTACGCGCGTTGTACAAGCACGTGCGGCAGGAAAGCGATGCGCGCAAACAGAATGACCGGCCTGCGATCATCCGGCTGTCCGGCGAGTTCCATGTACTGATCGCGGAGATGATTGGCAACGAAATCCTGCTGCGGATGATGCGTGAACTCGCTCCGTTGACCTGTCTCGTCATCACCCTCTATGACAAGCCCAACGCACCGGCGTGCCCGCATCACGAGCACAGCGAGCTGATCGATGCGATCGAAGCGCACGATGAAGCGCGTGCCGCCGCATGCATGCTGGAGCATCTGCAGCATATCGAAGCGACGCTGAACTTCGATGAGGTGAAGGACGCGTCGGCGGATATCGAGGCGATCTTTTCCTGAGCAGGCGAGGCTTCGCGTCGGCGCCGGTTGGTCGAGACCGTTGGTGTTATCAGAAAAAGGCATGTCTTGATGATCGCGTCGCGCATCGCGAGGTTAAGGGTCGGCTTCTCGTAGACCCTTGCTTTGCACGTGTCGACGACAATCTGGCCAAGTCACCAATTTCAACAAATCCGGAGAGTCCAATGCCTGTTTTTATGTCCAGGCTGGTTTGAACGAGCCTGAGGCCTTCACCGAACCTGATCGAACGTCAGAGGCGGGCCCGACTACGGGCATTCGAATTTTCTGGTAGCGGTCATTCGCGGCAACCCGCGCGCCACTTTGGTGAGCGACTGCTCTGGCCGACCAATTGTCCTTGAGTGGCCGTACCGAGCGTCTGCCGGGCTCCGATACCTGCCTTTTCACCTCTGACGGCTCGACCGCGGACAACGGGTCGGCTACGACGTCCCGCAACAACTTCGCGGATATAACGCATTGCGCGGAAGAAGTTTAATGGTTGTCCCACCTCGAAATTGTTCCCGGGTTTGCTCTCGCGGGAACATTCATTCTCGAACGGCGCCAATCGTCTCAGAAAGTCGCGCCGTCAGACTTGTAGTGACCGTCATAAGGGCCAGCGGGCAGTCCCTGGCCGGCTTTATTGACGGAGATCGCGTTTGCCTGTTGAGCCAAGGGGACGTAGTTCGGCTTCGCCTTGGCGATCGCCGCCGTGATTGCCGCTACTATCAACGTCGCAAGCGGGTTACCCGCGTTTGCGGCTTGCGGCGAGTAGACCATGGTCTGTCTGTGCGTCCACAGAGTTTCGCCAGTGGTGCCGCTCTTCAGCGCATAGCTGAGATCTACTGTCACCGATGTCGCGAGAACCGCATACTTCGCATCCCACCGGTTGATGGTGATGTACATTACCGAGTCTGCACCGAACATCTTGCCCAGAACGGTCGGATCGTTGGCGTGAACGAGATCCGCGTCACCGAGCCCATCATCCTCCATGACTCGCTTCGTGAGGTTCAGCGGAAAGACGTAGTAGCCGCGCTCTGCCAACGGCCGGCTGATCGTTGACAGAAAATAGTCTGGCGCATCGATATCGACGCTGCGGTTGATCGCTGGCACAACAAGAATCGAATGCGGATCAGCATGCCGGAACGTTGTGTAATTGTTGTGGACGGGAACTGGCGCGCACGCTGCCATCGCAACTACAGACGTTACGGCGAGAGTGAGCTTCAGGAGGCGGTTTGCTGCGCTCATTGCTTCGTTTCCTTCGTGCTGGAGGCAACCCTGATCATGGTCGTCATGAAGACGGTCGACTCAGGCCAGGCTGTCTTCTCCTTTTCGAAGAAGACAGCAGCTTGCTTCGAGTCACCGGACTCAAGTAAGACTTGACCATATTCAGCGTAGATTCCCGGAGGCACCTTCTTCCCCGATGCCTCGGCTTTGCTGATCGTATCAGCCAGGTGTTGAGCAAATGCCGCAGTGTCGCCTGGCGTCTTGTAGTGTTCGTACAAGGACGACTCGTAGTTTCCCCAGGCGTATTTCGTCTGAGGAGCACAGGCAGCGGTCATTCCGGCTACCGTGAGCACGACTGCAAATTTCCAGACTTTCATTGTTATTGCCCTCCAGTCGTTACGTCCACTGCGACCGCTTCTCCGCTGGCAGCCAGGATTCTTTTCTTTGTCAGCACCGCGTTGCCGTGACGCACTTCAACGGAGTGCGGGCCTTCCTCAATAGACATCACGCCGTTGACTCCGTTGTACTGGTTCGCTGGTCCGATCAGCTGCCCGTCGAGCACGAGTTCGCTGTCGCTCGGAGCGCCGACAAGGCTAAGGGTTGGACGAGCGCTGCCCGAAACGACCTGGCTATGGGGCATAGCGCAGCCCGCGAGGGCAACGGCAAGCGTTGTCACGCAAATGGATCGCATCATTTGTTGGTTACTCGGCTACGAAGAGAGTGAAGTTGACCCGCAAAAACGGACATCTATCCTTTGGAGAAGGAGGTGCCGATTATGGCCAAGCATCGTACCCCGTACCCGGCGGAATTTCGGGCGCAAATGGTCGGGCTGGTGAAGGCCGGGCGCAGGCCGGAGGAACTGGAAAAGGAGTTCGAGCCGACTGCACAGACCATCTACAACTGGGTGGCGCAGGCTGATCGCGACACAGGTGTGCGGCATGACGGTCTGACCACAGCCGAACGCCAGGAGCTCACACGGTTGCGTCGCGAAGTCCGGCAACTGAAGATGGAGCGCGACATACTCTCTCACGCGGCAGCCTGGTTCGCGAGGGAGACGGGATCCATTCCACCGAAGGGGGGTACGGATTCATGAAAGCGAACCGGGCCCGCTGGCCCATCGCGATGATGGCACGGCTGCTCGGCGTCTCGACGAGCGGCTATTACACATGGCTGGTGCGGGAGCCCGCGATGCGCACGCGTAGCGATGCGCAACTGCTCGCGCATATCCGCACGCTCCATGCAAGCTCGCGCGGCACGTATGGGGCACCGCGTATTCATGCGCAACTCGCGCGCGAAGGCATACACGTGGGGCGCAAGCGGGTGGCGCGCCTCATGCGTATGGCGGGTCTGTGCGGGGCAAGCCGGCGGCGCTGGCCGCGCACCACACGGCCACGCGCAGGCGCCCGGCGTGCGCCTGATCTGGTGCGCCGGCACTTCAGTGCCGAGGCGACAAACGTGCTGTGGGTCGCAGACGCGACCTATGTACCCACGGGTGAAGGATTCCTCTATCTGGCGGTTGTGCTGGATGTATTCAGCCGTCGCGTCGTCGGCTGGGCGATGTCCAGCCATCTGTACACCGAACTGATGTTGCGGGCGTTTGACATGGCGTTGCAGCAGCGACGCCATGACGGTGTGATTCTACATTCCGATCAAGGCTGTCAAGGCGGATTCAACCGGTCGTTGCAACACCTCCTCGATCAAAGGTGTTGCAACGACCGGTTGAATCCGCCCAATACACCTCCATTGCCTTCGGGCGGCGCTGCCGAGAAGCCGGCGTACAACCGTCGATGGGGACCACCGGCGACGCTTACGACAACGCGATGTGCGAGTCATTCTTCGGCACGCTCGAAGCCGAACTGCTCTGTCGCGAACACTTCGCGACCCACGAACAGGCAAGGCGGCGTCTGTTCTCGTTTCTGGAGAGCTGGTACAACATACGCCGCCTCCACAGCAGCATCGGCTACTGTTCGCCGCTCGAATTCGAAAACCTGCATGCGCAAGATCAAAGCTTATCGTCGCGCGGGTTGCCCACCGCCGGGCAGCGTCGTGGTCTTGACAGGCGACCCGCCGCCCGGCCGTGGACAACCTGCGATTTGATCTTATCGGGAGGTGCCACACCGCATTAGACTCAACTGCAAATCTATCCGTCGAACCGGGTCAACCTCAGAGATTTGTCTTTCGTGACGGCCCCGCTTGTCACAAGGGCCACAGAGCCTTCATTCACTTCGCTGTCGCCAAAATTCGAAGTCACGCGAATGGTCGCGATGGGAGTCGCGGGCAATGTGATCGTGAAGCCCGTTTGCCCGCTCTGAATCGACTCGCCCGCCTTGTAGACGTGGAGAGTTGAACCGGGCTTGATGCCTTGCAGCGCGCCGCCGCTGATGTAGACGATAGAGCCGTCTGCCTTGAGGATGTCAGACTTCCAGGGGCGCTCCTTGAGCTTGGTCATCATGCGGCCGATGACGTCGGAGATCGCAGCGGAGATTGCTTTGTCATTGAGCGAGCCGTCGTAGTCGGCGCGACTCCCGAATCCCGCGATCTCTCCCGACTCGGTGGAAGCTTCGCCGGTACCGGAGGCAGAGAAGAAGACATATCCTGTCTTGACATCGACCAGTCGGAGTTCGACTTTCGCATGAGCATTCTGAACCTTCGTCGCGCTCAGGAAGCCCGCCTTGCCTGTGGTGCTGCGACCAAACTCGGTTACCGAGCCCAGAATCAGCGCGTCCACACCGATCAGGCCCGCGTCTTTCGAAAGAGATTGTTCGGCGGCCACCTTCGCAATATCGGGGCGTTCGAAAACGAGAAACTGCTTTGACGCCACCAGGCGGCTTGCTAGGATGTCGCTGGCCTGCTTACCGAGTGGATCAAGATTTGCATCGGCGACGAAGGTGCGGCCATAGCGGGTTTCGTTGCTGAAACGTCCGATGGCGATCTTTCGTTTAACCGCCGCCTCTTCGTCAGTCACCAAGCTGACGGCTTGTGCTGCCTGTTGCTGGGTTCTGGGAGTGGGCGCCTCCTTGACTTGAGGAGGCGTAGATACGGTTGCGCAGGCCGCGAGCATCGCACCCGCTGCGCTGATGGCTAGAGCTTTTTTCATTGTTCCCCGGAGACCACATCTAGTAAATTTTTTCCACAGTCTATGGTTACATTCAGTTACAAGCAAGCGTGTCGTGTCCCGATTTGACGGGAAATACAACAGTGCGGAAAGGCTAAGAAGCCTCCCGGCCGTCAATCGGTCTTCGGCCGACACATTCTTTTAGAGGCTGCCCATTGAAGACGCTCGAGTGGAAATCTCCGCATTAGATAGCCGCTCCAGAACAGGCCACGATAAGGATACTGGTTGATCGAATGGCCGCATGAACCAAGAACTGCTCGAAGTGATCCCTGCCGCGCAAGTGGGCCAAGTTACGGGCGCTACGCTACGTTGTTGCAAGCGGGACGCTGGTCGTGGCCAACCGAACCATCGGTGGCCGTCGGGGCTCTTGGAGCGGTCGTAAGGAAAGGCCGACTTTGGACGGTTGCAGTGAGTTCTTGCCTCTCAGTTCGCCGGTCGGACCTGGCTGGAGCGATATCGAGTGCCGTCGGTTTGCAGCGCCATTAGGAGGAGGGAGCCATATGCTGTACGGCCTTCTATCCACGACGACTGATCTCGGGGAAGCGCGCGCTGCGGGTCGTACACCTCAAGCCGGTCTGTCGACCCGAGCTCATCCACGTAGAGAACCAGGTTCACACCCTCCGGCGACAGACGTGACCTGAACATGATCCCTTTTGCACCGGCAGCCACAACTTCGTCACCAAGTACCCAGCTCGGCGGTTCGACGCGCTGATTAAACCGGCAACCACGCCAGTCGCAATAAAAGTCTTCCCACAGCGCAGCCCATTGGCCGGCCCGACACCCACCGGTGAAATCGACGACAGAATCGATGGTCAGCTGGTAACTGACGAGCGTGCCGGGCGGCATCAATGGCGAGACCTGCTGATATTCCCGTATGGCAGTGTTGATATCCAGCGCAAGATAGAGGGCGGAAAGTCCGATGCGGTTTGCCCGTCCTCCATGCTTGCCCGCGCCAGCGCCGCTCGTAGGTGCGACCGCCCACTTGGGCGAGTGCATCCGGTAGGCCGTGATGCCGGAAATGGCGGCGAGGATCATCCTGCCGCGCCTGCTTCCAGAGATGAAACGTAGCGAAGGAGGTCGTCAGTCCGGCCATCGGAAACCAGTTGCTCCGCCGTCTTGTAGTCAAATACAGGCAACGGTTCATTCCTGTACCAGAACAGGGCCTGGCTCACGTCCCCACAAATGTCCGTCGCTGCACGGATAACACGGAGGGCTTCGCGCAGAAACCGCTGGACGCTTTCCGAGGCGGGCTGACGACTGAGCGTATTGCGATGCACATGCGCCTGCTGGGCCAGCGTCTGCAGGTCGATATGCAGGGCCTCACCGAAGCGACGGGCGGAGACGACCGGCGCGGGACTGTCCGGGTCACGCAGCGATGCCATAAACTGTTCGAAGCTGGCGCCTGCGGTCGGACTAATGAGAACGGGTTCCGGGTTCATCTCGATACTCCGTGCACAATATGTGCACAATATTAGCACGAGGGTCGACATCGCGGGTGACAGGCTCCGCGCGGTCGCGAATCTTAGATTTGACATAATATAATTTATCACCAGGACTGGTATGTATGAAGCCGTTGCGTGGAAACGGCTGAAATCCGTACTCGCAGGTAACTGTCACACAACAGATGGTAGCTTTTGCCGTTGCGTTTGCTGACGGATGGCTTCCGTGTTTCGATACTTGGATGATCCCGATCTTCCGTTGTTGCTCCGTGGCCCGGTGCTGGTTGACGACACCGGGTTGCCGCGTTACTGGGCTGAAGTCTGGTCGACAATGTCGTCGTCTCGATTGGCAGCGTCCACGCATACAAAAAAGCTCCGGTATCTCGAAAACCTGTATCAGCATGCAGTCGGAATCGGCGGTCCGAATGCTCTGGACGACGCGCTGGCAGCGCTGGACGACCAGGCGCTGGCTGAAATTCTCGAGTCGTGGTTCGTTTCGATCCGCAATCAGTCCGTCGTGACCGGCGCCGACGAAAAGCGCTGGCAAACGGGACTGGAATTCGTCTCGTCCGTGGTCACCTGGCTATCAAAAAGCGAGGCCTCCAATGACCGGCTAAGGCGGATTGAGCAGCGGCTACACAGCCTTGCCGGGCTCTACGGCCAACTTCATGTTCGCCGTGACAATCCGGTCGAGATGGTGCGCTCGTTGCCGGCCAGCACTCTGGAGGCGCTGTACCTCTTGCTCGACCCGAATTCCCGGCAAAATCCGTTTGCACGCGAGCGCACACGCTGGCGTGTCTTCGTCGCCTTCGTGTTGATGTTGCATCAAGGGTTACGCCGGGGGGAAGCCTTGATGCTGCCGGCTGATGCGGTGAAAAGCGCTTACGACCGCCGGCAGCAGCGCACGCGCTACTGGCTCAATGTCCACGACAACGGGTACGAGGATGCGGAGGTTGACCCTCGCTACTCGAAACCGGGCATCAAGAACGCGCATTCGGTCCGGCAGGTTCCTGTTAGCGAACTGACGGCCAGTGTGGTGCAACGTTACGTGGAAAACTATCGCGGCCGGCCGTCTCATTCCTATCTGCTGAACTCCCAGTTCGACACACCTCTGTCGACTGAAACGCTGACCAAGACATTCGCCCTGATATCTCGCTGCCTGCCGGCCGAAGTACTCGCTGAGTTGAAGGACCGTACTGGCAAGCATGCGATAACGCCTCATGACCTGCGTCACACAAGTGCCGTCGTCAGGCTGCAGCAGTTGCTTGAGCACGGCGATGCGATGGATGAGGCGATTCAGAAGATGCGAACGTTCTTCGGCTGGTCCAAGACCTCCGCGATGCCGTCCCGATATGCGCGCGCAGTGTTTGAGGACAGACTGGCTGGCGTCTGGAATGACGCCTTCGATGACCGGGTTGCGTTGCTTCGCGCCTTGCCTCGCAGGAACTGATATGGAGGAACCACAGAGCCCAGGCTGGTTCCCGGAACCGTCATCTGCCGGGGACGTCATTGAGCGGGTCCTGAGGGCATTGCCGGCTCTGCCTCCGGTCCTCCGCTATTACGACGACTTTGACGACAAACAGTATTCGATTCGCGATCCGGTCAATGCGGTGGTCTTCGAGCTGGTGATCAATGGCCGAACGATCAGGGTCGACTTCACGCCGTATGAAACAAAGCACGCCCTGCTGTTAAAACACGTCTTCGTGTATCTCCTGGGCCAGGACCTCACCGCATCTACCGCTGCGAACTACCTGATCTCAGCGACGCATCTGTCGCGGAGGGACATCGCTGACATTGTTCGTGCGGGCCCTGTGGAAATAGCATCCGTCTGGGCGACGCTGCGCGTGCGTGAGATGCCTGTCTCGACCTATGTCCTGGCAAAGTCGCTGCTTCGGCTTCTGTGCCGCTATCGACTTCAAGGTTGGTCGGACTCCTACAGTTTCCATGTCACCAACACCCTTCCCTTGCCGGCCCGCGATGTCTATGCTGGCGTTCATTCTGGAGATGTGTTTCTGGGCGTGGACGAAGAGGCCGCGATTGTGCGGCATCTGGACGAGACCGTCGCGGCGCTTGCATCACCGGCCTCGGTTCCTTACGACGCACTTTGCGACACAGGGATGTTGCTGTGCGCCTACCAGTTTGCCATGCGACCCATCCAGATCGCGATGGTGAGCATGCGAAACGTCCGCATCTGGCACGATGTCCAGGATGGCTTGCCAACTGTTCATCTGACGTTCCACATGGCCAAACAGCGGAGTGCAGCCAAACGGCGACCTCTTACACGTCGGGTCAAACATGAGTGGGCGCCGGTGTTTGCTGCGCTTGATAAATGGCGGCGGCTCGACGGAGCCACCGGTAACGCACACTTCTTCGATGTCCAATCGAACAGCGAGGCTGGGGCTCGCATTGCTGCGCTGGTGCGCAAGCTGATTGATTCCGACGATCTCGGATCGGCCATGGATTTACGGCATACAGCAGCCCAACGGCTCGTTGACGCCGGTGCCAGCCACGAGGAACTCGCCGAGTTCATGGGGCATTCGTACATTCGGACCGGACTGGTGTACTTCCGGACGTCGGCCTCCCACGCCGAACGCGTCAACCGGGCGCTCGGCGCCTCGGATGTGTACCGCCGGGTGGCGAGGATTGCGCACGACCGGTTCATCTCCCCGGAAGAGCTCACCTTACTTAAGGGTGAACAGCAGATCGCCGGCGTGCCTCACGGCATTCCGATTGCAGGCATCGGTGGTTGCATGTCGGGACAACCGGCGTGCCCTTATAACCCGGTGACGTCATGCTACGGCTGCAGGAAGTTCTTGCCCTTGCATGACAAGGCAATGCATGAGAGCGTGTTGGCCTCGATGCGTGAGGTGGTCGTGTTCTTCGAGCAGAGCTCTCGCGGCGACACCCGGTCTCCGACGTATCTCCAGCTGCAGCGCACGATCGCCGAAATACAGACGGTCATCGACGAGCTGGAAAGAGAGGGCCGATGAATCCTCACTACTCCGCGTTCATCGAGCTGGGCAAAACCCTCGCCCGCGAAAAAGGGCTGCGCTGGGAGATGCCTCTCGACGAAGCCGGCGCTGCTCGAGACGGCGTCGGATGGAACCTCACGGCCATTGCCGGCGACATACCGCCGCCGAATCACTACCTGCGGGACCTGGGTGGGGACACGAAGGCGCTGGCAATTGTCAACGCGGAACGTGCTGAGCGTGGACTGGCACCATTACCCAGGCGGCCGCTGTCTGACGCATGGCAGGACATGATCAAGGCGGCCGTCGCCGAGCAGTTGCTGTTCAGGCGGAATACGACGGGACATGTGTATAAACATATTCTCCGTCCACTGCGCGTAATTGCTACGTGCGTAGGCAGCGAGCCATGGGAACTGACCGTTGATGACCTGCACGTTGCCGTCCGTATAGGCACGGCTGTCCAGGCTTCTGGAAAGCTGGGGGATGCGGTGAGTGGCATCGTCAAGCTCGTGTTCGACGCCCAGCACGTCTGTGACGCCGGTCCGTTGTACCCGGCACTTGCCGTTCCCCGCATGAAAGTGAAAAGTGCTATCAAGGCAAAACATACGTGGTCGCCCGACGAGCTTCGTGACGATCTCGACGCCCGCAAGCGGAGCGAGCGTCTGCCAGAACGCCGGGCATTCTGGGAACTGACGCGCATCATAATGACTGAAAAGCCGCGCACATTCATGGATGAACTGCGCTTTGCAGCGTTGCGCACGATGATCATCACGGGAATGCGGTCGGGTGAGGCAGCGCTTTTACCAGTGGACTGGAAGCGGGAGCGCACGTACCTGGATAGGACCGGACGGCCAGCCGGCGAATCCGGTGGCATCTCGACGTCCCTGATGATCCGTCACTTCGCAGAAAAGCAGCAGCAGGATGAAACGGATAGCAGGGTCCTGTATGAAGCGACCCAGCCTGTTCCAGAGATGTTCCGGACGCTGCTGACTGAGACGCTTGACCATGTGGCCAGAATCACTGAACCGCTGCGCGCGACGTTGAAGCTGCAATGCGAAACGGGAAGACTGCTCCCATGGTATCCGGCCAACAGCGTCGTGCCCTTCATCGAAGTCTATCAGCGCCTCATGGGCAATCCGTTCTGGCTGGCCATTGAACGGGAGCCATTCATCGAACGCTACCGGAACGGGTTCGAACCTGCCGTTCTTGCTGAACTGCAGGACTATCAGAATGCGCTGCGGCACAGCGGCGATACGACGCTTGACATGGCCGTCTATCAATTCGGACATCGCCTGAAATCTGCGATACGCGCAGGCGAGACGGGCCTGCGCTTCCGTCATGGCGACGGTTCGCCAATCAGTCTCCTGGCGCGGACGGGATGGCATACGACGTACTTGCACGTCGGCGAGTTCGAGGAGCACATCCGGCTCACGACGCCAACGAAGGTGTCGGACATTACGCCTTTACCGCTGGCAGTTGGCTCCGTTCAGCCGTTCGAGCTTCTGTTCGTGCAGCCAAAGCGTTCACTTGCAGAAGAACGCAATGACTTGCTCTGTGACGTCAATCGCTACATGTGCGTCCGCCGCCCGGGGCCCGACCTGATTCAGTTGGCGCTCGGCGAGCAATCGACCGGCGAGACCGTGTTTGAGAAATACGGACAAACCGACGACGATCGTAAGCTACGGATGCAATCCCACATGTTGCGTCATCTACAGAACACCGAACTGTTCCGGCTCGGCGTCGCCGACACGATCATCTCCAAGCGCTTCAACCGCCGGAGTGTGGCCCAGAGTTACGACTATGACCATCGAAGCCTCGCGGAAGAACTTGACCACGTTGAAATTCCGCGGGAAATCGAGGCCATGCTGGGCGAGAAAGCGAGCACAGTTGCCCGACTCATTAAGGGTGGCAAAGCAAACGGGCCGATAGTCGACACGTTCCGGCGCATCCAGGCCACGGAAGGCGAGACGGCTGCGTACGAATACCTGCGTGCCGAAGCTGATGGATTCCATGCCACGCCGTACGGGCACTGCCTGAACTCGTTCACTGTCGACCCTTGCCCCAAGCATCTCGAATGCTTCGCCGACTGCCGTCATCTCTCGGCGACCGACCTCCCGGAGCACCGACAGAACCTCATCCGGCTCGAAGGTAAGTTCAAGCTGGCGCTGGAGACGATCAGGGCCCGTCCTTCAACGAGCATTGGCGGGAAAAACCAGCTCGATCATGTCGAGAAGCGGCTGGCGGGCGTACAGAAGCTGCTCGCGACGGGGCCGGGTGAACACCCTTTCCCTGACGGCGTCGACCTCTCGGCGCCGGCGCAACGTGGAGTACTTGATGACTGAGCCCAGTGAAACGACCGCATCCGGCGACGAGCCAATGCGCGAGATCCTTGAGACGCTGCTGGCTGACGACGAAGACATCACGGCGCGCGCTGTTGCCCGATTGCATCCAACCATCAAGGCGGCATCGTCGATTACCCGCAGCGAGTCGCGAAGCCAACTGCTCGCCGAGTATCAGCAGCGGCAATCAGCGTACAGACGCTGGCGAATCCGAATCGCGAAACGTTCCGGATCCGACACGGCCTCGTCGCTTGCCGACAAGGACATCCGGATTGCAGAGCTCGAAGCTACCGTGCAGTTGCTTACCGCCTCTCACCTCGCCATGCTGCGTGCCGTCGGCGAACTCGGTGGCTTCAGCAAGTGGGCGAAATTCTACGAGCACCATCGGGAGGCGCGCGACAGGCTTGCCGAGCTTGGTGCGATACCGGCTGCGCCTGTATCGGCAATGCCGCCGACCAAATCAAAAGGCCGCGAAGACACAAAGCGAGGATGACCATCCCTGCGGTGTGATAGTGTTTGCTCGACACCCCAGCTACGAAATGGCCGAGGTTCCGCGGCGGAAGCCGCTTCTCTCCCGAAAGGAGCGTTTGATGTCCTATTGCCCGTTCTTCCAGACCCTGCACGACGAAACGCGCCCAGTCGGCAACCTGGGTCGCGGAACCCACTACTCGGTGCTTCGTGTGCCCGTGTGGCACGACGAGTTCCTGAACCGAATCGACCGGTGCGGCTTCCTCGACTTCGCGGTCATCTGGGATGAAGATCACGACGATCGCGTGATCGACGCCATCATGATGCTTTACGTCGGCGGCCTACTCTCCCCGATACGGTATATCGGTGAGAGGAAAGGAACGCTAACGGTTCTCCTGGGGCCCGACGCCGTGCGTGATTGGGATCCGGAAGCACTGCAAAGGTATATCGACGACATCAACGACGTTTGCCAATGCCTGGAAGACCCGTGGTCCGCACACGTGGCCGGCGTTGGTGAAGATGGGCATTCGATCATCCATGCTCCGCCCGAGAATGTTGCCCTGTACCTGAAAAACATCGACATGCTGTGGCAACTCGGCGTGGGACCCAAATCGCAAACCAGCTAGATCGTGCGCAACCCGACGGCCATCGTAGATCGCTCCTGGTGAGTATCGTGTTGCGTCGCCTCATGATACTCGACGCAACAAGCGTCCCGGTTTGGGATGCGCAACGGGGAACTCGTTTAAAGAGGCAATATCCTGTGGATAACTCGGCCGCCTTCCCCGTTGAAATACAACAAAAACAAAACCTGAAAAACCAAACCACGCAACACCGTGCCATAGGTACCAAGATTCAACATTTCGTGGTGCATTTAAAACATCAAGGATCCGCTGTTGATGGTACGTCTCTATAAGCGCCAAAGGTCTGACTACCCGGCTCAACAGGAACACGACTCAATTTGCTGACCTGAACCGTGCTTCGAAAAATGACGTCGTGGACCAACTCGGCCGTGCTGGCGGAGCGACGAAGGTCACGGGTTGATCCCGCATCCAAAATGGATCAGACGGATGCCCGGGGTGTTGATGGAAACAGGACGCAGCTAGTCCGAATCAAGCAGACTTGCCGCGGGTCGCTTGTGTGGACCATAATGCACATAAAATGCAACGTGGATGGGCACATGGGTAAGGCACTCGAAGTTCGACCGCGCAAGTCCACAAACGTCACATTGCCGCCTGAAGTCCTGGATCGGGCCAAGGAGCTGGGGATTAACCTTTCGCGAGCGAGCGAGCGCGGTGTGCGGGAAGAAATTCAGGAGGCGGAGGCTCGCCGTTGGGCCGATGACAACGCCGAATTGGTCGCCGCCTACAGTGCGATGGTCGATCGCGACGGGCTTCCGCTAGCGAAATTCAGGACGTTCTAATGGCGCGGTTCGATCTCTACGTCAACCCCGACAAAGAGACGCGGAGACTCGCGCCGTACCTGCTCGACATACAGAGCGCGCACGTTGGGATTTTGCCGACGCGCATTGTGATCCCTCTGCGACCTGTCGAGCATCTCGCTTTTTCGGGCAAACCATCCGATCTGCTGCCGGTTTTCGAGGTTAACGGCGAAAAATGTTTCCTTGATACGCCCGGCATGAGTGCAGTTCCTCTGAACGCGCTCGGCAAACGCATCGGTTCTCTTTCGGATGAACGTGAAGCCATCCTGGCGGCGCTCGACCGGATCTTCGGTGCATTCTGACCGACAGCAATGCAGCGCGATAGCCAGCGACGTGACGATTCAGCGCCGGTCCGGCGCTGTGATCGCCGGTCACAAGGCGCCTGGTTCGATCTTCAGAATCACCCCTTTCGCTGCAAGCCGGGTTTGCTTTTGTGGTGTGAGCAGTTGCCACAGACGGTTAGTTGCGAATCTGCAATTGTTAATCTTTGCAAATGGTGAGCTTTTACAGGAGTAAGGTGTGCCAACCGGAACATCGAAACCCGGGCGCTCAATGCGCGAATCGCTGCACCCTGCGTGGGAAGTTAAAGAATTCTGTCGTGGCAGTTCAGGCATCTCCGGCCAGGAACTGCCCGTCTGAATCAGTCACCGAGGAAGCAGCCGTTCCCGCTTGACCGCATCCGGGAAAGTCACCACGAATGCGCGCCCTGCCCGGCATGTCCGTTAGCCTGCGACGGGCGCTGCCGCGTGCTGACGGGCAGCGCCGCGCTGTTCAGGCTCCGCCCGCGGTAGGTTGGCTCAACAGGAAAAACAGAATCGGATCCGGAGCGCACAATTTTAACTAAAACGTTCACGAAAAGTGAATCTTAATTATGTCAAATTGCGCCTGCTGAACCATGCGATGCCGCGACCTGTCCGTAATGCTGGTGCTTGCCTTTGGCGGCCCATGCCTGCATACTAGCTAATATTGATTAGCTAATACGTAGGTGGTGCCATGCTCACGATCAACATGCACGACGCCAAGTCGAAACTATCAAGCCTGGTCGAGCGGCTGGAGGTCGGCCAGGAAAACGAGGTCATCATCGCCCGCAACGGCACGCCCGTCGCGCGGCTGCTGCCGTTCGCGGCGCCGCGGCGCATCGGCGCCGCGCGGCACCTGCTGGCCGGCCTGGCCGTGCCCGCCACCATCGAGGCGTTCAACGCCGCCGATGACGCGATCGCCGCCGACTTCGAGGCAAGCGCGCAGCAGGGACTCACTCCGTGAAAGTGCTGCTCGATACGCATATCGCGCTGTGGGCCGCCGAAGGTGCGCCACAGCTGTCACCGCAGGCCGCCAGCCTGATCGAGGATCCGGCCAATACGTTGCTGGTCAGCGCAGCCGCGATCTGGGAGATTGCCATCAAGCATGCGAAAGGCAACCTGCGCGTGCATCCGCGCGATGCCCGCTCGGCGTTCCGCCTGTCCGGTTTCGTCGAACTGCCGATCACGGGTGAACATACGGAGGCAGTCTCGACGCTTCCTTCCCATGCGGATCACGCGGATCCGTTCGACCGCCTCATGATCGCCCAGGCGCTGCACGAGGGGATGCCCCTGCTGAGCGCCGACCCGAAGGTGTGGCGCTACCACCCCACCCTGATGCTGCAAGCCTGACTTCGCCTGTTTGCTTGACACCGGCTCGCTCTAACGGGTGTCGCCGCGCACTCGGGCGACGCTGCATCGGCTTCAGCCGTCGGCGCGCGAAGTCACTGACTTCGGGAAGATGCGTAGGGCACCGGTTGTGCAATCTCATGTTCCTTCAGGTACGCCCGGATGGCTTCGACCGGATACGGTTCAAGCGGTAGAGGTACCAGGTGTCGCGAGCCGCTTCCACCGTCTGCAGGTCCGCTGCGCCGGTCATTCGAAGATTCGAGGCGCCTTTGGGAACTGAATTGCCAGGCGTCGGCCTCCAGTCGACCGTCCCGACGTTTGACCCGAAATCGTCAATTTGAGAACGGAGTAGATTTGGACATCTTCTACTACTGGAAAGACTTCGTATCGGATGTAAACGAAGGGCGGATAGGTACACTTGGCGCCGATACTCACAAGCTGGCTGAACTTCAGGAGCGGCTGCCGCGCAAGGTGTGGACGTTCATAACGCCTAAGGGGATGAAAGGGAAGCTTAAGCTTATCGGTTCCATGTGGATCACCGACGAGAGGCCCGCGAACTTTGTACCCAAGTGGCCGCACAACCTTTTCTATGACGCTGCTTCACCCAGGTCAGTTCTCTTCACGAACTCAGGGAGTCCCGAAAAGATTGAGGAAGTCAGTTCCTACTTGAACAACCGGTTCAATCAAGCCTTCAGATCCAACTTTCAAGGCGGAAAAGGTCTTCACGCGATGGAAGCCGACGTCGTCCGCGGTTTCGAAAAACTCGTGCGTGACTACGAGACCGTCCAATTTATGGATGGGATAAAACAGCCACCGTTGCGATGAAGGCAATATTATCGTCCGGACTGCGACATAACGGGCAACTTCAGCGACAACGTTTCCGCGTCGCCATCGACTTCACGCGACACCTTCGTCGCCTTGCCGCCAGCCACCACAACCTTCGACGCGAAGGTCGCCTGCGGCAGATTCGCCAGCGCAGCCGGCATCTGGCCCGTCTGGTTCGAATCGTCGTCGATGGCCTGCTTGCCGGGGTTCACCAGTTGCGGTTGCTCCTCGTCGACCAGCGCCTTCAGCAGCTTCGCGACTGCAGGCCTTCATTCGATTCGATCAGAATCGCGCGGTACGCGCCGATCGCCAGCGCCGTGCGCAGCGTTTCCTGACATTGCGGCCACTTCCGTCGCCACGCCGGCTTCCTTCAGATGTGCCGCCTCTTCAACGGCGATTTCGTCCAACGGGTTCATCGACACCTTCACACTCGCAATGTCGACACCCGTGTTGTCCGACTTCACGCGGACCTTCACGTTGTAGTCAACCACCCGTTGACTGCCCCAGGTATTTTCAACGCGCTCTTCTGATGACGGGCACCGCGCTGCAGCCATCGATCTTCATCGCGGTACCACTTATGTAGAAAAATCGCACCGCCAGGGTCTTCGTGCAGTCTCTATCTGATCCGCAGGTTGCAATCGACAAAAGGTGAGCTAGAATCAGGTGCATTCTTCACCAACGGATTGCTCACCGTGCAAATGGAAAGCTGGGTTGGGACCATCGAGCGTGAATGGCATCAGTTGCGCCGCGCCGACCCTACACTGGATGTCGAAAAGTTCTCCCGTCACGTCATTGCGGCAAACAAGACTGGATTCCTGTCACCGGAGTCGCTCGCTGCCATCGCAAATGCGCTGCTCACCAGCACGTTAAACCGCGCACCCGATCTGGGACGCTGGTTACTCGAGCGCCTTGGCGCGAACCGTCATCCAGCCTGGCGACTGGCAATGGCCATTTCTCTGGTCACCCCGACTGGAGCGGAGCCGGACCTGGGAAGAGGTAACGCGATTCTCGAGGATGTGATGAAGGATGAAACCGCCGAAGGTCGTCTGCGCGGCATGGCCGCCGCCGCGCTGGCCGATAGCGCGCGCCTCGGAAGAGGCATGCAGGTGGACGTGAGCCGCGCGCGCTCGCTTTACGAGCAGGCCATTGAACTGGGGCATAAAGCCTCGGCACACAATCTCGGCCTTTTCTGGGAAGGCGTGTGGGGCGCAGAAGACAGGAGCGTTGCCCCGGACCGCACCAAGGCCATGCAGAGCTATCGACGCGGTGGAGACGACAAACGTTGCCAACGTCGCCTGGAAGCGCTGCGTTGAGGCAGTACCGCCTGCGAGTCGGGCGGGTGGAAAATCCTGAGAGGCACCCGACGGTTTTCTCTCATCAATTGATAAAAGCAAGGTTACGGAGAAGAGACTCCCCGTCCTCCGTGATGCGAGGGCGTACTGCCCCGCCCGCAAGTCGCTCCAGTGCGACAAGCTGGCGTTCAAGCAATGTTCCAAGTTCTTCGCGATCGGCAATGTGATCGGCGGAGTCCTTGACCAGCATCAATGTTGCAAATTCGTGGGCGCTCAGCACGGGATGCTCCTGATGCAAAGAGAGAAACGATCGTCGTCAGGTGTTCCGGTGACGGGCGTCCGGTGACCACCCACGACGGTGGGCTTACTACCGGGGGCGAAAAAGCTTAACGTCGAAATGTGACAGCATGAGGGCGGTCTTTTGGGCGCTGGAGGCCGGTAGCGGAGGACGCATATGTAGCAACTGACGCATTAGATGACAACGTCGCCTCTATAATCAAGATATTCAGAGTATCAACATCGCATGGAGCCCTACGTTATGAGTCAAGCCCGCGGGCGATATGCGGGATCCCGGGACAGCGGCCAACGCCAACCTCGCCACGAAAAAAAATCCCCGCCCAGCCGGCAGGGACAACCGTATGTGAAGGCGCCTCCTCGAGACCCCGCCCAGACTGCCTCAATTTTCAAAACAAGATCGTTTCAGTTTCTGGTCGATGCGGTGGGCGCGGAGAATATCGCGATAGCACTTGAATCGAACATGACGCGCGTGGCCGAACTGATGAAGGGCGAGCGGTTCACGCCCGAGACCGCCTTTCACATGGAAACCACGCTTGGATTGCCGCACGGCTTTTTTGACCAGCCCAATCCCGTACTCGCGGCAGAGACAATCACTCGTCTGAAGTCACCGCTCGACTTCATTCAAACGGACGACGAATCAAACGTGCCTGAAGCAACCACGCGGGCTTCTGCCCTGAACGTCGATCAGCAATCATTTCTTAAAGATAGTTTGTCCGAGGAAGCGCAAATGCCAAAGAAAGCAACTGGCGTGTCACCCAGAGCCGTCAAGAATAGTCGAAGCGAAATGGCCGGAGAGACTAAACCTCGCGCGCCGCTCAAAGCTTCGCCTTCGAAATACAAGACGTCTCCTAAGACACCCCAACAGCAACCGCTGGCTTTGAGCGACAGCGCTGAGGTGGAGAACATCCGACGCGCTAACCTCCACGTTCTCACGAGTCGCAACGGATCGAAAGTAAGACTTGGCGTGGTCATGGAGATGAGTGGATTCAACATAGCCGATCGACTACATGGCAAGAAGCGCATGGACAGTGTCGAAGCAAACCGGTTCACGGAGCAGTTAGGATTGCCAGTTGGCTGGTTGGACACGCCGCGCTCCGAGGCCGAGATCCCAGAGTCGGTGTCGCGTATGCTTACGCCTGCTTCGCGCGGTCGCGTATCGGTTCAACAACACGAGCCGCTTGCGGCCGCTGAAAATGATGGCGTACCAGGAAAGCTCGCCAATGCGAAGGCGCGCACGGGGCGCGCGCGGGCGGGCGCCCTGGGCGATCTGGAAAGGCCCTCACCTGTTTCGGCGGATGTTGCAGCAGAGAATGAGACGATCGTCGTCAGCCCGCAAGATCATGCAAGTGATTTCCCCGACGACCTTGCCAGTCACTCACTTGAAGAAAGTAATGGGGAAGCCGCGGCAACCACACCGGCAACCCTTGAGTCGCTCCCCGCCTCCGCCATACCGCAGCCAAACCCGGTACTGGTCCCCTTCGCTTGCATGACCAGCCTGGACAATCTTCATGGTATTGAACCGATAGCGGAAGCATTGATCAAGACGCTTGCAGGTAAAGCACGCACGGGGCAATTGGACGAATTGAAAGCGCTCGAGCTTTTGCAGCAAGCTGTCCTGTTGTGAGTAAGTGGTAGCGTGGCAGGCGTTGACCGGTCGTGAGCCGCCACGAACGTGATGGCATTCCAAGTGCATCGATACGGGCAGGACGGACAAGTCCTGCTGATGACCCATCGCCTCACGCACAATCAGACCGCGTAATTCGCGCGATGACCGGCGCCGAGGGCGCTACCACGGGTCGATTCGAGAAAAGCGGCCAACAACCTGTGTTGTGTGCAAAGCGGCCACGCAAACGACGCCGTCCAGATAATCGCGAAGGTCTGCCCCTACCTGGCTTGGTCTGATGAGGCGGTCGAGCTGACGACTGCGCCACGGATCGACGCTGCTCACGTCAATACATCGGCATGCATGAAGTCGAGTTCTGTGTAAACAAACGCATTCACCCGCTGCCGCATCGACATAACAATTGCGTGCCACGGAGCTTAGCGGACCCAAAGATTTCCAATTTACTGTAACTTCATACAGTCTGTCCAAACGGTTGCGTTGCCCCCAGCGCCGCCCTTCCCCCCGGCGTCAGACTACTTGTCGTGTTATCTGAATCTTATAGACATGGTCCGGGGGCGGTAAAATCAGGGTGAATGAAAGCCTACTCAGCAGAAAGAAAAGAAGCGCTGGTGCGTCGCATGATGCCGCCGGAAAACGCGTTGGTCTCAGCGCTGGCCAGAGAAACGGGAATTACCGAACAGACGTTGTACACGTGGCGCCGACAGGCGAAAGGACAAGGGCTGGCCGTGCCGGGCGATGGGAAGAATCCCGAGGGATGGTCTTCGGAAGACAAGTTTGCAGTAGTGCTGGAAGCCGCCCCGCTCAACGCAGCGGAGCTGGCCGAGTACTGCCGGCGCAAAGGACTCTATCCCGAACAGATCGCGGCGTGGCGAGCGGCCTGCCAGGCAGCCAACGCGAATGCCACCGAGCAGGCACGCGAGCAGCGCCACCAGTCGAAAGACGACAAGCAGCGCATCCGGCAGCTCGAGAAGGAATTGCAGCGCAAGGAGAAGGCGCTAGCGGAAGCGGCGGCGCTGCTGATTCTGAGAAAAAAAGTCCAGGCGATCTGGGGAGACAAAGAGGACGATTGATCAACGTCCCGGATCGCCTGTTATGTATATCGTTGATACGCGAGGCGGCGCAGTCAGGCTGCCGGCTGGAGAAGGCTTGCGACGAGTTGGGCGTGAGCCTGCGCACGTTTCAGCGCTGGGTCGGTGACGGTGACACGGTACGTGCTGATGGTCGTACCACGACCGAACGGCCGCCGCCGGGCAACCAGTTGAGTGAGGCTGAACGGCAACAGATTCTTGAGGTAGCCAATAGTGCGGAGTTTGCCAGTCTGCCGCCCAGCCAGATCGTGCCGAGGCTGGCCGATCGCGGCGTGTATGTCGCATCGGAATCGAGCTTTTACCGCGTGCTGCGCAGCGCCTCGCAGCAGCACCATCGTGGTCGTGCGCGCAAGCCCTCGACCCGGGTAGTGACCAGTCATTGCGCGACGGCGCCCAATCAGGTCTGGTCGTGGGACATCACCTGGGTACCTGCGGCGGTCAAAGGACAGTATTACTACTGGTACATGATGCTGGACGTGTTCAGCCGCAAGATTGTCGGTCACGAAGTGCATGAGGCCGAATCGGCAGAACTGGCCGCGTTGCTGATGCGGCGTGCCAGTCTGGCAGAGGGCCTGGCAGGACGTCCCCTGGTGCTGCACTCGGATAATGGCAGCCCGATGAAAGGTGCGACGATGCTTGCCACCCTGGAGAACCTGGGGGTCGTGGCCTCGTTTAGCCGACCACGCGTGAGTAACGACAACCCGTACGCAGAGTCGCTGTTCCGGACCTGCAAGTATCGGCCCGACTACCCGCGCAAGCCGTTCGGCAGCGTTGATGAGGCGCGGGCCTGGACGCAGCAGTTCGTGCGCTGGTACAACCATGAGCACAAACACAGCGGCCTCAAATTCGTCACGCCGGCCCAGTGTCATAACGGCGTGGCGAATGCAGTTCTTGCGCAACGTGAGATCGTTTATGCGGAGGCCAGGCAGCGCAATCCACGGCGTTGGTCCCGATCGACGCGCAACTGGAAATTGAAGGATGAAGTCTGGCTCAATCCGGAGCGCATGCAACCGGAAGAACTAAAGCAGTGCGCATGAGGTGACGCGACAAGTACGTTGACAACCGCCGCTTCAATGCGCCGGCCGCCCTGTGCAACGTAGCTCGACAGCGCCTCAGGTACGACAGTACGATGGGCGACCCGCCATTCGCCATTACGCCGTTCAAAGCGGTCGACATACCAACCGCAAGCCTCGCCCGCTAATGCATCGTCCGTGTTTGCAACGACTCTGTCTGCGGTTGTATGGTCCGTTGAATCGTAACACTCGGCGTTGTAGAAAGAACCAAATGGGCCGTGCTCGCGGCCAGTTCGGTCCGCGCGCGCCATATGACGCGCAACTCGCCCGCACCTCTGCATGCGGTACTTCACGCCGAAGCGCGACTCAAGGATTTTCTCGCAGGAACCGCACGCTCGCCTATCGTCGCGGAGGGGCAACTTTTGCGATGCAGCAAAAGTTTGTGGGTGTGTGGGCCCAAGCCGAGCGCCTCATGCTCAGACGTGAAGGCCGACACTAGCGTCATTGATTGAACGTTCATGGCCGAACGATATATAGGATTCCTACCAAATATCGATCATTTCTTTTATGTCAAATTCGCACTTCACGAACTCGCATCGATCTGGGCTCCCGTTGGTTTGCAAACTTTTGTTCCCGAATTTTGCATGAATTTGTTCCCAGCCCCTTGTCCGAGTAAAAACGGTTGCCTAGCCTGCGCCGTTCTCCACCCGCATCTGCTTTTGCCGCGTCCGGCAGTGCCGAGGACTGAATGCGGGCTAGTCAGTATGACTCCGCGAGGTAGAGGCTGGCCCGCCGCGAGGACTCAAACGCGGGTTAGTATTTCTGCCAGAGCCGCACGGTGTGGACAGGGCCACACCCGGCGATATCCATCACGGAGGCCAGCGTGGAAAAAGATATCACACTGTACGTAGGGCTCGACGTTCACAAGGATTCGATCACGGTTGCCTATGCGCTGGGCACAGGCGAGGTCGAACTGCTCGGCAAGATTGGCACGACGAAGACGGATATTGATCGGCTGTGTACGCGCCTGCAATCGAAGGCGCGGCACATCCGCATCGTCTACGAGGCGGGCCCGTGCGGCTATGGACTTTATCGTCAGCTCGTGCAGAAGGGATTCGACTGCCTGGTGTGCGCGCCGTCGCTGATTCCGAAAAAGCCGGGCGATCGGGTCAAGACTGACCGGCGTGATGCGATCAAGCTGGTGCGGTCGCTGCGCGCCGGCGACCTGTCAGCGGTGTACGTGCCAAGCGTGGAAGACGAAGCATTCCGCGATCTGGCTCGCGCGTGGGTCAGCGCCAAGGACGATCTTAAGCGTGCGCGGCAACGGCTGAAGGCCTTTCTGCTCTTGCATGGCGTGCGCTATGCCGGCCGCGCCGACTGGGGACCTGCGCACCGGCGCTGGCTCAGCGCCTATGCTTTCGACAGCGTCTGGCAGCAACTGGCGTTCGAGGAGTATCGGCGCACGATCGAGGATCGCCTGGCGCAATGCGACCGGCTGGAGGCCGCGTTGCGCGAGGCTGTCGTCAACTGGCGATTCTATCCTGCCGTGCTGGGCCTGCAGACGATGCGCGGCGTGCAGTTCACCACGGCAGTGGGCATGCTCGCTGAGCTCGGGGATCTGTCACGCTTCGCCCACCCGCGCCAGCTGATGGCCTGGCTGGGGGTGACGCCATCCGAACACTCGTCGGGCGACAAGCGCCGTCAGGGCAGCATCACCAAGAACGGCAACAGCTATGCAAGAAAGTTGCTGGTGGAAGCGGCCTGGAGCTACCAGCATCCGGCCCGCGTGAGCCCCGAAATCCAGCGCCGCCACGAAGGCATCCCCAAGCCCATCGTTGACCGCGCCTGGGACGCGCAGATGCGCCTGTGCCGGCGCTACCGGAAGCTCCTCGCGCGCGGCAAGCAGAAGAATATTGCGGTGGTCGCGGTCGCTCGCGAACTCGCCGGTTTCATCTGGGACATCAGCCAGCTCGCCATGTCGCTCTCCGTACGGCCCGAGGTGCGCATGGCGTGACCGAACCCTTGAGCAACAAGTAAATCAACCTCACCACCCGAGCAAGAGTTTCCTGAAAGCGGCGTAGCCCGGCACCCGAGCAACCCGCGAGACGGTTAGGCAACGGATTTGATTCGACTTGCGGCACTAGATAGCGGCAGGCTCGCTGGGCGGACTTCTGTAATGCGGTAACCAACCCGCGGATATCAGCATGATCCACCGTCGAGATTTACTGCTACGTCGCCCTCAGGAAATTCAGATGGCAGCTCAAAACCCAAAACCGATCCCCTCTTGACAAGCGGAGTCATATCAGCCGTCTCTTGCTGAGCGCGCGAACGGTCCGGCTAGCGGCTGCCAATACGATTGAAGCACTCGGGGTTGAGCGACATGACAACGTTAGACAGCGCTGGGTGTCATCCAAAGTCCGGCCCAGGCGTCGGCACCTACAAAATTGCTTCAATAGTCCGTTAAAGGAACAATTTCATGCAAAATTTCTTCAAATAAATTTGTTCTCGCTACGGGTCCGAGCCGCCATTTGTCGGTGCCGCAGGAGGAACAAAATCATGCAAACCAACGCGATGAGTCGTGATAGACAGGAATATCGGGGCAACAGCGAACTCCGATCCTGCCTTTGATACGCATCGAAAATCGGCCCTGTAGCTAGCGAGAGTCACAGTCTGTCGGCGTGGTCCTGATATCCCGCAAGCGCAAATATAGGACAGTTATGGTCCTGGTCGCTCCGGTTGGATTGCGCTAACCATCTGCACTGCGACCATCTTCTTGAACGCGCAACTGAACCACGGAACCGTTTCCCGGTTGGCTCTCGATTTTCAGGCGCGTCCATCATCCTCGTCCGCTCGGCCATTCGTAACAGTCCATACGACCTGAGGCGACGCACTAGCATATCGAACGCTTTCCGTTGTCTCACACGACCAGTTCAATTTTAGTTTAAAAAAGATGCTTAACGCCGAGCATCGCGCCGGTTTGGCCGACGCCTGCCGCGGGCGTAGTGCCACCGGCGTGGTTCGAAAAGCGCCGATTTTGGGTAACACGGACGAGCTGAGCCGCACCGCTCATGGAGGGCGGTGTTTTGATTTTTGATTAGTATCCCGATGGATTTGGAGGTCTTGGGTTTCGACCTCCCGCGCTCAGGCTTGCCGCGGTTGAAGTGGTCCGAGTCCCAGCATCGTGAGCCAGTGCGGGTGGTCCCGCCCCGTCATCAACTCACACGGACTTTTGCCTTGACGCTCGGCCCGGCGGCTGCGCACGAAGCGCCGATGATTCAGGAAGAAGCGCAGCAGGTCGAGGTAAGGGGCGCCCAGATGGCGACGCAGCGTGAAATAGTTGCGCAAGCGCGAGTTCAGATTTTCGACGAGCGCACTGCTGCGCGGCGTGTGGGCCATGGCCTCGGACACCGCGGCGAACACGGCGTGGAACTGGCCGCCCAGTCTGGCGCGTAGCCGGCCCCATCATCCCTGCCAGTACGCAGGTGAGGTGCGCGGCTTGCGATGCAGCACACACGCGGCGCGCACGAGTTCATCCGAGATGTTGGCGCGCTGCGCGATCGCGGCGAGCTTCTCATCGAGCACGCCGGCGAACGCGGGCAGGTCATCGCGCTGGTTCTGCAGCGCGATGCGCACCGGGCGGATGCGGCGCGCATCCAGCGCTTCGCGCACGCCCAATTCCTCGACGATGAAGTCGAACAGCGCTTGCCGCGTGGCGAGTTGCGGACCCGCCAGCGACACGATGTCATGACTGAGCCACTGGGTCAGCGTGCGGATGTCGCAGGCTAGCTGATGCGCCTGCGCCTCTGTCCGACGTGCCCGCCTCAGCTGGGCAGCGAAGCCGCCGGCGCGCCCCCGCGAGCGCGCTGGTTGAGCCTGGCTTGCAGCTTCTCGCGCCGCGACCGGGCGCCCCTGGCGAGGTTGCCCAGCGTGTTGGCCAGTCCTTCGCACTGGCGCTGGATGTGGAACACATCGCCATGGCACGGCGTGTCGCCCCAGGCGGCCTTCTGCCCGGCGCGCAGGCCCTGGCCGGCATCGGCAATCGTGTAGTCGGGCGCCAGTCCCTGCTGCGCCGCGTCCAGCAGGTGCACGCCCCAGGTGTCGCCGTCGCGATGGGCCTCGGCCGCCAGCAAGTAGCAGTAGGTCGACTCGGCATCGACGCCGGCCAGCACCGGCCGCGAGCCCTGGAAGATCTCGTCGTGCAAGCCCACGCGAATGCCGGACAGGTCTTGCTCGCGGTTGAGCGCGGCCGCTTGCTGCGCGGCCCATTGCTGCACGTCGTGAACGTTGCCCACACTGGTGGACACGCCCAGCAAGTCGCGCATGAACTCCACCACGCCGCGATACGAGCTGCGGCAGATCAGCGTCAGCGCAACCATCACCTGGCGTAGCCACCTCTGGCTGACCGGCAACTCGAACAGCACTTCATCCTCCGGTACCGCCGACGCGAACGCGTCCGCCAGCGCGACGCCGGCCTTGCGCGTTTGCGCGTAGACGAATTTGCGGCTCACGCCGTGCCGCGCGGCCAGCGCGCTGATCGTCCCGGATCCCGCCAATGCCCGAACCGCCAGGTCCTGACGCTCATGTTCAGGCAGCTTCGCTGCCGCGCTAGCGGATCGATTCATGCACGCACCACGACTGAAAAAAATGGGCGGCCATTATCGACCATAGCGGCCTCATCAGGCACCTCGCGTGTAACCCACGATTGAACCTCGCCGGTCGCTCTAATTTGAATGACCGCTACACGTCGACAACGCGCCACCTAAGTGTTGCTGGTAAACGCGTTTGAATTTTGTTAACTTCGGCGAACCCATTGCGCCGGAGTCCAGATGAAGTGTGTTGTAGAGCTGAGCGAAGCCGAGGAAAAGACCTTGCAACAGATGTCGTTGAACCACCAGCATCGCGACATGCGCACCCGGGCCGCGGGCGTGATGATGCTCGGCCGCAAGATCAAACTGACTGAAGTGGCTGCGCAGCTCAGCGTGAGCGGGCAGTCGGTCTACAACTGGGCGCACGCGTGGCGAGAATCCGGCATATGTGGGCTGCTGGTCGGTCATAGAGGCGGACGTCCCCGTTCGTTGTCTGAAGCCATGATCGCGACCGCCATCGAGGCCGCCAGCGCCGAATTGACGACTCTCAGACAGATTGCGCAGCGCGTTGAAGAACCTCATGGTGTGCCGTTTCCCTGCCGCCTGGATACCTTGTCGACTGCGCTCAAACGAGCGGGGTTTTCCTACAAGCGTGGTCGCTATTCGCTCAAAAAAAGCGTAACCCCGAGGAGTTCGCCGTGAAGGCCTCCACCCTCACGAAGCTACAGCAGGCCGCACTCGACGGTGCGTGCCAGCTGTTCTACTTCGATCAATCCGGGTTCAGTGCTTCGCCCCCGGTGCAGCGCGGCTGGTCGCCCATCGGCGAACCGCATCGTGTGTTCCCGCAACCGCACTGCAAACGCTCCGTCCTTGGTGCACTGGATTTCGGCGCCAACCTGCTGACCTATCACACCACAAGACCACGATCAAACGCCCCGATGTCGTGCAATTCCTTGAGCAGATCGCGCGGGAAAGCACGCCCGGTCTGACGACGGTAGTGGTGCTCGACAACGCCTCGATCCATCACAACATCGATCAGGAAACAATCGACCGATGGTTTCTCGAACATCGCATGGTGCTGTTCTATCTGCCGCCCTACAGCCCCGAACTGAATCTCATCGAAATCCTCTGGAAGCACGCCAAGTATCACTGGCGCCGCTTCGTCACTTGGACCAAGGAAACCATCGATGCCGAGGTCAAAAAACTGCTCGACGGATTCGGCTCAGATTTTCAAATCAGATTTTCGTGAACACTTAACACCTACAAAAAAACAGCGGCGGCGGGTCCGCGTCATTCATGACAACCCGGGCCGCCATACCCGGAAAGCCGGAAAAGCTGTCGCTGCAGTCCATCAGCCAGCGCCGTTGCACCCTAAGCGGCCATCCAGTCTAGGCGTCACAACGTTCGTTTTTGCGCAACCATGCTTTCGCCCAGCCCGGCTTCTTCTAGACGGCGGGAAGCACGACTATACGTCCACGCATCGACACATCGTCGCGGCCTCTTCCAAAAGGACGAGCAATCAAAGTGGACACCATTCATCGATATCGGATCGGCACTGCGACCGTGACACGGGTCGCCGAGCTCGTTCTTTCTGAGATTCCTTCGGCCTACCTGTTTCCCGACCGGGATCGCACGATCCTTGCCAACGATCCGCCGCCATGGATCGGCCGCGAGAACGTCTCGCAAGACGGTGAAACGCTCGCGTTGAGCGTGCATAGCTGGGTCGTGCAGACGGAGGGCAAAACCGTCCTGATCGACACGGGTGCCGGCAACGGCAAGCATCGACCACTGAACCCCGTGTTCAATCAACTCGATACGCAGTACCTCCAGCGCCTTGCCGCAGCCGGCGTTCAGCCGGCCGACGTCGACTTCGTGCTGATCACGCATCTGCACGTCGATCACGTCGGCTGGAACACGGTGCGAAAAGGTGACGCGTGGCGCCCGACGTTCGCCAATGCGACCTACGTGTTCTCGGGTGCCGAGTACCGTTTCTATGCCGACGAAGTGCACGTGCAGACACCGAGCGTCGGCGTATTCGAGGACAGCGTGCAGCCGATTATCGATGCGGGCCACGCCCTGTTGATCGACGCACAAAGCCAGCCCACGCTCGAAGGCCTGGAGGGGTTCACGTTCTATCAAACCAAAGGCCACAGCTTCGACCATCTGTCGTTCGGCTTCACTTCTGAAGGGCAGCATGCACTGTTTTCAGGCGACGTCATGCATCACCCGATTCAGATAGCCAAGCCCGAGTGGAACTCGACTTTCTGCGAGTTTCCCGACGATGCCGAGCACTCGCGGCTCTGGGCGCTGAACCACGCCGCAGACCGGCACTCGCTGTTCTTCAGCAGTCATTTCCCTGGAACGTCCGTGGGCGTCGTCGAAAGGCAGGCCGGCGGTTTCGCCTGGCTGCCCCGCTAAACCTCTCCACCAAGAGAGCAAACATCATGGCAACGCAAGCACCGATTGAATCCCGCGACTTCATGATCCCGAGCGATACGCCCGAGATCGAGCTTCACATCCGCAACAAGCGGCCGGCAGGCCGCACCGACTTTGGCGAAGCACGCACCGTGATGTTGATGCACGGCGCCACCTACGGATCCGGCAGCCTTTACGACACGCCGATCGGCGGTTATTCGTTTATGGACTACCTCGCTCGCGCTGGCTTCGATGTTTACGCCGTGGATGTGCGCGGCTATGGTGAGTCGACACGACCACCGCAAATGAGTGTCGCCGCTGCGCAGAGCGAGCCGCTGGGGCGTACCGAATCCGGCGTGCGCGACTTCACGAGCGCCGTGAACTTCGTGCTGCGCACTTCAGGAATCGCGCGTATCAATGTGATCGGAATGTCCTGGGGCGGCAGCGTGACTGGTGCCTTCACGGCCCGCAACGGTCACAATGTTCGCAGGCTCGGGCTCGTTGCACCACAGTGGGTCAGCGACAAGCCAATCCCACTTGACGCAGGTGGCCCGCTGGGTGGTTACCGGGTGGTGCGCGCGGCTGATGCGCGCGAGCGCTGGGTCAATGCCGCCCCCGAGTGGAAGCGCAACACACTGATACCGGACGGCGGCTTCGAAGCATGGCTCGACAATACGGTTCGCACCGAGCCCGACGAGGCGTTGCGCAAGAACCAGTCGATCCGTGTCGCGAACGGGCCGATTCAGGACATTCGCGAGTACTGGGGAGCAGGTAAGGCGTTTTATGACCCGGGCCAGATCGAAGTGCCGGTCCTGCTGATTCATGGAGAATGGGATGTCGACGTGCCGCTCGCGCTTGCGCAGGATTACTTCACGCAACTGAGCGGGTCGCCGGACAAGCGTTGGCTCGAACTGGGCGAAGCAACCCACATGCTCATGCTCGAAAAGAACAGGGGGCACGCATATCAGGCATTGGTCAGCTTCCTGAGCGAGGCTTGATGGCGGCGCAAGCCTACCAGCGACCGACTCTACGACACGCTTTCAGCGCCGGCGCCGTGCGAGAATGCCGCAGCACATCGCATGCATCCTCGCACGACGCAAATATCTGTATCGACCCGCGACCCGCATGCATCCCAATCTGACAGGACTGATGCATGGATAAGCTGGCCGCGATGCAGACCTTCGTTCGTGTCGTCGACTCGGGCACTTTTACGCGTGCTGCAGACCTCATGAATGTGCCCAAATCGTCCGTCACCCGCCTCATACAGGAACTCGAAAAAGAACTGGGGGTGAGGCTACTGCACCGTACAAGTCGTCAACTCACGCTGACGCAGGAAGGCCAGATCTATTATGAGGGCTCGATTCGCGTGCTCGACGAGGTTGGCTCGCTGGATGGCAGCGTCCTGAGCGCAACCCGTTCGCCGAAGGGGAAAATCAGGGTGGAACTGCCCGGCTCGTTGGCGTACCAATTGGTCGTCCCGGCCATGCCGGACTTCTTTGCGCGCTATCCCGATGTCCAGGTCGAGCTGAGCGTCGGTAACCGGTCGGTTGATCTCATCGCCGAGAACCTTGACTGTGTTCTGCGTCTCGGGCCATTACTCAGCGACTCGCTGATCGCGCGCTCGGCCGGTACGCTGCCGCTCGTGACGTGCGCGTCGCCTGCCTACATTCAGCGCCACGGGCTACCCCGCGAGCCCGCGGACCTCATGCAAGGCCATACGATCGTCCGCATGAATTCGCCGCGCTCGGGGCGAGACTTCGTCTTCCAGCTCCATCGGGACGAACAGCTCTTCGAAATCCACGGCAATCATCGGTTAAGCGTCAACGACTCGAGCGCCGCGCTAGCGGCTGGACTTGCAGGGCTCGGCGTACTCACCACCTATGCGTTCCTCGTCACCCCGCACCTTCGCTCTGGTGCACTCGTGCGCCTCTTTCCCGATTGGCGCGGCGATGACATCGCTGTGCATGTTGCCTATCCGGCCAATCGGCATCTCGCCTCCGAGGTGCGCGTATTCGTCGAATGGGCGATCGAACTTCTCAGGGCAAGCGAACCCGCCTAACTCTTCGCGTCGTTCCGCTTCGCGCGGCGTCGGCCTGACGAACCCGTGGTCGGCTGCATCCGATCCCAATACGGCGGATCGCCGATGTGCTCACGCACGTGCTCGAGGAACAGACGCGCGCGGGTCACGTTGGAGCGTCCGGGCAGGCGCACCGCATGAATCGCCGATGCCCCCTTTCCCGGGCTGCCGTCATTCTCGGGAAAGAGCGACACGAGTCTGCCATCACGCAGACAATCGCCTACCAGCCAGCTCGCCAAATGAACGATGCCCAAGCCCGCAACCGCCGCGTCGACCAAGGTCTCGGTATCATCGCATTGAAATCGCCCGTTGACCCGCAACGGTGCGCCCCGGTTGAGCCCCGGGAAAGTCCACCAGCCCGGCGGAGTCGGCTTCGACGAGACCGTCAGGCATTCATGTTCCAACAACTGCTCTCGCGTTTCCGGCTGGCCCGCCCGCGCCAGATACGAAGGTGCGGCGCATACCAGTCGTCGCACCGGCGCAAGACGCGTCGCAATCAGATCGCCACTCAGATCGCGTCCGATCCGAATCGCCAGATCGATGCGTTCGACCGAAAGATCCGTCAACCGATCGCTCAGATGCAGGTCGACCTGCATCCGCGGAAATTTCTCAAGAAAGGTATGCACCGCCGGTGCGATATGGCGCCTGCCAAACGATGCCGGCGCGGTGATCGTCAACAGGCCGCGCGGCTCCTGATCCCGACTCGATAGCTCATCGCGCGCCTCCATCAGTTCCCCTAGTACGTTGCGCGCAGTACCGAGAAAGTGCTGCCCGGCATCGGTCAAGACCAGCTTGCGGTTGCCACGCAGGAACAGCGCGCAGCCTAGTTCCTCTTCCAGCCCGTCGATCCGGCGCGTGATCGACGACACCGCCACATCGAGCGCGCGCGCGGCCAGCGAGAAATTGCCGGCTTCGACGACCGCAACAAATACCTCCAGATCCTTGAGCATTGCCGCCTCGCATTTTGCGTTTATTGCAAACGTAGGTTGCATTGGCGCTAATTGTTTAGGGAATACAGCAAAAGCACAATCCCTCCCGTCACATCACCGGCCTGGTGCCGAAAACAGGAGAACCTCTATGACAACGCCAAAACATCGCAAGCGTCCAGCACAACTTATCAGTGGCATGACGCTCGCGGCTGCCTTGCTCGCACCGAATCTCTCCAGCGCGGCAGACATCACGTTCACGGCCCCGCAGGCCTTTCCGGAGAGCATCACCTGGTCGGCCCGTCAACATGTTTTCATGGTGGGCTCGGTGCGGCACGGTACCGTGGGCAAGATCACGCCCGATGGTCATTACTCGGAATTCATCCATGACGACCGTCTGATCTCGACGCTGGGTCTGTTCGTCGATGATCGCCGCAACACGCTTTGGGTCACCAACTCGGACCCGGGTGTCGGCGAGCACACCAATGCGGCCACGAAGGGCAAACTTGCGGCCATCGCGACTTACGACGCGACTACCGGTGAGCCACGCGCCTACTACGATCTGTCGTCGATCAATCCGGGCGCGCATCTGGCCAACGATCTGGCGGTCGACGCCGATGGCAACGTCTATGTGACCGACAGCTTTGCACCGACCGTCTACCGCATCGACACGCATGGGCAGATGTCGGCATGGGCCCGGGATCCGCGTTTTTACACCGGCGAGGGCTTCAACCTGAACGGGATCGCAATGCACCCGGACCGCTATCTGATCATCGGCAACTACAACTCTGGCGCGCTATTCAAGATCGATATTCATGAACCGTCGAGGATCGAGCAGATCACGTTGCCCGAAGCACTGAAAGGCGCGGACGGATTCGATCTGGTGGATTCGCAGCACCTGGTCGTGGTGCAGAACGAGGGCATCGATCGCACGGTCGAACTCGTCTCCACCGACGGCTGGCGAACCGCCACCATTGAGCGTGTACAGAAGAGCGAGCGCTCGATGCCGACTGCGGCCGTGACGGAAAACGGCAAGACGCACGTGCTCAATTCGCGAATCGACACGCTGTTCAAGCCGGGCTCGCCGCAGATCGATCAATTCGTTTTGCAGCAATTCTGAATAATTCGATCCAAAGGAAACACTATGCCGACACTTTATTTTCATCCCACGCCGAACGGCAGCAAGGTCGCCCTGATGCTCGAGGAGCTGCAGCTGCCGTTCGATATCGAGGTCGTCGATATTTTCCGCGGCGAGCAGCATCAGCCGGAATTTCTTGAGATCAATCCGAACGGCAAGGTGCCGGCCCTGGTCGATGACGGCATCACGGTGTTCGATTCGCACGCGATTCTGCTGCATCTGACAGAAAAGCACGGTGCTTTCATGCCGACGGATCCGGCCGGGCGTGCGGCCGCACTGTCCTGGCTGCAGCTCGTCGCGACGGGGCTGTCGCCGTTCAGCGGCCAGGCCGTGCACTTTCTGCACTACGCGCCGGAACCGCTGCCTTATGCCCGCAATCGCTACTTCAAGGAGGTCGAGCGGCACTACGGCGTGTTCGATCAGCGTCTGGCGAAAGTGCCTTACCTGGCCGGCAGCACATACTCGATTGCCGATATCGCGCTGTGGGGCTGGGCCTGTTCGGCAGGCTACATCTTTGGCGAGCGTGGATTGACCGACTATCCGCACGTGCAGCGCCTGGTCGATGAGATCTCTGCACGTCCGGCGGCGGCGCGGGTCATCGCACTGAAGCAACGCATGACCCTCAGCACCGAGATGAACGAGGGTGCCCGTCGCGCCTTGTTCCCGCAAAACCTGTAACGACCGACTGGACCGTCGCGCAGCGTCGGGTCTGGATTGCTGCGCGACGCGGTTGGCGTGAGCGCCGAGAACGGTGGGCTTTGATGCTTCGAAGGTAGATTGGATGCAGAAGAAATCGAGACGTCGAAGGTCGTTGGCGCCGACACTGAGCGGCCGCTCGAGCGTCCGTGTGCGTTCGCAAGCGAGTGTCGGAAACTGGCCGGGTACGGACGAACCCAATCGCCGCGTCGCCGATCAAGTGACGCTAGTGCACCGTTGCCGAGCGGGCCGGTCAACGTAATGGTGCGGCGCGCTGAAGAGTCGCGCGTCCGCGTAAGTGCGTGCGGCAACGCGCGTTGCCGCGATCCGTGCACGTAGTGTCCGGACATCGATATGTACGAGAAAGGGCCTATCGAACTGAGCGTGTCTTCGCAACCTATACGGAAGGGCGTAACCTCGTATGACCGGAGGAAGCCGCGCTATGCCGAGCGACGAGCGCAGATCTTCGTCGCTACGTGGCCGCCTACCCTTAAGGCTTAAGGTGCGGAAGAGGTCGTCATGCCTGATACCGAGGTGTACAAATTTCAATACGTACGTCGACAGGGACTGCAGCGTACCTATGATGTAGTTCTGAATATCTGTCGGCTGGAATCCGGCGTATGTTCTTACGTGGCATGGGTCCATTTCGCCGGCGAATTCAAAGGGAACGGACTGATTTTCCCACTGATCGCAAAGACTACGGAGGAAGCGGCGGTTGAAGCGCGAGGACGTATTGAAAACGACATCGAAGACCTCGCCGGCATCGCTGAATAACCTTGCATTTGTTGTCTGGAGTTGGCCATGGAAGAGCAACAGGTGGACCGAGGCTACATTATCACGGTCAGCGCGCGAGAGGACTGCGACGGCGGGTCGACCGTTACGTTGCTGGTGGAGCAGATGTCGCGGCGTGGCGAAATCGACCGCAAGGGCGGCCGCATACCTGGGAGCACTACCGCTCATTGCTCAGCGTAGCGGCCGCAGTCAGCGATGCGATAGACCTCGCCAGGCGCGCGATCGATGCCCAGCTTGGCGGATCTCCGCGCGAACATTAGCCTCGTACCCTTCCACCTGTTGCCGGGCAAGCGGCGGCAAGCGCAGTATCCTCGAACAGACCACCACACGCACATCAAAATCACATCATGTGGACAGTGCAGTCGCTTCAGCACCTGGGCGACGCCAGGGGGCAACGTCCTGCGCGGTCTTCGTCGTCCTGGCCATGGGGGTCGCCAGCATTTTCCGGCCACCGGATCTTACCTTACAGTAACGCCTTGGTGCGACAGAGCAATCCGTAACGCCAGCCGTATTCGATGTGGCGATTGCGCGCGCGTTCCGACTGGACTTTACTGCAAGGTGCCCCATCGCCCGACCGCCGGCTCGGCCGAAGCCCACTTCCAACCGTCCTGATCCTTACAGATTGACGCGACAAACCAGGCAGCGGGCGCACCGGGCTTCTCGCCAGCAATGACCGAAAATGCAAACTCGCGACAGGTCGCCAGCGCGCTATCGAACTCGCGCAGCACGCGGACCTCGCCGTGACCATTTTCGAGCGGCAGCACGTGTTTGACCCGCTACGGCTTCGTTGCGCCGACCGGCAATTCACCCGCCGTGGCCGCGATCGCCATCTGCTGGTCGCCGTGCAGCGACTTCATCACGCGCCTGACGGCTTCGTCGGCGGCGGCCTGCACTGCGATGCCCACGCCGATGCCGATGGCAGGATTGCTGGTGACGGCGCCTGTCGATACCGCGGCGACCGCACCGGCCACCGCGCCGACCGACGCGCAGCCACTCATCATTACCGTCAAACTCGCCACAACGCCGGCCGCAAGCATCGCATTAAAGCGGCGCTTCATTGCAGCGCACCCCAGCGTGCCGTGGCCGGTTCCGCCGAGGCCCATTTCCAGTCATCACCATCACGGCACACCGCAGCGACGTAGAACGAACTGGTCGCGGGCTGATCCTTCTTCGCATCGGTATCGGCAGAAAAGACAATTTCCTTGCAGTCGAGCATACCGGTACTGATCACCCGGCTCACAGTCACGCGGCCTTTTTCGTCTGGCTCGATCGGTACGCTGTGCCTGGTGAACCAGGGTGCCACGGCGCCGACCGCGAGCGGTCCCGCCGCGGTCGCAATCTGCGCCTGCGTATACGCGTGCATCACGCGTTCCGAGTACTGCACGCCGGCTCGGGCAGCGGCCACTGCGCCGAGGCCGATGCCGGTGGCAACGGCCGCGTTGCTGGTGACCGTGCCGGCGACGGCCGCCCCGGCGATACCGGCACCCGCCGTGGCGCCTTCACTGTAAAGTGAACTGCAGCCCAGTCAGACCCGTACTGACGGCTGCCAACGCGAGACAGGTCGCCAGCGCGGTAACGGGCAGGCAATGCCGCCGAATCGCGCTCTGCATGGTCGTTTTCCTCGCTCCGGATGGCTTGTCCCGATCGATGCAGTAGCCGGTTGCGCGAAAGCTGGCAGACGCATCGCGAGAGCGGCGCATTCCACATTTTGACGCGAGTGGATTGGTGAAACCAGCGAAATTCGCAGGATCGGTGCGCAGCGGTGATTGGCGGAATGGCGCGCGATGCATGCTGGCTCACAGCGCCTGACTGACCAAGCTCGATGTCCCTTTCCAGGGCGACACTCAAGATTGCCGGGGCCTCAGGCTCAGCCGTTGCGTGCCGTCTGTCGAGTCTCATGGGGGGCGCCACTTGATGAACAGCATCCGGCATTTGCCGCCCCTCCCCTTGCGCGAAACAACGCCACCGGGAACTGGATCACTGCGACGCGTTCTTTTATTTGCGCCGACTGACTTCCAGGCAAGACAACGCACGCCTGGTCGATACGTTCCATAAGGTCGAGTTCCGGCCGGTTGACCGAAAGGGCGGACCGAAGATCGCGTATGTCGCGGCATCATCGCCGTGATCGATTCGATCGCTAAAACCACGTTGACACCCTGTCAGCGACGTCCCGGCCGTTGTATGCTTAGCCCGAATAGGAGGGGCCATGACTCAAAAGGCGCGAGAGCTTTACAGGAGCGCGAACGGAGACCGTTGGTCGCTCGTCCACGAATACGACTCTGGCCGGGTTTTCGTCCGACATGAGCCAAACCTCTCGTCAGGTGGCCGGCCGTCCGACATCTCAATTGGCGACTTCCTCGTTCGAGATGGCAAAGGGCCGGAGCATACCGAACTGCTGCGCCTGATCGGGAAATTGGTGGAGACGCCAGCCGATAACTAGCGCTTACCTTTTACGATTGTTCAACTCGCGTCAGTGACTGCGCAGGCCTGCTCCGTGCCAGTATGGCTTTCAACGCCGATGCTTTGTGCTGCAGGCGGTGGACGCCGACGCCGCCCCTCAAGGCAATACCGTGGTTGGACGACATCTGCCTGGGGGACGCTTCAGAAAACGGAAAACAGGCACGGTAGCGACAGAACGATCTGTCGCAAATCGACCCCGAGCCGTCATCCGCGTCACCATGTCAACAACGACCGCTTTCCAATTCCGAACGGACATTCGTTCGCATCACGTCTTCCGTTACGGGCGCTCGGGGCCGGTGGGTCGTTAGCGGCAATGATGCATTCGCTCAGAATCACTAACTGAATCTCGATCAGATCGCCGCATGCGTTTGGCGATGCGCGTGGCCGCTGTGACTTTGTCGTGACGCGCCGCTATTTGAACTTGACGAGATCCTTGAATATCAGTTGACCCCAGCTATTTCCGCGCGCGTGTACAAGCAGTCCACCTTCCGAAAGCCCGCCGAGGTTGATTGGCGCGAAACCGAGTTTTTCCGCAAGCGCACCAACCTCCGCTGCGGCGCCGTCATCGTCGCTCGCCAGGAACACGACTCTCCTGCCACCGTGTACGGCCGGGTCCTGGTCAAGGACGGCAGCGACCAAATGGTTGAAGCCTTTCACCAGCCTGGCTCCGGTGAACGCCTTCGCGACGAAAACTGACGACGGGAGACCGTCCAGTTCCTCAAGCGGGGCTAACGTGTTCATCGCGTCGATGATGGTCTTTCCTTTCCAGTTCGGCAGCGCTTTCGCGACCTCCGGGTGCGACTCGAAACGGACAGCTAAAAAGATGGTGTCTGCCTTGAGGGCTTCCGCCAGGGTTTTGGGAATGATTCAGGGTCCGATCGCGGCGGCATCGGACGCAAAGCTTTCCGGGTCGCGCGTGGTTGCAACGGATACTTCGATACCGCTGCGGGCAAACGCCTTGGCAAGCGCGTAGCCGATCTTGCCGAAGCCGATGATTGCGTAGCTCATATGTTCTCCTTTGGTTTTTGCGGCGCGATCAGAGCTTGTAGCCGCCGCTCGCTTCAATCGTCTGACCGGTCACCCAGTGGCCGTCATCGGAGGCCAGAAACGCCACGACGGCGGCGATTTCCGAAGGCTCGCCAAAGCGTCCCAGCGCGATTTCGGCCTCGACCGCCTTGACGAGTTCGGGATTCTCCCGGATGGCGGCGTTCACGTCTGTTCGCGTGTAGCCCGGCGCTACGGCGTTCGCGGTAATTCCGCGCGGCCCCAACTCGGACGCGAGCGCATGGGTGAGGTTGTTGATGGCCGCTTTGGCCATCGAATAGACAGGCGCGGCTGTTACGGGCTTCGTGGCGGCAGCGGATGAGATGTTGATGATGCGTCCACCATCTGTGAGACGATCCAGAGCGGCCTGAACGATGAAGAAGGGCGCGCGGGCGTAGACCGCGATCAGGGTGTCCCAACTCTCCGGCGTCGCGTCCTTGAAGCCAACCCAGCCGGAATTGCCGGCGTTGTTAACCAGGATATCGAGAGCTTTGCTTCCCTTCCGCTTGGTGAACTCGTCATCGAGTCTCTCAAACAAGGCCGGGACTGTCGCCGGGTCAACGAGGTCCGCGTGGATCGCGAACGCAGTGCCTCCCGCTTTCTCGATGGTCGCGACCGCTTCGTCTGCGCCGGATTTGCTGGCGTTGTAAGTCAGCGCGACCGTCGCACCATCCTTTGCAAGACGTTCGGCAATGGCGCGGCCAATGCCCCGCGATGCCCCGGTAACGAGAGCGGTTTTTCCTTTAAGGGATCGTTCCATTTTATTTTCCTCAGTGGATGTGCGCATAACCGGATCACTGGAGTGACCGGCCGGGCGTGGCGCGTCAGATTTGCGCCAGGCCGCCGTCAACAGCGACCTCGCTGGCGGTCATGAAGCTGCTGTCCTGCGACGCGAGGAAGGCGGCCACCGCCCCGATCTCCGCCGGATCGGCCATGCGCTGGAGCGGAGTCATCGAGCCGAAGGCCTTCACGCCTTCCTCGCCCAGCGCTTCCTTCGCGAGTTCGGTCGCCGTCGGCCCGGGCGACAGCACATTTACCCGGATGCCGGTGCCCTTCAGATCCTCCGCCCAGGTCCGCGCGAGGTTGCGCACTGCCGCCTTGCTCGCGCTGTAGGCGCTGAATGCCGGGGCGCCCGTGGTGCCGGCGCTCGATCCGGTCAGGATGATCGAACCGCCCGCACCCATCAGCGGCAGCGCCTTCTGGACCGTGAAGATCGAACCCTTTACGTTGGTATCGAAGATTTCGTCAATGTGCTCGGATGTGATCTTGCCGAGCGGAAGCTGGCTTCCCGCCCCGGCATTGGCGAAGACGATGTCGAGGGTTCCGCGCTCGGCCTTCACCGCCGCGTAGAGTCGGTCGAGGTCGGCCAGATTGGAGACAGAGCCTTTCACCGCGCGGGCATTAGGCCCGAGGTCGGCCAAAGCCGCATCGAGTGCTTCCTGCCGGCGGCCGAAGATGAAGACGAACGCGCCTTCCTCGATGAAGCGCTTTGCCGCGGCAAGGCCGATGCCGGTAGCGCCGCCGGTGACCACGGCGGTCTTTCCATTCAGTCTGTTCATTTCATGTGCTCTTTCATTGGAGTTGCTGGAGAAATGCCATACAGCGCTGTATGATATGGATCACCGATCCACATAAACACTATATGGATCACCGATCCACTTGTCAACATCCCTATGCGAGCCGACGCTCAAAAAAATCGCAGCCAGATCCTCACAATCGCGCGTGACGTCGTCACCGAGCATGGTGCCGACGCATCGATGCGCGATATTGCTCGCCGGGCTGGCGTCGGGTTGGCCACACTGCTTCGTCATTTCCCGACACGAGAAGCCCTATTCGAAGCGTTGCTGTGCACCCATCTGGATGCACTGACGCAGAAGGCAGCCGAGCTCGAAACATCGACTTCGGCTGACGAAGCACTTCTCATCTGGTTTCGGGAATTGGTGGTATTCACCCAAAGCTACAGGGGTGTTGTCGCCATGATGGCGGCAGCCCACACGAACCCGGATTCCGCGCTTTATGCTTCGTGCGCAGCGGTGCACTCAGCAGGCGCGCGCCTACTACTCCGTGCTCAGGGCGAGGGAACGGCACGCGCCGATATGAATGGGGACGACCTGTTCGCCCTGATAACGGCTCTCGGCTGGGCGGTCGACCAACCCTCATTCGCGCCACGAGCGGATCATCTCGTTCACCTCATTACGAGCGCCATCCTGACACGTCGGCCTGGCAACGATGCCAGGAAGGCAACGCGGCGAATCAAATTGCCGACGGATACTTCCTGCCAGGGAAGCGCTTGGGGATTCGAACTAGATGGCGGAAAGCTGACTGGAGCCGACACTCGAATGGCCATTAGTGCACTTGAGCGATTGGCCGCTGTTGTTTAGGTTTGTAGGATGCCTGCCCTCGACCACGGATATGAGCGCACGCCACAGGCGCATGCGGGCAGGCGTCGTACAAACCCCGAGGGAGGAAACCGCGGAGTGTTCCGGCGCGGCCGGAACCTTTAGCGCTATGGGGATTGAAGAGGTCGCGTGCGGTGTTGGACTGACGCGGCGCTGGGGCAAAGCGGGTTGATGTCGACGGGATGCACGTTGGGGAGGCTGTCCGGCGCGCGTTGGTGACGGGAGGCCGGGCGCACAGCCGCGTGGTCCGTGTAAGAGACGCAAGCGTCCGCTATCGGGTCCCGTTGCCGGAGAGCCGACGATCGCCTTGAACGTCTCGAAACACCTGTGCTCATGCTGCGGCTCGCTGTACGGGTGGTGCGCGGATCGGTGCGCTGCGCTGGAGGACCTCGATGACGATCATCGGCGCGCCGCAGTGCCGGCAGATGAAGGCAGGACGCAGAGCGGGACCGGTGTCGTCGGGTTGCGTGCTGGCTGCGGGCACGACGTGCAACAGCCCACGCACCTTCGCGAGATTCTCCCGGCGCACGGGATTGGCCAGCAGGCCATAGTGGCGGATGCGGTGGAAGCCGCCGGGCAGCACATGCAGCAGAAAATGAAATGAACGCGTCCCACCCGAGTATATGAGCGCAAAGGAAGCTGGATCCTCACAGGCCGATGTGCCTACGTGGAAAATACGAAGTTTCCAGGCAAACCGGAGGATCCGTCGTGAAGCTTACGCCAGTTGGGATTGACATTGCAAAGTCGGTGTTTCAGGTCCACTACGTCGATCAGGAAACCGGAGAAATCGTGAACAAGCCGATCAAGCGGGCAAAGTTTCTCGAGTACTTCGCGAACCGGGCTCCGTGCCTGATCGGCATGGAGGCGTGCGGCGGATCGCACCACTGGGCCCGGCAACTTACGAACATGGGTCACGTGGTAAAGCTGATGCCGGCGAAGTTTGTGAAGGCGTTCAACATCCGCAACAAGAACGATGCGGCAGACGCCCGTGCAATCTGGATGGCTGTGCAGCAACCCGGCAAGGCCGTCGCGGTGAAGACCGAGATACAGCAGGCGATGCTGGCGCTACACCGTATGCGGCAGCAGCTGATCAAATTTCGCACGATGCAGATCAACAACCTGCGTGGACTGCTGATGGAATATGGAGAGATCATGAGCAAGGGCCGGAACAAGCTGAACAAAGAGATACCGGTCGTGCTCGAACGGATCGCGGAGCGCCTGCCTGCCGTGCTGATCGATACGTTTCGCGAGCGGTGGAATGGACTGGCGAAGCTGGACGAACAGGTTGCCGAGATCGAGCGCCGGATGCGCGAGTGGAAGAAGGACGACAAGGCGGTGAAAGCGGTTAGCGAAATTTGCGGCGTCGGGCTGCTGACGGCAACGGCAGCCGTCTCAATGATGGGTGATCCGAAAGCATTCAGTTCGGGGCGGGAGTTTGCCGCATGGGTTGGCATCGTGCCGAAGCAGACCGGCTCGGGCGGAAAAGTGAACCTGCACGGGATCAGCAAGAGAGGCGACACCTATTTACGGACACTGCTGATCCACGGCGCGCGTAGCGTAATAGAGCACGCAAAGGAGCCCGGCGAGTGGGTCGAGCAGATGATGAAGCGGCGACCAAAGAATGTGGTGGTCGTTGCATTGGCGAACAAGATGGCGCGGACGATCTGGGCTGTGCTGGCCCATGACCAGCCGTACCAGAAGGCCTACGTGAGCGTGAAGCCCGTCTGAATGGTTCACGCGAAGCAGAAGATCAACGGTTAACACAGGGTGAACGTCGAAAGGTTGCGCAGCAATCGAGTGTGATGACACCCATTAGCGGGCTCGTGTCAAGCGAGTACGCAAAACCCACGGCTGTCAGCAGCCGGGTTCACATTCCACGGCTGATTGCAGTAGCTGAGCGCGCCCGTTTCTTCAATTCCCGGCTGCGACGGATCGCGCCAGACACCCATCAGGATCAAGCGATCGGCGTACTGCGGTTGCCTGTCGCCCTGGTGGCTTCGCCACCCCAGAAGAACTTTGGTACCGCAATGCGTCCATGGGGTTCGCACAAGTGCAAGGGCTGCCGGGTTGTCGGCGCCAATCCACAGTTGGCTCGCATTGCGGGCGATCCGCTTTACTGCATATCAGGGACGGCGGCACAGCATCCTATTCAAACCAAAGTGGTTGAATACCAGTCATCACATGAGGCTTGCGGCCGCCGTCGTTAGCTCTACGCAAAGCAGCGCGTCATATCGAATGGTTTGTGCTCCTTCAGCATGTGGAAGCACGCCCGGGCGAGCTTGTGCGCCAAAGCTTTGCGCGCCAGGATAGTATTGGTCTTGACCTTCTTTCGCTCATAGAATCGTTTGGCCTCAGCGCAATAGCGCAGCGCAAAGTTGGCCGCTTCGATGAATGCCCAGGACAGATACGGGTTGCCATTCTTTGTGTTGCCTTCGCCTTTCTTTTTGCCGTTGCTCATGTGCTGGCTGTCGACGCAGCGCGCATAGGAAGCGAAAGTGCCGGCGCTGGCGAAACGCTCGATGGTGCCCACCTCCAGCAGAATGACAGTTGCAAGAGTCTGGCCGATACCCGGCGCCGTCATCAGCAATTTGTGGTCAGGCTCCGGTGCGACTTTTTCACGGAGACTCTTTTCCAAAAGGTCGATCTGTGCGCAGAGCGTTGTTATGACCGCGACATTTGCCCGAACCGCGAGTGCGACTTCGTTTGGCAAGTGCATTTGTTTGATCGATTCTTCGTCCAGTCGTTTTACCTGATTGCTCGTGATTCGCCTGCCGAACTGGCGTGCCGTGATGTTCTCCACCGCGAGGATGTGGCTGGTGCGGCTTCGTACGAGTTGCATTCGTTTCCTCGCAAGATCACGGACAGCACGCTGTTGTGGCGGCAGGATGGTCCCTGTCGGGAGTATCCCCAGGCGCAGCAGGTGAGCTAGGTAACGTGCATCGGTCTCATCTCCGCTGTGCTTGAGTCCGTCGTATTTTTTGATCGCCGTCGTATTGGCGAGATGCACTTTGAAGCCCGCTTCCTGCAGCCCGTCGACAAGCCAGTACCAATTGTACGTCCTATAGAAATGTTTCTATAGGACCTTTTATGGACGCTCCGGAATTATGCACGGTTTGTCGGTCATTCTGAGGTGCGACGCCCAATTCCTCTGGACGCCGGGTAGCGCCTCCCCAACGGTCGACCTTGCATAACAGATACTGCTCTTCCCAGATGGCTTCATCGCCATCTCTCAGGAGAGCGATCATGATCACGCAAGTCATTTCTGAAGTCGTCGCGTGCAATCGTGCACGGTACGGCGCACTCGAGCCCCTCGTTGGGGCTTTCGCGGAATACTTGGTCCGACGCGGATATGCGGGCGTTACTGTAGGGAACTACCTGCAATGCGCGTCGCACTTCGGGCGGTGGCTGACTTCGCAGCGCATCGCTCTCGATCACATCGACGAGGCGACACTACATCGCTTTCTTACGGTGCACCTCCCGGTCTGCCATTGCTACAAGCCAAGTCCGCGCACCCTCGCTAATCTTCGCCGCGCGCTCCGCAATCTGCTTCGCATGCTGCGCGCGGAGGGCGTCGTTCCGCCGAGATCAACGCCAGTGTCCGTGTTCGTAAATGAGGAGCTTCAGCTCTTTGATGCCTATCTTCAGGATGTGCAGGGGCTAGCACCAGCAACGCGTCTCTACCGTCTGCGCTACGTCCGTGAATTCCTCATTGCCCGATTTGGCTGGGGGCCGATTGCGCTTGAATGCCTCAAGCCAGAAGAGATCTGTCGATTCGTGACTGATCGCGCCGCGGGCTGCCAACCCCGGACAGCAGGAATCATTGGCGACTGTCTGCGGAGTTATTTGCGTTTCCGTCGCATACACGGACAACCTACCGAACCCCTGATTGCCGCAGTCCCAAGAGTCGCTTACTGGCGTCTAGCGGCGTTACCGGATTCTCTTACCGATTCAGAACTGGCGGGGCTTGTGAGTTCCTTCGATCATACGTGTCCAACCGGCCGACGTGACTACGCGATCGTTCGCTGTCTGGTGGACCTGGGCCTACGGGCGAGCGAAGTGGCTTTTATCCAGCTCGATGACTTGAATTGGCGAGAAGGAACGCTTCGGATTGCCAAAGCGAAGGCAAAGCGCACAACACTTCTGCCGTTGCCTTTGGAGACGGGGCGCGCGATCGCTGACTATTTGCGCTTCGGGCGCCCGCGAACGGAAAGCCGCGCACTGTTTGTGCGGCACCGCGCTCCGCACGATGAACCGGTGGGGCCCAGCCTGGTGCGTAATGCCGTACGCTGTGCCTACGCCCGGTGCGGCCTCGCCCAGCGGTGGACCGGAACCCATGTGCTACGCCATTCGGTCGCATCAAGGCTACTCAGGGAAGGGGCAAGTCTCAAAGACATCGCCGATCTACTGCGCCACCGCAACGTCAACACGACGACCATCTATGTCAAAGTCGATCTACCCAGGCTCATCACCGTTGCCTTGCCATGGCCGGGGAGACGCACATGAAGGCCGCCACTACCATGGTCTCCCTGGTCGAGGACTATCTCGAATGCCGGCGGCGACTCGGCTTCGCTTTGGAGAGTGAGGAAAGGCGGCTGCTGTGCTTTGCACGCTTCGCCGATCAAATCGGCCACCGCGGTCCGATCACGGAAGAACTGGCCTTGCGTTGGGCCTGTTCGTCCAGCCGCGCGACAGCCACCACGAGAGCAGGTCGGCTAAGAATCTTGAGCCCGTTCGCCAAGTATCGCCTGCAGTTTGATCCCGCCACCGAAATTGCACCGCCGGGACTCTGTGGACCAGGACACCGAAGGTTGACTCCGCATATCTACTCGGAGGAAGAGATCGACGCGTTGCTGGATACTGCGCGACGACTTCCGCCCGCCGGTAGCCTGCGTCCAGTTACCTGTGAAACCGTCTTCGGTCTGCTCGCGGCCACGGGTTTGCGTATCTCGGAGGCGTTGGCCTTTCGGCGCTCGGACGTGGACTTGGAACGCGGCCTGCTCACGATCCGTCAGAGCAAGTTTCGGAAAGCCCGCCAGGTTCCTCTACATCCGACCACCACCGAAGCCCTCCGTGCCTACGCCTTTATTCGGGATAAAAGGCTGCCCGCGTCGACGACCGACGCGTTCTTCGTGTCAGACCGCGGGAGGCCAGTGAACTATCGTCAGATCGCATATGCCTTTGCCCGTCTTCGAGCGCAGCTCGGATGGCAGGCGCGAGGAGGTCACCCGCACCCGCGCATCCACGATCTGAGGCACAGCTTTATCTGCCGCCGTCTTGTCGGCTGGTATCAGGAGGGGATCGATGTCGGTAATGCGATGCTTGTGCTTTCCACCTATGTCGGACATACCCAGGTCACCGACACGTTCTGGTATGTAACGGCAATACCTGAGCTGATGACCATCGCAGGCGATCGCTTCGAGCACTTCGTTCAAGGAGGCAATCATGCTTGATCTGAACCTATTACCGACGTTTGCGCAATTGCTGCAGCAGTTCTTTATGGAGCGCCTGATACAGCAGCGTAACGCCAGCCCGCGAACGGTGGCGGCTTACCGCGACACCATGAGGCTGCTTCTCCAATTCACCGAACATCGATTGCATCGGAAACCTGAACGCCTGGAACTCAGCGATATTGATGCACCACTGGTTCTCGACTTCCTCAATCATCTCGAAGTGGTTCGCCAAAACAGCATCCGCAGCCGCAACCTCCGGCTTGCCGCCATTCGTTCGTTTCTGCACTATGCTGCGTCCCGAGCACCAGAATCGCTCGGCACGATTCAACAGGTGCTCGCGATTCCGATGAAGCGTTACGAGCGCCCGCTGGTCCGCTTCCTCTCCCGAGAAGAAATATGCGCCTTGCTCGATGCACCCAACCCCAACACATGGTGCGGCCAGCGCGATCGCGTGATGTTGGCGACCCTCTATAACACCGGCGCTCGGGTATCCGAACTCATCGGCATACGCGTCGGCGACGTCGATCTGGATCGAAGCCCTTCTGTTCGACTTCACGGTAAGGGTCGCAAAGAACGTGTGGTCCCGCTCTGGCGTAGCACCGCAAGCCAGATCCGGCTCTGGCTTCGTCAAATTGGCGCTTCACCCGGACAGTGGCTCTTTCCAAATCGCTCAGGCGGACCGATGACGCGAACCGGAATAACCGATCGCCTTAACCTCGCCTACCAGGCTGCGGCGACTCATTGCGCGGGACTCAAGGGCCGACGCATCTCACCGCACCTGGTTCGGCACGCGACTGCCATGCACCTGCTTCAGGCTGGCGTTGACCTCACGGTCATCGCGCTGTGGCTGGGTCACGAGAACCCAGCAACCACGCACATGTACATAGAGGCAGACCTGGCAATGAAGGAAAGGGCCCTCAGTACGCTTCAATTGCCCCACGGCAGGCAACACCGCTACCGGCCCACTGACCGCGTACTGCAGTTCCTCGAGGGCTTGTGATTATGCTCGGCCACGTGAACTGAACCGATCAGTGAGCCCTGCAATGCTCAGGAACTCGAAAGCGCGCGCGGCACGCCCCATACTTCGATTCACATCGGCACCCACGCCGCGCACTCCGTTCTCCTCAACGACAAAGCGTGCATAATTCCGGGGCGTCCATAAAACGTGGATTCGACCACGACGCCAGCCAGTTCCGTTCGCCATGGCGAGAGAAACGCAAGGATTTTTGGCAAGTCGTTAGGCATGCGCTTTTCCGCGACCACCCGGTCCGCCTCGTCGGTCACAGTCACGACGCTGTTATTCGAATGCAGGTCAATTCCGCTATATTTCATCACAGCCTCCCTTCGGTTAAAGCAGTTGGCAAACTCACTTTAACCGCGCCGCCTCCATGACGACGGTGGGAGGCCCGCTAGATGATTTTCAAACCAGGTAGGACCGGGACTCGCTAAACCTGAATGCGCCGTCGAGCTTCGAGCTCGCGCAGGAAATGAGGTGCGAGTCAGCGTATTTCATAGAGGCCCGCAGCAGCAATACCGGCTGCAACAAGGCCGGATATAAAGCTGCAGCCCATCCTGTCTGTCTGAACACACGAAAACTGTTGCAAACGGGACGCGTTCATATAAAGCGGCGCATGAACTCGTGAGGGCCCAGGGTCATGGTCTTGTAGCGGGTGCGCCCCTTCGCGCGATAGTCCTTCCAGCGGAAGGTGACGCCGCGCTCATCGAGCGCAACGAGCCGCTGGTTGGAGATGGCCACGCGATGCGTGTAGCGTGACAGGTAGGCGAGCACCGCCTCGGGTCCCGCGAACGGGCGTTTCGCATATCAGCGCGTTCGTTCGCGACGTCGATCGCGATGCTTCGAGACGAGACGCCGGGAACTGCACGCATTGAAACTGTTGACGCGTTTCTTGCGCGATCGCGGTGTGTGTCGTGTCGCTCAAACGCACGCTATTGCCGCTGACGACGTTGTCGAGGGGTTTGCGCAATCCTTAAAACGCGATCAGGGTTTGGCCGTTGTGACCGTTGAGTCCTATGCAAGGTGGACACGCAAATTTCTGGTGTGGCGGTTCGGCCAGGGAGAAGTCTGCTTGCGGGACGTTCGCGTGACCGACGCCAGCGCTTTCGTTAAGAGCGAGGCAAAGCGCATGGCGCCAGCCGCCCTGAAGAACGTTGTCACGGCACTGCGGTCCTTCCTTCGTTACGCCCAGTTTCGCGGCGAGGTTACCGCGGGATTTGCTGCAAGCGTGCCAGCGGTAGCCAGTTGGGCAAGCACACCTCCCATCCCCAGAGCCATTGCAGCCGAGCACGCGCAGCGCGCAATCGACAGCTGCGACCGCCGGAGCGCGGTGGGCCGACGCGATCGAGCCGTGCTGCTGCTTCTGGCAAGACTGGGACTTCGAGCCTGCGAGATCGTCAGGTTGACGCTGGACGACGTCGACTGGGACTGCGCTCAATTGCGTGTGCGTGGCAAGGGTGGCCGCGAGAGTCTCCTGCCATTGACCGCCGACGTGGGCGAGGCGATCGCCGCCTATCTCGAGCGCGGGCGTCCTGCCAGTCCAGATCGGCACCTCTTCCTTCGATCCCTGGCACCGATACGCGGGCTGATGGAAGGGTCGGACGGTATCGGCACGATTGTGCGCCACGCGCTCAATCGCGCCAAAGTCGACGCGCCGCACCGCGGCTCGCACCAGTTCCGGCACGCCTTGGCTGTTCGCATGTTGCAACTCGGTGCGTCGTTCCCGGAGATCGGCCAGGTTCTTCGCCATCGTAGCCCGCAGTCCACGAGCGTTTATGCGAAGGTGGATGTCAGCGCACTTCGGAAGTTGGCTATGGCCTGGCCAGGAGGTGCACGATGAACTCGATTCGAGAGGCGCTCCAAGAATATCTCGACCTGCGACGCAGCCTGGGCTTCAAGATGCACGATGCCGGTTTGCTGTTGCCCCGGTTCGTCAGTTTCATGGAGACGCGGCATAGGTCGCGTTCATCGGACGTTCTACGCGCTGTCACGGCAAACGGGACTGCGTGCCGAAGGCGCAAGCAAGGGACCACGGTTGCATGACTTCCGGCATCGCTTCGCCGTTGAAGTGCTGATCCGTTGGTATCAGTCTGGAGAGGACGCCTGGCGCTTGTTGCCGGTGCTGTCGACCTATCTTGGGCACATCTATGTGGCCGGCACATACTGGTATCTGAGCGGGTCGCCCGAGTTGATGGCACAAGCGATGGATCTCCTGGAACGCCGTTGGGGGGAGTCATCATGATTAGGGAGCCCAGCTTCGCCGCCTTGCTGGAGAAGTTCTTCATCCAGCGTCTGATGCACCAGCGCCAGGCCAGTGTGCATACGATCGCATCGTACCGCGACACATTCCGGTTACTGCTGGAATTTGTACAGCGACGCCCGCATAAAGCGCCATCCACTCTGGCACTGGAAGACATCGATGCGCCGCTGGTCGCGGACTTCCTCGATGAACAGGAGCAGGTTCGCGGCGTCACAGCTCGAACGCGTAACCTGCGCTTGACGGCAGTGCACTCATTCTTCCGGTATGCGGCCTTCGAGATGCCGTCACACTCAGCGCACATCCAGCGCGTGCTGGCCATCCCGGCCAAGCGCTTTAGCCGCGCATTGGTCCCATTCCTGAGCCGACAAGAGGTCGATGCGTTGCTGGCCGCGCCGGACCAGCAGACTTGGGCAGGTCGCCGCGATCACGCTCTATTGTTGTTGGCGGTGCAGACGGGGTTACGCCTGTCTGAGCTGACCGGCCTTCGGCGCGAGGACCTGCACGTTGGCGCCGGCGCGCACGTACGCGTGTTTGGCAAGGGGCGCAAGGAGCGTTGCACGCCATTGAGCAAGAGCACCCGCTCCGTATTGGTCGCGTGGGTTCGAGAGCCACCGCGGGCCGGGAATCAGCCACTGTTCCCAAATGCGCGCGGCGGCCGGCTGAGCGCACACGGCGTCCATTACCTGCTTCACAAGTATGTGTTGGCGGCCTCGGAGAAATGCTCTTCGCTGAAGAACAAGCGCGTGAGCCCGCATGTGTTGCGACACACGACAGCGATGGATCTGCTGCAAGAAGGCGTCGAACCCTCAGTCATCGCACTCTGGCTACCGAGCAGTATCATCGACAGCAGCGCCGCGCCGTGCGTGCGACCGCCTGCCGCGGCGCGAATTAGAACTTCATCGCGAGATTGAACATGATCAACGAGTAACGAGCGTGAATGTCCGTTCCCGTGCTCGGCCCCGTGCCCTTCAAGGTCTGCGGAAAGTCATATTCATAACCGGCAGAAAGATCGACCTTCTTCGAAGCGTGCCAGGTCAAGCCGCCGCTTAGCGAATCGGTGAGAATCATCGGCGCGTAGTAGTTGGCAATCGTGTGATTCGAGTCGACGCTAGCGGTGCTGTGCTTGCCGCCAACACGTAACGTCAGCCTGCGGGTGACATCCCAGGATGCGCCGAACCGCAACGCGGTCTGATCGTGCAAGCCGAACGTCTGCGTGTCTCCCAGAACGCCAACGTTGGACCACCTGATGCGCACCACATCGGCCGCAACGGTCACGCGAGGAGAAAGATGCAGCGCGAGCCCCGCGCCGTACTGTGACGGTTCGTCCAGATGCCCACCGGCAGCGGCGAACAGATCGTCCGCATAGCCGCTCGCCCTGGAAAAACGGACCTTGGTCGAATAGGCGGCGCCGACGCTCAGCATCCGGGTCACGTTCCAGATCGCGCCGATGCGACCGCCGATGCCATACGTCGTTGTCATGCCGTGTGTCGGCAATACGCCGATCGAGCCGTCCGGCATCGGCGCAACAAGGCCCTGCGCCTCGAACTTCTGCACGCCCAAGATGGCGGATACGCCCAATGCCAAATCCGGCGTGATCTTATATGCGACCGTCGGCAGGAAGTTGATGTAGATATCCTTCGCTTTTGCCGGTGGCGCGCCTGGAATTGGCAGCGGTGCGTGTGGATAGTTGACGCCGCCGCCCGAGGAGTTGATCGACATGCCGATCGCCAGCCGCTCCGTCACATCGACATTCACCCCGCCACTGGGCATCGGACCGATCGCGCCGAAGCCCTGTTGATTCGACGGACTGCCGAAGCTGGACCGGGCGTGCCCCACCACCACCTGCCCCCCCAGATCGGAGCGGTTTCCGAGGTAAGCCATACCCGCCGGATTGTCGCCGGCAATCGCGCTCGTCAGCGGATTCGCAATCGACGCACCGCCCATCATCGACTCGTCCACCCCCGCGGCATTCGTTTGCGTCGCGTTCATTGCCTGCGTTGCACCGGATGCCAGAGCCAGCGCACAACCTACTGCCAATAAGCGACTCGTTCGACGCTTCTCCATACCCTTTCTCCTCCACGTTTTCTTGATATATAAATCGGATACCTTATTAATATTCTAAGACCTGTCCATCAGGTATTGATTGGAATCCGATACGACGGGCCCGCTCCGTTATCGCGAACCGGGCTCCCCATTCAACGACCTAGAACGCGACTTCGCCTGGCCCCTTGAGCCTGAGCATCACCCGCGCCTCGTCCGGAGTGGCGATCTCGAACCCAAGCTGCTCGACGACGCATCGGATGGCCGTGACCTGCTCGGCATTGCTTTTTGCCAGCTGCCCCTTGCGCAACCACAGGTTATCTTCCAGACCGACACGGACATTGCCTCCCAACAACAGCGCCTGGGTCAGCACCCGGGGTTGCTGTGCGCCTGCGCCCAGCGCAGACCAGTGGTAGTCAGCGCCGAAAAGACGGTCCGCCGTGCGCTTCATGTGCGCAATATCTTCCGGGTGCACGCCGATACCGCCACGAATGCCGAACACCGACTGAATGAAAACCGGCGCTTTGAGCAGCCCCCGGTCCATGAAGTGCGCAGCCGTGTACAAATGACCGATGTCGTAGCACTCAATCTCGAAGCGCGTGCCGTTGTCGTTACAGGCCGCGAGTATGTGAGCGATGTCCTTGAACGTGTTGCGAAAGATCCGGTCCTCGCTCGCCTCGAGATACGGCCGCTCCCAGTCATGCCGGAATTCCTTGAAGCGACCGAGCATCTCGTACATGCCGAAGTTCATCGACCCCATGTTCAGCGACGCCACTTCGGGCTTGAAACGCAGCGCCGGCATTAGGCGCTCTTCCACCGTCATGGCGGGCGCGCCGCCGGTCGTCAGATTGATCACGACATCCGACTCGGCTTTTATCTGCGGTAGGAACTGCGCAAACAGTCCGGCATCCTGACTGGGCATCCCGGTGACAGGATCGCGCGCATGCAGATGCACGACTGCCGCGCCGGCGGCTGCTGCCTGGATGGCAGAGGCGGCGATTTCCGCCGGCGTAACCGGCAGGTACGGCGACATGCTCGGCGTGTGGATCGAGCCGGTTATCGCGCAGGTGATGATGACCTTCGAGGCTTGCGCCATGTCGATGTCTCCCTTTGTGTGACATGAGCTTCGCGCGGCATTCAGGCGCCCCGCACGTTAGATCCGCGGTTCTTTGACGATACGGTTCTCGACGTGACCGACCCCGTCGATTTCTACCCGGATCACGTCGCCGACCTGCAGGAAGACCGGCGGACTCATTGCGATGCCGACGCCTGCCGGCGTACCGGTCACGAGAATGTCGCCGGGTTTGAGCGTCATGACCTGGCTGAGGTACTCAATCTGTTTCGCGATGCTGTACGTCATCAGGCTTGTCGACGAATTCTGACGGACCTCGCCGTTGACCATCAGTCGCAACGTCAGCTTCTGCGGGTCCGGAATCTCGTCGGCGGTCACGATCCACGGTCCGATCGGACCGTGGGTGTCGAACGATTTGCCGAGCGTCCAGGTCGGGCTCTTCATCTGCCAGTCGCGCGAGCTCACATCGTTCGCGACAAAATAGCCGCCGACGTAGTCGAGTGCGTCTTCTTCGGAGATGTATCGGCCTTCCTTCGCGATGACGACGCCGAGTTCCGCTTCGTAATCGAGCTGTTCGCAGACACGCGGATAGTGGACGTCGTCATACGGACCGTTGATGCACGAGGTCTGCTTGTTGAACCAGACCTGTGACGTCGGAATCGGCAAGCCGAGCCGGCGTGCCTCTTCTTCATGGTCCTTGTAGTTCATGCCGAGTGCGAGGAACTTACCCGGCGCCGGTACCGGCGCTTCGAGGCGCACGTCGGCGAGCGCGACGCAGCCTGAGTTGCCAGGGGTTGCAGCCGCCGCGGCAGCAGTCGCGAGCGCATCCGGCGACGCGAGAATGGAAGCAATATCTGCAGGCAGTCCTATGCCGTCGCCCGACAGATCGACGATCGTATCGCCCTCGATCTTGCCGACCGAGGTCTTGCCTTTATAGGTGTATCGTGCAAGTTTCATCGCTATGCCTTGAATTCGGAAACGGTTAGCAGGTGGTTCAGGAAAGGAAGTCCGGCGGCAACGGCGGCGCCCATTGAGCGAGCGCATCGGGCGACAGCGCTTCGTGCCCGACCGGCGTGGATTCGTTGACGATGTCGCCGTCGGTCCAGTGCTCGACCTTATTGCCGAACGGATCGCGCCAGTAGTCGAAAATCTGGCTGCCCTGCACGTGGCGCCCGATACCCCACGAATGCCGGTATCCCTTTGCCGCAAGAAAGCCGTTGCCGGTCGACAGATCGTCCCAGTCGATCACTTCGAATGCGCTGTGATCGAAGTCCCGCTCCTTCGCGCCGAGGCCAAGCAGCGCGATCGTGTGATGGTCCGTGAAAGTACTGCCGAGACCGCAGTGCAGGAACGCCGCCACCGTCTGGTTGGGCTTCTGCGCATAGTAGCTATCGGAGACCTGAAACCCGAGGATGCCCTCATAGAACCTGAGCATTGCCGGGAAATCCACCGTCTTGAGCACCACATGGCCCAGCCGAACCACATGTGACGGACCGGCTGGAACGCGGTTGACGTGGCCGCGCCGGACGCGCTCCCCCGCGCTGTTGATGCGCAGCGGCTCGCGAAACGACTGACCCGGAATCGTGTCGCCGCCGAATAGCAGATCGATGACGAACCCGTCCGGATCAGCGATCGTCACGACCCAGCCCGCATCGAGTTCATCGTTGCTGCGCACGTCCACGCCGAATGCCGCGGCCACCTTCTCCAGGTCCGCCTTGCTGCCAGCCACGAAGCCGACGCCCAGCGGCCTCTGTTCGCCCTTCTGCGCGATATACGCGGGATAACCGCCGGACCAGGCTGCCATCTGCAGGGTATTGTCAGTCTGCTTCAAGACATTCAGTCCGAAATCGCGCAGAAAGACCGATTGCTGCTCAATATCCGGCACCTGATAACGCACATACGCGATGTCGCGCACGTTGATCATTTGTTCGCTCCTTGTGGCGCCGCAGCGCCACGCTTAAATGTCGGGTCAAGCCCGCGTCGTCACCACGCTGCCCCGTTCCAGCACTGCGACGGGTCTAGCGCGTGCAACTGCTTGTATTTGCCGCTGAAGAACAGCAGCGGATGGCCATCCGATTCGTTGAGACTTTCGACGTCTGCCGCATAGATGCGGTGATCGCCGCCCGCGTGGATCGCATGCACGCGCACCACCATCTGGACCAGCGCCGAACGGATCACCGGCACCTCCCCGGCGAATTCGAACGGCGATTCCAGTCCGGCCTGCGGCTGCCCGCCGAAGTGACGGCTGAGGTCCTCCTGTTCTTCTGCGAGAAAGCTCACGCCGAACCGCTTGCCTTCCTTGACGGTTTGCGCGAAGCGGGCCTGGTTGCGCGCCGAGATGAGGATCATCGGCGGATCGACGGACAGCGACATGAAGGCGTTTGCCGTCATGCCTGCCGGCCGGCCCTCATGAAAAAAAGTGATGACCGTCACGCCCGTCGCGAACTTGCCCATCGCGCGGCGAAACTGGGCCGCATTGACTTCAGTAGCCAGCATGTGCTCCTCCAGACTGACGGGAATTCCATCCGGATCAGATCAACGGCGTGTCGGCCGGTTGATCGCATGCGATGCGCCCATATGTCTCGAAGTTCGTGGCCGGCGCCACGATCCCGTGCAGACACGCAACGCGCGCATCGTGCCAGATGCGCGTGAAGCGGTTATTCATGGACGCAAGCGATCCGCCGGAGGCCGACGCGAGCGAGTCGACCGCTTCCCAGATCAGCTTCTCGGCGAAGCCCACGTCACGGCGAACTTTCGCGCGATCCAGGTACGCCATGTAGGTCCCGGACGCTGCACTGCGATCCATCGCGTCGGCCTGCCGTTCGATGATGGCGCGCGCTGCGTCGAGCCTCGCCGATGCCTCACCGACCTGCAGATGAGTCACAGGCGCCTCAGCCTGTTTTGCGTACCACGTGTACTGGATGCCGCGGCGCGGAAGCTGTTCGAGGAAGGTTTCGAGCGCCGCTGCCGCGATGCCCAGCGCCGGGAATGTCAGGATGATCGCGAGCATCGGCATGCAAGCCACGCGATAGAGCGGCTCCTCAGCGAGATGCGTCGAACGGTAGTTGCCTTCGATAGCCTCGCTCAGCGACGCGACACGCGCGTCGGGAACGAACACGTTGGTAACCGAGACGCTTGAGCTGCCTGTGCCACGCAACGCGATCACGTTCCAGTCGTCAAGGATCTTGACGTCGGATGCGCGGATCAGCGCCACGCCCTGATCGATGGTTTTTCCGTTCTCATCGACGAGCGGAATGCCCAGCAAATCCCAGTTCGCGTGATAGATACCCGAGTTGAATCCCCATAGCCCTTCTTCGATCAGATAGCCGCCTTCGACTTTCTTCACCACGGCTTTGCGCGCGGACAGCACACCCACCACGCGGGCCGGCTCGGGACCGCCAAAGACTTCGTCGGCTGCGGCTTCACTGAAGAGCGTCGCCGCGGCCCATGTGGTCACGTTGAGCAAGGCTGCCACCCACGCGGTGGACGCGTCTCCTCGACCAAGTTCGGACACCACTTCAAGAACCGTCCGCACCGAAACCTGCTGGCCGCCATATTTGCGAGGCGTGGTTAAACCCAGCAGGCCGCCGGCCTCGAGTTCGTCGATCGTTTGCTGCGGCAGGCGCCCCAGCTGGTCCACTTCGGCTGCGCGGCCCTTCAGCGCTGGAACCAGCGACGCCGCACGGGCCCGCAGGTCTGCCTCGCTTTTGCCTGCTTCAAAAAATTCGGGATTCGCGTTCAAGATGTCGTCCTCACATGATGGATCGTCAAGGTGCTGCTGTTTTTGATACTCTCATCATTTTGATAACATCATCAATATTTTTCGGCTAGGGGCTTTCCCGAATCGTGGTGACTGGTAGGTGCGGAACGAAAGACGAGCGACGACGGCGCGCGAGCGCGACAAACCACGACATCCACTGGCAACGGTGGGGCGTGGGAAGACGCTGAAGGGAATAGGTCGGTCCGGCGGACTACCGCGTGCCGGCCGAAGAGGAAGGATTACAGCAACTTGTATTTTGTAGCGGCCTTCACGATGCGTGCGGCCTCTTTCGCTTCGACGCCCAACCCTCGCAACACGAATTCGACGAACCGTTCGATCGCTTGGGGCGGCCGGCGTCCCTCGAGGATCTGGCGCAGCAGATACAGTACGCCGCCGATGATCGAGTCCATCGCTGTCGGAACGTCGGGGCACACGAAGCTGCCGTCATTTACGCCAGTCCGGATGTCGCGCGCGAGCCGCCCGCCCATCGTTTCGACCAGATCGTTAGCGCTGGATGCCGCATGCACGAGAAACCACCCCCAGATCGGATCGGTGATCGCATGGCGCAAGGCCCAGCGAATATTCAGTCCGACAATCATCGCGATGTCCGTGTCGGCGGGCCGGTTGCGATCGAGCAGGTCGGCAGTGGCAGTCACGTCCTCGACGAATACGGCGCGTGCGATTTCCTCTTTGCTTGAGAAGTAATTGTAGAACGAGCCAAAGGCGACCTGAGCTTCTTCGGTAATGTCATTGATCGCGGTGCGTTCAATGCCTCGGCGGCTCATCACCACCCGCGCAGCCTGCATCAGCTTGCCCCGCGTGCGCGCCCTGAGCTTTTCGTTTCGCCCGGGCGTCGTCTGGGAGGCCGGTCCGTCTTCGCTTTGCGCAAGGGGCTTGATTTGTTCAGGCTTGGCCTCATCGGGCCGTTTCGTTACCCGCGTTTTGCGTGCAACCGCGGGCCGTTTCGTCTTCTCATCTGGCATTTCACCAATGCTCCTTGGGGATTCGGTTTGTATTATCGCAGTGTGCAGCGTCGGATTCCTTCTTTCCAACGATACGTAGGCACACTGTTTGAAACCCTGGAAGCGACCGCTTCCATTTCTGTCGACCACGGATGGGAGGTGCTTTCGCGATGGCTGATATTCGGATGAAAATCAGGGTCGGGCGAGATTGTGCAGGCGTCACGCATGCATCAGGTCAATGCTTTGGGCCGAAATAAGCCGCGTGAGGGAGTACACCTGCGTCGGCGTACCGTCTCATGTTGGCCCGGCAACGGACGCTCGAACATTGTGATTGAGTGTCTCAAACTGGCCGGCGGACTGATATGACTTTCCGTGTCAATCGTGATCGGTTTTCATGTGCCTTTGAAGGCACATGAATTTCCTGAGGGCGGCGTAGCAGTAAGTCTCGACGGTGGATCGCACTGATATCCGCGGGTTGGTTACCGCATTACAGAGTCCGCCCCTTGAGCCTGCCGCTATCTAAAGCCGCAAATCGAATGACATCCGTTGCATAGTCCGACCGCGGGTTGCTCGGGTGCCGGGCTACGCCGCCTTCAGGAAACTCGTCGAATCTGTGGTGCAAAGCACAACCCTACGCCGGCTGCTCGTTTCTCGTTACGGCAAGGGACATTGCGAGCTTGCTGATGTCCCAGATGAACCCCGCAAGTTCGCGTGCGACGGCGACGACAGCAATGTTCACATTCTTGCCGCGTGCTGCGAGCTTGCGGTATCGGCGGCAGAGTCGGACCTGTGCGTCCCAGGCACGGTCAAGGATGCGTTTGGGAATGCCTTCATGTCGGCGCTGAATTTCCGGACCCACGCGTGCCGGGTATCTGTAGCTCCAGGCGGCCTCAACGAATTAGTAAGGACTTTCCCGATCTCGTGGCATAGCGATATGCCAGGATGGTTGGTGCTAGACAACTCATCTGGGAAGGGGAAAGTCATGGACAAGATTACTCGTATCGGCGTGGATCTGGCCAAGAACATCATCCAGGTACACGGCGTGGACAGCATGGAACGCGTGGTGGTCAGGAAAGCCATTTCACGGCAGAAGTTTCTCGAATGGTTTGCCAACCTCGAGCCGTGCCTGGTCGCAATGGAAGCGTGCAGCGCAGCCCACTACTGGGGGCGCAAGCTGCGCGCGCTCGGCCACGAGGTTCGGCTGATCGCGCCGCAGCTCGCCGCGCCCTACCGCAAGGGCGGCAAACACGTGAAAAACGACAGGCTCGATGCCGAGGCCATCTGCGAGGCCGCGGGCCGACCGCACATGCGCTTCGTGGCCGTCAAAACGGCAGAGCAGCAAAACGTGCTGCTGCTGCACCGGATGCGGGACGGTTTCGTTGAGGAGCGTACCGCGCTCGTCAACCGGCTGCGCGGTGAGCTGGTCGAGTTCGGCGTGTTCCTGCCGCAAGGCATCAATGCATTTCGTGCCCACTTCGTCGAGGCACTGGAGGACGGGGCCACCGAACTGAACGGTGTCGCGCGCACTGCGCTGCTGCGAGGCTGGGAGCACCTGCAGGGCCTCGACCAGCAAATCGCCTGGTGCGACGCGCAAGTCGCCACGCACGTGAAGCACGACAGCAACGCGCAGCGCGTGATGGCGGTCATCGGCATCGGGCCGCTCACCGCGTCGGCCACGGTGGCTACCGTCGGCGACGCTCGCCTGTTCAAAAACGGCCGCCAATTTGCCGCCTGGATCGGCACGGTGCCCAAACAGAAGAGCAGCGGCGGCAAGACCCACCTGGGCCGCATCACCAAACAGGGCAACACGTATCTGCGCACGCTGCTGTTCCAAGGCGCGCGCTCGGCAGTAACGAGCGCCCATCGACGAACCGACCGGCTCTCGCGCTGGATCGTTCAGCTCCAGGCACGCGTGGGTTGGTATCGAACGCTGGTGGCTGTCGCCAACAAGCACGCGCGCATCCTCTGGGCAATTCTGGCCAAGGGCGAGCGCTTCGATCCCTCGTATGTCTCCACTCCCTCAACACCGGCCCAGCCACGGTAGGACAACAGCATGAACAGGTAAATTCGCAGCGTCACCTAAAAGCGTGACTTCGTAATCCAGGACGCAAAGGCAAGGATAGCGACAGGTCAGACCGGCAGCGGGCGAACTCGAAAAGCTGTGAGGCGCTACACGAAATGTATTCGCCGTCCAACGGATGGAGTCCTGCTGCGCGGTTACTATCCGGGCCCGGGCACCCGCAATGATAGTGCTCAACAAGGCCGTTTATAGGTGTGCAGTCTGTCTCGCCGCTGAATGCCGAATGTGTACCCCGATGACATGGCAATCGAATGGATGGACGAGGATGGATGGATAAATCAACCCCAGCTTGCAAAAAAAGGGAAGTCCTTATAGAGCAGCTTTCTTGCATAGCTGTTGCCGTTCTTCGTGATGCTGCCCTGACGCCGCCGCTCACCCGAGGAATGTTCTGAGGGCGTCACGCCCAGCCAGGCCATCAGCTGACGCGGATGCTCGAAGCGGGAGAGGTCCCCTAATTCGGAGAGCATGCCCACGGCGGTGATGAACTGTATGCCGCGCATGGTCTGCAGACCTAGTATGGCCGGATAGAATCGCCAGCCGACGACAGCTTCATGCAAGGTCGCCTCGAGACGCTCACATTGCGCAAGCCTGTCTTCAATCGTGCGACGGCACTCGTCGAAGGCCAGTTGCTGCCAGTGGTTCGGGAATGCAAATACGCTTATCCATCGCCGGTGCGCGGGCCCCCAGTTGGCGTTACCTGAGTAGCGCACGCCATGCGATAGAAGGAAGGACTTTAGCCGCTGGCGGGCCTGTCTGAGATCTGCTTTCGCTGCCGCCCATGCGCGCGCAAGGTCCCGGAACGCCTCATCTTCAACATCCGGTACGTGTACCGCTGCCAGGTCACCGGCGCGCAGTGCGCGCACGAGGTTGACGGCGTCGCGCCGGTCCGTCTTGACGCGCTCGCCCGGTTTCTTCGGAATCAGGGACGGCGCGCATACCGCGCAGTCGAATCCTCTTTCAACGAGCGCGCGGTAGAGCCCGTAGCCACAGGGGCCGGCTTCATAAACGACGCGGACATGGCGCGCCTTCGACTGAACACGCTTGCACAATCGATCGATATCTGCCTTCAGCGTTCCGATCTTGCCCAACAGTTCCACGTCGCCCATATCGATCGCGTACGCCACCGTGATCGACTCCTTGTGAACATCCAGACCGACAAACACCGTGCTATCGTGGTTCATGCTGGCCTCCGCGCTGGAAATCGCCGGGGTGTGCCCTGTGCACATCGTGCGGCTCTGGCAGTGATGCTAACCCGCGTTTGGTTCCTCACGGCGGGCCAGCCACTGGCTCACGGAAAGTCATACTGCCTAAACCGCTCGCGCGGTAGGGGCTACGGTCTGACGCTGGAGGCCAGGGAGAGGCCGGTCACTCGGCTTTATGTTGGCGAATGAGGCAATCCGCCTCGTTCTCCAGCAGGAGCCGAATCATGACCTCCTTACCAGCAAACGCCAGCCGATTGCGCCAGCGCATGAGCGACGACATGCGCATGCGCCAGCTTGCCCCCAAGACGCAGGACATCTATCTGCACATCGTGCGTGAGTTCGCCCGGTTTCTCGGGCGCTCACCTGACACGGCCACCGTCGAGGACCTGCGGCGCTACCAGCTCTATCTGGTTGACCACGGCACATCGGCCGTGTCGCTGAACCATGCGATCACCGGCCTGAAGTTCTTCTTCACAGTCACGCTCGACCGGCCCGAGCTGATGGTCAGGATGCAACCCGTGCGCGTGCCCCGCGTATTACCTGTCGTGCTCAGCCCCGATGAAGTGCGGCGGCTCATCGAGGCCGCCGGCAACCTGAAGCACCAGACTGCGCTGTCGGTCGCGTACGGCGCGGGGCTACGCGCCAGCGAAGTGGTAGCGCTGAAGGTCACCGACGTCGACAGCGGACGCATGACACTGCGTATCGAGCAGGGCAAGGGCCGCCGTGACCGCTACGCCATGCTCTCGCCGGTGCTGCTCGAGCGTCTGCGTGTGTGGTGGCGCGTGGCCCGTGCGCAGGGCAGGATGCTCGATGGTGGGTGGCTGTTTCCCGGGCTCGATCCGCTCGACCAGTTAAGCACGCGGCAACTGAACCGTGCCATTCATGCCGCCGCCGAGGCTGCGAACATCGACAAGCGAGTGTCCATGCACACGCTGCGCCATAGCTTCGCGACACACCTCCTCGAACAGAAGGTGGACATCCGCGTGATCCAGGTGCTGCTCGGCCATGCGAAGCTCGAGAACACCCCCGGCGTCACAATAGATGTCGCCTCTGAATTTTTTAATATGAAAAACTCAGAGGTGCAGGTTGAAGGCCAAACAGACGTATTCTGTTGAATTCAGGGAGCAGGCACTCGCGAAGGTCCTGCAACGCGGCAACCGGTCCGTAGGAACGGTTGCCGCGGAAATGAACATGAACGTATTAACCTTGAGGAAGTGGATCCGGGTATCTAACGCCGCAAGCCGCAACACGGGGCCAGTCGATGCACGGCGCCCGGAAGACTGGTCTTTGGAAGAGCGCCTGCTGGCCTTGCAACAGAGCCATGGACTGAACGACGAAGCACTGAGCGCGTGGTGTCGCGAACGGGGCCTGTTTGCCCATCATCTGGTCCAGTGGCGCGCGCAGTTCTGCTCTGCCGGCGCTGCCGGCAGCCCACGCGCAAACGCCTCAGAGGTGCGTGAGCTGAAACAGGCTAATGTGCAATTGCAGCGCGAACTGAAGCGCAAGGACCGCGCACTGGCGGAGGCAGCCGCGTTGCCATCTCCAACCAGCGCCTCGTCGCCTTCGATGAGCGTGGCGTGACGTTCCGCTGGAAGGATTACCGGGCGAAGGGACGCACCCGCTACAAGACCATGACGCTGGAGGCTGGCGAATTCATGCGCCGCTTTATATGAACGCGTCCCGTTTGCAACAGTTTTCGTGTGTTCAGACAGACAGGATGGGCTGCAGCTTTATATCCGGCCTTGTTGCAGCCGGTATTGCTGCTGCGGGCCTCTATGAAATACGCTGACTCGCACCTCATTTCCTGCGCGAGCTCGAAGCTCGACGGCGCATTCAGGTTTAGCGAGTCCCGGTCCTACCTGGTTTGAAAATCATCTAGCGGGCCTCCCACCGTCGTCATGGAGGCGGCGCGGTTAAAGTGAGTTTGCCAACTGCTTTAACCGAAGGGAGGCTGTGATGAAATATAGCGGAATTGACCTGCATTCGAATAACAGCGTCGTGACTGTGACCGACGAGGCGGACCGGGTGGTCGCGGAAAAGCGCATGCCTAACGACTTGCCAAAAATCCTTGCGTTTCTCTCGCCATGGCGAACGGAACTGGCTGGCGTCGTGGTCGAATCCACGTTTTATGGACGCTCCGGAATTATGCACGGTTTGTCGGTCATTCTGAGGTGCGACGCCCAATTCCTCTGGACGCCGGGTAGCGCCTCCCCAACGGTCGACCTTGCATAACAGATACTGCTCTTCCCAGATGGCTTCATCGCCATCTCTCAGGAGAGCGATCATGATCACGCAAGTCATTTCTGAAGTCGTCGCGTGCAATCGTGCACGGTACGGCGCACTCGAGCCCCTCGTTGGGGCTTTCGCGGAATACTTGGTCCGACGCGGATATGCGGGCGTTACTGTAGGGAACTACCTGCAATGCGCGTCGCACTTCGGGCGGTGGCTGACTTCGCAGCGCATCGCTCTCGATCACATCGACGAGGCGACACTACATCGCTTTCTTACGGTGCACCTCCCGGTCTGCCATTGCTACAAGCCAAGTCCGCGCACCCTCGCTAATCTTCGCCGCGCGCTCCGCAATCTGCTTCGCATGCTGCGCGCGGAGGGCGTCGTTCCGCCGAGATCAACGCCAGTGTCCGTGTTCGTAAATGAGGAGCTTCAGCTCTTTGATGCCTATCTTCAGGATGTGCAGGGGCTAGCACCAGCAACGCGTCTCTACCGTCTGCGCTACGTCCGTGAATTCCTCATTGCCCGATTTGGCTGGGGGCCGATTGCGCTTGAATGCCTCAAGCCAGAAGAGATCTGTCGATTCGTGACTGATCGCGCCGCGGGCTGCCAACCCCGGACAGCAGGAATCATTGGCGACTGTCTGCGGAGTTATTTGCGTTTCCGTCGCATACACGGACAACCTACCGAACCCCTGATTGCCGCAGTCCCAAGAGTCGCTTACTGGCGTCTAGCGGCGTTACCGGATTCTCTTACCGATTCAGAACTGGCGGGGCTTGTGAGTTCCTTCGATCATACGTGTCCAACCGGCCGACGTGACTACGCGATCGTTCGCTGTCTGGTGGACCTGGGCCTACGGGCGAGCGAAGTGGCTTTTATCCAGCTCGATGACTTGAATTGGCGAGAAGGAACGCTTCGGATTGCCAAAGCGAAGGCAAAGCGCACAACACTTCTGCCGTTGCCTTTGGAGACGGGGCGCGCGATCGCTGACTATTTGCGCTTCGGGCGCCCGCGAACGGAAAGCCGCGCACTGTTTGTGCGGCACCGCGCTCCGCACGATGAACCGGTGGGGCCCAGCCTGGTGCGTAATGCCGTACGCTGTGCCTACGCCCGGTGCGGCCTCGCCCAGCGGTGGACCGGAACCCATGTGCTACGCCATTCGGTCGCATCAAGGCTACTCAGGGAAGGGGCAAGTCTCAAAGACATCGCCGATCTACTGCGCCACCGCAACGTCAACACGACGACCATCTATGTCAAAGTCGATCTACCCAGGCTCATCACCGTTGCCTTGCCATGGCCGGGGAGACGCACATGAAGGCCGCCACTACCATGGTCTCCCTGGTCGAGGACTATCTCGAATGCCGGCGGCGACTCGGCTTCGCTTTGGAGAGTGAGGAAAGGCGGCTGCTGTGCTTTGCACGCTTCGCCGATCAAATCGGCCACCGCGGTCCGATCACGGAAGAACTGGCCTTGCGTTGGGCCTGTTCGTCCAGCCGCGCGACAGCCACCACGAGAGCAGGTCGGCTAAGAATCTTGAGCCCGTTCGCCAAGTATCGCCTGCAGTTTGATCCCGCCACCGAAATTGCACCGCCGGGACTCTGTGGACCAGGACACCGAAGGTTGACTCCGCATATCTACTCGGAGGAAGAGATCGACGCGTTGCTGGATACTGCGCGACGACTTCCGCCCGCCGGTAGCCTGCGTCCAGTTACCTGTGAAACCGTCTTCGGTCTGCTCGCGGCCACGGGTTTGCGTATCTCGGAGGCGTTGGCCTTTCGGCGCTCGGACGTGGACTTGGAACGCGGCCTGCTCACGATCCGTCAGAGCAAGTTTCGGAAAGCCCGCCAGGTTCCTCTACATCCGACCACCACCGAAGCCCTCCGTGCCTACGCCTTTATTCGGGATAAAAGGCTGCCCGCGTCGACGACCGACGCGTTCTTCGTGTCAGACCGCGGGAGGCCAGTGAACTATCGTCAGATCGCATATGCCTTTGCCCGTCTTCGAGCGCAGCTCGGATGGCAGGCGCGAGGAGGTCACCCGCACCCGCGCATCCACGATCTGAGGCACAGCTTTATCTGCCGCCGTCTTGTCGGCTGGTATCAGGAGGGGATCGATGTCGGTAATGCGATGCTTGTGCTTTCCACCTATGTCGGACATACCCAGGTCACCGACACGTTCTGGTATGTAACGGCAATACCTGAGCTGATGACCATCGCAGGCGATCGCTTCGAGCACTTCGTTCAAGGAGGCAATCATGCTTGATCTGAACCTATTACCGACGTTTGCGCAATTGCTGCAGCAGTTCTTTATGGAGCGCCTGATACAGCAGCGTAACGCCAGCCCGCGAACGGTGGCGGCTTACCGCGACACCATGAGGCTGCTTCTCCAATTCACCGAACATCGATTGCATCGGAAACCTGAACGCCTGGAACTCAGCGATATTGATGCACCACTGGTTCTCGACTTCCTCAATCATCTCGAAGTGGTTCGCCAAAACAGCATCCGCAGCCGCAACCTCCGGCTTGCCGCCATTCGTTCGTTTCTGCACTATGCTGCGTCCCGAGCACCAGAATCGCTCGGCACGATTCAACAGGTGCTCGCGATTCCGATGAAGCGTTACGAGCGCCCGCTGGTCCGCTTCCTCTCCCGAGAAGAAATATGCGCCTTGCTCGATGCACCCAACCCCAACACATGGTGCGGCCAGCGCGATCGCGTGATGTTGGCGACCCTCTATAACACCGGCGCTCGGGTATCCGAACTCATCGGCATACGCGTCGGCGACGTCGATCTGGATCGAAGCCCTTCTGTTCGACTTCACGGTAAGGGTCGCAAAGAACGTGTGGTCCCGCTCTGGCGTAGCACCGCAAGCCAGATCCGGCTCTGGCTTCGTCAAATTGGCGCTTCACCCGGACAGTGGCTCTTTCCAAATCGCTCAGGCGGACCGATGACGCGAACCGGAATAACCGATCGCCTTAACCTCGCCTACCAGGCTGCGGCGACTCATTGCGCGGGACTCAAGGGCCGACGCATCTCACCGCACCTGGTTCGGCACGCGACTGCCATGCACCTGCTTCAGGCTGGCGTTGACCTCACGGTCATCGCGCTGTGGCTGGGTCACGAGAACCCAGCAACCACGCACATGTACATAGAGGCAGACCTGGCAATGAAGGAAAGGGCCCTCAGTACGCTTCAATTGCCCCACGGCAGGCAACACCGCTACCGGCCCACTGACCGCGTACTGCAGTTCCTCGAGGGCTTGTGATTATGCTCGGCCACGTGAACTGAACCGATCAGTGAGCCCTGCAATGCTCAGGAACTCGAAAGCGCGCGCGGCACGCCCCATACTTCGATTCACATCGGCACCCACGCCGCGCACTCCGTTCTCCTCAACGACAAAGCGTGCATAATTCCGGGGCGTCCATAAAACGTGCTATAGAAATGTTTCTATAGGACCTTCAATTGGTACTGGCTTGTCGACGGGCTGCAGGAAGCGGGCTTCAAAGTGCATCTCGCCAATACGACGGCGATCAAAAAATACGACGGACTCAAGCACAGCGGAGATGAGACCGATGCACGTTACCTAGCTCACCTGCTGCGCCTGGGGATACTCCCGACAGGGACCATCCTGCCGCCACAACAGCGTGCTGTCCGTGATCTTGCGAGGAAACGAATGCAACTCGTACGAAGCCGCACCAGCCACATCCTCGCGGTGGAGAACATCACGGCACGCCAGTTCGGCAGGCGAATCACGAGCAATCAGGTAAAACGACTGGACGAAGAATCGATCAAACAAATGCACTTGCCAAACGAAGTCGCACTCGCGGTTCGGGCAAATGTCGCGGTCATAACAACGCTCTGCGCACAGATCGACCTTTTGGAAAAGAGTCTCCGTGAAAAAGTCGCACCGGAGCCTGACCACAAATTGCTGATGACGGCGCCGGGTATCGGCCAGACTCTTGCAACTGTCATTCTGCTGGAGGTGGGCACCATCGAGCGTTTCGCCAGCGCCGGCACTTTCGCTTCCTATGCGCGCTGCGTCGACAGCCAGCACATGAGCAACGGCAAAAAGAAAGGCGAAGGCAACACAAAGAATGGCAACCCGTATCTGTCCTGGGCATTCATCGAAGCGGCCAACTTTGCGCTGCGCTATTGCGCTGAGGCCAAACGATTCTATGAGCGAAAGAAGGTCAAGACCAATACTATCCTGGCGCGCAAAGCTTTGGCGCACAAGCTCGCCCGGGCGTGCTTCCACATGCTGAAGGAGCACAAACCATTCGATATGACGCGCTGCTTTGCGTAGAGCTAACGACGGCGGCCGCAAGCCTCATGTGATGACTGGTATTCAACCACTTTGGTTTGAATAGGATGCTGTGCCGCCGTCCCTGATATGCAGTAAAGCGGATCGCCCGCAATGCGAGCCAACTGTGGATTGGCGCCGACAACCCGGCAGCCCTTGCACTTGTGCGAACCCCATGGACGCATTGCGGTACCAAAGTTCTTCTGGGGTGGCGAAGCCACCAGGGCGACAGGCAACCGCAGTACGCCGATCGCTTGATCCTGATGGGTGTCTGGCGCGATCCGTCGCAGCCGGGAATTGAAGAAACGGGCGCGCTCAGCTACTGCAATCAGCCGTGGAATGTGAACCCGGCTGCTGACAGCCGTGGGTTTTGCGTACTCGCTTGACACGAGCCCGCTAATGGGTGTCATCACACTCGATTGCTGCGCAACCTTTCGACGTTCACCCTGTGTTAACCGTTGATCTTCTGCTTCGCGTGAACCATTCAGACGGGCTTCACGCTCACGTAGGCCTTCTGGTACGGCTGGTCATGGGCCAGCACAGCCCAGATCGTCCGCGCCATCTTGTTCGCCAATGCAACGACCACCACATTCTTTGGTCGCCGCTTCATCATCTGCTCGACCCACTCGCCGGGCTCCTTTGCGTGCTCTATTACGCTACGCGCGCCGTGGATCAGCAGTGTCCGTAAATAGGTGTCGCCTCTCTTGCTGATCCCGTGCAGGTTCACTTTTCCGCCCGAGCCGGTCTGCTTCGGCACGATGCCAACCCATGCGGCAAACTCCCGCCCCGAACTGAATGCTTTCGGATCACCCATCATTGAGACGGCTGCCGTTGCCGTCAGCAGCCCGACGCCGCAAATTTCGCTAACCGCTTTCACCGCCTTGTCGTCCTTCTTCCACTCGCGCATCCGGCGCTCGATCTCGGCAACCTGTTCGTCCAGCTTCGCCAGTCCATTCCACCGCTCGCGAAACGTATCGATCAGCACGGCAGGCAGGCGCTCCGCGATCCGTTCGAGCACGACCGGTATCTCTTTGTTCAGCTTGTTCCGGCCCTTGCTCATGATCTCTCCATATTCCATCAGCAGTCCACGCAGGTTGTTGATCTGCATCGTGCGAAATTTGATCAGCTGCTGCCGCATACGGTGTAGCGCCAGCATCGCCTGCTGTATCTCGGTCTTCACCGCGACGGCCTTGCCGGGTTGCTGCACAGCCATCCAGATTGCACGGGCGTCTGCCGCATCGTTCTTGTTGCGGATGTTGAACGCCTTCACAAACTTCGCCGGCATCAGCTTTACCACGTGACCCATGTTCGTAAGTTGCCGGGCCCAGTGGTGCGATCCGCCGCACGCCTCCATGCCGATCAGGCACGGAGCCCGGTTCGCGAAGTACTCGAGAAACTTTGCCCGCTTGATCGGCTTGTTCACGATTTCTCCGGTTTCCTGATCGACGTAGTGGACCTGAAACACCGACTTTGCAATGTCAATCCCAACTGGCGTAAGCTTCACGACGGATCCTCCGGTTTGCCTGGAAACTTCGTATTTTCCACGTAGGCACATCGGCCTGTGAGGATCCAGCTTCCTTTGCGCTCATATACTCGGGTGGGACGCGTTCATTTCATTTCCTGCTCCATGTGCTGCCCGGTGGTTTCCACCGGATCCGTCACTACGGCCTGCTCGCCAACCCGGTACGCCGCGCCAGTCTCGCGAAGGTGCGCGATCTGCTGCACGTCGCACCCGGAATCAGCCCGTCACCGGACGAGGCCATCGTCGCAACCCGCCCCGTCTTCATCTGCCGGCACTGCGGCGCACCGATGATCGTCGTCGATATCCTCGCGCGCACCGCCCCGATCCGCGCACCGCCGATGCGCCGCGATCAGACATGAACTCCACGGTTCCTCAATCTGCCTGTCGAACGTTGGCGCTGCGGCAACGCGGCCCAGGGGCGGACGTTTGTGCGTGTCGCTTCGCGAAGCGCTTCGCCCACCCGCTTCATCATCGTGCATGCACGACTGCACCGCTTCGCTACGGCGTCAGCGTCCGTTCGGCACCTCGCCTGACCGTGCCGCATCCGACACCACTGAGCATTCCGCCCTATCAATCGCCATAGTCGTGAAGCATCCAGCCGCATTGAGGCACTCCGCGGTTTCCTCCATCGGGTTTATTCGACGCCTGCCGACATGCACGGAGGCATGCACATTCCTGCGGCCGATGGCAGGCATCGAATAAACCTTAACGGCAGCGGACGCGCTGCAATCTTCTCCGCCTCCGCGCGCTTGAGCCCGAGTGTCTGCAACAGCACCGCAGCCGTACGCTCAGGGACGTGCTCCCCGCTAAAGCCAAGTTCCTTGAGTACGCCTCGCGCGGGTGCGCCCGGAGCGACGAAGTTCAGCTCGGCGGCAATCGCAGAGAGGACCGTGCCGCCCACCGCAATAAATCCGATAAACGGGTCGGCGACCGCGAAGCGTTTCGCGGCAATGCCCTTTTCGATGTCGCGCATCAGCCGCAGCCCGAGCCCGACGCTCATCGCGCGCGCTGAAAACCCTTCTCGTATCAGGAAACGTCCCCACACGGGGTCGTGCCGCGCGCGCACGACCGTATGGCGCACGGAGACGGAAATCACCTCGGCCGGATCGGAAAGGCCACCGGCGAGCGTATCCAGCATGTTCGCGAATTCCTCGAACACGTTGTCGACAAGCGTCGCGTAAATCGCCTCTTTCGATTCGAAGTGATAGTAGAACGAGCCAAAGCCGACATCGGCGGCTTCAATGACTTCATTGATCGCGACGCCCTCCACACCCTTTTCGGCCATCAGCCTGAGGGCGGCGTCGAGCAGGCGCGTACGCGTCTCGCGCTTGCGACGCGCACCGCGCGGCTCCCGTCCTTCAGCAACGGCAACCGGGGCGACCGGCGCCGCACGGGTGGGACGCTTTGCTGTCGGGGGCTTCGTAGTGTTCGGCATGATGGATCCGAGCTTGGTTATGCTCAGGTATAGATCGTAATGTCTAGATTGAAAAAACGCTCATCAATGACCTTGAGTCATTGACGGCGGCCCGAAGGGCAGCCTTGCTTCCCCCCATTGCAGAGATACGTAACTCAAGGGCGCGGCAAATCCCTGCGGTTTTCAGGATCGACCCGAACCGCGGCCGCCCTGTTGAACACGTCAGTAGCCGCCGGTCCATCAGCCATTCGCGCGGCCAACTTCCGTTTCAATAGCGCGCTTGCATTTCGCCAGTTCCTCGGCATAACGCATTGCGCCTTCTTCATACCGATGAACCGGCGCAGCAATCGAAATCGCATACGGTCCCAGAAACGTATCGATCGAAGTCGCGACCGAGCATAATCCTTCGATATGCTCTTCCAGGTCATATGCAAAGCCATTCTTTCTGATATCGGACAATTGGCGCAAGAGCGCCGACACTGTTTTCACCGAACGTTTTGTCTGCGGCTCGACCTTGTCACCGAGCGTTTTACGCACTGCGTCGTCCGGCAGCTGTGCAAGGAGCGCTTTGCCAAACGAAGTGGTATAGGGTGTGGCGGACGCCCCAACCGGAACCATGATACAAAGCTCACGTTCATAAACAATGCGATCGACTACAATGGCTCGCCTCCCCGCTGCGCCAGCTAAGACAACTGTTTCGCCGACCGACTTGGATAAGGTTTCAAGATGCGGGCGGGCCACTGAAACGATGTCTCCATGCGCCGCGCGTGCGAGCTGGCCCAAGGCAGGCCCGAGCCGTGTCCCACCGCGCGGGCCAAGGGACTCGACGAACTCTTCCACTTCAAGTGCACCGACCAGTCGCTGTACGGTCGAACGCGGCAACGTAGTTGCTTCAGCGATCGCACCGAGGCTGAGTCCCTCTGGGTGTCGTCCCAGAGCACGCAGGATGGCCGCGGCCCGAGAAACCACTTGAATTCCATTCTTGTCGGCGTCGGGCCATTGATCGTCACCTTCTCCAGCCAAACTCTTTCGCACTACCAGCTCCTGTGAAATAGATTGTTCTGGCCTCACCCGTGAGGCCAGAACAGCGGATATGTACCGCATAATGATACGACATGTTTGCGGCGTGGTTACCTTGCGCGCTCGACGCTTTCATCCCGGGCGTCCGCCACTCAACGGCCTGCTTGAAGGTCAATCCGCTTTCGACGAAACGGACCGCCCCCCGGAGGCGCTTTCCGATGCGTTTGCCTGCTCCGCATCGTTGGTTTGTCCGGATTTCCAGCCGCCACCTAGCGCGCGATAGAGGCCTACCGTATTTTCAGCCCGAGCAAGCTGGACTTTAACGAGCGTCTGCTGAGCCCCGTAAAGCGAGCGCTGGTTGACGAGTGCGCTGAGATAGCCATCCACCCCCTGCTGATAACGGTCATTCGAGAGTCTGTAGGCCAACGCACTTGCCTGCACTACCCCAGCTTGAGCGCTTTCCTGGCGCACAAATGTCTCACGACCGTCCAGTGCATCGGACACATCGCGAAAAGCCGTTTGTATGACCTTCTGATAATTGGCAACCTCAATCTGCGAGGTTACCTTGGCCACGTCCAGGTTCGCCTTGTTGCGGCCATAGTCGAAGATGGGCACGCTTATCGAGGGACCAAACGACCATGCACCGCTTCCCGCTGTGAAAAGATCGCTCAAAGAGGCACTGGCCGTGCCGCCATTCGCGGTCAGGATAATGCGTGGAAAGAAAGCGGCCCGCGCCGCGCCGATGTTCGCATTAGCCGCTTTCAGCCGATCCTCGGCCGCGACGATATCCGGCCGCCTGGTCAAAAGCTCGGACGGCAGCCCCGGTACCAGCCCGTCGTCGAGCCTGACCGACTCGAGAGGCACCTCTGTCAGCAGTTCCGCAGGAATCGGTGCGCCAACCAGCAACGTGAGCGCGTTGGTGTCCTGCTTCGCAAACCGGTCATATTGAGCCAGATCCGCCTCCGCCTGGCGCACCTGCGTATCAGACTCGCTCACGTCCAGCGCGGAAGCCGTTCCAGCATTAAAGCTCGAGCGGACGATCTTGTTGCAGGCCTGCTGATTTTCCAGGGTGCTCGCCGTCAGCCGCCTAAGCTGAAGGTCCGCCTGAAGCGTCAGCCACGCGTTCGCGACTTCGGCGATCAGGCTGATTTGCGCGGCTTTTCTTGTTTCGGCTGTGGCGAAATAAGTCTGCAGCGCGGACTGGCTGAGACTTCGCACCCGCCCGAAGACATCCAGCTCATAAGAAGCGATCTGCCCGCCCACGTTGTAGTTGTGCGACGGCTGCCCCGGGAGAGACAGATCGGCGGGAGAGTGCTGCGCGGTACCCGAAGCTCCTGCCGACACCGTCGGCAGCAGGTCCGCGCGTTGAATCTGATACTGCGCACGCGCGCTTTCGATGTTCAGGATCGAAACCCGCAGATCGCGGTTATTCTGGAGCGAAAGCTCAATGAGCTTCGCCAGGTGCGGTTCTTGATAAAAATCCCGCCAGTCTATATCCGCGGCGACGGATTGGTCCTGCTTGACAGAGTGCGCCGCCGGCTCACCTGCATAGGCCGCCGCCACACCACTGTCTGGCCGGTGATAGTTCGGGATCATCGTGCAACCCGCCAACACGATGGCCGCACCCATCACAGTCAATTTAATTGGTTTCATGCTGTATCTCCGCAACTGCCTCGTTACTGCTACGCTTGAACGCGCCGGTCACCAATACATAGAACATAGGCACAAAAAATATCGCGAGGAACGTCGCAGTCAGCATCCCACCCACAACGCCGGTGCCGACCGAATGCTGACTTCCCGAGCCTGCGCCGTGGGAAATTGCGAGCGGTAGCACGCCCAGAACGAAAGCCGCTGACGTCATGATGATTGGGCGCAACCGCAGCCTGGCGGCCCGCACAGCAGCGGCGACAAGCGTCATGCCCTGGTGCTCGTGCAGGTCCTTGGCGAACTCGACAATCAGAATCGCGTTCTTCGCCGATAGCCCCACCGTGGTCAACAGCCCCACCTGGAAAAACACGTCATTGCTCAATCCGCGTAGCAAGGTTGCGCACACCGCACCGATCACACCGAGCGGAATCACCAGCAGGACGGAGAACGGCACGGACCAGCTTTCGTACAGTGCCGCGAGGCACAGGAACACGATCAGGATCGACAATGCGTACAACGCTGGCGCCTGCGAACCCGAGAGCTTCTCCTCGTAGGAGAGACCAGTGGGAGCGATACTGTAGCCGTGAGGCAACTGCGCAGCGATCTTCGCCACCTCCTGCATGGCTTCACCCGAACTGTGACCCGGCGCCGGCGCGCCCTGCAGCTCAACCGCAGAAACGCCGTTGTAGCGCTCGAGCTTTGGAGAACCGTATCCCCACGTAGCGGAGGCAACGGCCGAGAACGGCACCATGCCACCGGCTGCATTGCGCACATACCACTTGTTCAGGTCTTCAGGACTGATCCGTGAGCTTGCCTCGCCCTGCATAAACACCTTCTTCACGCGCCCATTGTCGATAAAGTCGTTCACGTACTCGGAACCCCACGCGGCTGTCATCGTGTCGTTGACTGACGCAATGCTGACCTGCAGCGCGCGCGCCTTCTCGTCGTCGATCTTGACGTGGAATTGGGGTTCGTCGTTCAGGCCATTGGGTCGGACAGCAACCAGCAGCGGATCTTTGGCAGCCAGCCCCAAAAACTGGTTACGTACAGCCATCAATGCATCATGCCCTTGCGCGGTGTCGTCCTGCAGAAACACGTCGAACCCGCCGGCATTGCCCAACTCGAGAATCGCTGGGGGCACGATCGGAATAACCACCCCATCCTTGATCTTCGAAAAGGTGCCCATTGCACGGCGTGCCACGCCGAACACGCTAGGATCGTCGCCAGTGCGCTGGTCCCACGGACGCAGGCTGACGAACAACAGCGCAGAGCTCTGACCTCGACCGGCGAAGTTGAAACCATTGACGCTAAACACCGTTGCCACCGAGCCGGCTTCGTTTTTCAAAAAGTACTCGCGGACCTGGGTCAGGACGCGCTCGGTGCGCTCGGCCGATGCATTGGGCGGCATCTGAACCTGGACGAAAATCTGTCCCTGGTCCTCGTCCGGCAAAAACGCGGTCGGGATGCGGGTAAAGAGAAAACCCATGCTCACAACGATGAGGGCATAGACCAGCAGATACCGGCCTTTCTTCTTCAGAATCGACCCAACGGCCCCTTCATACCGTCCGGCACCGCGGTCGAAGGTCCGGTTAAACCAGCCGAAAAAGCCCTTCTTCTCGTGATGGTCTGCAGCGGGGGGCTTCAGAAGCGTCGCACATAGTGCGGGCGTAAAGACGAGTGCCACCAGCACCGACAGCCCCATGGCGGAGACAATGGTGATCGAAAACTGCCGGTAGATGATGCCGGTCGAACCCCCAAAAAACGCCATCGGGAGAAACACCGCCGAGAGCACCATCGCGATACCGACTAGCGCCCCCTGGATCTGTCCCATTGACTTCCGGGTCGCCTCCTTCGGCCCCAGCCCCTCTTGCACCATCACACGCTCGACGTTTTCCACCACCACGATCGCGTCATCGACGAGCAGGCCGATCGCCAGAACCATGCCGAACATGGTGAGGGTGTTAATGGTAAAACCACACGCGGCCAGAATGCCGAACGTACCGAGCAGCACCACCGGCACGGCCAGCGTCGGAATCAACGTAGCCCGGATGTTCTGCATGAACAGGTACATCACGAGGAACACAAGCACAATGCCCTCGATCAGCGTTTTGACCACCTCATGCATCGACGCGTCGACGACGGGCGAGGTGTCGTACGGCACGCTTACCTTGACGCCCGGAGGAAGGATTGACTTCTTCTCATCGAGAACCTTGCGCACCGCCGCAACGGTTTCGAGCAGGTTCGCACCGGTCGCCAGACGCAAGGCAATACCCGCGGCGGGTTTGCCGTTCAGTTTGCTCGAAATGGAAAAATCTTCAGGGCCGAGGCGCACGTCAGCGACGTCGCGCAGACGCACCTGCGAACCGTCCGGGTTCACCTTCAGCAGGATCTGCCTGAATTCTTCGGCGGTCTTCATGCGCACCTTGCCGACCACCGTCGCATTGAGCTCAACCCCGCTGCGCGTCGGAAGCCCGCCCAGCGATCCGGACGAAACCTGAACGTTTTGCGCGCTTATCGCGGCGGACACATCCTGCGGCGTGAGAGAGTAACTATCCAGTTTTGCGGGATCGAGCCAGATACGCATGGCGTACTGGGAACCCAGCGTCATATAGTCACCCACGCCCTTCGTCCGCAATATCGGGTCCTTCAAATTGGAAACGAGGAAGTTGCTGAGGTCGTCGCTGGACATCTTGCCGTCCTCCGACACCAGACTTACCACCATCATGAAGTTGATCTGGTACTTCGCTACCCGGATACCCTGCTGCTGGACCTCCTGCGGCAATAAGGGCGTCGCTAGTTGCAGCTTGTTCTGTACCTGTACCTGAGCGATATCCGGATTGGTGCCCTGATCAAAGGTCACAATGATCTCCATACTACCGTCGGAATTGCTGTTCGACGTCATATAGCGGAGGCCATCCAGACCGTTCAGCTGTTGCTCAATGACCTGCACCACCGTGTCTTGCACTGTTTGAGCTGACGCGCCCGGATAGTTGACGGTAATTCTGACGGCAGGTGCAGCGATGTTGGGATACTGGTTGACTGGCAAGGCGCGAATCGCCAGCACGCCCGTCAGCATGATGACCAGCGCAATGACCCACGCGAAAATGGGCCGACCGATAAAGAATTTAGACATCAGAACCCCCGCCTAGCTACCAGTTGAGTCGGACGCGGACGCGGGCGCAGGCGCCGCTCCAGGCAGACCCGTATCCTCACCGGTCTGGATCTGCACGTTAGTGGCCGGCTGTGCCGACACCGTCACCCCCGGCTGCAGACGCTGCAAGCCCTCTGTCACCACGCGCTCGCCCGCTTGCACCCCGGACGTTGTCAGCCAGGTGTTGCCGACCGTTCGATCGACCTGAATGCGTCGAAGGGTGGCCTTGCTATCAGGACCCACAACCCAGACCTGTGGCGCGCCCGTGGTGTCACGCGTCACCCCTTGTTCCGGCACCAGGACGGCGTCCGCCCTTGTGCCCTCATTCAGCCGGGCATGCACGAACATCCCGGGTAACAGGTGGTGATCGGGGTTAGGGAATACAGCGCGAAGCAGAACGCTACCGGTTCCCTGATCGACGCTGACCTCTGAAAACTTGAGACTGCCTTGCTGGCCGTACGACGTCCCGTCCTCGAGAACGAGACCGACGCTTGCGGCGTCCTCGCCCGACCGGCTGAGCTGTCCTTGAGCGAGTTCGCGGCGCAGGCGCATCAGATCAATTGAAGACTGCGTTACGTCCACGTAAATGGGATCGATCTGCTGCACCACTGCCAGCGCTTCGCCTTGACCATTGGTAACAAGCGCCCCCTCGGTCACCGCGGATCGGCCAATGCGCCCAGAGATCGGTGCGTACACCTTGGTATAGGCAAGATTGATACGGGCACTTTCGACGTCCGCTTGAGCCTGCCGCCAGGCCGACATCGCATCGTCATACTGCTGTTTGCTGACAGCGTTATCGGCCAGCAACTTCTCGTCCCGCTCGGCAAGATGCTGAGCGGTGGTCAAGGCGGCGGCCGCCTTGTCGTACGCGGCCCGGTATGGAGCGTCATCGATCTGGTAAAGCTGCTGCCCCTGCTTTACGTCACTGCCTTCGGTGAAGAGCCGCTTCTGAAGGACTCCACTGACCTGGGGACGCACCTCCGCCACCTTCCATGCATCCGTGCGGCCCGGCAACTCCGCCGTCATGGTTACGGCCTGGCTGCGCAATGTGACCACACCGACTTCGGGCGCAGTCGGTACCGCGACCGGCGGTTTGTCGCAGCCGCCCAGCAGCAGCAACGCGGCTACAGAGCACGCGGTTAGTCCAATCCCCGCACGGGTTTGAAATCCAGCAGACATGTTTGCAACTTCCTTGTAAATGTTAAGAGGGAACCGGGAAGCAACCACACGCGTTGGCACACCATGCGCGAACCATCTTCCCATGTGACGATACAAGTGTACCACGCAATTTTTATTTTCGGTACAATCGTATCGTTTCACGGTACAAAGTTTTGCTGCCGTATTGCGACGCGGTCACGCAAGGCAGCAGACGCAGTACGTCAAATTAGCGAACGCACCATATGGACGGCGCGATATGGAAGCTCGGACGAAAGTTGCGTGCAGGCGACTGCCAGGCGGTGACAGCCGCCAACGTCGCGGGGAGTATTCAGGTTGACTTGCAGATGCGGGCTGATCGCCCGCTGCGTGTCAAATGCCCAGGGTGGAGCAGGCCCGACGCCACGTTGTCGAAACGAACAGGGAGTGGAATTCAGATGGGACGAAGTAGCCGAAAGCAGGCCGAGGTAACCCGCGAGGAGATTCTGGACGCAGCAGAGGTGCTGTTCGCACGCGACGGTGTTTCTGCCGTCCCGCTAACCAGCATAGCCCGCCATGCTGGACTGACGACCGGCGCCGTGTATTGGCACTTCGCGGACAAGGACGAACTGCTGGTCGCGTTATTCGACCGGGTCCATCTGCCGGTGTCCGTGTTAATCCCCGATTGGCCGACCTGGGCGACGACCGGTCATGGGGCAGAGCGCATCCTGGCGTTTTGCCTGCGATTGGTTGATAGGTTCCTGGACTCCCCGGCCGGGCTTCGCCGGGCAAGTATCTTTCTTACTCGTATAGAGTTATCTGAAAGAAATGTCCTGACAGAGCGGATTCGGTCAGCGACCCGGGAGTTGCGCGATGCGCTGCGCAACGTCATAGAGCTCGCCACCTGCGCACGCGACGTACACGGGAGTCTCGCTAGCGAGCAGGCAGCGCGGCTTCTTTTTGCCATCCTCGTTGGGAGCGTCAAGTTATCGCTCATCGAGGGTGAATTCGAGAGCGCCTCAAGCGCGGCGAAATCGTGCGTAATCGCCGCCGTTTCTGCGTTTTTTCATTCAGGCCAGGACGAGAACGGCACGACTATCTGGAACTGCACGGCGTTCACATCGCCTGGCCACGGCCCAGGGTCAAACGGGCGTGGTGCACAAACAGCAAACGGGCCTGTGCGCACCTGCTGAGAGAAGGCACGATGTACTGACTCATGGTACACTTGTACCACTTTATTCACTGCGCTTTTGCCGGAGAGATGGCAATCGCGCTATCCGGCATCCGGATAAAGCGTTTCCTACAACGCCCAGGACCCCCCATTACGGAATCCATGGAAATGCCAGATATCGCGTGGGTACTTCAGTGTTGCCGAAGAAGGTCGGTTAGTTGCCGCAAGGCGGCAGCACAATCGAGTGTCCCGATGAAATTTGCGGAAGTCCCATTACTAACACGGAATCGCGACTACTATGGACCACCTTGAAACGCTGCGGGTTTTCTGCACGGTCGTCGAGGCGAAAAGCTTCACGGGTGCCGCGCATACGCTCGGCGTATCGACGCCGGTCGTCTCGCGCTCGATAACGGAGCTCGAAACGAGGCTCGGCGTTCGTCTCTTTCAGCGCACGACCCGACACGTCGCCCCCACTGAATCCGGGGAACAGTTTTACGCCGGCTGCTCGCGCGTGGTTGCCGAACTGGACCAGTTGGAAGCCGATGCCGGCCAGCGCGCACGCGAGCCTGTCGGCGTATTGAGGCTCGTGGCGCACACCACTGCGGCGCTGCAGGAACTGCCACCGCTCATTGCCGGGTTTCGCGCTCGCTATCCAGGCGTGCAACTCGAAGTGACGCTGGCGGAACGGCCGGTCGATCTGGTCAGGGAAGCTTACGACCTCGGCATGCTGCTGCCGTACATGCTGACGAGTGACCAGACGATCACCCGTGCGCTGTACCGCCTCCCGCTGGTGGTGGTCGGCTCGCGCAGCTATCTGCAGGGGCGCGCGCTGCCGCAAACGCCCGAAGATCTCGCCGCATTCCGCTTCGTCACGATACTTGCATCGATCAGCGAACCACGGCTGCAGTTCCGCCGCGGTAGCGAAGAGATTGCGGTGCCGCTGGAATACGAAGTGTCGACCAACAACGCCGCGCTGAACAAGGAACTGGTGTTAGGCGGCGCTGGCCTCGGCGCGTTGCCGCTTGCGATGATCGGCAAGGAGCTGGACGATGGCCGGCTGGTCCGGCTTCTACCCGGCTTCGAGCTGATGAACGGCGAGGTCGAGCTGAAGCTTGCATATCGGGACCGGAGCCTGATGACGGCGAAAGTCCGGGCGTTCGTCGACTATGCGACATCGTACTTCAAAGCCCGTGCACTATCCGAGGTAGAAGTTCTTGTCTAGTTCTCCTGATAACGACGTCCTGCAAACCTTCCCCACACTCGTGGTCTGCGAACATTGCGACAGCGTCTACCGCCGCCGCGTGCTGGCCCGGCGCGAGGTGGCGCGCTGTGAGCAATGTTCCGCGGTCCTGTATCGCGCGAGCCAGTTCGATCTGGACCGTTGGCTGGCCCTGCGAGCGGCGAATATCCCCCTTTCGAAGCCGCAGACGGTCATGGTCCGGGATCTGCTGGCGCATTGCGCCGATACGCGTCCCCGTCTCGAACGGGAACAATCTGTCGCCGGATAACGCAGATACCTGATCTACAAAACGAGACCCAGCCCGCCAACGCCCAAGGAACGAGCTTCCGCCTTGTGAGATGCACTACCCCAGTTGAAAGCGACCCGCCAGGCGAGTTGCTGACACCACGTACTCGCCACTTCGGGCGTGTCGGCCAGTGCGGCGCCACGTCTGATGTCGCTTCTCCGATACCCGCATATGGCAGACCTCCAGAAAACAGTCCTGATCCGCTACTCAGCCGAACGCATGTTCGACCTCGTGACCGATGTCGCCGACTACCCGAACTTCCTGCGGTGGTGCGGTGGCGTCGAAATCCGGCACCAGGACGAAACGAGCGCGCAAGCGCGGATCGATATTCGTTTTAAGGGTATTCACCAGCATTTCGCCACGCACAACAAGCAGCAGCGGCCGACTCGTATCGACATGGAGTTCACCGAAGGCCCTTTCAAGACGTTTAAGGGCTACTGGAACTTCATTCCTCTGCGCGCGGACGCCTGCAAGATCGAATTCGCGCTGCACTATGAATTCTCCAACATCATCCTGGAGAAGCTGATCGGGCCGGTGTTGAGCCACATCGCGGACACGTTCGTCGAATCATTCGTCAAGCGCGCGAGCGAACGTTATAGTAAGGGCTAGGATGGAAAAAACCTTTCGCCTGGACGGATTCATCGACGTCGAGGCGTGCGTCCCACCGCCCTGCCAGCAGAGCCTCATTGGTCCTGCGCGATCCGTAAGACTGGTTTCTTTCGTGCCGCCAGGCGCTCAGCAACGAGAAAGCCATTAGCTGCTACCGGCTCGCCACTCGCGACTTCTCTTGCCGCCTTCGCGTACTCGACCTGAAGGATCGCCGGCAGCAGCACGCTGTTCTTCGCCGCCGTCACTTCTGCGAGGATCGATATCGCGATTTCGGGCGGCGTGCGGCTGCCGATATAGATCCCGGCCGGACCGTGTAGCGTTGCAAGCTGTGCGTCGCTCAGATTGAACTCCTTGAGCCGCTCTCGCCGCGCAGCGTTATTTCGCCGCGAGCCAAGCGCGCCGAGGTAAAACGCGGATGTCTTGAGCGCTTCCATCAGCGCGAGATCGTCGAGCTTCGGATCGTGCGTAAGTGCGATCACCGCGCTGCGCTCGTCCAGCTTCATGTCCAGGACCGTGTCGTCGGGCATCGTACGCACGAGCTTCGTGCCGGGCAATTCCCACATCTCCATGTACTCTTCGCGCGGGTCGCATACCGTGACTTGATAGTCGAGTCCCACTGCAATCTGGCACAAGTAGCGCGACAACTGTCCAGCGCCAATCACGAGCATCCGGTAGCGCGGCCCGTGGACCGTCGTCAGTTGTATCTCGTCGAAGTCCACACCTTCGGTCGCGGATGCGGGCCCGAGCGTGACTGCGCCCGTTGCCATGTCGAGCGTGCGCGCCACCAGCTCGCGGCGTCCGAGCGCCTCGTACAACGCGTGAACGCCGCTTTGCTGCGTAATTGGCTCAAGCACGAGTTGCATCGTGCCTCCGCACGGCAGCCCGAAACGACGCGCCTCCTCAGAACTGATGCCGTACCTGACAACTTCGGGCGTCTGTTGGGCGACGCCGTACCGGCGCACCCGGTCGATGAGGTCATCTTCGATGCAGCCGCCCGATACAGAACCCACCACCTGACCGTCGTCGCGCAAAACAAGCATCGCACCCTCCGGGCGCGGCGATGAACCCCAGGTTTTCACCACTGTCACGAGCATCATGCGGTGGCCTGAATCGAGCCAGCGCATCGCCGCTTCCAGCACCTCAACGTCAATACTGTTCATGCCAACTTGCCCTTCGACCCGACGGTCATGCACTGGCGCCCGTGCGCCTACTACTGACCTCCAAACGGCTTTTTGACTGTCAGTATGTTGGTCACGGATGTCACGCCCGGAACGCCTTTCGCGATCTCGGTCACCGTGTCGATCTGCGAGGTGTCCGCCACCGTCCCGTCGAGCGTCACCGCGCCGCGCTTCACAACCACGCTGATGTCGCCGGCATTTATCTCCTTGTGCGTCACGATCGCGGCGTAGACCTTACGGCGCAGCACGAAATTGGCTTTCCAGATGTCCTTCGCCCTCATGCCGCCCGAAGCCGCGATCGCGGTTCCGCTCGACACGTCACTCACTTCGCCTTCGCTTGCCTGCGCCCAGACATGAACGGATGCGGAGGCGATCAATACGCTGGCGGCGATCCTGAGTGCCCTGTTAATCATCATTGAATACTCCAGTTCGCTTGTGGTGGGATCAGAAGCTGTGGCGAATGCCGACCATCGCTGCAGTGGTCGACTTGCCCTCAGGAACCGGCGCGCCGTAGGCGATCGTCTGGCTCATGTTGCCCCGGTTGTTGACGTGGCCAACCTGTGCGTAGGCGATGGTGGAGGTGGACAAGTTGTATTCGGCGCCCACCGCGAACAAGTTCGATTGATTGGACGAAACGTTGCGGTCCTTCAGGTAATAGAAGCCCGAGGTGACCTTGAAGAACGGGGTGAACTTGTAACCGAGGCCCCCGGAAATCATCTCGAAGTCGTCGTGACCGCTGTTCGCCGGATTCTTGCCGATGCTGTACGACGTCGATACGGACAAATCGTGGAATGTGTACATCGCGCCCAGATGGTAGAAGCGGTTGTTGTCCTGACCCGCGGACGGCGCCGTAATAATCGCGCCAGTAGCCGTCGTCGTGAACGGATTGGTGTCGTGCCCGTTGTAGTAAGCAGCCGAGAGGTTCAGGCCATAGTTCGAATACTTGAGCACCACAGACTCGCGCGTGCCGCCCTGGAACTGGCCGGGAACGCCGCCCGGCGCATACTCGAGCGCAAGCGATGCGCCGTAGAACTTCGGCGACTGATAGACAATCGCGTTGGAGTCGTACAACGCACCGATCGCGCCGTTCGTGCTGGTACCCTGCCAGCCCGCAGCCTGGTTCAAGCCGAGCCATGCGGTGAGGATGCTGCCGAAGAATTGCGCGCCCCGTACGTCGGTGTCGGCCATCGCAAAGATCATCGGCACGAACTGGCGGCCCGCGTCGATCGAGCCGAACGGACCGGAGATACCCAAGGTCGTCTGCTGGTTGAAGACCGCAGTGGAGGTCGGCGTGTCGCTCAGTCCGAGCTTCCCATTGGGGCTGGCGAATGCTCCCTGGAGCCTGAAGTTGACCTTGTAGCTGCCTCCAATGTCTTCGGTGCCCTTGATACCCCAGAAGCTCGTGAAAATGCCCGCGTCCTTGAGTTCGTAGACGTGCCCGAGATTCACTTTCGACTGGAAGTTCGGCGCATTCGCGCTTTGATACAGCAATCCGGTATCGATCGCGCCATAGAGCGTCACCGACGATTGCGCCTGCGCCGCGGTCGCGCATGCAATGAGCCCCGAGGCACCGATCATTTTCAATTTCATTTCGTCTCCGATGTCGTATTGTTTGTGTCGGGCAAGTCCGGCATGAGCACCGCAAGGGTTGCAGTGAGAGCGGATCGCCGATCGCCGATCATGCACATTCGCGAATCGGCATCCGCGTCGCCTGTTCAACCGGTTTCCGGTCCAAACAAAATAGCGACCAGTCCCATTCCAAATGCCGTAGCGATAGCGATTCCTACCGCACGAAATTCCAGAGTTGCTGACGCAGACGACACTAACAACGGACCGAGTGCGGTGAATAAACGTGCCACATTCCATGTGAATCCCTGACCCGTGGCGCGAACATGGAGCGGAAACAGTTCGGTCAGGTACAGCGCGACGATCCCGAATCCTCCAATCGCGAAAAAACCGAATCCAACCATGGCGAGATAAAACGTCTCCAGTGTTTTCGCTGCACCGAAGAGTGCAACGACTGCAATCCAGGCGCCTGCACAAAACACCACATAGACTGCCCGTCTGGAAATACGCGGCGCCAGACTCACCAGGACCAGCGTCGACGCGAATCCGAGTGCCGCCCCAGCGTTGCTCGCCATGAAGGCGATCCCTGTCTGTCGCGTGAATTCCGCGTTGCTGGCGGACGGGAAGAAATCCCTCAGTAACGAGGGAAAGAGGATGGATGATCCCCAGCTACCGATCATCAATGCAGCGGCAACGAGAGAGCCCACCACTGTTCGACGACGTAACGGAGCGCCGAATATCTCCGATAACGAACCGAATTTTTGACCTGGGTGACGGATCGCTTCCGCATGCGACTGCTTCCAGCGAGCCGATTCCGGTGTAACAAACCGCAGGCCAAGGCTTGCGACCGCCGGTACCGCGCCCACGCCAAGCACCCAGCGCCATCCAGCCCCGGACAGAAGGATCGCCAGCGCAGAGGCAACGATCAGTCCGACTACATTGGCAGCCTGCATCACCTGAACAGCCTTCGCCCGATGCTTTTCCGGCCAGGTCTCGACGACCAGCGCCGCTCCGGCAGCCCATTCCCCCCCGATTCCGAAACCCGCCAGCATCTGAAGCAAAAGGAGTTGATGCCAATCCCGCGCGAACGCGCTCGCCGCAGTGAATACCGAGTAGATCAGCATCGTGCCGAGCATCACGCGAGCGCGACCAAACCGGTCGGCCAGGACACCGAACAGAATGCCTCCGATGCCCCAGCAAAGTAGTTTCGCGCTGACGATCAGCCCCCCGATCTGCATGACATTACCTTGTGACGGCCCGAGCAGGTCGCCAAGGGCCGGCACCATGACCATCGTGAACAGGTAGAGATCCATCGCATCGAACATCCACCCCACGAACGCCGATCCAAGCACGATCCAGGCTGCCCTGCCCACCACAGACGTGCCGGCATTCCTCGCGCAGCCTGACGGCTCCAACAGAGTCGAGTTCGTTCTCATCGGTTTTCCTCCTCCTATGTACAACTAAAAGATCCTGTGTTTTGATAACCTGACTAACTTGAAAGAACGAGCAGCAACGATGAGGACTATGAGGAATGCGGCCTGGCAAGCCATTGCTTGCACTTTGCGACCATCGTTCTCCACAACAGTGCGAGCACGGATATCTCGTTCGTTGAGCCCGCTGCGTTGTCACCCCGGCGTGTCCCTGCCATGGATTCGCGTTCTCCGGCGGGTGCGGCAGCAGACGCGCCTGCGTCGACTCGCCGCGCCTCTGTCGTAGCCGGACGATCCGCGAGTTTATCCTGCAAATTAGCAGCGAATTGACGCACCATCTGTTCCGATACGGCATTGATGATTCCAACCCCGCGTCCATACTGTGCAACCTGCCCGGCCATCTGTACGGCGGTGCGAACGTCGACCTGAGTGCCGGCTGCGTCACTAAGTCGAGAAAGAGAAAACGTCGTCGCCGTTGTGGCGGATCCCCGGTTTCTGGTCTCCTGCCATGCGGCTTTGACAGTCGCCGCATACGTGTCTGCCGACAGTGTGCTCACCGTGACAGTGCCGGCGAATGCCATTGCGATCGGACCCAGCTTGACGCGAATCAGTCCCTTGTACGAGTCTTCGCTGAGCGTTTCAGTCAACGTGGCACCGGGAAAGCAGGACACGATCAACGGCACGTCGAGTAGTGCCTTCCAGGCGTTCTCGATAGCCGAGTCGACCGAAAAGCGATTTACGATTTCCATACTGCCCCGTCCTCATCCGTGTATTTTTCAAACCGGTCTAACAGGACCTCGGCGTAGGCATCGGGCATATCTACGCATGCGAGGTGCGCGGCGCCGGGCAACGTCTGTTCCACCGCGCCCTGGATTCCTTGCGTCAACTTCGCGGATACGGCTTTTGGTACACTCCCGTCGAGTTCGGCGTTTAGCACAAGCGTCGGAACTTCGACATCACGCAAAAGACCCGATACGTCATCCGTACAAATGGCGCGCAATATTTCCAGGTAATCTTTTGGAGACATCGCTGCGATCTGTTGGGCAAGTTTTTCTCTATTCGCGTACGCCGTGTTCCTGTGCAGGGTCTGCTCCACGTACATGCGAGCAAACAGATGCATAGGCAGTTTCTTCAACATCCCTTCGGTGGCGGCCAGCCGCTTCTCTACTGCTGGTCCAGAAACGCCTGCGTAAGCGCTTGACAAGACCATGGCAGCAACGCGTTGACGTAGCTTCGCGGCAACGCGTACCGCGGTGAGTCCTCCCATCGAGATGCCCGCCAGGCCGAAACGGCCGAGACCGGCGGCATCGGCCACTGCGACCACGTCGTTGGCGACAGCGTCTGCATTCCACGCGCTGTGCTTCGTCGAGTCACCATGACCTCTGGCGTCTATGGCGACGACTCTATGTTTCGCAATCAATGCAGGCAGAATGTCGTCCCACAGCGAGCTCGATGTGCCGAGACTGTGCAGCAAAACGACCGCGGGCCCTTTGCCGATGTCGACATAGGCGATCCGTTCTCCGCCGATGGTCAGGAACCGCTTGTCGTGCGACGGCGCGAGCGACGCTGTCGGCTCAAGGCGCGGGGCAAGCGACTCCGCCACAACGTCGACGGCCAGCGCGGCAAGCTTTGGCGAATGCATACCATGCGAGTCGCGCAGGAACGTTTTGATTCCGCGTAATGCCTGAGGAGCCCGGCTGTTCATGAAGGCGATGAAATCGTCCAACGCTTTGGGCAGTTCCCAAGGAGCGACAACTTCGCCGACGAGCCCAAATGCCAGGGCGGTCGTTGCATCGACCGGCTGCGCCGTAAGAACCAGACGCGAAATCGCCTTGACATGGATGCGCTCGAAGAGTGCCGACATCAGCAGTGCCGGAGCGAATTGCTTCTCCAGTTCATTGGCCTCGAACTGGCTCCGCGCGTCGGCGACTGCATAGTCACTCGCCGCGACGAGTGCGCAACCCAGACCCGAAGCGAGCCCCGCGACGAAGCAGGCGACCGGTACCGCGCTCGAACGGATTGCCTCGTAGAGTGCGAGAATTGGCGCCGCACCGCGTTCCTTGATTGCGGGGCGTGGGTCTTCCGTTTGAGAAAGCGCCGGGAGTGGCGATGCGGCCCGCCCCGCGCAGAAATTGTCGCCCGCCCCTCGGATAAAACGATGGCCACAGTGCTTTCCGGGGGATCGCTGATCGCCTGCGTCAGCGCTCGCAGCATTGCGTCGTCCACCTCGTTCCTGCCGTCTGTGCTGTTCAGGGTGATATGCAAAACATGACCCTTCATCTTCAGCAGAAGATTTTCGTCCATTCCAAACTCCCGATTTATCGCGACTTCACGCCGGGTGACGGCATGCCTGGTACAAACTGGCGGACAACCCCCTGGTTCTGAAGTGTCCTTATTTCGTCAGGATCAAGGCCGAGGTACTGACCAAGCACGACGTTGGTGTGCTCGCCCAGATGAGGCGGGTAACCAGGTTCGGCATGCCCCGGGATATCAAACTTGATCGGATTGCCGGGCACACGGACATGAGATCCCGCAGGACTGCGAAGCTCGACGAGCATGTCTCGATGCGCGACCTGAGAAGCATTCAGTGCTTTGTCCAGTGTCTTCACCATAGCGGCCGGGACCAAAGCCGAATTCAAGCGCTCAAGCCAACTCTGCGCCGGTTCGGCGCGGAAGCGCGCCTCCAGGATTTCCCACAGCGCCACCTTGTTCGCGAGCCGTTCAGCCGGATCCTTAAATCGCGGATCGTTGACGAGCTGCGGCAACCCGACGGCCTTGCACAGATCCGCCCACATACGTTCCGTGTTGGCGGTCACGACCAGTGAGACGCCGTCGCCACATTCGAACGAACGGTAGGTCGGTATCGAATCGTGGCCTCGCCCCTGCGGCTCCGGCACTTCGCCCGACAACAGGTAGTAGGCGCCCTGATAGCAAAGCATTGCGACCTGCGCGTCGAGCATCGACACATCGACGAACCTCCCTTGCCCGGAAGTCTGGCGCTCGACCAGCGCGGCCAGAATGCCCATCACGCCGTACATGCCGGCCGCGAGGTCGCCAATGGGAATACCGGCGCGAACCGGCGCCCTGCCGGGCTCCCCGGTCAGGCTCATGCCGCCCGACATGGCCTGCACGATCATGTCGTAAGCAGGCAAATCCCTGTCCGGACCGGTCTGTCCGAACCCGCTGATGCTGCAGTACACGAGGCGCGGATTGACCGCGCGAAGCTCTGCCGGACCGAGTCCGAGCCGCTCCATCACGCCAGGGCGATTGTTTTCGACGAGCACGTCCGACTGCCTCGCCAACTCCCGAACGAGCTGCGCTCCCCTCTCCGTCTTGAGGTCAATGACAACACTCTTTTTGTTTCGATTGACCGCGAGATAGTAAGCGCTGTCCCCCTCAACGAAATACGGCGGCACGCCGCGCGCGAGCTCGCCACCCGGCGGCTCGACTTTGACGATCTCGGCGCCGAGATCGCCGAGGATTTGTGTTCCGAAGGGTCCCGACAGAAACTGGGTGAGGTCCAAAACCCTCACACCGCTCAGGGGACCAGTTTTTCCAGAAGACATATCGTTATCCATCAAGTTTACTATTTCAGGTGTGGCGGGCGTCTACGTCGCTGTACGCGCCGGCGGCATCCAGACGATCAAAGATCATTTCAGGCAACACGGGCGTTTCATTAAAACGAATTGACCAGCGGCTCAGTGCATCTTCAATGGCACTGACGATCGCCGCGGACGCGGGAATCGTCCCGCCCTCTCCTGCGCCTTTGACGCCAAGCGGGTTATTCGGTGAAGGAGAAACAAGATGCGCCATCTCTATGTGGGATGGCATGTCGAGTGCGGTGGGCAGCAGGAACTCGGCGAAATTTGTCGCAAGCGGCTGTGCATTCTCGTCATAGCCGTGCCGCTCGAGCAGCGTATTTCCGATCCCATGAGAAATCGCGCCAATCACCTGACCTTCGACGAGCATCGGATTGATCACGGTTCCGCAGTCGTGTGCAACGCCATAGCGCAGAACCTTTACGTAGCCGGTCCCGGTATCCACCTCGACTTCCGCGAACGCCGTTCCGTTGGCGTAAACGCTGGCTTTCGGTGAAAAATAATGTGTGACCGTCATACCGGGATCCAGCCATTCGGGTAGCGTGAAGCCCGGCGTCCCGTACGACATGCGAGCGATATGCCCGAGCGGCAATGCTCTTTCCAGATTGCCTTGGACGCGTACGACGCGATGCGCAATCTCGATCGATTCCAGCGGAACGTGGAATACGTTCCCAGCGAGCGCCCTGATTTTGTCGGCGAGCTTGCCGCAAGCGATGTGGACGGCATTTCCGGCGTTGACGGTAATCCGGCTCGCGAATGTTCCGACGCCCATTGCCAGCTTGCTCGTGTCACCGACGACTACCGTAATGGCATCCATGTCGACGCCGAGCTGATCGGCAGCGATTTGAGCAAAGATGGTTTTCATCCCTTGCCCTTGCGCGCCGGCGCCGCCGACGTTCAAGTGTATGCGCCCGTCGTTTTGCAACGTGACTTCCGCGCCTTCGTAAGGCCCGAGGCCGGAACCTTCGACATAGTTGGCAAAGCCGATCCCGAGATACCTTTGCTGACGACGTGCCTCTTCCTGACGGACACGAAACGCATCCAGGTCGGCGAGTTCGACCGCCTTTTCCTGGGTCTTCGGATAGTCGCCACTGTCATATACCATCGGCGAACCGTCGCGGAATATCAGGCCAGTTTTGTACGGCAGCTGGTCCGGCTGAACGAAGTTGCGGCGCCTAATTTCCAGACGGGACAGGCCGAGCTGGTCGGCCGCCGCATCGAGCATCCGCTCCATCGCGAATGCCGCCTTGGGTCGTCCTGCGCCACGCACCGGCGTGGTGGGCACCTTGTTCGTGCAAGCCACCTTCAGCTTCACGTCGAATGCCGGCACGACATACGGGCCCAGCGACGAGGTTACCGCGATGAGCGGCACGACAATGCCCCACGGCACGTACGCCCCGTTATCATGGACCACGGATCCGCGGATGCCGAGGATCTTTCCGTCCACGTCGAGCGCCAACTCGAGATCCCACAATTGGTCGCGCTCCTGGGTAATGCACAGGAAGTGCTCGCGCCGATCTTCAGTCCACTTGACCGGCACGCCCAACCTGAGTGTCGCGGAGGCGACGACAAACTCTTCCGGATACGCGATTCCCTTCGGACCGAAAGCACCCCCGACATCCGGCATGATGACCCGGATCTTCGCTTCGTCGTAATCGAGCGCTTCTGCGAGAAGACGTCGCTCGAGATGCGGCGCCTGACCTGCATTCCAGACGGTTAGGTCGCCGGTACCGCGATCGAGCCGCGCGAGGGTCGCACGGCACTCCATCGGATGGGCTGTTCCACGATGATGGAATATCTCGCGCCTGACGACGTGCGCGGCGTGCGCGAACGCCGAATCGACGTCACCGAAAGCAAACGGCATGTCGAGAAGGAGGTTTGTCGGAACGTCGCTGTGCGCCTGCGGCGCCGTGGCTTCAAATATCGTCCGGATGTCGCCCGCAACGGACAATGGCTCGTATTCGACGTGGACAAGAGTGGCGGCATCCTCGGCGATATAGCGGCTTTCCGCCAGGACCACGGCCACCGCTTCGCCGACAAAGCACACCTCGCTCGAGGCCAGCGGCGACCACATGCGTGGTTCGGTCAGCATCTGAGTCGGTGTGAGGAACGGCAACGGCCGTCGTAGTGCTTCGTTCAGGTCGGCATGGGTCCAGACGTGTTGCACGCCGCAAACTTCCTTCGCCGCTGCCGTATCGATATGCTTGATGCGAGCGTGCGCATGAGGAGATCGCACGAAGCAGCAATGCAGTGTTCCAGGCAGGTGGATATCGTCGACGAATTGCCCCTCGCCTCTCAGCAGCGCGGGATCTTCGGTGCGCTTGACGGGTTTTCCGACGTATCGTGCACCCACGGTCGAAGCCGCGTGGAGATCGCCGTTTTTTGAATACGCGGTAACACGTCCAAAAACGGGATCGGGCTCGCCGCGCATTCGGGCCGCCGCGAGCAGCGCCGCTTCGACTATGGCCTGGTAACCCGTGCACCGGCAGATGTTCCCGCTGATCGCATCGCGAACGTCGGCCTCGGACGGGTCGGGGTTGGCTTGCAGAAACTCCGTTAGCGTGGTCAACATGCCTGGCGTGCAGTATCCGCACTGCAATGCATGGCGATCCTGAAAGGCCTGCTGCAGGACGCCGAGCGAGCCGTCGGCATTCGCCAGCCCCTCTACGGTTGTGACCTTGCGCCCGTCGACCTGACCACAAAGCTGAAGGCAGGAGCGCATGGAGCGTCCGTCCACCAGTACCGTGCAGGCCCCGCAAACGCCATGCTCACAGCCATAGTGCGTGCCTGTCTTGTCAAGCTGGTGACGAAGAAAATCTCCGAGCGTCACTCTGGGGTCGATGTCGCAGGTCAGCGCCTGTCCGTTCAGTTCGAAGGCGATTTTTCTCTGTTCGACAAGCTCGATTCTCTGATCCATGATGCCCTCAGCTTACGTTCAATGCGCGAGAGAACGCGCGCGCAAGCGCACGCTCGGTCACGGTGCACGCGAGACGTTTCCGATAAGCGGCACTGGCACTCGTGTCGCTAATGGCGTCAATCCAGCTTGCTCTGTTGGCTGCTGTCTTTGCCAGATCGGCGCTGGGTTGCTGTCCCTGCAGGATGTCGGCAAACTGCACACGACAAGGTGTTCCACCCATCCCACACAGGACCGCATCAGCACGCCTGATCGCGAGATTTGCGTCGACCGAAACCATGACCGCAGCGCCGACGATTGCGAAGTCCCCATGTCTACGCGCGAACTCCTCGAACGCGTATCCATGCGGCTCATTCCAGATACGAAGGCGAATTTGCGTCACCATTTCGTCCGGCTCAATCGATGTAGTCATGAAGCCGCACGCGAATTCATCGAATGGGATGCGCCGCTCCCCACGGGGTCCCACGGCGACGATGGTCGCATTGAATATTTCTGCAAGGGCGGGCTGCTCCGAAGCTGGATCGAGGTTGCAGACGCTTCCGACAAATGTGCCGCGATTTCGCGTCTGGATATGACCGACAAGGTGATACGCCTCGACCATCAGCGGTGCATATTGAAGAATCAAAGGGGATTGCTCGATATCCCGCTGGCGGACCAACGCGCCGATGCACACCTCGTCGCCTTCCAGCGTTATCCCGTTGAGACCGGGAATCGCATTCACATCGACCAGATGGTCCACATACACGTAGCGCATGGCCAGCATCGGCATCAGTGTCTGTCCGCCGGCGACGATGCGCGCGTTGTCTAGCGTGGAAAGCAGTTCAACTGCTCGCGCCACGCTCTCTGGACGGTGCCAGGTAAAGGGTGCTGATTTCACTTTTCACCTTCCAAGAATGTGTATCGCACACGCACCGTGATCAAAGCCGTAGGTGCCCCCACCGGTGATGTGCGCCAGCCCGATTCGTGGACCGCGCGGCTTGTCTTGCGCGACCTGTCGTGCGCCGCAGCGACCCTGCAACTGGCGTGTTATTTCGACGATCTGTGCGATTCCTGACGCTCCGAGAGGATGGCCCCTGCAGAGCAGGCCACCGGACGGATTGAACGGAATCCGTCCGTTAACCGACGTGTGACCTTCTCTGATCAAACCCGCGCCGTGTCCGTGCGCTGCAAAACCAAGTGCTTCGTAGTACAGCAGTTCGGCGATGGTGAAGGCGTCGTGACACTCGACGAGATCGATGTCGGAAGGGCCGAGACCGCAGGATTCGTAGGTTTCGTTCGCGCAACGCACCGTCACCTCGGGAGTCGTCATGTCCCGACCACCCTGCATGTAGCGCCCCGATGTCAGATGGGACGCGAGAATCTTCACGGCGTCTTGCTTTGTACCCGGGAGGTTTGAGGCGGCAAGCACCACCGCCGAGGCGCCGTCGCCAAGCGGGCAACACTGATGCAATGTCAGCGGCAATGCCACCGGTCGGCTGCCGAGCACTTCATCGATCGAGACCGCGCTGCGAATTTGCGCGTAGGGATTGAGCGCGCCATTCGCCCTGGCCTTGACGGCTATCTGCGCGAGATCGCGGGGTGACAAATCGAATTCATGCATGTAGCGCTGCGCGCGCATCGCGTACAACGCGGGCATTGTTAATCCGTTCGCCGCCTCGACATCCTCATCGCCCAAGTCAAGTGGGCCGGCTCCGAGGCGAGTCAGTTGCTCTACTCCAACCACGACCGCACAGTCCACCGCACCTGCCGCGATTGCGAGGTAGGCGAGCCGGAACGCGCTCGCTGAAGACGAGCAGGCGTTCTCGAAGTTCACTGCCTCGATGCCGGTCAGCCCCGTCTCCCGTGCGATACGTTGGGCAGCCAGCATGCCTCCGGATACCGTTCCGCAGTAAAGCGCACCGATGCGTCGGCGATCGATTTCGGCCTCATCAAGCGCTTCAATGACCGCTGGTGCGGCGAGTTGGGAGAGACTCACTTCCGGAAAACGACCAAATCGGATCATGCCGGTGCCAACGACGCTCACACTTCTCAAACCGTTCGCCATGCTCATGAATTGACCTGCTGAGAAACTTCGCCGGGTGCGGTAAAGAAATAAATGAATTGGCTCGCCTGTTTATTTGCCGGCTTCACCTGCAGTTCGAGCTGCTGCCCTATTTGCACAGCACCAGTCGGCATTTCGATGCGTCCGAATAGCCGCAAACCATCGCTCAAGTCCACATAGCCGGCGACATAGGGCACATCGACGCCTTTGGGCCCCATGTGTACGACGCTATAGCTGTACAGATGGCCGACCGCCTGCAGCGGCGATGCAACAAAGGTGCGACCGCCGCACTCGGGGCACGTGGTAAGGGCTGGATACAGCAGCGCCCCACAATCGGCGCACTTTGCCCCCATCAACGACCAGTTATCGATACTGCGGACCACCGAGCCTGTGCCTATTTGCCTGAAACCTCGCATGCTTACCCTGTCATCCATTTCCATTCGCGTTTCCGCCTTTCTATGATGTAGTGTATGTTACACTATAGTGCAGAAAAGAAACTGCGGCTGCCAAGCTGGGGGAAACCCTAGCGCTGCAGGCTTTGCATATGCGGCGCGGCTGGCGGACTTTGCCGATGGAGGGCAGAATGCGGCTGAAAACTCTGGATGCTTATTTGGGTGGCTTACACGCGGAAATGACACAGGCACAACGAAAGAAAACCGTTCCTGCTACGGGGGATCGTCCAACGGATGGCCTGTTGGCGTATCAGCAGCGCGTTAGCAGGGAAAAGCGCAAGCTGATTCTGGAAGTCGCAATCGAGACGTTCCTGGCCAATGGGTATGAGGCGGCGACGATGGACTCCATCGGCGACCGCGCAGCCGTGTCATACGCGACCCTCTACAAACACTTTCCCGGCAAGGAAGACTTGTTCAGCCAGGCTCTGGACCATCTCATGCATCAACAGTTCGCACGCTGGAAGGATCACACAGTGCCCGTGGAGGTCGAGTCGGGCCTGCGTGAGATTGGACGTGCGTACAACGAACTTGTTTCGGACAGCACCCTGATCGCCGCACTGCGTCTGGTCATTGCGCAAGTGCGAAACTTTCCTGACATTGGAGTTCTCTTTCAACGCGCGAAGAATCTCTTCAGCGACGTGACAGACGTCTGGTTGACAAACCGGGTGGAAGAAGGCGGGCTACAGATCGCCGACGTGCAGCTCGCCCGTGCTGAATTCATCGGAATGTTGGGCGAAACGCTCTTTTTTCCCCGCCTGCTGCAGATCGACTACGCGATATCCGACGATCAGGTTGAAAAGATCATCGGCAGCGCAGTCTCCACGTTTTTAATGCGTTATCGCACGCGGTGAGCTAACACGCCCCTCGAGGTACGGAAGCTACTTGCTACTGACCTTGTCTGGACCCAGGCAATCCCGGGATCGAGTGCGCAATTTCCGAGACGGTGTAAGGTCGACATCGCCGCGCCATTCTCCTTCCTGGTCGACACCGGCGGAGGCGTCCATGTGCGCCCCTTCGCCGCCAGCGCCGGATCGGGCTTCACGTCGCTCGAGCTCAGCAGGGTCACGGGCACACCGTTTACTGGAGAACCTTTCCCGGTCCCCCTCGATCATTGAGATCGGGGCATTATGTCCAGCGCATGCGCGCAGCGCCGCCCGCTATCGCACACGGCTCGTTGACCGGCATCACGGACGTGCGTGATTTTTTGATGCTCCGCATGACGATCGCGACCGAAGGTGCGGCGATCCTGGCATGCGCCGCGGATCACAGCAAGAATACGGAAAAATCGAAGGTGCACGAAAACGCATGGTGGAAGCATTCGAAGAGCGCCGTCCGGACCTTAATGAGGATATTGCATTTCATATCGCGACTGCACGTGCGAGCCTGTGCCGGTGCCTAGTGGCGTCCGCCATGACCGCCGCTTTGGCCCCCGCCCTGCTCGAAGTGAGTGCTGCCACCGCGGAACCCATGGTGAAAGCCGTCGTCATGGTCAAAGTCGTGGAAGCGGTGGAAACCGCCGCCAAGGAATACGCATGGCTGGCCGCGAGACGGACACCCGGCATAGAACTCGCACGGATAACTCGGATACGCCGCGCACGTGTTGTAATAACCTGGCTCCGCAGCGCAATCTATCGCGCCAAGCAGCAGCATGGCAAACAGAACCTTTGCCTTCATGATGCAAACCTGCCATACCCCATTCTCTCAATACTCACCACCATTATTCACAGCCAGTGGCATGGTGGTGGCGCCGTCATCGGATGGCATGTTGTGCGGGACAGGTGGCACGTTTTGCGTGTCCAGTGCCGCTGTCACGGTCCCTGATCGCCTATCCGCTGCCGCTGCCGCTGCATCGACAGAATGACTCAAGTTTACACCGTTCGATCCAGTTGATAACCAGACTTGTGGGTAAAGCTCAGTGTGGAAGGACGGGAATTGCCGTACCACGAGTCATTCTGGCCTTCAGGCACCACGGAACAATGAACAGCCGGTCACGTCTGGCGAGTTCCGCGACCGGCTGAGGTGAGGTCCTTCGTCTCGAACTTGAATCGATATCGTCAATGGGTCAGCGACATCGCGCTTCTGGAGTTGCCCAGGGGCGCGCTGCCGGTTATTGTCCGTGCTGCCCGGACGCTCGTTCCCTGGAGCCGCTTACTGGAGCGATGATCCCGAAGAGTCCATTTGTCTCCTTGTTAAGGACCTGCCGAGAAATACAGCGTGTCTGGACTCGAATTGCGCCCGCCACCGAGCGTCAGAGTCCACAGACCGTCGATAGCCAGTGGATTGCCGAACTCATTCTCCAACTGATCGACGAACGAGCCGTCATTGTCGAAGACATTGATTCGACCATCGCCGAAGTTGCCAACGAGAATCTTGCCGCTGAAGCGGCCGAACGCAAACGATGCGCGCGTGATACCCCACGGCGAGTCGAGCGTCCCTCAGCTTGCAAAGCGACGCAGCAGGTGGCCGTCGGTATCGAATACGTCGACGAATCCACGACCGCGGGCTGCATCGTCGTCGTGCTTCTGTTTGTCCTGCTTCGCGTAGGTGACGAAAAGATCCCCATCGATGTTCGCGATACCAAAACGGGGCATAGCCGGCTGGGGTGTTCGGGTCGGCGAAGCCACCGTCGGTCGTCGCGGGCGTGAACAGGCCGTCTGAACCGTTCGGCCCGAATACATCGATCCGACCCGAACGGAAGTTCGTCGCAAACAGGAATCCGCCTTGCGCATTCACTCCGAACACCAGCCCCTTGTAGACAGCCCCGTTGGCGGCGGAGGGATTGGACGAGTTATCGACCGCGATCACGGCGTTGTTCGCCGGATTCACCCACCTGCCCAAGCGGAAATCGTGCCATCTTCAGTTGCGAAGAGGAATACGGTCGGGGTATTGGTACCGGCTTTTCTCCGAAATGGAATTCACAATGCATCTATTACGATAAGTATTCTTATCTAAAGGTGCCTGTTTTTACGCTAAACTCCGGGGTATGAAAACGCGCCTCACCCTGCCCTGCGCGCCTGCTGCTGACGCTGAATCCTCTGCATCCGGTTTTCCCGGTGCCGACGAGCTTGCCGTGCTCCGCGCGTGGTACGCCGGCGTGTCCGTGCGGCAGGCCGTGGCGCGTTACCTGCCCTCCGCACTCGGTGACGGGAAATCGGCGCGCGGCGTCCTCGGGCGCATCCGGCGCAGGCTGGTGGACATCGCGCGTGCGGCCCATCGCCACGACCTTGTCGCACTCCTCACTCATCCGGCGGCAGGACGTCAACAGCATGCGAAAGGTGCCGCGCTGGCGATCGACGCTTTGCGCACCGCACGCCCGCGGGAACCGCAGATCGCCGACGACATCGCGCAGTGGTTTTCCCCGCGCGCGGTGCGCGTACTGCACGCGTACGGCATCACGACGCTCGCCGATCTCACCGTGCGCATTCCGCGCCGGCGCCAGTGGTGGAAGGCCGTGCCGGGGCTCGGCACGGCGAGCGCCCGTTCGATCGAGGCGTTCTTCGCCGCCTGGCCCGCGCTCACGGACAGGGCGCGTGGGCTGGTGGTCGCGAGCCAGCGCGGCGACATCGTGCCGTGGGAAACCCTCAAATTGCCGCACGAGGTCGACGGCTCCGCCGGCACGTTCCGCGCACCGCCCGCCACCTGCACGCTCGACGCGTCCAACGACTACGAGGCCGTGCAGACGTGGCTGTCCCTGCACGAGTCGCCCGCCACGCAACGGACCTACCGCAAGGAAGCCGAGCGGCTGATCCTCTGGGCCATCGTCGAACGCGGCCGCGCGCTGTCGTCGCTCACGACCGAAGACGCGATTGCGTACCGGACGTTCCTGCGCCATCCGGCGCCGCGGGGACGCTGGATCGGCCCGGTGCGCCCCCGCACGTCACCGGACTGGCGGCCGTTTAACGGCACCCTCTCGGCGCGCTCGGTCGCGCACGCGCTGTCAATTCTCGGCGCCCTGTTCCGCTGGCTGGTCGAACAGCGCTACGTGCTGGCCAATCCGTTTGCCGGCATCAAGGTGCGCGGCGGCAAGACGGCATCGACGCTCGATGCGTCGCGCGCCTTTACCGACGGGGAATGGGCGCTGGTGCGTACGATGGCCGAGGGGCTGGAATGGTCTCACGGCTGGACGGTTCCGGCCGCGCAGCGCTTACGGTTCCTGCTCGATTTCGGCTTTGCGACGGGTTTGCGCGCGAGTGAGCTGGTCGGCGCGACGCTCGGCCACGTCGAGACGGACGCACGCGGCGAGCACTGGCTGCGGGTCACCGGCAAAGGCGGCAAGGTCGCGCGGGTGGCGCTGCCGCCGCTCGCGTGGGACGCACTAACCCGCTATCTGGCCGGGCGCCAGCTGCCGACTTCTACGGCGCGCTGGCGGCCGGACACACCGGTCATCGGCAGCCTGGACGCGGACAGTAGTGCGGCCATCAGCAGCGTGCGCCTGTGGAGCGTGCTTGAGCGCTTTCTCGTCCTTGCCGCCAGTGCCATCGAAACCGATCACCCACCGCTCGCGGAGAAGCTGCGCCGCGCCAGCCCCCACTGGTTGCGGCACACCCACGCTACCTACGCGCTCGGTCACGGCGCCGAACTTACCACGGTGCGCGACAACCTGCGGCACGCCTCGGTATCGACCACCTCGATCTACCTGCACAGTGACGAGGTTAAGCGCGCGCGGCAGATCAGTGAGGCGTTTACGACCCGGAAGTGAGCGCGACAACCTGCATGACCGACCGGCACGGTGGTTGACCGTTTCCTGATGACGGTTCGATCGCTGGTACAAACCGGCAAGCGGAGCGCGCAATCCTCCGCCCACTTTAGTGATGTCAGGCAGCCAGTGGCCCCATGCCGGCGACCATCGCTGGCATCATCGGAGCGATCGACAGCCTGCTCACTCGCCTACGAGATGACGCCCGGAACGAGCCATGGAAAAACCTGAATTCGAGCCGCAGATTCTGGCAAATCGACAGGGTGTGTCGTTCTGGCTCGTCCGCGGAAACACCACCGTCGAATGCATCGTCACGATTGCAGCGCTGGAGGCCCATTTCTGGCTTGAGCCGCGGGCCGGGGACGCCCGGATCCTGAGGATTTTCCGGGACGGGTACAGCCGCATCCGCGCGATCGCCGAACGGAAGCTACTTGCGCATCCGTGCGTACGCCTGGAACTGACACCCGATGACTTCGAGCGCCCCTGAACAGCGCGGGTGAATCGGGCACGCTTCTCGAAGCATGAATAATCGGGCCGGCGCCCTTTTTTGGGCAATGCTGTTGTGGCGGAGCCAAGCCGGCCGCTGCGAGGGCTTGACCGTTAGTTGCGTACACCAACGAATCGGTTTTGATTCTCGGGAACGCGGCACTATCTTTAGCACTTCTTAGCTGGAAAGGAGAATCGGCGGCCGCTGCGGCCTGTACCTATGCGCGAGAGCCCAGCGCCGCTCCTGCCTGCTCAGCTGGGTGGCGTCCGTCGATGCGGGGAAAGCCCGAACCATAACGTGCTCGAAGAGCCCGTCTCGGAATGGGCACATCGCCCCGCCAACCCACTCTCCGCCGGCGACGAAGCGGCATTTCAGCGGACGGCTAGCTGAGCGGTCGGGCAGCCGGCGATAATCCGGGAGGACGGCAAGTCGGCCATACCCGACGTTCGGCTGCCGGCGTTTGCAAGGCAGCTCTCAGTCCCATTCCCGACTTTCGCATGTCGACGTTTGCGAATGTCGCACTCTCTGCGGGCGAACGCGTACTCACGACCCACAAGAGCCACTGGGCGGCCCGCTCCGACGGTCCCGTATAGAACCGGAAAGCGACGTTCAGTAAAGCAGCTTTCGACTTTTGCTACGGTCGCCGGTAGCGAACAGGCAGGTGCACAATGGTGACTACGGAGAGGCTTGCGTGACTGCTGCAGGACGCCGAAGCGACGCTACCCGTACCGACATATCGGATGCACAATTTTGTTTCGTGCCTACGGCGATTCTGCAGCTTCGAGCTACTAGTCAATGTGAAATACGTTTTCCATCGTTGCCCAGTGCTCCCCGTTGTTTCGCGACACAAAGGGGATCTGGCATGGGTCTGTCAATTTCCACCACCGTTGTGTCTCGGCATCGGCTGCAATCGCAGCCATATCCGCCTCGAAGTCTGTCCCGACGTATTCCCAGTATCCGAAAAGAAGATTTTCCGGCTCCTTAAGAAATATCGAGTAATTGGTGATATTGGAGCGCTGGAGCCGCTCGACAATCGCTGGCCATGGAACTGCGTGCAGCGCCTTGTATTCGTCGATCTTCTCGGGCTTGACGTGAATGACCATTCCCATTCGTTGCATTGACTGTTCTCCGTGTTTCGCTTGCGTACCCGAAAGGCGGTCTCTCGGGGGCGCACTTTTGTCGTGCTTAGGCTGCAGCCTTCGTAGCGGCGTACTCGTCGCCGACCATCATCTTCACCACCGATTCGCCATCGGTTTCAGTTACCCGCTTTTCTCCCACCGCCTCGCCGCGCCGAAGCACGAAGATCCGATCCGACACACTAAAAATGTCAAGCAGGTTGTGCGAGATTAAAATGACCGAGACGCCTTTTTTCTTCAGCCCAAGGATCAGCTCCATCACCTTTCGCTGTTCGGGTACACCCAAGGCGGCCGTGGGCTCGTCCATGATCAGCACGCGGGCGTTCCAATAAATAGCGCGTCCAATTGCGATAGCCTGACGCTGGCCGCCGGAGAGCATCTTGACCGGACCGTGGATCTTTTTTTCCGGAATGACAATGTCGAGTTGGTCCAGCACCTCGCGTGCGACGCCAGCCATACGCGGGCGGTCGATGGTGCTCACACCGAACCGACGGTTCACCGGCTCACGTCCCAGAAAGATGTTGCTGCCGACGTCGAGATTGTCAGCAAGTGCAAGATCCTGGTAGATCGTTTCGATCCCTTTGGCGCGTGCGTCGTGCGGGTCACGCATGTTAAGAGGTTCTCCATCGAAGATCACCTCGCCCTCGGTGGGCTGATAAACGCCCGAGATGATCTTGATCAACGTCGACTTGCCTGCACCGTTGTCGCCGCACAATGCGACAACCTCTCCCGGGTACACATTCATCGAAACTTTCCTGAGCGCCTCTACGCCGCCGAAGCGAATGGAGACGTTGCGTACTTCAAGTAGCGGTTGGATCATGATTGGACTCCGAGACGTTCCTTGTACTGGTCGATCAACACCGACACGATAATTACAACGCCGACCGCAATGAATTGCCAGAATGCGTCGACGTTAATGAAGACGAGTCCAAACTCGATAACGGCGATGATGAGAGCGCCAATTAACGTGCCAATCAGATTGCCGGTACCACCAAACAGGCTAGCGCCTCCGATCACAACAGCGGCGATTGAATTAAGCAGCATCGGTTCCCCGGCTGTAGCCGAACCGGCCGAAAATCTCGCCGTGTAAACGATGCCCCCAATCGCAGCGAACGCAGCAGCGAGCATATAAATCACGATCTTGTGCCGACGCACATTGATGCCCGCCCGGGCGGTAGACTGCTCGTTGCCACCGACGGCATAGGTATATTGGCCAAAGCGGGTGCGCGACAGGATGAAGTGCATGACAGCCAGCAGCACAACCGTGAGAATCACGGGGTTCCATCCTGAGCCGAGCCATTGGAGACCCGCATTGTCGACCGACACGGTCATGCCGCTGCCTGCCGCGAGAAAGCCGGCACCGCGAGCGATGCCATACATGCCCAGCGTTCCGATAAACGGAGGCACGCGATAACGCGCGACCAGGATCCCGTTGATCGCCCCGGGAATGACCGATACCGCAATAGTCAGCGGCACTGAAAGGCAAAGCGCCCAAGGCGATGCCCCGCCGAGCAATGTGAACTGCGCCGCGCACACTGCGGCGAGGCCCATTACGAATCCGACTGACAGATCGATTCCGGCCGTGACGATAACAAATGTCTGTCCTATTGCCAGAAGCATTGGTGCGCTCGAGGCAAGGGCGATCGACTGTACGTTGTACGCATTAAAGAGAAACGATTTGTGCTGGGCGGTTTGGGACCAGATCTCGAAGAAGAGACAGAGCACTGCGAGGAAAAGCCAGGGCCAGAAGCGGCCGACAAGCTCTCTGTAATCGAGCCCCCTGTTAGCCCACGACGTGCTGGTTGTGGGGGGAAGGCCGGAAAGTGAAGTGGACTTTTGCATCGCAATGTCTCCAGATAAGTCTGTGCAAAGACCGGACGACGGTTTTGAGCCGTCGCCGGTGCAAATCAGTTGGAGTAGATGAATTGCTTGACGTTGGCGTCGTCGATGTTCGTCTTGTCCATTACGACAAAGCCCGTGCTTTTGTCCTTGGGAATCGGCTTGCCACGGATGGCGTCCACCGCATACTTGACACCGTAATAGCCCATGTCGGCCGGCCGTTGCGCGATTGCGTAGTCAACGAGGCCGCTTCTCAGGTCCTTGTCGATACCCGGGACGGCGTCGAAGACGATCACTTTGACCTTGCCGCTCTTCCCGGCCATGTGAATTGCCTCCGACACACCTTTGCCGGAAAACGTGTTGGATGCGAACACGCCGGAAAGATCCGGCTCTCGCGCGAGAACCCCGGACACGTCCGATACCGCCTTATTCGCGTCGTCTTCGCTGTATAACGTTGGCAGAGCCTTGATGTTCGGATACTTCTTCATTTCCTCCTGGAAGCCCTTCACCCGCGCATCGGTACTTGACACACCGGGCTTCAGGCTTTCGCAGAATACAACGCCCTTTTCGCCGATAGACTTCGCCAGCGTCCGCGCTGCGATGCGGCCGCCTTCTTCGTTGTCCGATGCTATGAACGAAAGCGGAAAATCCGCGTTTCCGCTGCCGGTCTGATAACGGCCGGTGCCGATGTAGGTATCCACAGTGATAACCTTGATTCCGGCGTTCTTTGCCTCCGTCAGCGGCTCGATTAGCTGCTGCGCGTCCACGGGAGAAATCAGGATGGCGTCAGGGCGTTTGGCGATAAACGCCTTGAGAATCGGCACCTGCTCCGTCGTGTTCCAGCTCTTTGGCAACTGGAACAGCACCTGGGCGCCGTCTTCCGCCGCCGCTTTCTGAGCGCCGTGGTACATCGTGAAATAGAACGGATCAACCACCCCTGGCAACAGGGCAACAACAGGGTGGTCCTTGTCCGCATACGCTGAGGGTGCGGCCAGCGCCGAGAGCATAAGCGCGCCCATTGCCGCACCGATCACACGACGGCGTGCACGCACAGGGCGCGTTGTGCACAGCGGCTTCGTCAAACTGTTCATGTCTGTCTCCTGTCTCTTCCTGGGTCTGAAAACTCAGTGGTGCCGAGTTCACGGCGAAACGTTTAGCGAAACGTTTCGCTGAATCTAAGGCCTTCTTTGCGCAAAGTCAATTAACATGGGGTAAACATGGATAAAGTGAGTTGACCCGCTGACCGTGGGCGCTGAATTTAAATTGGCATAGGAGAAACCCGAATATATCTAGCGGCTGATGCTTGCTATAAATTCACTCAACGAAACGTTTCGCTAAACGTTTCGCCCGCTAACGAGATGGACGGAGACACGACCCATGTACACGAGACAGGCGATGCATGCACTGCAAATCAACGACACGTTGGCCAGCGAGCAGCTCAAGGAACTGGACGAAAGGGGGTTTTTCGTCGTCGAGAATGTGCTGAGCCCGGACGAGTGCCGCCTGATGGCCCGCGAATTTGAGCGGCTCCATGAAGCCGAGCGCCTCACGGGTGGGCATGAAGTTCACGTCGAGCCTGGCGCGCGCCGCGTGTCGAACATCTTCAACAAGACATCGGTGTTCGATAGGTGCCTGGAACTGCAGCCGGTGCTGGCCACAGCCCACAAGCTGCTCGGTGAGATCAAGGTGCACGGCGCCAACCTCCGCGATCCCGTGAAGGGGTTCGGTCACCAGCAACTGCACGTCGACGTGCCGAAGTACTTCGAAGATGACTGGTGGGTGGTTAATGCCGTCATTCTGTTTGACGACATGACGCTGGATAATGGTCCGACGCGGGTTGTGCCGGGGTCGCACAAATGGGCACCGATTAACGTGCCTGTTGTGAACCAGGGCGACTGGGAGGCCGGCCCCATTTCCGAAGAAGACCGCAAACGGATTCCCGCCGATCTGGACGCGCCATATCCGGGTGAGGTCTATCTGACCGGACGGGCTGGCACCGTCTTCATCATGAACGCGTCGGGATGGCACAGCGGCACACTCAAAAAGAACGACGCAAACCGCCGGGTATTGCATCTCACGTATACTCGACGTGACCTTCCGCAGCAGCTCGTCCAGATCGACCATCTCACCCCGGAACTGTACGAGCGGATGTCGCCTGCCCAGCGGTTCCTGCTCGAAATTGAGCCGCCCCGTACACCGGACGGCATCTTGCGGCAGCCGAAGCGCGAGCACGCGGGATGGTGGAACTGAACCAGTAGGAAGCTCGGGCACAACTGCGTGGCAGGAAAATTATGGCAACAATGAAGGATGTCGCACGTCTTGCGGAAGTAAGTCTGGCTACCGTCTCGGCGGTCCTGTCTGGATCGACCTACGTGAGTCCAGACCTGACGCAGCGCGTGCACGTCGCAGTCAAGGCGTTGGGTTACGCTCCGAACACAGTCGCGAGCAGCCTGAAAAAGGGCACCACCAAGCTATTGGGCCTGGTCGTTCCGGACATCACGAACCCATTCTTCACCGAGTTCGTCCATTCCATCCAGAAGCGCGCTCACGCCCTGGGCTACTCTGTTCTGTTATTCGACAGCGATCGGGATCTTGAACAGGAGCGCGCCTATCTGCGCATGCTCCGCGCCCATCTGGCCGTCGGCACGATCCTTTGTGCATCGGCACCGGAGGAAGCCTACGACAAGGTCTGCTCGGAGATCGGCATCATGCCTGTTGTGGCGGTCGACCATGTGGTCTGCCCCAATGAATGGGATTCGGTTGCTCTTGATAACGTTGCCGCTGCACGCCTTGCAGTACAGCACATCCTGGAATTTGGCCACCGGCGCGTCGCAATCATCTCCGGTCCGCAGAACCTGCTGCCTGGTCGTGATCGCTTGCGCGGCTTCGCCCAGGCGATCGCAGCTGCGAATCTGCCGGTCAATCCCGATTACGTGCGTCAAGGCGCATTCGTTGAGCACGGCGCCTACACGGCAGCGCTTGAGCTAATGGACCTGCCGGAGCCGCCGTCAGCCATCTTCGTGGCCAATAACCAGATGCTGATTGGCACGATGCGGGCGTTGGCGGAAAAGCATTTCGCATGTCCTACGGACGTATCAGTTACCGCGATAGACGATTTCCCTTGGGCGAACGCTTTCTCTCCCGCACTGACCACCGTACGGCAGCCCGTCGACGCGATGGCCGAAGCGGCGCTCAACATGCTGCTCGAGCGCATCAGGGGAGACGAACGAAGCCCTCGGCATATGGTCTTTCCGCCGGAACTAATCGTGCGTCAATCGTGCAGCAGCCCGCTGGCGAGCGGCAACGCGGAAAGCGAACGCGCCGGCCGAATTGCAAGCGTGAGGGCACGCGAGAATTCAGACAAAAAGTCGCGCGTTAAAAAAACGGATACAGCGGGAACGGAAGAAAATATCGATATTCCGACGGCTGCCCGCTGACTGGCGAACATATTCACGCCTGGCGCCCCAGGCAAAGCTGACGGCTGACAGTGATCATCGCATCGGTCATGCGATATCAGAATGATTAGGATACCGAAATGCACAACACCATTGCTTCTTTAGAAAATCGATGTGGTAATTGGGAAAAGGACTGGTCATGAAGGTTGATGCACATCAGCACTTCTGGACGATTGCGCGAAGCGACTACGGCTGGCTCACACCCGAACTCCCTCTACTATGGCGAGACTTCTTCTCAGCAGACCTCGCGCCGCTTGCGCAGGCAGCGGGCGTTGACAAGACCGTTGTCGTACAGGCCGCACCGACGATGGAGGAGACGCTGTATCTGCTGAAGCTTGTTGCCAACGAGCCGCTCGTTGGCGGTGTCGTGGGCTGGGTTCCAATGCTTGACCCCGACGCCGCAAGCTTCATCGAAGAGCTGGCTCGTGAGCCAAAGTTCAAGGGCGTCAGACCCATGCTGCAGGATCTGCCGGACGACGACTGGATTGCAAATCCCGGATTAGACCCGGCTGTCGACGCACTGGTCACGCACGGCTTGGCTTTCGACGCGCTGGTGTACGTGCGACATCTGCCATATCTCGCCAAGTTTGCAGCACGACACCCGGAACTGCGGATTGTCATCGATCACGTTGCCAAACCTTATCTGCCCAACGATCAGGGAGTCGCACGAACGAACGCCGGTGCGCGTGTAGGGGAAGACTGGATTGAGTGGACTCACTGGATGGGCGAATTCGCCGGGATGAAAAACGTCCTGTGCAAATTCTCCGGCATGGTCACCGAGGCACCTCCGGGCTATACCGACGATGCGTTCTCGCCGTACTTCGCTTTTCTGCTGTCGCAATTTGGACCTCAGCGCCTGATGTGGGGGAGCGACTGGCCGGTCCTGAATCTGAACGGGGATTACGCGTCGTGGCACGCGTGCGTCGAGCGACTGGCCTCCAGTCTCGGCAAAGAAGACCGGGCGGCGATCTTTGGAGAGACAGCCCGCTCATTTTACCGGCTGTGAGATAAGGCCCGCGCCGTGTGACCGGAATCAGCGGGCAGCGTGTTATCCGCACCGCGTCGGTCAATGATGGACGACGCTCGCCTTGCGCTCGGCGCGGCGAATCGATTGCGAAGGACAAAATGGAAATCCAGAAACGACTATTCCGGCCAGTAAATGGTGGGACTTTTCCGAGCCCGATGGGCTTCGGAGGCGCGCCTCTCGGCAACCTATTTTCAGTCGTGCCCGACCAGCTCGCAGAGGAAACGATACGGGCCGCGTGGGAAAGTGGAGTCCGATATTTCGACACGGCACCCTTCTACGGCACCGGCCTGTCAGAGCGGCGCCTGGGTCAGATACTTCGCGAGATGCCGCGCGACGACCTCATTCTGTCGACGAAAGTCGGCAGGCTGCTCGTCCGGGATGATTCGGTGCCGTCTATGCGGCATGGCTATGTCAATGGCTTGCCTTTTCGCGTCGAGTACGACTATTCATCCGATGGCGCATATCGATCCATTGAGGATAGCCTGAAGCGCCTGGGCGTTGACCGGATCGACGCCGTGTACATCCACGATATAGCCGAAGACACGCACGGCTCCGATTGGGAAAGGCAATACCGCATCGCTATCGACGGCGCAGCTCGGGCGCTTTCTGACATGCGCGCACAAGGCATGATCCAGTCGTGGGGCTTGGGCGTCAACCGGGTTGAACCGTGTGTCAGGGCTCTGACTGACTCGGACCCCGACATCTTCCTGCTCGCGGGTCGTTACACCTTGCTGGATACGACGGCCCTAAAGAGTCTGATCCCTGCTTGCATCCAGTGCGACGCGAAGCTGGTGATCGGGGGCCCCTATAACTCCGGCCTTCTTGCTGGAGGCACAACGTTCGAATACAGCACCGCACCGAGAGAAATGGTTGAAATGGCTTCCCGGATGGCAGCGCGCTGCGCTGAATTTGGCGTGAGCCTCAAGGCCGCGGCGTTGCAATTCTGCAGCGCCCCCGGGCCTGTTTGCGCAGTAATTGCAGGGGCACGAAATCCTGGCGAGGTTCATGAGAATGTGAAAGAAATGTCCGTGCACATTCCATCAGGCCTCTGGCAAGCGCTGAAACACGATGGCCTGATCCCGGAGCACGCGCCCGAACCCACGCCGCGATAGACGCTTCGACGCGCCCCGCACTACACGATTAAATGATCGGAGACAGTATGGAAACCTCAACAGCGGCCGCAGATATCACCGTGCGACTGCATCCCGATGACGATGTGGTCATCGCGCGGCAGCAGCTTGTGGGTGGCACGACGGTGGACGGTGGCCGCGTAACGGTCCGAGGGCTGGTGGCGCCCGGTCACAAGGTCGCCTCACGTGCCCTCCAGCAAGGCGAGCCAGTTCGACGGTACGGGCAGATCATCGGCTTTGCCTCTTGCGACATCGCCTGCGGCGACCACGTCCACACTCATAACCTGTCGATGGGCAGCTTCGACCGCGACTATGCGTTTGGGAAAAACGCGAAGCCGGCGCCTGTCGCGAGCCATGCGAACTTCATGGGCATCGTTCGTCCTAACGGACGCGTCGCGACACGCAACTACATCGGCATTCTTACGTCCGTCAACTGTTCCGCGACCGTTGCACGTGCCATTGCGGACCACTTCAAACCCGAAGCGCTACGAAACTATCCGAACGTGGATGGAGTGGTTGCCCTCACGCATGGACAGGGCTGCGCGATCGACTCACAGGGCGAAGGTCTGGCACTGATCCGTCGAACGCTCGGTGGGTATGCACGACATCCTAATTTTGCGGCGGTGCTCATCATCGGACTCGGCTGCGAAACCAACCAGATTGGCGGCCTCCTCGAGAGCCAGGGTCTTGAGGCGGGCACCGCGCTGAAGGTCATGACCATTCAGGCCACCGGCGGCACATCCCGCACAGTGGCAGCTGGCATTGAGGCAGTGCAGGCGCTGCTGCCGGAAGCCAATCGTGTGAAACGGGAGGCCGTCGACGCAAGTAATCTCGTCGTCGGTTTGCAGTGCGGCGGGTCCGACGGCTATTCGGGTATCTCAGCGAATCCCGCGCTTGGTGCTGCAGTCGACCGTCTTGTTGCCCACGGCGGCGTTGCGATTCTGTCCGAAACACCGGAAATATACGGCGCCGAGCACCTGCTCACGCGCCGCGCAATTTCACGCGAGGTCGGAGAAAAGCTGATCGAGCGCATCCATTGGTGGGAAAGATATTGTGCACGCATGGGCGCAGACCTGAACAACAACCCGTCGGCGGGTAATAAGGCAGGTGGCCTGACGACGATCTTCGAAAAGTCATTGGGCGCTGTAGCCAAGTGCGGTACGACGAACCTGGTTGACGTGTACCGCTATGCGGAGCCGGTGTCGGCACACGGCTTGGTCTTTATGGACACCCCGGGCTATGACCCCGTCTCGGCAACGGGCCAGGTAGCAGGCGGAGCCAACCTGATCTGCTTTACAACGGGGCGCGGCTCCGCGTACGGCTGCGCACCCTCCCCTTCGTTGAAACTGGGCACCAACAGCGAACTTTGGCGCAGGCAGGAAGAGGATATAGACCTGAACTGCGGAGAGATCCTTGACGGAACGAAGAGCGTCGATGAAATGGGCCAGCAAATTTTCGAACTCATGCTGGCAGCCGCATCGGGCATGCGATCAAAGAGTGAGCTTCACGGCTACGGACAGAATGAGTTCCTACCCTGGCAGATCGGCGCGATCACCTGACCTTCACACAGAGAACATCATGAATACATCAACCCAGTCCAACTGGCTGCCGTCTGATCTCGATTCAGCGCTCCTCGTCGGCCGTATGTGGCGACAAACCGCAGCGGGCGAAGGCCCATGCGTGATCGCTATCCGTAAGGGAGAGGTCTTTGATATTTCGGCGTACGCACCGACGATGGCGGACCTACTCGATCGCGACGACCGCGTGCAAATCGCAAGCCAGGCGCCGGGAGAAGCGCTGGGGCCTGTCAAACAGCTCCTGACGCAGACCCACGCGGCCCGCGCTTCCGGCAAGCAATATATTCTCGCGCCATGTGACCTGCAGGCTATCAAGGCATGGCGTCACCTTCGCCGTAAGTCTCATCGAACGCGTGATCGAGGAAGAGGCCGGCGGCGGCCGCGACAAGGCGGCTGACGTGCGAGAAAACATCACCGCACTGATCGGCACCGATCTGTCAAAAATCCGCCCGGGCTCTGATGCCGCGGCAAGGCTGAAGGAAGAGCTGCTGCGGCGCGGTGCGTGGTCGCAATACATGGAAGTCGGCCTTGGCCCGGACGCCGAGGTCTTCACCAAGTCACAACCAATGTCGGCCGTCGGCTTCGGCGCCCCCATCGGACTGTTGCCTTCGTCGGCCTGGAATAACCCGGAGCCCGAGATCGTTCTGGCCGTCGATAGCAAGAGTGAGCCGGTAGGCGCCACGCTTGGTAACGACGTCAACCTGCGCGATATCGAAGGACGCTCTGCGTTGCTGCTCGGCAAATGCAAGGACAACAACGGCTCCTGCGCGATTGGCCCTTTCATCCGCCTTTTCGATGGCAACTTCACTCTCGACACGGTGCGTCAGACGAGCGTGTCACTGCGTGTGGAAGGCACTGACGACGATTTCGTGCTCGAAGGTGCGAGTCACATGAGCCAGATCAGCCGCGACCCGGCGGATCTCGTCATGCAGACCCATGGCGATCACCATCAGTATCCGGATGGATTCATGCTCTTCCTCGGCACCATGTTTTCGCCAATCATGGATCGGGATGCCCCGGGGTCCGGCTTTACCCACCATCTCGGTGACGTCGTGACGATCTCCGCACCGCCCCTTGGTGCTCTCGTTAACACGGTTGGTTTGTGCACGGACACCCCCCCGTGGAGCTTCGGTGTTCGTGCGCTGTACCGCAATCTCATCAGCCGGGGGCTAACAGGCCCTTGACCTGTGTCGTAGCGCCTGTCGTCTTCACATTGGCACCTGATCATTTTAAGACCACAAATATGACTCGATTCGATAATTTCATTGGCGGAGAGTGGACAACGTCCACCGCTTATTCCCGCAATGTCAGCCCATCCGACACCGATGACGTGATCGGTGAATTCGCCCACGCTGACGCGCAGCAGGCGCACGTCGAATCGGCGCGGCGCGGCAAGCGTTTCCGAAGTGGTCGCAAACGACGCCCCAGCAGCGGTTTGATGTTCTCGACCAGTCGGGTACGAGTCTTCTCGCCCGCAAGCATGAACTCGGACGCCTGCTCGCGCGCGAAGAGGGCAAGACGTTGGCGGAAGCCGTCGGCGAGGTAACGCGCGCAGGACAGGTTTTCAAATTTTTCGCCGGCGAGGCTCTGCGTGTCGGCGGTGAGATCCTCCCGTCACTGCGCCCCGGCTTGGCCGTGGAAGTGACGCGCGAGCCCGTCGGCGTGGTTGGTCTCGTCACACCATGGAACTTTCCTATTGCGATACCGGCGTGGAAGACGGCACCAGCTCTTGCTTTCGGCAATTGCGTCATTTTCAAGCCGGCAGAACTCGTTCCTGGAAGTGCCTGGGAACTGATGAAGATTCTGCAGGAAGCTGGCCTGCCACCCGGGGTGGCCAACCTCGTCATGGGAGCGGGGTCCGTTGTTGGCGAGGCGCTCGTACAATCGCCCGACGTTGATGCTATCAGCTTCACGGGTTCAGTTGCGACGGGCAAATCCATTGCGACAAATTGCATTGCGACTGGCAAGAAGTTTCAACTGGAAATGGGTGGGCTTAGGGGGGCGAGAGGCGCGAGGACGACGGCCGGCAGCTTTCACATGCAACGCTTGAAGAGATCCGTATTCGGGCGGTCAAGCGCGTCGAAGCTGGCGAGTCGCCGGAGGACGTGATCCGCATGCTCGGATTCTCGAGGGCGCGTATTTACGAGTGGTTGGCGGCCTGGCGTGAAGGGGGGATCGAGGCGTTACGAGCCAAGGTAATCCCTGGTCGACCGATGAAGCTCTCGTCCGAGGCTATCCGCTTCGTCTATCAGACGGTCACAACGAAGAACCCCATGCAGATGAAGTTCGAGCTTGCATTGTGGACGCGAGACATGGTGCGGGAGTTGATTCGCGAACATTTCAACGTCAAGCTCTCCCAGGTGTCGGTCGGTCGACTGCTGCGCAAGCTCGGGCTTTTACCCCAGCGTCCGCTTGCGCGTGCGTACCAACGCGACCCTGAACTGGTCGAGTCGTGGATGCGCGACGAATACCCGGCCATTGCCGGGCAGGCCAAACGCTACGGGGCACAGATCTTCTTCGTCGACGAATCGACGGTGCGATCGGACTATCACAGCGGCACGACCTGGGCACCGGTCGGTCAAACACCGGTAGTCGAAGTCACTGGCGCGCGCTTTAAGGTGAACCTGATCTCAGCGATCAGCCCGCGTGGCCAACTTCGATTCATGTGTTTCGAAGGCAGCTTCAAGATCTCCGTGTACGTCGACTTCGTCAAACGACTGATGCTCACCGCCGATGCGCCTGTCTTCCTGATTGCCGATGGTCATCCGGTACATCGTTGCAAAGCGATCCGGCAGCTTGCCGCGGAATCGAATGGTCGCCTTTGTCTGTTCTTCCTTCCTGCTTACTCCCCAGACCTGAACCCGGACGAGTTGGTATGGGGTTATCTCAAACATCACAAGATCGGCATTGCCATCAAAGGTCCCGGGCATCTCAAGCAGCGAGTTCGAGCGGTTCTGCGCTCGTTGCAGAAGATTCCAGCCTTGGTCCGATCCATGTTTCAACATCCGTCAGTCCGCTACGCGGCTTGACCCATGTCCGGTTACTTTGTTTCGGCTTAGTAAGCCCGTGGAGCGTGCCCATATTTTTGGACGCGCTCACGTGCGATGTGACGAGGCTCTTTCAGCCATGGGTAGGACTTCGGTCTTCGTTTGCGCATTCGTGGTTCGATGCGACCGGGGCGACTCCCAACGCAAGACTGCGTGATCAGGTTGAACAGGAGACTCTGGTTGTGAGTTGCCGTCAGACCTCTGGCCAGCCATTCAGTCCATAACTGCACCGTGTGTTTGAAACTCAGTGTTCTCGGGTCAGTGGCATGGTGACTGGCGGCCTGAGCCATCAGCAGCCGAATCACGTTGTAGGCCAGCAGATGGACCCAGATCTCCTTTTCGTTCATGTGGGCAGTCTGGCAATGCAGCACATCCATGCCCATCGTCGTCTTGATGTTACGTAGATCCAGTTCCACGTTCCAGCGCCTGGCGTACAACTGCGAGAGGTCCTGTTTGCTGGTCTTGCGTGCATCAAGCATCGTGGTGACCAGCACCCGGTGATGCAGCCTGGACTCGCGCACCATCAGCTCATCGGGGAAGGCCTGGTACTGCTCATGCGTCATCCAGTCGGGACGCTGCCGGGGTTTGGGCCACGTCACAATGTGATCGCGCGTGCCCAGGGACCGGCCTCGCCGAAAGTCGGTGCGGCGTGCCCCATGCTGTTCCATCACGACGTCCACCCCGGCGGCGATCATTGAGGCCATCAGAAAGTAGTGGCAGTACAAGGCATCGGCGACGATCACGTCACCTTTGCGAAACGTGCCTTGCAGCATGCGAAACGCCGTCAGCTCCCCGCTGCCTTTGCCCGCGTAAGTTCCGACCGCCGACTCCAGTACTGCGCCGCTTGCCAGACAGATCACCGCAACCAGATAGGCCAATGGAAAGCCCACTCCTTCGGCCTGAGCACTGGACTGCGGGAAACGGGCCTGGTTCGACGGCGTATCGGGCATCGAGATCCCGGTGCCGTCAACCAGCTTGACCGGGCGCCCGCGCCACTTCCAGGCAGGCTCGGCCTGCTCATGCAGTTGGCGCCCCGTCTCGCGCGCCAACTCCCGCACCATCGTCAGCGGCAGTCTCTGGCGAGCGCGGCAGTAGCCTCCCGTACGCACACTCATGGGCCGCAGCCCGTCGGCAGCTCGCTGCGCCGCCCACCCGTTGACTGCCTTCTGACAGGAGGCGTCCTCTTCCAGCGCCTGGCGCATGAACATCGACAGTGTCACCGTCGGCGGATACAGCCGTTCCCGATGTTCTGGCAAATACGCTTCCGTTATGCCCAACAGCCCCGGGCTCGTCAGTATGTTGAAGTAGTCTACCGCCTGGGCCCTGCATGCCCGGCTTTGAACCCTGCTTCGTGTTTGCCTGTGATGACTTCGTGCATTACGATCCATGGGGGCTGATCTTTGGAATGAGACGGTGTTTGCCTGGTAACAACCATCGTATCAATCCCTGGATCAGCCCCCTCCCTTTCTCTTCAAGCACTTACCCGCGTCTTCTCCTCCATGTAGGCTTAAGTAAGTGCCATTCACCCTAGCTAGGCTTGAAACCAGTCACAAGACTATCCTCGACTTTAAGAGGTGATAGGTGTCCGGAGATTCAGGGAACTGTTCCACCTCGTTTATCCCCCCGGTTCGTTTGCACTTGACATAAAAGGAATGATCGAAGATTAATTCGCAATCCTATGTTTACCAAGCCGAAGGGGTTTCAATTTGTGCAGGAGGCTGCTGCACAAATTCTGGATTCGGCCATGCCTTCAGGTTGCGCGGTGACAATTTGCGCAAGGCGGGGAGGGCTGGCTTGCGCTGGATCAGTGTGGCGACACGCTCCTTTAAGTTTCTGATGATCGAAACGTCGAGGGGGACGATTGCCTGTCTCACGAGGCCACAATGAAGCGTCTCGAATTGACGATTGGTGACCTGCCAAGGTGTTCGATGCCGTGGACATGGAGGCTGACTGATCGCTGGAGGAGACTGAGCAGGCGTCAACTCCGTTACCATCGCCTGGCGTGTGAATCCGAAATCAGTAGCTCAAACCCGCCAGTTCTCTTCGGAGCCTGGCGGGTTTTCTTTGCCGGCCTTTGCCTGTGGGGCGCGGGCTACATACAGCGGTGGAGTCGCTCAGCCGTTCAGTTGCGACTCGACGTTCAGGACGATCCGTGCAACCGGGTTGTTGTCTGCGGATTGCGGCGCGAACTTGATCTGGGCGAAGGTGACGATACCGAGAGCGACGACCAGGAGTGCTCCAGACGCGGCGATGCGGGGAAGGTATTTCACAGGGACCTCATTTTGATGATGTAGACAGAAACTGGGCGTAGCTGACAGGCGTGGCGATTCACCTTCAGCGGCATGTCTGTCCGCAACCCGGCAACGCCGGACGCGGTCGTCAGATCGCACTTGCCGATCGGACGGAGATTGTGCAGTGCACTATAACACGACCGTCAGATCGCAGCTGCCAATCACACGGGCTTGTGCAGTGCACTATAAATGGTTTATCCGTGTGCCCGGTGCGACATCCTGTCGCGAGCGGATGCTTAGTTGCTTGAGCGTTTCGTGTATGAAAGATTTCTGTAGGCCGGGGCGATTCTCGCAGGCACGGACGATGTCGAGGAGACCGCCTCGGCAGTCTCCCCGCTGGAGCCCGCTAGATCGAAGATGGGTTTGCGGACGGTATCAATTGCGCTATCATTAGGCATCAACTGATACTTTGGTCGGGAGTCGCATGTCACTGATCACGCCTGAAGCAGTGGCCGCGGTCATGGAACTGCGGCAGGTCCCGCACACGCTCGCGGAACTCGAGTCACTTGTCCGCGACGGCCTGCCCAAGTCCGCGCTGCGCGCGGGCGTCGAACATGCGACGCAGGGTGCCGACGCCCGGCGTGCGCTACTTGCCCGCATCATCCCCGAAGCGACCTATAAGCGGCGTCGCGATCGGCTGACGCCAGACGAATCGGAAAAGACTGAGCGGCTGGCCAGGATCGTCGCGACGACGGCCTACGTCTGGAACGACGAAGAGGACGCGCGGGAATTCCTGTCGGCGCCGCACCCGGAGCTCGAAGGGCGGGCGCCGCTCGATGTTGCGCTGACCGAGCTCGGCGCGCGCCGGGTCGAAGAGCTGCTCTGGAAACTGTTTTACGGGTTGCCGGCGTGAAGTTGTTTCGAATCGCCGACACTCGACACCCGGTCTGGAGTGGCACCGGCGCGATGCTGGTGGGCGGCCGCTTCAATAGCCCGGGGCGACCGGTCATCTACGCCGCGTCGACCTTCGCCGGTGCGATGCTCGAGGTTCTTGTTCATGCGCGCATCGGCAAGGTACCGAAGACACACGGATGGGTTGAAGCAGCGGTTCCCGACGATATTCGCGTCGAACGCCATTCGGCCGAATCGTTGCCGGGGGGATGGGATGCGCCAGCACTGCAGGTGGCAAGGGTGTTCGGCGACGCCTGGCTGACCGAGTCGCGTACCGCGCTCCTGATCGTACCTTCCGTCGTGGTCCGTGCAGAGTTCAACGTGCTGGTCAATCCCGCACACCCCGACGCGACGCGGATTGCCGTGACCGAGCCGCAACCCGTGGTGTGGGACGAACGCCTCTTTGTGATGCGGTCGGTCGGACACTCCTAGATCATGATGGTGGTCGGCTAGCCTCGCCTCGACGCTTTGCTCCTCGAGGGAGATGACCAGGGCGTCGCTTCTGGTTTAGTTCGCACTCGCCGCTCGCAATGGCCAGTGCAGCGCCGTCTTATATTCTCCTTGTGTGGTTGCCAGAGCCGACACGGCTGTCAGTTTTTGTCAATCGCCCCGACAATTTGACATAACGTAATTTATCACCAGGACTGGTATGTATGAAGCCGTTGCGTGGAAACGGCTGAAATCCGTACTCGCAGGTAACTGTCACACAACAGATGGTAGCTTTTGCCGTTGCGTTTGCTGACGGATGGCTTCCGTGTTTCGATACTTGGATGATCCCGATCTTCCGTTGTTGCTCCGTGGCCCGGTGCTGGTTGACGACACCGGGTTGCCGCGTTACTGGGCTGAAGTCTGGTCGACAATGTCGTCGTCTCGATTGGCAGCGTCCACGCATACAAAAAAGCTCCGGTATCTCGAAAACCTGTATCAGCATGCAGTCGGAATCGGCGGTCCGAATGCTCTGGACGACGCGCTGGCAGCGCTGGACGACCAGGCGCTGGCTGAAATTCTCGAGTCGTGGTTCGTTTCGATCCGCAATCAGTCCGTCGTGACCGGCGCCGACGAAAAGCGCTGGCAAACGGGACTGGAATTCGTCTCGTCCGTGGTCACCTGGCTATCAAAAAGCGAGGCCTCCAATGACCGGCTAAGGCGGATTGAGCAGCGGCTACACAGCCTTGCCGGGCTCTACGGCCAACTTCATGTTCGCCGTGACAATCCGGTCGAGATGGTGCGCTCGTTGCCGGCCAGCACTCTGGAGGCGCTGTACCTCTTGCTCGACCCGAATTCCCGGCAAAATCCGTTTGCACGCGAGCGCACACGCTGGCGTGTCTTCGTCGCCTTCGTGTTGATGTTGCATCAAGGGTTACGCCGGGGGGAAGCCTTGATGCTGCCGGCTGATGCGGTGAAAAGCGCTTACGACCGCCGGCAGCAGCGCACGCGCTACTGGCTCAATGTCCACGACAACGGGTACGAGGATGCGGAGGTTGACCCTCGCTACTCGAAACCGGGCATCAAGAACGCGCATTCGGTCCGGCAGGTTCCTGTTAGCGAACTGACGGCCAGTGTGGTGCAACGTTACGTGGAAAACTATCGCGGCCGGCCGTCTCATTCCTATCTGCTGAACTCCCAGTTCGACACACCTCTGTCGACTGAAACGCTGACCAAGACATTCGCCCTGATATCTCGCTGCCTGCCGGCCGAAGTACTCGCTGAGTTGAAGGACCGTACTGGCAAGCATGCGATAACGCCTCATGACCTGCGTCACACAAGTGCCGTCGTCAGGCTGCAGCAGTTGCTTGAGCACGGCGATGCGATGGATGAGGCGATTCAGAAGATGCGAACGTTCTTCGGCTGGTCCAAGACCTCCGCGATGCCGTCCCGATATGCGCGCGCAGTGTTTGAGGACAGACTGGCTGGCGTCTGGAATGACGCCTTCGATGACCGGGTTGCGTTGCTTCGCGCCTTGCCTCGCAGGAACTGATATGGAGGAACCACAGAGCCCAGGCTGGTTCCCGGAACCGTCATCTGCCGGGGACGTCATTGAGCGGGTCCTGAGGGCATTGCCGGCTCTGCCTCCGGTCCTCCGCTATTACGACGACTTTGACGACAAACAGTATTCGATTCGCGATCCGGTCAATGCGGTGGTCTTCGAGCTGGTGATCAATGGCCGAACGATCAGGGTCGACTTCACGCCGTATGAAACAAAGCACGCCCTGCTGTTAAAACACGTCTTCGTGTATCTCCTGGGCCAGGACCTCACCGCATCTACCGCTGCGAACTACCTGATCTCAGCGACGCATCTGTCGCGGAGGGACATCGCTGACATTGTTCGTGCGGGCCCTGTGGAAATAGCATCCGTCTGGGCGACGCTGCGCGTGCGTGAGATGCCTGTCTCGACCTATGTCCTGGCAAAGTCGCTGCTTCGGCTTCTGTGCCGCTATCGACTTCAAGGTTGGTCGGACTCCTACAGTTTCCATGTCACCAACACCCTTCCCTTGCCGGCCCGCGATGTCTATGCTGGCGTTCATTCTGGAGATGTGTTTCTGGGCGTGGACGAAGAGGCCGCGATTGTGCGGCATCTGGACGAGACCGTCGCGGCGCTTGCATCACCGGCCTCGGTTCCTTACGACGCACTTTGCGACACAGGGATGTTGCTGTGCGCCTACCAGTTTGCCATGCGACCCATCCAGATCGCGATGGTGAGCATGCGAAACGTCCGCATCTGGCACGATGTCCAGGATGGCTTGCCAACTGTTCATCTGACGTTCCACATGGCCAAACAGCGGAGTGCAGCCAAACGGCGACCTCTTACACGTCGGGTCAAACATGAGTGGGCGCCGGTGTTTGCTGCGCTTGATAAATGGCGGCGGCTCGACGGAGCCACCGGTAACGCACACTTCTTCGATGTCCAATCGAACAGCGAGGCTGGGGCTCGCATTGCTGCGCTGGTGCGCAAGCTGATTGATTCCGACGATCTCGGATCGGCCATGGATTTACGGCATACAGCAGCCCAACGGCTCGTTGACGCCGGTGCCAGCCACGAGGAACTCGCCGAGTTCATGGGGCATTCGTACATTCGGACCGGACTGGTGTACTTCCGGACGTCGGCCTCCCACGCCGAACGCGTCAACCGGGCGCTCGGCGCCTCGGATGTGTACCGCCGGGTGGCGAGGATTGCGCACGACCGGTTCATCTCCCCGGAAGAGCTCACCTTACTTAAGGGTGAACAGCAGATCGCCGGCGTGCCTCACGGCATTCCGATTGCAGGCATCGGTGGTTGCATGTCGGGACAACCGGCGTGCCCTTATAACCCGGTGACGTCATGCTACGGCTGCAGGAAGTTCTTGCCCTTGCATGACAAGGCAATGCATGAGAGCGTGTTGGCCTCGATGCGTGAGGTGGTCGTGTTCTTCGAGCAGAGCTCTCGCGGCGACACCCGGTCTCCGACGTATCTCCAGCTGCAGCGCACGATCGCCGAAATACAGACGGTCATCGACGAGCTGGAAAGAGAGGGCCGATGAATCCTCACTACTCCGCGTTCATCGAGCTGGGCAAAACCCTCGCCCGCGAAAAAGGGCTGCGCTGGGAGATGCCTCTCGACGAAGCCGGCGCTGCTCGAGACGGCGTCGGATGGAACCTCACGGCCATTGCCGGCGACATACCGCCGCCGAATCACTACCTGCGGGACCTGGGTGGGGACACGAAGGCGCTGGCAATTGTCAACGCGGAACGTGCTGAGCGTGGACTGGCACCATTACCCAGGCGGCCGCTGTCTGACGCATGGCAGGACATGATCAAGGCGGCCGTCGCCGAGCAGTTGCTGTTCAGGCGGAATACGACGGGACATGTGTATAAACATATTCTCCGTCCACTGCGCGTAATTGCTACGTGCGTAGGCAGCGAGCCATGGGAACTGACCGTTGATGACCTGCACGTTGCCGTCCGTATAGGCACGGCTGTCCAGGCTTCTGGAAAGCTGGGGGATGCGGTGAGTGGCATCGTCAAGCTCGTGTTCGACGCCCAGCACGTCTGTGACGCCGGTCCGTTGTACCCGGCACTTGCCGTTCCCCGCATGAAAGTGAAAAGTGCTATCAAGGCAAAACATACGTGGTCGCCCGACGAGCTTCGTGACGATCTCGACGCCCGCAAGCGGAGCGAGCGTCTGCCAGAACGCCGGGCATTCTGGGAACTGACGCGCATCATAATGACTGAAAAGCCGCGCACATTCATGGATGAACTGCGCTTTGCAGCGTTGCGCACGATGATCATCACGGGAATGCGGTCGGGTGAGGCAGCGCTTTTACCAGTGGACTGGAAGCGGGAGCGCACGTACCTGGATAGGACCGGACGGCCAGCCGGCGAATCCGGTGGCATCTCGACGTCCCTGATGATCCGTCACTTCGCAGAAAAGCAGCAGCAGGATGAAACGGATAGCAGGGTCCTGTATGAAGCGACCCAGCCTGTTCCAGAGATGTTCCGGACGCTGCTGACTGAGACGCTTGACCATGTGGCCAGAATCACTGAACCGCTGCGCGCGACGTTGAAGCTGCAATGCGAAACGGGAAGACTGCTCCCATGGTATCCGGCCAACAGCGTCGTGCCCTTCATCGAAGTCTATCAGCGCCTCATGGGCAATCCGTTCTGGCTGGCCATTGAACGGGAGCCATTCATCGAACGCTACCGGAACGGGTTCGAACCTGCCGTTCTTGCTGAACTGCAGGACTATCAGAATGCGCTGCGGCACAGCGGCGATACGACGCTTGACATGGCCGTCTATCAATTCGGACATCGCCTGAAATCTGCGATACGCGCAGGCGAGACGGGCCTGCGCTTCCGTCATGGCGACGGTTCGCCAATCAGTCTCCTGGCGCGGACGGGATGGCATACGACGTACTTGCACGTCGGCGAGTTCGAGGAGCACATCCGGCTCACGACGCCAACGAAGGTGTCGGACATTACGCCTTTACCGCTGGCAGTTGGCTCCGTTCAGCCGTTCGAGCTTCTGTTCGTGCAGCCAAAGCGTTCACTTGCAGAAGAACGCAATGACTTGCTCTGTGACGTCAATCGCTACATGTGCGTCCGCCGCCCGGGGCCCGACCTGATTCAGTTGGCGCTCGGCGAGCAATCGACCGGCGAGACCGTGTTTGAGAAATACGGACAAACCGACGACGATCGTAAGCTACGGATGCAATCCCACATGTTGCGTCATCTACAGAACACCGAACTGTTCCGGCTCGGCGTCGCCGACACGATCATCTCCAAGCGCTTCAACCGCCGGAGTGTGGCCCAGAGTTACGACTATGACCATCGAAGCCTCGCGGAAGAACTTGACCACGTTGAAATTCCGCGGGAAATCGAGGCCATGCTGGGCGAGAAAGCGAGCACAGTTGCCCGACTCATTAAGGGTGGCAAAGCAAACGGGCCGATAGTCGACACGTTCCGGCGCATCCAGGCCACGGAAGGCGAGACGGCTGCGTACGAATACCTGCGTGCCGAAGCTGATGGATTCCATGCCACGCCGTACGGGCACTGCCTGAACTCGTTCACTGTCGACCCTTGCCCCAAGCATCTCGAATGCTTCGCCGACTGCCGTCATCTCTCGGCGACCGACCTCCCGGAGCACCGACAGAACCTCATCCGGCTCGAAGGTAAGTTCAAGCTGGCGCTGGAGACGATCAGGGCCCGTCCTTCAACGAGCATTGGCGGGAAAAACCAGCTCGATCATGTCGAGAAGCGGCTGGCGGGCGTACAGAAGCTGCTCGCGACGGGGCCGGGTGAACACCCTTTCCCTGACGGCGTCGACCTCTCGGCGCCGGCGCAACGTGGAGTACTTGATGACTGAGCCCAGTGAAACGACCGCATCCGGCGACGAGCCAATGCGCGAGATCCTTGAGACGCTGCTGGCTGACGACGAAGACATCACGGCGCGCGCTGTTGCCCGATTGCATCCAACCATCAAGGCGGCATCGTCGATTACCCGCAGCGAGTCGCGAAGCCAACTGCTCGCCGAGTATCAGCAGCGGCAATCAGCGTACAGACGCTGGCGAATCCGAATCGCGAAACGTTCCGGATCCGACACGGCCTCGTCGCTTGCCGACAAGGACATCCGGATTGCAGAGCTCGAAGCTACCGTGCAGTTGCTTACCGCCTCTCACCTCGCCATGCTGCGTGCCGTCGGCGAACTCGGTGGCTTCAGCAAGTGGGCGAAATTCTACGAGCACCATCGGGAGGCGCGCGACAGGCTTGCCGAGCTTGGTGCGATACCGGCTGCGCCTGTATCGGCAATGCCGCCGACCAAATCAAAAGGCCGCGAAGACACAAAGCGAGGATGACCATCCCTGCGGTGTGATAGTGTTTGCTCGACACCCCAGCTACGAAATGGCCGAGGTTCCGCGGCGGAAGCCGCTTCTCTCCCGAAAGGAGCGTTTGATGTCCTATTGCCCGTTCTTCCAGACCCTGCACGACGAAACGCGCCCAGTCGGCAACCTGGGTCGCGGAACCCACTACTCGGTGCTTCGTGTGCCCGTGTGGCACGACGAGTTCCTGAACCGAATCGACCGGTGCGGCTTCCTCGACTTCGCGGTCATCTGGGATGAAGATCACGACGATCGCGTGATCGACGCCATCATGATGCTTTACGTCGGCGGCCTACTCTCCCCGATACGGTATATCGGTGAGAGGAAAGGAACGCTAACGGTTCTCCTGGGGCCCGACGCCGTGCGTGATTGGGATCCGGAAGCACTGCAAAGGTATATCGACGACATCAACGACGTTTGCCAATGCCTGGAAGACCCGTGGTCCGCACACGTGGCCGGCGTTGGTGAAGATGGGCATTCGATCATCCATGCTCCGCCCGAGAATGTTGCCCTGTACCTGAAAAACATCGACATGCTGTGGCAACTCGGCGTGGGACCCAAATCGCAAACCAGCTAGATCGTGCGCAACCCGACGGCCATCGTAGATCGCTCCTGGTGAGTATCGTGTTGCGTCGCCTCATGATACTCGACGCAACAAGCGTCCCGGTTTGGGATGCGCAACGGGGAACTCGTTTAAAGAGGCAATATCCTGTGGATAACTCGGCCGCCTTCCCCGTTGAAATACAACAAAAACAAAACCTGAAAAACCAAACCACGCAACACCGTGCCATAGGTACCAAGATTCAATTATGAGAATGTCAGAGCTTTTTAGAAATGTCCGGTTCTGGCTCATTAGAAATGTCCGGTTTCCTGCTCCGGGCTGGCTGCTGTGGCGCATGCTGCGGCATCACCGTCAGCCCGGAGCTAGACCATGAACGGACGTGGATTCATCACGATCAGCATGCACGAGCTCGAGCGCGTGAAGATCATCGAGGCGGTCGTCCAGCATCGCCTGACGGGCGTACTGGCGGCTGAACGGCTGCAGCTGTGTGAGCGTCAGGTCAGCCGGCTCGTGCGGCGTTACGAGGCGGCGGGACCGGCCGGGCTGGTTTCAGCGCGGCGTGGACAGCCCAGCAACCGCGAACTGCCGGTGGATGTCCGTGCGCGGGCCCTGACCACCATTCGCGAGCGCTACGCCGACTTCGGGCCGACGCTGGCCTGCGAGAAGCTGCGCGAATGTCATGGCCTCGTGCTGTCGAAGGAAACCGTGCGGCGCTGGATGCGTGAGGCCGGGCTGTGGATTCCCCGCAAACAGCGGCCGCCGAAGCTGCATCAGCCGAGAAACCGTCGTGCCTGCCTGGGTGAACTGGTGCAGATCGACGGCAGCGACCATCGCTGGTTCGAGGACCGGGCGCCGGCCTGCACGCTGCTGGTGTACGTCGATGACGCCACGAGCCGCCTGATGATGCTGCATTTCACGGCGACCGAATCGACCTTCAGCTACTTCGAGGCGACGCGCGCGTATCTGGAGCAGCATGGCAAGCCGGTGGCGTTCTACAGCGACAGGGCCAGCGTTTTTTACGTGAAGCGACGCTCGGAGACAGCGGGCAAAGGTGTCACGCAGTTCGGCCGGGCGATGTACGAGCTGAACATCGACACGTTCTGCGCGAACTCAAGCCCCGCCAAGGGGCGCGTCGAGCGCGCCCACCTGACGCTGCAGGATCGGCTCGTCAAGGAGCTCCGGCTGCGCGGCATCAGCACCATCGAGGCCGCCAACGCCTGGGCGCCCGCCTACATGGCAGCCTATAACGCGCGCTTTGCGAAGCCGCCACGCAGCGCTTTCGATGCGCATCGACCCGTGCGCGCCGACGAGAATCTCGACGCGATCCTGACCTGGCGCGTCCTGCGCAAGGTCTCGGATTCACTGACGCTGCTGAACGACCGCGTGATCTGGCTGCTTGACGATACGCCGGCCAACCGCAGGCTGATTCACCGCTACATCGACGTGTGGGAGTATCCGGACGGACGCCTCGAGATCCGCGCCGATGGTGTCGCGCTGCCCTGTGTCCAGTACGACAAGCTTGCCGAGATCGACCAGGGCGCGGTGGTGGAGCACAAGCGTCTTGGTCATGCGCTGAAGGTCGCCCAGGCACTGCAGGCGCAGCGCGACAACCGCCGGATATCCGGCTCACCGTCACGCACGAACCGCGGTGAACCCGTGCGTACGAAGGCGCGGCTGCCTGGCACGAGGAAGCAGCGCGAAGTCACGCTCGAGGACTGGAATGCGGCAGTCATGGGGACACACCAGAACCCGGGAGGCTCGGTGCTAAAAACCCCTCCAGAGAGAGATAAAAGGACTGCAAAACGACCCTAACCCACCACCCAAAACCGACCCTCAACCCCGACATCTGTATCTTGCTGGAACCCCGACATTTCTATCTGGCCTCGACATGACATGTAGCGGCAATATGAGAATGTCGTGTTCTAGCAAGATACAAATGTCGTGTTTTACCGTGACTGGCAAGCTGGCATTTTGCTGCGCGATCGCAGGAGCCAGTCATGAGCCCAGCCGCACTGGTGACATTGAACATGCGCGAACTCGACCGTCTGAAGGTGATCCAGGCCGTGGTGGACATCGGGCTCAAGCCCGGGCGTGCCGCCGGGCGACTTGGCCTGACCGTGCGTCAGGTCGAGCGGCTGGTAGCGCGGTATCGTGAATCTGGCGCGGCGGGACTGGCCTCACGCAAGCGCAGGTCGCCCGGCAACCGGAAGCTCGATGAAGGACTGGCTGTGCGGGCCCTGACCACCATTCGCGAACGCTATGCCGACTTCGGGCCGACGCTGGCCTGCGAGAAGCTGCGCGAATGTCATGGCATCGTGCTGTCGAAGGAAACCGTGCGACACCTGATGACGGACGCCGGCCTGTGGGTACCGCGCCGGCAGCGGCCGCCCAGGGTCTACCAGCCGCGGGCCCGGCGCGCGTGCTTCGGTGAGCTGGTGCAGATCGACGGCAGCGACCATCGCTGGTTCGAGGACCGGGCGCCGGCCTGCACGCTGCTGGTGTACGTCGATGACGCCACGAGCCGCCTGATGATGCTGCATTTCACGGCGACCGAATCGACCTTCAGCTACTTCGAGGCGACGCGCGCGTATTTGGAGCAGCATGGCAAGCCGGTGGCGTTCTACAGCGACAGGGCCAGCGTTTTTTACGTGAAGCGACGCTCGGAGAGGTTGTGTCGCGCTAAGGATGCGGGAGTAAAATTCAGGCGGACATTTTCCTGAAGTGAAGCGTGATATGAAGAATGCGACTGCGAGAAAAGCCCTGCCTGCCGGCGTAGCGAATGTACTCAAACGCCTGCACTATCCGCTGGACGTGATCCTGCTGTGTGTGCGGTGGTATGTGGCCTACTCGCTGAGCTTGCGAAATCTCGAGGAAATGATGGCCGAAAGGGGTTTCGAGGTCGACCATTCGAGCGTGCATCGCTGGGTGATCAAACTCGTACCGTTGTTCGAGAAGGCCTTTCGCAAGCACAAACGTCCGGTCGGCAAGAGCTGGAGGATGGATGAGACCTACGTCAAGGTGGGCGGCCAGTGGAAGTACTTGTATCGCGCGGTGGACAAGGCCGGTAATACGGTGGATTTCCTGTTGCGGGCGTATCGCGACAAAGCTGCCGCGCGCCGTTACTTCGAGAAAGCCATCGATCGGAACGGGACGCCCGAGACCGTGACCATGGATAAAAGCGGGGCGAATCTGGCCGCCCTCCAGGCCATCAACGCCGAGCGGGAAACGCCGATCAAGGTCCGGCAGGTCAAATATCTGAACAACATCGTCGAGCAGGATCATCGGGCGATCAAACGACGAACCAGGCCCATGATGGGCTTCAAGGATTTCCGGTGTGCCCGCATCATCCTGTCAGGCATTGAGACGATGCATATGATCAGGAAAGGCGAAATGAAGGACAGCGGCGTCGCCCGAACCGCCGCCGATCAGTTCTATTCGCTGGTGGCGTAAGGACTCCTTGTCATTGCGGAACTTTCTTGCCTTGCCAATCTTATCGCGACACAACCCCACAGAAAGCAAAAACATCCCGATGAGGTCACCGTCATGGTCGCCGTCAAATTCGATGATCTTTCCTCGGCCTTCGACTTCGTCAGCTATGCAGCGCCGATGGAACACCAGGCGTATATCTCGCTCGATACGGGAAAAATCTACTGGATTTCCGATGCCATCGACACGATCGAGGAGGCGATTCCCGAGGATCTGGAAGACCCGGATCGCTACCTCGCGATACCGCACAAGAACGAACTTGATCTCGGAAGCAGTCTCGCCCTGCGCTTTGCCGCACAGCAGCTGCCTGCGCGTTATGACCAGATTGAAGGGTTTTTCCAGCCGCGAGGGGGATACGCGCGCTTCAAGGATTTACTCGAGCGCGAAGGTGCTCTGGAACGCTGGTATGCGTTTGAAGCCGACTCTGTCGAAAAGGCACTGAGGCAATGGGGCGCTGAAAACGGGCTCGAGATTCTTGATTGAGACGCCACGCGTCGGGTGAGACAGGCCAAAGTCTCTCGCTACACAGCGTACCATCTTTACGTCAATCAGCCGGAAACCCTTGCTACACAAGGCTCTTCAGCCCGGAATTCGTCACAGAACTGAAAATGCACCAACTTTTGTAGAAATTCGTATCAACGATAGTTCGTTTGACAACAGAGGCGCAGGCGCATCAGCTAGCCTGCGACATCCGCACGCTGACCCAGTGGCTCAGTCATGACATCGTGTCGCTGGCGGGTCCGCAACTCGCCACGCGGCAAGCGCTGTTCGACTTCATCGTCGAGGAATTGGGCGTGCGCGAAGCGCTGGATGCGCGCCGCATCCGCCCGGTGCGCATCGCGCTGCAGAACCAGCGCGATGACCTGCTCGCGTTCGCCGGCGTGCTCGATGAGAAGCTCGCCGCGATCGCGCAGCGCGCCAACGTCTCGGATGAGCTCGTGCGCGCCGCGTGTGTGCTGCATCGCAAGCCGCGCACCTCACCCGCGTACTGGCAGGGATGGGGCCGGCTACGCGCCAGACTGGGCGGCCAGTTCCACGCCGTGTTCGCCGCGGTGTCCGAGGCCATGGCCCACACGCCGCGCAGCAGCGCGCTCGTCGAAAATCTGAACTCGCGCTTGCGCAACTTTTTCACGCTGCGTCGCCATCTGGGCGCCCCTTACCTCGACCTGCTGCGCTTCTTCCTGAATCATCGGCGCTTCGTGCGCAGCCGCCGGGCCGAGCGTCAAGGCAAAAGTCCGTGTGAGTTGATGACGGGGCGGGACCACCCGCACTGGCTCATGATGCTGGGACTCGGAGCGCTTCAACCGCGGCAAGTCTGAGCGCGGGAGGTCGATACCCAAGACCTCCAAATCCATCGGGATACTAATCAAAAATCAAAACACCGCCCTCCACGAGCGGTGCGGCTCAGTTCGTCCGTGTTACCCAAAATCGGCGCTTTTCGAACCACGCCCCTTGAAAGGGCTGGCTTTTACACCGCCGCTAACACGAGCCGATATTCGCGTTCCATGCGTAGTTTCTGGTGCTCAGAATGAAGAAGCCCGCGACACCGGTCGGCGTGTCGCGGGCTTGATGCTGCGTAGTGTGGCGTTACGCGAACGACATTTCCAGGCTGATGCCGGCATAGTTGACCCGTGGTGCGACCTCGCGGCCGTCGCCTTTCTCGAAGTGCACCAGGCCGTACCGCTCCATCGTCTTAAGCGTGCGCGACAGGTTGGATTTCTCGCGTCCGGACGTCGCTGCAAGCTCCGTCAACGATGACGGGTTCGTTTTCGCGATCAGTGCCAACAATGCCTGATTCTTGCCCGACAGCACCTGCGCGAACGACTCGGGCGACGAGAACCAGATTTTCGGCTCGTCGGGGGCGGGCTTGTATTCGCCTCGCGCGATTGCCATGGTCCGCGCCTTGAATTGCTCCATCGGGGCAATCCCGACCTTCAGAATATGTTCGTTAGTCATCGCTCTCGCTCCTTTCCCTCATCACTGTTTCGACTTCGGTCCAGAAGTCTTCAAGCAACTTCGCGGCATCCGCATACTCGTAAAACCGGATACGCTCGCCGGCGTGCTTGTGGTCGTACTCGATCCGCGTCCGTGCGCCGGGGCCCGAACCCTCCCGAATCGGATGCGCGTTATCGAATCCCAACAGGCGAGCACCCGTTTCGTCGTGCAAGGTCAGCGAATACCGCAGCCCGTGCGGGCGCTCCGGTGATGCTGCGATTTGCGCCACTTCAAATTTCACCCAACAACACCCGGTGTCGTCGACGGTGAACACCACTCCGTCCAGCTCGAGGAGGGTGTCTAGGCTTGAGTCTCGATCTGTCATGACCTGCATGTTATCATTAGGTGACAACTAACGCAAGGGATGCCCCGGTTACGGGTTAAGAGGCGTCCGACGAAGGAAAATCAGCAGCGTTTCGGAAGTGAATCTGGCAGCGGCAAAGAAGGCGCACTCATCGGTGCTGCACTTTCCGCGCGGCCATGTACACGTCGAACAGGGCCGCATGCAGGCGACGGAGCGCCTGACGCAGACTGACGAGTTCGTGCTGGTCGCCGTCATGCTCCCGGCGCAGGATCTCGCCCAGCAGGACCGTGGCCCGCGATGCCGCAACCTCACGTTGCGCCCGGGCGTCACCCAGCTGGCCCGCGAGCGCCGGCTTGACCACCAGCAGCCACGCAGGAAACCAGGCGTAATCGTCGATCTCGCCGGTGCCGGGAAACTCCGCATCGAAGCGCCGGCATAGCGCGTCAAGCGACGCGTCGCCCAGTCCGGGCAGCAACGCCGCGAACCGTGCGGGCGCCAGCCACGCCAGTTCCGCGAGTTGTGTCGCGCTAAGGATGCGGGAGTAAAATTCAGGCGGACATTTTCCTGAAGTGAAGCGTGATATGAAGAATGCGACTGCGAGAAAAGCCCTGCCTGCCGGCGTAGCGAATGTACTCAAACGCCTGCACTATCCGCTGGACGTGATCCTGCTGTGTGTGCGGTGGTATGTGGCCTACTCGCTGAGCTTGCGAAATCTCGAGGAAATGATGGCCGAAAGGGGTTTCGAGGTCGACCATTCGAGCGTGCATCGCTGGGTGATCAAACTCGTACCGTTGTTCGAGAAGGCCTTTCGCAAGCACAAACGTCCGGTCGGCAAGAGCTGGAGGATGGATGAGACCTACGTCAAGGTGGGCGGCCAGTGGAAGTACTTGTATCGCGCGGTGGACAAGGCCGGTAATACGGTGGATTTCCTGTTGCGGGCGTATCGCGACAAAGCTGCCGCGCGCCGTTACTTCGAGAAAGCCATCGATCGGAACGGGACGCCCGAGACCGTGACCATGGATAAAAGCGGGGCGAATCTGGCCGCCCTCCAGGCCATCAACGCCGAGCGGGAAACGCCGATCAAGGTCCGGCAGGTCAAATATCTGAACAACATCGTCGAGCAGGATCATCGGGCGATCAAACGACGAACCAGGCCCATGATGGGCTTCAAGGATTTCCGGTGTGCCCGCATCATCCTGTCAGGCATTGAGACGATGCATATGATCAGGAAAGGCGAAATGAAGGACAGCGGCGTCGCCCGAACCGCCGCCGATCAGTTCTATTCGCTGGTGGCGTAAGGACTCCTTGTCATTGCGGAACTTTCTTGCCTTGCCAATCTTATCGCGACACAACCCGGCGGTGGGCTCAGCGCCAATTTCAGCCTGGACTCCCTGATCAGCCTGAGCACCGGCAACCTTGACCCGCAGTCGCGCGGGGCGCTGTTCGAAAACTCCGCTTCGGTCGGGATGCGCCAGACAGGGCTGGGCTTTTTCCGGTTGGGGCGACAGAATGATTTTGCCTTCGACTACTTTCTGATCGGCGGCATTGATCCCGCAACGGGAGCAGCACGAGGCATGCTGAACTTTCGCACCGGACGCTTCGGCGCCGACCTGCTCTGTGTCGCGGGTCCCGCGCAGATCGGCGCGGTGGCCGCAGTCGTCCCGTACCCGCCCATCATCAACAACGGCGTGCCCACGGGCCTGAGGCGATCAACTGGGACCGTGTGAGCGTCAAGCGCATGTCCAATGCGGTCAAGCTGACTTCGCCCCGGCATGGAATCTTGGTGCAGCCCACACCGATTCGGAACGACAATGCCTTTTTGAAGAATGTCGCAATCAACCAAGCGGCGGTCCAGCTCACCCACGCGCTATCCAAAACCACTGCAGTCCACCTGGCCGGTGTGTTTCAGCGTACGAACGTAATCGGCAATTCATCGACGTCCTTGCGATGTCAGGCGATCTGATGCAAGGGCGAGCGCAGCGGATTGCCGGCGAAGAGCGATTTCCACATCCGCGGCGTGAGTTCATGCACGCGCGATGCCGGATGCTGGCCCACGCGCTGCAGCACGTCGACCAGATAATCGTAGGGATCGATGTCGTGTAGCTTGCACGTCACGAGGAGGCATTGCGCGATACCGATCTGCCTGGCACCGAGTTCGGTCCAGCAGAACATCCCGTTTCCGATTGCTCTTCTCTAGCTGATGCCGTCATCGCCTGCTCCTGATCGAATTGAACGAAGAGCATTGTGCGATCGCCTCTACGCGAGATCTATAACGCCCATGGCTTACCGCTTACCTACGAACGGCGCTTACCCTGCCGAAATTGGCACCGCGGCGGCGGGCAAGATCCAGTCGGTCCCCGCTGCCGGGATGCAGTTGCGGTTCTAGAAGCAGCGAAACGGGCGCGCCGCGGACCAGCCTGATCCCGGCGGCCCCTTAATGAACATTCCTAAACGCCGCGCGCAGCCAAAACCGCCATCAAGCCTTGGAGCACGATGGCGCGGCCCTTGTCGTAGGTGCTCAGGAGCAGTTTGCGATCTTTCGCCGACAATGCCTTGAGAAGCTGTTCCTCGATTCGCGCGTCGAGGTGCGTACCTTGGCGCGTGATGTCCGCCGCCAACGAGCGATACCGATCGGTCAGGCGCATCAGCCGCAATGCTTCACGCTTTAGGATCTTGTTTTCTGACAGATCGAAGATCGCGTCGTGAAACGCCCGGTGGCGCTCAATCCAGGCGTCGCGCGAGCCGCTTGCCAGTAACTGGTTGAGCTCGGCCACCATCGCCTTGAGGCTCTTCAACTGGGGCGGGTTGGGCCAGACAATGGTGGCGAGCAACTCGGATTCAAGCAGATGGCGCATCCGATAGAGTTGACGTGCCTCGTCACTGGACAAGGGCGCCACGAAAAACCCACGATTCGGGTCGTGTTCGATGATGCCCTCAGCTGCCAGAAGCTTTAGCGCTTCGCGCACTGGCACGCGACTGATGCCAAAACGTTCGGCCAGATCGGACTGGCGAAGTTGCAAGCCCGGCGCGAGTGTTCCGCGATTGATCAGTTTGCGCATCTCCGACGCGATCTGGGACGGGAAGTCGACCCCATCAAGTTCTGTAATTGTCACGATGACCGCCCAAGAGTTGTATTCAATACGAAATTATATCCTGATTGTCGACGGCGCAAGGCGTCCGAGCCCTTCCTGATTGGGCCGCCCGGGGGCGCTACATTTATTTATTACCGGCCGAGGACCGTGGTGCCACGAGGCGAGGGTACATCAAGCCTCGCTCGTCAACGAAGCTTGATCGCCCACTGCGCATGACCGCAAACGATGCACCAATGCAGTTGCGCATCGCATTGATGTCGAGGTCGCCCGGGCTCTCGAGGGCACGGCTATAGCCGAATGCCCGATGACCATTTCCGCATTTCCCAACAGGGTTCAGAACCGCATCTGCATGCCGATGCCGATAGCGGACACATGTTCATCGTACGTGGTGGGCGCGGGCAAGCCGCCGGGTGGGAAGATGGTCTGCTTCGCGACTCCGCGATTCCAGAGCTTCTTATAGAAGCCATAGAGCGAAGTGGTCTTCGAAAGATAATACGTATAGCTGACTGCGAATGAGCGCACGCTCCAGTTTTGCGAGCGGACCTGGTTCTCGTCGCTCAGTCCGCCGTACGCAAAGCCGAACATACCCACGGCCCCTGTCGGCACCGTGAAGCCCGCTTGCCATGCCTTGTCGGTAAATCCAGGATTGTTTCGCCGCAACTGATACGTGCCATACAGGGAAAGCCAGTCGAACCGGTATTTGACGCCAAACGCATGTTCCAGGGTGTTGGCGTCGCCACCGGGCGCCACGGTGAGACTGCGGCCCAGTCCGTAGCTGGCGACCAGGCCGCCATTCGCATACCACAGCGTGCCGATCTGATACTTCGTATTCGTGGCGGCGCCCTGGTTTGAGCCAAACGAGTAGCCCAGGGTCGCGCTGAGGCCATGCCAGGTGGGCGAGCTGTATTGCAGCGCATTGTCCTGGCGGGCGGGATCCTGCAGCGGGTTGAAGATCCACGGTCGCGGTTCCTCGCCGGTCATCGACCCCAGGACCGATCCTGCAGACATCAAGATCGGGTCGAACGTCGTGCCCCATACGTAGCCTGCCGTCTGCAAGCGCCCCCCCACGAGCGTTCCCCACTGGCTGTCGATGCCGACATACGCCTGGCGGCCAAACTCCCGACCGCCCTGCCCGAGCGTTCCATTGTTAATGTTGAAGCCGCTTTCAAGAACTGCAATTGCAGTCACGCCGCCGCCAAGATCCTCCTTGGCGCGAATGCCCCATCGTGATCCGCCCAGTCCGCCCGAATTGAGGCTGCTCACGCTTGTTGCGGAGTTCTTGAAGTAACCGTAAAACACGTCAGCAACGCCGTAAAGCGTGACGCTCGACTGAGCGTGCGCTACGCACGGCAGCAAGACACCCAGCATGCATTCAGCAATTCTCTTGTGCACTTCCGTCTCCTGTCTTTTGATCTCTGGGTTGCAGGTGCCTTTCATTCCTTGCGAAATCGTGCAGCCTCCGCCCTTCAGGTGTCATCGAACTTGCATTTTATTTTGAATTTTTACCAGTAGGCATTACTGGTGTCGGCGTCAACGCGGGCATTCGCGTCTTGTCGAGAATGGATGCTCGAAATACAAGGCCGGTGGCGATGTGCAGCATGTCAACCTCTTCCTGCGGCTGGCGACGCCCGCGTCTGGTCAAACCGTAGAATTTGGCTTTGGACTCTTGAGCCCCGGTATTACATTGCGGCTTGACGACTCGTCGCTGGCTGCCTAACCAACCGGAACAGCGACCAGCCAAGACCTCAAAAGTGCGTCACGCCCTCGCCGGGCGTGGCCGTGTGGCCCCGCGATGTACGAACTGAACGTCGACCTGGTGCGCCAACAGCAGCTCGGCCAAGGGGCGCGTCGAGCGCGCGCATTTAACGCTGCAAGATCGCCTGGTCAAAGAGCTGCAGCTGCGCGGCATCGCCACGGTACGCGGATGCCAATGCGTACGCCCCCTCTTTCATCGCCGCCTACAACACGCGTTTTGCCAAGGCGCCCAAGAGCGCGTTCGATGCGCATCGGTCGCTGCGCGCCGACGAGGACCTGGACCTGCTGCTCACCTGGCGTGAGTCGCGCAAGGTGACCAAGGCGCTCACGGTCCAATACGACCGCGTGATTTATCTGCTCGGGGACATAGTGGAGAACCGAAAGCTCGTTTGGGTGACCGCCCGGGGAAATCCGAGAATAAACGCGGAATCGACGTCATTACCAACTCCCTTCTGGCAGCTTTGCTACCGAACATCCTCTCCAGAACGGCGATCTCTGTATAACGAGATGGATTTAAAGTCGTCAGCTGGCTCCGACAAGCTGCCATCCCTCCTCACATATCTGTCACAGACTCTTTGTAGGATTCGGTTATCCACTTATCTAGATAACCGCATATGAGCTTGTACGCTGTCAGTCGAGAGCAGGGCGAATCCTTGTATGCCCAGATCGCACGGCAACTGGAACAGGAGATCGTCAATCTCTACGCACCGGGCGACTACCTGCCATCCGAGGGCGAGCTTGCTTCGCGCTTTGGGGTGAACCGGCACACGCTCCGTCGCGCCATCGACGAGTTGGTCGATGCCGGCCTGGTGGAGCGCCGCCATGGCCGCGGCATCCTGGTGCTCGACAACCAGATCGACTACCAGATCGGTAAGTCCACCCGCTTTACCGAAAACCTGAACGCTCAAGGTTTGCAGGCCGGAAACCGCATCCTTCGCAAGCAGACCTTGCCTGCCAGTATGCGCGTTGCCGAACGCCTTGCCATATTGGAAGGCGAGCCCGTGCATTGGCTGGAGACGTTACGAAGCGTGGACGGCAAGCCGATGTGTGTCATTTCGCATTTTTTGCCAGTACATCCCTTCCCCGATCTGCTGGTCCGATATCAAGGCGACTCGCTTCACGCTTTTCTGAGCGCAGAGTACGGCTGCCGGCTCCGCCGCGTTGATAGCGCCGTGACCGCAGTGCTGCCCCAAGGGGACGATGCGCAAATCCTTGGCATGCCGCAAAACCGACCGGTCTTGCGGGTCAAGAGCGTGAACGTGGATGAGCGCGACAACCACCCGATCGAGTATGTGATTACCCGATTCCGCGCAGATCGCGTTCAGTTGCGTATTCCGCTGCTGTAACGGCAGCAGGGCACTGCCGCGCCTGAAGTTCTGGCCACCGGTGCCCTTGCGATCTGCCAGGAAACCTAACGGATTTTTTTTATATTTATCCAGCCATATGGATATTCTGAAGGACTGCTCATGAAGACAATGGGGACGCAGCCTGCGCGCGGCGACTGGATGCGCTACTGGACGAACGTTCCGGTAGAGCGCATTCGCGTACTCGCGCATCGCATCTGTGAGCAATTCCAGGTGGAAGACCTGGAAATCCCGCAATCCGGCCTCGCGTTGGTGCCGCTCACCGACGCTGCCCTGGGCGAGACCTATTACCTCGGCGAGATTCCGCTCGCCAAGGCGCATGTGCGCCTGACCGACCCACAAGGCGGCACCGCCGAAGGCGCGGCGATCGTGATGGATGACCGTACCAGCCTGATTCGTGCGCTCGCGATTCTCGACGCGGTAACGGCAGCCGCGTGGCCGGGACATGACGCCGCGCTGGAGCTGCTTCGCGAAGGCGAGCGGAGCGTCGAAGCAACCGCAGCCGACCGCAAGAAGTTGCTGGCGGCAACGCGCGTGGACTTCGCGTTGCTCGCCGCGCAGGAGGACGATGATGAATGAGCTGCAGACGCGTATCGTCTCGCACCCGGCCGACTGGACCCCGCCGGTTCAGCAACGCGCCTTTCGCCGCATCCTGGACGCATTTTCCTATCCGGGCCGAATCAGCGAACTGCAGACACAGGCCGCGCATGTGCTGCCCCTCGTGCTTGCCACGCTGGCCGATCCAGCAACGACGCTGGCCGATCCTTGCGAGCTGGTTGATGCCGCAGACCTTCAGCGACTCGGTGCAAAGTCAGCCAGTGCAGATCAGGCCCAATTCGTCGTGATGCCGGGCAGAAAAGTACCCGCTGTCGAGCTTGCATGCGGCACGCTCGACAGCCCCGAGAACGGCGCAACACTCCTACTGGTGGCGGACGAGATCACGCAAGGTTCCGGGCTTGTCCTCAGCGGTCCCGGCATTCAAAGCAGCATTTCGCTGCAGATGTCGGGTGTCGACCCGCTTTGGTGGAAGCTGCGCAAGCGCTGGAACAGCGCCTTCCCGCTCGGCGTCGATATGGTGCTGCTGGACGAGCGCAGCGTAGTCGCGCTGCCGCGCACGATCAAGGTTGCCGTAGAAGGAGGCCGATAATGGGTTATGTGGCTATCAAGGGCGGCGGCCGGGCAATCCAGGGCACTGAACGTGTCGTCGACGCGCTGCGCACGGCCGAGGGCGAACACGGCACGCCGCTGACGCTGCAGACGATCGAACATCAACTTCGCTCCCTGACCTCGCGGGTGGTGTCGGAAGGCGGTCTGTATCACCCGCGGCTCGCCGCGCTCGCGATCAAGCAGATGCAGGGCGATACGCTCGAGGCAGCGTTCGCGCTGCGTGGCTATCGATCGACCAAGCCTCGATTGCTCGAGGCGCCCGTACAGCATACGGGCGAAATGCGCGTGATCCGCCGTATTTCCAGCGCGTTCAAGGACATTCCGGGCGGTCAGATGCTCGGCCCAACCAACGACTACGCGCTGCGCCTGATGCGCCTCGACCTCGCCAACGAATCGCCGGAAGCATTCCGTTCGGTTGCACGGACGTTCCTCGACTCGATCGACGAAAGCGATCTGCCCGACACCTTCCCGAAGGTCGTCGATGCGCTGCGCGCGGAGGGGCTGCTGCCGACGCTCCAACCATCGCAGGGGGAGCCGTTCGATGTCACGCGTGATCCGCTGATTTTCCCGGTGTCGCGTTCCGCCGCGCTCGCGACGATGGCGCGCGCCGAAACCGGCTCACTGCTCGCGATCGCGTACTCGAACATGCGCGGCTATGGCGATGTTCACCCGACGGTGGCCGAACTGCGCGTGGGCTATGTGCCTGTGCGGATTCCGCATCCGGTCACGGGCGAACTGGTCGAAGCCGGCGAGGTCCTGATGACCGAGTGCGAGATGGTGGCGATGTACGAGGACGACGACGGCGGCGGCCCACCTGTCTTCACCCTCGGCTATGGCGCATGTTTCGGCCACAACGAAGTCAAGGCAATCTCGATGGCCGTGCTTGACCGCTCGCTGCAGAACGGCATGCGTAACGGTCCGACCAATCCGTCGGAGGATCCCGAGTTCGTGCTGCTGCATATCGACGGTGTGGATTCGATGGGTTTCGCGAGTCACTACAAGATGCCGCATTACGTCACGTTCCAGTCGGACATGGATCGGCTGCGCACGACCCAGGGAAAGGCTGCGGGCAAGCAGACCGAACAGGATGTACAAGGAGTCGAGCTATGAACGACCTCTACGAATTGCCGCTCGACGAGGCGGGTTACAACTTTGGCTTTCTCGATGAGTACGCGAAGCGCGAGATCCGCCGCGCGGTGATCAAGGCGATCTGCGTACCCGGCTACCAGACGCCGTATGCCTCGCGCGAAATGCCGATGGGTCGCGGTTTCGGGACGGGCGGTCTGCAGCTCACGCTGTCCCTCGTCGGTCCGGACGATACGCTCAAGGTGATCGACCAGGGTTCCGATGACTCGGTCAACGCGGTCAATTTGCGTCACTTCGTCGAACTCACCTGCGAGGGCGTACAGACCACCGAGCACACCAGCGAAGCTACGCTGATCCAGTCTCGCCACCGGATTCCCGAAACCGCGTTGACGGAGCAGCAGATTCTCGTTTTGCAGGTGCCATACCCCGATCCACTGGTCGTGGTGGAACCGTCCGAAGCGCGTCGCAAGACCATGCATGGCGAAGGCGACTATTCGCGGCTGCTGACGAAGCTGTACGAAGACCTCGTGCAGTTCGACGAGATCACGATCTCGCATCGCTATCCGACGCGCATCAACGGCCATTACGTGATCGACGCGAGCCCGATCCCGCGCTACGACGTGCGGCAGCTGAACAGGTCGGCCGCGCTCGTGCTGCTCGGTGCGGGCCGCGAAAAGAAGATCTACGCAGTGCCGCCCTATACGAGCGCGGATCCGCTCGCGTTCGACGACGTGCCGTTCCGTACGGAGGACTTCCACGATGAGCACGGTAAGCGCCGCGCCTGCGCGCGTTGCGGCTCGACCGGGAGCTTTCTCGACGAGATCATCGGAGACGACGGCGACAAGCTGTACCAATGCTCCGATTCGGACTATTGCAACGACTATCGCGCCGGCCGCACTGATGAGAAGGCCACGGCAACGACTGAAGGAGCTGCCCAGTGAGCCCCATTCTTCAAGTGCGCGGTTTGACCAAGATTCACGGCGCAGGCTGCGAGCGCTGCATCGAGAGCACCGGACCGGAACAGGACACCAACATCTGCGCGCATTGCGGTTCGGTGGTGGCTGCCCACGACGTCAGTTTCGACCTGCGGCCGGGCGAGATCCTCGGCATCATGGGTGAGTCGGGCTCGGGCAAGTCGACCGTCGTCAAAACGCTGTATTTCGATGAAAAGCCGACCGCGGGTACGGCGTGTTTCTTCGATGAAGACAATGACTGGAACCTGTTCGCAGCGAATGCCGCCGAACAGCGCTGGTTACGCAACCACCGTTTCGGCATGGTGTACCAGAATCCGCACCTCGGCCTGAACTTCAATGTGTCGGCGGGCGGGAACATCGCCGAGCGCCTCTTGATGAACGACGTGACGCTATTCGGCGAGATCCGGCAACGCGCACGCGAGCTGCTCTCGCGCACCGAAGTACTGCCGGAGCGCATGGACGAGTCGCCGAAGAAGTTTTCTGGCGGCATGCAACAGCGCGTGCAGATCGCGAAAGCACTCGCGACCCGTCCGCCGCTACTGTTCCTCGATGAAGTGACCACCGGCCTCGATCTGTCGGTGCAGGCGCGCATCCTCGACCTGATCCTCGAAATCCAGCAGGAACTCGGCACGGCGATGATCGCCGTCACGCACGATCTCGGCGTGATCCGCTTGCTGGCGGGCCGCACGATCGTGATGAAGTATGGCCGCATCATCGAGTCGGGTTTGACCGACCAGATCCTCGAAGACCCGCAGCATGCGTACACGCAGCGGCTCGTGGCCTCCGCACTCTGAGGTAAACCGATGTCCGCGATCCTGACCGTTAAAAACCTGAGCAAGCATTTCACGCTGCACGATCAGCGCAAGACCATCCCGTCCTGTGCGAACGTCTCGTTTGCCGTTGAGCCCGGTGCCCTGTCCGCGCTGATCGGCCCGACCGGTGCGGGCAAATCGTCGGTGCTCAAATGCATCTACCGTAGTTATCTGCCGAGCGCTGGAAGCGTGCTGTTCCGTACTGAAGCGGGTGAGACCGTCGATCTCGCGCAGGCGTCGGAGCACGACGTGCTCGCGCTGCGCAAGCACCAGATCGGCTTCGTCACGCAGTTCCTGCACTGCCTGCCGCGCAAGGCCGCTGTCGATGTCGTGGCCGAGCCTCTGCTCGTGCGCGGCGCGACGCGTGCCGAAGCGCGCGACAACGCGCGTGGACTGCTCGATGCGCTGAACGTGCCCGAGCGTCTTTGGGAAGTGCCGCCTGCGACCTTCTCGGGTGGTGAAAAGCAGCGCGTCAACCTCGCGCGTGGCCTGGTCGCTCGCCCGCGCCTGCTACTGCTCGACGAGCCGACCGCAAGCCTCGATCCTCGCACCACCGGCAAGATCGTGGAAATCCTGCAGGCGATCAAGGCGGAAGGTGTGGCGATGCTCGCCATCTTCCACCACCCGGACCTGGTAGCACGCCTTGCCGACCATGTAATCGAACTGGCGCCGCCGGTTGTCCCGCCCTCTCTTTCGGAAGCAATAACGCAATGAGCCGCCAACTTCTGACGAACGCAACCGTCGTTCTCGCCGACGAAGTGCGCGAGCGACTTGCCGTGCTCATCGAGGACGGCAAAATCGCGGCACTCGACCCCGAGCATACGGCCGGAGCGACCGTGATCGATCTGGAAGACCATATGCTGATTCCGGGAATGATCGACCTGCACTGCGACTCGCTGGAAAAAGAGGCCGAACCCCGTCCGGGCGTGTATTTTCCGTTCGACTTCGCCTGCGCGCAGGCGGACAAACGCAACGCGTCTGCCGGCATCACCACGGTATTTCATGCGCTGTCTTTTGCGAATCGCGAGTTCGGCGTGCGCAACAACGAAACGGCAGCCGGACTTGGCCGCTCGATTCTCGCGTGGCAAGCGCATGCGCTGATCGATAACAGATTCCATGCACGCTTCGAGGTGACTGATGTCACCGCGCCACCAGTTCTGACGTCCCTGATGGACGAAGGCGTGATCGACCTGATCTCGTTCATGGATCACAGCCCGGGCCAGGGTCAGTTTCGCGACGTGGAGTCGTTCCGCAACTATCTTGCGAACGCCTACAAGGCTGACGATGCCACGCTCGACGAAATCATGAAACAGAAGCGAGAAGCTGCCAAAGGCGCGCTCGAGCGCATGCAGCAACTCGCTGCGCTGGCACGCGCGAGGGGTGTCGCGATTGCAAGCCACGACGACGATTCGGCCGCCAAGGTCGACGTGGTGCGCGAACTCGGTGCGACGATCTCCGAGTTCCCGATCAACCTCGAAACGGCCCAGGCCGCGAGGGGCCACGGCATTGCCACGCTGTTCCGCGCGCCGAACATCCTGCGCGGCAAGTCGCAGTCGGGCAACATGCGCGCGCTCGATGCCGTGCTAGCAGGCGTCGCGGACTGCCTGTGCGGCGACTACTCGCCAGCCTCGTTGCTGCCGGCCACGTTCAGGCTGCCGGAGGTCGCAGACGTTTCGCTCGCGCACGCGATAACTCTCGTGACGCGCAATCCTGCGCGCGCAGCCGGGCTAAGCGACCGCGGTGAGATCGCGGTGGGACAGCGTGCCGATCTGGTTGCAGTCCAGCGCATAGGCGGCCTGCCGCATGCCGACCAGGTGTGGTCTCGCGGCAAGCTCGTACTCGGCGCGAGCCGCGTGCATCACTGAGGCCGCTTCGATGTCAGGCAAGCTAATCCACGTGAGCGGCCCATCCGGCAGCGGCAAGGACAGTCTGTTGCGCTATGCGCGCGAACAGCTGTCCGGCCACGCCGCGATCTGCTTTGCTCATCGCTACATCACGCGCGCAGCAGACGCCGGTGGCGAAAACCACGTCGCCCTGAGCCCGGAAGAGTTCGCGGCACGTAGCGGTTCGGACCTGTTCGCGCTGAACTGGGCGAGCAACGGGCTGCAATACGGCATCGGGGCCGAGATCGACCACTGGCTGGACAAGGGTCTCACCGTCGTGATGAACGGGTCGCGCGAATATCTGCCGCAGGCGCGCGCACGCTACCCGTACCTCGTGCCGGTGGAAATCGCAGTACCGCAGGCGGTACTGCGTGAACGCCTTCTGGCGCGTGGCCGCGAAACGGTCGAGCAGGTCGAGCAGCGCCTGCAGCGCAACGACCTGCTCGCGCAGTTGTCCGGCAAAGCGGAAATCATCCGTAATGACGGCGATCTCGAACAGGCGGGGGAGGCACTGGTTTCGCTGATTCTCCGTTACGCGGAGCAAACATGATGCGCGTTACCTTCCTCGGCACCGGAGCGGCAGGCGGCGTACCGCTTTACGGCTGCAACTGCCCGGCGTGTACACAAGCGCGACATGTGCCCGCTTGCGTCCGTCGTCCCTGCAGCGCTCTGCTCGAAACGGACACCACCCGCGTTTTGCTCGATGCCGGGCTGATGGACCTGTCCGAACGCTTTCCGCCCAGCAGTCTCGACGCGATCGTACTCACGCATTTCCGCCCCGATCACGTGCAGGGATTGTTCCATCTGCGCTGGGGCTTCGGGAAACCCATGCCGACCTGGGCTCCGCCAGACAGCAACGGTTGCGCCGATCTGTATCGCAACCCGGGCCTGCTCGCATTCAATCAGGCGGAAAAATTCGGATCTTTCGAGATTGGTGGCCTGAAATTCACGGCGTTGCCGCTGATCCATTCCAAACCAACGTTCGGCTATGCGATCGAAGGGCTGAATGGCGAACGCTTTGCCTATCTGACCGACACGATCGGGTTGCCATCTTCGACGCTGGACTGGCTGCGAACATGGGGACGGTTCTCGCTCGCACTCGACTGCTCGTTCCCCCGAGGGCTCAGCCGGCCAATCACAACGACTGGGATACCGCCTGTGCGCTGGTCGAGCAACTGCGGCCAGTGCGTACCTGGATGACTCATGCATCCCATACGCTCGATGCGTGGCTACTGGAGCAATCGGAAAACATCATGCCGGAAGGCGTTCTGATCGCTTATGACGGCATGGTCCACGTGCTACGCGCTGATTCGGGCAATGTACCGCCGTCCGAGGGGGCGCGCCATGGCTAATTAACCGCGCGGTATGACTCGAATGTGTCTGAAATATTTCATTTTAGTTAGTATGACGAATAGAGAATCGAATCAGGAAAGGAGCATATCGACATGACTTCCCGAACCACCATCAAGACCGACGTCTTAACCCGGCTCGATCACATGCCGTGGACCCGCTTTCACAGTCTGCTGACGGTCGCGCTGGGAATGGGCTGGACGCTTGACTCGTTTGAAACCAATATCATCGGTAGCGTGTTCGGCACGATCAAGGCGCTTTGGCACCTTGATGCGGCCCAAAGCTCGCTGGCCGTGAGCGTATGGGTGCTCGGCATTCTGGTCGGCGCGGTCGCATTCGGCTACCTCGCGGATCGCTTCGGCCGCAAACGCCTGTTCCTGGCTACGCTCCTCTGGTATGCCGCGTTCAGCGTGGCAACCATCTTCGCGTGGAACTACGACTCCTTCCTTTTGTTCCGCGCACTGACCGCGCTTGCCGTGGGCGGCGAATACTCTGCCGTGACGGCCACCATGGGCGAATTCATTCCGCGCCGCAATCGCGGACGTACCGACGCGCTGATCCTGTCTGGTTTTCCGCTCGGTGCCGTGTTGTCGGCCATTGTTTCGTACTACGCGCTCAATCTGCTGCCACCCGACATCGCGTGGCGCGTTGGTTTTGGCCTGGGTACCACGATGGCGCTGATTTTCTTCTGGATTCGCCGCGTGATCCCCGAATCGCCGCGCTGGCTTCTGCAGCAAGGGCGCGTGACCGAAGCCGAAGCGATCGTCGACGAGATTGCCGCGTATGCAAAGGGCGCCGGAATCGCAGCGGCAACCGAAGCGCAGAAACGCTATGAACCCACCGCGATCGTGCCTGCACACCCGACGTTCTGGCGTAACGTGAGTGAACTGGTTGGCCGCTATCGCGGTCCGTGCAGCCTTGCCAGTGCGCTGAACTTCTCGCAGGCCGTCGTTGTATATGGCGTACTGTCGTTGATGGCGCTCGTGATTCTGCCGTACATGAAAGTGCCGGCCGCCGCGATGCCGATCTACTACGTTTACGGCAACGTAGCAGCTTTGCTCGGTGGCCTGCTTGCATCTCGTGTGCTCGAGTCGTGGGGGCGCCGCTCATCTCTCTTCACGAGCTACACGTTCACCGTGCTTGCGATTCTGGTGGTCTACTTTGCGCAAACGCTGCCTTCCATGGTGTTCGGTTACTGCCTGATCCAGTTTGGCGTGACGTGGGGCTATATCTCGGCTTACGTGGTTTCGGCTGAAATCCTGCCGACACGGCTACGCGCTTCGGGTTTGGGCGTATCCGTTGCTTTCGGTCGAGTGGGCGCAATGATTACGCCGCTGCTACTGACGAGTGCTTTTAGCACGACGGGCACACCTTCCGCACCGTTGCTCGTGCTGCTCGCACTTGCTCTGCCCGGTCCGGTGGCCGCCGCGATCTGGTGGGTCAAAGGACGCGAAACCCGGAATATTTCGCTGGAGGAAGGTAGCGATGATGCGTTGACGGAAGCCACAGTGCAGCAAAAATTCCGAACGCGCGAAGCATAGACAGACGCTTGGAGAGTCAAGGGGCTGCAGAGTAATCTCTGCTGCCCTTTTTTATTTTGGCTTCGGAATGGCTGTCGAGTTGCAGATTCCACCGGTCGAATGCTCCGCTCGCCCGCGCAAATGACTCCCGGCGCGCGCCCGATCGAGATTGCTTAACCGTAAGCGCTCTATTGAGCACACGAATGTGCAGTGGGCTATTGTGGGGAAGCGTCAACGGTTCTGATCTGATGGACGACTCCCGCTAAGCGGCGAAAGGATTTATGCCAAAGTGCAGAAGTCGTGACGTCCACGGCAAAGGAGCGTTCATCATGAACATAGCGACTATTGAACTGGATCTGGCCAAGAATGTTTTGCAGCTTCACGCCGTGGATCCGCAAGGCCACATGGTTGTGCAAGCAGTTGAGACGCACGGATGTACTCCGGTATTTCGCAACGCTTGACCCGAACATTCGATCCCGCGAGCCTGCAAGGTAGAAGGAACTTCCGATCAAAACCTGGTAGGCAGTATGACTTCCTGCGGGACAGAGGCTGGCCTGCCGCAACGGAATCAAACGCGGGTTAGCATTGCTGTCAGAGCCGCACGGTGCGGACGTGCCGCACCCGGCGATTTCCGACGCGGAGGCCAGCATGGAGCACGATAGCACTCTTTACGTGGGTCTTGATGTTCATAAGGATTCGATCACGGTCGCCTATGCCATTGGTTCGGGCGAGGTTGAACTGCTCGGCAAGATCGGTACTACACAGGCCGACGTGGAACGGTTGTGCAAGAGACTGCAATCTAAAGCGCGATGCGTCAGCATCGTCTACGAAGCCGGTCCGTGCGGATATGGGCTTTACCGGCAGCTTGTCCAGAAAGAATTCCAGTGCATGGTCTGCGCGCCCTCGCTGATTCCCCGCAAGCCAGGTGAGCACATCAAGACTGACAGACGTGATGCCGTCAAGCTCGTCCGATCGCTGCGTGCCGGCGACCTGTCGGCCGTATACGTCCCCAGCATCGACGATGAAGCATTCCGGGATCTGGCCCGCGCATGGGTGATTGCCAAGGACGACCTCAAGCGTGCACGGCAACGGGTAAAAGCCTTTCTGCTGTCGCACGGCGTGCGCTACACCGGCTCTGCCGACTGGGGGCCGGCGCACCGACGCTGGCTGAGCGCATACAGCTTCGACAGTGCGTGGCAGCAGTTTGCGTTTGAAGAGCTACGTCGCGCGATCGAAGACCGGCTCGCCCAATGTGACCGGCTGGAGTCCGCGCTGCGTGAGGCAGTCGTCAACTGGCGCTTCTATCCCGCCGTCCTGGGCCTGCAGGCAATGCGCGGTGTCCAGTTCACCACGGCAGTGGGCATGCTCGCCGAGCTGGGCGATCTCTCACGCTTCGTGCACCCACGCCAGTTGATGGCGTGGCTGGGGGTGACGCCGTCCGAGCACTCATCGGGCGGCAAGCGTCGTCAGGGCAGCATCACTAAAAGCGGCAACAGTTATGCAAGAAAGCTGCTAGTTGAAGCTGCATGGAGCTATCGCCACCCTGCGCGTGTGAGCCCCGATATTCAGCGTCGTCACGAAGGTCTGCCTAAACCGATTGTAGATCGAGCCTGGGACGCACAGGTGCGCTTGTGCCGACGCTATCGCAAACTCGTCGCGCGCGGCAAGCAGAAGAATATCGCCGTAGTCGCAGTTGCCCGTGAACTCAGCGGATTCATCTGGGACATCTGCCGGCTCTCCTTGTCGCTGGCCATACCGCGCGAGACACAGATGCCATGATGTACAGCAATGCCCTGCGTCTGCATCCACCGTAACGACACGTGCAGGAGTTTCCTGAAGGCGGCGTAGCCCGGCACACGAGTAACCCGCGACCAGGGTAGGCAACGGATCTCATCCGAATTGCGGTGGTAGGTAGCGGAAGGCTCATTGGGCGGACATCTGTAATGCGGTAGCCAATCCGCGGATATCAGCTTGATCCACCGTCGAGATTTACTGCTACGTCGCCCTCAGGAAATTCAAACATCGAAAACACAGAACCGATCATATTGACACGAGAAGTCATATCACCCTGGAGGGATGACAAGAGAGAAACGTAAAGCCTACCCGACAGACGTGTCAGACGAAGAATGGAGATTCGTAGCAGCGTATCTGACGTTGATGGATGAGAGTGCAGCGCAAATACGAGTTGCGCGAGATGTTCAATGCGTTGCGCTGGATGGCTCGCGCTGGGGCTGCGTGGCGAATGCTGCCGACCAACTTTCCGCCGCGGGAACTGGTGTACCAGCAGACGCAGCGATGGCTGGCGGCCGGCTGTTTCGAGTGCATGGTGAGTGGTCTTCGTTCGATCATCCGTGTCGCGCAGGGGCGGCAGGGGCAGCCCAGCGCGGTGATCCTTGATGGCCGTACGATGCAATCGACATGTGAGAGCGGTCCACGCGGAGGATATGACGGCTACAAGCGCAAGGGTGGCAGCAAGGTGCATATGGCGGTCGACACGCTGGGTCAGTTGCTCGCCGTACACGTGACACCGGCCAACGAGCAGGAGCGCGCACAGGTGGCAGAACTGGCACGCCAGGTGCAGCAGGCAACGGGAGAAACCGTGAAAGTGGCCTTCGCCGATCAGGGTTACACGGGCGAAGCCCCTGCGCAGGCCGCGCGCGGTGCGGCGCGCATCAAGCAGGTTGTCGCCTCACTCATGCAGCCAGAGGCTGTTTATTTGCGCCGATCGACGCCATCTCAACGACTGAGTCACGTTCGGGGTTAAGCTTCACGGCACCAACCGGTGTCCAGTTGCGCGTGTGACGCGACCAGCGGGCCGGATTGCACGCGCGCGCCTTCGCGTACAGTGCGTGACGTGCCACGAGAAGCGCACGATCGTCACCGGCATGACGCTGCGCAGGTGTCACGTAGCGGATGCCGCTATGACGATGCTCGAAGTTGTACCACTGCACGAAGCCGGCAGCCCAGGTGCGAGCAGCGTTCAGGTCCTCGAAGCCTGTGACCGGAAACTCCGGCCGGTACTTCGCGGTTCGGAACAGCGCCTCGGCGTAGGCGTTGTCGTCGCTGACACGGGGGCGCGAGTACGACGGCTTGACACCCAGCCAGTGGAGCATCGCCAGCACGGTCGTGGCCTTGAGCGTCGCACCGTTATCGCCGTGCAGCACCGGCCGGGTCTCAAGGACGGCAATGCCTTCGGAGAGCGCCGTACGACGCACGAGATGAGCAGCGTGTTCGGCCGCGTCGCTGTCGTGCACCTCCCAGCCGACAATCTTGCGGCTATACAGGTCCAGGATCATGTACAGGTGGAACCATCGACCTGTTACCGTTGCCGGCAGAAACGAGTGCGGTGGTCTCGAGCTGGCGGTGCCCGAGCAGGACCTGGATCAGGCGGATATCGACCTTCTGTTCGAGCAGGTGAGTCGCAAAGCTGTGACGCAGCGTGTGCATGGACACGCGCTTGTCGATGTTCGCGGCCTCGGCGGCGGCATGGATGGCGCGGTTCAGTCCCTCGGGGTCAGCGGGTCGACGGGATCCATCCCCGGGAACAGCCATCCGCCCTTGAGCATGCGACCCTGCGCGTGGGCCACGCGCCACCAGACACGCAGGCGTTCGAGCAGGACCGGCGAGAGCATCGCGTAGCGGTCCCGGCGGCCCTTGCCCTGCTCGATACGCAGCGTCATGCGCTGGCTGTCAACGTCGCCGACCTTCAGCGCCACCACTTCACTGGCGCGCAGGCCGGTGCCGTAGGCGACCGACAGCGCGGTCTGGTGCTTCAGGTTGCCGGCGGCGGCGATCAGGCGGCCCACTTCGTCGGGGCTGAGCACGACCGGTAGCGTGCGGGGCACGCGCACCGGCTGCATCTTCGCCATCAGCTCGGGCTGGTGGAGCGTGATCTCGAAGAAGAACTTCAGTCCGGTGATGGCGGCATTCAGCGACACGGGCGAGATGCCGTGGTCGACCAGATGCAGCTGGTAGCGCCGCAGGTCCTCGACCGTGGCGGTGTCGGGCCGGCGCCCGAGAAAAGCGGCGAACTGACGGACCACGCGGACATAACCGGCTTGCGTCTTCGGTGCGAGCTTGCGCATGCGCATGTCGTCGATCAGGCGCTGGCGCAGCGGACTGATATCCTGGCTGGTGTGAGTCATGGCTCTGCTCCCGTTGAACGACGAGGCGGATTGCCTCGCCCTTCAACATGAAAACAGAGTCGGTTTCCTCTCCGGGACCACTAACGTTGGCCGGAGCCCCTTACCGCGCGAGCGGTTTCGTCCTTCGCGGTAATACGGGACCTTCGGTTCGGATGTGTCAAGCGACACTACGCGGTCTGTGAGCGTGGCGCCGCGGGCGTGGTCAGGCCCGAGGCATCTGCGCCGCCTTGGACAGCACACGGACGGGCACCAGATCATCGCGGCCTCTCAGGCGTGCGGCAAGCTGCGGCAGGCCTGCGGCCGGAACGCCGGCATGCTGGAAGACCTGTTCTGAGACGATCGCCTCGCAAGCGATCTCCTTTGTCAACTGCTCAAGTCTCGAGGCCACATTCAACGGGTCACCAATTGCAGTGAATGTGACGTGCTCGCGAAAACCAATCTCACCCATTACCGCCGCGCCGCAATGCAATCCGATCCCAAAGCGAATTTTCGTTTGCAGCTGCTGCTCGAGCATAGCGCTGAGCTCGTCAATATTGGCCGCCACCAGCGGCACTGCGCTGAGAGCCTGACGACAGGCGGTCGACGGCTCGCTGCTTAAGCCAAATATCGCGAGCACTGCGTCCCCCAGGAACTGATTTGGCAGGCCGCCCGCCTGGACTACGGCAGAGCTGACCGCACTCAGGAAGCGGCTGGCCAAGAATATGGTGTCGAACGGTAACTGTGCCGCCGCAAGCCTCGTGGAATCCCGCATATCCACGAACATGAACGCCGCGAATCGCTCTTGCGGCATAACGTCCCGCTGGCGCCGCTGCAAGAAGGCCGTCGATGCTGCGGGAGGCACCATTGGCCACACGGAGAGGTCATGGGCCGGTCGCAATTGGCAGGCGAGGCGCACTGTCTGCGGATCAGCCCCCAGTCGCTCCAGAACGCGACGCTCCGCTTCGGCAGGCGCGGGCAGCGGAACATCGCTGAGCACGCGTACCCGGCACAACGTGCATCGGGCGCGCCCACCACACATGCTGGCATGCGGAACACCGGCCATGCGGCTAGTCTCAAGTACCGAAAATCCGCGCGGCGCAAATATTTTTCGCCCGTCCGGATACAGAACGCCGAGCCGCCCGACCTGGCGTTCCCGCACCGTGCGCACCAGCCGCGCGGCAAGCACCAGCAGCAGCGCACCGCCATCGAAGAGCAAAAAGTCATTGCGCAGTTCGGCGAGCCAAAGTTTTTGCGGTCCGGTTCCAACGATCGTCGGTCGTGTCGCCGCGGCGCGCCAGACAGGATCTCGCGCGAGCGCGATCACTTCCCGTCCGCCCTGTAAGAAGCCTAGAAGCGCGAGCACCGGGAGCAGGACGGCAGCGCTCAGCAGCAAGCTCCGCCACGCTCCGAACCATGGTTTCAATCGCAACCAAAACCAGATGCCGTAACACCCATGCAGCCAGGCGACCACCAACAGCATCAACTGCACACCGTAAGCGCACGATCCAGCACACGGAATTGACGTCCCTGGGTGGTGGGGAGATGGCGTCTCACGACAGCGCGTCGATTGGTGAAGTTCGCGCCAATGCGCTGGTCAAATCAAACGGGGTTGCGTGCTGCAGCCGTGAGCTTCGCGAAGTTGAAGGGCAGCAGGTCTGTGACATCGGCATCCGGTGCGCGTTGCGGCAATTCGGTCAGCACATGCACGAGATATGCGTAGGGTTCGACATTGCAGGCTCGACACGTGAGCATCAGGCTGTAAACGATTGCGCTCGCTTTCGCCCCGGCAACAGTGTCACTGAACAGCCATGAGGATCGGCCTGTACAGAATGGTCTGATGTCGCGCTCGATGACGTTGTTGTCGACGGCGGCACGCCCGTCGCTCACGTAGCGGCAGAGATACGTCCACTGGTTGCGTGTATATGAGATTGCCTTGCCCAGCAGGCTTTCTGGCAGAACCTGCGGCGCCTGTTCGTCCAGCCACTTTCTGAACGCTTCGAGTAGTGGCACGCTGTGCTGCTGGCGCAGCCGGTATGTGTAGTCAACGCGCGTCTCGCCTTCGGGCATATCGGCTTTGGCCAGCGCCTCGACCTGATACAGCGCCTTGAAGTATTCCAATGCCTGCCCGGCGCGGCCGCCGGGTTTTTTCATGCCCTTGAGCGCGTCGACGAAGGCCCGACGGGCGTGAGCCAGGCAGCCGAAGTGGGTTGGTCCTTCGAGCGTACGCCAGGCGGCGTATCCGTCCGTCATCAGCAGATCTTCATAGCCGGCGAGGAATGCCTGAGGATATTCCTGCCCCCGCCCCGGCTGATAGTCGAACAGTACGACCGGCTCCGCACAGTCTTCGGCACTGCGGTAGACCCACATATACGATGTGCTCTGCGCGGTCTTGCCGGGCTCCTTGAGCACCTGCACCGTTGTCTCGTCGCCATGGATCAACGGCTGCGACAGCAGCGTCTTGCGCAATGCCTCATAGAGCCGGCGGTAATGCAGTTCAGCGGGCCGGATGATCCAGTTTGCCAGCGTGCCACGTCCGACTTCGATGTCTGCGCGCGCCAGTGCGTGAGCCATCCGGTATAGCGGTGTCCCGTCGACATACTTGCCGGCAGTAACGGTGGCGATCATCGCCGCACTGGCATTGCTGCCCGGCAATGGCTGCGCTGGCATCGGTGCGGTGATCACCGGCGTGCGTTCGGCATGGCGTTCGCAGTGGCGGCACGCGTACTTGAAGCGCACGTGCTGCAGCACGGACGCCTTCACCTCGATATGCAACTGTTCGCTGACCTCTTCGCCCATGCGGTGAAGTGCGTGTGCGCAGCATGGACAGATCTTCTGCTCTTCGGGCAGGTCGTATTCGATGCGCTGACGTGGCAGGTGCGCCGGCAGTGGTTTGCGTCCGGGCCTGTTCCGTGCCGCCCCGGGTACATCTGGCAGGCCAGTATCGGGCAGCGCGAACGTGCCTTCGGCATCGCCGGCGTCATCGTCGTCGTGGTCGGTGGCGGCGATCTGTTCGGCCTCGTCGAAGACACGAGCCCCGAGCTTCTCGCTACTCGGCGCGAAGCGCTTGCTCTGCGCCAGGCGGAACTGCTCCTCCAACTGGGCAATCCGTTCGCCCAGCTGCCGGTTGCGTGCCTCGAGTTCACGGATATAGGCCTGGGCGACCGACGGCAATCGGGAGAAGTCGTCTTCGTTCATGCTCCCAGGATAGCGAATGATTGCGCGCGACGGGTTTACGGGAATTTGTAACCGTCCACCCGCCCGTTGTTTTTACTGGGAACGCCCGGCGTTCAGCTCGCGTGACGGTACCGCCGTGCCGGATGGCGGCGCACTGCGTCAACGTCAATGCCCTCAAGGAGCCAATGCAGCTGTTCGGTCGTCAACTCGATCACAGCCTGTTGCCGACGTGGCCAGACGAAGTGGTCCTGCTCGAGGCGCCGCAGCATCAGCCAGAAGCCGGTGCGCTCGTAGAACAGTAACTTGACCCGGTTGCGTCTGCGATTGTGGAAGGCAAACACGGCACGTGCAAATGGGTCGAGTTGCATGGACTGCTCGACCAGTGCCACGAGGCTATTGATACCGGCACGGAAATCGATCGGCTCACGATGCAGGAAGACCTTAATGTTCGCCTCGAACCGGAACATCATTGGGCTCTCAGTGCGGCAATCATCGCGCTCACCAGTGCGGCGTCGCGCCCTGAGCATTCGAGCTCAAGCTTTACACCGTTGGGCAATCTGGCCGACAGGCGCGCAGCTTGTGTCGCCGGTGGCGACAGATCTGCGCGATCCAGTTCAGGCGTCGGCTGCGCAACATGTGTCGTCGGCGCCGCGTCGTCGATCGCGACGACCGGCACGAAGGCCGACAACCCGACAGCAGTGTTGAATCTCGCGGAGGAAGTCGACTGTTCGCGCAGCCGAACCCATTTGCGCAACTGGTTGGCGTTCACCCCAGCCTTCAGGGCGAGGCCAGACAGCGATGCGCCTGGCTGCAGGCAGGCGTCGACCAGTCGTCGCTTGTCTGACGGGTGGAAACTGCGCTTGCCGCCGACACCAACGCGTGTCACCCGCAAGGGCAAAAAGGTCAGGTCATTCTCGGTCATGGATTGCGTCCGCAAGTTTGGGTTGCGGACGCAATCGTGGACCTTCTCAAAGGCAGAAGCTAGGTGCGTGAAAACTAGCGCTTACTGCACACCGCCAAAGAACGGTGAATCGATCCAGAACGAGTACAGTTCCTGCGCGTAGCCCTTGTTCAGGCCGAACTCGGCAAAGGCGACCCGCGTATTCGCAAGATGGTTGGCTAGCAGCGGCGGTATGCACAAGCCGAGAACGAGTTGCGCAACCTCGCCCGGAGTCCAGTGCAGCGAGCGCCGTTCGTACAAAGCCCACAGACCCAGGAAGAAATGCGTCACGAGCGCGCTGTACAGCACGACCGTTCCAAGCCATCCCTGCCAGACGTACTTCTGCACAAGCAGATCACGCTCCAGCCATGCGAGCGAGATATTCCCCAGCGCGTGATTCAGGAGATGCGTGCCTACGTAGGTGAACATCACCAGTCCGGTAGTCAGCCGGACCGATCGCACACCCGCCGGCCGCAACCATCGTAGGTAGGGAACGTGTGACATGCTCTAGCTCCTCGCGTCACGATGCGCGCCAGTTCTTGCCCGCCGAGCGATTACACTCGCGAATCGCTTTCCTCTGCAGTGCAGGCAGCAGCGTGAGCGCCTGTTAGTGCACAGTCGAATGGTCCATTGATCGACCCTGTATAGATAGTCCGTTCCGCTTTCACTGATACTGGTAGCACTGGCAGCTTGCTGCCAGCGCAAGCGGAACATGCACCCGCGGGGCTACGAATATCTCGACCCAAACGCCTGGACGTTTGCGGCTTTAGCTCCAAGTCCGCAGGTGCGCTTGCGCTCGTCAACGAATACTCAGGGTTCGCCGTCGCACCGGCTCACTATATTGGCTTCGCAGAGCGCAAGCATGCATGTCCCTGCCAGACAATCTATCACTTGCAGAGGTTCACATGTCGCCTCTATCGGATCAGCAGTTTGCAGCGTATGTAGGCATCGACTGGGCGGATACGAAACACGATATCTGCCTGCAGGCTGCCGACGACACCAGTCGAGAGTTCAGTTGTGTTCCCATCAGGTCGCATGCATTGATGAGTGGGCAAATGGATTGCATCAGCGCTTTGACGGGATGATCGCAGTTGCCCTCGAGCTGGCAAGGGGACCAATAGTTTCCGCGCTTCAGAAGTATGATTTCCTGGTCCTCTTTCCGTTTAATCCATCGACGCTCGCAAAATACCGCGAGGCGTTCAAACCGAGTCGGGCCAAAGACGATCCCACCGATGCCAAACTGGCACTCGATCTGCTGCTTTGCATCCCGAGCGGTTCGCTCCGCTGAGGCCGCAAAGCGCGGGTATGCGTTGTCTGATGAGCCTGATCGATCAGCGCCGTGAAATGGTCGGCGACAAGACGCGATTCACTAGTCAGTATGACTCCGCGAGGTAGAGGCTGGCCCGCCGCGAGGACTCAAACGCGGGTTAGTATTTCTGCCAGAGCCGCACGGTGTGGACAGGGCCACACCCGGCGATATCCATCACGGAGGCCAGCGTGGAAAAAGATATCACACTGTACGTAGGGCTCGACGTTCACAAGGATTCGATCACGGTTGCCTATGCGCTGGGCACAGGCGAGGTCGAACTGCTCGGCAAGATTGGCACGACGAAGACGGATATTGATCGGCTGTGTACGCGCCTGCAATCGAAGGCGCGGCACATCCGCATCGTCTACGAGGCGGGCCCGTGCGGCTATGGACTTTATCGTCAGCTCGTGCAGAAGGGATTCGACTGCCTGGTGTGCGCGCCGTTGAGCTTGCCCCCGAAAAACGAATCCCTTGCTGAGCAGGTAAACTCACGCAAGGAGAAGAACGATGACAGGCAAGGCAAAGCGGGCACAGTACACGCTCGAATTCAAGCTGGAAGCGGTGCGACTGGTCAAGGCCGGGCAAAGCATGGCAGCAGTGGCGGCGACACTGGGTGTGGTTGAACAGACGCTGTACAACTGGGTGAAGGCTGAGCGGGAAGGCAAGCTGGCGGGAGCTGGGACAAGGCCAGTAAGCCCGGAACAGATGGAGCTGGCCCGGCTGCGTGCGGAGGTAGCTCGCCTGAAGATGGAGCGAGATATTTTAAAAAAAGCCGCTGCGTACTTCGCCAGGGAATCGATGTGAAGTACGCATTCATTGAGCGCAATCGACGCCACTGGTCGGTCTCGGTGCTGTGCGAAGTGCTGGAGGTCAGCCCCAGCGGATATCATCAGCGCCGGCAACGCGCCGCGCAGGGCAGGCCGCACCGAAGCCGCGTGAGCGACGATGCACTGCTCGCAAACATCAAGGCGATTCACGCGCAGGTCAAGGGCGAGTACGGCTGGCCGCGCATGTGGAAGGAACTGCTCGCGCGTGGCGTGCGCGTGGGCAAGGAGCGGGTTCGCAAGCTGATGGCGCAGCATGGCATTCGCGCTCGCCACAAGCGCAAGTACATCGCAACGACGAACTCGAACCACGATTTGCCGGTGGCGCCGAATCTGCTGGAGCGCAATTTCACCGCCACTGCACCGAACCAGGTCTGGACGAGCGATATCACCTATCTGGCGACAGCCGAGGGGTGGGTGTACCTCGCGGTCATCATCGACCTGTTCAGCCGGCAGGTGGTGGGCTGGTCGATGCAGCCGCACATGAAGGCTGAGCTGGTCACGGACGCACTGCGTATGGCGTGGTTCCGGCGCCACCCGGAAGCCGGCGTAATCGTGCACAGCGACCGGGGTAGCCAGTATTGCAGCGGCCTGTTCCAGGACACGTTGAAGGCCTATGGCATGAGTTCGTCGATGAGCCGACGCGGCGATTGCTGGGATAACGCGCCGACCGAAAGTCTGTGGGGTTCGCTGAAGGTAGCACGCATGCATGGCCGGCACTTCGCCACGCGGCGTGCCGCAATGGATGAGGTGATTGACTGGCTGGGCTTTTACAAGTGCGTTTCATACTGCCCAACCTCGCTATGTTGTTGATAAATCTAGAGAGCCCTGTTGTGTCGTTGGTATTGTGGGGTGTCCACGCCGTGCGCGAGCCCGTTCGACGAGTTCGGTAACTGCGTCCCCGGTTAACGAATTGCGATTGAAGATCCATGGCCCGTTGGGTAACGGATGTTCGGCTGGGATCTTGTTGCGCTCAACTGCGAGCCTGAGCGTTCCGGGGCTCACACCGATGAACGCCGATGCCTCGGTCAACGTCATCCATCCTTCAGCAGCACGTCGTTCGCTCGAATAGACCGGGATCTGATGGTGGCTGCGCAACGCGGTGACTCGCTCCTGGGTCCAGAAGTTACCCCGGCCGGTTCGCAGGTCATTGCGATTGAGTACGCCGGCGATCACCAGATCCGGACAGACACGGACGAGCTGGCGCACGGCATCAATTGCTTCACGTGACGTATGCGTAGTGTTCTCTCCGCGGCGCCGCCGCGGTACGCGAATCTCGGTATGTACTCCGCCCTTCCAGTGAATGACGAGCACGATTTCGCTCGTTGCGTCGTCAACGTCAACGACGACTTCGTGGATCAGGGTGCGCACTATGCGCTTCTTCAGGCGGGCGTCGGCCTGCGGCCAGATCGATTCCAATGCAGTGGCAAGATCGGCAAACTCCTCTGGCTGGATAGGCGGTATCTGGCCGGATGTGCCCGACTGTTGCTCGATACGCGATTCCAGTTCCTCTACGCGTAGTAGCGCATGATTCCAGCGCCGCTCCAGTTCGTCGGCGACAAGCCGGTTCTCGGGGTCAGCAGCATCGTACTGTTTCTGCGCGCGTTGCGCGGCGTAGCGTGCAGCCTGAAGATCCCGCTGCAACGCGGCCAGCACTTCGTCCTGCTTCAGGGTCTCTTCTTCGCGCGCCACGATTGCTGCCTCAATTGCCGCCGGTTGAACGACCTGCAAGACCGCCTCGGCGATGGCCGCGTCCGCGCGTGTGCCACCGAACGCAATACAACGCGGTTGCCCCTTGTCCATCCAGCCGCGATGACAGCTATAGCGCAAGGCGTCGTGCCTGTTACCCGTGTAGTGTAGCGTCAGCTTGCTCGCGCAGCGCCTGCAGCGCAACAGTCCCGCCAGCAGAGCCTCACCGTTCTTCGGGGCGCCAGCGTGTCCGGCCAGACGCAGGTTGCCGCTAATGGCACACTGGATCCGTTCGAATTCGTCCCAGTCAACGTACCCTTCGTGGGCATTCGGAATGAGCGCAAGCCACTGATCCCGTGGTTTGCGGCGATCACGTTTGCGTGGTTCCCCAGCCTCGTAATGGATCGCGCATTCGGTCTTGCCATAGGCATACGTGCCACCGTAGATCGGGTTGGTCAGGATCCGGTACAGCGTGCCGTAGCTCGGCCGTTTCCATTGGATTTCGCCGCGCGGCATGCATGCCGGCAACTGCAGGCCGTGCTCCAGGAACCATAACAACGTCTGACGCACCGAACCAATCGCGCCGAACTGGCGGAATACCGAGCGGATGGCGTCCTGCACGCGCAAATCCGGATCCTTCTCCAGGCGCTGGTCTTCGGTCTTGCAGTAACCCACCGGCGCCGCGACAATGAGTTCGCCGCGTTTGGCCTTCTCCCGACGAGCTTCGAGCGAACGCTGACGCAACAGATCCAGCTCGTATTCGTTCAGGCTGCCCTTCAAGCCGAGCAGCAAACGATCGTTGCTCTGCCGCGGTGAGTAGACGGTCTCCTGATCGACGAGCACCGTGTCGACGACGCGGCACACCTCAACCAGTTGCTGCCACTCGCGACTGTTGCGCGCGAATCGTGAAACCTCGCGAGCGGCAACTGCGCCGACGTGCCCAAGACAGACCTCTGCGACCATCCGTTCGAAGCCCGTGCGCGTTTGCGTTCCGGCCGCAGAGCGTCCCAGATCCTCGTCGATCACCTCGATCTCGTTCCAGCCCAACTGATGCAGACGATCCTGCATCGCATACTGCAGCTTCTGGCTCTCCAGATTGTGGCTGACCTGATAGGCCGACGACTGGCGCACGTACAGCATGGCCTTGCGCGCCAGATGCTGCGCCCGAATCTTGTCACTCATCGCGCACCTCCGGCTCGTGTACGGCGGCGAGCAACCCGCGACGCTGTTGCCGCAGCAGTTGCGCCAGCAAACGCACCGTCTGCTGCCGGACCTCCTGCGGCAGGTGCGCCCATTGTGGTGTCTTCGGAAAGGGACGGAACAGGTCGAGTTGACCGCCCGGTTGGGGGTTTGTCTGGCGTCGCATCAGCACCTCCTGTACGGAGCAAAGGATGGTGCTCGGCTTGTACCATACCGCGCGGCGTGGCAGCAGGCGCCTGCGCCAGCAGGTACTTCAGTTCCCTCAATGCTTCACAGCTGACGGCGGGAGACGTTGCCGAGGTAATGCGACAGCAGGCAACGGGATCGAACATCCATTGCGGCACCTCCAGCAAGCCTGCCGTGTCGAACGGCTCTCGCCCACAGCGCAGCACTGACTCGGCGTTCTTCCTCTCTATCGTGGTGAAAATCCATACCGTGTGCCCGTACCACGGATGCCAGCGGTAGAGAACCTCCTTTGATTCGCTGATATGGGCGTTGTGTTGACGGCTTGTACAATGCACGCCGGTTACACTCGACACTCGACTACGTCAGTCCCATGACATTCGAGAAAAACTGGTTCGCAGCCCAGCAAGGCGAGGCTGCGTAATTTCCTCGGTTAAGGGATTCGCCAAACAGGGGCAAGGTCATCCTCGAAGACCTTCACATTCGGACGATCTTCGGGGGACATTGAGCATGGTTACCGGCCTGCGCTCAGTTCCTGCTGTCGCCGCACTCGCGCGTCCTCCTCAAAACGTGTCTCTTCGAGTTCCTGCGGCACGCCATCGAGGTCCACACGTCGCGTGTCGACCTCGATGCGGCCGGTCAGTTCGGCATCGACATGCAGCCGGCCTGCTTCGAAGAGCGTCCAGATCTCCGTGCCATAATTTGCGGTGAGTATTTGCGGGGCAAATCGCCCGAAGTACGCGGCCAGGTTGTCGACGTCACGCTTGAGCATCGAGGCGGCTTCATTGTTGCCGGCTGCGTCGACGAGCCCGGCGGACAGCACCCGATCCGAAGCTGTCTATCGATCGCAGAAGATCAAGTGGCCGGTATGCGAAGGCGGATTCAACCGGCCACTGGGTGCAGATCAGAGCCGGTTCCCCATGCGGAGGTTACGCGGGACGCCTGCCTGGGCACTAGACGGCCGCTTCAGCATAGCTGCCCGGCAGTTCCCGGTCAGTACCGCTTTTTCGGCGGCAACGACCGTTTGATCTGCTTGCGCAGGCGTGCCGCTGCAGCAGCTTTTTTGCGCTTGCGTTCTGCGGTAGGTTTTTCGTAGGCTGTCCGGGCACGAAGCTCCGGAATCAAGCCGGTGCGCTCGATCGCGCGACGGAAACGGCGTATTGCAACTTCCACGGGCTCGTCGGGTTTCAGAATTACGGTAGTCAATTTTTTCCTTGGTTGAGCGCTCGCCGGGTAACTGCTGCCGCGGCAGGCGCACTATGAAGACATCTCTTGTTCGTCCGATCTCACCTCGATCGTGCCACCGTGTGCCGCGGCTATTTAGCAGCGCTCGTGGCACTGCAAGATCACCGACGCTTCGAAGCCTCCTTCTTCAGCTTCTTCGCGTCCTTCTTTTCCTTCGGCGTCCTCGTGGCGACTTTCTTTTCCGTCTTCTTGGCGTCATGGGCTTTGCTCACGATGGCCTCCTTTTATGTCGAATTTGACAGTGTACGACGCAACGCCCCTTTCGGCAGGCATGGGTTGACTCGAAAATACGCCGAGGCGCTCGCAATTAGGTCGCGTGCCTGCCGCACGGTTGCCCGGCCGGTCGACATAAAGCGGGACTGAAATCAACGTGGAAGCACCGAGGTTCGCCGGATCGACGTGCGGTTCGATTTCGATGCGGTTAGGGTAATGGCCGCTCGGCTCGTCAATGAGGACGTGCTGGCTCGTCACGAAGAATAGTCGCCTCTCTCGGGAAGAAAAAACCGCTCGGGCTCGTCACCATCGTATCCTGCGGAACGTATGCAATCGTATAGCCGTTAGCAGCATTGAGAATCCATGAAATTTTCCTGCCCGTTTGGCCTTATCTCGATGCAACCCGAAAAGCGTAATCGGCGGCTCTCGACGGTGGTCCCTCAGATCACTCTGGAACCGCAATATCGCCCTTCACAAGTTGCCAGCCGTACACCTCGGCAAAATTCTTCGCGCTCTGTGGATCGTCGAATAGAGGCATGTCCGGGCAACCGCAAAACGGATAGATAACCCGCTTGTCGTAAAGGCGGGTCACCTTCAAGGTCGGAACGGCGCCATTTATCGTCCGGCGGGACGAGGCGACGACCTCATAGTTCTTCTCGCCTAGCATAGATGCTGCATTCACGTTTCCTCGCGCATTGGACCGTATCGCCGTTCGCTCATAGATCACGCATAGACTGCCCGTCAACCTCGCCATCAATCAGGCGCTCCGCATAGTCGTTGGATGCCATGCGCGCCTCGCCCGCATCGCCAAACGGCGCACGATGTGGGATCCGAAATACGCGGCTGGCCGTCAGTGTGTCGTGGGTGCCTCGGCGGCATATCCTGACGGCAGCGTCAAAGCCGGCATCATAGTCGAATGACCCAACGGCCTCCCGGGGAATGTGGGAATAGACGAGGGGATAGATCTCCAACCCTCTGTAAGTTCTGACGTACTCGCTCATGATGTAGTCCAAAGGTGTGAGCCATGACGAGAAGTAGCCGGGGACCGCCCGGCGTGTGGCAAATGGGCGATTGCCGCAAACGAAATGGCGACGCAGCGCGCCGCGGAGTTCGGGATGGAGCAACTATCGCAGCGGCGCAGCTAGCGGAATCGGCGTCCGGAGAGGGAATATCGCTTCCTCTTGAACGAGGAGAGAGCTGACCAGCAGTAGACCCACACCGCGTAGCTGATGATGTCCGGCGGAAATCGATAGCCCTTGAACGAAATCGGCGCCTCGGCCGACAGCAAAACGGAAACGGAAGCTTTCTTCATGCCCCATTATATTCGTCGACCCCGGCGCCAACTTGACAATACCATCGACGCAACTGCAGGAAACGATCACGCACATTCGTCAGTTCCCCGCTAGCGGTCATGCGCCTGCCGAGCTTGAGGGCTTCTTCGAGGACGGTTTCCGGCAAGGACTTTCCGGCAAGAACTGGATCATTTATCAGGTCCGCGACGAGACCGTTTTCGTTCATCTCGTGGTCGACGCTCGACGCGACCTGCCCTCCCTCCTTCAGAGAATCGTGCTTCGGCTGATGTAACGGGGCAGGACGCCCGCCTTGCGTTTCACACGCATTACATGCGCGCGCTGCGCGCCCGACTCAGGAAGCCGCCGGACCCGTGCGAAACCCGAGAATGTCCAGCACATGCGGCGCGCGTGCAAGGGGTATGCTAATCAGCATTCTCTCCGGCTAACGGCCTTCCCTCGACAATCGCCAATGAACCAGAACAAACAATGGAGCATCGACGACATCACGCCTCAGCACGGCAGACGCGCCATCATCACGGGGGCCAACAGCGGCATCGGCTATCACGTCGCTGCAATACTGGCTCGCACAGGCGCGGAAGTCGTACTCGCCTGCCGTGACGAACAGCGCGGCGCCGATGCCCTGTCCCGTCTGCAGAGGGAACTGCCCGCCGCCCGATTGCGGCTTCAACGACTGGATCTCGCAAGCCTTGCTTCGGTGCGCGCCTTTTGCGATCGCGAACTCGCGCAATGCCGGCCGCTCGACATCCTCATCAATAATGCGGGCGTCATGGCGCCCCGCCGACGCCTCGAAACGGTCGACGGCTTCGAATTGCAGTTCGGCACCAATGTACTCGGGCATTTCGCCCTGACGCGCCTGCTGTTGCCTGCGCTCGAGATGGCGGCAGGAGCGTCTGCCGAGCGGCCGCGCGTGGTCACGGTTGCCTCTATCGCACACAAGACCGGGCGGCTCGACTTCGACGACCTTCAGGCAACCCGTCGTTACCGTCCGATGACCGCCTATCGACAGTCGAAGCTCGCCAACCTCATGTTCGCGTTCGAACTCGATCGCCGGTTGCGCGCCGCACGATCGCGCGTGATGTCCGTTGCCGCGCATCCCGGCGTCGCCAATACGAATCTGTTCCGTGCCGACCATTTTGCCGCAAGCCCGATCGTCCGCTCTGCGCTAGGCGGACTGATCGATATCTTGTTCAACAGTGACCAGACCGGCGCGCTTTCCACGCTCTATGCCGCAACCGCGGCCGATGTCGTCGACGGCGGCTACTATGGTCCGCTCGGATTGTTCGAAACACGTGGTCGAGACGTGGGACCAGCGAACGTCGCCAGTCAGGCAAGAAACGGAACCGATGCAAGACGCCTCTGGCAGGCCTGTGAATCGCTGACTGGAACAGCGACCGGATAGCGCATGGATCGCGGAACGCGGGAAACACTAACCGCGAGATACGGATTACTCATTCAACCATGACCGCCCCCCGGCTCGCGCTGTTCTTGTATCTGATCGCTCAATGGCGAACTCCGACGCAGATAAAAAGCGCCGACCGGTTTGCACTCGAACTACCGGGCGCAACGCGAATCCTGTCGCGTCGAGCCCCCGATATCCCCTGCAGTGCCTCCACGCGTTGCCGTGTTTATTGTGGTGCGTCACCTTCGCGATGCACCGGCTGCGTCTGCTTCAGGCTCTTCGCGAGGCGCGAGGCCTGCAGATAGCCGGGATTCGCGGGCCGCTTCAGATAACGCCCGGCTCCGCGCCGCGCGCGCAGGTCGCCGTCCGCCCACACGAGTTCGCCTTGTGAGACGGTGTGTGTCGGCACGCCGCGAACCGTCATCCCTTCGAACACGTTGAAGTCCACGTTCTGATGATGCGTCTTGACCGATATCGCGCGCGTGGCCTCGGGATCCCAGACGACGAGATCGGCGTCTGCACCCACGGCCACCGTGCCCTTGCGCGGGTACAGGTTGAAGATTTGCGCCGCATTGGTGGAGGTGACGCGCACAAATTCGTTCGGCGTGAGCCGGCCGGTGTTCACACCTTGATCCCACAACACCGCCATGCGATCTTCCACGCCGCCGCAACCATTCGGAATTCTCGTGAAATCATGGCGGCCCATGGCTTTCTGCGAAGCGCAGAACACGCAGTGGTCGGTTGCGGTGGTGTGCAGCAGGCCGCCCTGAAGCCCGCGCCAGAGCGCGTCGCGATGCTCCTGGGTACGGAACGGCGGACTCATCACGTGGGCGGCGGCGCGCGTCCAGTCCGGGTCGCGATAGACCGACTCATCGATCACGAGATGCCCCGCGAGCACTTCGCCGAATACGCGCTGCCCTTCGCCGCGTGCGCGCGCGATCGCCTCGAGCGCGTCTTTCGCCGAGACATGCACGATGTACACCGGCACGCCGAGCACCTGCGCGATGCGGATGGCGCGATTCGCTGCCTCGCCTTCGACTTCGGGTGGCCGTGAAAGCGGATGCGCCTCGGGCCCCGTGAAACCGCGCGCAAGCAACTGGCGTTGCAACTGGAATACGAGCTCGCCGTTTTCCGCATGCACGGTAGGCAGCGCGCCCAGTTCGAGTGAGCGCGCAAAGCTGTTCACGAGAATCTCGTCGTCGGCCATGATGGCGTTCTTGTAGGCCATGAAGTGCTTGAAGCTCGATACGCCATGCTCGTTCACGAGGAGTCCCATGTCCCGATACACGCTTTCATCCCACCACGTCACCGCCACGTGAAAGCCATAGTCGGAAGCGGCTTTCTCTGCCCAGCCGCGCCACTCGCGAAAGGCGTCCATCAGCGGTTGCTTCGGGTTAGGGATGACGAAGTCGATGATCGATGTCGTGCCGCCCGCAAGCCCCGCCGCCGTGCCCGTGTAGAAGTCGTCGCTGGCGGTCGTGCCCATGAAGGGCAACTCCATATGCGTGTGCGGATCGATGCCGCCAGGCATCACGTATTGGCCACCGGCGTCGACCACGGTCGCGCCCGCAGGCGCATCGAGGTTCTCGCCAACGCTCTGGATCACGCCGTTTTCGCAGAGCACGTCCGCACGGCAGCTCTTGTCTGCATTGACGACGGTGCCGCCTCGAATCAGGATCGCCATGATGCCAAGTCTCCTTCAGTTGAACATTCACGCTTGAAACGCTCACGCGCTCGCAACACGTGGGCGCCGGCTCTTGCCGAGCTTCATCATCACGCCATAGACGAGCGCCGCAATGGCGAGCCCCACGAACCACGCATAGGTGTAAATGCTTTTGAACGCATCGGGCACGGTGGCAAACGCATTGGGGAACGCGACATTGAGAAAGCCCGGCAGGTTCGGCAGCACGCCTGCGATCAGCGCGATCACGGCAGCCGGATTCCAGCCGTTCGAGTAGGCGTACTCGCCGTTTTCCTCGAACAGCTGGGCCGTGTCGAGGCGTGTGCTGCGAACGAGAAAGTAGTCGACCATCAGGATGCCGGCCACAGGCCCGAGCAGCGCCGAATAACCGACGAGCCACGTGAAGATGTAGCCCTGGGTGGTGGCAAGGATCTTCCACGGCATCATCACGATGGCGATACCCGCGGTGATGAGACCGCCCGTCTTGTACGAGATGCCCTTGGGCCAGAGGCTCGAGAAGTCGTAAGCTGGCCCGACGAGATTCGCGGCGAGATTGCAGCACATCGTGTCCAGTGTGAGGATGATGAGCGCGATGCCCACACCGACGCCCTCCATGCGACTCGTGAGGTCGATCGGGTCCCAGATCGCCCTTCCGTAAATCACAACCGTTGCCGAGGTCACGACCACGGAGACCACCGAGAGCAACGCCATCGGAATGGGCAGGCCGATGGCCTGGCCCACGAACTGGTCTTTTTGCGTTTTTGCGAAACGCGTGAAGTCGGGAATGTTGAGCGCGAGCGTGGCCCAGAAGCCCACCATGGCCGTGAGGCTCGGCCAGAACGTCGCCCAGAAGAGGCCCGCCTTCTTGCCGCCGGCGGCGAACTGTGACGGTTGCGACAGCATCGAGCCCACGCCGCCTGCCTTCGAACATGCCCACCACACGAGCACTGCGCACATCACCACCTTGATGGGCGCGGACCAGCTTTCGAGCCAGCGGATCGAATCGGTGCCGTGCAGGATGAAGTACAGCTGGAACACCCAGAAGACGAGGAAACAGCTAGCCTGTCCGATCGAAATGCCGAGCCACGGCAGTGCGTCGCCCACCAGCGCGTTGTGCGTGAGGATGTTGACGAGCGTGTAGATGGCGCTGCCGCCAAGCCATGATTGAATGCCGTACCAGCCGCACGCCACGACGGCGCGCAGCATGGCTGGCAGCTTGGCGCCCTGGGTGCCGAACGACGCTCGCACGAGCACCGCATAAGGAATGCCGTACTTCGTACCCGCATGACCGATCAGCAGCATCGGCATGAGCACGATCAGATTGCCGAGCAGCACGGTTAGCACGGCCTGCCATGGCGCCATGCCCTGCTCGGTGAGGCCGGCGGCGAGCATGTAGGAGGCGATGTTCATCACCATGCCTACCCAAAGTGCCGCGAAGTGATACCAGCGCCATGTGCGCTGCGCAACGCCGGTGGGCGCGAGATCATCGTTGTATAGCTCGCTTTCGGCGCGGCGCGCATTGGCGTCGACTGCAAAGGGCTGGCTCATGAGGTGGGTTCTCCGTGCCACCTGCTTGTCGTGGGTCCGGCTCGATCCGGCTTCGAAATGTCAGGCGGCTTTCGGGTCGGCGACACGCGCCGGGTTGTTCGGGTGCGTGGTCCAGTTCTCGTAGCGCTCGCCCGAATCGACACGCTCCATCGTGATGCATTGATCGACCGGGCAAACATGCATGCATAGATTGCACCCGACGCAGTTCGCATCGACCACCTCGAAGTGGCGCTTGCCGTCGCGCGTGGCGGTGATCGCCTGATGCGAGGTGTCTTCGCAGGCGATATGGCAGAGCCCGCACTGGATGCAGCGGTCCTGATCGATACGCGCCTTGATGTCGTAGCTGAGGTTCAGGTATTGCCAGTCGGTGACGTTCGGCACGGCGCGGCCGCGAATCGCGTCGAGGCTCGCGTACCCTTTGTCGTCCATCCAGTTGGAAAGGCCGTCGATCATGTCGCTGACGATCCGGAAACCGTAGTGCATCGCCGCGGTGCATACTTGCACGCTGCCCGCTCCCAGCACGATGAATTCCGCGGCGTCGCGCCAGTCGGAAATGCCCCCGATGCCAGAGATGGGCAAGCCTTGCGTTTGCGGGTCGCGCGCAATCTCCGCGACCATGTGCAGTGCAATGGGCTTCGCGGCAGGACCGCAATAGCCGCCATGCGTGCCCTTGCCGTCTACGGTGGGCAGCGGCGCCATGACGTCGAGATCGACACCGACGATCGAGTTGATGGTATTGATGAGCGAGACGCCGTCCGCACCACCCTTCATCGCCGCGCGCGCGCCGTGACGAATGTCGGTGACGTTCGGTGTGAGTTTCACGAGGCAAGGCAAGCGCGTGCCTTCCTTCACCCAGCGGGTGACCATTTCGATGTACTCGGGCACCTGACCCACCGCCGCGCCCATGCCCCGCTCGCTCATGCCGTGCGGACAGCCGAAGTTCAGCTCCACAGCGTCCGCGCCAGTGTCTTCCACCTGAGGCAGAATCCACTTCCAGTCGTGCTCGTTGCAAGGGACCATCAGCGAGACGATGAGCGCCCGGTCGGGCCAGTCCCGCTTCACCTGCGCGATTTCCTTTTGGTTCACGTCGAGCGGCCGGTCGGTGATGAGCTCGATGTTGTTCAGACCCGCCATGCGCTGGCCGCGCCAGGTGGTGGCGCCATAGCGCGAGCTTACATTCACCACGTGCGGGTCGAGCCCGAGCGTCTTCCAGACCACGCCGCCCCAACCCGCCTCGAAGGCGCGATTGACGTTGTAGGCCTTGTCGGTGGGCGGCGCGGAAGCGAGCCAGAACGGGTTGGGCGATTGAATGCCGGCAATCGTGCAGCGCAAGTCGGCCATGATGCGACTCCTTCGTTTTATCTGGATTCGGTGTAGCTATCACGCGGCTCAGGCGGCCTTGGCAGACTGACTCGCAAGGAAGCGGTCGATCGCATGCGCGGCAAGCTTGCCGTCCTGCACGGCCTGGACGGTCAGATCGGTGGCGCCGTGGCCGGCACAGTCGCCGCCTGCGAAAACGCCCGCAAGGGACGTGGCGCCGTTCGCATCCACCGCGACGCGCCCGCCTTCCTCGGTGAGTTGCAACCCGTCGAGGCCTTCGGGTAACAGCGTCTGGCCAATTGCCTTCAGCACCATATCGGCCTCCACGCGCACGATCTCCCCAGTGCCACGCAATGCGCCGCTCATATCGAGCCCGGTGCGCTCGAATTCCACGGCCCGCACCTGCGTGTCGCCGACGATTCGCAGCGGCTTCATCCACTCGGCCAACGTCACCCCCTGGCTACGCGCGAATTCCAGTTCGGCCCAGGTGGCGCTCATCTGCGCCGCGCCGCGACGATAGGCGAGCGTCACTTGCTCCGCGCCCAGCTTGCGGCTTTGCACGGCGGCGTCGATTGCCGTATTGCCGCCTCCGAGCACCACCACCTTGCGACCGACGGGCACGCTGGCCAGATCGTCGGCCTCGCGCACGCGCGCGATGAAATCCACGGCATCGAGCACGCCGTCGAGCAGTTCGCCCTCGATGGAGAGCGTATGCGTGCCGCCAAGGCCCACGCCGATGAACACCGCGTCATACGCCGCGCGTAACTCCGCAAGCGTCACGTCATGCCCCAGTCGCTGGCCCTGGCGCAGTTCTATCCCGCCAACGGAAAGAAGCCACCGCACTTCGCGCTGCGCGTAGTTGTCGACGGTCTTGTACGCCGCTATGCCGTACTCGTTCAGGCCGCCCGGCTGTTCGCGCGCGTCGAAGACGCTCACGCGATGCCCGGCAAGCGCGAGCGTGTGCGCGCAGGCGAGACCCGCGGGACCCGCGCCGACCACGGCAACATGACGGCCTGTCTCGCTGGCGCGCTTGAAGAGCGCAGGGGCACCGGCGGCTTCGCGGGCCATCTGGAAGTCCGTGGCATGACGTTGCAGCGCGCCGATCTGAACGGGCTCGCCATCCTGATGATTTCTCACGCAGGCGCCTTCGCAGAGAATCTCGGTCGGGCACACGCGTGCGCACATGCCGCCCAGCGGGTTCGCGCTGAGGATATCGCGCGCCGCGCCCTTGAGATTGCCGTTGCCGATCTTGCGAATGAAACCGGGAATGTCGATGCCCGTGGGGCACGCGTTCACGCAAGGCGCGTCGTAACAGTAATGACAGCGGTCGGCGGCGATCACGGCCGCATTCGCGGAAAGCGGCGGCGCGACGTCGGCGAAATTGCAGCCCAGTTGCTCGGCACTGAGACGGCCTGGCGCGATGCCGTTGGCGGCATTCGAGGTGGTCTGGGACATCCGGATGCTCCTTGCGAGGCAAAACACGGGTCCGCCGGCCGCGTGCGTGACGTGCGCGGCCGGTAGGTGGGGAATCGTTGGAAAGACAGCGCGGCGCTGAGACCGCTTGCGTTCGATCGAGATTGCGTCAGCCGGGCTCGCTCGCGCGTTCGAGCATGGCGTGCAGCAACACGTTCGCGCCGGCTTCGATCCATTCGATCGTGGCGTCCTCGACTTCGTTGTGGCTGATGCCGTCGATGCACGGTACGAACACCATCGAGGTCGGCGCGACCGTCGCGAGATAGCACGCGTCGTGACCTGCGCCCGAAACGATGTCGCGATTCGAATAGCCGAAGCGCTCGGCCGCCGCGCGCACGGACTTCACGCACGCCTCGTCGAACGGCACGGGCGCGTAGTAGAAAATCTGCTCGACGTCGGCTTCGAGCTTGCCCTGTTCCGCTATCTTCGCGATGCCTTCGCGCAGCTCGGCGTTCATCTGCGCCAGCACCTCGTCCTGCGGATGGCGAAAATCGATGGTGAAGAACACGCGGCCCGGAATCACGTTGCGCGAATTCGGATGCACCTGCATCATGCCGACCGTCGCGCACGCGAGCGGCGCATGACGCAGGCCGATTTCGTTGACGAGCTGCACGACGCGCGAGGCGCCCAGCAACGCGTCGCGGCGGCGCGGCATGGGCGTAGGCCCCGCGTGCGCCTCCTGGCCCGTGAGCACGACTTCGTACCAGCGCTGACCTTGCGCGTCGGTGACCACGCCGATCGTCCTGTTTTCGGCCTCGAGTATCGGCCCCTGTTCGATGTGCAGTTCGAACGCCGCGTGAATCTTGCGGCCGCCGCACGGCAACGCGCCCGCGTAGCCGATGCGCTGCAATTCCTCGCCGATGGTCTTGCCGTCGACGTCCTTGCGCGACAGTCCGTACTCGAGCGCAAACACACCCGCAAATACGCCCGAGGCGACCATCGCCGGCGCGAAGCGCGAGCCTTCTTCGTTGGTCCAGATCACCGTTTCAACAGGGCGCTCGGTTTCGATGCCGTAATCGTTGAGCGAGCGAATCACTTCGAGGCCGCCGAGCACCCCATAGATACCGTCGAAGCGCCCACCGGTTGGCTGCGAGTCCGCGTGCGAGCCGGTCATCACGGGCGGCAGGTCGTTGTTGCGCCCCGCGCGGCGCATAAACACATTGCCCATCTGATCGACACTGATCGTGCAGCGCGCCTCTTTCGCCCATTGCACGATGAGATCGCGGCCCTGCTTGTCGAGGTCGGTCAGCGCCAGACGGCACACGCCGCCTTTGGGCGTGGCGCCAATCCTGGCCATCTCCATCAGGCTGTCCCACAATCGCTGACCGTTCACGTGGATCGCGGTCGTCAGCGCGGCTTCGCTTACTGCGTTCATGCGTGTTCTCCTGTCCGTGCTTGTCAAACGTGCATGCATGCCACCGTGTTGGGGCGCGAAGGACCACGACGGTGCACGTCTCGATGGCACTGCGCTGCCCCTGAAACCCAGCCCTTCGAATCCTGTCCGATTGGACAGGTTTTAGACGAGAAACTTCGCGAATTCAATGCGGAGTTACGAGCGAGAAGCGTGCCATTGATGCTGCAGTGCGTGAAAAAAACCAGGCGTCCGTGCTGCGCGTTTCTCCTGACGTCGGTGAATTCGCGGCGCACTTGCATCGTGGCTACAATGATTCCGGCATGCGCGCGCCGCCGCGCTCCTTTTCTCTTCCGAATGGACCGAACATGCGCGACGACGAACCCACCACGCGAGCCGCGCCCCTCGCGACGCGCGGCACCGTGCAGGCGCAACGAGCCGCCGATACATCGCACAAGCCACAGCGGCGCAAAGCCTCCATTCGTGCGTCGAATGAATCCCATCTACTCGCCTGTGCCGAAGCCGTGTTTGCCGAACGCGGATTCGAAGGCGCGAGCACGGCGCTGATCGCCGAGCGCGCGGGTTTACCGAAGGCGAATCTGCACTATTACTTCCCGACCAAGCTGGCGCTGTACTGGCGCGTACTCGACGATGTGTTCGAGGAATGGAACGCCGCCGCCAACCTGTTCGATGCAAGCGACGATCCGGTCGAGGCGATTGGCGGCTACGTGCGCGCCAAGATGGCCCTGTCACGGCGCCGCCCACTTGGATCGAAGGTGTGGGCCAACGAAATAATCAGCGGGGCGCTGCACATGCAAGAGATCCTGCTCGAACGCGTGAAGCCGTGGATGGACACACGCGTGAAGCTGATCGAGCGATGGATAGCCAAAGGGTTGCTCGCGCCCGTCGACCCTCGGACGCTCCTCTTCATGATCTGGGCGACCACGCAGCACTACGCCGATTTCGAGGCTCAAATATGCGCGCTCTCGGGCAAACGCGCGCTCTCAACGAAGCGCTTCGAGGCTACGACGGAAGAAGTGGTGAGCATGATCCTGCGGGCGAGCGGAGCGCGATCGCCGGTCCGATGAATCGTTTAGGGAGTTTCCCTGATGACGTCATTGTCTCGTTGCCCCGGTCGCTGTTTTCCGCGTTAATGTAAGCGCTAACATGTCCAACAAGCGGCAATACCCAGCCGGCTTTGCAGTAAGGTTGTCGCTTTCATGTACCGAACGGCATGAACGGCTGAAAGCTCAATGACGGCGTTGAGTCCAGAGGCGGCGCGAGTACTCAAACGTCTGAATCATCCGCTCGCGTTCCGTGCAAAAATCTGGTCTCGCCGACTTGGATATCCCGCCAAGCGCCCTATACTTGAAGAGAGCCGCGCGGAAGCCGGCCCCTGATGCAGAAGCGGACGAGAAATCGTTCATTGGGGCGCGGTAGCGGGGCCACGGAAACGCCCGTGTGAATAACACGGGCGTTTTCTTTTTTGTGCCCCGATCGTGCAGCTTTGGAAAGTGACTGGCTGGTCACGCCCGTTGATCAGCGGTCTTGCCTTGTGTCCCAATCCCGGAGCACGAAGATGGTGGCACGGGCTGGGCATATGCGGGTCTTATTTCGAGATGGATTTCGTATCGCCCGCCCGAACACACCCACTTGTGAACTTCGCGGGGCGGCGGGCCGTCATGCCCGTCCAGTTCCTCTCCGAGCCGGTGGTAATGGTCTTCGCCAGGCTTCCTCGCTTCGGCCAGGAGTGCCTTAACCACCGCTCGCGCCCTTCCCTCTGGTTGGTGCACGATGAGCGGGACACGTGCACCAACCCAAACCAATCGCGACCCACACTGGATCACGGGTAGACAAGTACCAGCGTCTACGCCAATGTAAAAATCGTTGCCGGGCAAGGACTTCCTGCCAACGTCCTCTGCCTGGCACAGTTGCTGCAAGCATGAGCTCAAACTTGTATTCAAGATTGAACTCATGCTTCCCGACGCCTTCTTCAAGGTTCGAGCGCTGCTCGAATCCGACGCCACCAAAAGCACGACGCCTCGCGACATCGTCGACACGGTGATCGCCCGGATCGAAGCCTCCTGTCGCCCCGAAGTCTGGATATCGCGCGTGAGCTTCGGCGCATTCGTTGCCCACGTGCCGGCGCCGCTCGGCATCGGCAGCGTGCAGACAGCCGATGGACTCATCGTCAAGGGCTTTATCAGCGAGCCCTCGGCGGTCGCACCAGGCAGCGGCGCACACGACATCACTGCATTCGGCGGCTGGCGTGCATGGCTCGCAACGGCGGCCGGAACGCAAGCCCAATCCGATCGGCAATTCTGAATATATGCATTGAACTCACGAGGAGTCCAACCATGACAAACCGTCGCGATTTTCTCAAGGGCGCTGGCGCCCTCGCCCTCGGCAGCACGCTCCCATTCGACCTCGCTTTCGGTGCCGAGCCGCTTACGGTCGGCGTCATCTACGTCGGTTCGCGCGGCGATTACGGCTACAACCAGGCACAAGCGCAAGCTGCGGCTGTCATCAAGAAGCTGCCGAACGTGAAGGTCGTCGAGGAAGAAAACGTGCCCGAGACCGTCGCCGCCCAAAAGACCATGGAGGCGATGATCGAGCAGGACGGTGCGACGCTCATTTTCGCGACCTCGTTCGGCTACTTCGATCCCCATGTGCTGAAAATGGCAGCCAAATATCCGAAGGTTCGCTTCGCCCACTGCGGCGGTCTCTGGAAGAGCGGCAATCCGGCCAACATCTCCAGCTACTTCGGCTATATCGACGAATGCCAGTATCTGAACGGCGTCGTGGCAGGCCATGCGAGCAAGACGAAGAAGCTGGGCTTCGTCGCGGCCAAGCCTATTCCGCAGGTGCTGCGCAACATCAACTCATTCACGCTGGGCGCGCAGTCGGTGGATCCGTCTATCGCCACGCACGTGATTTTCACGGGCGACTGGTCGATGCCGGTGAAGGAGGCGGAGGCCGCCAACAGCCTCGTCGATCAGGGCTGCGACGTGCTCACGTGTCACGTGGACGGACCCAAGGTCGTGATCGAGACAGCCGAGAAACGCGGCGCGATGAGCTGCGGTTACCACGCAAGCCAGGCGGCGCTGGCGCCGAAGGGCTATCTGACGGGCGCCGAATGGGACTGGGCGACGCCCTACAAGCTGCTCGTCACAAACGCGCAGACGGGCAAGCCGCAGCCGAACATTCTTCGCGGCGGTCTGCGCGAAGGCTTCGTGAAGATGTCTCCGTATGGCGCGAAGGTGACACCCGATGCCCGCACGCAAGCCGACACCGTGAAGGCGAAGATGGTCGCGGGCGACTACGTCATCTTCAAGGGACCGATGAAGGACAACAAGGGCGGCAGCGCCATTGCGGCCGGCACGAGCTACGCACAGACCGATATCGCGCTCGAAAGCATGAATTATCTGGTTGCCGGTGTGGTCGGCCAGATCTGAGGACCGGAAGCGTCCTCGCCAGGAGTCCTGATGTCCGCATCCCTTTCTCCCGCTCACGGGCCGTCGCGAAGGCTCCCTGCAAGTCTCGCGCGCCTGCTGCTTGCGCTGTTGCCTGGGTTGCCGACAGTATGTGCAATCGTGGCGACTCTGGCGATCTTCGGCATCTTCCTGCTCGTGCAGGGACAGCCGGCCATCCAGGCCCTTGGTCTCATTGGTGAAGGTGCGTTCGGCTCGTCGTTCGCATGGCAGAACACCTTGCTGCGCGCCGCACCGCTCATGCTTACGGCTCTGTGCGTCGCGCTGCCTGCCCAGGTCGGCCTGATCGTGATTGGCGGCGAGGGCGCGCTCGCGCTGGGCGGCCTCGCGGCCGCCGTCGTGCCGCAGTGCCTGCCGCAGGCTACGCCGTGGATCGTCGCGACGCCGCTGATGGCGATTGCAGGCATGCTCGCGGGGGGCCTGTGGATCAGCGCAGTGGGCGCAATGCGTCAATGGCGTGGTGTCAACGAGACCATCAGCAGCCTGCTGATGTCGTATATCGCCATCGCCGTTTTCAAGTTTCTCGTCGAAGGGCCGCTGCGCGATCCCGCCAGTCTCAACAAACCGTCGACGCTGCCCCTCCCCGACGCCATGACCATCGGCTCGCTGCCGGGACTCGACGTGCACTGGGGCCTCTTCTGGGGCGTGCTCGCGTGTCTCGCTGCCTGGGTGCTCGTGCGCCAAAGCACGCTCGGCTTCGCCATGCGCGTAACGGGTGGCAACGTGCACACGGCGCGCCTCGTCGGCCTGCCCGTGGGCGGGCTCGCGCTCACCGCCTGCGCGCTAGGCGGCGCATCGGCGGGACTTGCCGGAATGTTCGAAGTTGCGGCCGTGCAAGGCAGCGCGAATGCGTCGCTGCTCTCGGGCTACGGCTATGCGGGCATCCTTGTCGCATTCGCGGCACGCCAGAATCCGTTCGCCGTGATCGTGTGCGCCCTGATGGTCGGCGGCATCGAGGCGAGCGGCAGTCTGCTGCAACGTCACCTCGAGCTGCCCGACGCCGCCACGCTCGTGCTGCAAGGGCTGCTTTTCGCGAACCTGTTGGCCTGGGAGGCACTTGCTCCCCGTCTTGCCGCCTGGCGCGTGAAACTTCAGGCCGTCGCGCTCGACACCTCGTCTGCTTCACTGGAGCGTACCCGCCATGTCTGACCTTCATTCGCCCGCTGCGGTACTGCTGATTTCGCTCTTTGCGGGGGCCATTCGCGTGAGTACGCCCTATCTGTTCGTGAGCCTCGGCGAGTGCCTCACCGAGAAAGGCGGCCGCGTGAATCTCGGTCTCGAAGGCATCCTGGTCTCCGGCGCCATGTGCGGCTATGCGGGCTCGTATCTCTCGGGTTCGCCGTGGATCGGCGTGCTCGCTGCGGCGGCGGCCGGTCTGGTGCTCGGCTGCCTGCATGGGCTGGTCTGCTCGCTGCCGCGTGTTTCCGATATCGCGTTCGGCATCGCGCTCATGCTGTTCGGCACCGGCCTGGCGTTCTATCTCGGCAAGCCGTTCATCGAGCCGCAGGCAGCGATGCTCCCGTCGATCGATCTCGGCGCGTGGGCCGCCTCGCAGCAAGTGCACAACGCCCTGCATATCAATCTGCTCTTCGTGATTGGCGTCGTGCTTGCCGTCGCTTTGCAGTGGGGACTGCGCTCGATGCGCTGGGGCATGACGCTGCGGCTCGTCGGCGAGAACGCCGAGAGCGCGCGTGCAATGGGCTATCCCATTACGCGGATACGTGTCATCGCGACGGCGGTGGGTGGTTTCTTCGCGGGCGTGGGCGGTGCCTATCTCTCGCTCGTCTATCCCGGCAGCTGGAACGAGGGACTGTCGAGCGGGCAAGGCCTGATGGCCGTCGCCCTCGTGATCTTCGCACGCTGGCAGCCGCTGCGCTGTCTTTGGGCCGCGCTGCTGTTTGGCGCTGCCGGAGCGCTTGGCCCCGCCCTGCAGGCAATCGGCGTGACCAGCGGCTATTACCTCTTCAACGCCGCCCCTTACGTGCTGACGCTCGCGCTCATGATCATCAACTGCAGGCCGGATCGCACGCTGGCGGGCGCACCCGGCGAGCTGAGCCTGACGCGCTGAGCGCGCACAGCTTCCGACCGACCGAATCCAGAATCGCCCGCGCTCGCGTAGCGCGCGACCGGAGAATCGACATGACCCGTACCATCGAAGCCCGTCCCTATTCCTGGCCCTACGACGGGAACCTGCGCCCCGACAACACGGCGCTCGTCATCATCGACATGCAGACCGACTTCTGCGGTTACGGCGGCTACGTCGACAAGATGGGTTACGACCTCTCGCTCACGCGCGCCCCGATCGAGCCGATCAAGCGCGTTTTGGGGCCGATGCGCGAACTCGGCTTCACGATCATCCACACCCGTGAAGGGCATCGGCCGGATCTGTCCGATCTGCCGGCGAACAAGCGCTGGCGCAGCCGCCAGGCGGGCACGAACGGCCTTGGCATCGGTGACATGGGACCGTGCGGCCGGATACTCGTGCGCGGCGAGCCGGGCTGGGAAATCATCGACGAACTCGCCCCACTGCCGGGCGAAATCATCATCGACAAGCCTGGCAAAGGCTCATTCTGCGCGACGGACCTCGAACTGATCCTGCGCACGCGCGGCATTGCGAATCTCGTGCTCACGGGCATCACGACGGATGTCTGCGTCCATACGACGATGCGCGAAGCAAACGACCGCGGCTTCGAATGCACGTTGCTCGCGGACTGCTGCGGCGCGACCGATAAGGGCAACCATGACGCTGCGCTGAACATGGTCCTGATGCAGGGCGGCGTGTTCGGCACGGTGTCCAGTTCGGCGGCGCTCGTCGCTGCCCTGGAGCAGTGACCATGATCACCGCGACACGCGCGCTCGGCGTCGAGGTAATCGGCGCGAGCAAGTCGTTCGGGACGTTCCGCGCACTCGATGACGTTTCGATCAGGGTTGCGCCCGGGACGGTTCACGCGCTGCTCGGCGAAAATGGAGCAGGCAAGAGCACGCTCGTGAAGGGGCTCGTGGGCTACGGCCCGCTCGATCGCGGCACGATTGTGGCCGATGGAAGCGAGGTGCGCATCGCATCCCCGCGCGATGCGCAAGCGCTCGGCATCGGCATGGTCTATCAGCATTTCACACTCGCGGCGGGGCTCAGCGTCGAGGAGAACCTGCTCCTTGCGCGCGGCAACCTGTCATGGAAGATCGACTGGGCGGCCGAGCGCAACGCGCTCGACGCCTTCATGCGCCGCATGCCGTTTCGCCTCGAACTCGATGCGCCGGTCTCGTCACTCGCGGCGGGAGAAAAGCAGAAGCTGGAAATTCTCAAGCAGTTGTATCTGGAGCAGCGCTTCCTGATTCTCGACGAGCCCACCTCCGTGCTCACCCCGCAGGAAGCCGACGAAGTGCTCGGCCTCATGCGCACGCTTGCCTCGCGCGGTGACCTCACGGTGCTGATGATCACTCACAAGTTCCGCGAGGTAATGGCCTATTCGGACAACGTCACGGTATTGCGCAAGGGCCGCTTCGTCGGCACCTGCGCGGTGGCCGACACCGACCGCGACCGGCTGGCCGCCTGGATGATGGGCAGCGACGCAAGCGCGCAAACGCGTGAGGGCGCCGCTGAAGACACCGATGAGTTCAGGCTTGCGCGCCGGCCGAACTCGCCCGACGCTCCGGTGCGGCTCTCGCTATCGAGCCTTTCGGTCGTCGACGAGCGTGGGCACGCTGCCGTGCGCGAGGCGTCGCTGAGCGTGCGCGCGGGCGAGATCCTCGGGCTTGCGGGCGTCTCCGGCAACGGTCAGAAGGAACTGATCGAAGCGCTCGTCGGGCAGCGCAAGGCCCAGTCGGGCGCGATGGCCGTGGAAGGTTTGCCCTATGCCGCGACGCGCGTAGAGATGACACGCATGCGCGTGTTCGCCCTTCCCGAGGAGCCGCTGCGCAATGCTTGCGTGGCAGGCATGAGCGTGGCCGAGAATATGGCGCTGCGGGATTTCGACCGCGCGCCGCTGCGGCGCGGCGGATGGTGGCTCGATCGTCGCGCCATGCGCTCGCGCGCCGAGCGGCTGATCGCCGAATTCGACGTGCGGCCTCCACTGCCCGAGCGCGCCATCGGCTCGCTGTCGGGCGGCAACGTACAGCGCGCCGTGCTGGCTCGCGAGCTTGGGCACGCAGTGAACGTGCTGATCGTCGCGAATCCTGTGTTCGGACTCGACTTTGCCTCCGTCGCGGACATCCACGCCCGCATTCTCGCGGCGCGCGATGCCGGTGCGGCCGTGCTGCTCGTCAGCGAAGATCTCGACGAACTGCTCGAGCTTGCCGACCGGATCGTGGTGATGGCCGAGGGACGTCTCGTCTACGAGACTGCAGCAAACGAGGCGGATCGAGTGGTGCTTGGGCGTTACATGGCGGGCCATGGCGACGAAGCCAGGCCGCAGACGGCTGAGCCGGCCGAGCTGCACGCAAGCGCCTGAGCGGCGCGCGAACGATACACAACGCAAACGGAGAAATGTCGCGATGACAACCATCGCCAGCGCAAAGCCCGCGCCGTTCACGTTCGACGCGCGTCATACGGCGCTCATCGTGATCGACATGCAGCGCGACTTCATCGAGCCGGGTGGCTTTGGCCAGGCGCTCGGCAACGACGTATCGCTGCTTTCAGGCATCGTGTCGACCGTCGCGCGGCTGCTCGCGCATGCGCGCTCGGCGGGATGGCAGGTCGTGCACACCCGCGAATCGCATACACCCGACCTCTCCGACTGCCCCCCGGCCAAACGCATGCGCGGCATGCCAGATGCGCGCATTGGCGACGAAGGACCGATGGGCCGCATCCTCGTGCGCGGCGAGCCCGGCAACGCGATCATCGACACGCTCGCGCCGATCGATGGAGAACTCGTCATCGACAAGCCCGGCAAAGGCGCTTTCTACGCAACGCAGCTCGGCGAGGAACTGTCGATACGAGGCATCACGCATCTCGTGTTCGCGGGCGTGACGACCGAGGTCTGCGTGCAGACTTCGATGCGCGAGGCCAACGATCGGGGCTACGAGTGTCTACTGGTCGAGGACGCGACGGCAAGCTACATACCGGCGTTTCGCGAAGCGACGATTGCAATGATTCATTCGCAGGGCGGCATCGTCGGCTGGACCGCTCCACTCGACGCCCTGCTGGGGGCAGACTGATGACGATGGAAGTGAACCGGCCCGAGATCGTCGCGCAGGTCGCGGCAGCTTTCGAGGCTTACGAGCGAGCGCTGGTCGACAACGACGTCGAGACGATGAACGCCCTGTTCTGGGACGCACCCGAAACGGTGCGCTATGGCATCGCCGAAATCCAGCATGGTGGCGACGCGATCCTCCGCTGGCGGGAAACCTGCGTGCCGGTGCCCCGCTCGCGGCGCTTGCACCGCACCGTGGTGACGACGTTTGGCGGCGACTACGCGACGGTGAGCACTGAGTTCACGAGCGACACCACGCCTTTGACGGGCCGCCAGATGCAGACCTGGGCGCGGCTGCATGAGGCGAACGATATGTTCGGCGGCTGGACGATCGTGGCGGCGCACGTGAGCCTCATCGAGCCCGTTTAAGGGCGGATAATAGGAAGTTGGCCCCCGTCGCCCACCATTGCACCGACGCGCCGCACCACTCTCGACGTTTATCGATACCTGACTCATGGACGACTTGACCGAAGCCGCCGCCGAAGCACCCGCAGCATCCGGCACGAAGGTGACCTACAGCGCAAACCCCCTCGCCGAGCAGGTGTATCAGCTCATCAAGCAGGACATCTTCAGTTTTCGACTGTTTCCCGGCGACCGCTTTTCCGAAAACGACATTGCCCAACACTACGGCGTGTCGCGCACGCCCATGCGCGATGCGCTGTTCCGTCTCGCGCGCGAAGGCTATCTTGAGGTGGGGTTCCGGCGCGGCTGGAAAGTCTGCGATATCGACTTCAATCAACTCGACCAGTTGTATGACCTGCGCATCGTTCTCGAACTGGCGGCGCTCGAGCGGCTCTCGGGAGCGCCACACGATGCGATGGATGCGTTGCGAGCCGTATGGTGCGTTGACGAACGGGAACGCGAAAGCCGTCCGGCCACGATGTTCGTGCTCGACGAGGGCTTTCACCGCGGCCTCGTGAGTGCTGCCGGCAACAATGAGATGCTGCGCGTGCACAACGAAGTGACCGAGCGCATCCGCATCGTGCGGCGGCTCGATTTTGTGAAGGCGCATCGCACGAGCGCGACGTACGACGAGCATTCGGCGATGCTCCATCTCATCGATCGCGGCAAGTTTGGCGAGGCTGCCATCCTGCTGCGCGCTCACATTACGCAAAGCAAGCTCGAGGTGCGAAAGATCACGCTGTCCATGCTCGCGACTGCGCGCGACGAGAAGCTGCCCTTCGTCAGCTAGAGAGTGCCTTTCCGGGGCTTTGGTGCAACTATCTGGCGCGGTCTCCGGGCACAGCCTTCAGCCTTCAGCCTTCAGCCTTCATGTCTTCATGTCTTCATGTCTTCGAGGCGCCCTTCAAGGGGTAATCGTACTTTCCATGCGGAATTTGGCATTCCACCCCGGCGACTACGAGGAAGTCGAAGATTTGAGGGCTCGTCGGTACTTCGCGGTTCGCCGGTTGAGGCTAGTTGCTCGCTCGAGTCCCAGCCGACAGCCGGCAGGTTTCGACTTCTCAGTGAATGCGCGCGAGGTTACGAAGGAGCGAATCGCCGTCCTGCGTCACGCGAGGTCGCACTGCCCCGCCGGCAAGCCTCTCCATGGTGACGAGCTGACGTTCAAGCAGCGTATCGAGTTCTTCCCGCTCGGCAATGTGGTCAGCCGAATCCCTGACCAGCATCAATGTCGCAAATTCATGGGCGCTGAGCATGCTTGCCTCCTGATAGCTTGAGTAGGTGCTGTATGGATTGTGTTGGCTGAAGCACTCGCTTTTGACGTCGCCTGCCGATGGCGCGCTCGCTGCAATGGCGCGGGGAGTTGATGGTAGGGGGAGCGCAGCGGCGCGGCAATCCAGGGTCGTCCCGCATATTGGGTCGATTGGGGAGTGCCGCACTGCAACAGATGCGGTGGCGATCACGCAAAAACGGGTTTCGGCACGCTGGAGATCGGGAGGATCATTGACGTGGCCGTTCAGGCTGTAAACCGCCTTTTCGAGTTGAGCCAGTTCGGCCGCCAATGACTACAATTTAGGGATAGTCGCATTCCCCAAGGAGGCTGCCATGGCTCAATCAATGATCAGTTTTTGGGTTGGCCTTGTGGTTCTCGTTGTCGTTGCATCGGCCTTGTCCAGGCGCTACAGGCACGATCACCCGGGAGAGAGCCTGAGTCAGTGGCTCGACACGCATCATATGAGCTGGATGCATCGCAAGCATTAGCTGGCGGCGCGGGCTGACGCCGAGGAGCGCACCATGGCCTTCACCCTCACCTCACAAGCTTTCCACGAAGGAAGCGAGATTCCTCGGTTCTGGTGCAAATAGGCTGTCTGGACGAGAAGGTCTCGATAAAAACGATACCTTATCGATAAGACAGGACCGCATTCCATACGGTAGGTACAGTGGCATCTTTGAGGCCGAGCTTTGCGAGGTTGAACTGGCCTTTGCGGATGCGATGCATCAACTCAATGCCGGCCAGAGTGATCGCGGCGTTCCTGAAACGCTTGAAGCCGAGCATGGCATTGGTCCGGGACTTGATGTGGCGATGGTCCTGTTCGATCAGATTGTTGAGATATTTCGAAGATCGAACCTTCGTGCCCTCTGGCATCAGGCCGTCGGCCTTCATCTCGCGCACAGCACGGTGTGAGGCGGCATAGCCATCGAGTGTAATGGTTTGCGGCGGCCGCCCCTGATGTTTGATTGCCTTGTTGAAAAAGGCTCTGGCCGCGTTCACGTCGCGTTTCGCCCTGAGCAGGAAGTCAACCGTCTGGCCCGCCCGATCTACTGCCCGATAAAGATAGACCCATTTACCGCGGACTCTCAGGTACGTTTCGTCGACGCGCCACGACGTTCCCGCAGGCGTGCCGAACCGGTTCCAGCGCTTGACGAACTCCGGCGTGTAACGCTTCACCCAACGCAGGATCGTTGTGTGGGCGAGCGACAGGCCGCGCTCGGCCATCATCTCGACGAGATCACGCAGGCTGAGCTTGTAGCGTAGATACCAGCGCACGCACTGAATGATCACATCGCGGTTGAAGTGACGGCCTGAGAACAGATCGCCCATGTTTTTAAGCTTGCTCATTATCGAATCATGAGATCGGGGAAGCAGCACTCTAACCCATCACATTCACTGTTTGCACCAGAACCGGGAGGACCGTCCTGTCAATCCTGATCTATCATCAGGGCTGTGCGCCGGCGAGCGGACAGCTCCCCTGACTTCGCTCGAATATCATGCCTGTCTGCTGCACATCGTGGGGCCGGGAACCTTGTTCATGCGCTTCCCAGACTTTGCGACTACCGCGTCCGACGAGCACATGGTTTGCCGTGTCCCTTGACCGAGAGGGCGAGTCAGCGCTTCGACTTGCCGTTCAAAGGGGAAAAACCGAATGAAGGATCTCCTTGCGAATGATGGCTGGCGGGGGATGCACGCAACCACAACGACCCACGGGATCGTTCAATCGCGCTCCGTTGCCGCGATCCTGTTCGCCGGCGCTATCAGCATAGCGATCGCGACCTGGGTTTGCTTTCGCTTGGGAGCCGGCGTCGCGGTAGTTGGGTTCGTCTACCTGATCGAGGTCTTGCTGGTGTCACTGATGGGCAGCCTCGTTTCATCGGTAGCTATCTCGGTGATCGCTGTTGGTTGCCTCAACTTTTTCTTTACACAGCCACTATTTACCTTCCGGGTAGATGCCCAGCAGGACATCGTAGTGTTGACCGCCTTTTTTGTAACATCGTTCGTCGTCACCTTTCTCGTGCATAGGACTCGCCAACTGGCAGCGGTCCATCGTGAGCAGGCACAGCTTCTCGACCTTACCCACGACAGCGTGGTAGCTCTCGATATGGACGATGTAATTACCTACTGGAACAGCGGCGCGGAAGCGCTTTATGGGTGGAAGAAACACGAGGCGCTCGGCCACGTTGCCGACCGTCTGCTTCACACGCGTTTTCCTGCAGCACTCGAGGACATCAAAAAAACTTTGATTGAAACGGGCCGTTGGGAAGGCGAGATCGTCAATACCCGGCGCGACGGGTCGGAAGCCGCAGTGGCCAGCCGTTGGGCCCTGGTGCGAGACGAACAGGGGCGACCGATCGCGACCCTCGAAACGGGCACCGACATCACCGAGCGCAAGCGGATCGAAGAGGCGCTGCAACAGGTGTCTCGTTTGACGTCGATCGGCGAATTGGGCGCGTCGGTGGCCCACGAAATCGCCCAGCCTCTCGCAGCGGTCGCCACCCATGGTGCCGCGTGCCTGCGATGGATCGACCGGGACGTACCCGACCTTGAAAAAGTGCGAGCCTCCGTGCAACGCATACTTACTGATGTACAACGCGCGACCGAGATCGTCAGGCGCGTCCGCATGCTCGCAAAGCGGATTGCCCCTGAGATGACGCGACTGGAAATCAACGAGCTGATCAGTGACGTCATGGTACTGCTCCAGCGCGAGGTCTTGAAGTACAACATCACGTTGCGGACGATGCTTGTTCCGGGACTGCCGGCGGTGCTTGGCGATCGGATCCAACTGGCACAAGTCATTACGAATCTGATTACAAACGGTATCCAGGCAATGAGCACGATCGAAGACCGGCCGCACGAACTGACGATCAAGTCGTGGCGCAGCGACGACGGCTATGTGATCGTCTCGGTGCAAGATTCCGGGACAGGAATTGACCTGCAGCACGCCGATCGGCTATTCGATCCGTTCTTCACTACGAAGCCCGAAGGTATGGGTGTGGGGCTTTCTATTTGCCGTTCGATTATCGATGCCCATGGTGGGCGGGTGTGGGCAGAGAACAATGCCGGATACGGCGCGACTTTTCAGTTCACTATTCCCGTGATCGGCGATAGCGGATCGGGGGAATAAAGCGACCTGCTGCCGCCGCACGCTGCCCGATCGGCAACCGACCGCTATGGCCGGTGATGGGTCCAACCAAATGTTGGACGAAACGTCCCTTAACTGAGCGAAGCGGATCGTCGAATGTCCGCCCGGATCGCTGAGCGAACGACAGTTGATGGGCCGAAAGCCGCCCCAAAGAAATATCGGCAAGTCAACCCTTCTTTCGTCTTTCGATTTCTTGTTTCACACGTTCGATTTCAAGCCGTTTAGCTTCCTTTGTTCCCCATCGCGGTGCTCTGTTCTGGGTGGCTTCGGCGGCTGCACGAATGCGTGCTTTGGCAGCAAGTTGGTTGGCTCTGCGTTCGTCCAGCTCCCTGATTTTGGCCGCTTGCCGTTCGGCGAAGCGTTCAGCCGCGATGGGTGTGGTTCGTTCAGGTAGTCCAGCAAGGACCACAAGCTTGTCGATATTGTCCCAGGTGCTGATCCAGCCGTCGTTGTAGGCAAACTCGCTAATCAACGGGAGGTTGAGCGCCGTGTAGATCGGGACCCAGTTTTCTTCTTCGCCCTGGCGGCGACGCACAGCGAGTTTGGGATTGAACTGGTACCGCCCGGTGGATACGCGCAGGAACAGGGATCTATTGTAGGCATAGTCTCTGTCGATTTCGTTCCTCGCCAGCACGCCAGAAAGATGCTGGCGCCTGTTGCGCTCAGGCCGCGCGATGTTAGCGGGTAAGTGTTGCCAGGCATCGAGGATGATTTGGGTCTGGAACGCGCTGTCTGTATTGCCTCGTATCTTGCTGAATCGTGCTTTGAACAATACCCACAGGGTCTGGAACAGAAAGTATTCAGACAGATGCCGGTCGATGCGGACCAAGCGATCGCCCGCTCTGACATCAATGCAGGGCGGAGCCAGGCATTCATAGATTGCCGCCAGCGGGCCAGCAGCGAACTTTGCATCGCCAAATGCCTGACGCAAAGCCCAGTGCAGGGCATTGTGACCATAGTGATCGACGGCATCGCGGTCGGCACCGCGCTCCAGCAGGGCTTCCACCAGCGCCACGTTTCCTGCAGCAGCTGCGGCCATCAGCGGCGTCTGGTTCATTGGCAGACGATGATCGACGCCATGCTGGTCACACTGCCTGAGGATGTCCTTGAAGCGGTTGGCGAAGAAAGGGACGTAGCTCTTGCGGGCGAACACCGCGCGCTGCTGATCAAAGGTTCGTGCCTGCTCGAATTTCGCCTCGACTGCCAGCCACTCGGCGAGCTGCGGTTCATCGAAGCAGGCGGCATAGTCAAAGAGTTGCTGCTTGCCCTTGTTGCCCGGAGACTGCTCGCGGAAGACCTTGATCAGCAGTTCCCTGACCTTGGCCTCATCGAACACCGGCCACGGCACCGGGACCTGCTTCAAGATGGTGCGGCGGATGGCCTCCGCCTGCTCCTGCTTGCCCTGCAGTTCAAGTTTGCGTGCTTCCTTCTGCCAGTCTTCGAGCGTGGATTGCCTGGCCTCGATCCTGGTCTGGCCGACGATCAGATCCAGCAACCCGAACAGATCATGCCCTGTGTCCGACTCGATCATGTAGATGTTCTTGATGGCGCGCGTCAGCGCTACATACAGGGCATTGACGAAGAATTTATAGACTTCGAGCGACTTGTCACTCTTGTCTTTAGCGCGTTTGTAATCCAGTGTCTCGACCGCCAGATCGGTCTTGGCGATGCCCTCGACAATGTCGTTGAACTCGCCCCGGTGATCCGAGATGAAACGGTAGAGCACGATGTTCTCGTATTCGAGACCCTTGGCTTCGTGGATCGAGAACAACAGCGGCGTGGCAAAGTGCTTGCGGGCGTCGGCCTTGTCCTCATCGCGCATTACCAGGACGGCGAACTGGGCGGATTGGCGAATCTTCTGGTCCAGTTCGCGCTTGGTGGCGTCCTTGTCGGGTATCAGCGTAACCTGGCCGGTCTCGCCGCCGACGGCCTGGACCAGGAAGTTGCTCTCCCGGTCGATGGAGCCGAAGCGCCGCTGCTTGATCTTGAGCAACTGATTGGCAACGCGAGTGGCCTCCAGGCCGTTGCGAAAGTTGGCCGTTAGCACGCGTAATTCCTGCCGCTCGGCCAGTTTCGGGTCCTTCCAGAACAGGCTCTTGACTTGGCTCCAGGAAAAAAAATTGGGATGGACGATCTGGTTGGAATCCCCGCAGAGCATGAAATGGCCAGGCTTCTTGATGGTTTTCAGCACGAGCGCGAGTTGCACGGTGGTGATGTCCTGCACCTCGTCAATAACCACGAAGTCGTAGCGCGGCGCAGCCAGCGCTTGCCAGTCCTGGGCGACCAGATTCAGGTCGTAGAGCTTTGCCTCGGCCAGCCAGGCGCGATACTTCTCAAACAGATTGTAGAGTTGGTCGCGCCGTTCTACGGGAAAGATCGATTGACGCACCCCCAGTGCTTGATACTCGTCGCGCGACAGGACACCGCCCGACCCGGCGGCAATCACGCCGCGAATCTCCTCGAAAGCCTGGTGGGCATCGACATCCTTGAAGTTCTGCCGTATACGCGAGTACCAGCCCGCAAAGTCGCGCCAGCTAGCCTCGCGTCCTGCCGGAACGCGGATCGACTCGACAAACTCCCGGTAGGACAGAAATACGGCATCCTGAGCGCCATGCTCGAAACCGTTGGCGTAATAAAGGTCGCGGGCGCTCTGCGCCAGGAAGGCGGAGTGAGTGACGTAGAGGACCTCACCTTCGGCATGCTTGAGCTTTTCAAGCGTCAGTGCGGTCTTGCCGCTGCCAGCGCTGCCGACGACAACCAAGGGAGGTGGCTGTCGGTAAATGGTCTCCTGCGTGTCATCAAACGAGATCGGTTTGTCGAGCAGGTGAATGCCGGTACGCTCGGGATGAAGGTAGCGTAGAGCTTGCGCCTCCCTGATGGCGTCATCAGCGCTGATGTCTGGAATTTTGCTCTCGTCAATCGCCGCGCCGCGCAGGAAACGTGACTTATCGTAGGCGTGATTGGCGATCACTTCCAGCATCAGTGCGCAGACTTCATCCCCGTGGCGCACCAGCGAGAACAACAGCCGGTCGGCGTCATCCAGCTTCGCCCGGTAGAACTTGCCGTGGCTCAGATTGGCGAGCTTCTTGACTTGGGCAGCCCGGAAGTCGTGGCGGGCGATGGCCGCGGACACCTTGTCGTAGCTGGCCTTGACGCGTGAAGTGTCGAGGCCTGTGTATTCGAGAATCTTCATGAGGCGATGAGGACAAGTGCAAGAGCAAGAATTCTCTCATGGCCGCCTGGCCTGCCAACCTCTATAGCAAGTTTTCCGGTCATTCCTGAACGGCAGTTATCCGACCTGGACCGGACGCCCTACGACAGGGTATTTCCTCATGCTGAATGACCGGTTCGAGCCGTCTACTGCCCGATACGCTTTGGCTCATGTCGACCCGATCCGGCCACTGGATCCCTCGCCCCTTCAACGGCAGCTTCCAGGACTCAACGGTGATCCGCGCCTTTGCGTCGGCGGGCAAGTAGGCCTTTCCTTTCCGAACGGTTGCGGATCGCCGGCAACGATCGACCGGCGCCGTGACGTCGACGTCCACTTCCGAAAATACTGAGGGAGCACTCCCGACCCAATAACAGTCACGCTTGCCGCAAAGAGCAGCGGCCGAATGTGTACAGAGGATTTGCCCCGGGTGGCTGGCGTTTGACTGATCTGTCGGGTACGTCGGCTGGTAACAGACGAATTGCGACGCTCCGGCGCCAAGCGACGCCTGCAATACTTGAGTCGATGCGTCAGCATCGCACCACTTCGGTTCAAATATGCACTTATTGCGTGCATATGCTATTGACGCGCTTCCGCGGCGGGCCGAAGTTCTCGCGAGCTCGTTCGCAATCGCGATGTGCGCCAAGGGTTCGCACCAACCCATGCGGACAAAAACGTTGGTGCATTTTTTGCTTTAAAATATTGTAAGGTGTGGGCAGGCGCAGATCTTGTGTGACGCGAGGAAGATGCAAACCCTACCTGTCCACTATTGCTGCAGGCTTCAGGTTCGCGGGTTGCTTCACAGCGCCCACGAAGGTGCTGCCCGACCTGATTCAGCACGGTTGTGGCGCTGCTCGAATCATCGGGCAGATAGCTGCGATTGTCGTGCCTAGGGCGGACCGCCAGGTCGCCGGTCAAGCTTTGAGAAGGAGTGAATGGTATGCGTTCCGGAAGATCGCCGAAGGGTGCCGCGCGAGGCTTTATTATCCCTATTGGCGGCGCGGAAAATCGGGTTCAGAACCCGGTTATTCTGCGCCGTTTCGTGAAACTTTGCGGTGGGTCGCGCGCGCACATTGCGGTCATCCCCACTGCCTCCTCGCTGGATGACACGGGGGATCTCTATGAGTCGGTGTTCCGCGATCTCGGCGCTGACCGAGTCAGTATCCTGCCATTCAAGACACGCCGCGACTGCGAATCGGACAGATACCTGAAGGTGCTCGATCGCGCCGACGGGGTCTTCATGACCGGGGGCGACCAGGTACGCCTCGCCGAGATGCTGAGCGACACGCCGGCGGCGGAGAAGCTTCATAGCCGTAACGCACACGGCATGCACGTAGCCGGGACCTCGGCCGGGGCCTCCGCCATGTCAGCTGCCATGATTGCCGGGGGGAAGAGCGGGGCCACGCCCCGCGCCGGGATGGTCGACCTGGCACCAGGCTTGGGGCTCATCAGCCGTTTTGTTATCGACCAACACTTCGGTCAGCGGGATCGGCTCGGACGCCTGCTCACGGCAGTGGCTTCCATCCCGTTTGGGGTGGGCATTGGGCTGGACGAGGATACGGCTGCGTTCATCGGTCCAGACGAAATGCTGGAGGTGGTAGGTAGCGGCGGCGTCACCATCATCGACGGGTCGAATCTGCGCAACTCTGCAGCTGATTCCGTTCGCCATGACGACCCGGTAGGCTTGACCGGAATACGTCTGCATATCCTGGTTGATGGCAATATGTATCATCTCGGGACGCATAGCCTGGTAGGCGGTACGTTGTCTGCGCGGAGTTACGTCCCCAGTGGATCGAACGCTACTGCTCTGATCTGATCGGCTAGAAGAGGCAAAAGCGGATCATCCACGAAGCGGGGCAGCGCGTATTTGTGCTGCCCCGCTCCACGTTCCGGTTGCCGATATAAAATCGCATATCATGCGTCAACCCCTCGAAGACGGGAAGATAAGACGTCAGCTGATTCAAGCTTGGCAGCCACAAAGCTCCGGCCGGAAAAGTGGGTTACGTGGTGGCTGCACGAGACTTGGGCTACTTCAAGATTTGGCCACTCTATCGGAGTGAAAGTTGAGTCGTGCAAAGGCGCCCATTGGCGGTACACGAGGCTTTATCGTCCCCATCGGGGGCGATGGAAGGCTAATACGAAACGCTGCCATCCTGCGCCGCTTCATCGAGATTTGCGGCGGCTCCCGCGCGCATATCGGCATCATCCTTACGGGCTCCGCGACCAAGGACGCCGGCCGCCGTTATGAAAGGGCGTTCCGTGATCTGGGGGGGGATCGGGTCAGTGCCCTCAAATTTGAGACCCGAACCGACTGCGAGGCGAAGCGAAACCTGGACATGCTCGATATTGTCGACGGGCTTTTCCTCACGGGGAGCGACCCGGTCCATCTTTCCGAGACGCTAGGTGGTACTTCGATGGCGCAGAAAATTCGCAACCGGAATGCACACGGTATGCACGTGGCCGGCACCTCCGCTGGCGCAGCGTTCCTGCCCGGGCAGATGATTGCGGCCGGTGAGAGTGGCACTACGCCGCGTGCTGACATTGTTCAATTAGCGCCGGGCTTGGGCCTGATCGAGCGGTTGATCATCGATCAGCACTTTCGCCACCAGGACCGTCTCGGGCGTCTGCTCATGGCCTTGACTTACAACCCACTTGCCATCGGCATCGGCCTGGATGAAGACACCGCCGCCTTTATCGGTCCGGATCATAGGCTGCAGGTTCTGGGCAGCGGCGGCATCACCATTGTGGACCCCTCCCAACTGCAACACTCCGCCATACATCCGGATCGCCGCCATGCCCCAGTAAGCGTAGTTGGCCTGCACCTAGACATACTGGTTGAAGGCAGCCTGTATGATTTAACAGCGCATATGGCGAGCATAAGGAGCTAATTTCGCATTCATCCCGTCAGGGAGCGACTAGTGCAACGAAGCCTCCCGGAGAATCTTGATCTGAATGTCAGGTACAAAAAAGTCCGAATACATCAGATCGTTACCGACCTTTTCCCAGGAGTCGGGCCTGCATATCTCGCACATCTTTTCCGTCCTGCTGTTTTCTATATAGATCCACGACAGAGCGCCAAAAAACCTTTCGTGCCTTTCCGGCAGATTGTCCGATGAGCTTTCCATAGGTACCCATCCTACCGCGGGGACATAGAACTCTACCCACGCATGATCATAATCCGGCACACAGACCGAGTTGACCCTTGCATATCTCAGTTTGTACTCGGGAACCTTGAAATCCCCGACCGGCCTGCATGCCACCCCGCAAAGCCTCATTAATCCTATCAACAGCTCCATGTACTTCCCGCAAGTCCCTTCGCCGCTTCTCAAGGTCTCAACGGGACTTGTATACGTGTTGTTGTAGCGGTACGCCAATCTGCTATAAACATATTCACGCACGGTTTTCGCAATCTTGACTACATTTCCGCGCTCTTTTCTCGGGATCGCCGAAATCAGGTCCTCAGCAATGCGCCTTAACTCTTGCCTATCCATATCGTACCTGAGCTCTTTCTTAAGAAATCGTGTCTTAATTTCCTCTGGATAACCTGAATCCGGGGCATTCAACTTGAACCTTATCCCATATAGTTCAATTACGGCGCAGTAGCCGAAGTAACGGCGTTCTTTATCAAGCTCAACGCCCCTGAAATCGAATTCCGCAATCTCGTTGCCGCTTTCGTCCCTTCTTATAACCCCAGGAACATCTCCAATAATTTTTACTGATTTCACCTTCTGCCTTCGCGTCTCGACCGGAATCGACAACCTGACGCACATCTTGACGCCCTTGATCCTCTCCAGAATATCATGGACAGGCTTGAGCATTTCGGCATAAGAAAATTCCACTTCGTAACCATCCGAAAGCCCGAAATTTCCAGCCATACCAAGCCCAATTATTTTATAATCAAGTTTCTCTATAAATCCATCTGAAATGTTCCGGTTGAGTTTTATGTTTGGACTGTTGTCGACATCCGGCTTCGCGCTCGCATCATCAAAGACGTCCCAACTTTTCTGATTGTAGTATATATAGATGCCAGATCTTTCTATATCTGATGTTTTAACTGAAGCTATTCCACACGCCCCCTCATGGGGCGTCGTCAGCGATGCCAAATGAGTCCCGTCAAGACTGTATATATAAATGGCCCGACTAATGTCACTCAATATGAAGAGGCGATCCCCATGCAAGGTAATGTCGTTTATTCTATTGCCCACATCCACTGACCGTATTGGCCGATCCCCATCCAGAATGAACAAGATCCCGCTACTGTCAGCCACGTAATATCTACCCTCTTTCCAATATAGACCGACAACATCTTTTGCCTCATTGATTGTGATGGTGTCCATAACTTCATAGACCATCCCATTTTCTATCCCGATCGCATAGATTCTATTAAAATGCGAATAATTTATAATGCCATCCGGTCGCATAAATATGGCGCCTGCCCCGTTGAACTCGTTGAAGCTCCTGAAGTTGACAACACCTTGAAAGAATCCCGTCCGAACGTCAATTTTGCCAAGAGCCCCAAGCTCCGGATCTACGACGAAGATCGCATCTTCCTCGTTGCTATCTATAGAGGTGATGTTCTTTGCAAAAAGCGGCTTTATCGAGGTGACCACAAATCCCCCGGATCCTTGTGATCGATGAGGTACGGGCCGGGCATAGCCCGACCCATTCTCTCCAAGTCTTGTCGAAGCGGCGCTTGAGACCGCAACAGAACTCCTTGATGGTGTGCGCTGCGCCTTTTGCGCACAAGCCACCAAGATCGCTAATGCTGCCGGCCTCTCGACGTTTCCCTCTCCCTGCCTCTGAGGTCTTCTCGCTCCCTGCCTCTGAGGTTTTCTCGCTCACTGTCTCTGAGGTCTTCTCGCTCACTGCCTCTCAAGTCTTCGTGCTCACCACCTCTCAAGGCCTCTTGAATAAAATCGGCAAAGTCCGAGAGGTGCCTTAGATTAGAATCCAAGGAATTGCGCGAAGACCCGCACATTGCTTCATGACGTATCAGGTCCAAGGCGATTTCGACGGCCATCCTCCGCTTCGAGGAGGCATCCAGCGTGTCGTCGTTATCGTTGTAGAGAAGAAATTTCTGTTTCTCATCCATTTTGACTCTCCAAGGTATTCCATGAAGGATGGACTTCATGCGTCATCCGCCCTGAAGCCCTGTCACCAGGTCAGCCTGCGACCGCCTGGCATATCGTCGTAACCACGGCGAAAACTCATTCAGTCTTCGATCTCTCGCGCCAACCGCACGCCGCGCTCGTCACGGATGATCTCCATGCTACTACTCTCCCACTTGAACCCGCCTAGGTCGTCCAGACGGATCCTGGCCGGGATCGGCCTTCTGTCAATGGCGTGCCCTGTTTGCGGATTCGGCCTGAAACGCACGATCTGCTCCCAGGCACGGGTGTAGTCTTCGCTCAACAAGAGGAGCAAGTCGCCAGGCCCGGCCATTTCGAGCGCCGACTGATTCGCCGTCTGCTCATCGGCTATGACCTCGATCTGCTCTGCCCCGACTCCATTCTTGCGTAGTGACTCTCGCAGCATTTCCGGCACTTCAAGGTGATCCCGCCCACGCGAGTCACTGTCCCTGTGACAAATGTAGTGCTCAAAGTGTCCCGCCGCGATACGGCCGATCTCCAGGATGTCCTCGTCACGGCGGTCCCCTGGAACCGTCAGCGAAACGATCTTCGCACGCTCGGCTCCCAACCGGTCTACCAGGCCGCACATGGTTTTCACGGCCGCGGGGTTGTGGGCATAGTCCAAAATCACCCTGAAGGGGTGCTGATCGTAGATGTTCAGGCGACCGGGGGTCTGGAGGAAGGTGTTGTCAAAGGTGCGTAGACCACGGCGGATGCTCTCGAGATCGATCCCGAGGCCGTGGGCGAGGGCCGCAGCGAACATCGCGTTCTGCACATTGTGGAGTGCGAGTCCCTGCACCGTGGCCGGGATCACATGAGTCCACAACAATGGAAAACGGTGACCGATGTCCCACAGGCAGACCATGTGGCCGTTTATCTGTTCCTCCAGCACGACCGCCACGCCTCCCGCCTGGACGTGCTCATTTACCAAAGGGTGACCAGCATTCATGGTCACGTAGCCCAAGCGGTTTGCGTGGCTATGATCCGCCATCTTCAGGCACAAGGTGTCGTCAGCGTTGAGGACGGCCATCTCCTTCGCCACCTCGATGACGATGCGCTTGACCTCCGCCATTTGCTCCACGGTTTCGACCCCGCGCAGACCCAGGTGATCGGCGGTCACATTGAGGCAGCCCGCAACGCTGCATTCCGGATAGCCCAGCCCCCGCCGCAGCAGGCCGCCCCGGGCCGTTTCCAGTACGGCGGCATCCACGGCACGGTCCGCAAGAATCATGCGGGCGGACGTCACTCCGGTCATGTCACCCTTCACAGTCAACCGTCCGTCGACATAGATGCCATCGGTTGTGCCCAAACCCACCGTGTACCCCGCCAGCTTCATGATATGAGCGAGCATGCGTGAGGTGGTGGTCTTGCCATTGGTGCCGGTAACGCTGGCAATGGGGATGGTGCTGGGAGCACCGGGTGGAAACAGCATATCGATGATGGGTGCGGCAACGTCCCTGGGCGTGCCTTCAGTGGGCGCCAGATGCATCCGTAGACCCGGGCAAGCATTCACCTCGCACATGGCCCCGCCGGTCTCACGATATGGCGCGGAGATATCCGTGGTAATGAAATCAGCTCCCCCGACGTCCAGGCCGATGGCCCTGATGGCCCGGACGGCCATCTCCCGGTTGTCCGGGTGCACGCTATTGGTAACATCGATGGCGGTGCCGCCGGTGGAAAGGTTGGCGGTGGCACACAAGTAGACGATCTCGCCCGCCACAGGCACCGTCTTGGGACCATAACCCTTGTCAGCAAGGAAGCGTTCTGCCACGCCGTCGAGCTCCACGCGGGTGAGCACGTTTTCATGTCCCGCACCCCGGCGTGGATCCTGGTTGACCTCTTCCACCAACTCCTCGATGGTGTGAACGCCGTCGCCCAACACATGTGCGGGGATGCGTCTGGCAACTGCCAACAATTGATCATTGACGACCAGCATGCGGTAATCAGACCCCGGTATATAGCTTTCGACGAGCACTGCCTCGCTGTACTCCTGAGCCCTCTCAAAAGCCAGCTCCACCTGCTCCGAGGTAGTAACCTCAACGGATACTCCCTGTCCGTGATTAGAGTCCAATGGCTTGATCACAACGGGATAGCCGATCTGTTCCGCACCATGGACGGCGTCGCGGGCGCTATAGACCTTGCGCTGCCTCGGCACCGGCAGGCCCGCGTCACGCAGGATCCGGTTGGTCTCCCCCTTGTCCGAAGCCAGGTCTACTGCGATTTGACGGGTCTCGCTGGTGAGCGAAGCCTTGATGCTTTTCTGGAAGCGACCGTAGCCGAGCCGTATCAGGCTCCCGCGGTTTAGGCGCGTACATGGAATCGCGCGCTTCATGGCGGCGCTCACCAATGCGGCAGTGCTAGGTCCAACGTCGCAACTCCGCGCATAACGGATGAGTTCATCCAGTTCATGTTCAAAGTCGAAAGCGTCATCGAAGTTCCGCTCCGGCTTCAGCTTCAGGTCTTCAGGAAGGAGGTGCTCGAGCAGGGCCAGGGAAAGGTCTCCGGCTTGCCGACCGACATCCTCGTCCAGGTATTCGTAGACTATGTCGTAATGCCCGCGCGGCCCAGCGGCGCGCGTCTTGCCGAAACTCACATCCGAGCCTGCCACCTTCTGCAGTTCGATCGCTACGTGCTCCATGACATGGCCCAGCCACGTTCCTTCGCCTTCGACCATGCGCCGCACGAACCCACCGGGGGCTTGATAGGAACAGCCATGTTCCCGAAGGCCGGGCAGATAGCCAAGGAGACGATCGATGAAGCCTTGGCCGAGGCGCCCGGTTGGCCACTCTTCAAGCACCCCCAGATCGATGGTGTACCGAATGACCGGGAAATGGGCATGAATATTGGGTCCTTGATAAGCGATGAGTGACTTGACTTCCATTTCATGACCTCCTGCAGTCTCGTTTCAGGTCATTGGTCTCCAAAGCCGCCGAAGTCCCTACAGCCATGGCCTGATCTGATGCGGTTGTGAGGTAGATGGGAGACGAAATTGGGGATCGTGCACGCCAGCACTGTCCGGCAAGCCGCAAGCACCAACGTGACTCGACGGGCCTTCGCTTCGTTTTCATGCAGGGAATGGACTCGGCCAAGATGGCAGAACAGCGTCGCCACGAAACGACTCCGCCTTGACAGCGCGTTGCCGAGATGAGCAGCACTAGCCTTCTTTCTCATTGGTCCTGACCTGGTCCGCTCGATGAGCGCGAGGACCTGACTGGACATGCTGCAGGGTGCCTTCACGTCGTGCTCCTGGCCGGTGGTAGATGTGTTAAACGGTCACCCACACCCTAACGCTCCAGCGTCATAACCTGGAACTGGTCGAGAGTTATTACAGGTAAGACGCGTGCCACTTTGTAGTCGTCGCAACAGAGACGCACTCATGGGTGTTCCAGGCACGATGAATGCCCGGAACCATCTCCGACCGATCGGCCACTTTAAAAATAGAGGCATTTCCAGATAAAGCAACATCTCTTCCGTAATTTTCTGCCCGACATTTGAGATCTTGCCGAATCCGAACGCCTATCGGCTCTCAGGAGCAAGGGACCTCGGCGAGTAACTGTCCTTGCGTCACGGCGAACGTGGCCCAACCGAGGAACCACAGATTGCCCGCGCACCGTTGCTCCATGGCAGATGATTCGCCTGAACAACGTAAGTCAGATCATCCACCATCGTCCACTTCGGCGTGTCGGGACCGAGAGTCTCGTCCGGGCCGATCGCTCGATCGCTCGAATAGGCTGGCGGTTCCGCAAAGCCGACAAGAGAGTGCGATTAGCGACCACGCACATTAGCAACCACGCACGAGTGTCTGGAATGGCCGATGAAGCAACGTTCATCCTCGCGAATGGAATGGCCGCTTGTGTTTAGGTTTGTAGGATGCCTGCCCTTGACCGTGCACATGGGCGCGCGCCACAGGAGCGTGCGGGCAGGCGTCGTACAAACCTAAACAGTTGGTGTGAACGCGTACTGTCGGCCATCAAGCGTCATTCGTCCGTTCCGTCACGCAGACATTCAGACGGCGGGTCCGCCCCCGCAAACGGCCATTCGATTGCCATCGGGCGGACGTTGCTTCATCGGCGTAGGCCGACCGGATCGGCGGTAGGTAGCCCAAGAGCGGTCGGTCGACATCGACGTCCGGATCGTTGGCAATCGATGCGCACCCGTATTCGGATGGAGCGTTCCCATGCGAATTCTCGTTGCTGTCCTGCTCTCGCTGGTCAGCGAGCTTTGCTGTGACTGCCTACGATGTACATATCGTTCTTAAAGCGTTTTGGGCCGAAGAGTCGCAGCCCCAATTCATCTTGGCAGAGTGACAGAGCGACCTTGGCGGTGACAACGAGGTCCACCTCGTCCAACGCGACGACGATTAGGGCAATCGTTTGGAGACAGCCATGCATTTCGACTACCAACAATTCCACATCGACGCGTCACCTCTTGATGAAGGCGGCCGCTATTACGCTCGCGCAAAGATCTACCGGCGCGCCTCGGCGAGTGGCGATGCCGTCGAGGTAAAGTATTCGGGCGACCTCGGCGATTATCCCTCCGACGCGGATGCTATTGAGGCGGCGCAGCGTTGGGCGATTCAGTGGTGCGACGAGAACTCCGCTTAGGCTTCACTATCCAGGTCCAGGCTGTCCCGAAGTATTCGCCGCACCCACCAGACATCCAGTTCGGGGGCACGCGTCAGGCGAGAGCGATACGTGCAGCAAGGGCTGACAACGGCCCTCACGACCGGTCTTGCTGATCCCCGGCAAAAGAAGCGGCGCATAATGCACACATCCCTTTGTCAGGATGATGGAGGTAGATGTGACAACTTTTGCTATCGACGCCGTTCGCATCAACCCGACGAACGACAGGTTTACCCATGTGCGTTGGGCTCCCGTCGATCCGGCGACGCGTGAATGGCTGTCCCCCCCGGCGATTGTGGAGGTGGTCGAAGTCGTCGCCGCGATCCGTCGGGGAGATGTTGTTTGGTCCCTTTTTACGCTTGGTGGCACACGGTATCTCGGGCCAAAAATTGTGTCTGTCTCTCACACCGACGGACACGCCGGGATCGACACGGATGTCCCTGGCGATCATGTCGAAAAATGCATTGACGATTTGCCGCACCTTTGACGGCATACCTTTGAGGCCGTCGGCGATCGGACTGTGAAAGGTCTGGACGGGTCGGTAAGACTCGTTGATGGACGGAGAGAGATGCTATGTGGGACTACCCAAGCCAGACCCGTTTAGCTAAAACGGAATTTCCAACCCTGTGCAAAGGAGACGGAAATGTCGGCGACCCAGACAGTCCCACAAGGCAATGATACGGCGATCCAAGTCCAGCTCTACATGAGCTTCGAACTCGGCGACAAGTCGTGGAAGTTGACGGCCAGCGATGGCCGGCGCGGCCCGAGCCGTTTCAGCGTGCACGCCGGCGACACGGCTGCGGTGCTCGACTGCGTGCGCCGCGCCAAGGAGCGCTGCCAGCTCGAACCGCAGGCCCCGGTGCATTCGTGCTATGAGGCCGGCCGCGATGGCTGGTGGCTGCATCGCTGGTTGAGCGGGCAAGGCATTGACAACCTCGTGGTCGACCCGGCGAGCATCGAAGTGAACCGACGCGCCAGACGGGCCAAGACCGACCGGCTCGACGGCGACAAGCTGCTGGTGATGCTCAGGCGCCACCACGCTGGCGAGCGCATCTGGTCGGTGGTGCACGAGCCCACGCCCGAGCAGGAAGACGCGCGCCGCACGCACCGTGAACTGGCCCGGCTGAGCCAGGAGCGTACCGCCCACACGAACCGCATCCGCTCCCTGCTGGTGCTGCACAACCTGCGTGTGCCGGTCATCGTCGGCGGGCGCGACTGGGCGGCGTGGTGGGAGCGCCATCGCGAGCAGGTGCCGCCGGTGTTGCGCGGCGAGATCGAGCGCGAGAGCGCGCGGCTGGCGCTGGTCAGGCAGCAGCTCAAGGTGCTGGAAGCGGCGCGGCGCCAGGAACTGGCCGAGGGCAAGCATCCGCTGGTGGCGCAACTGGCACGGCTGCGCGCGATCGGCCCCAAGGGCGCCTGGGTGCTGGTCAAGGAAGTGTTTGGCTGGCGACGTTTCGCCAACCGGCGCGAGCTGGCCGGCAGCCTGGGGCTCACGCCGACACCCTACGACAGTGGCGGCAGTCAGATCGAGCAAGGCATCAGCAAGGCGGGCAACAAGCGAGCGCGCACGATGCTGGTCGAACTCGCCTGGCGCTGGCTGCAGCTGCAGCCCGACAGCCTCCTGACCCAGTGGTTCAACCGGCGCTTTGCCGGCGGCGGCAAGCGCATGCGGCGCGTGGGCATCGTGGCGTTGGCGCGGCGCCTGGCTATCGCGCTGTGGCACTACCTCGAGCACGGCGAGATTCCGGCCGGAGCCTCGCTCAAGCCGGCAGCTGCCTGAAATTCCGGGCAGCACGGGTACCACGCAACGCCTTCGCACGCAACACGTCATCATGATCCAGGGTCGACGCGCCCGGAACGTCGGCGGGTCACGGCACCCCGTGACCGTCTCGCAGAGATGGGGCGCGCCCATAACCGGGGTTTGCCAGCGCGCCTTGCGCGCATGCTGCATGAGGTGCAGGGTGTTGGCGCCCTGCACGGATAGAAGTTCGTTCGGGCACTGGCTCGAACGCTCATCACACCCCGACCCCGGACCAGGATGGCACAGCCATGTCGCGCCAAGGCATCACGCGCTCAACAACCTACAGGAGCCACCATGAAATCCAAGCCCTTCACGTGATCAAAAACGGCTTGACATACAAGTCCCCATAGAAGCTGACATTCGCCGACGCCAGTTTGTAAAAGTCAGCAAAGCGATACGCGACAGCCGCACCGATTTGATCGGCGAACGTCGGCTCAGGCCGATGACCCACCCGTAGCCTTTCCGCGACGAAAGTCCGCTTCACTCTTCAAAGAGCCATTGATGCTTCGACATGCCGGAAGTCGGCTCTGGGTCGGCAAGACTCATCCATCCATGACTTGGCTGACATTCATCGGCACCGGGTTGCGAAGGTCAGCAAAGCGACCTGCTGCCGCCGCACGCTGCCCGATCGGCAACCGACCGCTATGGCCGAAGTGTACGCGACGGTTATCAGGCAGGTCTTCTGGAGAACCAGCCATCCGGATGACGGCTTTGAGGATAAGGGGGCCGGATTCGCCCGATGAGAGGTGCGCCAAAAAGCGGGCGCACGAGCCGGGACGTAGCATTGTTTCGCACGGCTAGCGTCGGTCGCGCTCGATTTCAGTCTGTTCTGGGCTGCTTCGTACGGACCAACCCCGCGCCTGGTCGCGTCGCTCGGAAAATATCGAGGGTACAAGGCAGGGAGATACTCTCCGTACCATAACTTGGACGCCCACATCCTGACGACACGCCTGAATATGAGCGGTGGCGACCGCGCGCTAAACTGGGTGTGTGCTATCGAAAAGTTCGGTGGGTCGAGCGCAAGACGATGAAATTCACCCGAATGATGGTCGGCCTCGCCGTCGCGTACATGACCGTGTTAGCCGGAGTCGCCATCTTGCAGGATCGTTTTCTCTACTTCCCTCAGAAGGCCGCAATCGAGGAGGTCACCTCCGGCGGACTGCGCGCCTGGCCGACACCTGAGGCGTTCAGGGGCCTCGTGGCGGAGCCGGCCGGGTCCGCGCGCGCCACGGTCATCGTCTTTCATGGCAACGCGGGGCATGCCGGCCACCGCTCATTCTATGCCGCGGCGCTCACCCGGCTCGGGCTGCGCGTGATTCTCGCCGAATATCCAGGCTACGGGCCGCGCGCCGGGGCGTTAGGCGAAGCGAGTTTTGTCGACGATGCTCAACAGACCATCGCGCTCGCACATCGCCTCTATGGAGCGCCGCTCCTGCTCATCGGCGAATCGCTTGGGGGCGGCGTGGTGGCCGCAGCCGGCTCGCGTGAACACGACAAGATCGCCGGTTTAATGATGATCACGCCATGGGATCGGCTCGAGCACGTCGCCGCTTATCACTATCCGTGGCTGCCCGTGAAGTGGCTGCTGCGCGACCAGTACGACAGCGTGACCCATCTGGCGTCGTTCGACCGCCCGATTCTCGTCGTGGTTGCGGAACGGGACAGCATCGTCCCTACGCGCTACGGCGAGGCGCTTTACAACTCGCTGTCCGCACCGAGAAACCTCGTGGTGGTGAAGGCGGCTGACCATAACGACTGGATTGGCCACGTCGACGAAACCTGGTGGCGGGAGGCGACCGACTTCCTTCTCACGCCTTTGCATTGAAATATGAAGACGCCACCGGTCCCGTCCAGCTCGGAGCGCATCTATGTTCTCGATGCGAAGAACAGGCCTGTCGAGGTGTTCGACCACGGCGCGTGGTCGCGCTGGATGACGGAAAACGAACTGATCTTCCGCCGCACACTGCTGGACGACTACGGTGTAACGGTCACGACCCGCTTCCGTGGTGTGTCCAAACCGAAAACCGAGGAGGCTTTGCTGTTCGTGACGCGCGTCGCCGGAATGCAGGCGCAAGACAACAGGAGCTACGGAGCAAGTACGCTCGATGAGGCGCTGGAGCAGCATGAGCGGATCGTGCAGAAAATCCTCCGGATAATGACAGGGCGGTGACCATCACAGCACGACGATTCTGCGGAGCCGTAACCCCAGGGAGTCGTCCATACATGGTGAAAACGGCGCAAGCGAATCGGTTAGAGTGTCCTGCTGAACGAATAGAGAGCCGTCGTGGCGTGTCGATGAAACGTAGCTGAAGATCCGCGGCAGGTGGGTGTAGGTCTGCCGGGCGGTGAATCGGGCCGGCCAGACAGTTGACTTCATGCTACGTGCAAAGCGCGACGTGAAGGCGGCCAAAGCCTTTTTTAAGAAAGCTCTCAAACATCAGGGCAAGCCGCCGAAGACCATCTCACTGGATGGCTATGCCGCCCCACAACGCGCGGTGCGTGAGATGAAGGTTCGATCCTCGAAATATCTCAATAACCTGATTGAACAGGACCTACCTGTCTAGCCGTGAGGAAACTGATGAGCCGCGAATGATCTGTGGGCTTTACGAACCCTCATTGTCCGATGACGTCGAAACGCTCCTCGGCGAAATGAACCTGGGGAAACTTCAAGAAGGTCTTGTACATAACCGCTGCAGGAAAAGCAGTCGATCACACGACCCCGGGCTTCGATCGCGCTTATTCGGCCGCGATGGACATTTCCCGACAACATGCCCACGCGAGAAGAAAGTTCTACGACATCCACGTGCGCACGCCGTCCGACACAACGCAAAAGGCGCTCGAATATATTGGCGGGCTCTATGACATCGAGGCCTCCATTCGCGGCAAGCCAGCGGCCGAACGGCTGCGAATACGGCAGGAGAGAGCCAGGCCACTGCTTCAAATCTACGAAGCGTGGCTCAGGGCAAAGCTCGAAACGCTTTCGTCAAAGTCCGATGCAGCCAGGGCAATCAACTACTCGCTGAACCAGTGGAGCGCACTGACGCTGTATTGCGAAGACGGTACGCTCGAGATCGACAACAACATCGCGGCGAACGGGCAGCCGCGATGTACGCACTGATCGGAACTTGCGCACTGAATGACATCGATCCGCGCGCCTACCTGGTCTACGTGCTAACCCACATCGCCGACCACAAAATCAATTGCATCGAAGAACTCCTGCCTTGGTGTGTGGCCAACAAACTGCACACGCGAGCCAGTCCGCCGAATCCCGCCACCTGACCGCCAGCTCCAGTTCGCCATCATGCCTCACGCGCGCGCGAATGGACGAACGGCCCAGCTGAGCCGCTTACTGAGAACGAGAGCCGGTCGACAGCGCACCTCAATCCCACCGCTCGTCACGCACCTGAACGACGCCCGCCTCGATCCGCACCGGAAACGCCACCACATCCTCATATGCCGGCGGCGCCAGCACCTTTCCGGTCCTGATGCAAAATCGTGCACCGTGGCGCGGACAGACGACCACGTCGCCTTCCACCACACCGCCAGTCAGGATGCCGCCGTCGTGCGGGCAGACATCCTCGATTGCGTAACAGGTGCCGTCGACGTTGAACACAGCAACCTGCGCGCCATCGACCTCGACGCTGCGAACAGACCCGGCCGGAAAATCCCCGATCGCAGCGACATCGACCCAGTCGGACATGTCAAAGCATCCCCAATTGCAGGCGCGCCGCATCCGACATCCGGTCTCTCGACCACGGCGGATCCCACACCAGTTCAACGTGCACGTCGTTCACTCCGCTCGCCGAGAACACCGCATCCTCCACCGTCGCCGGGAAGGTCTGCGCGACCGGGCAGCCTGGCGCGGTCAGCGTCATGCGGATCCCAACGCGGCCTTCGGCTTCGTCCACGTCAAGACCATAAACAAGCCCCAGATCGTAGATGTTGACCGGAATCTCCGGGTCGAACACGGTGCGCAGTGCATCGATCACGCGTTCTTCAAGACCTTCTGTTGTCGTGCCACTCCCGGGTTGTGCGGCCTCAGCACGCTTCAGCCAGTCGAATGTGCTCATCGTCTGCCTCACTCTGTCGAAACGGGGCGATGCCCGTCGTGCAGCGCGGCGTGGAGCGTATGCCAGGCCAGCGTCGCGCACTTCACACGCTCGGGAAATTCACGTACACCGGACAGCACCGCCAGCTTGCCCATCTCCGGCGCGGCTGTCGCCTGCCCTGCAGCGGGTGTTGTCACCATGTCGTGAAAGCGCCCGAACAGCGCTTCGGCCTCTGCTTCCGTTTTGCCTTTCAGCGCCTCGGTCATCAGCGACGCTGATGCTGTCGCAATTGCACAGCCCGCGCCTTCGAAACTCGCTTCTTTGACGATGCCGTCCTCGATTCGCAGATAAAGCGTAATCCGGTCGCCGCACAGCGGGTTATAGCCCTCAGCCGTGTGATTGGCGCCGGACAGTCCATGACAGTTACGCGGCCGCCGGTAGTGGTCGAAGATGACTTCCTGATACAGATCGCGCAGATCGCTCATTTTCCGAATATCTCCCTGACCTTTCCGAGACCTTCGATCAGCGCATCGATATCCTGGTGCGTGTTGTAGAGGGCGAGCGACGCGCGCACGGTCGCCGGTACGCCGAAGCGCTGCATCACCGGCATCGCGCAATGATGGCCCGCACGCACCGCGATGCCGTGATGATCGAGAATCGTGCCGACATCATGGGCATGCACGCTGTCGAGCACGAACGACAGAATGCCTGCCTTGTCGCGTGCGCTACCGATAAAACGCAAGCCCGGTATCACCCGCAGGGCGGCCGTCGCATAGGCGAGCAGTTCGTTCTCGTGCGCGGCGATGACTTCCATGCCGATGCTGTCGACATAGTCGAGCGCCGCGCCCAGCGCAATCGCGCCGGCAATGTTCGGCGTACCCGCTTCGAACTTCCACGGAATCGCGTTGTATTCCGTTTTCTCGAACGTTACCGATCGGATCATGTCGCCGCCGCCCTGCCATGGCGGCATCGCTTCAAGCAGTGCGGCCTTGGCGTATAGCACGCCAATGCCGGTCGGTCCGTACACCTTATGCCCGGACAACGCGTAGAAATCGCAATCTATCGCGCGGACGTCGACCGGCAGATGCGTGATTGCCTGCGCACCATCCAGCAGCACCGGCACGCCCCGCGCGTGTGCCGCTGCAACGATGCGCTCCACCGGATTGATGCTGCCGAGCGCGTTGGCCAAGTGCGTCATCGCGACCAGCCGCGTACGTTCGCTTAACAAGCGCTCGTACGCGCCGGCATCGAGTGCGCCCGTATCGTCGATCGGCACGACTTTCAGCGCCGCGCCCGTCTGCTCGCAGACGAGCTGCCACGGCACAATGTTCGAATGGTGCTCCATCGCGCTAATCAGGATTTCGTCGCCGGGCTTGATCCGCGGGCGAGCATAACCCTGGGCGACGAGATTGATCGCTTCGGTCGTGCCACGCACGAACACGATCTCCTCCGGACGCTGCGCATTGATGAAGCGTGCAATCTTCGCGCGTGCGGCCTCGAATGAATCGGTCGCGCGCTGCGACAGCAGATGCACGCCGCGGTGCACATTGGCGTTGCTATGCCGGTAGTAAGCGTTTTCCGCGTAGATGACCGAGGCAGGCTTTTGCGTAGTGGCGCCATTGTCGAGATAGACCAATGGCCGGCCATGCACGCGCTCGCCCAGAATCGGAAAATCGGCTCGCCAGTGCTCGACATTGCGCGGATCGGGCGTCTGCATCTGTTCGATCGGCTTCATAGCAACTCCCTGATGCGCTCGCCTTCCGGGGTGCGCGCGAACAGCAGGTTTTCGAGCCGGCCACGCAGCGAATCGATGCGCACACCTTCGACAATGTCGCGCGCAAATGCGTATGTCAGTAGCGCCCGTGCCATGCGCTCTTCGACACCTCGTGCACGTAAATAGAACAGCTGGTTGTCGTCCAGTTGACCGACCGTCGCGCCGTGTGTGCATTTCACGTCGTCGGCGTAGATCTCGAGTTGCGGCTTCGTGTCGATTTCCGCATCGCGTGACAGCAGCAGGTTGTGATTCGCCTGATGCGTGTCCGTTTGCTGTGCATCGCGATGCACGATGACGCGCCCGTTGAACACGCCGCGCGCCGCGCCGTCGAGCACCCCGCGGTAATGTTCGCGACTCGTGCCATGCGGCTCTGTGTGATCGATGCGCGTGTGGTGATCGACGTGCTGCCGGCCCCCGACAAAATAGAGACCGTTCAACGTGGCTTGCGCGTTCGCGGCGTTCAGGCTTGTGCCGATACCAGTGCGCGACAACGCGGCGCCGAACGCGAACGCATGTGAGGTAAAACAGCTGCCCCGTTGCTGCGCAGCGGCGAGCGACGCGATATGAAAAGCCTTCGGGCCCTCTTGCTGCAACCGGTAGTGCTGCACGTCCGCCTGCTCGTCTGCGACGATGCGGGTAACCGCATTGGTCCAGTACGCGTCGCCGCTCAGCCCTACAAAATGCTCGACGATCGTGCAGCCCGAGCGTGCTCCTGCAAGCACGACATTGAACGGCTGCACCGCAAGACCCGCTTCGTCGGTCAGGAACAGGATCTGCAGCGGTTGATCGATGACCTCGCCAGGCGGCAGCACGATGGCAAACCCATCCGTCATAAACGCCGTATTTAGCGCGGCAAAGCCATCTGAATACGCCTGCGAGGCGAATGCCGATTCCAGTTGTTGTGGCATTTCTCTCAACGCCCGGGTGAGCGAGCCCACAAATACCCCGTGTGGCAAACCATTCAGTTTCGACGGCCGCGGCACATGCCGACCGTTGACAAAGACCAGTCGATGCGCGGCAGGGTCCAGCTTGAGTTCATCGATGACGTGCCGCACGTTGCTATCGTCCGTGCGTTGTGCCTTGAAATGCCAGGGACGCTTGCCAATCGCCGACACGTTCGTGTATTTCCAGTCCTCGTGCCGCGTGGTCGGCAAACCCAGCGCGTCGAACTGGTCGAACGCGCTTCGGCGCGCGGCGCGCAGCCATGGAAACTCAACGCCGGGCAACGTCTTCGCGAGTTGCCCAAACTGATGGAAATAGTCGAGAGATTCGTTTTTCATGGATGCCCCGCACTTTCCTCGCTTGCTGTATTTTCTGGTTGCACCGCTTCATCGTCGATCCAACCATAGCCTTTACGCTCCAGCTCCAGCGCCAGTTCACGGGACCCCGACTTCACGATCCGGCCATTCGCCAGCACATGCACGCGATCCGGCACGACGTAGTCCAATAGCCGCTGATAGTGCGTCACGAGCACGATCGCCCGTTCTGGACTGCGCATGCTGTTGACGCCCTGCGCGACAATCTGCAACGCGTCGATGTCGAGTCCGGAATCCGTTTCGTCGAGAATGGCGAGCCGGGGCTCCAGCACGACCATCTGCAGAATCTCGTTGCGTTTCTTCTCTCCGCCTGAAAACCCTTCGTTCACGGCGCGATACAGCAGACTCTCGTCCATCCGCATCAGCGTCATCCTCTCCTTGACCCGCTGCAGAAACTCCATCGCATCGAACTCCGGCTCGCCACGATACCGCCGCTGCGCATTCAGCGCCGCCTTCAGCAGATAAACGTTGCTCACGCCGGGTATCTCGACGGGATACTGGAACGCGAGAAACAGTCCTTGGTGTGCGCGCTCCTCGGGTGCGAGCGCCAGCAGGTCGCGGCCGAGATACGAGACCTCGCCGCCCGTGACAGCAAAGTCCTCGCGCCCGGCCAGCACCTGGGCAAGCGTGCTCTTGCCCGAGCCGTTCGGACCCATGATCGCGTGCACTTCGCCGGCCCTTACATCCAGATCGATGCCACGCAGAATTTTCTTGCCGTCGACTTCGACCTGCAGATTACTGATTTCAAGCATGGTCCGAATCCCTCGCGAATCGCTGTGGGTTATCCCACGGCGCCTTCCAGGCTGACGCCGAGCAGCTTTTGTGCCTCGACTGCAAACTCCATCGGCAGCTCCTTGAAGACCTCCTTGCAGAAGCCGTTCACGATCATCGACACCGCATCTTCCGGCGACAGCCCACGCTGCCGGCAATAGAACAACTGGTCTTCGCCGATGCGTGATGTCGATGCTTCGTGTTCGACCTTCGCGGTCGGGTTCTTGACCTCGATGTAGGGGAATGTGTGAGCGCTGCAACGGTTTCCGAGCAAAAGCGAATCGCACTGCGTGTAGTTGCGCGCGCCTTCCGCCGCACGGCCGACCTTCACGAGGCCGCGATACGCGTTCTTTCCGCGGCCCGCGGAAATGCCTTTCGACAGAATCGTGCTGCGCGTATTGCGGCCGAGATGAACCATCTTCGTCCCGGTATCGGCCTGTTGATAGTGGTTGGTCAGTGCCACCGAATAGAATTCACCGACCGAGTTATCGCCCTGCAGGATCACGCTCGGATACTTCCACGTAATCGCCGAACCGGTTTCCACCTGAGTCCACGAAATCTTCGAATTGGCCTCGCGGCAGTCGCCACGTTTGGTCACGAAGTTGTAGATGCCGCCCTTGCCCGACGCATCGCCCGGATACCAGTTCTGCACGGTCGAATAGCGGATCTGCGCCCCTTCCAGCGCGACCAGCTCAACCACAGCGGCATGCAGCTGGTTTTCGTCGCGCATCGGCGCGGTGCAGCCTTCCAGATAGCTCACGTACGCGCCTTTGTCCGCGACGATCAGCGTGCGCTCGAACTGCCCGGTGTTCTGGGCGTTGATACGAAAGTAGGTCGACAGTTCCATCGGGCAGCGCACGTCCGGCGGGATATAGCAGAACGAGCCATCGCTGAACACGGCGGAATTAAGCGCGGCGAAGAAATTATCGGTGTGCGGCACGACCGAGCCGAGATACTTTCGCACCAGTTCAGGATGATGCTGGATGGCATCCGAGAATGAACAGAACACAATGCCGAGTTCCGCCAGCTTTTCGCGGAACGTAGTCGCTACCGACACGCTGTCGAATACCGCATCCACCGCTACGCCCGCCAGCAGTTCGCGCTCCCTCAGCGGCACACCCAGCTTTTCGTAGGTACGCAGCAGTTCCGGATCGACTTCATCGAGACTCTTCGGACGATTCTTCTGCGTCATCGGCGCGGAATAATAGATTATGTTCTGGTAATCGATCGCCGGGTGTTCGACCGTCGCCCAATGCGGCTCGGTCATCGTGAGCCAGTGGCGATAAGCCGCGAGTCGCCATTCGAGCATGAACGCCGGCTCGTCTTTCTTCACCGAAATGAGCCGGACCACATCCTCGCTCAGCCCGCGCGGAAGCGCATCGGCCTGCAGATCAGTCACGAAACCGTGCTGGTATTCGCGGCTGATCAGTTCATCGAAACCGGTTGTGGATGCGCTCATGCGTGGCCTCCGTCAATCGACTTGCGCGCAGGCGTCGCGCCCGCGCGATGGGTGGAGATACTACGCGCGCGGATCGCGCTGATATCGACTGCGCGCAAGGTGGGGCCCGCCATGTCCGCCAGCGTGACCTGCTGCAACGCTTCGTAAATCAGGCGATTGACCTTCTGCCAGTTGGCTCGCACCGCGCACGCCGCCTCCTGGATACACAGGCCTGGCGTAGTGCTGCATTCGGTCATCCCGATCGGGCCGTCGACGACGGCGATCACCTCCGCCAGCGTGATCCGCGCTGGCGGCCGCGGCAGCAGGTAGCCACCGTTTGTGCCGCGCAGCGACTCCACGACACCACCGCGCGTCAGGACTTTCAGCACCTTTGACACCGTAGGCCCCGCGACGCCGGTCGCCGCAGCAATACTGCTTGCGCTGTGGACGGCATCGGGATCGCGCGCCATCGCAGTCATGATCACCGTGCCGTAATCGGCAAGTTTGCTCATGCGCAACATCGGAACATCTCCCGTTTTAATCAGGACCCTTTTGGTCCAGATTACATCGAAACGAAAACCGCACGTTTGGAGTGAGCGACACTGTCCTGTGTGGGGATTCCTGGCCACGTCGCGAATCGCTTTCCGTTTCGGGAGAAGTATTTCGCGAACGGCCCAACGCCAATTCCATTCTAGACCTGTATATATAACCTTGTCAGTGTATTGGTCTTCGTGACGGACAGCTCTGGCGAGCCACGCTCCATCGACTGCGAATACCCACTCGCCCGACGAGACATCAATTGTTTGATATCCCGAATATCGAAAACTGATTTAAAAGCCGGAATCCGCGTGTTCAGCGCATACATGAAAGCCCGGAATCCACGGTCACCGTTGCCGGTTGTCGCTGTCGGATGAATAATCCCCCGTCAAGATTCGGGCGTTTTACGTGCCCTAACGATGACGGCCCCTTTCGTCCGTGCCTGCATGAGATTGCCCTTCAAGGCGTACAGGCAATTAACAATTTTGCGCCGATAAATTCTGATTATTTCGTTTTCAGAAAAAGTATTTTACGAAGTAAGCGTTTACCCATGATGGATACCTCCTGTTCCAAACGATAGGTGTCCACGAAAGCGGGTCAACTCCAGAAGGTCACATCCGGGTAGGTTTGGGTGCGACTTCTGTCCTTGCACTACACGATCTTTGACTTTTCAGGATGCATCGTCAGCCCACACTCCGTCAGCGAGAGCCGCTCGATGGTTAGCGGCTCCTGCAAATGCGCACGGATGTATTCCTCCGCCCGTCGTACATAAAACGGCGCAAGCGGTCCGCGCTCGCGCGTCATGCCGCTTCGTACGCTGTTCGGTTGACCGTAGATAAGCGCGTTCAGCAGTGTCGACTCGAACTGCTCAAATGCGAGTGGATAGCGCAGCGGATGCGCCTCCGTACTCATGATTTCCGCGAGCATCGGCAGCAACTGCATCAGGCACACCCCTGTGCCGACGTCAGTGCGAATTCTGGCTCGAATTCGATTGCCCCACCCGCCGCGTCGCCGAAATGACGCCGTGCATGACGCTCAAGCACATCGCGCTCGATACGCGGGATGGCCTGCGGGCAAGCTTCGCCCCACCGCATGCGCAGCGCCAGCGTGGGCGACACCAGCGAGCCGGCGAGCGTCCATATTGAAGTGGACCTGCGCGTAGGCGAGCTCATACAGTTTGCGCTGCTCGTCGGAAGGGCAGCCGTCACCGATCAATGCTCGCCTCGCATCTATCCCGCTGCATAGGGTATCTACCGAACATTTCATGCTTGCGTTGTCAGGATACCTGATATCAAATACGGAACTATCGCGACGGACAGGCGCGTCTTCCAGGACGCGCTTTATTTTGTTCTTTATATCAGCCTGCCTGATATTGCATCAACGCTGATCGGCGCCAGCATTCCCGTCACGCTCATCGCTGCAATCGCCTGAAACCGAAGATCCCTCAACCGCAGTTCAACAAAAAAACATACAACTGGTCTGGAGACATCACCATGCAATTGAAGTCGACTCACGTTCTCATGTTCGGTGCGCTATGCGCGCTGAGCAGTGGAGCCTTTGCGCAATCGAGCGTCACGTTGTATGGCATCGTGGACACGGGGATCGAGTATGTCTCACACGCGAACGCGAAGGGCGACAGCGTCTTTCGCATGCCATCCGTTACCGGAGAGTTCCCATCACGCTGGGGGCTGCGCGGCAACGAAGATCTAGGCGGCGGCTACAGCGCTGTCTTCACGCTCGAAAGCGGCTTTAACGTGCGCGACGGCAGTTCTGGACAGGGCGGGAGGCTGTTTGGACGCCAGGCATTCGTCGGCATGAAAAGCCCGTATGGAACGCTCGCGTTCGGCCGTCAGTACACGATGACCTATCTTGCGGTTCAGGGCGCCGACATCATCGGTCCGGACATTTACGGCATGGGCTCCCTGGATGCCTATGTGCCCAACGCACGCGCCGACAACTCCATCACCTATCTTGGCTCGTACAAGGGCTTTACGCTGGGCGCGGGCTATTCATTCGGACGGGACGCGGCGGGTACCGGCAACTCGCCGGGACAAGGAACCTGTACCGGCTCGGTTCCAGGCCACGCCACGGAATGCCGCGACTGGTCCGCAATGCTCAAGTACGACTCTCAATATTTCGGCGCGGCTGCGTCGTACGAGGAGCAACGCGGCGGCGCGACCGCAGCCGCCAACTTCTTCGACGGAATTGCGCCGACACCTCTCATCAACGCCGCGGACAAGGACGCCCGTACGCAACTGAGCGCCTATGCGCAGTACGCAGGCGCGAAGATCGGCGCAGGTTGGATTGGACGCCGCGTAGTGACCCAGTCGCCGACAGTACCGAATATCCGTTCGGATCTGTTCTTCCTCGGCGCTTCGTACATGGTCACGCCTGCGCTCCTCCTCGATGGCGAAGTGTTTCGGATCATCAATAGCGACCACAATACCCGCGCCACGATGGGAACGTTACGCACCACCTATCTTCTGAGCAAGCGTTCGTCGGTCTATGCGCAGGCTGCGTATCTCGCGAACAGCGCGAAGGCGCGCTATTCGGTCAGCGGTGGCGGCGGTGGGACCACGCCAGGCGCGGGCATGGGTCAAACGGGCGTGATGGTCGGCATTAAACACATGTTCTGATTGGGGGCGAGAATGAAACGAACTTCAATTGCTATGTGCGTATCGGCAGTGTCCGCGATGCTGGCGGCCTGCGGCGGCGGTGCCGACTCGCTCTCCACCAGTGCGACACAATCGCCTCAGCTTTCCGCAGCACAACCCGCGACGCTGTCAGGAAACTGCAGCGCGCTCGCCGCCAGGTTGACGTTTGCGGCCACGACGTTCACGTCCGTTACCGACGTGCCGGCCGGAACGCTCACGGTGGCGGGAAAGTCCGTGCCCGAACATTGCGTGATCGAAGGGAAAATGAATCAACGCACGAGCGCCGTTGACGGCCAAACTTATGCGATTGGTTTTGAAATGCGGCTACCCATCGCGTGGAATGGTCGCTTTTTCTATCAGGCCAACGGTGGTCTCGACGGTAATGTGACACCGGCGACGGAGGTGCTCAGTGGCGGGGGCCCGCTGAACAACGCTCTAAACATGGGCTTCGCCGTGATCAGTTCGGATGCAGGTCGTTCCGGGTCGCAAAACCCGCTGTTTGGTCTCGATCCCCAGGCGCGCCTCGATTATGGCTATAACGCCGTTGCTACGCTCACGCCAATGGCCAGGCAGGTGATCAAGTTGGCCTATGGCAAGGGCCCCGACCGCAGCTACTTCGAAGGTTGCTCGAACGGCGGCCGTCATGCGATGGTGGCGGCAGCCAGGTCTTTCGCGGATTACGACGGCATCATTGCCGGCGACCCCGGCCTTCATTTGCCAAAGGCGGCGATCGGGCAGATGTGGAGCGCACAACAGCTAGCTACCGTCGCGACCGCCAAGACGTCGTCCGGAATTGCCGATATCACCACCGGCTTGACGACTGCTGAAAGGCAGCTCATCGCGTCGAAGGTCATCGCGAAGTGCGATTCGCTGGATGGTGTAGCGGACGGGATGGTGCAAGACATCAAAGCGTGCCAGGCGAACTTCGACCTGGCCACGGACGTACCGACATGTTCGAGCAATGGGCGCGACGGCACCTGTCTGACGGCGGCTCAAAAGCAAGCCGTTGGAAATATTTTTTCTGGGGCGAAAAATAGCGCTGGCACTGCGCTCTATGCGAGCTTTCCGTATGACGTCGGTGTCAACGGATCAGGCTGGGCCGCGTGGAAGCAAGGCAATTCGATCAGCCTTGACCCGGCTGCGGCGGCCTTCGTATTTACGTCGCCGCCGCAGAGCGCTTCGCTGCTCAGCTCCATCGGCGCCTACGCTCTGAACTTCAACATGGACAGTGACGCGCCGAAGATCTTCGCAACGAGCGGTGTCTATTCCGAGTCTTCGTGGTCATTCATGACCCCGCCGAACGAGACTGATTTGAGCGGTCTGAGGAGCCGGGGCGCGAAGTTGATCGTCTATCACGGGACGAGCGATCCAGTGTTCTCGTCGAACGATACGACCGACTGGTATCAGCGCTTGTCCACGGCTAGTGGTGGTGACGCGAGCAATTTCGCCCGGCTCTTCACGGTAGCAGGGATGAACCACTGCAGCGGCGGTCCGACGGCCGATCAGTTCGACATGCTGACGCCTATGGTGGCATGGGTCGAGCAAGGGCAAGCGCCGAACCGGGTCATCGCAACGGCTCGCGACACGACCAACGCGATACCGAATAGCGAGGTGCCGACTAGCTGGGGTGCCGGGCGCACGCGTCCGCTCTGCGCGTATCCGAAGGTGGCCCGCTATACCAGCGGAGACGTGAACTCGGCAAGCAGTTTCACTTGCAGCTAAGCCGCTGACCGTGCGAGGGGGGAGCGCCATCGCATCCGCGGAAATCGACGCTTTATGCGACGATCCGGCGCGCGCCGACGCAATGCGCCGCAGGATCGAATCCGCGAGCAGCGCGATGTCGTCGACACGCTCGCGCACCGCGGGCAAATGAATCGGAAACGCACTGATCCGGAAATACAGATCGGCACGGAACTGGCCGTCCGCGACCATCCGCTCGAGCGGCTTGTGCGTGGCCGCGACGAGCCGGAAGTCGGCGCGCAGCATATCGGTACTGCCCACGCGCCTGAAGGTGCCCGTTTCGATCAGCCGCAGCAGCTTCACCTGAATGGACAGCGGCACGTCGCGCTGTACCGCTCGATCCAGCGCATCCTCGGTCTCGCGCCGCAAACCCGCTTGTATCTGTGCCAAGACTACCAGCCTGGCGGCCGTCCGCTGCTCTACGAAACGACGGTGGCCCAGCAGCGCGAACGGAACATCCACGTCCACGACGGCGTCGACGAAGCATCGTTCATCGCGATGCGCACGGCCCGCGACGCCACGCTCGCGATGCCCGTGCTGATCCTGCCTTCGGTGCAGGTCAACATGCGGGCGGGCCACCTGCCGCCGCCCGAGAGCGATGGCGTGTCATACATCAAGGTACCGATCGATGCGCTGTGAGCGCGGCGGCCTGGAGCAAACAGGAGGATCAGACATGCGGAACACGAAACTCACAGCCCCTTCGAAGCCGGGTGCCGATGCGCCTGCCGTCACAGCGCAACGGATGCGGCCGGCGCGCCAGCACGACGTGGTGATCGTCGGCGCGGGCGCGGCCGGCATCGCGACGGCATCGAGCCTGCTCGCGCGCAGCCCCGATCTCGACATCGCGGTCATCGATCCCGCCGACACGCACTATTAGGGGTTGTAAGCCGGAACCGCAGAAATTTTCGAAATTGTTTTGATTCAGCGAGTTAGCCTCTATTTGCGGGCAGCAAAGGCCTGATGATCCATCTGCCGCGCGCGTTGGATTTCGTCGCCATGCTGGTACATCGAAGTCGTCGCGATTGATGCATGTCGAAGGTTGTCGCGTACAGTCGTCAATTCGTGCAGCCAGTGATCGGCGGTTGCGTCGACCTCGAGGTCTGGCCGGGATTCGCTAATATCTGAAGCGTCGGGTATAGCAGAGGGTTTTTTGTTTAGCGGTCGCGGGTCTCGAACATGTGAGCAAGACGAGATGGAGTCATGCCGCGATCGGTAAACAAAAAACCCTCTGCTTTATGCGCTGCAGCGCATAAGTGCGTATCCCGGCCAGGCCTCGCGATGGATGCACGCACGCTCGTTCTCGACCAGATCGATGAATACGGTGGCCCGCTAATTTCTCGGCATCTCGACGAGGAGGCCCAGAGCGCTTTCGACGCCACCTGCAAGAAGCTTTATCGCTTCCTTTACCCCTCGTAAATCGCCTCAAACTACCCACAGATTCCGCCGACGATCCACAAACTTGAGCAACGTGAACGAGGTTTGCGCCTAAGCCTACATCACGCAAGCTGCTCAAAACGCCCCGAATCCCGATCGATTTACGTGCTCACGCTCACGTGCGGCGTGACCTTCATCTGCTGGCAGGCTTCGATGAATTCCTGTGCGTCGTAACCCTTTTCCGCGCCCAGCGTGATTTGCGCAGCCGCGTCCTTCGCTGCTTGCCGCGCATCGTTGATCATGACCTTGGCCGCGTCACGTTCAGCATGTCCGTCAGCACGACTAACGCGAGCGTTGACCACCAGCCCATGGCGGTTGTCGGTCAGCGTGTGGCCCATGAACCGCAGTTCGCTGGCCGTCTTGCCCTTGCGATGAAGCCGTGCGTCGGGATCGATCGTCGACTCGTGCGTCTCGTTGCTCCGCTTGGCACCCTTAAAGTCGCCCTCGCCGCTACCACCGTCGTTATCCCTGTCGTCACCGTCCTTGCGCACAAAGCTCTTGTGTCTCGCCCACGCCTGGATCAGCGTGCCGTCCACGCTGAAGTTCTCGCCCGACAACCAGTTCTTCTTCTGCGCGATAGACAGCACTTCGTTGAAGAATTCGGCCACCGCATCGTGACGGATCAGACGCTCGCGGTTCTTCGTGAACACCGTCGGCACCCACACCGAATCGTCCATCGATAGACCGATAAACCATCGAAAGAGCAGGTTGTATTGCGTTTGCTCCATGAGCTGGCGTTCGGACCGGATGCTGTAAAGCACCTGCAGCAGCATGGCCCGCAGCAGTTTCTCCGGCGCGATGCTCGGGCGGCCGCCCTTGATGTCAGTCTCATACATTCCGGCAAACAAGCGGTCCATCTTCGCCAGCGCCTCATTCGCCATGATGCGAATCGAGCGCAGCGGATGCAAGCACGGAACGAAATCGTCCAGCTTGCGCACGGAAAACAGACTTCCGGAGAACGTGTCGGCGCCGCGCATGATCTCCTTGGGGGTCGGGTGAGCTTCTCACATCAACGCCTTTACTATCCGTCGCGATGACTTCCGCGCGAGGTATTTCCGCAACCTGCCAGACGGGCGATACCACATTTTAATTTCAAGATAAACCCATCTTGAAAGATAGGTTTTTGAGATGAAATTTTATGCTTAAATTAACCCAAGCTAATATTGCCGGATCTTTGACTCAAGCATTCGGAATAAGCCATCCTTAATAAAATCAATAGGCCTCTCTGATTTTTTAGATGACAAATAGCAAGGATTGTGCATTACCAACTTCGGCACGCAACCAGGTAATATGCCCGGATGAAGAAGAACCGATCGCTCGTCACGGCTCTCGCTTTCCGACGGCGCTCACCAATTGCGCGGTGCGTTGGTACCCGCACGTGAGCACCAGATACGTGCCCTCGCGATGCGAAGCGAACGCAGGCATTCCTTTAAAGATTCGATCCAAGGCAGCAGCATTTTGCATTTCTACGGCACCGGATAAATGCAGCCTGCCATCACGCGGCGCGGATGGCGCGTTTGCTTGTCTGGCAGAACTGGATTGTTTAAAAAATAGTGCCATTTAATCTCGAGAGTGCCGAGTTCTTGCGCCTTTCTCACCGTCTCATCTTGGCGTTCGTGAGCGCCGATTGAGTTCTCGGTAATCCGATCCGGCTCGCTTAGTTGCCTTCGCGCGCCAGTCTCATCTTTAGGCGACTGCTCAATGCTCAAGTCGACCCATTTCTCGGTCAATGCCTTGAGGTGCTTGTAGTTGTCGATTTGGCGGCGCACGTCGCTCAGCGCGTTACGCGCAATATATCGGCTCTTTCTGTCCCGCGTATAGCTCAACTGGTATTACGCACGACCCTGGTTGGCGGGGTCCTTCTATTGACAGCTGAGTGTGCCACGGCGCATTTCATCGATCGCGGCGAGCTTCGCCTTGATCGTCTCAATGCGTGTTTCGATTTGAAGGAGGCGATTTCATATAGTTAGTATTGCGTAGTAATACTATACTTGGCTGTCGACAGCAATTCGAAGACAAACGATGGCACTTTGGATGGCTTGGTGGGACGCGATCTGGTTGCTGCGCCCAGCGTTCGCTCGCCTGCGCAGCTTTATGTGGTTCGCAACTGCCGTGGCAGGCTTGACGGTGCGCACCGAGTTGCTGGGCGTGACCAGCATCGTGCGGGCGCTCAAGCTGCGACCGGCGCTCTACAACAAGCTGTGTGACAGCTTGCACAGCGACGCCGTGCAGCTCGATCAGCTCTCGGCGCTGTGGACCCAGGCGGTGTTGCGCCTGTTCCCGGAGCCGCTACGCGTCAATGGCCGGCGCGTCCTCGTCGGCGACGGCATCAAGGTGGCCAAGTCCGGCAAGAAGATGCCTGGCGTCAAGCTGCTGCATCAACAGTCCGACTCCAACGCCAAGCCCGAGTACATCATGGGGCATTCCATGCAGGCAGTCAGCATACTCGTGCGGGCCGCCCAGAGCGTCTTCGCCGTACCGCTGGCCGTGCGCATTCACGAAGGTCTGGTGTGGTCCAACCGCGATCGGCGTACCTTGCTCGACAAGATGATCTCGTTGCTGGGGATCGTCTCGGTCAACGATCCGTTCTACTTCGTCGCCGATGCCTACTACGCTGCTGGCAAGATCGTCAAAGGCCTGCGCGATCAGGACAACCACCTGGTCACACGCGTGAAGTCCAATGCAGTCGCCTATGCCCCGTACGTGCAGCAAGGACCGCGCAAACGGGGCCGCCCCAGGCGCTACGGCGCCAAGATCAAACTCAGATCGCTGCTGGCTGATTCACAGTCCTCACAATCAGCCCCCAGTCCAGTCTATGGCGAGCACAACGTAATCATCCAGTATCGGGTCTGCGATCTACTTTGGCCGGCGTGCGGACGGCTCGTTCGCTTCGTGGCAGTGATTCACCCCTGCAGGGGTTCGTGCCTGTTGATGTGCACCGACCTCGGCCTGGATGCCATCGAGATCATCCGCTTGTATGGGTTGCGCTTCAAGATCGAACACAGCTTCAAACAGGCGGTACATCGGATCGGCACATTCGCATACCACTTCTGGATGCAAGACATGAAGCCGCTTCGCCGCAGAAACGGTAACCAATACCTTCATCGCGAGTCCCTCGAGTACCGCAACGCCGTCAAGCGCAAGATCCACGCCTATCACGTCTTCATTCAGGCCGGCATCATCTGTCAGGGACTGCTTCAGTACTTGGCAGTGGTGTTTCCTTCACTCGTCTGGAGTTCCTTTGGATCCTGGCTGCGCACCATCCGCCCCGGCATCCCTCCATCGGAGTTGGTCGTCGCCAATGCATTACGCCAATGCCTGCCCGAATTTCTCGTGAATAGCGCCAAAACCAATTTCCTCGCGAAATTCATCGCCGAAAGACAGGACCCTGACACCTTCGAGATGTTCAGACTGGCCACATAGCCCCAAGACTGTGCCGAACTCGGCACTCTTGAGATTTAATCATGGATTCGAAAATTCATCAAAACCCATCAAATTGACTAGATTTCGTTGAGTACCCGCAAGTGTGCTCTGTACGCTCGTTATCCCTATCGAGGCATGGAATGCAATCTCAGCAGCTCTCAGACGCAGTGCTAAATGCTTATGGCAAGACCGAGCTTTATGCTGCCAAGTTCAAGAAGATTATTGGTGAAGGAAAGTCATTCACTTTTGAGGATTTACCTTTTACGACAAAAGACGACTTGCAGAGATCCTTTCCCTACGGCGCGTTAGGCGTGTCCCTTGCAGATGTTGTCTCGTACCATGAGTCATCCGGAACGAGCGCCGGCAATCCCGATCGATCGTCGCGGTGCCCGTCCTTCTTTACAAGCAAGGACTGGAATAGTGATCTATCGAAGAGATTTCCAGATTGGATAAAACTGGGAAAGCAGGATTCCGTGCTGGTCTCGCTTCCTTATGCATTCACTTCGTCAGCTCACGCGTTCCATCAAGCCGCGCAAAAGGCAGGCGCTATGGCGATAGCAGTCGATTTGGGTAGTCACTATAGCAGTTTGAGGCGACAACTCGACCTGGCGATGAGACTCCAGCCGACGGTATTGGTTACGTCGAACCCGTTTCTTTTTTCGACGCTCGCGATGAAAATGCGGGCCGACGATACTGCGTTCGAAAAGATACGTCACATCCAACTTTGCGGTAGCGCAGTCTCTCAGTCGGCAATGCGCAAAACCGCCGGTTTATATGGAGCAGACTCGGTTGCTCAAACTTATGGAATGTCCGAATTTGGCGCGATTACCTTCACGGGAACCTGCGGCGAATCACATGTTTACGACGACTGCTTCTATGTAGAGATCATCAACCCGAAAACTGGTAATGCGCTTGTTGGTGAGCCGGGTGAGATCGTTATTACGACGATCCGCCGGGAGGGTTCACCTCGTATTCGATACAGGACTGGGGACATTGGCCGTCTCGATACGTCAATCTGCTGTTGCGGTTGCACTTCACCTCGCTTGAAGGTGAGTGGGCGCTTGAGCCAGTTAGCGTTGCTTGGAGAGAGCCGATTGCTACCGACGGATGTCGAACAGATCATTTGCGGGTTTGAAGAGACAACCGGGATGTTCAAACTTGAACTGGTTGACGAGAAAGCTCGTAAAGGAGCGCTAAGCCTCGATGTCAAGAAAGGCATGAACAACGACGATCTACGCTCCAGGCTCCAACAGAAATTTGCAATCTTCTTTGATGAATTGGCGATAGAACTAAAGGAAGTCGGTACCACATTTGAGGCTCTGTTCCGACGATCGGAAGATATCTCGCTCAAGTCGCTGCAAGACTTTGCACGCCCGAACGGCGGAGAGGAAGCATGGCTGGTAACGTATTAAATCCGGCGCGAGAGTCGGATTCGCTTGATAGACTGCGTCAGCTTGCTGAAAGCGCGGCGCGCTCTTTTACCTTCTACCGGCGCCTTTATGAAGGAATCAACCTTCAGGGAATCAGGTCGTCTATCGAATTGCCGTCAATCAACAGACAAGGAGTAGTGACAGATGGTTCCTTGCTCCACGAGGTATGGCTAGAGCGACCACCCTTCTACTTCGAGACAAGTGGCTCAACGGGCGATGCCTTTCCGGTGCTCCCTGATCTCGGGCGCGATCGGGTGGAAGCTTTTGGGGACTTCATTGATTCGTGGATGAAGCTAAGGAACGACCAGATAAGAGTCGCAATGGTTGCGCTGCCCATGGAGATGAACCCGATGGGGCTCAAGTATGTGCTAGGCCTCCGGCACTTGGGGATATCGGTGATTCCTGCGGGCGTACGAAATTTCCTTGCGCCGCCGAGCAAGGTTGTAGACCTATTAATGCGTCGAGAAGTGCAACTGATAGTTGGCAGGCCTCTGGAAATTGTCAGATACGCCGAAGCGATTGAGGATGAGGGCGGAAATCCCGCGGGGTTGTCTGTCCGCAAGATCTTCGTCACTGGAGAAATTCTTTCGCGGCGAAAGTGGCAAAGAATTTCAGAACTCTACGGTGACGCGGAGGTGTACTCGACGTACGGGCTGACCGAACTGGATGGTGGGCTCGTTTCCTGCCCTGAAGGAAAGTTCCACATCCCGAAGAATTCGCTCGGCATGTACGTTGAGCTCATCGATGACGAATCACGAACTGTCGTGGGGCCGTCCTCCCAAGGCGAAATTGTTCTGACTAACTTGAACCCGCAACCGATGCCGCTGATCCGCTATAAAACGGGCGACCTTGCGGTGCTCCACGAGGAATGTAGTTGTCACCTCGGTACGCCTAGTCTAGAGATCCTCGGCCGTGTCCTTGATCGGGCTGACGTTGGGGGGAAATGCGTCCTCCCTATTCAGATAGAGGAAGCGGTGCTCGGCGACCGCCGGGTCAGCGCCGAGTTCATAGCCAACGTGTGGCAAGACAACTTGCACGTCTTTGTTGAGCAGCGTTCCAGTGAGCGTGTCGCTCGGGCAGAAGTGGAAAGTCAGATTTTCGAGCACGCCGGGGTGCACGCGAAGGTCACCGTTTGCGAACGTGGTCATCTCGCAGACAAACTGGGTATCGCGAAAGAAAAATGTGGTCGCTTCAGATTCGTGGACACCCAAGAAGAGTTCGCGAGTTTACCTAAAGTCAATTTTGTCGATAGGAGTCTCACCACGTGATTATCGATGCGCATGCTCATCTCGGTTCATCGCCCGTGAGCAACATAGAGTTTTACCTGAGAAGCATGGAGCGTTCTGGTACAGACATGACGATCGTCGTACCTGGCAACAAGGTGCATGCCGACCGTCTCGCAGATTTCATGCGTGGAGACGAACCACTGATCAGCCTTGAGCCCGCTAATGAGCTTATCCTTGAGGCTGTCACCGTTCGACCCGACAAGTTCTATGGTTTCGTCGAACTGAACCCTGAATTCAACGACGTTGATAGCTTGGTTGAGGAGTATCTGTCTCATCCCAACATTGTCGGATTCAAGTTAAATCCCCTTATTGCTCGACTGTCATACAGGAACCCTGAGGTGCGGAAACTGTTCGCGTTCTGCGCGGACAACGAATTGCCGATATACACCCACCTTCTTATGGTGCCGCAAGCGTCGCTGGATGCTTTAGCTGAAATTTATGACAGTTACCGTCCCCCGTTGATCATTGGGCACATGGGATTCGCTTCGTCTGATCACGCCGCGGTCGAATTTGCATCCGAGTACGATCAAATCTATCTGGAGACGTCCACGGGCGCCTTGCCGGCTATACGGACTGCGCTACGTAAGCTCGGTCCAGAACGATTGCTTTTCGGCAGCGAAGGACCGTCTCACAGTCAGAACGTCGAGCTTGCCAAGATCAGAGAGCTCGATATTTCGAATCTGGAACGTGAAGGCATCATGGGCAGAAATGTCCAAAATCTGATCAGTGCCAAGGAGGCGGCCAGTGGAGGCGCTTAATGACATGCATTTGATTGTCCGAAATGTGCACGGTGAGCCGAAGGCAATCAAGATTTTGTATGAGACCGTGGATTGCATCGCCTTCCGGAACACCATGGACGTGGGTGAGCATCTGAAGGAGGAACGCCACGACGTGGACGAAATAATTTTTCGGGTGGCGGGCACTACTCGGCATCGCGTAGGTACGGACGATTTTATCGTCCGTCCGGGTGACCATGTGAAAATCCCTCGGGGAACGTTGCATTCGTGTGTCGTGGTCGGTAATGCGGCTGTCGATCAGGTGACGGTACTGGTCCGCGGCGCAATCCCAGGTTCGTTTTTCACAGAGGGATAATCGTACTCAAGAGTGCCGAGTTCGGCACAGTCTTGGGGCTATGTGGCCAGTCTGAACATCTCGAAGGTGTCAGGGTCCTGTCTTTCGGCGATGAATTTCGCGAGGAAATTGGTTTTGGCGCTATTCACGAGAAATTCGGGCAGGCATTGGCGTAATGCATTGGCGACGACCAACTCCGATGGAGGGATGCCGGGGCGGATGGTGCGCAGCCAGGATCCAAAGGAACTCCAGACGAGTGAAGGAAACACCACTGCCAAGTACTGAAGCAGTCCCTGACAGATGATGCCGGCCTGAATGAAGACGTGATAGGCGTGGATCTTGCGCTTGACGGCGTTGCGGTACTCGAGGGACTCGCGATGAAGGTATTGGTTACCGTTTCTGCGGCGAAGCGGCTTCATGTCTTGCATCCAGAAGTGGTATGCGAATGTGCCGATCCGATGTACCGCCTGTTTGAAGCTGTGTTCGATCTTGAAGCGCAACCCATACAAGCGGATGATCTCGATGGCATCCAGGCCGAGGTCGGTGCACATCAACAGGCACGAACCCCTGCAGGGGTGAATCACTGCCACGAAGCGAACGAGCCGTCCGCACGCCGGCCAAAGTAGATCGCAGACCCGATACTGGATGATTACGTTGTGCTCGCCATAGACTGGACTGGGGGCTGATTGTGAGGACTGTGAATCAGCCAGCAGCGATCTGAGTTTGATCTTGGCGCCGTAGCGCCTGGGGCGGCCCCGTTTGCGCGGTCCTTGCTGCACGTACGGGGCATAGGCGACTGCATTGGACTTCACGCGTGTGACCAGGTGGTTGTCCTGATCGCGCAGGCCTTTGACGATCTTGCCAGCAGCGTAGTAGGCATCGGCGACGAAGTAGAACGGATCGTTGACCGAGACGATCCCCAGCAACGAGATCATCTTGTCGAGCAAGGTACGCCGATCGCGGTTGGACCACACCAGACCTTCGTGAATGCGCACGGCCAGCGGTACGGCGAAGACGCTCTGGGCGGCCCGCACGAGTATGCTGACTGCCTGCATGGAATGCCCCATGATGTACTCGGGCTTGGCGTTGGAGTCGGACTGTTGATGCAGCAGCTTGACGCCAGGCATCTTCTTGCCGGACTTGGCCACCTTGATGCCGTCGCCGACGAGGACGCGCCGGCCATTGACGCGTAGCGGCTCCGGGAACAGGCGCAACACCGCCTGGGTCCACAGCGCCGAGAGCTGATCGAGCTGCACGGCGTCGCTGTGCAAGCTGTCACACAGCTTGTTGTAGAGCGCCGGTCGCAGCTTGAGCGCCCGCACGATGCTGGTCACGCCCAGCAACTCGGTGCGCACCGTCAAGCCTGCCACGGCAGTTGCGAACCACATAAAGCTGCGCAGGCGAGCGAACGCTGGGCGCAGCAACCAGATCGCGTCCCACCAAGCCATCCAAAGTGCCATCGTTTGTCTTCGAATTGCTGTCGACAGCCAAGTATAGTATTACTACGCAATACTAACTATATGAAATCGCCTCCTTCAAATCGAAACACGCATTGAGACGATCAAGGCGAAGCTCGCCGCGATCGATGAAATGCGCCGTGGCACACTCAGCTGTCAATAGAAGGACCCCGCCAACCAGGGTCGTGCGTAATACCAGTTGAGCTATACGCGGGACAGAAAGAGCCGATATATTGCGCGTAACGCGCTGAGCGACGTGCGCCGCCAAATCGACAACTACAAGCACCTCAAGGCATTGACCGAGAAATGGGTCGACTTGAGCATTGAGCAGTCGCCTAAAGATGAGACTGGCGCGCGAAGGCAACTAAGCGAGCCGGATCGGATTACCGAGAACTCAATCGGCGCTCACGAACGCCAAGATGAGACGGTGAGAAAGGCGCAAGAACTCGGCACTCTCGAGATCGTACATGGCGGGAAAATATGCGACTAACCACGATTCGTTGGCAGCGATCATCGACGACATGTTGGTTCATGAGAACCTAGTCGATCGGGTAATAGAAGCTTTTTCGCGCTTTATCAAGCGCGTGGAATTCGATACCGCAAAAAATATTGTCGAAAATAAGCTATTTTTCGAAGCAGCAGATTTGTGGGAAAAGTTTAGTCAAGGGGTTGGTGCGACTTGCATAGAGCAGGCCGAGATGTTGGAGTCGCTCCTGCGTAATGGAGGCATAGACTGCCAGATTGTCCACGCCGACGTTACCGACGTCAGACAGCAAGCGCTGAAATTTGCCTTCATTAGTTTGGTTCACGTGCCGGTGAACGATGATCGATGGATGCTGTTGGACCCTGTTAGGAAGACCTACTATGACTGCAACTCTTCCGGTAGAGCGTGGACGGGAAACGGCGAGGTTCAATTCGTCACCTCGGCCGACAACGAGTACACCTTTGACCGGTACGTCCGTGGGGAGGTCGTCTGGCGCGTGCGGGTGGATAGAAATCTACCGCGCGGATTCAGACGTGAACGCCTGAGGCGGCTTGTTGAAGAGTTGAATGGGGTGTCCCCGTACGGATTCATCGCGCCGCTCTTTGCCGAGGAACATCACGAGCGCGCGATCTTTTTCGATCCTTATGCCGAAGAGGTGCTTTTGCGGCAGGGTGCAGAAACGTATAGGTTGGATGTTGCCGACTGGGAGCGCGATAGCAAATGCGCGTGGCTCGGATCTCGCATGGAAAAAGTCTGGCCTGCGATTAAACAGATGCGTAGCGCCCCACCCCAAGCGTACGCGGATATGCAGACAAAAATGCAAGGCGAGTTTTTTCAGCGGCTTTAAGTGCCAGCAATCTCATACGAGGAGTTGGGCGATGCCACCTGTAGATTTAGTAAAGTACGATCGTGACGTATTTGACCGACGCTTTATGAATTGTTGGCGTCGGCAGGCGATGGTGGGACTGAAAGACAGAGACGTTCCAGTTGAATTGTTATTTTTCAGATCGCTCGTTTCGACTGATCAAATCTTCGAGCAGATTGTCAAGGAGGGAAGACGTCGGTATGAGTTCACGTCTAGGTTCCTGGACAATTCGGACCTTAACCAATTGGGAGTCAGCCAAGTCATGCTGGAACCCGAGAGGCCGACCGATATCGTCACGATCGCTGAAAGCGCGTGGAGCGTTGACAACGTAGTTCTTCTAGCTGGGGACGTCTTCTACTTGCCTCACTGCCCCGAATTCCGGCAGAAGCATACCGAACACATGATAACCTTAGTCGGTCGTCGTGACGGCCATTGGAGTATCGTAGACGACGGCGGGGGCGGCATCTTGTGCGGCTACTCATATCCGGATCGAGTCGTTTTCGATTTCTTTGAAAACTGCACGATGAAGCGGATGAGAGAGTTTTCGGTCGGAAAATCTCCAGCAAATGCGCGCGGTGACTTCGCGAACACGTTCCTCAGTGTGGTCAGCGATTACACCGACTCGCTTTGGTTCATGAATCAATTCGAAGCATATCTGCAATATCCTTTCTCTTCGCGAATCGAAAAGTCGGAAAGGTTACGAGATTTTTTTTCTATTTATTCGGGGTCGCGTAATAGCTTCGCTCAGTTCTGCAAGATTTTCCCAGAGCTTGGCCCGTTGGTGAACGTGATGGAAGACATAAGCCGGCAAGCTCACGCCACGCAAAAGCGAATTGCTGGCAAGGGTGGGGATTTCGAGGGCGACGACGCTACCGTCTCATTCGCGTCCGGATTATTCGATGAAATCGCGCGCGTTGAGCGATACGTGAAGACGTTCTTGACGGAACTAGCGAGCTTAGACAGTCGCTTGGATCAGCAGGGCGTTCAGCAACAAGTTATATGAAAAGTCGAAATTTCATGAAAGGCGTTCTTCAGTCGCCCTACGGCCTTCTCTTGAGGAAGCAGGAATTCTCTGTTTACTTTTTGGCACAGTTAGTTGGGACTGCCTGCGACGGATTGTTCGGGGCACTGGTAGTGTTCAGCGCCATCTCGCACCAAGCTGGGGCGACGGAGATCGGCTTTCTGACGTTTTGTAACGTGTTTCCGCGTGTAGTGATTCGGCCTGTCGCAGGCGTTTTCGCTGATCGTTGGGATAAAAAGAAGATCCTGCTTCTCGCTGAGACAGGAAAGGTTATTGTGGTCGTCGCGCTTGCATTTTTCTTGCACCTAGGGCGGGACGGCACAGCGACGCTTGCGGCGGCGAGCTTGCTTATTTCGTCTCTCTTCTCGGTTAGCTCTCCTGCTGGCAGGGCGTACGTCGGTGATGTGGTCGAGGCGCAGGACGCCCAGCCCGCAAACGGATTGTTACAAAGTAGCTTTTGGCCCGCCTACTTTATCGGTGCGGGAATTCAATCGGCGTTACTGGCGTACCTTAGCATTCAAGCGGCCTTTTACGTTGTAGGGTGTGCGTTGACGGTGAGTGGGACGTTGCTTACCCTATTGCCAGCGGCAGGACGTGTGCCGCAGGGGAAAACATGGAGTTTTGCGTCTGACCTGCTGAATGGCTACCGTTCTCTGGCCGCCGATAAACTGCTCCACGATCGTGTCATCACTTACGCCATTTATACATTTTTCTGGCGAGGCGTGTTGCAGGTTTGCATACCCGTTGCACTACGTGACAAGTCTCCTTCGCATGCCGATGTGTATGGCGTACTCATGCTGACGAACGGTATCTTGGAGATGCTCATCACTTTATGGATCGGGCGCAGGTTGTCGTCCAACCCGCTAAGGCTCGCCCATCTCAGCGAGGGCATTCTGGGAATTGTTTTTGTTCTCCTTGCGGTTACCTACGTAGTCAGCGCTCCAATAGCAACATTGTTCGGGATAGTAGCACTGGTCAGCTGGTCCGCCGCTTGCACCGATGTCCCAGTACTGACTGTGATTCAGCGTCAGGTAAGCCGGGAAAACCAGGGGAAAGTCATGAGTCTCTGGTTCTCGGTTGGATCTTTGGGTGGCGCGCTGGGTACACTCAGCGTTGGCGTAGCTATGCCTTATGTCAGAACAGATTTGGCCATGTGTGCGGTTGGTGCAACGCTTCTAACGTTTTGTGTCTGGTCGCAAGTGAAGATTGCCCGATTTTCGGCCCGGGACCCGGCATAGCGGTCGTTATGCGGCATTTTACAATTAATGAGGTCATCGAATGTTTGACGGATCCGTGGTTGCGCTGGTTACTCCCATGTTTGCTGATGGTTCGATAGACTGGGATTCACTATCAGGACTGGTTGATTTTCATGCCTCGAACGGCACTGCCGGAATCGTAAGTGTCGGAACGACAGGGGAATCGCCGACTCTGGATGTCGATGAGCATCTGCGCGTGATAGAAAGGACAATTAAGGCTGCGAACGGAAGAGTTCCGGTCATCGCTGGGGCTGGAGCAAACTCGACTCGGGAAGCAGTTGTACTTACGGAGGCGGTCACGGCGCTCGGTTGTCAAGGTATCCTTTCAGTGACGCCTTACTACAACAAACCGACGCAAAGAGGCTTGGTGGAACACTATGTGCGGGTGGCGAATTCAACCGATCTGCCGGTGATCCTTTATAACGTCCCGAGCAGAACCGGTACCGATATGTTGCCGGTAAGCGTTCAGGAAGCGGCCAACCGATGCAAGAATATCGTAGGCATTAAAGAGGCCAGCGGAGCGGCGACGGCGAGTCGGACCGTCGAGCTGTTGGAACGCTGCGGCAAAACGTTCAATGTGTTCAGCGGTGAAGACAAGTTTGCTTGTGACGCTATTCTGGCAGGTGCCAGGGGCGTTATATCAGTGACGGCAAACGTAGTTCCCCGGTTAATGGCTGAGATGTGCAGATATGCGCTTGCTGGAGATCCGGGAGCAGCTCGAGATACGGACCGCCTGCTCGCCGGGTTGCACAATCAACTTTTTGTTGAACCGAATCCTATACCGGTCAAGTGGGTTCTGCATCGAATGGGCCTGATCGATTCGGGAATTAGATTGCCGATGACGTGGCTATCAAATGAGCACGAACCGTCCCTGGCGTCTGTATTGGATGAGTTGGAAGGGACTTAGCGCCACGGTTTTGCATTGGAAATGATTTGCCTTGCGTTTTCAATCCACGAACGATAGGGATCCAGATATCGAGTACCTTAATTGTATTAGCCTGGACCGGACCTGACAGGGCTTGTAAGCCAGAACTGCAGAAATTTTCGAAATTGTTTTGATTCAGCGAGTTAGCCTCTGTTTGCGGGCGGCAAAGGCCTGATTCATTTGCCGCGCGCGTTGGATTTCGTCGCCATGCAGGTAGATCGAAGTCGTCGCGATTGAAGCATGTCGAAGGTTGTCGCGTACAGTCGTCAATTCAGCACCACGTATGAGAGCATGGCTCGCATGACTGTGGCGCATCCAGTGAGAGCTCGCGCGGCACAGCTTGTCGGCGGTCGCAGGCTGTTCGGGCTGGATTACGTCGGCTGCCTGCATGAAGAATCGTCGCATCACGCGCCACAGGCGGGAGCCAGCAATGCCGGCGTTACCGTCCTCGCCAAGGCTGGCGACCAGCGGCGTCTTCGGATTCCAGCGTTCCGGCGTAACTGGGAGTTTTCGCCGGACGAGATACTGGTCGAGCGCAGTACGCGCAAGCGGCGGCAACGCCACCTTGCCGGGCTTGCCACCCTTGCCTACCAGATGCAGCCAGTGATCGCCGCGCTCGTCAACACGGACATCGGCCAGCACGGCGCCAATCAGTTCGCTTGCGCGCAGGCCCGTCGCATAGCCGAAGTCCAGCAGGAAACGTAGTCGCTGTCCCGCCGGCTCAGACCACCCGTACGACCACTCGAGGCTGTCCGCGATTGCGCGTAGCAGCGCCCATTCGCCTTCTCGTAAAGGGTCGCCATTCAACCGAATCGCGCGATCGAGGCGGACCAACCCAGCGCTCGCGAGGTGTCGGCCGGCGCAGGAAGGCACGGTACGCGATCGCATCATCGGTCGTCAGCGAGGACAGTGCCCGTCCGCGTTCGACGATGGCCCACAGGATCAGGCGCTCGGCTTCCTTCCTGTAGGCGCGTTGCGTGGCTGCGGTCTCGTGTAGTGCGAGCCACGCCTGCACCGCCTCGTAGTCGTTTGTCGCGTTCAGCGTGCAGGCATGCCGCGGTGCCCGGAAGCTGCACCGCGAGCCATCGACCTCGTGAGGCAGGTTCAATTGTTCCCACGGCACGATGCCGCTCGGTTGCGCGACGGCGATCAAGGCTCGGGCGCGTTCGGAAAGCTGCGGATGAAACGCGAAGAACGCTTCGATCTGTCGCGCGACCGTCACGCCCCAGCCCTTCGATTACTGTCCACCAGCGGCGCCGCCGTGGAATCCGCACGGCGACCGGCCGCTTTCGCTGGACCTGGCCGACCGCAGCCGCGCTCGCGGCCACCGGTTCGCTGACGGGATTGATGACGGGGATGCTCGGTGTCGGCGGCGGCTTCATCATCGTGCCGATGATGCACAAGCTGACGGACGTATCGATGCACGGTATCGTCGCGACTTCGCTGATGGTGATCGCACTCGTCGACAGTGGCGGCGTTCTCGCGACGGCCACGCACGGCGCAACGCTTCCACTCGAAGTCGCGTTGTGGTTCACTGGCGCCACCGCCGCCGGTATGCTCAGCGGACGGCTTGCATCGCATCACATCGCCGCGCGTCAGGTGCAACTGGGCTTTGCGAGCATCCTCGTCTGCGTGGCGCTCGGCCTGCTGGTCAAAGCGGCGCTGATGTAAGCGCTGCCGCTTCCCTCCACCCACACGACAGTCAACCTGAACGATGATCGATCTCGACCATTTCACCCCGCTCGCGTCCTTGTGCGGAGGCCTGCTGATCGGCGCCGTGGCTGCGGCGATGGTGCTTTTGCTGGGCCGCATCGCCGGAATCAGCGGGATAGTCGGCGGCCTGCTGCGCTGGACCAGGCGAGACGGCGCATGGCGCGTCGCCTTCGTTGCCGGGCTGGTCGCTGCCGCGGTAATCGCGCGCGCGGTCGGTGCGCCCGTCGCGATCACCGTCGACGCGTCGTGGCCGGCCGTGATCGCGGCCGGCTTTCTGGTCGGCATCGGCACCCGCTATGGCAGCGGTTGCACGAGCGGACACGGCGTGTGTGGCATTTCACGCGGCGCCACGCGCTCGCTCGTAGCGACGGCGACGTTCATGGCGGCCGGCTTCGTCACCGTCTATATCATGCGACATCTTCTCGGAGCCTAGGATGGCAACAGTCGTTTCATTCGTATGCGGGCTGCTGTTCGGCTTCGGCCTGCTGTTGTCGGGCATGGCCAACCCCGCCAAAGTGCTGGGCTTTCTCGATTTCGCAGGACGCTGGGACCCGTCGCTTGCGTTCGTGATGATCGGCGCGGTGGCTGTCGCAGCAATCGGCTTCGCGATCGCGAAGCGCCGCGGCAAGTCGCTGCTCGGATTGCCGATGCAGATTCCCGCGTCAACGCACGTCACGCGAAGGCTGATGGTGGGCAGCTTCGCGTTCGGCGTCGGTTGGGGAATTGCAGGGTTCTGTCCCGGCCCGGCGCTCGTTGCGCTCGGACTCGGGTCGGTGAAAGCGTGGGTGTTCGTGGCGGCGATGATCGCGGGAATGGCGGTCTTCGAGTTGTTGGAACGGCGCAGACAGGCGGCCTTGGCGACTACCCCTTAACCTGGCCTTAAGGCGCGGCCGTGTACGATCTGTTTCGACTGAATCCAACTCACAGGCTCCCCTATGCAAGTCTCCCCTGAACACCGATATGACATCGTCGCACGTTTGCTCCATTGGCTCGTCGTCGGGCTGGTTGCCGCGCAGTTCGTGATCGGCTGGACGATGCCCGACGTGCACCGCGATACCGTGCCGGACGGCGAAATCGCCTGGCACCTTGGCGTCGGCACCGCACTGCTCGCAGCGATGGTGTTACGGGTGCTGTGGCGCGTGACTCATCGGTCGCCGCCGGACAACCTGCCGCCGCTGTTTCGCGCCGCTTCGAAGCTCACGCACCTCGCGCTGTATGTGCTGCTCGTGCTGGTGCCGCTGCTCGGCTGGATCAACGCTTCGTCGCGCACGTGGACGGTCCGCCTCGCCGGACTTGCCTCGTTGCCCTCACTGTCGGCACCTGGTTCGTCATTCGGACATGCGATGGGCGATGTTCACGGCGTCCTCGCCTGGGTGCTGTTCGGCGTGATCTGCCTGCATATCGCAGCGGCGATGTTTCATCAGTTCGTCGCCGGCGACCGCGTTCTGCAGCGCATGAAGATCTAGCGCGACACATATCGCCCAAGCTGGAACGACTTGATTTCCGCCATGTCCTGAGTGACGACATAAGGTCCGAATATTCCGGCCTACGCGGCGAGCCTGATGAGCGAGCTGCAAAGTGGCTCGTCTTGAGAGCCCCCCGCGCGACGACTTCACTCTAGCTGTGCGACGCCAAAGAGCGGCGCCTCGCCGCTCTTTGGTGCGTCGTATTTAACGCGGATCCGACAGCGTCTGATTCAGCGTCTGCCCAGCGATGATCACGTTCTGCAACGTAATGTCGTGCACGTTGTAGAGGTAGATCGGACCCGGCGTGCTGGCGCTCGCGGGGCCTGCGGCCACAGGCGTGCCGAAGTCGCAGTTGGAAATCGTCACTCCCGTGATTGCCGGTACGGTCGGCGCAGGCGCCGGACCGTTGTAGTCGAACGCAACTGGACCTTGCGCAACGACGGCCTGGAAACAGGAGCCGGTTGTACTGCCCAATGTCACGTTCGAAGCATTGACGTTCGTGATGTTGACGTTGTCAATGAGCGCGGGGCGTGTGCGAATCGCATCGGCGGCAGGCTGGTAATCGCAATCGAACGTGATCAGGCCGCCTTGAGACGCGGACGGGTTGGCGGCTGTTGCGGTGGCCACACCGATGGGCACGGTGCCGTTGATCGGACTGCCCGTCAGCATCTTGCTGCCGTAGCCTCCACCTGTCAGGCTCACGCCGTGCGGGAGCGTGACGCCGTTCACGTAGAAGTTCTTGACGTAGCCTCCACGGTTCATGTTCGTCTTGATACGGATCGCGATGTTCAGCGAATTCGTTGCCCAGAACTGATTGAGCATGGTCAGATTGCGCGCGTAGATGTTCTGCACGCCGCCACCCATCTCGCTGCCGAGCGTAATGCCGCCGTGACCGCTATTCATCATGCAGTTCTGGATCACATGGTTCTGCGCGGGTCCGTACTCCGTGTCGAGATCCTTGCCTGACTTGATCGCGATGCAGTCGTCGCCGGTGTTGAACGTTACGCTGTCGCACAGCACCGTGTTGCAGGCGTCGGGGTCGAAGCCGTCGTTGTTCGGTCCGATACTGTCGGCTGTCACGCCACGGATCACGACGTTCGTGCAGTCCGTCGGATGATGCTGCCAGAACGGCGTATTGTTGGTTCGGTAGTTTTCCATCAGCACGTTCGTGCAACCGATGAACTCGACCATACACGGCCGCAGATAGTGGCCGAGACCAAAGATTCGCTGCGCGACCGGCACGCCCGCTTCGGAGAGCGCCGGCAGGTAGTTCTGGTCTTGCTGCCACGGCGTAGCCGGATTGGTCAATAGCGTGTAGAGCGAGGCCGAAATGGTGGGGGCGACCACCATCAGATCGACGTTATTCGGATTCGTATAGGCCTGGGATGGCGTGGTCGACCCCGCGCAGCCGTATGCGCCGCTGGAACCCTTGTAGGTCCACCAGCAAGTGCTGGTGTTTCCGCTTCCGGCGAACGGCGTCATCGCCTGACCGTTCAGCACCGAGGTCGGGCCTTCGCCAGTCACCCCGATATTGTTCGCATTTCGCGCGTACACGGGCGAGCCGAAGTTCAGGCAGTCGTTCGCCTGCCAGCGGCTGTAGTAAAGGTTGCCGTTGGCGCCGCAGTTGACCGGACCGTCCTTCGCATAGTCGGCGGGATTCGGGCTGAAATAGATCGTGCAGTTCGCGCTCAGATGGAAGTTGACGTTGCTCTGCAGCACGATGGGACCCGCGCAATACCACGTGCCCGCCGGCACCACGACCCGGCCGCCACCGGCTGCACTGCAGGCCGCGATTGCCGCGAGGAAAGCGGGACGTGAATCGAACGATCCCGGTGCGTTGGTCGCGCCCGCCCCCGTACTCAGGGGCGATGAACTGCCGGTGTAGGGGTTGGCCTGGGCAATGACCGCGCACGGTTGCGCACCGTACTGTTCGACCTGGAAATCGACGGCCGGGAACGCGCTCTGCGTGATTTTCTGCAGCGCATTAATGATGTTCGTCGCTGAGCCGTTGGGACCCCAGATCGGGTCGGCCGCAGCCGTTGACGGCGTGCTTCCCGTCGCTGGCGTGGAACTACTGCTTCCGCCTGCCGCGGAAGCGGAAACTCCGCCGCCGCAAGCCTGCAGGAGTGCGCTGCCGGCGAGCGCGCCTCCGAGGCCAATGAAGCCACGGCGCGAAATGCGCAAGGTGTCGCCCGTTGCGGGCGCATTTTTATCAAGATCGCACGACAGCTTGGACATGGAGTCCCCTCCGGACAAATAGTTGTAGGCGCACGAGAGAATCGTCATCGCGCATGTTGTATGACAAGTCTAGAAGAGTAAAGACAAGACGCGGGTCAGTACATATCGTGGAAACCCTTACTAAATGTTTCCTCGATAGCATTCGCGAGGTGTGAAGAGGGTTCGGGTTGCTTTTGGAAACTCGCGCAGGCGCTTCGACTAGAATAATTTCGACGTGCGGCTCCGGATTCGATGCACCACACCCGTTAATAGGTATCGCCATGAACGACGGAAGGCTCGTATTGCATGCGCGACATCGGGTTGAGGGCGGCGGCCTGCTGGTCGCCGCAGCCTGCGGCCAGCCTGCCAATAGGCACAGCGCTTTGCATATAAGCGATCGATGAAATCGCGATCCGCCGCCTGCACTGCTGTCCTGATGATCGCAACGTGCATTGCGGGCATCATGCAGACCTCACCAGTAGCGGCACAGGCATGGCGCGACCTCGCGCCGCAACCCGCACCGCAGGCGCCGCGAAGCGCGTCGTCACCCTCCTCCCCGGAAGCGCAGGCCGAGTCCGCACGGATCGCTGTCGAGCGGCTTGCCGGGCTCGTCTTCGAACCAGCCGGCGCGTCCGCGGCGGCATCGCCGAGGCAGCAAGTTCGTATCGTCGCGCAAGGATTGCCCGTACTCGACGCCGCCTTCCTGCAGAGCTTCGCCACGGACCTCGACAAGCCGCTGACCTTCGGCCGCCTCGCCGAGATACGCCGCGCCGTGGTCGCGCGTTATCGGGCGGCGGGAAAGCCGCTCGTCGACGTCTACGTGCCGGAACAGGACGTGAGCTCGGGTGTCGTGCGTATCGCCATTGCCGAATTCAGACTGGGTCGGGTTCATGCCAGCGGCAACACCTACTTTTCGAGCAGGCTTCTCGAACGTGAAATGCCGCTCGAGCCCGGCGGACCGATCCTGCAATCGGCGGTCTCGAAGGGACTTGCGGTGCTCAACGCGAATCCTTACCGACGGGTCGATGCTGTTTTTGCGCCCGGTGAGGCCGCCGACACGACCGACGTCGTGTTGCAAACCGAAGACCGGCTGCCGCTTCGCGTAAGCGCGGGTTACGACAATGAAGGCGTGCCGGAGCTCGGCCGTGATCGGTTCTTTGCAGGCATAGGCTACGGCAACCTGCTTGGTCTCGATCAGCAGATCGCCTATCAATTCACGGCCAGCAACGATTTTTTCAGCGGCAATCCGAATATCGAAGGCCGCCCGAACCGCGCCCGCTTCACCGCGCACGCGCTGAACTACACGGCGCCGCTGCCTTGGCTCGACAGTATCGAGTTGTTCGGCGTCTACGCGCAGAGCACGCCACGGTTGCCCGACACGTATGGGCAAACGGGCATTTCTGCGCAGCTCAGCTTTCGCTACGACTTGCGTCTGCCGACCATCACGGACACGACACAGTTGATCCAGATCGGATACGACTTCAAGCGCAGCAACAACGATCTGGAATTTGGCGGCTCCCAGGTTTTCAACTCGAATACGCACATACATCAGTTCGTGTTGTCTTACGACATCAGCAAACCGACCGAGGCTGGCACGGCGCACGCCGCGGCGACACTCGTCGCCAGTCCGGGCGGACTGGATGGCAACAATCAGGATTCGGCATTTAACGCCGCGCGGCAGGGCGCGACGGCCCGCTACGTCTATATGCAGTTGACAGCGTCTCGTGCCACCGCGCTTGGGGCTGGCTTCACGCTGATCACGAACGGAACGTTCCAGTGGACGCCGAACACGTTATTACCGAGCGAGGAGATGGGGCTCGGCGGGGAGTCCAGTGTGCGAGGCTACGACCCATACGTCACGCTGGGCGATCGCGGCTGGAACATTCAGACCGAGGTGCGCACGCCTGCGATCTCGCTCGGCGCGAGCAACGCAGTCGTGCAACCCTTTGTGTTTTTCGATGCGGGCCGCGTATGGAGCACGATCGACCAGCCAGCCGAAAATAACCCCGGTCTGCTCGCGGGCGTCGGCGCGGGCGTGCGCGTCCAATGGTCGAGATTCGTGGATTTGCGCTGCACCTATGGCGCGCCATTACGCTCGGCGACACCTAACGGTTCGAAGGCGCCGATCGTGCTCTTGTACGTGTCGGTCGGAACGTGAGCCGTCGATAGATGCCCCATGTTCGACACGGCCCGCCGCCGTGTCTGCCTTCATTGCGCCGTCAGCCGGCCGAGTCCGAGCCCTGCTCGGGCTCCCAACCGCGCGCGGCGGCGAGACAGGCGCGGACTTCTTCATCGGTCGTCTGGTCGAAATTCACATAGAACCCGCCGATCCCCATCAACCAATCCGGCTGCAGCACGCTCACGAACGCGTGCGCGATTCCTTCGAATGCCGTGCACGCATCGGATTGCGACACCGGGACCGCCACCACGATCCGAGCGGGATGTCTGCTGCGGAGCGCGTCTAGCGCCGCATGCATCGATGCCCCCGTCGCGATGCCGTCGTCGACCACGATCACCGTCTTGCCCTGTACTGGCACCGGCGGGCATTCCCCACGGTACGCCAGTTCCCTGCGCGCGAGTTCGGCTGTTTCGCGCGCGATCACGTCGGCCAATTGGGCGTCACGGATTTGCAGTTCGCGAAGCACCGACCTTTCCAGATGAAGGGCGCCCCCCGTCGCGATGGCGCCCATCGCCAGTTCCTCGTCTTGCGGCGCCCCAAGCTTTCTGACGACGAGAACGTCGAGCTTCGCATGCAATGCCCGTGCGACTTCGAACGCGACAGGAACGCCGCCGCGCGGCAGAGCCAGCACCACCAGATCGCCGCGACCCTGATAGTCGCGCAGTGCGTGGGCCAGCTGTCTGCCAGCGTCGGCGCGGTCGCGAAACAGGTTGCCCATCGCTTTTCCTCCCGCAACGTCGGTGCGCGTTGCCAGAGCCACTATGCCATCAATCGGCCGCATCAAGCGTCCTCCTGAACGGAGAAGTTTTCACGGGTCTCGCCGGCGATGCCGATACCCCACCGCTTCCGAAGCACGTGCCCGAGAACCCCGGGGCGCCATCCGACGAAAACCCCGGCACGAATGCGAACTCGTCGTTGACCGTGATCAGAAAATCACGGTTGTAGCGCGATGGCGCGAAGATCGTCACCGAGCGGAAGAACTGCGACGTCTGGAACGGACGGTCGAGGTCCAGGCACTGCGTCGGGACCATGACGCGGCACGGCGTGCAGAACATGCCGGAATGCCCGCGATTTGCCGCGCCCCTGTTCACATCGGCGTGAACGCGACCGAATATTCCAGATGATCCTTTACGCCTTTTACCCCTGGCACCCGCGCGGCGGCGGCGAGGATCGCCTGGCGTTCTTCCTCGGAGCGCACCGCTCCCCAGCAATGAGCGACGCCGTCCGTGACGATCAGGTCGTCGGCGGCCATCGCCCAACGATGTCCGTCGAGTTCCTTCGTGATCGCGCTGCGAATCTGATCGTCCGACGGTTGCGCATCGAGCTGCGCGGGTGCGCAACTCGCGAGCGCGCGCACCAGATTGGCCCGGCTGACGATGCCGACGAGCTTGCCCTTGCTCAAGACCGGTAACCGCTTGATGTGCTTGCGCCCTAGCAGTTCGGCGACCGCGCCAAGCGGCGTCGATTCGTCGACGGTGACGGCGGGGGCGCTCATCACGTCACGCACCCGAATCGAACGCTCCTTCAGATACTCGACCGCGAGTTGACGCGTAGGCGCGAGGAACTCCGCGAGCCACGAGCGCCGCTGCGTTTCGGTGCCGGTTTCGACGCGCCGGAGCAGATCGCCCTCGCTGACGATGCCAATCACGCTGCCTGCGTCGTCGACGACGGGCATGCCGCTGATCCGGCTGTCGGCAAGCAGCTTTGCCGCGTCATAGACCGAACTTTCCGCTGCGATTGAAACCACCCGGGTGGTCATGATGTCCGAGGCTTGCATAGTGATCTCCATATCGAGTGCCCTGCGCTGTCGCACATGGGTGCCGGCAGGCGCGAGGCGACGCAATTGACAGGCGCTGAAGGACGCGTCGCCGTGCTCCCTTCGGCGCCAACTTCGAATCCGCTCGCGCGGCGCGCCGCCGCGACGGAGTCCGCGTCGACCAGTCGTTGCAACGCGTCGATTCCGCCGTGCCATGCGCCTATCGCAAAGATCCGGCCACTCGTGATGAGCCCCGGGTTCGAGTACAGCCCAATGATCGATGCGTAGCGGCGGACCATCGTTGATTTGCATCAAGCATCAAGGCCGCCCTCCGCTGTCCAGGCGACGGTGACGGCGTCCATGTCGATGCGCCATCTGGGGAATTCGCACTGCCGACTGCGATGCGGCGGTGAATTACCGGTCACCCGCTCCACGAACGTCGCGTCAAAACGCAACGCTGAACGCTGTCACGAATTCGTCGAGCCGCGCGCGATCGAGCCCGTCGATACCGGCGGCAGCGACCCTGCCGTTTCCTCCGAACTTCCTGCAAAGGACGTCGGCGCCTCGCGGACAATCGAGCGGAGCCCGTACGCTCGCCGTGTATCGGCCATCGGCGCCGGCCGTCAGGACCGCGTGCGCTCGCGCCGGGTCGCGTCGCGCGACGAGATTGGCGAAATCACCTCGCACGCGCCGCGCCCACGCCGCGTCGGGAAGAATGTGCAGCGTTCCATTGGCGAGCCGCCGCGTTACCGCGAGTCCCAAGGCCAGTTCGAGGTCTTCCGTTCGTCGCGCCTGCAGTTCGGGCAGCACGCCGGTCGATGCAATGAACTCGAGCGGATCCGAATAGGGTTGAATGGCGCGATACATCTCGACAGGATCGACGGCAAGATCGACAACGCTGTCCCCGTAGGCGTTGTAGTTGATCGCTTCGCCGAGTTCGCGCAGTTTGCGCTCATCGGACGAGTTCACCGCGCACGCACTGGCGGCCCGATGCGCTGCCCGATGCAGGTTGTCGCCATAGGCCGCGACCACCGCCCATCGCGTGTACCGGCCTTGAAGATGGCGGTCCACGATCAGCGCAGTGCACCTATCCGGTGACGTATCGATATGCGTCGTCAGCAGCGCGTGTGCGGGGATGGGACCGGCGAAATGATGATCGAAATAGTCGATCTTTACACCAAGATCCAGCAATGCGATGAGTGGCTCGCGGTTCGAGTCGAGCGAAATATCCAGCACGGTCACGCTGTCGCCCGGCTGCGCGTTCGCGCGTTGCAGAAGCATTATCTCGCGCTTGGCTCCCGTGATCAGGATGGTGTCGGCAGGCTCGGCGAGCCGCAACTGATGCAGCGCGCAGATGCCGTCGGCATCGCCATTGAAAATATCGAATCGCTTCATCCGCTGCTCCACCGGCGCGTTGCTGCCACGATCGCACGCGGCTTGACTGCGGTCAATCGGTGACCCACGCTCCATTTCGTATGGAAGCGTACAGGCAGTTGCCGAGCGACTGGCGATGCCCGGCTACCGCCTCGTTGATACAGATCAAGCCGGTTACCATACCCGATGGCTTAAATGAGTAGACGATTCCGGCTCGCGCGCAAGGCGGGCGCCGGCCGTCCCATCACGCGGAGGTCAACCGTGCCGAATGAGACGCTCGTGCTTCACCATGAGGCCCGGCAATGGCTGCTCGATGGCATCAATGCGCTCGCCGAGGCCGTCAAGGTCATGCCTGGTTTCGGCGGCCGCAGCGTGATCGTCGAACGCGCGCCCGGCGTGCCGCTCGTCGCGAATTCCGGCCCGGTTGTCGCGGGCTCGGTCGACTTGAGCGGTCGCCACGGAGAAATGGGCGCGCAGCTGCCCGCGAGGTGGAGTCCGGCATGAGTTCGCCACGAAGCCGCAAGCTTTCTTCACCACGCGCCAATGCAGGCATGCGCGGCATCCAGCATCTCGCCAACCGGGTCCGCGCCGCGCGCCGCAGCGTGCGCGGACTCGACGCGACGCTGCGCAGGCCGGGCACGTACCGTCATCCAGCGGGCAGGATCGTCCGGGTCGAAACGCACATATCCGTCGTGTATCTCGCCGGGCGCTTCGCGTACAAGATCATCAAACCCGTCGCCCCGGGTTTCGCGGACTTTACCGCCACCGCGACCCGCAAGCGCTGCTGCGAAGCCCAGCTCCGTCTGAACCGGCCGCTCGCGCAAGGTATTTACGCCGGCGTGCTGCCGATTGCGCGCCACGCCGGCGTGCTGACACTCGGGGACGGCGGCGTGACAGTCGATCACGCGGTCAAGATGCGCCGCTTCGACGAGGCGATGCTCTTTTCGAGTCTCGCGGCGAAGGGAGCACTGACGCCGCGCGACATCGACGGCGCGGCGAAGCGGCTCGCTGACTATCACCTGAGGGCGCCCCGCAACGCGCCGTCGTCGCGCTACGGCAGCGCCACGCTGGTGCGAACGCAGATCGAAACGATCAACGCGGCGCTGCTGGCCAATTGCAGCCATCCCGCGCTGCCCGGCATTGCCGCGTGGTGCGCGCGACAGCTCGACCAACTCGCGCCGCTGATCGGGCGGCGCCGCGCCGAGGGTTTCGTGCGGGGCTGCCATGGCGATCTGCATCTGGACAACGTGGTTCGCTGGCGCGGCGCAATCGCGATGTTCGACTGTATCGACTTCGACGATGCGCTACGCTGGATCGACGTCGCAGCGGACGTCGCGTTTCTCGTGATGGACCTGTGCGCGCGAGCGGAGCCCCGTCTGGCCAATCGACTGTTGAACCGTTGGCTGGAAACGTCGGGCGATTATGCGGCGCTGTCGCTGATGCCTTTGTACGTCGCCTATCGCGCGCTGGTGCGGGCGTGGGTCGCGTGCCTGAAAGCGGGATACGTAGCGGGCCGCAACGTCGCCATCCCGGATCCGGCCCTGCGCTACCTCGAGGTGGCACGCGCGCAAACGCAGAAGCCGGGACCCGTTTTGCTGCTGTGTCATGGCTACTCCGGTTCGGGAAAATCGGTCGCGAGCCGGGCCCTTGCGGACCTGTGCGGCGCGGTGCGAGTGTCGAGCGATGCCGAACGCAAGCGTCCGCGGCCGGCGCCCGACGCGCAAACCTCGCCTGGCGCCGAACACTACACGCCAGCCGCACGTCACGCGATCTACGACCACCTTCTTCGACTCGCGCACCGCGTGCTGCAAAGCGGCCACAGCGCGATCGTCGACGCGACCTTTCTCGAGTTCCGTCACCGCGACACGTTTTTCGCGCTCGCCCAACGGCTTGGTGTACCGGCTCGCATTCTCGACTTTCGTGCCGAACCAACGGTGCTCGCGCAACGCATCGAAGCGCGCCGGCATGGTCCGCGCGATCTATCCGACGCCGACACCGCGACGCTCGCGCGTCAACTCGCGAGCGCCGACGCACTGACGCCGGCGGAACAGGCGTTGACCTTGTCATTCGACACCGCGGTACCGATGGCGGCGTTCGACTCCCCCGCGTTCTGGCGACCCGTGCTTGCACTGATGCAGTCAGCGCCGTTTGCGACCCGCTGATCGTGTTCCGACGCGAAGCGGGGTCATTGATCTGCGCGCGTGACCGAGGTCGCGTCCGCGTCGATCACGGCTGGCCGATGCTTCACCAGATCCGTTGATACCGGTGGGCGCTTAGAAGTAGCGCGCGCTCATTGCCGGTGCCTGTTCAACGGGCGGAAACACGTCCCACGAACCCTTGCCGTGCCGGAAAAATACGATCGTCAGCGGTCTCGAAGAAATCGCGCCTTCGAGCCAGACATACCGCGCCCGGGTGATCGCCAGGCGGCCCGTGCGCACCACGTGTGCCGGTGTCGTGCCGGTCGGCGCAAGCCATTTCTCGACCAGTGCGCGCAGCGGGATGATGGTGTCGTTCATTGCCGCCTCCCTGGACTCGCCGACCTTGGCGCCGGACATCGCGGCGTGTCGTCGAATCTATTATCGGCAACGGCTGGCGTTATCTAAATCAGCGACGGTGGAAACGGGGTTAGTCCGTCGTCGCCGGTCGTAGGAATCGGCTGACCCCAGTTGAACGATCGGACGACACGGTCCGTGCTCCACCGCCGAGGCTCAAACGCACGTCACCGAACCGGGCAGCGACACGCAGAGCCAGCACGCGGCGCGCTTCACGACTGCCCCCGTGCCGACGTAGCCGGCGGCACGCAGGCGCCCGTCGCGGCCAGTTCGGCGATTTCGGCGGTGATCTCGTCCTGCCGGACGATCCGATAGTCGCGCGTGAGTTCCTGCAGCCGGTCCTTCACATGACGGCTCGCCGCCAGCATCGCCCCCACGCGCGCCGCGCTTTCCGCCGCGAATGACTGCATCAGGCCTTCGCACAGTTCGAGGTACACGTAGCGCTCGGTGAGGCCCCTCAGCAAGCCGTCGAGCGGCAGGTTCAAAAGCGGCGCCTGCCCGCGCGACGCCACCCGGAAGCGCGTGAAATCGAACGGTACCAGCCGCCGCGTCACGATGCGCTCGTCGAGTCCGGGGCCGGGCGTCGCGTGCACGAGCCACACCTGCGACGACGCCTGATCGCGAAAGCGCGCGAACACCGCGTCCGCGAGCTGACTGGCCACGCGCATCACGTCCTCCGCGTGCGAGGCCATTCCCACAAACCAGCCGTAATGCAATGCGCGTTCCTGGGCGAGCATCACGCCGCGCGTGCCGACGATGAAAATCTCGCCCGGCTCGTCCGCCTTCAATCGTTCGACGCGCGCCAGCAGATGCTCGTTGAAGCCGCCGACGAAACCCTGCTCGGTGCATAGCACGATGATGATGCGCGCGGCGTGTTCCGGCGGCGCGGATGCCGCCGGGTCGGCCGACGGCGCCGCCGCCAGCACCATCCCGATCGCCTCGCCGACGGTCGCCGCCGTCGAGCGGATGCCCGCGAGCCGCGCCTGCGCCTCGCGCTCGCGCGCGGCGGCGATGCCGCGCATCGCGCCAATCACCGTTTCGAGTTGCCGCGCCGAAGCGGTGCGGCTTTCGATCTCACTGAGCTTGCTGCTCATCGGGACTCCCTGCTGCTTGCGCCGCGCGCGCACGTTCGTGCATCGCGCGCTCGACGAGCGGCTCCGCAACTCCCTCACGATAGCGGCCCGCCCAGCATGCAAGCTGATCCATCGCCTTCGCGCGCGAGCGCTATGACGAAGCGGCACGGCGCTACGACGCGGCGCGTCACCGTTTCCCTTTCGACCTCGCGGATGTCATTCGTCCGGAGCTCGACAAGCCGGCTTTCACGGTACCGGACGCAACGCCGGTGCACCGTCATCCACGCACCGACTTCGGCGCGTTGCGCGGTTCGCTGCGGGTTTAGTTGCATCCTTCCCGACCGCGCGTGCGACCGCCCGCGCTACACCAGCCACTCCGTCTCCCGCCGCGCCGCCATTCTTTGCCTGATCTTCTGCGCGAACGCGTCGCGTTTGTCGGCGTCCCTGCGGCGGTACAAATCGCTGCCGCTGATCACGCAGGCCGCAAGCGGCGTCTTGCCCGCCGCCTCCGACATCTGCTTCAGCGCCGATCCGCTGCCGCGCGCGCCCTCGCAGCAGAACAGCGCCAGGTGACGGATCTGTCCTCCGTTCGATTCCAGCCACGCCCGAACCGGCGCGCACGCGCCGCCTGCCCAGACGGGCGCACCGACGACGACCAGGTCGTACGCGGCGACGTCGAGCAGCGCCGGCATCACGGCGGCGCGCCGATGGCACAGCGCATCGATCACCGATCTGACGTAGCCGCGTGCGCCATCACGCGATCCTGGCCCGGCGCGTTCGCGGATCGGTTCGATGTCGGCGTCGAGTTCGGACGCGAGCAATTCGGCAACACGTCGCGTGGTGCCGGTTCGCGAGTAGTAAACGATCAGAATCCCGCAATGCTCGGTCATGTTCCTTCTCCGGCGGCAGACACTGGGCGCTCCGTCCGCCAATTGGGCGTCACTCGTTGCGTGCGCGAAGCGCGCACGCCGAGCCGGGGTGTGAACGCAGCCCGGATTAACCGGAACATTCCCTGGCCGTGATCGTTGCCCTCCACAGACGGCACGCAACTGCAGGCACCGCTACGGCGCGACGTCCGCTGCTATCACTGTATTTGCGCGCAGCCGGCAGCGCTTGACCTACATCAACTGGCGTGCGGCATCGGCGCGCTTGCTTTTGCTCTCTTACCATCGACGAATGTCCGGTTGAGCATTGTATGGTCAGTGTGCGTCGGACCCGAGTCTGAATCTGGGTGGTATATGACAATACGCATGTTTTCTTCTCCACTTTGGAAGCTATGCGCAACGCCAGGCGGAATCACGAAAGCCGTGCCACCGCGAAACTCCAGCAGTCCCTGATGTGTGTCGCAATGACCGTCACCGGAAAGAATCAGCCCGACCCGTATGGTCGGATGAGTGTGCAACGTTTGCGAAGTCTGAAGTGGCAAATGCAGAAAATTCAGGCAAGGTTCGCCGCGAGTAGGTGATGAAATTAGTAAGCTACTCGTACAGCCATCGATATAGCGCAGTCGACCAACGTCCTCGATCGGTCCGCCCATCAGAGTTACGCCCTTGTAACCGAGGCTCGTGGTAACTCAGGCTTCGGCGTTGCCTCTCAACGACAATGCGCCAGGAAAGCAACCAAATTGCCCGCTCCGTAACCGATAGACGCTTCCGTCGTGTGAGACATCCACTTCACCGGATTGCACAACGATGAAATGTGTGGAATCTGCATCGAGTCCCTGCGTATCTCCCGGCGAAATAAGAACTTTGGTTGGGCAATCCGTCTGGCGGTAGTCGAGCGCGACAGCCTCATTCATCGAAAACACCGACATCCTTTCGTTACACGGCGTATGCATATCAACAGCCATAATTGTTTCCCCACCCTCCGATTCATCAGTTTTAAAGGCCCGTTACTTCACCTTAATTTATTTTCAAGATACACCTATCAATCAGATAGGTTGTAAAGAGATACCCGTGTGGTAAACGTGCACGGATTTCTTACGGTTCTACGTTGAATCTGCCCGGGCATTGAGGCGACATTTGACAATGTTTGTAGAAGATTTGTTTTAAGTCAGATCGCCGGCTGGTGCCGATCTTGCCGCGGACAGGGTTTTCAGCTGCCCGGTCCAAATAAAGAGATAACAAAAGTCCCTCTGGCCTCGTTATCATTCGCCCTCCGCATTTCGTCTGACAAACAATTTGATGTGGGTGTTGCTGGGAGACGACCGACGACAGAGGTCTGTGGCCGTCTCATCGGCTATGGCTCCCAATTTCAAAATTATTTCACCCTAACATTAGTGGGTTGCCGGTGAACTTGAAACAGCTTGTTGAACAGAGAGCCGTCGAAGCCTCCGGCAAAATTGGATACCGGTTTTTGCCCAATGACCGAGACGAACTCTGCCTGACTTATGGACAGCTGTTTCGCCGCGTGCAGCAATTGGCGTCAGATATAAAATGCCACATTCCGGCTGGTCAGCGCGTATTGCTAATCTACCCTGCGGGCCTCGAGTTCATTTGCGCCTTCTACGCCTGCGTCTTGGCGGATGTGGTTGCCGTGCCGCTGCCGCTGCCGAAGGCGGACGACAAAATGCAACGGCTCGCGCATGTCATCCGCGACTGCGCGCCAGCGGCCATATTGTCCCAAACGGCGACTCTTGATCAAGTTCGCGCGTTACTTCCTGATCCGATGCAGGCAACCGTTGTCGCCACGGATATCGCATTTGAATGCGAGCAGACAATTGTCTCGCCGTGTAAAGCAGATCTTGAGGTCGCATTTCTGCAATACACATCAGGCAGCACCGGAAATCCGAAAGGCGTTATTGTCAGTCATGACAACCTGCTCGCCAATCTGAAGCAGATCGAACGCGCGTTCGGTCATACGCGCGATAGCTCGGGCGTTATCTGGTTGCCGCACTATCACGACATGGGATTGATCGGCGGCATACTGCAGCCGCTTTTCGTCGGTTTCCCTGTCACGCTGTTCAGCCCCATTTCATTCGTCCAGCGTCCTTTGCGATGGCTTCAGGCCATTCACAAATACCGTTCAACGACGAGTGGGGGGCCGAATTTTGCCTATGACCTCTGTCTCGCTAAGGCGGACAGCGCCAAGAGCTTGGGACTGGATTTGAGTAGTTGGGCTGTCGCCTTCATCGGAGCCGAACCGGTCAAGGCCGACACTCTGGATACATTCGCAGCTGCCTTTTCCGATGCTGGCTTCAGGCGATCCGCCTTCGTGCCCTGCTATGGACTAGCAGAAGCGACGTTATTGGTCGCCTCGGCGAATCGAGAGCGGCCCGCAGAGATCATCGAACCCACCGACGCCCGTATTTCCCGCACGCAGAGGTTCGCGCTTACCGCGAAAGATAGTCTTGTTTCGTCCGGCGTTGCGGCGGAGGGCACCGATGTGCGTATTGCACGTATCGACTCGGACGATCTGAGCGAGGACGGAGAGGTCGGTGAAATCGTAGTCCGGAGCCCCAGTGTTTCAAGTGGTTACTGGAACCGACGTACCGATGCGCCGCACGGGGGTCATCCACTCTCTATCCGCACCGGCGATTTGGGATTCCTGCTGGACTCCCAGCTTTTTGTCACGGGCCGATTGGTCGATCTGATCGTCATCAGAGGCAGAAACATTTTCCCGGAAGATATGCCTCTTTCAAAATCCGAGTGGCTGGTTTGGCGGGTCAAGTACGGGCGTCAGCCCGGCGAAGCGAATACTTGACGCGCGTTGAAGAAGTAAGCTGGGACAGGGCTGGTTGCGGCAGAATGCGGCAACCAGCCCTGCAAGACAACGTGAACCGATGAACCAGACCCAACTGTTTGAAGCCGCCTTGGGGATCAAGGCGCCGTGGTACGTGCAAGGCGTCGATTTCGATGCCGCGCGGCGTGAGCTGACCATTGCCGTGGACTTTGTCGCGGGTACGCGCTTTCCATATCCCGGTGTGGCGGGCGAACACCCGGCTCACGACACCCAGATCAAGCGGCTGCGGCACCTCAACTTCTTTCAACATGAGTGCTATCTGGAGGTCCGGGTGCCGCGGGTACGTCTGCCGGACGGCTCGGTGCGCCTGATCGAACCCGACTGGATGGGCAAGCTGGACGGCTTTACGCTGCTGTTTGAAGCACTCGTGCTGGCGCTGTGCCGGGAGATGACATTTGCCGCGGTGGCACGCGTGGTGAACCTGTCGTGGCATCGGGTGAAAGCCATCTGTGACCGTTACGTGGACCTGGCCGTGGCCGCGACTGACCTGTCCGAAGTCACTGCGGTGGCTATTGACGAGACTTCGTGCCGGCGTGGCCACGACTATGTTTCGCTGGTCGCCGACATGGACGGGCGGCGTGTGGTCTTCGTCACGCCAGGCAAAGATGCCGGCGTTGTCGAACGCTTTGCCCGGCACCTGGAGGAACACAACGCAACGCCTGCGCAGATCGAGTCGGTCAGCATCGACATGTCGCCCGCCTTCATCAAGGGCGTCGAGGAGCATCTGCCCGATGCGCGGGTGACCTTCGACAAGTTTCACGTCGTCGCGCACGCGTCCAAAGCGCTTGATGGCGTGCGCCGCGCGCAGCAGAAAACCGATCCGTCGCTGAAGGGTATGCGCTGGTCGCTGCTCAAGGATGCCGGGAAGCTCGATCTCGCACAACTGACCGATCTCGAGGCCCTGATCAGCCAGTACACCACCAACCGCACCGCGCGTGCGTGGATGTACCGCGAGCAGCTGCGCGAGATTCTCGATCGCAAACAGATCCACGTCGTCTCCAAAATGCTTCGCCGGTGGTGCGGCAACGTCATGCGCTCGAAAGTCGAACCCATGAAGGACGTCGCGCGCATGATCCGTCGTCATTTCGACGGCATCATCGCGTGGGCGCAGACGCGTCAGACCAACGGATTCATCGAAGCGATCAACGGCCTGTTTCAGGCCGCCAAACGCAAGGCACGGGGATACGCCAGCTTCAAGACCATGCGCACCGTGCTGTTTCTCATCGCGGGCAAGCTCGACTTCTCAGCACTCAATCCGCATGCCTCGTGAGCCGCATTACCCACTGAGTTTTTAAAAGAGCCGAAGATATTGAGGCGACCGCCGAACAGGCCGAGCAGAGGCTCGCTCACGAATGCGCAGTGGCCTTTTGCGTCGAAGGCGATTCGGGCGAGGAAGTGGTGTTGGTGCAGGAAATCAGCGCCCGGACCTTGCGTTCCGTGGACTTGCGCGAGACACGAGAGCTCGTTTCGCACTTGGTTCTACAACACCACGGCGTCTGCCTGTCGGATTTTGTCCCTGTGAAGACTGGAAGCCTTGCGCGCACAAGCAGCGGAAAGATCAGCCGCTCCGCAACTCGGCAGTTGTACATGGCCAGAAAGCTTCGACCATTGACAACGTCAAAACTCGACTGAGGGAAATCAAAGATCATGGCGAAGATACTCATCGACAACCCCGTTCTGGCGCGCTCACAGCAACGTGTCGCGTTGATGACGGTCACCGTGCCGATGCTTGGCGCGGCTGCGGCTCTCTACTGGGCATTAACGCGCGGAATCAGCGTTACTACCGTCGCTGTCTGCGTTCCACTCTATCTACTGACTACAGCCGGATTGACGGTCGGATTCCACCGTCTGTTCACTCACAAGTCGTTCAAGCCGAACGTGCTCGTCAAAGCCGTACTGGCGATACTGGGCATGATGGCTGCGCAAGGTCCGTTGCTATTCTGGGTCGCAAGTCACCGCCGCCATCACGCGTTCAGCGATACCAGGGACGATTGCCACTCCCCCTGTACGCACGGCGCCGGGCTCTCGGGAACGATCAGGGGACTGTGGCATGCGCACTTCGGATGGATGCTTAAGACGGAGGTGACCAATGTCCCGATGTTTGCAAGGGACATATTGCAGGACGACCTGGTCATGTTGCTGAACCGCTACTACCTTCTGTGGGTCTTGCTTGGCTTGGCGATACCGGCTGGCGTGGGAGCGATCAGCCCCGGCGGTTGGGAAGGCGCCATGGAGGGCATTCTCTGGGGTGGGCTGTTCAGGATTTGCTTCGTTCATCAGATCACTTGGGGCTTGAACTCCCTCAATCACGTGTTCGGGCGCCGCAGGTACAAGAGCGAAGACAACAGCCGCAACATCGGCTGGCTCGCGCTGATCACGATGGGCGAAGGCTGGCATAACAATCATCATGCGTACCCTGGTTCGGCACGGTTTGGACACGCATGGTGGGAGCTGGATATCGGCTACGGCTTGATTCGCTTGCTCCAGCTCTGCGGCCTGTGTACCGACGTCTGTCTGCCCGATCGCAATGCACTAGCAAAAAAGCAAGCCGCCTCCTTTTCAAACGTCAACTAAGATTTGCTATGCACGATACCAACGCATCCATCGGACCAGCTATTCCGAACGAGAGCATCACGCAAGCCCAGTTGGAAGAATGGTTTGTGTCATATATCGCCGACCTGCGCGGCATGAAACGGGAGAAGATTTCCCGCACAGTTGTCCTGAGCAAGTACGGCCTCGATTCGGCCTCGGCGGTCGCGTTGAGCGGAGACTTGATGGATTGGCTGAAGTGCGACGTTGATCCCACGTTGCTTTACGAGTATCCGACGATCGAAAAAGCGGCCGCTTACCTAATGGAACGACATTCGGAGGCTCGCCGTGGCTGACAACCTGTGCTCCATTGTCCCGTCTTCTGCGGGCGCCTCCGAGCAAGCCATCCAAGCCCACTATGACGTCAGCAACGATTTCTATGCGCTGTGGCTTGATTCATCGATGGCGTATTCCTGCGCGCTGTGGGACGACGAAGACGCCGGCGACACGCTGCATCTCGCCCAATTGCGCAAGTTCGACTATCACCTGAGTGAAGCGCAAGCCCACGGCAGGGCGCGTTTACTGGACGTCGGATCGGGCTGGGGGGCACTGCTCGAACGCGCCGTCACGCATTACGGCGTTGGACACGCGGTCGGCCTGACACTGAGCCGTGCGCAGGCGGATTGGGTTGCTCAGTCGGCGTCCGAGCGTGTGTCGGTGCTGCTGGAGAGTTGGGCCGATCATGCGCCCGAGGCGTCCTACGACGCAATCGTCTCGATCGGCGCCTTCGAGCACTTCGCCAAAATCGGGCTACCCAAGGCCCAAAAAATCGAAGCGTACCGACGCTTCTTCAAGTGGTGCCACGAACACGCGAGCGACAACTGCACGCTGTCCCTGCAGTCCATCGTTTATGAAAACTACGACGAGCAAAATCCGAATCCGTTTGTCGAAGAGATATTTCCGGAATCTGAGCTTCCGCGCCTGTCGGAAATCCTGGCTGCGTGCGAGGGCCTGTTTGAAGTCACCCGGATGCGCAATGATCGGCACCACTACGCAAGAACGCTGCAGGTGTGGTACGCGAACCTGCGCAAGCACCGCGACGAGGCGATTGCGCAGGTCGGCGAAGCGGTCTACAAGAAGTACGAAAAGTATCTGGGCATATTTGTCGTGGGATTTCACACGGGAACAGTCAATCTCGCTCGCCTGACCGCGCGCAAGATCGCGTCCCCGAGCGTGGCACGATAGCTGCGATGAAATGCCATTCATCACTCGGTCCTATGCGGCCCGGGCACGTCCATGTCTGGGTCGTCCCGCTGCGCGGCCGCATTCTTCCGGGAATGTTCAGGGATGGCCTGACGCATAGCGAGCGACGGACAGCGCGCAGCTACGTGGATGCCGCTGCCCGGACCGGATATCTTGCGTCCCGCTTCGCCGGTCGAAAGCTGGCATCGCACTATACCGGCGAGCGGGGGCGCGATATCGAACTGCGCAAGAACGCAACGGGCCAGCCACGGCTGGTACGACCGCGCGGAAAACGCCGTTACCCCGTTCATGTCAGCGTTTCACATTGCGTGCACAGCGTGGCGCTGGCGTTTTCCCGCACCGCGCGCATTGGCGTCGATATCGATTCGATCAGAGATTCACCTGCCTTCTCGTTGGCGTTGACTCGTCATTTCCAGGCGTCAGAACGTGCGCTGACTTCGCCGCTTCAAGTCTGGGAGTGCTGGACGCGCAAAGAGGCGCTCCTGAAAGCGCTCGGAACCGGGCTTCAAGGGCTGGCGACGCTACCGCCCCTTCCTTCCGACGAGAACATTGTGCATGTGGAACATGCTCGTTGGCTCGTGGTTTCGCTGCCTCCCCCGACCAACTGCGCGCTGGCCTGCGCTGCGGAAGGCGGCCCTTGGAACGTGACGCTGTTCACGCTGGACTCATTCACCAGGTTTCTTCGGAGACGCTAATGCAACTCAAATTCTTCCGATTGCTTTTCGCTCTTCTCGACGCGCTTTCTCCGCGCTTAGCCGCGCGCTTGGCTGTTTCCGTCTTCTACACGCCGCGACGTTATCCAGCAGCGAAGTGGGAGAGTACGGCGAGCGCATCTGGCAAGCCGGATAGTCTCCGGTTCGACGGCGAACATCTGGACGCCACGATCTGGGAAGGCAAAGGTCCCACAGTGCTACTGGTTCACGGCTGGCAAGGACGGCGCGGCCAGCTCGGAAAAATCGCACTCGAACTGCTAGATAGGGGCTACCGGGTCGTGACTTTCGACGGGCCGGCGCATGGCTCGTCAGCCAAGAAGCGGACGACCCTAGTCGAATTTTCCGAGGCCGTCGAGCACGCAGCCCGCCAATACGGTCCGCTTCATGGCATCGTCGGACATTCGTTCGGCGCGGCAGCCGTTGCGATCGCCATGCGAAAAGGCGTTCAGGCGCAGCGGGCCGTGCTGATCTCGTGCCCGTTTTCGCTGCGGCACGTGGTTGGCGGCTTTGCCCGATTCGTCCGCTTGCCGGGGCGCTCGCACGAGAAGATGTACCCGATTATGCAAGGCCTCCATCACTGCGCGGAGACCGAACTGTCCTTCGATACTATTGGCCCCGACTTGCGGACGCCCTGCCTGCTGATCCACGATGAATCCGACAAGTACATCCCCATCACCGATGGCGAGAAAGTCACACGCAGCATCGCCGGTGCCGAGTTGGTCCGCACCCGAACCTTGGGACATATGCGCATTTTGCAGGACGAGCGTGTCGTGCAACGGGTCGCCGATTTTGTCGCCCAGCCGGTCTGCCAAACTTCGTGACAGTCTAGGCGACTCGATGACAATAACTCAATCGGAACAGATCTACCTGAGCTCGGGTCTGGTGCTTTTTTGCGCAGGCACGCTGCTGGGCATTCCCCACGGGCGCTCGAAACGCCGGGGTGACGCAAAGAACACCGAGCTTTGGCGAATCGCGCATCTGTCCACCTGTGTCGGTGGCGTTTCCGTGCTTGCGTTGGCGATGGCGCTACCACGGCTTTTCGGCGGCAACGCCGGCTACATCTTGGCGCCGTTCGCCCTGTCGGCGTACTGCTTTTTCATCGCGTGCACGCTAAGCGGATGGCTCAACAAATCCTGGGATGACGACCGCAGTGAACCTGGCACCGCGCCAGTCTATTGGCTACAGATCGCTGCTTCGATCTTGTCCGTCATTGCCGTGTCCGTCACCTTACCCATGTTGATCTGGAGCGTGCTGTGACAAATGACACAACCTTCGATCATGGCGAAGTCATTGTCCTGCGTGGACGCGCTTATCTGGGACGTCTCGCCTACTTTGGGCTGACTATTGCACTCGTCCTGGCCGGCACCGGCGTTGCCATTCAACGCCTCGCCCTGTCGCCATGGGACGCGCTATACGTGTTACCGGTTGCGTTTATCGCCACCGCGCTCGGTGCGAACACGGGCTATCACATGTACTTCGTGCATCGGTCGTTCACGACAACGCCGTTCGTTCGCGGTTTTCTGGCCATGGTCGGCACGCTCCTTTGCCAAGACTCGATCGTGCAATGGGTAGCCAATCACAAGCGGCACCATCGTCATGTCGATATTCCTGGCAAAGATCCCCATACGCCTAGACGATTTGGCTGCGGGCGTGTGACGGTGCTAACCATCGGACTTTGGTGGGCGTCGATGGGATGGAAGTTCGACCGAGTGCTGACGGCAAAACGGTTCTATGCGAGCGACTTGCTGGACGACCCGCTCGTGCGCTGGTACGACAAGCACTTCGTTGCCCTGTCATATGGCGGCTTCGTTTTGCCGTTCCTACTCGGATGCATCCTTGGCGGGGTCGACCTCGGGGTGAAATGGTTTGCCTACTTCGGGGCACTACGCGTTTTTATCGGGTACTTCTTCACGGAATTTGTGGTCAATGGTCTGTGTCACGCAGTCGGATCCGCCAAATTCCGGACCGGGGGGGCGTCGACCAATTTGCCGTTCCTGTCTCCGCTGACCCTTGGCGCCACGCTGCATCACAATCATCATGCTTTTCCGCGTGTTCTGTCGCCGGCGATCGACCGCGAAATCGATCCGATGAAGCGATTCTACTGGCTGCTTCAGAGGCTGGGGATCATCGTCATCGCTTCCGGCCCGACGTCAGATCAAATTCAGGAAAAGCGCATTTCAATTGACAGATGCATCAAGAAACTCTGATGGCTTTGTTGCAGTAAGACTCAACGAGCGAGCGGAATAGATATGCGACGTACTTATATTGCGAGATCGTAGGATTTTTCAGCGGCGGACGAATGGGTCCGCGAGCACATTGCATCTGTCCTTATATCGAACGCCTTGACGAACTTCGCCGGCATCAACTTTACCTGCTGGCCCATCGCAAAGCGGTCCGGTCTTCGGTCTGTCGTACGTGGTGGGTATCAACCTGATGCCGCGCATGTGCAACATCAAGGATCTCGTGCTGTACAAGGCTGACCGGCGGCGCAAATACAAGCACATCGACAGCTTGTGCCGTCAGGCGATTGACTGGGCACTGATCGAACGTCACTGTACCGACATGATGCGCGTTGCAGTGTCGATCTAGGCAGGCAAGATGACGCCGTCGACGATCCTGCGCCGCCTAGGATCGGAGAGCACGAAAAACAAGCTCTACTTCGCATTCCGGGAGCTGGGGCGCGTGATCCGGACGCTGTTCCTGCTGAAATATCTCAATGAACCGGACCTGCGGCGCACGATTCACGCGGCGACCAACAAGAGCGAGCAGTTCAATGACTTCGCTCAATGGCTGATGTTCGGCGGCGATGGCGTGATCGCCGAAAACGTCCGACACGAGCAGCGCAAGGTGATCAAGTACAACTACCTCGTCGCGAACATGGTGATCCTGTACAACGTGCAGTGGATGTCGCGCAAGTTGAAGGAACTACAGCAGAAGGGGCATCCGGTCGATGCCGAGGTCCTCAAGGTGCTGTCGCCGTACCGGCGCGAGCACATCAACCGGTTCGGCGACTATCTGCTGGATCTCTTGCGCTCCGTCCCACCGCTCGATCCATCGATTGATTTTGCATTCAAATCAGCAGCTTAGATTGAGACGTGGCGGATTTTTAATGAATCCCGGCCAAGCCTCGTCCTTCCGCCTCGTTCAGGAAGCGCTGAATAAAGTCGCCGCCAGGCGAAGGCGAAACACGGCCGAAGTGACATCTCACACAAACGGCCCGACTGCCCGCCACGGATAGCGGATAATAGATCGTGAACGAGACGCCGATCGCGAGACGGTTTGAGCCAGCGGTCACGAAATACCGTTCGGATTGATCGGCGTGCGCGAACACGCGCCCATGCTCGGCGACTCCATCCAGATCGATACAGCGCAAAGCGCCGATTTCGCGATTGCGGTCAGGTTTCCCTGGCAATGGATGCAACCGGGAGAGATCACCCCATGATCAAGGTGTTGCTGGCCGACGACCACACGCTCGTACGCGACGGACTGCGCCATATCCTGCAGCAGGCGAGCGGCTTCGAAGTGGCCGGCGAAGCTTGCGACAGCGCGACGACGATCGCGCTGATTCGCGCGACGCAGGCCCACGTGCTCGTGCTCGACCTGTCGATGCCGGGGCGCAATGGCATTGAACTGATCAAGCAGATCAAGGAGGAAAAACCCGGCCTGCGGATTCTGGTGCTGACGATGCACGCCGAGCAGCAATACGCGGTGCGCGCGTTCAAGGCGGGCGCGTCCGGCTATCTGACCAAGGAAAGCGCGAGCGCGGAACTGGTCGGCGCGGTGACGAAAGTCGCGTCAGGGGGCGTTTATGTCAGCCTCGCGATGGCCGAACGCTTTGCCCAGAACCTGAACGAGCCTGCCGACGCGCTGCCGCACCAGCGGCTGTCCGATCGCGAATTCGACGTGTTCCGGCGCCTGGTCGAAGGCGAGAGCATCACCGAGATCGCCAACGAACTATGCGTCAGCGTGAAGACGATCAGCACGCACAAGACGCGCATCCTCGAAAAAATGCAGATGCCGAACGAGAACGGACTGGTTCGCTATGCGATCCGCCATAAGCTGTTCGACGACGGAAACGACCTGTAGCGCTTCTGCGCTGCGAGACCCGCTCAAAGCGTACGCGAGACATCTGAAACGTCGACCTGCCACAAACCTGCCACGGTACCCGGCGACACGATGACGACACGAACCGCGTGCTCGCGGGAACGATCCGAAAGGAGACTTCGAGATGAACGATGCCGCCCAACATGACGCGTGGGAAATCGGCGAACCGCACTTCCACGCCTCCACGCCACTGGAACAGCAGCTGCGCTTTGCGCTGCATTATGCGGTGCTCGCGCCGTCGAATCACAACACGCAACCGTGGCGGTTCATCGTCGACGGCGAGACCGTACAGATCTGCGCCGACCGCATGCGCGCGCTTCCCGTGGTCGATCCTTTCGATCGCGAACTTCTGATGAGCTGCGGCGCGGCGTTGCTCAATCTTCGCGTGGCGCTGTGCCGTCTCGGTCTCGCTTATGCGATCACGCTGTTTCCATCGGAAGCCGACCCCGACATCGTGGCGCTCGTGCGCGTGTCGCGCGACGGGGCTCGCGATCCCCACCTGCGCGAACTCTTCGACGCGCTGACGGCGCGCGTGACGACGCGTGCGCCGTTCGCCGACGAAGCCGTTCCGGCCGCACTGCAACGCAAGCTCAGCGACGCCTGCGACGACGAGGGCGCGATTGCCTGTTGCGTGGAGCAAACGACCGCACGCGAGGCGCTTGCGCAACTGATCGCCGACGCCGATCACGCGCAGTTCGCGGACCCACGCTTCCGTCGCGAGCTCGCCAGCTGGATCCACCCGCGCCGGCGCGACGATGGCATGCCGGCTTACGGTACCGCTGTCGGAGCATTGCTCGACTTCGCGGCGCCGCTCGTCAGCCTGGCCGTCCGCGTATTCGATGTGGGCGCGGGACAGCCCGCTACGCATCAGCACCTCGTGCAAGGCTCGCCGCTGATGGTCGGCATCGCCACGATGCGCGACGACCGCGAGGCATGGCTCGCGGCGGGACAGGCGCTCGAGCGGATGCTGCTGGTCGCGGCATCCGCGGGACTGACCGCTTCCTACCTGAACCAGCCGATCGAAGTGGACCCGCTGCGCGAGCGGCTCCGGACGCTGCTGGGAACGGAGGCGATTCCGCAGCTTCTGCTCCGCGTCGGCCGCGGCCCGCGCGTCAGTCATGCGCCGAGGCGGCCGCTGGCCGATGTGGTGTCCTGACACGCGTGAGTCCGGGCACGCGTGGAAACGGTACCGATGGGCCCGTGATGAAGGTCGCGCGACAGCCAGACCAACGCCGGCATGCGCGATCCGACCGAAGAATCGCCATGTCATGCGCTACCCCAATGCCGCCACATGCTGCATGAACTGGACCTCAGCACTTCGCGATGGCCGCGCTTGAGCGAACGCGGCCAGCAACGATATCAAGCGGAAAAGCAGCGCGTTGCCTCACCTCAATGTCGGTTCGCGGGCTACACCGTTACCACGATCTTTCCGAACTGCCCGTTGGTTTCGAGGTAGCGGTGCGCGTCGACGATCTCGTCGAACCCAAAGGTGCGATCGATGACCGGCTTCAGCGAGCCGCTTTCGAGCCCCTTGAGCACGAACTCCACCGCAGCCTTTCGGCGCGTCGGGTCGCCACTCGTCAGCCAGATGTTGTGCGCCTTCACGGAAATCATTTTGGCGATCATCGGCAGCACGGGCAGCGTCGTGGCACGTTCGTCTAGCGCGCCGTACAGATATGCGACCCCCTGGAAGGACAGCGCCCAGACCAGTTTCGCGAAGTTCGGGCCGCCGACCGGATCGAAAGCGACGCGAGCCCCCTTTCCATCCGTGATCCGCATGATCGCTTCGACAAGGTCCGACTCGTCCGTGACGACCACGTGTGCGGCACCCGCGTCGAGCAACTGCTGTCGCTTGCCGGCATGGCGCGTGACCGCGATCGACGTCGCCCCCGCGTAATTCGCTAGCTGGATCGCTGCCAGTCCAACGCTGCTCGAAGCGGCCGGTATGACGACATAGTCGCCGGCGCCCACCTTCGCATCTTCGATCAGCGCGCCTTATGCGGTGACGAACATCATCCACACCGACGCGGCCTCGGCGAAGGAAAGAGATTTCGGGTGCCTGACGACTGCATGGTCCGGCACGATGATGACTTCGCCCTAGGTGAAGTACTGATTCATCAAGAACGACGGGATCACATTGACCTCGTCTCCGGGCGCGAAACCGCCGACGCCCTCGCCCACCACGCCGTTCCCGGGAGGGAATTCGACTGATAAGCGGGGAAATCCTAACAGTGCTTTTCGTCGTCGCCCCAGAACGCCGCCTCGCACAAAGAGGGGCGATTGAAAACTACGCGGTGGACGGATTTTCGCTGGTCATTCGCCTGATGATCGCAAGCAGTTCTTCGATATCGACGGGTTTGACGAGATGACTATCACACCCCGCTCCCGCTGAGCGAGTCACGTCCTCAGGCTGTCCGTATCCGGACACGGCGACGATTTCAAGGCGCTTGCCGGCCGCCTGACGATCCCTCAGCCGACGCGCAACCTCATAGCCGCTGATTCCCGGCAGACCAAGATCAAGGAAAACGATCTGCGGCTCGAAGGCAGCGGCAATCTGAAGCGCTTCTTCCCCGCTGTGTGCGGTGCGCACATCGTGCGCGTCGAGAATCATTGCGAGCGACAGCGCGGCATCGCTGTTATCGTCGACGATCAGAACACGCAATGGGTCGGACGGCGGTCGACCTGCTTCGGCACCGTCCTTAGCCTGCTGGTTGCTGCCCTGGCAAACGGGTAGACGTATTTCGAATTCACTGCCTCTGTTCTTGCCTTCGCTCCTGGCGATAATGGTCCCGCCGTGCATCTCGGTCAGCGTCTTGCACACCGAGAGCCCGATCCCGAGACCGCCCCTGGACGGCTCGCCGTGGCAGGAACCCTGTACGAACAGATCGAACACGTGAGGCAGTGCGTCGCGCGAAATACCCGTGCCCGTGTCCGACACGGTAACGGATACCTCCTGACCGACGAGCGTCGCGCATACGACGATCCGGCCGCCCTCGTCGGTGTATTTGATCGCGTTATCCAGCAGATTGGAAAATGTCTGGGTGATCCGCGCCGGGTCACCGTGGACGTACACGGGGTGCGCGAGCGGCAGACGCACGATGTCGTGATGCCGCTGCAACGCAGCCGGCATCGTGATCTCGAGAGCGTGGTCGAGTGCCAGCCTGATATCGAAGACCTCGCGCTTCAACTCGATCTTGCCGGTGGTGATCCTCGATACATCGAGCAGGTCGTCGATCAGATGCGACAGGTGGCCGGTCTGGCGTTCGATCACATTGCGCAGCCATTCACGTTTGGCGGGATCGGCTCCCGCGCCGTGGCCCAGCAGATGCGCGGCGTTACGCACGGGCGCCAACGGGTTGCGCAGCTCGTGCGCGAGCGTGGCCAGAAAGATGTCCTTGCGGCGATCGGCGTCCTGCAATTTCGCCTCCGCGTCGGTCCGCTCCGTCACGTCGCACAAGCTGCCAATGAACGTGTAATCGTCCTGCTGAACGGGCGGACGCAGATACCCGAACATTTCGACGGTCCTGAGCGCGCGGTCGGTGACGCGGTGCAGCCGGAACGCGACATGCACCGGCTCGCCGGAGACCAGCCGGGACTGAAAATGGCATTTCAGCAGTTCGACATCGTCGGGATGAACGACCGACGTTATGAACTCGGTTTCCGTCAACGGTCCCCTCTCCTCGGGCTGCCCGGTGATTTCGTACATCTGGCGGTTTTCCCACACGCCTTGTCGCGAGGCGCCACACCACTCGAAGATGCCGATGCCGGCCGCGCTCGTGGCGACACGCAGCCGCTCCTCGGTGAGCTTCAGCGCGGTCAGCGCCGTGTGCAGGCTGTCCTGCGCCGCCGCCACCTCGGCCGCCTGACGTTGCATTTGCGCCTCGATGGCGTTTTCGATCATCGCGCGAAACGTGCGCTCGACGATGTCATGTGCCCGTATGTGAACGTCGACGGAAGCCGCAACCGGACCGAAATACGCGCGGATCTCGTCTTTCAGAAAGCGCTGCATCAGATCGATGTTGCGAAACAGATCCGTGACCCGCCAGCCCTCTGGCCAGAACCTGCCGGGATGCGCGACAGCCACATGCGCGGATAGTGACGCGTCGCTCTCGGCGACCAGCAGGGCAGCGCATACTTCGGCCAGCATATAGGCGAAGCAGTCCATGAGTCCCTGCCCGCTGTCCGCATCGGTGTGCGCGGCCTGCTCCGAGGTCTCGGCGATCCAGCGATGCATCAATTGCTCACGGGTACGCCCCAGCCTGCGCGCCAGCCCGTTTAGCGTGATCGCGCCTCGGGAATCCAGATCGAGATGCCGTTTCATCCAAGTACCCCCGGACGAAAGCTGTGAGCCCGCGATGCCGTCCCGGCACACCGGTTTGTGTCAGTCAACCTCTTTGTCATGGACCGTTTTAGTAGGTTACGCAGCGCGCGACTATAGCGACTATAAATAGTATCGCAGCATCCAGGGCGATCCGCCATGGCATGCGGGACAGGACGAACCATTAAAGGCTCGACGTTTCCGACGCAAGTATCCTCGCGTGCGCGTAAGATTGCCGGGAACGCGATGAAGACGCGAAGGAGCCATGGCGATGGAGCAACCCCGGAACCCGACGCGACAGAACGGCCCCAAGGTCGCGTTTGCCCTGCAAGGCGGCGGTTCGCACGGCGCCTTCACGTGGGGTGTGCTCGACCGTCTGCTGGAGGCTTCGTCGCAGGCAACCCCGCTCGATATCGCGGCGATCAGCGGCGCAAGCGCGGGCGGAATCAATGCGACGCTGTGCGCGGCGGGTCTCGCAACCAGCGGCGCACCGAAAGCACGCGAGATGCTGCGCGCCTTCTGGGAAGCGGTATCGCGCGCCGGTGCGCTGGCGGGCAACGCGCTCCTCGGCTTTTCCGAACCCGGCCCATTCGGCGGCTGGAATATCGACTGGAATCCCGCCGCCATCATGCTGGAGGCCGTGGGACTCGTCGCTTCGCCTTATGGCAATCCGTTTTACCGCGATCCGCTCGGGCCGGTGATTCGTTCCGCCCTCCCCGAACAGGATCTCACCGCGCTCAATACCACGCGCGATGGCCCGCAACTGTTCATTTGCGCAACCGACGTACGAACCAACCAACGCGCAATCTTCACCCGCCCCGAGATTTCCATTGACGTATTGCGCGCTTCCGCATGCCTGCCGAGCGAGTTTCGCACCATCAGCGTGGGCGGCATACCGTACTGGGATGGCGGCTATCTGGGCAACCCGCCTTTGGCGCCGTTGATCGCCCATGCCCAAGACCTGATTCTCGTTCTCGCGAATCCGTTCGTGCGCCACGACATGCCGCCTAAAGACGCGCGCGGCATTCTCGACCGGCTCAATGAAATCGGTTTCAACGCGTCCGTCGTACTGGAGATCAACGCGATCGAAGCGGTCAACCGTGTGCTCGACTCGGTCGGCGAGGAAGCGGCGCGCAAAAGCCGCTTCAAGCCCGTCAGGTTTCACCTGATTCGCGACGACGATTTTCTCGCGAAGTTCGGTTTTGTTTCCAAGAGCAGCACGTCCTGGTCATTGCTCAAAACGCTCTTCGAGCGTGGCCGCGAAGTGGCGAACGTATGGCTCGAGAACGACTACGCGAAACTCGGGCAAGCGTCTTCGCTCGACGTCAAGGGTTCGTTGCTCGATCCGACGCTCAAGCACAGCGGCAACGCGAGCGCGCGACAAAACTGAAAAGGACGATTTCCATGCCGCGCACCGCATCGAGAGCGCTAGCGACGGCTTCGACGTCGGTCTGGAACCGATCCGCCATCGCGCGCACCTTAGCCGGACTGATCGCGTGTCCAGCCGCGGCTCCAGGCTTGCGGCAGTAGTCTCAATCGCCTGCCCGCAAGATGACCCTCGCGATGGCCTCCGCAGCCGTCGCAACGTTGTTGTCATTGAGCGCGGCGACGCACATGCGCCCGGACCGGATCAAGTAGACGCCGTGTCGTTCGCGCAGCGTGTCGACCTGGTCTGCCGACAACCCGGTGTACGTGAACATACCGCGCTGCTCGACGTAGCGCGCGAGCATCGTGTCCGGCACCTTGCCGCGCAGGCGTTCATGGATCTCCGCACGCATACGCATGATGCGCCGGCACATCGATGCAAGCTCTTGTTGCCATGATTGCCGCATTGCCGGTGTTGTCAGCACGCGCGCTACGATCTTTGCGCCGTGCGTCGGCGGATTGCTGTAGTTCGCGCGCACAGCGCTCGTCAATTGACCCAATACGCGCCCGGCAACATCCGGCGACTCGCAAATCACCGACAGTCCGCCGCAGCGCTCGCCATACAGCGAGAAGTTCTTCGAGAACGAATTGGCCACCAACGCCGGCACGTTCTGGCGCACGAGTTCACGAATCGCAAATGCGTCCGCGTCGATGCCCGCGCCGAAGCCCTGATACGCCATGTCGATGAATGGCAGCAGGGTCCGCTTCCTGATGACCTCGATCAGTTGCACCCATTGCGCGTCGTTCAGATCGACGCCCGTCGGGTTGTGACAGCACGCGTGCAACAGGACGACGCTGCGCGCCGGCAGCGCGTCGATGGCCGATAGCATCTCTTCGAACTTGAGCCCGCCGCTCGATTCGTCGTAGTACGGGTACGTGTCGACTTCGAATCCCGCGCGCTCGAAGATGAAACGGTGGTTTTCCCACGTCGGATCGCTGACCCATACCCGTGAGCCCGCAAAATAGCGCTTGATGAAATCCGCACCGACCTTGAGCGCGCCCGAGCCGCCCAAGGTCTGCACAGTCGCGATGCGCCCCTCGGTACGTGCGGGCGAGTCGTCGCCGAACACCAACGATTGCACGGCATCGCGGTAGTGGGCGAAGCCCGCCATCGGCAGGTACGGCTTTGGACCGAGCTCGGCGAGCAGTTGTCCTTCAGCCTCGCGTACGGCTTGCATCACCGGTAAGCGGCCTTGATCGTCGTAATAGATGCCGATGCTCAGATTGACCTTGTGGTCGCGCGAATCCTTCGCGAAGTTCTCGTTCAATGTGAGGATCGGGTCGCCCGCATAGGCATCGATGTGTTCAAACATGCTGATTCCCTGGATTAGGCCAAATGGTTGCAGAAACGCGGTGCCTAGCGCATCGGCACACCAACTGGTACGGAGGCGTCCGCGCGTCGATTGCGCAAGCGATAGCCGACGCCCAGCGCAACGAGCCAAACGGGGATCAGGTAGACCGACATGCGCAGATCCGGTATCAGCCACATCACCACCAGAATGCCGCCAAGGAACACCAGACACAGATAGTTGGTAAGCGGATAGCCCAGGCTGCGGAATACGGTCGTCTCACCGGCTCGCGCTTTCGCAGCGCGGAATCGCAAATGAATGATGCTGATCATTGCCCAGTTGATGATGAGCGCCGAGACGACGAGCCCCATCAGCAATTGAAATGCCTTGCCGGGCATCAGGTAGTTGATCACCACGCAGGTGGCCGTCGCCACGGCGGAAACACCCAGCGCGACGAGCGGAATCCCGCGGGCGTTCACCTTCAGCAGAGCGCGCGGCGCATTGCCCTGGCCTGCGAGGCCGTAAAGCATGCGGCTGTTGCAGTAGACGCCGCTGTTGTACACCGACAGCGCGGCGGTGAGCACCACCGCATTGAGCACGTTGGCGACGAAGTTGCTATTCATCGCGTGAAAGATCAGCACGAACGGACTACCGCCCGTAACGACTTTTTCCCACGGATACAGCGACAGCAGCACGCCGAGTGCGCCGACGTAGAAAATCAGGATCCGGTAGATCACCTGGTTGGTCGCGCGCGGGATGGTGTGCGAAGGATCTTCCGCCTCGGCGGCCGTAATGCCGACGAGTTCCAGTCCACCGAACGAGAACATGATGACAGCCATCGCCATCACGAGGCCCGACACGCCGTTCGGAAAGAAGCCGCCGTGGCGCCAGAGATTGGCCACGCCCGCGTCAGGGCCTGCGTGGCCCGAAATCAACAGGTAGCCGCCGAAGCCGATCATGCCGACGATCGCCGCGACCTTGACGATCGAGAACCAGAACTCGAGCTCGCCGTACGACTTCACGCTGGTGAGGTTGATCGCGTTGATGACGCAAAAGCAGACGAGCGCGGAGACCCACGCGGGCAGACCGGGCCACCAGTACTGCATGTAGATGCCAACGGCCGACAGTTCTGCCATTGACACGAGAACGTACAGCACCCAGTAGTTCCAGCCGGACACGAAGCCGGAGAATTGGCCGCAGTATTTGCCTGCGAAGTAGCTGAAGGATCCCGCCACCGGCTCGTCGACGACCATTTCGCCGAGCTGCCGCATGATGAAGAAGGCGACGATGCCCGCGATCGCGTACCCGAGCAACACGGACGGCCCTGCCGTCTTGATGGTCTGCGCGATGCCGAGAAAGAGGCCGGTGCCGATTGCGCCTCCTAGCGCGATCAACTGAATGTGACGATTCTTCAGGCCGCGCTGTAGCGTGCCCTGTTGCTGGTGTGCCACGATGTTGTCTCCTGTGTCCTGCGGTTGGTTCTGGACGCCACGCCTCGCTTTTCGCCTGCTCTGGTCGAGAGCTATCAACGGGGTTGTACGCGCTCAAACCTTCAGCGTGCCCCGCTCGATCTGATCGCGTTCGAGCGACTCGAACAGCGCCTTGAAATTGCCTTCGCCGAAACCTTCATCACCCTTGCGCTGGATGAATTCGAAAAAGACAGGGCCAAGCAGCGGCTTGGAAAAAATCTGCAGCAGCAGGCGCGGCGACCCGTCTGCCGTCGTTCCGTCGAGGAGGATGCCGCGCGATTGCAATTCGCCCACCGGTTGACCGTGGCCCGGCAAGCGCGTCTCGAGCGCATCGTAGTAGTAGCTGTTGGGCCCCGTCATCAGCGGCACGCCTGCCATCTGCAGATTGTCGATAACCGTTATCAGATCGTCCGTCAGGAACGCGATGTGTTGAATGCCCTCGCCATTGAAGGCCATCAGGAATTCCTCGATCTGCCCGCTCCCCTTGCCAGATTCCTCGTTCAATGGAATGCGGATCTTGCCGTCCGGCGCCGTCATCGCCTTCGACGTGAGACCCGTGTATTCGCCCTCGATGTCGAAGTAGCGTAGCTCACGGAAGTTGAACAGAGTCTCGTAGAAGTTGGCCCAATACGTCATGCGGCCGCGATAGACGTTGTGCGTGAGGTGGTCGACGAGGCGCAAGCCATGACCGGCCGGCCGCCGCTCGACACCTTCGATGAACTCGAAATCGATGTCGTAGATCGACTTGCCGTCCTCGAAGCGGTCGATCAGATAAAGCGGTGCGCCGCCAATGCCTTTGATTGCCGGCAATCTCAGCTCCATTGGACCGGTTGCGATTTCGATCGGCTGAGCCCCTAGCGACAGCGCGCGGGCGTAGGCCTTGTGCGAATCCTTCACGCGAAATGCCATGCCGCACGCACTCGGGCCATGCTCGGCGGCAAAGTAAGCGGCCGCACTGTTGCGCTCGCGATTGACGATGAAGTTGATTTCGCCCTGGCGGTAAAGCAGCACGTCCTTCGAACGGTGGCGAGCCACCAGTGTGAAGCCCATCTGCTCGAACAGCGGTTCAAGGACATTGGGTACGGGCGAGGCAAATTCAACGAATTCGAAGCCCATCAGTTGCATTGGATTGTCAAACAGGTCGGCCATGATCTCTCAGGTTCAGCAGAGGGTGAATGATTTGTGGCGAGCAACCGGCACCGAGTGGTGCCGGGTGTCGGAAAAATGAAAGCAAATTTCTCCAATCGCCAGGCAGGCAGCGTCCTCGGACCACTCTCTCAACGCATCTGCCGGCGTCGTTGCAGCGCCATCTGGATTCAGTGTAAATTTTTATCGACGCAATTGGATTTCCTTGCAGACGCAGACAAACCCTGATTTGTGCATTAATATTTCATTTCACTGGAGAACGAGGAAATAAAAGTGCAGGCAATCGACATCGACCGTATCGACGTGCGTCTACTGGAGATTCTTCAGTCCCAGGGGCGCATCTCCAATCTCGAACTTGCGGAGGCGATCAAACTGTCGCCCGCGCAAACGCTGAGGCGGCATCGCCGGCTCGAGGAAATGGGTGTGATCAAACGCTACGAGACGCGGCTCGACGCGCAGCTGCTGGGCTTTGGCGTAGTGGCCTTCATCCAGGTGACGATGGAGCGAGGCCATGTACGCGACCTGTCGAAGTTCAAGCGAATGATCTCGGAACTCACCCAGGTTCAGGAATGCTTCGTCGTAACGGGTGATATCGATTACATGCTCAAGGTCGTGGCGCAAGACCTGAAAGCGCTGTCGGAGTTTCTGCTGGATACGCTGATGCGCATTCCGGGCGTGAGCGGAGTCAAGTCCAGCGTTTGCCTCGATGAAATCAAATGTACGGGCGCTGTCCCGTTGGCGGCCTAGCCCGCTGAGCGCGAGCGTCGCCCGTCACATTCCGGTGCCCACTATTCCCCGCATGCGTGCGTGCGCTTCAACGGTCATTTTGCTCCTGAAGGTCACAGCTCCCAGGCGATGCAGAGCGAGGCACTAGTTCACCCTCCCGAGATCACCCTCCCGACCGACCGCAATATCGAGCGTCCTTGCGCGGTCAGACGCCCTCGCGCGTATCCAGACGCGAGCTTTTCCACAAATACAAGTTGGCGCTCGCACAACGCGTCGAGATCGCCGGGATCGAAATTTTCTGGACGGGGGTTTGTCTCGAGAAGCATGAGCGTTGCGATCTCATGTGGGCTAAGCATCGTCGTCTCCCTGGCTCTGATGTTCCATGCATCATGGTCCTTCCTCGAAGGATAGATGCTCGTCAAAACGTGTCGACGCGCATTTTGTCGCATACCTCGATGCCCGAATCCGGCTTCCCGGGCGCAGGTCGAAGCCTCAGCATGCCGCCACGCTTCGTGTAGGACATTCCGCCCCGAGAGAGCCCAACCGCCCCGCAACACGGTCGATAGCCACGAGATGACTGAGTGCCTGACAGAACGTCTCGTCGAGACTGCGCTCCGCATCCAGCGCGACGACGCCGTTGACCTCGAACACGGCGCGATAGGCCGCCACCTGACGCGTCAGAAAGCTCATCGGCGGCGGCTGGTCGTTCTCGTCGTTCCTTGCCCGCACGCGACGGTGTGAAGTCGCGCCGGAAACGTTCAGACCAAAGGCGACATCGGGACGCAGCAAGTGACCGGCGATGCTGCGGAGCACAGGCGCAGTCTCAGCGGGATCGGAACGCGTGCCGATTTCAGCCTGAGAGGTGAACACGTAGCGGTCGCAGAAAACGACGTCGCCGCGTTCCAGTGCCGGTATGACCGTGTCGGTCAGATGCTGGACGAGGTCTCCCATGATGGACAGCAGAATGCCCAGCATGTCGACGCGCCGTCGGTTTACGTCGAGTCCGGAACCGGCGCTCGATGTATGCCAGTGGCTGTCCACCATATCCCGGAACAGCGCATCTTTGCGGATCCTACGGGTCGGCGTAAACGTCGTCACGCAGTTGAGCCCCGCACGCGTGCACGCGCTTTCGAGCCTTTCCATCAGTGACGACTTCCCTGCCCCATCCACACCGCACAACGTGACCAGAACCCCCGGATAAGCATGCGGTTTGAGCTCAAGCGTTTCGAAGACACCATTCGACATGAAATCACCTCAGACCATAACTTCCCGAGACTCCGCAAGCATGTCGTCACGGGCCTCGATCGGCGCGAGGACCGCGGTGAAGTGCTTGAGCATCGACGGTGCCGAGACGATGCGCATTCCCCGGATCGCATCGCGTCGTTGGTAGACCCGGATCAACGCGGCGGCAGCCGCCGCGAGGTGGCTATCGGTGTAGACGCGGCGAGGAATGGCCAGCCTCAGCAGTTCCAGCCGCGGGGCGCTGACGGTGCCCGTCGACGGATCTTCTTTCAGGAACGCCAACGAGCCCAGACCGACGGCGCGCACGCCGCCCTCCAGATAAAGCTGGGCAGCCAGCGCCTCGGCCGGGAATTGCGAGCGCGGCAGGTGCGGCAGGAAGGCGGCCGCATCGACGTACACCGCGTGTCCACCGGTCGGTCTCAGTATCGGAACGCCGCCGGCAAGCAGTGTGTCCCCTAGCCGTTCGACCTGACCTACTCGGTGTTGCAGGTATCGGTCGTCGACCATCTCGCGCAGACCGATCGCGAGTGCCTCGAGATCGCGGCCCGCCATCCCTCCGTAGGTGACGAAACCTTCGTACAGCACGAGCAGCGGCACGACCTGCTCATAGAGCGTGCGCGACCGTGTCGCGAGCAAGCCGCCGATGTTGACCAGCGCGTCCTTCTTGCAGCTGAACGTGCAGCCCTCGGCATAGGAAAACTGCTCCTTCAGAATTTCCGCCACGGACCGGTTCGCATAGCCGCTCTCGCGCTGCTGGATGAAGTAAGCATTCTCCGCGCAGCGCGCCGCATCGAAGTAGACCGGAATCGCAAACTCATCGGCCAACGCCCTCACCGCGCGCAGGTTCGCCATCGAGACCGGCTGGCCGCCGCCCGCGTTGTTCGTCAGCGAGACCATGATCAGCGGAATATTGTCGCGCCCTTCGCTTTCGATCACGTTGCGCAGCTTCTGCACATCCACGTCGCCCTTGAACGGGTGCTCGACAGCGGGCTGGTAGCCGATTTCGGCGACGCACGGTATCGCGGTCCCGCCGGCAATCGATACGTGTGCCTCGGTCGAATCGAACGGCGCGTTGAATGGCACCACCTGGCCTGGGCGCACGAGGGTCCGAAACAGGAAGTGCTCGGCCGGCCGGCCCTGATGGGTCGGCAATACGTAGTCGAAGCCGAGCATGTCCCGCACGGCCTGCGTCAACTTCATGAAACTGCGGGAACCGGCATATGATTCGTCGCCGGTCATGATGCCGGCCCACTGGTTCGCGCTCATCGCGGAGGTGCCGCTGTCCGTCATCAGATCGATGTAGACGTCGTCTGCTTCGAGGCGAAAGACGTTGTACCCGGCGGCGACAAGCCGCGCCTGCCGTTGCTCGCGGTCGATCAGCCTGATCGGCTCGACCATCTTGATCCTGTACGGCTCTGGCTGGCTGTTTTCTAAAAGCATGCACTCCTCCTGGGTTGAAAGTACGCAAGCCACTGGATGACTGGCCGCTTCGGGCATCGCACACCGCATCAGGCACTTTGCTCGATCGGCACAACCTCGATCGGTGCCCAATCCGCATCGCCACCGGCCGCGGGCGTGCGGTGACATCCGCGAGCGTCGTGGGCCGCTTCGAAGCGTTTCTCGATCCGGTTCAGGATCGACCAATACGCGCCCCGTTCGCCTTGCGCGATCGCTTCGACCAGCGCGTCGTTTGCGTTGTAGTTGAACAGACTCGCGTTGGTCCCGAAGAACCGCCGATCATTGCCGATCAGATCGGCAATGAATTGCTGCGGGTCCGGGCCCAATGCGGTCGGCAGATAGAACACCGGATGCAGCAGATCGTCGTTGCCTTCGATATGGCCGTGAAGATTCGGATTTCCGACGTGCAGGCCTTCGCGGCGAATCATCTGCTCGAGTTCGGTGCCGGGGAAAATCCTCAGCCCGACCGTCACCGAAACGCGCTCCGGATCGACCCGCTTGATGAATTCGATCGTCTCGCGCGCGGTTTCCTGCGTCTCGCCGGGGGCGCCGAACAGCAGCTCGATGATGTGCTCGAGGCCGTGGCGCTTCGCCGTATTGACCGCATGCTCGATGTCGTCGGCGCAAAAGGTGCGGCGCAGTATCTTCAGCATCGTTTCGCTGGCGGTGTCGACGCCGAAGTTCATGCCGACGCAACCGGCTGCTTTCATCGCGGCCGCGAGTTCATCGGGAAACGGCCGCGGCATACCGTACGCATACCACTGGATTTTGCCGGCGAGCCCGTGCCGGATGATGGCCGCGCACAGCGCAAGAGGATGCGCGACGCTCAGATTGAATTCCGAGTCGTTGATGTGAAAGACGTTGACCCCGCGTTCTTCGAGCGATGCCATCTCGGCGACGACATCATCGGGTTCGCGCATGCGCACCGTGCGGCCTTTGATCAGCGGCTCGACGCAATAGATGCAGGAGCGATTGCAACCGCGCTTCGTTTCGATGCCGATCTGGCCGCCTTTGGCGAAGTAGTGGGGGTTGTCGACCAGCTCGCGTTTGTGAGGCCCGATGCTGGCCAGCGGTCCGCATGCGTTCGGGGCGAGCGGCGTAGCGCGCACCCCGGCCGTATCGCGGTAAACCACGCCGGGTATGTGCGTGAAACTCCTGCCTTCTTCGAGGCAGGTCAGCAGCTCGGGAAAGCTGAATTCACCTTCCCTGACGATGCCGAAGTCGGCGTCGAGGTAAGCAAGCAGTTTTTCCGGCATCACCGAGTAGCCCGCGCCGCCCATCACGACCGGAACCGCGCGCGCGCGCCGAAGCAACGCGACGATGTCCCTGATTCTGTCGAGAAAGCTGTAGCCGCTGGAAAAATAGACGTCGTCGGTATTTCGCAGCGTCACCCCCCAGTAATCCGGCGCGGCGGTGCGGCAGTGCGCGGCAATGGCCGCCTCGCAATCGTCGGAGAAGCACAGGTCGAGCAAATCGAGCGCGAACCCGGCTCGCTCCATCGGCGCCGACAGGTAGTCGAATGCAATCGGCGCAATCGCCGGTTTGATCTGGTTCGTGTTGACGAAGGTGACGCGCTTGGCCATGTTCGATCGGTCTCGGTGGAAAGGTTCGCGAGGGCTCGCAGGAATGCGCCTAGACGGCGACGTCGATGGACAGCTTCTGGCCCGCGCGGGCCACCGTCATCTCGCTCATGAAATCGCTGAACCGATGCATCATCACCGCCGCGAGGTGCTTTGCCTTGTCCTCGCAGTCGGAGAATGCATAGAAGCCCGGACCCGCGCTGCTCATCCCCGCGTACACCGCGCCCTCGCGTTGCATCGTCTCCTCGAACTCGCGCATCACGTCGGTCCGGAAAATGCCTTCGAGCACCTTCATGTTGCTCATGCTGTTGAGTTCCCAGCCGTGCTTCAGAAACGCGAACAGGTCGTTGCGATGCAGTGCCGGCCGCAATTTCTGTTCGATGAAGTTGCGCCACGCGATGCCGTAGCGCTTCTGCCACTCGACAAAATGCGTCGGCACGAAGCCCGCCTCGGTGGTGCCGGACATGTCCGCGCCTTCGCCATGGGCGCGCAGCGCTTCGGTCGATAGCGTGTCGTAGTTGCCAACGGCGGTGGTCACCCACAGGTTTTCCGAACTCAGGTTGCCAAGAAAACGGCCGTTGCCGTGCTTCTCGTCGACCCAGACCAGACCGCCGAAGAACAGGCACGCTTCGCCGACGCCGGTCTCCAGTCCGAAATACACGTGCTCGTCATCCTTCGCGGTCTCGACGTAGTTGCGGGTGATCATTTCCCACATGTCGTGCGGCGAAAACGGAGAGCCGAACAACGCGTTCAAGCCGGCGAGCGTCGCGGTGTTGAACGAGACATTCGAGCCGAAGCCGCTGTGCTGGTGCTGGATGCTGCGCACCCGATCGACGCGGATGTCGTCACGTGCGTAGCCGACGGCTCGCTTGAACAACTCGAGCATGTGCCGCCCGCTCGGCACGTCGCAGCCGCCCTCGCCGTTGGTCGTCTTCGTGACGGTGATCCGGTGTCCGACTGTGCTCGTCGATACGCCGAGTCCGCCGCCGCCGAAGCCGGGCGCCATTTGCATAAAGTCGAATACCGCGAAGTGAAGGCGCCCTGGCACCGAGACCTCGGCACGATCGTAGCTCGGTACCGCGTCGCGCTCCCAGTGCGGCAGCACAGTCAGATTCGCACCCGGCAGGAACTGCCCCGCTTTCGCCTTCCATGCCTGATTCATTGCTCTACCTCCATCCTCGTGAGTATTCCCAAGCGATACGTTTCGCGACCATCAATACGCACCACTCACTGTTCGCGCTCCTGGCGCACGGTTCGTGCCAGGCACGCTCTTGCAGCGCGACGTGAGTCCTCGTCAGAAGCAATGACGCAAGCGGGCAGCCAGATTTCAAAGGGCAGCGCGATACATGCGCACGTTTAGATGTTTGGACGTCGGCATGCGTACCGGGCCGGTATCGAATGTCCCGCAGTCGATCTGCAACCAACAGATGCGCTTCGCCTGTTGGCCCGGCACCGACATCCAGCAGGCTGCGACGGGCTCGCCCCGAACGTGCGTCGGCAAATCGCAGACTCCGCTTCAATCGGCGCGAAACCCGCGCGGCCTTTTGAGATCTGGGCACTTCGGTCCGTTCTTGCAGGGAATGAGGAGGACCTTCGTGCTGCCGACGCACGACTGGCATGAACCCTGCAAAAAGCATCCACAGTTGGTGGCCGACCTGCCTTGATTCCTCTTTGCCGTATCCGAACCCGAATCGCGAGACACCGGTCGGTTGCCACTCGTGACTCGCCCTCTTGATCTTTGCCGGGAGCCGCAGATGACAGCAACCTTGAAGGACGACGCGCTGGCGCGACGCCACATCGATTGGCCGCGCGCCTTGCGGGCGATCAAAGCATTGAGGGCGAACGTAGACGATATTCAGCATGCCTACGAAGTGATGATCGCGCTCGACGGCGGCCAGATGGAGGCGATGTACCAGCGTTTTCTCGGCGAGCCCGGCGCCGGCGCGCTGCTTGCCGAGCAGCCGTCACTGCTCGGCAAGCTCGCGGATTCCGACACGCTGCTGCGCTTGCCGCCGGGCTCGTTCGGCCGCGCTTACATGGCGATGATGAAGCACAGCGGCTACAGCGCCGATGGTCTGCTGCAGGCGAGCCGGCTGGCCGCGGGCCTCGAAGAAATTCTCCCCGGCCCGGACCGTCAGTGGTTCATCGAGCGCACCGGCTGCATTCATGACCTGCTGCACGTATTGACGGGCTATGGCCAGGACTGGGCCGGCGAGACCTCGCTTCTCGCGTTCGACTGCGGGCTCGAACCGATGCGCGCGCGCATCGTCGGTCTGCTCGGCACCGCGTTGACTGCGCCGTGGTGGCCGAACTTCTGGGTCCATCGTTTTCTGCGCCGCGCGTGGCTGCGTGGCAAGCGCGCGCTCATTCCCCTTTCCTACCGCTGGGAAGAAGCGTTGCAGCGGCCACTCGAAGCCGTCCGCCTGGAACTGGCGATCGAGCCTGTCGCGCTCGCGCATCCACAGGGCATCCTGGCCGGCGGCCAGACACTGCCGTGGCGCTACGCCGCGTCGAGCAACGCGTGAACGGAAAGGGATCCAGCATGGCCAGCACACCGAAAAATGCGTCGACGCGCAACACCGTATTCGGCGTCGTACGCACGCAGTTACTGCGCGTCTGCCGCGAGCATCAGCGCGACTTCAACACTGAGATTCGCCTCGACAGTTCGCTGATCGCAGATCTTGGCCTCGACTCGCTGTCGCTCGTCGAAGCGGTGGTCGCACTAGAGCAGGTGTTTGGCATCGAGCGTCTGCCGCTGGAAGCGTTGAACGAAGAACGCGCCGAAGCGTATTTCACGGTCGGATCGCTAGTGGACCTATGCATCCGGCACGCCGCCGTCCGTGTAGACGCCAATGAGGGGTTGCGCACATGAGCCCGCGCCTTTCGCTGGTCACCCCGCACGCGAGACGTGGCCGGCTCGCCACTGCGGCAGCCGCGTTCGGCCACACGCTCGGTCGCATGCCGCTGGCGACAGAGGCGGTGCCGATCGCCGGCGCGTTCGTCTGCTCGCTGCTGCTATACGGACGGATAGCCGGCGTCGCCATTGAACCGGGCTGGCGCTTGCTGGCCGGTCTTGCGTCGTTTTTTTTGCTGTTCGTCCAGCTTCGCCTGATCGACGACCTCGACGACCTCGAACGCGACTATCCCGCCGGGCACGCGCTGTTGGCGCGACGCGAGGCGCGACGCACACGCCTCGTCGCCAGCCTCGCGGCAAGCGCGATCCTGCTCGTTGCGCTGAACACCGGCATGGGGCACGCGAGGACGGCCGCCGCTGCCGCCACCGCACTGGCCTTCGCTGCGCCGTTCGTCTTCAAGCGGCTGCTCCCGACCCACCCGCTGCTGTGCCTACCCTTTTTCGAGGGTGCGCCCTTCGCCATCTTCATGTACGGCTTTTTCTTGTGGCGCGACGTTGCTGGGCGCGAACTGAGCTTCTACGTCGTGGTGTGCGTAGCGGGTTCGATGTGGACCGGCTATGAGTTCTGGAAGTTCTCGCGCAAGGTCGGCACCACCGCACTGCAGCCCTATCTCCTGTCGGCGCGCGCCATTCGGGTCGCGCTGAATGCCCTGCTGATTCTGGCGCTCGGCATCAACGTATCGCTCTCGCGCCTGGCAAGCCTGTCGCAAACGTATTCGATCTATGCCGCAACGCTGCCGCTCGTGTGGCTCGTCTGGCTCAACGCGAGCTGGCCGGGCCCCGCGAGCAGACCGGGCCGGCCACGCTGGGCTGGCACCCGCTTCATCGTCGCCGTCGAGCTCGGACTGCTGGCCGGGCTTCTCCTCAAATGACACGCAACCCTGGATGGTCACCCACGATGGATAAGCACGTTCTCGTCACCGGTGCGCGAGGTCTGTTGGGCGCCGAAGTGATCGCCCGGCTGACGGCGATGGGGTACCCGGTCGTCGCATTCTTGCGCTCCGATGGACCGGTTGTCCGCAACGACGGCACACCGCTCGCGGCAACACCGTACGGCGGCCACACGCCCGCTGCCGGAACCTTCGCATGTGTGCGGGGCGACGTCGCCGAGCCCAGGCTTGGGCTCGATCCGCACACCTACGAGGCACTGCGCGCGGCAACGGGCGCGATCGTCCATTGTGCCGCGCTAACCAGCTTCGGGCGCAAGCCCGAGGTCTACGACGCGATCAACTTTCGCGGCACCGAGCGCATCGTCGAGTTCGCGCAAGGTAGCGGCGACGCGCCGATTCCGCTGCTCTACGTGAGCACCGCCTACGTCTGCGGCGAGCGCCCCGGCGTGTTCAGCGAGGACGATCTCGAGCTCGGTCAGCGTCTGGGCAACCCGTATGAGCAGAGCAAGTACCGCGCGGAACAGTCGGTGCGAGCGGCGATGCGCAGCGGTCTGCCGGCGGCGGTGCTGCGCCCGTCGATCATCGTCGGCGACTCGGCGAGCGGCGTGATCCGCAAGTTCGACACGCTGTACACCGTCGTGCGCCTGACGGCCGCGGGACTCGTGCGCACGATGCCGGGCGACTACGGCGCGACGCTGAACATCGTGCCGATCGATTGGGTCGCGGACTGCGTCGTCGAAGCGCTGGCGAAGTTTCCGCTCGTGCGCGGACGCACGCTGCATCTGACCTCGGGCACGCCGACGACGCTGCGCGAAATCAATGACGTCTGCGCGGAGTTTCCCTCGTTTCACGTGCCTCGCTATGTGCCGCGGCATGTCTTCGACGCCGCCGCGATGAAACCGCTCGAGCGGCGTTACTACGACGAGGTCGTGAAACTGTACGAGTCGTACCTGACTCGCCAGGTGCGCTTTGCACGCGACGCGACCGCCGCGATTCTGCCGGCCCTGCCTCGCGCGACGGGCAAAACGCTGCTGCGCAGGATCTTTCGTTACGGGATCGCGGCGGGCTACTTCGTGCCGCGCACGGCTTGACGCTCAGGAAGCCTAACCATGTTGATGACTGATCCGATGCTCGCCGAGCTCTGGCAAAAAGCGCGGGCCGCGCTCGGCGCCCAGTTCGAACAGCGGGTACCGAGCGCCGTGTTTCTCGAAGGCTCGATCGCCGAAGGCTTCGGCAACGAGCGCTCCGACGTCGACTTCGTCGCGATCGTCGATAGCGGGCTAGAGCCAGCCACGATGCCGTACATCCTGTTCATCGACGGCCGCCGCGTCGAGGTCAGGTTGCTGAGTCCGGCGCGGCTGCGCCGCGAACTCGCGCAGGTTCGCGCAGCGCTCGGCAAAGGCCGGCGCGCGGTCGCGCGTCTGTCGTGGAATCTGCTCGAACGGTGCCAGCGCTTTATCGGCGCGCTGCCGATCGACAACCCGGCGTTGATCGAGACGCTGCAAGCGGCGCTTGGCCGCGAGGCGCTCTGCGAGGCGGTGGCGCTGTGGTTCGAGGATTTCGCGCGCGAGACCGGCCGTTATGCGGTGGCGATGTTCGCGCTCGGCGAGCCCGACTACGCACGCGCCTGGATCAGGACCGCCGCGTTTCATGCGGCGAAGAGTCACGTGGCGCGCCTCGGCGAGTGCTACATGAGCCCGAAATGGCTGTCGCTGCAACTCGAACGCGCGGCCGTCGACGCCGGCCGCGTCGGCCGTCTGTGGAGCCTGCTGCACGCGCCGCGCGAGCATGGCGCCGAAAGCGGGTTCCTCGCGGCGGGGGTCGCGCTGATCCGCGAGTTCGGCGTCAACGGTGTGAGCCTCATGGCCGACAACGTGCTGATTGGCCCCGGCAAGGACACGACGACCTGGCAGATCGGCGAACGGGTCCACGTGCTGCGAGGTAGCGACGTCTTTGCGCTCGACGACGAAGCGGCCGAGGCCTGGCGAGCGATCACCTTCGACACGCCATGCACGGCCATCGCCAGCCGTGGCGACGCGCAAGCGGCGAGCCGGCAGCGCGCGCTGATCGCGGACTTCAGCCGGCTGGGTCTCGTCAGCCTGCGCTGGAAGGGCAGCGGAGAAATCCACGCACGTCAGCAGGCGACGTCGACGCCGGTGTCGCGCGCGCCGTTGATTTCGATCGACGGCGCGCGCCTCGCGGGCGGCCGCGCGAGCGGTGCCCAGTTGCTGCCGATGCCCGCCGGGCGCTTCGCCGAAGCGGGTCTCGAGATCATCTGGGCCAACATCGGTCTCGAGAACGCGCGAGAGGATGCCCAGGGCGCACTCCAGCGCGGCCAATGGAAGGTGCTCGAGTACGCGCTGCAACGGATGATGCAGACCGCCTGCATGGTCACGCTCGGCGCGCATGGCGTGACGCCGCAGTCGACGATGGAAGAAGCGACGCTCGACGCGATCCGGCTGCTGCCGCTCGATGCGGCGCTGATCGACGGCATCCGCGAACTCGAACAGTGCTCGATCGGATCGGCTCGCGATGCACAGCGTTACGTCGCGCTCGCCGATGAACTCGCGCAGCGTCTGCGCGACCTCGGCGGCGACCCGCGGTTTCCGGCGAGCTTCGATACGGCGTCGGGCTGGCGCGGAACCATCCACGCCGCCTACGACTGGATCAACCTCGGCGCGCATCTGCACGCGCGCTTCCCGCAGACCGCTCACGGCGGGCGCGGTACAGCCGAGGAAGCAAGAGACCTGCTCGCTTCGTCGAGCACCTGAGCAACGGGGACCTCAATGACTTTCGACACCATTACGCGCGCACGCGGCGAATTCGAATCGGCCGAAAGCTGCGCCGCCCCGACAGCATCGCCACGCCTGATCCTGAGCGCGGCGAGTCCGGCCGAAACGATCGAGCGGCTCGCCGGCAACAAGGGACGATCGCTCCATCGGCTTGCGAACCTCGGCGTGGCGGTGCCGCACTGGGCGATTCTCGGCACCGACTGCTTCGCGGAGTTCCGCCGCGACGGCGGCCTCGATCAGACCATCGCCGCGCTATTGCGCGACTTCACGCCTGCGAACGCCGCCGCGATCGCGAGCGCGATCCGCGAGGCCGTGCTGACGTGCGACATCAGCGCCGCGTTGCGCACCGACATCGAACGCGCGCACGACATCATTGGAGACGGACCCCTCGCGGTGCGCTCGTCCGGCATCGAAGAAGACAGCGCCAGCTTCTCGTTCGCAGGCCAGTTCGACACGTTCCTCGACGTCCGCGGGCTCGACTCGACGCTCGAACACGTACGCCGGTGCTGGGCTTCCGCGTATTCCGAGCGCTCGCTGCGCTACCGGCATCAGCACGGACTCGATATCGCCGGCGCCGGTATGGCCGTGATCCTGCAGCGCCTCGTTCAGGCGGACACGAGCGGCGTCGTGTTCACGCTCAACCCGGCCAACGGCAACCGCGACGAGCTCGTGCTGAGCGCCGTCTACGGGCTCGGCGAGGGACTCGTGTCGGGCGCGGTCGACGCCGACACGATCACCGTGGATCGCCACACCGGACAGCCCAGGCAGGTGGTGATCGGTGAAAAACACGAGCGTCATGACGGCCGCCACATCCGCGAGGTGCCGGCCGCGCTGCGCGACGCAGCGGCCCTCTCTAACGACGAGATCGAGCGCGTCGTGGCGGCGGCCCGCACGCTCGAAAGCGAGCTCGGCGAGCCGCTCGATATCGAATGGTGTATCGCGGAGCACCAGCTGTGGATTCTGCAGGCGCGCCCCGTGACCACGCCGATCGCACCGGCCCCATCGCGGACCGGCGAATTTCAGCTGTGGGACAACTCCAACATCGTCGAGAACTATCCCGGCGTGACGACGCAACTGACCTTCACCTTCGCGCAGCACGTCTATGCGCAGGTGTTCCGCGAGTTCTGCCGGTTGCTCGCGATTCCGCACAAGCAGCGGCGCGAGATGGATGGCTTCCTCGGCTCGACGCTCGCGTTCCTGAACGGGCGCGTGTACTACAACCTGCTGCACTGGTACAAGCTTTCCGGGCTCGCGCCGTTCCAAAACCTCGGGCGCAAGATGATGGAAGTCCAGATGGGCGTCGACGAGCCGCTCGATCTGGCGAGCTTCGCCGCGCTGATCGCGCCGTACAAGACCGGCTCGCGCGCCGGACTCGCCTGCATCCGGGCCTTGAGCGGCACGAAGTTCGCGTGGCACTTCGCGCGTCTCGCGCGCAACGTCGAGCGCTTCCGCGCGTTTTTCTATCCGGTCTACGACGAGTTCAACGCGCTCGACTATCGCTCGCTTCCCGCCGACGCCGTCTATGCGCACTACTGCCGCTTCGAGCAGGCGCTGCTAGCACGCTGGGGCATGATGATCGTGCTCGAGTCGGCGATCGGGCTCAGTTACGGCGTCGTCCGGCGGCTGATCAAGCGGTGGATGCCCGGTGCGCCCGACTGGCTCGAAGTGGCGGTGATCGGCGGCATGGACGACCTCGAGTCGATCGAGCCGGTCCGCAGGCTGAGCGCGATTGCGCAAGCCGTGCGGGCGAAGCCTCAGGTCGAAGCGCTGATCCGCAACACGCCGTCTGCCGTTGCGTATGCGGCGCTGCGCGGATGCGGCGCGCCCGAGATCGTCGCCGACATCGAGCGCTACCTCGCCGACTTCGCGTACCGCAGCAACAACGAACTGAAGCTCGAAGAGCCCGATCTGCGCGAAGACCCGGGCGTGCTGTTCGATATGTTGAAGGCCGCGCTCGCGCATGGTGCCGCGTCGATCGATCGCAGTGCCACCGAAGCGCACATCGACGCGTTGTTGCGTGAGCAGCTCAATCCGCTGCAGCGCTGGATTTTTGCACGCGCGCGCGGCCGCGTGCGCGCCGCGATCCGGGCGCGCGAGACCGTGCGCTTTTGCCGTTCGCGCGCGTTCGGGGTCGCGCGCCGGATGTTCCGAGCAATCGGCGAGGGTCTCGCCGCCGACGGCGTGCTGGCGACGGGCCGCGACATCTTCCATCTGCGCCTCGAGGAAATTCGCGGGTGCTTCGAAGGCACCGTCTCCCACCGCGAACTGCGCCCGCTCATCGAGCAGCGCAAGCGCGACGATGCCAGCTATCGCGACATGGCTGACCTGCCGCCACGCTTCGTCACGCATGGCCCGGTGGCGGCCTGGCTCAGCAACCCGGCGAACCTCGCCGCGTTGCGCGTGGCGCCTGCCCACGCGGCCGGCGCGACGCTGCGCGGCACGCCCTGCTCGCCGGGCTTCGCCGAGGGACGGGCGAAGGTCGTGCGCGAAGCGAACGAGTTCGACGGCGGCATCCTCGTCACCTATCGGACCGACCCCGGCTGGGTGCCCGTATTCGCGTCGGCGACCGGGCTGCTGATCGAGCGTGGCAGTCCGTTGACCCACGCCGCGATCGTCGCCCGCGAAATCGGCATCCCGACCGTCGTCCAGATTCCGGGCCTTACCACGCGCGTGCAGTCGGGCATGCAGCTCAAGGTCGATGGCCATAGCGGCGTGATCGAACTGCCCGAGCCGACCTGACATGAATTGACCGCCCGTTGACCACCGAAACCGCCCCTGAAGGAAACCATCATGTACCGCCTGCTCAACGATCGTCGCGACCTGCCGCATCTGCGGCTCTACCTCCAGTGCGCGCTGATATTCATTCCCGCCGCAACCGTGCTGTTTGGGCTCGGCCGCTTTCCGTGGTGGCTGGGCGTTGCATACGTGCTCGTCTGGAACGCGTTCGGCGACCGTTTCACGATGAGCTACCACTGCACGCTGCATCGGCGGCTCTTCAGGAAGCAGTACCGGGCGCTCGAGATCCTGCTCGACTGGGTGCTGTGTCCGTTCTTCGGTCAGACGCCGGGCACGTTCTATGTCCATCACATGGGCATGCATCACATCGACGACAACCTGCCACGCGACCTGAGCTCCACGATGCGGTTTCAGCGCGATAGCGTCATCGGCTTCCTGCACTACTACCTGCGCTTCGCCGCGCTGGTGCCGCTCGATCTGTCCGTCTATCTGTGGCGCTCGCGCAATACGAAGCTGATCAGGCAACTGCTCGTGGGTGAGGTCGCGTTCTACGCGGCGGTTGCCGCCGCCGCGTACTTGAACCTGCGGGCGACGCTCGTCGTGTTCGTGTTTCCGTTCGTGTTCGTGCGGCTGATGATGATGATCGGCAACTGGGTCCAGCACGCGTTCATCGACCCCGTTCAGCCTGACAACCCGTACACGAGCAGCACCAATACGATCGACTCGCGTTTCAATGCGCGCGTCTTCAACGCCGGTTATCACATCTACCACCACGTCCGCAAAGGCACGCACTTCAGCGAACTCACGAAGGAATTCGCGGCGAACCTCGAGAAGTACGGTCGCGAGGACGCGGTCGTGTTCGATCGCATCGACATCGCGCAGATCTGGCTGCTGCTCGTCACGCGCCAGCACCGCAAGCTCGCCACGCATTTCGTGCGCTTGCCGGGCGCGCCGGTGCGCAGCGACGACGAGGTGATCGCGCTGCTGCGTCGCCGTCTGCAGCCGATCCGCGACTGGTCGCCCGCTGCTTCGCTCGATCACTGAATCTCGATTACCTGACCGGGGACCCCTCACCATGGACCAGACGCTAGTCGATGCCGTTGCAGCACTGCCGCGCGGCGACGCTCGAGGCCTTCGCTTCGTCTCCACGCACGGCGACGAGCACTACTATCCTTACGAGGCGCTCGAACGCGAGGCGCGCAACCACGCGAAAAAGCTCGTGGCACTGGGGCTGAACAAGGGCGAGCGCGTCGCACTCGTGGTCCTCGACCCGGAAGCGTTCATCCTGAGCTTCCTCGGCGCCTCGTTCGCCGGTCTCGTCCCGGTACCGATCTTTCCGCGCGGAAGCCTGAACTTCAGGACCCGCACACGTTACGCCGAAACCGTCAGTCACATCGTGCGCTCGGCAGGCGCCCGGATGCTGCTCACGTCGAACTCGACAAGAGAGACCATCGAGGACGTGCTCGCCGTCGACACCGGTCTCGAACGTATCGTGACCATTGAAGCGCTGCTCGACGGCGAGCCGCCCGCGTGCGATTTGCCCACGCTGCATCCCGATGACCTGTGCTTCCTGCAATACACGTCGGGCAGCACGTCGCTGCCGAAAGGCGTGATGGTCACGCATCGCAATCTGGTCGCGAATGCGACAGCGTTCCTCGGACCCCGCGGCATCGATCTGCGCGAGCAGGACGTCTATGTCAGCTGGCTGCCGCTGCACCACGACATGGGGCTCATCAGCGTGCTCGGCGCGCTGATCTGCGACTTGCCGTGCGTGCTGCTGGCAACCGAAGCGTTCGTGCGCCGGCCCGGCCTCTGGATGGAGGCGATCACGAAATACCGCGGCACCATCAGCTTCGCGCCGAACTTCGCGTACGCGCTCGCCGCTCGCCGAAGCCGCGACCAGGACCTCGAAGGCCTCGATCTGCGGCGGCTGCGCGTCGCCGGCTGCGGTGCCGAGCCGATCAACGCGCAAGCGCTGCGCCAGTTCTGCGCGCGCTTCGAGCCGGCCGGTTTTCGTGCCGAAGCGCTGCTGCCGTGCTACGGGATGGCCGAAGCAACACTCGCGATCACGTTTCACGACCACGGCCAGCCGCTCGTCACCGACGTCGTCTATGCGGCCGCGCTGGGGCTGGGTCGAGCGATACCGGCTGCGCGTGATAACGGCTTACGCACGATCGAACTGGTCGGCTGCGGCCATTGCTTTCCCGGCCACGAGTTGCGGATCGTCGACGAATCCGGGCGCGCTTTGCCCGAACGCTGCGTCGGCGAAATCGTCACGCGCGGGCCCAGCATCACCGTGGGCTATTACGGCCAGGCCGACGCGAGCGCCGACGCGTACCGCGACGGCTGGCTGCAGACCGGCGATCTCGGCTACCTCGCCGGCGATCAGCTCTATATCTGCGGCCGCAGCAAGGACCTGATCGTCATTCACGGCTCGAACCTCTATCCGCAGGACATCGAATGGGCGGTGGCCGAATTGCCGAGCGTGCAAAGCCGCGGTGTCATCGCGTTCAGCGTGATGCGCGACGGCGACGAGACACTGGTCGTCTGTGCCGAGGGCAAGCCGGTGGAGGCCACGGCGCTGCGGCGTGCGATCGCGCAGAAGGTCGCCGAATGCGCGGGCCTGCAGGTCGGTCACGTTGCGATCGTGCAGGCGGGCAGCTTGCCGCGGACCTCTAGCGGCAAGGTACAGCGCCGCCGGACCAAGGCGCAGTTCGAAGCCGGCGAGCTGGAGGAACACTCGTGAGCATGCGCTGGCGCGAGATCATGCTGACGCTGTCGGGCGCGCTCACGCTCGCCGCTTGTCACGCGAAAGAAGCCGAGGTGACGTTGCCGCGCCCGGTCATCGCCGTGGTCGTGCATCGGGACAGCAAGCCCGTGCTCGCGACGCTGCCAGGCGAAGTCAACGCACGCTATGCGACGCCGCTGTCGTTTCGCATCGCGGGCAAGCTGATCGAGCGGAAGGTGCGGCTCGGCGATACGGTCACGGCCGGCCAGGCGATCGCGCGGCTCGATGCCGACGACGCGCAACGCAGCCTCGCGAGCGCGCACGCCCAATTGATGGCGGCGCAGCATCGGCTCACCTTCGCCGAGCAGCAACTCGATCGCGACCGGGCGCAGGCGCAGGAACAGCTGATCTCGACAGCGCAGCTCGAGCAGACCCAGGATGCGTATGTGGCAGCCACCGCGCAGCGCGATCAGGCGCTACAACAGTTCGCGCTGCTGAAGAATCAGACGCAGTACACGGTCCTCACGGCGGACCATGCCGGCGTCATCACCGCCGAAGACGCCGATACCGGGCAGAACGTCGCGGCGGGACAAGCGGTCTACCATCTCGCCTGGTCCGGCGAGGTCGATATTCTCTGCGACGTGCCCGAGAGTCTGCTGAACGCGCTGGCGATCGGCAGCGCGGCCAGCGTCTCGCTGCCGGCCGCCACGGGCAGACGCTTCACGGCACACGTGCGGGAGCTGTCGCCGGCCGCGGACCCCGGCAGCCGCACCTATCGCGCGAAACTGACGCTCGATGCGCCAGGCCCCGAGGTCCGCCTGGGCATGACGGCCACCGTCACGTTCGCCGCGGCCGGCGAGGCGCAAGCGGACGACCCGATCACGCTGCCCGCGAGCGCGCTCTTTCACGACGGCAACGCGCCGGCCGTCTGGGTCGTTCGGCCGGGCGACCAGGCGCTGGAACTGCGCCGGGTCCAGGTTGGCCGCTACGACGACCGCACGATCTCGGTCGCGCGAGGCCTCAACGACGGCGAGCGCGTCGTGCTGCAAGGGGTGCATACCGTCAGCGCCGGCGAAACCGTGCGCGCGGTAGCGCCGTTGCATCCCGAGGACTTCGCATCATGAGAGCGCCGTTCGGCCAGGGGCCCGACGGAGCGGGTGGACCCGGCGGACCCGGCGGAGCGGGCGGACCGCGGCGGCCGGCAGCGGACGATACCGGCCGCTTCAATCTGTCCGCGTGGGCGATCCGTAACCAGGCGCTGGTCATCTTCGCCGTCGTGCTCGCCACGCTGTTCGGCGGGCTCGCCTATGCCCGGCTCGGACAATCCGAGGACCCGCCGTTCACGTTCCGCGCGATGGTGATCCGGACCTTCTGGCCCGGCGCGACCGCACGCCAGGTCGAGGAACAGGTGACCGACCGGATCGGCCGCAAGCTGCAGGAAACGCCTCATCTCGACTATCTGCGCAGCTACTCGCGTCCCGGCGAATCGCTGATCGTCTTCACGATGAAAGACTCCGCGCCGGTGAACGAAGTGCGCGAGACGTGGTACCAGGTACGCAAGAAAATGGCCGACATCGCGGATACGCTTCCGCCCGGCGTGCGGGGGCCGTACTTCGACGACGAGTTCGGCGACGTCTACACGAACATCTATACGCTCGCCGGCGACGGGTTCTCGCCGGCGCAATTGCACGACTATGCCGACGAACTGCGCGGCGTGCTGCTGCGCGTGCCCGGGGTCGCGAAAGTCGATTATTTCGGCGACCCCGACGAGCACATCACGATCGAGATTCCCAACGCGCAATTGACGCGGCTCAGTATCACGCCGCAACAGCTCGCGCGGGCGATCAACGCGCAAAACGCGGTCACGCCGAGCGGCACGCTGACCACCGCGTTCGACCGCGTGTACGTGCGTCCGAGCGGCCAGTTCACCGACCTGAAGGCGATGGGCGACACGCTGATCGACATCAATCACCGCCTGGTTCGTCTCGGTGACATTGCCACGATCAGGCGCGGCTACGACGATCCGCCGGTCTCGCAGGTTCGCACCGGCGGCCGCGCGGTGCTCGCCATCGGCATCACGATGCAGGCTGGCGGCGATGTGATTCAGCTCGGCAAGCGGCTCGATGCGCAGACAGCGGAATTGCGTGCGCGTCTGCCCGCGGGGCTCGAACTCGTCGAGGTGTCGAGCATGCCGCACGCGGTCTCGCATTCGGTCAACGGTTTTCTGCGGGCCGCCGCCGAAGCGATCGTGATCGTGCTGGCCGTGAGCCTCATCTCACTGGGCTGGCGCGCCGGCGTGGTGGTGGCGATCTCGATCCCGGTCGTGCTCGCGGTCACCGCGCTATGCATGAACGGCTTCGACATCGGCCTGCACAAGATCTCGCTCGGCACGCTGGTCCTCGCGCTGGGCCTGCTCGTCGACGATGCGATCATCGCGGTCGAGATGATGGCCGTGAAGCTCGAGCAGGGCTGGGGCCGCGCGAGGGCCGCGGCGTTCGCCTACAGCAGTACCGCATTTCCGATGCTGACGGGAACCCTCGTCACGGTGGCGGGATTCCTGCCGATCGCGCTGGCGAAATCGGCCACCGGCGAATACACGCGCTCGATCTTTCAGGTGTCCGCGATTGCGCTGATCGCTTCGTGGTTCGCGGCGGTCATGCTGATTCCGTTGCTCGGCTATCACCTGCTACCCGAACCCAAGGACACCGCACGCGAGACGCCTCGGCGCGCGCTTCGCAAGCTCCGCCGGCGCGCCGACGCGCAGACGCGCCGGACCCCTGTGGCGGCGCCGCGCGCCACCCGCTTTCATGACCGCCTGCGCGACTGCATCGCGTGGTGCGTGAAGCGGCGCCTCGTCGTGATCGGCGTCACGGCCGCCTTGTTCGTTGCCGCGTTGGCCGGCTTCGCGCTCGTGCCGCAACAGTTCTTCCCGAGCTCCGAGCGGCCCGAACTGCTCGTCGACATGCGGCTGCCCGAAGGCGCGTCGTTCGAAGCGACGCTGCGCGAAGCCGCGCGCCTCGAAAAGACGCTGGCCGGCCGGCCCGAGATCGATCATCTGGTCGACTTCGTCGGCGCGGGCGCACCGCGCTTCTACCTGCCGCTCGACGTGCAGTTGCCCCAGCCCAACTTCGCGCAGCTCGTGATCACCGCGAAGTCCGTCGACGACCGCGCAAAGCTCGAACGCTGGCTCGCGAGCACGCTGCAAAACAGCTTTCCCGCCGTGCGCGCGCGCGTTTCGCCGCTCCAGACGGGCCCCTCGGTCGGCTATCCGGTGCAGTTTCGCGTCAGCGGAAGCGACCTCGCCACCGTGCGGGAGATCGCGGAAAAGGTCGCGGCCACGATGAAAGCCGATGCCCGCACAACGGGCGTCCATTTCGACTGGGACGAACCCGGCGAACGCTCGGTGCGCTTCGAGATCGACCAGCAGAAGGCGCGCGAGCTCGGCGTCACGTCGGAAGACGTGGCGAGCTTCCTCGCAATGACGCTGTCGGGCTATACGTTCACGCAGTACCGGGTCCGCGACCGCTTGATCAGCGTCGATCTGCGTGCGCCCCAGCGCGAGCGGGTCGACCCCGACGAGATCGTGAACCTCGCGATGCCGACGCCGAACGGCCCGGTGCCGCTCGGCGCGCTCGCCCACCTGAACAACGAGCTCGAATACGCGGTGATCTGGGACCGCGACCGTCAACCGACGATCACGGTCCAGGCCGACGTGCGCGGCAACGCGTTGGATATCGACGTGACCCAGGCGATCGATCGGACGCTCGCGCCGCTACGCGCGTCGCTGCCGATCGGCTACCGGATCGAGACCGGCGGCGCGGGCGAGATCAGCGGCAAGGCGCAGGCGTCGGTGATCGCGCAGCTTCCGCTGATGCTCGTCGTGGTGCTGACGCTGCTGATGATTCAACTGCGCAGCTTCGCGCGCGTGCTGATGGTCGTGCTCACCGCGCCGCTCGGGCTCATCGGCGTGGTCGCCGCACTGCTGCTGTTCGGCAAGCCGTTCGGCTTCGTGGCGATGCTCGGCGTCATTGCGATGTCCGGCATCATCATGCGCAACTCGGTGATTCTGGTCGATCAGATCGAACGCAATATCGCCGCGGGCCAGGGGCGCTTCGATGCGATCGTGGGCGCCACGGTCCGGCGCTTCCGCCCGATCATGCTGACCGCCGCGGCGGCCGTGCTCGCGCTGATCCCGCTGCTGCATTCGGCCTTCTTCGGACCGATGGCGACCGCACTGATGGGCGGCATCACGGGCGCCACGGTGTTGACGCTGTTCTTCGTTCCCGCGCTGTACGCGACCGCGTTCAAGGTGCGGCACTTCGAACGCGGTGTGCGAACCGCGACCCCGACAATCGAATCTACGTGGAGCTGATCGTGGGCACAGACTGCAACCCCATCGACGGGCCGGCGCTCGCGAGCGCGCCGCATTTCGCCGGCGCGCCGGGTCGAACGCGGGCAGCGGCGATCCATGATTGGCGCGCGGCGTTCGGCGCGGCCGCGACGATCGCGCTTGGCGCATGCTCGTTCGGTCCGGGCGGCGAGCCGCCCGCGATGCCCTCTCCCGCCCATTACGGCGTCGAGCCTCAGCCCGCGCAAACGGTCGCCGCGCTCGGTGTCGCGCAGCATTTCACCACCGGCGCGCAACCTGTGCCGCAATGGTGGCGGCTGTTCGAATCGACAGCGTTGAATGACCTCGTCGAAGAAGGTCTGCGCGACAGCCCGACGCTCGCTGCCGCCGACAAGCACCTGGCCGCGGCACACGAACAACTACGGGCGCAGATCGGCGCCTCGCTGCTGCCGTCGGTCGATCTGGTGGGGCAGGCCTCGCGCGGGCGCGATCTCGGCATTCCGGTCCCCGGCGGCCCGAATACGCTGCTTTACAACGAGTTCATCGGCGTAGTCCAGGCGCAATATACGTTCGACCTGTTCGGCGCGGTGCGTAAAGCCAACGCGGCCCGATCAGCGCGTGTCGAGATCGACGCGTATCAACGCGAAGCTGCGCGCCGCGCACTGGCCACCAACATTGTCACGGCGACGATCGAGGCGGCGATGTTGCGCGCCGAGATCGACGCGACCGAGCGATTGATCGCGCTTGCGGGCGATCAGGCTCACGACACCGAACGGCATTACGAACTCGGATCGCTGACGCGCGGCGACGTGTCGACTGCGCGGCAAAGCATCGCCGCGCTCGAGGTCAGCGTGGCCGATCTGCGGCAACGGCTGACGGTGACGAGACATGCGCTTGCGGTGCTGCTCGGCCGCACGCCCGACGCGGCGCCGCCCGAGCCAGAGCTGGCAAACCTGCACTTGCCGCAGGACCTGCCCGTCGTGCTGCCATCGGACCTGTTGCGCGCGCGGCCCGATATCGCGGCCGCCGAGGCGGCGCTGAAGGCCGCCGCAGACGACGTCGGCGTCGCGACGGCACAGCTGTTTCCGAGCCTGACGCTGAACGCCTCGATGGGACAAGGCGGCTTCAACTGGCCGCTCGCGCTGTCGGGCGCAGGCGCGATCTGGAGCATCGCCGCGACGATGTCGCAGGCGCTTTTTCATGGCGGCGCGCTCGTCGCACAGCGGCGCGCGGCAATCGACACCTACGAGGCCGCCGTGTTCGAGTACAAGCAGACCGTGCTGGCGGCGTTCGAAAACGTCGCGGACACGCTTGCGTCGCTCGAACACGACGCGCAGGCGCTCGACGCCGCGAGCAGCGCTGCCCGTGAGGCACGCGAGTCGTTCGACGATGCCACGTCACGTCACCGGCTCGGCGCGCTGCCCGCTGCATCCGCCCGCGGCGGCGAGCAGCAGTACGAAGCAGCGAGGCTCGAAGAAATCCGCCTGATCGGCCGGCGCCTGGCCGATACGGCGACGCTGTTTCAGGCGATGGGCGAACTGCCGGCGGGCAGCAGCCAGACACCTGACCATCTGGCCGGCAAGTGATCGGCCCGCCGCTGCCGACGGCGCCCGCTTGCGTTCAGCCGGCGCGTCGGCGCGGAACGCCCACAAGGTAAGTCAGACCGATCGGCGAGCCCTGCACCGGCAGTGTGCCGATGTCCCATTCGAAGCTCTGCTGGTCCGGGATACGCGCCACCATCTCACGCAATTCGTCGGGGTTGTAGATGCGCATCATCGACACGATGCCGTCGAACAGACACAGCAGCGGGATAGCCGGCAGCACATAGGTGAGCGCTAGTCGCGACCAGCGAAACGGCCGGATCAGCGGCGTCAGCGCGAGCATCATCAGCGGCATCGCCAGGATGAACACGACACCGAGCAGCCGGTGGTCGGCACCCTCGACGATGATGATCGCGCGACGCTTCGTCACCGCGTCGGCGAGGATCGCCCGCGCATCGTCCGGCCGGAAATGGTGGAAAGCGTTGAACATCGTGCGCACGCCGTCGAATCCCGATGGCACGTCCATCGCGTCCACCGGTTCGCTCACATAGGTGACGCGGCCGGCTGCCCCGGCGGATACGCGCTCGTACGCGGCGCGATTGGGATAGAAGTCGGTCAGTTGCACCGTCACGCGTCCGGACTGCGCGAGCAACGGTGCAAGCGTCAGCCACGGGCCGCCGCCGCCCGAACATAGATCGACGATCCGGTCGTTGCCGACCCGCCGCATCGCTTCGCGCAGCTTGCCCGCGATGACGTTGAAGCCCTCGAGGGTATTGGCCAGGAAATGCAGCCAGTCCGTCCCGCCGTCACGGATCGCCCGTGGGCACCACGGCTGGTCTTCGATTTCGAGCAGATGCAGGCGTCGCATGATCACGCGGGCAACCGAGGTAACTGAAAACCGGCGGATTTCATAACGTGCCCTGGCAGTGTGCAACCGGGTAGACAGAGAAGGCCTGCACGCTAAACACCACGCCTGTCAGCCTTGGGAGCGGCAACTTACTACCGAACTTAAACGAGCCAACGCGCGGGCTTCTTAACGACGTCAGTCGACTATACGCTGAGCCGCGCCGGCGACGTTAGCGGTTCGCATCCTGCATAATGACCACGCATGAGGATTTACCCGCATCATCCGCCGGACGGCGGCCGGGAGACGAGCGATGCAAAACGACAGACCCCCGCCGCGGCGGGTGACATATGAGAAAGGGATCCGGATCGGCGGCCCCGGCTGGTTCGGCCGGTTGCTGGCCGTCGCCCTGAGCGCGATCTTGTTCGTGGTGGCCGCGATGCTGTCGATCGTGCTGTTCGCCGTGTTGTTCGCGGTCGGCACGATCGTCGTCGGGTATCTGTGGTGGAAGATGCGCGCGTTGCGCCGGCAGACGGTCGCGCATGGCGACGACGCCCGCACCATCGACATGGAGGTCGTCCACAAGGACCCGCCCGACGACGATTCCGCGCCACGCTGAGGATCGGCTACGCGCGTGCCTCAAGCCGCAAGGGCCGCTTCGACCGCGCTTACGTAATTGCGAAAGCCGGCCTGCTGCAGCGCCTCTCGCAGCCGCAGCAGTTCATGTCGCGTGGCTTCGCTGAGCGGCGCCTGAAGCGCGAGTGCAAGCGCACGGCCACGCGCCGCGAAAAGCTCGGACCACGGCAACGGTTCGCGCTGCGTATAGGCCTCGAGTGCGTCCACGTAGTGCAGCATGCCAGCAGGATCGCTCGCCCCCAGCATCGCTTCGACGGCGTCGCGATAAAACCACAGGTGATTGTGGCCGACCGCGCCGAGGCGCAACAGCGCCTCGCCTTCAGCCAGTAGCCGCGTACGCTCGCCGTTATCGTCAACCGCGCGGCTCAGTGCGCTCAAGGCCTTTGGCCCGGAAAACTGAGTCCCTACCTCGCGTGAGATGGCGAGTGCTTCGCGCAGCGCAACCACTGCTTCACTACGGCATCCTTCGTCCAGTAACAGGCGACCCTGCATCTCCAGATTCTGCGCTTCGAAGCGGCGCGCGCCCAATTGCCGGATCACACGCATTTCCTGCACCAGATGCTTGCCGGCCGCCTGCGCATCGCCCAGTTCCTGGCAGGCGAACACCCCCAGCGTCTCCCCCAGCAATTGCGCGCGAGGCTGCCCGATCAACTCGGCGGCGCGGGCGGCGGCGCTTGCGTCCTCGCGAGCCTGACTTGCGTCGTTCAGATAAATGCGGCTGAAGCCCTGCATCGACAGATTGGCAACCTCGATGCGGCCGAACCCGTGTTCGCGGCTCATCGCGACGCATTCGCTGAAATGATGGAACGCGGTCCGCATGCGCCCCTGCGCATACGCGGCATCCGCCAGGCCACCGAGCGCGCGAGCCTCTGCCTCGGGCAGACCGAGGCGCCGCGCGTAGCCAAGACCGCGCTCATGCTCGGCGCTGCAGGCGTCGATCTTGCCGAGCGGAAAGAGAATGTTGCCGCGCAGATAGTGGAGGCTTGCAAGCTCCGCCAGCCGGTTGTCTCGCTCCGCGATCTTTTGCGCTTGCGCGAGTAAGCCGAGTGCTTCGTCGAGACCCTCGCTGACACGCAGACCTTCCGCGAGCCCGAGCTGACAGTCGCATCGGGCGGCGTCGTCGGTGGCGGCGGCGAGTGCGGTGCGGTACGTCACGATCGATCCTGCGATGTCGCCCAGGTCGCGCTGAAGTTCGCCCTTGCAGCAGCTCAGTGCATGGCGGTCTGCCTCCGACTGCGCGATTTCGATGCCGCGCTCGGCCAGCCGCAGCGCCGCTTCGAAACGATGGGCGGCACGCTGTGCGGCCGCCGCGCCCAGGTAGGCGTGCGGCGCGTGCTCGTCTTCGGCGCGGTCGAGATGCTGGGCGTGCAGCGTGACATCGCTTTGTGCGAACCATTCGGCCGCGCGCAGATGAAGTTCACGGCGGCGCGCGCGCAACAACGTCGAGTAGGCGCTCTCCTGGATCAATGCGTGGGCGAACAGGAAGTCCTCGCCTTCCGGCAGCACGAGTGCATTGACGAGCAGGCCGTCGCAGACGTAGCCAGGATCGCCCACCAGCTCTCGCAGCAGCGCGAGGTCGAAACGCTGACCGATCACGGCGGCCGCCTGGAACGCCAGGCGGTCACGGGGCGCGAGCCGGTCCATCCGCGCGAGCACGAGACTGCGGATCGACGCGGGCACGTTGCCGCCGCGGCCTTCTTCAGCGTTGCGCAGCAGTTGTTCGAGAAACAACGGATTGCCGCCCGCGCGCTCGATGCAGGCGAGCGCGACGCGCTGGGTCGCATCGATGAAATTGCCCGCCAGGCTCAGGGCCTCGTCCTTGCGAAGCGGTCCGAGATCGATCGTGGCGAACGGGGTGTCGCGGCAACGTGCGCGCCAGCCTGCATCGATCGGATCGCCTTCCACGCGCGAAGTCGTGACCAGCAGGCCCGTGCCGTTGGCAATGCCTGACGCGAACGCCGACAGGTAGCCGATGACTTCGGCATCGGCCCAATGCAGGTCTTCGACGACGATGAGCGTCGCCGCATGGGCGCAAGCGTCCTCGGTCAGCCTCACGGCGAGCGCCTGCTTGCCGCGCTTGCGCGCGCCGTGGTCCATGGCCTCGTAGATGGTTTGCCATTCGGCGGCCTGCGGGAGATCGAGGAAGTCGTGCAGAAACACGATCTGCTCGGCCTTGACGATACCTTGGGTCGCGACCTGCGCGGCGGCGGCCTGCCGCGCTTCACTCGATGCACCGGGCGGTAAGCCGAGCAGGCTTCCAATGATGGTTCGCACCGGATCCTGGCCCTTGCCGACGCCGAAATCGAGCACGAGGCTCCGATGGAGCGTGAAGCCCTCTGCCTGCGCATGGCGGCGCATCTCGTCGACGAGCCGCGTCTTGCCGATCCCGGCTTCGCCTCGCACATGAACGACATGCCCTGCGCGCCTTGCCATGCACGCATGAAGGATGCCGTGAAACTGTTCGAGCTCGGCTTCGCGTCCGACGAAGCGGCTGCGGCTCGTCCTGCCGGGCTCGCTGCCAAGCGCGACGAGCCGCCATGCCCGCACCGGCGTGTCGATGCCCTTGAAGCGCCGCTCGCCGATTGCTTCGCAACTGGCGGCGTCGCCGAGCGTGCGCGCCGCGTCGTCGGATATCCAGGTTTCGCCGGCGGCCGCGGCTGCCACGAGCCGAGCGGCCAGGTTCACCGGATCGCCATGCACGGTGTAGTCCTGCGCGTCGGCGCGCGGCCCAGCGCGCCCGCGATGACCTCGCCACTCGCCATGCCGATATGCGCCTGCAACGGCCGCCCGGTCTGCGCGGCCAGCCGCGCCAGGCCGTCGTGAATGTCGAGAGCGGCACGAGCGGCGCGCAGCGTGTCCGTCTCGTGCGAGCGGGGCGCGCCGAACAGCGCCATCACCGCGTCGCCGATGTGCTTGTCGATCGTGCCGCCATAGGCGAGCACGATCCCGTCGACCAGCGCCGTGTAGCGTCCGATCAGCGCGCGCAAGTCTTCGGGATCGAGCGAGCGCGACAGCATCGTGTAGCCGCAGAGATCGGCGAACAGAATCGTGACCTGCCTGCGCTCGTCCGCGGGCACCTCGTTGTCGGCGGACGTCTGGGGCGGTAGCGGCGCGGCCGCCGTTAGGGCGCCTGCCGCCGCGGCCAGAATGCGCTTACGGTGGCCGAGCGACTGTACTCCCAGCTCTTTCAGGTCCACGTCGGTCAGCTGCCCGAGCAGCGACATGTCGATGTCGTTTGCCGCGAACGCGTGGGCGTACTGCTCGAGCCCGAGGTCCCGCAGCCATTTCTCGATATCCATGTTCGTCGCCCCGCCTCCGATGCGTGGCCCCGCGGGCAAAAGCTCAGACGAATAGCGCGCGTGCCGGCCGCCGGTGTGAACGGCTCCGGAGCTGCATGGCCTTTGCGTGGAGTTCGCCAGGTACGGGGCCGATGAATAATCAGTGTAGGTGTCCGATAAGCACGCTGCATCGCGTTTGACAGCCGTTCGAGCCGCGCAGGATACTGGCTGGCGCGCCTCACGGCGCCCTTGCATTCGACCGGGAATCCACGTGAAGCCGGGCAAGACCGTTTCCGTCTCCGAGATCCCGCTGCGCTCGCGTTTGGCGGGTCTGCCAGGCGACGTGGCGGCGGGCGCCGTTTCGACGCTCGTCATGCTGTGCTATGCGATGAGCCTCGGCACGATGATCTTTAGCGCCGATCTTGCCCGCTACGCGATGCTGGGCGTGCCCACCGCGCTCGTGAGCTGCGTCGTCACGGCGCTCGTGATCGCCTTGACGAGTTCGATGCGCGTCAACATTGGCGGCCCCGACAGCAACGCCGCCGCCTTTCTCGCCGGCGTGGCGGCGGGGGTGGCCAGCAGCGTGCGCGCGGACGGCGGTTCGCCGCAGACGCTGATCCTCACTGTGCTGATCGCCATCGCGCTCTGTTCGCTCATGACGGGCATCGTGCTCTATGCGATCGGCTCGTCGAAGCGCAGCCGCTCCTTGCAGTTCCTGCCCTATCCGGTGCTCGGCGGATTTCTCGCGGGCACGGGCTACCTGCTGCTCGCGGGGGCGTTCCGCGTGCTGACGGGCCAGCCGCTGCAGTGGCACACGCTCGCGTTGCTCGCGCACCTTCACTGGCTCACATGGGTTCCGGCGCTGGTCGTCGGCGTGCTGGCCACGGTATTGATGCGCACGTGGCAGCACATTGCCGCGCTGCCGCTCACGCTGGCCTTCGGCGTGGTGCTTTTCTACGTTCTGCTGCAGGTTGCCGGAGTTTCGATCGACGACGCGCGCGGCATGGGTCTGCTGCTGCCGCGCGTCAAGCTGCACCTATCCGGGCTGCCGGAGTTGCACCTGGCCGCGAGGCTCGGACGGGGCGGCATCGACTGGTCGGCGGTCGGCGCGCATCTTCCGGAGAGTCTGGTGGTGACCTCGGTATCGGCCGTGACGATCCTGATGAATTCAACGGCGATTGGCGCGGCCACCGGGGAGGACGTCGACCTCAATCGCGAGATGCGCGCCGCCGGCCTCGCCAATCTCGCGAGCGGACTGCTGGGCGGCATGGTCGGCTACCAGTCGTTCAATCGCTCGATGCTCAACGCGCGGGTGGGCGCGACGAGCCGGGTGGCGGGCGTGTTCGCCTCGCTCGCGTGCGTGGTCGTGCTCGCCACTTCGCCGGGCATCGTCGCGCTCTTTCCGGTGCCGGTGCTGGTCGGCCTTCAGCTCTTCATGGGGCTGCGCTTGCTCGTGCATTGGCTGGCGGGCGCCTGGACCAAGCTCAACTGGTATGAGTATCTGCTCGTGCCCGTGATTCTCGGCACTATCGCGGCGTATGGCGTGATCGTCGGCGTAGGGGTGGGCGTCGTTGCAGCATGTGTGATGTTCACGCTGCTCTACGGTCGGGTCGGCTGCATACGCATGGAGTTCGACCTGCGCGCGCGGACCTCGAATGTTGAGCGCAGCATCGAAGACACCCAGGCTCTGCGCGCAATCGGCCCCCAGGTATGCGGAATGTGCCTGCAAGGGTTTCTCTTCTTCGGCACGGCCAATTCCATTCTGCAGCGCCTTCGCGAGCGATTCGGCGCCGGGGATCCGTCGCAGGTCCGCTTCGTCGTGCTCGACTTTGCGGCGACACATGGCATGGATGCATCCGTATCGATCAGCTTCGTCAAACTCAGGCAGCTCTGCGCAGCAAGAAGCGTGGACCTCGTGTTGACAGCGCTGCCGCCGCGCTCGCGCGATCTGCTCGTGAAGACCGGCACGCTCAATCTGAAGATCCATGAATTCGATACGCTCGATGCGGGTCTCGAATGGATCGAAGACAAACTGCTCGCGGCGAACTCGCTCGCGATCGCGCATGGCGGCGATTTGCGGGCGATGCTCGAGCCGCATTTCACGGCCGGCGCGTTGAACGGCTTGATCGCGTGTCTGGAGGTGCAGGATCTGCTTTCGGGGCAGGCGCTGTTTCGTCATCGCGAGCTGGGCGACGCGCTGTATTTCGTCGAGCAAGGACGTGTCGCGATCTCGCTGCCGCTCGGCGATGGCCGCTCGGCGCGTCTGCGCTCGTTCGGCCCGGGCACGGTCGTGGGGGAAATGGCGGTGTACACGCAGCAACAGCGCAGCGCGGATGTGATTGCCGAGGCACCGACGCGCGTGTACCGCCTGTCGATCTCCCGGCTGCTCGAACTCGAACAGCAGGATCCGGCGACGGCGCAACAGTTGCATCGGTTTCTCGTGAAGACCATCGCGTTGCGTCTTGCCGTTGCCGACGAGGCATTACGCGCGGCTTTATAAGCGGCAGCGCCCCTGACCGGCGGCGCCCCCAACCCGTCACCACGTCCCGCTAAACGCCTGCTGTACCTTGACGGGATCGGTCACGCCGTTGGCCACCAGCAATTGCGTCAGCAATCGCGCCTTCTGCGGATTCAGATCGAGCGATGCGACGAAACCGCGCTTGTCGTCGTCCACCTCGACGTTGCGGTTCACGAACCCCGACACCAGGCGCGTCGAGCGAACCACCACGATGCCTTTTGCCGCCGCGCGGTCGAGCGCCGCGAGGGCTTCCTTCGACATGTCACCATCGCCTTCGCCGGCGACGACGATGCCCTTCGCGCCATCGGCGATCGCATGATCGATCTGGCGGCCATCCATGTTGCTATGCGCGTAGACGATATCGACGCGCGGCAATTGCCCACTCGCGGGCAGGCTCAGCGCAGCGCGCGTCGATTGCACCGCCGGCATCACGAAGCGCACGCTCGCCGGATCGACATAACCGATCGCGCCGGCATTCGGCGACGCGAACGCCTGTACCGCCGTGGTATTGGTCTTGGTGATCCAGCGCGGCGCGTGAATCTGGTCGTTCATCACGACCATCACGCCTCGGCCACGCGACTGCGGGCTCGCCGCCACTTCGACGGCTTCGTACAGATTGCCGGGACCGTCGGCGCTCGCGGAACCGCCCGGTCGCATCGAGCCGACCAGCACCACAGGCTTGTCGGAGCGCAGCACGTTGCTCAGGAAGAACGCCGTTTCCTCGATCGTATCGGTGCCGTGCGTAATCACGATGGCGTCGGCCTCGTTCCGCGCGAAGACCTCGTCGATCCGCCGCGCAAGCTGCAACCAGATCTTGTCGTTCATGTCCTGCGAGCCGACGTTCGAGATCTGCTCCGCGCTGATGCTCGCGAGCTTCTCGATGCCCGGCACGCCGCGCACCAGTTCCTGCCCCTTCACGTTGCCCGAGTTGTAGCCGATCGCCGAACGGGGATCGGCGGTTCCCGAGATGGTGCCGCCGGTGGCCAGCACCAGCACACGCGGCGTTGCCGTGACGGCGCTTGCCTGTTGCGATGACGCGTCGGCAGCCTGCGCGCAGGTACCCGCGGCAAGTGCCGCGATCAGCAGTGCCGCCGAACCGCACAGCCGCCTTGCTTTTCGATCGATCGTGTTGCCGTTCATCTTTCTCTCCTCCATCGTTTAAAAGAGTCGCGTGCGTATGCACGCGACCTGTGACCGGAACAACCTTCGTCGCTCACGCCGCCGACGACATCTTTCTTGGTTGCGTCAGCATGGCGGGTTGAAGGATCTCGTCGAGCTGCGCCTGACTCAACAGCCCTTTGTCGATCACGATCTGCGCGACGCTTTTGCCCGACGCAAGCGCTTCCTTCGCGACTTCGGTCGAGTGCGTATAGCCGATGTACGGGTTCAGCGCGGTCACGATGCCGATCGAGCTCTCGACGATCGCGCGCAGCCGCTCGCGATTCGCGGTAATGCCGTCGACGCATTTCGACGCGAGCGTGAGGCACCCTGCGCGTAAATGGGCGACGCTCTTGAACAGGCTGTGCGCGATGATCGGCTCGAACGCGTTGAGCTGGAGCTGCCCCGCTTCGGCGGCGAAGCTCACCGTCACATCGTTGCCGATGACTTCGAACGCGATCTGGTTGACGACCTCCGGAATCACCGGATTCACCTTGCCCGGCATGATGCTCGAACCCGCCTGCACCGGCGGCAGGTTGATTTCGCCGAGGCCCGCGCGAGGACCGCTCGAAAGCAGGCGAAGATCGTTGCAGGTCTTGGAGAGTTTTACGGCGACGCGCTTCAGCACGCCGGAGAGCTGCACGAACGAACCGACATCCTGCGTCGCTTCGATCAGATTCGGCGACGTGCTCAACGCGATACCGGTTATTTCGCTCAAGTGCCTGCATGCAAGCTGCGCGTATTCCGGATGTGTATTGATGCCGGTGCCGATCGCCGTCGCGCCGAGATTGATCTCGCAGATGAGCTGGGCCGCTTCCTTCAGCCGCTCTTCGTCTTCGCCGAGCATCACAGCGAAGGTGCTGAACTCCTGGCCGAGCGTCATCGGTACGGCGTCCTGAAGCTGCGTGCGGCCCATCTTCAGGTCGTTGCCGAATTCCACCGCCTTGCGTTCGAACGATGCGCGCAACACGCCCATCGCGTCGACCAGTTGCATGATGCCCGCGTACGTGGCGATCTTGAGCGCGGTCGGATAGACGTCGTTGGTGCTCTGGCCGAGATTCACGTCCTCGTTCGGATGGAGAACCGCGTATTCGCCGCGCTGTTGGCCGAGATGTTCGAGCGCGAGATTGGCGATCACCTCGTTCGCGTTCATGTTGGTCGACGTGCCCGCGCCGCCCTGAATCACGTCGACGACGAAATGCTCGTGCGCGGTGCCTGAGCGCACTTGCCTGCATGCGTGCACGATGGCCTGCATCTTCACTGCGCTCAATAGGCCGAGATCGTAATTCGCGAGCGCGGCGGCTTCTTTCACGCTCGCCAGCGCGTTGACGAGGTTCGGATACACGGAGATCGGAATACCCGTGATGGGAAAGTTTTGCAGCGCGCGCAGCGTGTGTACGCCGTAGTACGCGGTCGCGGGCACGGCGAGATCGCCGAGAAGGTCGTGTTCGATACGTTCGGTCGGTGCAAGCATGATTACCTCTCAGGTTCTGAAATCGACAGGCGAGCGGGGTCATCCGGCACACCTCGTGTGCAGGTCCGTCGCATTGACTGGGTGATGCGGTTGAGCTATCGCGGCGGCGCTGTCGCGCAGGCGACACACTGCTTCGCGAGCACGTCGGTCGGATCGACCACGCTCACGCGCGCGCCGTTCGCGCCGATCACATACGGCTCGCGAATCAGCAGCGGCAGTTCCGTGCAGCCGAGAACGATTACTTCGACGCCGTCGGCGATAAGCCCGTCGATCGCCGCGGCAAGGTCTTGCTGGCACTGCCCCGCCGTGAATCCGGCCTTCACGCCTTCCTTGCCGTAGATCGCGTCCATCACGCGCGCCTGCAGCGCGGGTGCCGGGACGACCTGCCGCAAGCCGTGCGATTCGAGCGCCTTTTCGTAGACGCCGCTCGCGAGCGTGCCGCAAGTCGCGAGCACGCCGACCGAGCGCAGCGCGGGAAACGACTCGCGCAGATAACGCACCGTCACCGTCAGCATATTGACGATCGGCACGCCGAGATAAGGCTGTATCCGCTCGACGAAGGCATGCGCCGTATTGCACGGGATCGCGATCAGATCCGCGCCGCCCGTTTCGAGTTTCTTGCAGGTCGCATAGAGCGAGATGGTCGGGTCGGGTCCGTCGCCGATCAGATTGTCCGTGCGATCCGGGATCTGCGGGTTCTGCTCGACGAGCAGCTTGATGTGGTCCTGATCGCGCCGCGCGGGCGTCGCGCGCACGATCTTGTGAATGAAATCGACGGTGGCCGCCGGACCCACGCCGCCCACCACGCCGACCTTGAAGATCGTCTCGGGCGTGTGGTACTGGCCGGACACCACGTACTGCGCATAAGCCAGGTTCGAATCGACGAGCGGCACGCGCAACGCACCGAGTTCGTCCGCGACCAGCGCGATCTCGGTGAGCCCCGGCACGATGACGTTGGCGCCCTGTTCGATCAGGTCCTCGCACGCCGCCCGCAGCAACTCGGCCGGACGGCCACGCAGATTGCCGCTCTTCACGCCATCCTCGCCATAAACGGCCTCGGTGACGAAATCGATGCCGTCGCCGATGCGCGGGTGGATCACTTCGAACTCGGGCGCCGCGAAGTACTTCTCGAACAGGCGCCTGCGCCGCGTATGCGCCGACGCGAGCACGCCCACGCGGCGCACCGCGGGAAATCTTCTGCGCACGTGGCTGCGCACCGCATCGATCATGTCGACGATCTGCAGCGGCGAATTGGCTTTCAGTTCGTCGATGAACGTGTGACTCAGGAAGCACGGCAGCACGACCGTCGTCACGCCGCGCTTCTCGAAGCTGCTGATCAGATCGAAGATGTACAGCTTGCGCTGCGTCAACGTCTCGCTGTCGGCATCGGCGCTGCGAAACGGCTGCTGCTCGAAGATCGCATCGAAGTGCTCGGCGTCGCGCGTGGCCGGCGTCGATTTGATCAGTTTGAAGAACACGTCCGCGCTCGCGAGCGGGCCGAGCCCGCCCACCACGCCGAACTTGCGCGCGCTCGTGGCAGCCGTTGCGTCGATGCCGCTCATTTCGTCTCGCCTTCGAGCTGGCCGAACGAAGCCGTCGCCATCGCCGTGCGGCGTTCCTGCCGCGTCACGCGCTGGCCCTCCCACTTCGCGATGGCTGCCGTCGCGATGCTGTTGCCGATCACGTTGGTCGCCGTGCGCCCCATGTCGAGAATCTGGTCGATCGCGAGCACCAGCACGACGCCCGATGGCGGCAAATGGAACATCGGCGCCACGGCCGCGACGACCACTACCGAGCCGCGCGCGACACCCGCCATGCCTTTGCTGCTCACCATCAGCACGAGCAGCATCACGATCTGCGTGCCGATCGGCATGTCGATGCCGAACGCCTGCGCGATGAAGATCGCGGCGAAGGCCTGATACATCATCGAGCCGTCGAGATTGAACGCATAGCCGAGCGGCAACGTGAAGCCCACCACTTTCTTGTCGACGCCGAATTCCTCCAGCTTCTCCGTCAGGCGCGGATACGCCGCCTCGCTGCTCGCGGTGGAGAACGCCAGCATCGCGGGTTCGCGGATCGCCTTGAGCAAGGCCCAGACCGGCTTGCCGAGAAACGCGTAGCCGGCGAGGATCAGCGCCGCCCACAGCAGCGCGAGCCCCGTATAGAAGCTGGCGACGAGCTTGCCGTACGTCGTCAGCACGTCGAGGCCATGCACCGTGATCGCCGATGCCAGCGCGCCGAACACACCGACGGGCGCGAGACGCATCACATAGTCGGTCAGTTTCAGCATGGTGGGCACGAGCCCTTCGACGCCCGCGATCAGCGGCGCGACGCGCGGGTCGGACTTGATCACGCTGAGCACGATGCCGAACATCACCGAGAAGACGAGGATCTGCAGGATATCGTTGCGCGCCATCGCATCGACGATGCTGGTGGGGAACGCGTGTGTGACGAAGTCCTTGAAGTTCAGGCTCGACGTGTTGAGGCCGGTGGCCACGTCAGCGCTCGTCTGGGACATGTGCAAGCCCGCGCCCGGTTGCAGCAGGTTCGCGAGCACGAGGCCGAGCGCGAGCGAGAACAGCGACGCGCACAGGAACCACGCGATCGAGCGAAGACCGATGCGGCGCACGTCGCTCGTGCCTTCCATGCCGGCGAGACCTGACACGAGCGTGGCGAACACCAGCGGCGCGATGATCATCTTCACGAGCCGCAGGAAGATATCGGTGACGATGGAAAAGTAGCCGGCGATCTCCTTCGCCTGCGCGGCATCGGCCGCCGTGCGATGGCAGACATAACCGACGGCCACGCCGAGCAGCATGCCGGCGAGGATGTAGAGGGTAAGCCGATTCTTCATGTGTCTCCGTCCTGAGATTATTTGTGTCTGGACGGAATTCTAGAGACGGCAGAAAGGACGTGAATGCTAGTGTTGCATACGGCTATGCAAGTTTCGCATAACGCGGGATAACCCTAGCGGCGCTATCCGGCTGACCCCGACGAGGCCCGCAGATGCCGCCACAGCGTATCGAGCAGTTCAGTGCGGTTCGTGAGGTCGCGATACACGCGCAACTCCAGTTCCAGTTGCCATTCGGAGCGGCCGGCGGCGACCAGCTGGCCGCTGTCGAGTTCGGCGGCGATCGAGCTCTTCGGCAGCCAGGCGACACCCTCGCCTTCCAGCACGAGCTTCTTCACGACCTCGGCCATGTCGGATTCATAGTGAAGATGCAAGGCGGGCGACGCTTTGCTCTGCTCCATCAGCAACGCGAAGCAGCGCCCAAAGTAGCTCGTCTCCGTATAGGCGATGAACGGCATCGGATGTTCGATCACGCCGGGCAGACGGTACACGTGCGCAAGCCGCTGATTGGGCCTGCATACCGGCATGAAAGTATCGACGCCCACGGTCACGCATTCATACCTGGTCGGATCGAGATGCAACGGCAGTTGCGGATGGTGATAAGCGAACATCAGCTCGCAGTTGCCGTTGACCAGCATCAGTATCGAATCGTGCACGTTCGCCGGAATCACGCGCGCGCGCACTTCGCCGACATGCTTGGACAGCGTGCGCAGCCACGCGGGCAGAAAGTTGAGCGCGATCGTGTGGCCGGCTGCGATCTGCAGGCTCGTGCCGGCGATGCGCTGTTCGGTGCGAATGATGGCGCGCGTGTCGAACAGCTTGTCGAGGATGTCTTCGGCCGCGTCACGAAACAGTTGCCCTGCCGGGGTCAGGGTCGGCGGAAAGCCGCTGCGATCGACGAGATCGGCGCCGACCCATTGTTCGAGCGACTGGATCCGTCTGCTGAAACCCGACTGCGTGACGTTGCGAAACTCAGCCGCCCGGGAAAAGCTCTGATAGCGGGCGAGCGCGATGAAGTCTTCGATCCACTTGATTTCCATCAGCCATCGGTCTCCGGTCCGGCGACGAATGGACTCGCCGCCGCGCCCGCAATTCTACGCTTGGCCGTGCCGCACGCTGACTATCGGACCTGGGTCAAACCGCCATGCACAGGTACTTCAAGGTAATCATCGATCCCGTAATGCGAGCCCTCCCTACGAGCCCATTGCGCGTCGCCATGCTCGCGACGCGCGCCATCCCATCAACGATCCCGTCACGCCGGCGAGGTTTCGGTGTTCAGCTTCGACACCGCACCCGTCTTCTCGTCGTAGCGGTAGCCTTGTTTCTCGAGTTGAGCGCTGATCGTTTCAACGATCACCTGCTGCTGAATCTCCTTGCGCAGCAATTCATGCTCCGGCTTGAGCTGGGCCAGTTCAGCGGCTAGCCGGCGGCTCAATGTCGCTTCGCCTGCGCCGCGGGCAAGGACGACCACCATTTTTTCATTCGCCTGAGCCAGTTGCTGCTTCAGTGCGTTCGAGTAGTCGGACCATTTCCTGACGGTCTCCCGCGCTTCGGCAATTGCGGCGGCATGCGCGTCCGCGTCGCGCGTCATCTGCGCCTTCAATGCCTCGAGCTGCTGAGAGTCGGCAGTCACCGGCGACGCCGACTCCAGGCCCGCGACGTTCTCGCTCGCCACCGCGCTTTCGGCCAGTTCGGCCGCGCGCTGCTGCTCCGCGTCGGCACGCTCCTGCGCCTCCGACAAGCTGGCCGACAGTCTCGCGATTTCGGAGGTGCCCGCGTCACGCTCATCGGTCAGGCTGGCGATCTGCGTCTGGACATTCTGCAACTCAAGTGCGGCGGCATTCCGTTCAGCCTGCGCGCCCGCGACCTCTTCCCGGCGGGCCGCGTGCGCTTCCTGCTCGGCCTGCAGCTCCGCGCGAATCGCTTCGAGCTCGCTTTGAAGACGAGCGACCGCTTCGGAATGCGCCGCTTCCAGCGCCGCACGCTCCGTTTCGTCGGCCGGCGTTTCGACGACTGACCCAGCCGACTCGTTCGCCACCTCGCCCTCGCCGGCGGCGTCGGTCTCCTCGTGCGAAACGGCTCGGCGCTCCGCGGCCAGTTCCGCGCTCTGCAGTTCCGCTTCGAGGAGCGAAACGCGCTCGGCAAGTTCCTGCGCGCGCTTCTCCGCCGCGTCGGTCCGTTGCACGGCGAGCGCAATGTCCTCTTCGAGCCCGGCTACTGCGTCGACTTTCTCGTCGTAGGCGCTCGTCATCTTATCCAGTTGGACTTGCAGCGCATCGAGTTCCTGGACGGTGGTTTGCAGCTCGGCGAGCGCGTCGTCGCGCTCGTTGCTGGCGTCCTCGACACGCTGGCGCATCGCGGCGAGGCGTCGCGCCACCGCGCGTTCCGCTTCGTCCTGCGCTGAGCTCCACAGCCGGTCGAGCGCATCGCGCATGGTGTCGGTCACGGTTTCCGGCAACGCCGGACGTTCGACGACCTGCGGCACCCGCGGGGCGCGCGTTTCACGCCACTTGCGCAATGCCGCTGCCACCGCGACCACCGAGCCTGTATGGACTTCGGACCAGATGGCTACCGGAGACACCTTCTCGCCTTCTTCGGCCAACCGGTTTGCGATTTCAGCGACGAGTTCGTCCGTGATCGTAATGTTGCTTGACATGCCTGCCTCGACAAAGTGCACGTGGTGACGAATACCGTTTCGTCGTTCGGGAGGCGGCCCCGCGCCGGGACTCGCCTCGCATACCTACGAATTGTCGAGTACTTCCCCGGCGGTCAATCGTTCGAAAAGCCGAGGTTACGGGGAGGTATTCGTCGGATTGCGCCGCCAAAGGTCCGGCGCACATGCATTCAGAGCTTTCCGGCGATCCGATCCGCGTGATACGACGACCGCACGAGCGGCCCCGAGACCACTTCGACGAACCCCATCTTCAAGCCTTCGTCGCGCAACATGTCGAACGTCGCGGGCGGCACGTATCGCCGCACCGCCATGTGAAACCGCGACGGCGCGAGATACTGGCCGATCGTCAGCACGTCGACGTCGTGGGCACGCAGATCGCGCATCGTCGCGAGCAGTTCGCTGTCGGTCTCGCCGAGCCCGGCCATCAGGCCGGATTTGGTCAACACCGCCGCATTCTGGCGTTTCGCGCGCGATAGCAGGTCGAGCGAGCCGAGGTAGTCCGCGCCGGCCCGCGCCGCCCGGTACAGCGACGGCACCGTCTCGATGTTGTGATTAAAAACGTCTGGCCACGCCACGGACAGAGCATCGAGCGCGCGGTCGATTCGCCCGCGAAAATCCGGCGTCAGGATTTCCACGCGAATGCCCGGCACGCGCTCGCGCACGAGCGCAATACAACGCGCGAAGTGCGCGGCGCCGCCGTCGCGCAGATCGTCGCGGTCCACCGATGTAATCACGACGTAGCGCAGCCCGAGCGCCGCGACGGCGTCGGCAAGCCGCGCGGGCTCGTCGTCGTCGAGCGCTTGCGGCCGTCCGTGCGCGACGTCGCAGAACGCACAGCGCCGCGTGCAGATCCCTCCCATGATCATGAACGTCGCGGTGCGCTGCGCGAAACACTCGCCGATGTTCGGACACATCGCCTCCTCGCAGACCGAATGCAAGCTGTGCTCGCGCAGCACCGCCGCCATGCCCGCGACGGTTTCGCTCATCATCGGCCGCGCGTGCAGCCAGGGCGGCTTCGGCAATACGGTCGAATGGTCCGCCGGCACGATCTTCACCGGAATGCGGGCGAGCTTGTCGCGGTTGCGCTTGCCATGCTGGCCAAGCGCCGTGAGGCTGTCGGTATGAGGAGCGGCGTCCATCGCGGTTATCCGAAGAACTCGTTGAGCAGGCGGTTCACCTCCGATGCAGCCTCCATCTGCACCATGTGTCCTTTGCCGTCGATCACGTGCACACGCACCTGAGCGGGCAGCCCCTGCGCGTGCGCGGCAGGAATGATCTGGTCCTGCGCGCCCCAGATCACCAGCGTGCGAGGCGCGAGCGTGTCGAGCCGCTCGCGATAGACGCGGCTTTGCACCCCGCCTTCGAACGCGGACGCGGCAATCTTGCGCAACGCGTCGTTCACGCCTTCGAGCCGCTTGTACTTGACGATGTCTTCGATCAGTTGCCGCGTGACCAGCGACCCGTCGGCAAAAAGCTTCACCAGATGCGGCTTCAGCGCGTTGCGGCTGCTGCCCTCGACGAATCCTTCGATGTACTCGCGATTGATCTCGTCGCCGAGCCCCGCGCCCGCGATCAATGCCAGCGACGCGACGCGTTCGGGCGCCTTCGCGGCGAGCGTCATCGACACGGCGCCGCCCATCGAATGGCCGACGAGATGCGCGCGCTCGATGCCCCGGTCGTCGAGAAACGCGATTACGCTGTCGGCCAGTTCGTCGAGGCTGCCCGTGTCGACCGCCTTGCCCGACTCGCCATGCCCCGGCAGATCGAGCGCCCACACGGCGCGGTGCGCGGCGAGATCCGCATGATTGAAGAGCCAGTTGTTCAGATCGCCGCCGAAACCGTGGATCAGCACCGCGGGCGTGCCGCCGTCGCCGATCTTCAGGTAACGCACGGTGCGCCCGCCGATCTGCGCCTTTTGCGGCTGCGGTCCGGCCTCCGCCGTGTCCGCGGTGGCCGGCACGAAGTCGCGCTGGAACGCCTCGACCGCCGCATCGATGTCGGCCTCGGAGCTCGCTTCGTCGGCGACGACGCCGAGCAGCGCGCCGATCGGCAGCGTGTCGCCCTGCTGCGCGATCTGCCTGCGCAGCGTGCCGTCGAAAGCGCACTCGACGCCCGACGAAATCTTATCGGTCTCGACATCGAGTATCTCGTCGCCCTTCGCGACTTTTTCGCCGACCTCCTTCAGCCAGCCGTTGACCTGTCCCTGCTCCATCGACAGCCCCCACTTGGGCATCGTGATCATGTGAATCGGCATTGCTCAGCTCCTTACTTTCCGCACGGCCGCGGCGATGTTCTCGGCCGACGGGATATACAGATCTTCGAGCACGCCTGCGAAAGGCGTGGGCGTATGCGGCGCGGTCACGAGTTCGATCGGCGCCTTCAGCGAATGGAACGCGCGCTGCGCGACCAGCGCGGCGATATCGGTCGCGATCGAGCAGCGCGGATTCGCCTCGTCGACCACGACGACACGCCCGGTGCGCTCGGCGCTTTCCAGGATCGTTTCCTCGTCGAGCGGGGAGGTCGTGCGCAAATCGATCACCTCGACCTGGATGCCCTCTTTCGCGAGCTTTTCGGCGGCATCCGTCGCGTGGTGAACCATCCGGCCATAGGTCACGATGGTCGCGTCGTCGCCTTCGCGCACCACGTTCGCTTCGCCGAACGGAATCGCATACGACTCTTCCGGCACGTCGCCCTCGCGGCCATACAGCAGCTTGTGCTCGCAGAAGATGACCGGGTCGTTGTCGCGAATCGCCTGGATCAACAGACCCTTCGCGTCGTACGGCGTCGACGGGCACACCACTTTCAGGCCGGGGATATGGGTGAACATCGACGTCAGCATCTGCGAGTGCTGCGCGGCCGCGCGCAGGCCGGCGCCCTGCATCGTGCGAATCACGACTGGCGTCAGCGCCTTGCCGCCGAACATATAGCGAAACTTCGCGGCCTGATTGAAGATCTGGTCGAAGCACACGCCCATGAAATCGATGAACATCAGCTCGGCGACCGGCCGCATGCCGCATGCGGCCGCGCCGACCGCGGCGCCGATGAAGCCGCCTTCGGACAGCGGCGTGTCGAGCACGCGCCCCGGAAACTTGTGAAAGAGTCCTTTCGTCACGCCGAGCACACCGCCCCACGCATCCTGTTCGCCCGGGGACCCAGCGCCACCCGCGTTGTCCTCGCCCATCACGATGACGGTTTCGTCGCGCGCCATCTCCTGGCTCAGCGCTTCGTTGATCGCCTGAGAAAACGTGATCTTCCTTGCCATGACTGTCTCCTGTCGATCGGAGTTAGCGCTTTAGCTGTCGAACAGAGTTGGCGCTTTAGCGCTTACTCTGGTCCCATGCAACGCACTTATTCCGATCCCATGTAAAGCTGAAGATTGAATGGTTTCGCGCCGCGGGTTACGGATAGGACACGTAGACGTCGGTCAGCAGGTCGGCGGCCGTCGGCAGAGGCGCGGCCTTCGCTTCGGTCACCGCGCCGTCGATCAACTGCTTCACCGTGGCATCGATGCCGCGCAGTTCGTCCGCGCTGAGCATTTCGGCGCGCACCACGCGCTCCTCGAAACGCTTCAGGCAGTCTTTTTCGTCGCGCAGCTTCTGCACTTCGCCGGGCGCGCGATACGTTTGCGCATCGCCCTCGAAGTGACCGAAATAGCGCGACAGCTTCACTTCGACGAGCGTCGGGCCACCGCCGCCGCGCGCCCGCTCGATCGCGGCGCCGAGCGCCTCGTGCACCGCGAAGAAATCGAAGCCGTCGACGATCACGCCTACGGGCATGCCAAAGCCGCTCGCGCGGTCGGCGATGTTGTCGGCCGCGACCGACCACGTCGACGAGGTCGCCTCCGCATAGCCGTTGTTCTCCGCGACGAAGATCGCCGGCAGGCGCCAGACGGAAGCGAGATTCATCGATTCGAAGATCACACCCTGGTTCGACGCACCGTCGCCGAAGAAGCACACGCCGACGCCGCCGGTCTTCCTGAGCTTCGCGGCGAGTGCGGCGCCGCACACGAGCGGACCGCCCGCGCCGACGATCCCGTTGGCGCCGAGCATCCCTTTCGACAGATCGGCGATATGCATCGAGCCGCCCTTGCCGCGGCACACGCCGGTGCTACGGCCGTAGATTTCGGCCATCATGCCGGGCACGTCGACGCCCTTCGCGATGCAGTGGCCATGACCACGGTGCGTGGTGGCGACATAGTCCGCGTCGTTCAGATGCATCATCGTGCCGACCGCCGACGCTTCCTCGCCGGCATACAGATGCACGAAGCCGGGTATCTCGCCGGTGGCGAATTCGACGTGCAGGCGCTCCTCGAACTCGCGGATCGTGCGCATCATCCGGTACGCTTCCAGCAGCTTTTCCTTGCTCAACTGCGTCGATACAGACATGGTGTGTCTCCAGGGAATGATCTCGATGGTCACTGCTACTTCAGCCAGCTGTGCTTCAGGCGTTCGCCTCCTCCTGAGTTGATTACCTCCGACGCGCCGCCGCTTCGCGCATCAACTGCCGCGACGCGCAATAGCGCAGCGTGCGGCCGACATCGACGGTGAGCGGTCCCGCCCAGTCGAGCGCGATCTCGTAGCGGTCGTCGCGTTCGAGCTCGATCTCGCGCTCGCCGTCGAAGGCGAGCGTCCCTTGTTCGGTATGCAGCGGCGTCCAGCAGCCCGCTTCGAAGCGCTCGCAGGTGCGCATCGTCACCCGATCGACACGGCCCGGCGCGAGCGGCGCGAAGATCGGCACGCCGGATTCGCCCGCGCGCGCGAACGTCAGATGCAGCCCGTACGGCGCGCCGCGCTCGACCGGCGCCCACGCCCCGCCGATCGACGACAGGCCGATACCATCCGGCGCCGCGAAGGTCAGAAACAGCGCTTCGATATCAGCCGGCTCGCAGACGGCGCGCGCACCGACGAAACGCTGCCGGCTCAGGCACACATCGACCAGCGCGATTTCCTCGCGCCCCTTGTTCGGGCCCGCGACGCAACGGACCACGAGACGCTTGTTGCGCGTCAGCGCGACCTCGGGCGGCACGAGCCCCGAAGCGGCGAGCGCGCCCGCGAGGCCCGCCACCGTCGCTTCGCGCAGTTCCGGAAACGCGTTGTTGGTACCCGTCGACAGCGTCAGCAGCGGCACCTCGCCGCAATGCGCGGCAACCGCGCGATGCGTGCCGTCGCCGCCGAGCACCGCGATCAGATCGACACCCAACCCGACCATCCGCGCGACACCCGCGTGGGTGTCGGCCGCGCTGTCCGTGATCGGCAGTTCGAGAAATTCGACGGTCGGCCAAGTCTGCGGCTCGGCCACGGCCGCGTGCGTTTCAAGCGCACGCAGTACTAGTGCAGCGACACCGGTCCGGTCGCGCAAGGTCAGCACGCGAGCGACGCCGAGCATGCCGAGGCCCGCGAGCAGGCGCACGACCATGTTCGCCTTCTCGGCGGTCGGAAACACCGAAGCGTGCGTGGTGAGGCGTCGAATATCACGGCCCGATGCCGGGTTCGCGATCACGCCGACGGTGATGGGTGATGACACTGGCTTGTCTCCTGTGCGCGAGTAGCGAAGCGACTTGCTGTGATGAAGCGCGCTTGCTTTCGCGTTTGCTTGTCTGCCAGCGATACTGCAAAGGTCGGGCCAGTTGCTTGCGCGTCGTGCGTACGCGCCGAAAGCGCCGTATTCACAGGGTGGACGCGGAGGTCGGACGGTCGCGGCCGCTTTCATCGGACCTGCGCCGCGCAGTTCACTGTGTCTCACGGGCCCGTCCCGCGACGTGGTGCGCGGCTCACAGCACGTCGCGACGCTTGCGCGGTACCGCGCCAGACAAGGGTTTGCTCGATGCGACCAGCGTCTCACTCGTCTCTGAGACGTTCGTCTCACGCCCCTGACGTGCTGCGCCGCAATGTGATCGCTCAGTGTGGATGTGCTACAAGACAGGGACGCGCCCTACTCGGTGCCGCTCGCCTGGAGCCGGCCATGCCCTATGTTTCTCAAACGCAGCACGTCGATCGCGTACGCGGGGCCATCGAAGGACGCTTGCCGGCCCCTGCCAATTCGTCGCGCCTCGTGTCGTCGTGGCAGCGTTCGTACGAGCAGTACCGGCTCGACCCCAGTTCGGTGATCGGCCCGCGCGTGCTGACGTCCGCCGAACTGCGCGAAGTCCAGGGCAAGGAGGAAGCCTTTCTGCGCGCCTCGGGCCAGTGCCTGACGCGGCTGCACGAAATGATTCGTGTCGCCGACTATTGCGTGATGCTGTCCGACGCGCACGGCGTCACGATCGACTATCGGATCGACCGCGACCGGCGCAACGATTTCAAGCATGCGGGGCTGTATATCGGCTCGTGCTGGTCCGAGCGCGAAGAAGGCACCTGCGGCATCGCGAACGTACTCACCGATCTCGCGCCGATCACCGTGCACAAGACCGATCACTTCCGGGCCGCGTTCACGACGCTCACGTGCAGCGCTTCGCCGATCTTCGCGCCGACCGGCGAATTGATCGGCGTGCTCGATGCATCGGCGATTCGATCGCCCGACAACCGCGACAGCCAAGGGCTGGTTTTTCAGCTGGTGGGGCAAAGCGCGAGTTTGATCGAGGATGGCTACTTTCTGAATCAGACCGCGCAGCACTGGATCCTGTTCGGCCATCAAAGCCGCCATTTCGTCGAAGCGCAGCCTGAAGCACTGATCGCATTCGACGAATGCGGCAACATCGCCGCCGCGAACCGCAAGGCGCACGAGAGCATCGCGGGGCTCGACGGGCCGCGTCACATCGACGAGATATTCGACACGTCCGAGGTCCGTCTGCACGACGTCGCGCGCACCGACATGATCGTGGCGCTGCGGCTGCGCGCGACCGGCGCGATGCTGTATGCCCGCATTCGCGCGCCGATGAGACGCGCGGCTCGCCCGCTCCTCGCGACACGGCCGGCCGATCCGCATGCGGACGGCAGCATCGGCGCGATGAGCCGCTTTTTGCACAGCTCGGACGAACGGATCGCGCGCAACGCGCAAGTCGCATTGCGGATCGCCGGCAAGCGGCTCCCGGTTCTGCTGCTCGGCGAAACCGGTGTCGGCAAGGAGGTGTTCGCGCGCGCGGTGCACGACTCGGGTTCGCGGCGCACGCGGCCGTTCGTCGCCGTGAATTGCGGCGCGATTCCGGAGCCGCTGATCGAGAGCGAGCTGTTCGGTTATGCGCCTGGCGCGTTCACCGGCGCGCGCAGTCGCGGCGCGCGCGGCAAGATCGCCCTCGCGCATGGCGGCACGCTGTTTCTCGACGAAATCGGCGACATGCCGCTCGGCCTGCAAACACGCCTGCTGCGTGTACTCGCCGAGGGCGAAGTGGTGCCGCTTGGCGGCGATACGCCGGTGCGCGTCGATATCGACGTGATCTGCGCGACGCACCGCGATCCGATGCAGATGGTCGAAGCTGGATCGTTCCGCGAAGATCTCTACTATCGCCTGAGCGGCGCAACGCTGCGGATACCGCCGCTGCGCGAGCGCACCGATATCCGCGATGTGATCGATACGGTGTTCAACGAGGAAGCCCAGGCGGCCACGCATGTGCTGATGCTCGATCCGCAATTCGCCGGGCGTCTTGCCGCTTTTTCGTGGCCCGGCAACATCCGGCAACTGCGCAACGTGCTGCGCTATGCGTGCGCGGTCTGCGATTCGGCTCGCGTCGAGTTGCGGCACGTGTCGCCGGACTTCGCGGCGCAACTCGCGCCCGCCGTCACGCCGGCGCTCGCGGCGAACTCAACGTCGCCGGCCAGCGCCGACGACGAGCGGGCACGGATCGTCGCGGCACTCACGCGTTGCCAGTGGCGGCCTAACGCGGCCGCGCTGGCATTAGGCATATCGCGCGCGACGCTGTACCGGCGCATCGCGCGGCTGGGCATCGTCGGGCCGCATCGCACATAAGCGGCATCGCGATCGCCCGTCTGAGTCTGCCACTGTGCAGACAGCGTCCGATTCCCACGCCCTCACCCGCAGAGTGAAATCTTTTCGCAGTTCGTCCATCGCGAGCGAAAAGATTTTATTTCGGCACAACCCTGCTCCCATGCGCAGTTTGTGCCGACAGACAGGCATGACTTGCCGGACTCAGTGATCGGTCGCAACGAGAGACCACCCACGACCGCGCATCGAATGTCCTGAACGGCTCACGCGACGCACTCGCGACCCGAAGGACTCCCCAACTTCTCTCCGGATTCCTTGCGGGCCGCCTCGCGGCAGCTCGCGCTATTGTCATGATTGCGCGACGTCAATTTCTTGGTTGTCTCACTGCGCTCGGCGGAAGCGTCGTATTGAGCGCGTGCGGCGGTGGCGGTGGTGGTGGTGGTGGTGGTGGTGGTGGTGGTGGTGGTGATAGCGGTACTGCGGATGCCGGCGGCTCTTCCACGGGCAATTCCACGGACCCGTCGAGCACGACGGCGGCACCCTCTACGGGCACGGCAACCTCCGGTATCGCGACCTCGACGGGCACGACCAGTTCCGGCATTACGACTTCGACTGGCGGCACGACGACGGTGGCGAACGGCTCGTCGCCGACCGCCTCGACTGGAACAGCGTCCACCGGTACGTCCGGCTCGACCTCGGGCGACAGTTCTGGCGCTCCATCGGACCCGAACTCGGGGTCACCCGGCAACGCTTCGAACGCTTCGCCACAGAACACGACCATCCCCCCGGCGACGGTGATTATCGACAGTCAGAACGCGTCGTGGACCCTGGTCGGCGGATCTGTCTACAGGAACGGTGTCGCGGCGGGCAACACCTACAACGTCTCGTTGATACTCTGGTACGGGGGTACGATCTATCACGAGGGAACCGGCGGCCAATTTTACGGATGGAATGGTTCGGGATGGCAGTCGTGCAATGACCCACGTTTGGGCGGCACCTCCGCCGACGGCACCATGATCCCGCCCGCGTCGTATCTGATCGACAAGGTCGGCACGATATGGACCGTCGTGAACGGTGTCGTGTACCGCAATCGGAGTGCCGTCGGCACGATGTCGAATGCTGCGCTTCTGCTGTGGTACGGCGGCAAGTTCTGGGCACAATCGACTGGCGGTCAGTTCTACGTGTGCGCCGATGCGGATGAATGGTTGCCGTGCAACGATCCGCGCATCGCGACCGCGGCGCCGGCCGGCTCGTTTCACGGTATCAACGGGCATTACGATTATTTGTATTCCACATCGCAACTCGTGTCGATCATGCAAGCCCTGGGCTGCTCGACGTACCGGCTCAGCTGTACCGACTACGCACCGCAACTCGCCGCGGTCGTGGCGTTGGCACAAGCATTCCAGCCAGCGGGCTTGACCCTTTTCGTGCTGATCGATGCCGGCATCTACGACGGTAACGGCAACCTGTTCACGAGCGAATCGACCGCCTACACACGCGGCTTCAATTGCGCGGTAACTGTCGCGACGGCGTTGCAACCCTACGGCGTGACCCTGTATGAATGCGGCAACGAACTGACGCGCGCGAACGGAATCATTCTCGACTCCACCAACGCAGGAACGAGCGTCGTCGACTTCAACAATGCGAACTGGCCGCTGATGCGCGGCGTGATGCGCGGCATGATCGACGGGGTCAAGTCGGTGCAGGCGGATGCTAAATGCGGCGTCAACTTTTGCGTCGCGGACACCGGCGCATCCGACGCTCTGTGGGATGGCAAGCAGCCCGATGGCACGAGCGGCCATCCGACCGTCAGGTGGGACTTGACTACGTGGCACAACTACGAGGTGTACGGCGACATCTTCGATATCGGCTCCGACGGGTCCGGCCCGGGCTTCGATTTGCCCACCTATTGCAAGGCCCGATATGGCGTCCCCTTCGTGATCTCGGAATGGAACACAGGACCGGAGAAGACCGAGGCGTACCGGGCCAACTACATCACGTCGCGCCTGCTCACTTACTATCAGGCGAGAAAGACGAAGAACATTCAATCGGCCATGTATTACGAGCTCGATAGCGGGGACGCAACTTACGGTCTGGTGATCAACGGCACGGCGCTTGCGCTTCCGTACAATGCGTTCGCCAGTTTTGTCGCGAGCCATCCCGATAGCTGAGCGTCCGCACTCGCTGAGTCCGCGCGCTGCCTACGGTCGATCCGACCTGCGTGAGACGTTGACGGATAACCCGTCCCGGCCGAGACCGCGATAGGTCTCCTAGCCCGGGGCGACGAGTTGCGAGTCAGGCGACCTCTGTTGCAACGCGGCTGTGTCCGTGCATCAAGTTATGCCCACAGCCGCATCGCTACAGCGCACGATTCGTGCAATCAGAAGATCAGAACTGGTGTCGCAGTCCCACGGTGACCGCGACCTGCGTGCCCGTCGACGATGGCGAGAGGGTATTGATCATCGCATCTGCGAGCACGGAATCCGCCGGCGCGCCATGAACATGCTGATAGACGCCTTCCAGGTACACGTCGGTACGCTTGCTCAACGAATAGTCGGTCTGCAGCATGACCGAATTCCATTTTGGAGAGGCCTTCGTGGCCCCCTGGTTGTAAGCACCGTCAGTGAACGTATAGGCACCGGATACGCTCCACGCAGACGTCACCGAGTAGTGTGCGTTCACCTCGTAATTGTCCAATCGCAGATTACCGCCAAGCGGTAGATAGCTGCCGAGGCCCAGCGAGATGACGCCCGCCATGTTGTCGATCTGAGTATGGCTCCACACGAATCCGACAGTTGCGGGGCCGAACGTGTAATTGCCGCCGGCGCCCCAGATACGCTGGCGCTCCGCGATGAAGTTCGCGCTGCCGTCGGCCTGCGCGATTGCCCCATTCGGATTCGTGCCCGATACGCCACCGCCTGCGTTATTGAACTGCAGGTACCCGCCAGCAAGATTCACTGGGCCCTGCGCATAACCTACGCTAAAGCCGTACGCGCGATTGTCAGCGAATCCTCCCGCCTTGTTGCTGAACGAATACATGCCTTCGAACGTCACGCCGGCATAGGTCGGGCTCACATACTTGACCGAGTTGTTGACGACCACCGAATCAGCCGCCAGGTTGTCGTTCTCGAACGGGTGTGCGGCGAGGTTGCCACCCCACGTGTTGCTCCCCGCGGTGATCGGTCCGAGCTGGTCGTTCAGCACATCGAACTGGCGGCCCAACGTCACGGTGCCGAGATTGTCGCTTTGCAACCCGACCCAGGCCTGAGAACCGAAGGCGTCACCCGGAAAGGCCTGGCTACCGTTGTTTAGATTGAAGCCCTGCTCGAGTTTGAAGATCGTACGAACACCACCTCCCAGATCTTCAGTACCCTTGAGGCCGAACACCGTATTCTGCGTGGAGCTGGTCGCCATTTGCCAATTGCTATGACCGGCCTGGTTGTTGGTATAGATGAGTCCCGTGTCGATAAGACCGTACAGGGTCACGCTGTTTTGCGCATACGCGGAAACCGAAAATGCGCCGAGGACCCCAATTGCCAGCAAGGTTTTTTTCATGTCTTATGCCCCATTTGCGACTACAGAAAAATAGAACAGCTTTTTCTTAATTGGAGTTCCATCCCGGGACATTCCACCTGGGATGGTCAGCTCGCGCCGAGCTGCTTCTAAATCGAAATGCGCTTTCCAATCGCATCAAACAAGCAGAATGGCCACTAGCTGACCGGCGGTCGCAATCACGATCGCCAGATCAACCGGATTGGCCAGAAGAAATCCGAGAAAATCTGAATCGACGGCGCGCGTGCGCCACATCCCGACAAAGCCGACCGACAGAATCAGCCCGAATAAAAAGTCGAATCCGAATCCTGCGGCGAGCCATCTGTTATGCCTGACGACATGTTCGGCGAATGCGAACATTGCCAAAAAGGCGATTTGCGATATGAGAACAACCAGTACGACGACATGCTGCTGATTATTCTTTTTCATCGGCTGGCGGAAATCCGGTTGCTCGAACCCGGCACGACCTCCTCGCTCGTCTGGCCGAACTTCGGCAGTACGGGCGCGTACCTGGCAGACACCCGCATGCTCTCAAGTACGAAGGGTGCTCCGACTTCTGTCGCGGCCTGGCCGCTGTAAGCGCCAGGCCCCAACCCAAGGCACGCAGGCGCCCTGCCCCGCATGGGCAGCGATGCCGGCAGGTACGCGGCACCCCAAAGGAGGGGCGGTGACCGTCGTACCCGCTCCATCCGCGGCGCAACCGTTATTCGACCGCCTCGCCATGCAGCACCAGGTCCAGTCCTTCGCGCTCTTCTTCCTCGGCGACACGCAACCCCATCACTGCGTCGATTGCCTTGAGCAGAACAAACGAGACCACCCCGCTGTAGATCAGCGTCGTCGCGACACCCTTCAGTTGCAGCATCACGTCACCGTCCGCGCCGCCGATATCCTTGACCGCGAACACGCCGGTCAGCAGCGCACCGACGATCCCGCCCACGCAGTGCACGCCGAACGCGTCGAGCGAATCGTCGTAACCGAGCTTGTGCTTGAGCCACGTGGCCGACCAGAAGCAGACCACACCCGCGACGATACCGATCACGAGCGCCCCGAGCGTGCCGACGAAGCCCGACGCCGGCGTAATCGCCACCAGACCCGCGACCGCGCCTGACACGATACCGAGCACCGACGGCTTGCCCTTGGCTGCCCATTCGGCGAACATCCACGCGAGCGCCGCCGCGGCGGTCGCCACCTGCGTCGCGAACATCGCGAAGCCGGCACGGCCATCCGCTGCCACGGCCGAACCCGCGTTGAAGCCGAACCAGCCGACCCACAGCATCGCGCCACCGATCAGCGTGAGCGTCAGGTTGTGCGGCGCCATCGCTTCCTTGCCATAGCCGACGCGCTTGCCGAGCACCAGACAGCAGACCAGACCCGCGATACCGGCGTTGATGTGCACCACCGTGCCGCCCGCGAAGTCGAGGATGCCCGCGCTAGCCAGCCAGCCGCTCGGCTCCCACACCATGTGCGCGATCGGCGAGTAGACGATGATCGACCACAGCGTCATGAACACCAGCATCGCCGAGAACTTCATGCGATCCGCGAACGCACCGGTGATCAGCGCCGGCGTGATGATCGCGAAGGTCATCTGGTAGACGAAGTAGACCGTCTCGGGGATCGTCGGCGCGAGATGGCTGACGGTCAGCGTCGTGGCCTTGTCGCCCTTGATGTAGTTCATGCCCGTCATGAACACGCGCGAGAAGCCGCCGATGAACGAGCTGCCAGGCGTGAACGCGAGGCTGTAGCCCACCACGGTCCAGACGATCGTCACGACACAGGTGATCGCGAAGCTTTGCATCAGCGTCGCGAGCACGTTCTTCTTGCGGACCATGCCGCCGTAGAACAGCGCGAGACCCGGGATCGTCATGAACAGCACCAGCGCGGTGGAGGTCAGCATCCACGCGGTGTCGCCGGAGTTGATCTTCGATGAATCGACCGAGAACGGTGCGGTTGGGGCGGCCGGTGCCGATGCAGCGGCATCCGCCGCGGCCGGTGCCGCTGGAGCCGCGGACGCTTGCGCGACCGGTACGGAGGCGGCCGCGGGCGCCGAGGCGTCTTGCGCGAATGCGGAGCCCAGCCCGCCGGCGAGCAATGAGCCGGCCATCAACAACGTCATCAACAGTTTGCGCATTTTTCTTTCCTCTTATCCCAGTGTTTTTTTATAGGGCGTCGGCGCCGGTCTCGCCCGTGCGGATCCGGATCACCTGTTCGATCGGCGTCACGAAGATCTTCCCGTCACCAATCTTTCCGGTACGCGCCGCACGCTCGATCGCCTCGATAGCCTGATCGACGATGTCGTCCGGGACGGCGACCTCGATCTTCACTTTCGGCAGGAAATCGACGACGTACTCCGCGCCCCGATACAGTTCGGTGTGCCCTTTCTGACGCCCAAAACCCTTGACCTCCGTAACCGTGATTCCAGAGACGCCAAGCGATGACAAGGCTTCTCGAGCCTCATCAAGCTTGAATGGCTTGATGACCGCACTGATTAGTTTCAATTTGCCTCTCCGTTGACCGTCGATCCCGATGTTGGCCGCGAATGACCGTGGCTCAGCGCGGAGACGTTCAAAGCAACTGTCATGCCATTTGCACGGCAGGTACTGGAGCGGGGAGTTATCGGAGGAGCCGAACTTCGGGTCCTTCAGCGGTCAGATGGATGTTGTGAGGAAGGGAGCGGGATTGGGCGGCAGCACTGTCAGAAGGCTTCTTGGCGGAATGCGGTGTACAGATGGCGTGTACCCAGGCACCATGTGCGAGCGCGTTTTCCCGTCGTCCGCCCAATCGGGGGCATGCGTGCACGGTTCTGCCGCTTGTCATTACATATTCATTAATCGAAGCTTCCAGTTTTCCACTCGCACGCCCGACGCTCGCGAGCGTTCAAGAGGTCGAGCGCAACTCCGCCGTGATAACGTGCAAGGACATCGCAACTCGAACAGGAACAGGAACAGGAACAGGAACAGGAACAGGAACAGGAACAGGAACAGGAACAGATCAGGATGATTTCGCATGTTTTCGTTGGGGTTAGTGACTTTGACCGTGCGTTGAAGTTCTATTCGGCCGTCATGAGCGAGTTGGGACATCGACTGAAGTTTTGCGAGCCAGATAAACCGTGGGCTGGTTGGATGGCTGAGGGTATGCCGCGCCCGCTCTTCCTTATCGGCAGGCCATATGATGGCAACTCCGCAGAACACGGAAACGGTCAAATGGTGGCATTGCTTGCGCCTGATCGTCGTTCAGTCGACAACGCATACGCTAGCGCGCTGGCAAACTCAGGTTCTTGCGAAGGTCCTCCCGGCTTGCGAGCACGCTATCACCCGGACTATTACGGGGGGTACTTCCGCGACCCGGAGGGAAACAGGATTTGCGATTGTTGTCACGATCCCATGACTCCGTAGCATTCGCAAAGCCCCGAACACGCTATACACCGGCCTATTTTCGAAGCGGTACCCGTTTCGACTTGAAAATTGCCGTCGAGGCGGCGCGAGCGGTCGACGGGATCGGGTCGGCTACTGTTCAGTGAACCTAACATTCGGTTGACTTCCTGATGCATTCGTCACCCCCGATGATCCCGTCGAGGGCTTCCATTCAGCAAGTCAGTCGTTAGCCGAGGTAATCTTGATGAACGGCCTGAGTTCAGGATTTGAGAGAGCGAGAAGATTGAGCGTCGCCGCGCCGAACCGACGCGCGAACTCATCGTCCAGCGTATTGTTGTAGTCGGCCACCGGCAGTTCTAAAGGAAACTGTCGCGTGGTAACCGCCAGCACCTTTTCAACGTCAAGCGTATAGGAGACCAGTGCCTGCTTTTCCTCCGACCACATGACCACGACACATCGCTTTTGGGGGTGAGTTGCCATTCAATATCCTCTGCATCGTTGATAGTTCTGAAATGCTCTCTGCGAGCACACATCCATGAATCTCTGCCCACCCATTGCCATCCGATAGGCAGTGCATTCGTCCATGTCTCGTTCGTACTGCGCGTGGCATTCTGCGTCGTGCGCTTCGCTCACTCCGCGCGCCGCGATGCTCTGCACATCGTCGCTTATCGCGTCCGGTGTGTACTTGAACGGCTGCGCATTGTCGAAGTTCTGCGGCACGCGTGGGGTGTCGCGGTAGAGCGACCTTAGCATGTCCGCGTTGGCCGGTTTCTGCGCGCGCACGGCGGCTGAGCGGGAAGCCTTTTCCCGCTGCTGCCGTATCGCCTGCACGCACTTGCGCATCTCGTCCCGTTCGGGAACAAAGAGCAGGTTGCCGTTCTTCACTTCTTTGTATAGGGCCTTGGCGATCTCATGGTCGTCCATCCTGTGCATATGAAAGCGGTTTTCACTCCGGCCGAGCATATCGCGTAACTCGTATGACTGATGCGACGCCAGCACGGACGGGCTATGTTGTAGCCACGCTGCGCGCGCTTCTTCCATGGCCTGCACAGTGTCGTCGTGTGCTTCGCGAGGTACGCTCGCCGGCAATGCAAAGTGGAACCACCGGTCCACGTCAAACAGCCAGGGAGACTCGATGTGAAGGTAGAACGATCTGCTAAGGCTGATCGAAAAGAAATGTCCGTGCCGCCTTTCGTGGGCGCCGCGATGAGAGCCTAGGGAAACTGAATGCATAGTGCCTCACAGGCAATAAAGGAGGCCCGATTGTGCAACAAGGCACCATCTCAAAAAACCCCGAATTAAAGCGTGTTAGAAACTCCGATTGAGAGCTGGTATCCTGGCGGGATGAAAAGAGCAGACTGAAAAGGTTATCCGACTGATGCGTCGGATGAGAAATGAAGTTTCGCGGCGCCGTGCGGCGGCCGGTCGCGAGAGCGAGCCACGCGCACGTGCTTTGGAAAAACGCTCTAAAGAATACTGTCCAACGCCTTGGCGAGCCTGACGACCACACCTTCGACGTCATGCAGTTTGTCCAGGCCAAACAATCCGACGCGGAAGGTTTTGAAGTCTTCTGGCTCGTCGCATTGAAGGGGAACACCGGCCGCGATCTGCAAGCCGGCATCGGCGAATTTCTTGCCAGATCGTATGCCGTCATCGTCCGTATAGCAAACCACGACGCCAGGAGCCTGAAAACCTTCAGCCGCCACGCTTTTGAAACCTTTGTCACTCATGAGCGAGCGAATGCGCTTGCCGAGTTCAAGCTGCTCAGCTCTGACTTTCTCGAAGCCATATGCCTCGGTTTCCTTCATGACGTCGCGCAGCGTCGCGAGACTGTCCGTGGGCATCGTGGCGTGATACGCGAACCCGCCGTTCTCGTAGGCTTCCATGATCTGCAGCCATTTCCCAAGATCACAAGCGAAACTGGTGCTGGTCGTTGCGTCGATTCTTTCGCGGGCGAGAGGGCTGAGCATGACCATTGCGCAGCAGGGTGACGCGCTCCATCCTTTTTGCGGTGCGCTGATCAGGACATCGATGCCGCTGTCCTGCATGTCCACCCAGATCGTACCGGAGGCGATGCAATCCAGTACAAACATGCCGCCGACGGCATGCACCGCGTCGGACACCGCGCGCAAGTAGGCATCAGGCAGCATCATCCCGGATGCGGTTTCGACATGCGGCGCAAAGACCAGATCCGGCTTGTTTTCCTTGATCGCAGCGACGACTTCTTCGATCGGAGCCGGTGCATATGCGGCCTGCCTACCTCGTTCGACCGGACGCGCCTTCAACACCACCGATTCAGACGGAATGTCGCCCATGTCGAAAATCTGCGACCAGCGGAAACTGAACCAGCCATTGCGGATGACCAGACACTTCCTGTTCGTCGCGAACTGCCGGGCGACGGCTTCCATGCCGAAAGTCCCGCTGCCCGGGACGATAACGGCCGACTTCGCGTTGTAGACTTTTTTCAGGGCGCCGGAAATATCGCGTACGACTCCTTGAAAGAGCTGCGACATGTGATTGATCGATCGGTCGGTGTAGACGACCGAATATTCGAGGAGTCCATCGCGGTCGACATCGGGAAGTAAACCTGGCACCTTCGCCTCCGGTAATTGACGAGTAAAAGAATCGAAGACAGATTCTAACGAAAGCCGCCTGCAACGGTATCGGCCGAGACGTCCCCGCCCTTCTTCGATCGCAGTCGCGCCAAAGGTGGCGCCGCTCGCCTCGTCCCGACTGCTTCTCAGGGGAAGATCGGTGTCGTGGGCTCCGCGCCCTCGATATCGGCCTTCGGAAAATGCTGCGCGACCATCTGCTCGATCTCCTGTTCGCGCGATCCAGGCACGTCGGCCATGATCAGGAGCTGGCCGTCACGGATGGCGTCCCGAAAGCGCTCGAGTCGTGCATTCGGTTCGGCGACGCCGATCATCGCGGCCGTCCAGGCCCCGAAGCTGGCACCCGCCAACGTCAACGCGATGACGGCTCCGCCCGCAATAGCGAGCTCCGCGGGAGGAAACGCCAGCGCCACGAGGCCGACAAGCGCGCCGGTCGCACCGCCGAGCGCCACGCCTCGTTCGAGCGAGTGCACGACGTCGCTGCTCTGCAGCAAAGTTGCCTCGGGTAACTGTTCGAGTGCGACGCTGTGATTCGCGAGAACATGGAGATGTCGCCATGTGATCCGCGTCCGCAGCAAGTCGTCTACGATCGCCTTCGCCGTCGACGTGTCAGATGCGAGGAAATAAAGACGTCTCATCTCGACCCTCCATCACTCAAGCCGTCCTCAAACGGGACTATGCCGTTCATCGTACGCCTGCGGCAGGCAAAAGTTGACTCCGGGCAGGTGCGTGCCGTGTTTGGATGGATTGTCGCTGCTGTATGCCAGCTTACAAATTCGGAAAACTTCTCCTGGAGACATAGGATTGAGCAAAAATCTGCTGCCAGACTATTTCGCGTAGTTCCGGCAAACCATGCAGGTTTGCGGTCCACATTACGTTAGGCGTCTAAACGGAGGCAAACGATGACACGCGTTCGCGTTGCGGGCTTCACCATTTCGCTCGACGGATACGGCGCAGGCCCGAATCAAGACATCAACAATCCGCTCGGCGTTGGCGGGACGGAACTGCATCAGTGGCTAGTCCCAACACACACGTTCCAGCAAGCCTTGTTCGGCAAGGACGGCGGTACGACCGGGGTTGACGATGATTTCGCCGCCCGCGGCTTTCAGAATGTCGGGGCCTGGATTCTTGGGCGCAACATGTTCGGACCCATTCGTGGGGACTGGCCGGACACGAACTGGAAAGGCTGGTGGGGAGACAATCCACCGTATCACGTTCCAGTCTTCATCTTGACCCATCACGCTCGTCTCCCCATCGAGATGGCAGGCGGCACGACGTTCCACTTCATAACAGGAGGCATCCGCGAGGCGCTCGACCGTGCACGCGAGGCCGCTGCCGGAATGGACGTGCGGATCGGCGGTGGGCCGGACACAATTCAGCAGTATCTTCGCGAGGGCCTCATCGATGATCTGCACATTGCCGTCGCGCCGGTCCTGCTCGGCCGGGGAGAATCGCTGTTCGAAGGGGTCGACTTGCGGGCTCTGGGATACGAATGCGTTGAATTCGTAGCGTCGGAGAAGGCCACGCATGTCGTCCTAAGACGCCAAGGGCACACGGACGCCTAAGCACTCGCTGAAGGCCTCTTGTACCGCATACTTCAGTGAATCACACCACCGAAAGGATCGACATGGTTGCTGACCTTGCACGCTCCTGGTTGACCTGGAGCGCGCCTGCAGCCGCTGCGCAGGCCTCCGGTCGCCCGCTCGTGGCGCTGGAATCGACCATCATCGCCCACGGCATGCCCTACCCGGAGAACGTTCGCACTGCGCGCGAAGTGGAAGCCTTGATCCGTGACGCGGGTGCCGAGCCGGCGACTATTGCGCTGATCGATGGGCGAATCCACATCGGCCTTTCGGATGACGAGCTGGAAACGATCGGCCGATCGGACCACGTCCATAAGGTCAGCCGCCGCGACCTGCCGGCCGTGCTGGCCGGCGGCGGGCTGGGCGCCACGACCGTGGCTGGCACGATGATATGTGCGGCGTTGGCCGGCATCGAGGTCTTCGTCACCGGAGGCATTGGCGGCGTACACCGAGGCGCGCATGAAACCTTTGACATCTCGGCCGACCTGCAAGAACTGGCGAAGACCTCGGTGGCGGTGATCTGTGCCGGTGCGAAGTCCATCCTGGACATCGGGCTCACATTGGAATACCTGGAAACCCACGGCGTGCCGGTGCTCAGTTGCGAACAGGACAATTTTGCGGCGTTCTACACGCGTGACAGCGGCTTTCGCGCGGACTTCAGGCTGGACGACGCGGAGGAACAGGCACGGTTCATTCGCACCAAGTGGGACCTGGGCCTCGACGGCGGTGTGGTGTTGAGCACTCCGGTGCCGGAAGCCGCAGCGATGTCGTTCGAAGAGATCGACGCGCTGACCCAGCAGGCGCTCGACGAGGCCGCTGCACAAGGAATCACCGGCAAGGCCGTCACCCCCTTCCTGCTGGCGCGCATCAAGGCGTTGACAGGCGGGCGCAGCCTGGCGACAAACATCGCGCTCGTGAAACACAACGCAGAGGTCGGCGCAAGGCTGGCGCTAGCGTTGGCACGCTCAAAGCCCAGCACAGGCGCGGTGTAGCCTCACTGCGGTTTCGCGCGGCTGGTATTTCCTTGACGGCCACCGCGCTCATTTCGAGCCAGTGCCGAAGCTGTTCGCCCCGCGGCTATATGAGGCGCTGGCTCGTCGATATCTGCCTCGCGGAAGTCCCAGTCGTCCAATCGGCAACGCGCGAGACGCACCTTCTCCGCTGCTTTCCACCGGACGACAACCGCGCCCATGGGCGGCAGCGATGCGTCGGCCGCCGCCCGGGGCGCAGGGCTCCACGAAGCCAGCCCCGTGCTATCTTTGACGGATTCGACACCTTCCTCTCAGGAGGGCTCGTGGACGTCGCCGTGTGGCTGCACAGCCTCGGAATGGAGCGGTATGAACCGGTGTTTCGCGAGAACGCCATCGACGCCGACGTGCTTCGCGACCTCACCGCGGACGATCTGAAAGAACTGGGTATTGCGTCGGTCGGTCATCGCCGCAAACTGCTCGATGCCTTGACTGAATTGCGGGCGCGAACCGGGCCCCGGCATAGCGCCGCGAGCCCAGGCGAGGCGAAAGGCGAACGACGGCAGGTCGCCGTCCTGTTCGCCGATCTGTGTGGCTTCACGCGGATGAGCCGTGAAGTCGACGCGGAGGAAGTACTCGCCGTGCTCGATCGCTACTTCGAGCAGGTTGACCGCACCATCGAGCAGCATGGCGGGCACGTCGACAAGCACGTCGGCGACAGCGTCATGGCAGTATTCGGCGCGCCGGTCTCGCATGGCAATGATGTCGAACGCGCCGTGCGGGCGGCACTCGCGATCAGGGACGGAATGCCCGACCTGTCGCGTGCGCTCGGCCGCCCGGTCTGCGTGCATATCGGCATAGCCGGCGGCGAAGTCGTCGCAAGCGGCACCGGTAGCGCGACTCATAGGGAATACACCGTCACCGGCGACACGGTCAACCTCGCCTCGCGTCTCACCGATGCGGCTGAGCCGGGGACGATCCTGATCTCGGAAAGCGTGCGACGCCCGCTGGCTGACCGCCTGGACTGTGTCGAACGCGGCGCGCTGTCGGTCAAAGGCTTCGCGCAAGCGGTCACGGCGTGGTGTATTGCCGGCCTTCGGCGCGCACGCCCGGGCCGGCCGTTCGTCGGCCGGCATCATGAGATGCGGCAGTTTCGATCCGTGCTCCATTCCTGCCGCGACACCGGAGGCGGACGCACCGTTCTGCTGCGCGGCGAGGCCGGGATCGGCAAAACACGCCTGGTCGAGGAATTCGAACGCGAGGCACGGGAGTCAGGATTCCTTTCTCATACTGGCCTCGTGCTCGACTTCGGTGCGTCAACCGGACGTGGCGCAATCCAGTCTCTCGTGCACGGCCTGTTGGCAGCCGACGGCTCAACCGACGGAGCTGCGAGTGCCGCTGGCGTCGAGCACGCGCTCGCCAGCGGTTTGATCGACGCTGGCGACGCACTCTTTCTCGAAGATCTGGTCGATTTGCCGATGGGGTTCGAGGACCGTGCAGTCTACGACGCCATGGACAATGAAATGCGCGTTCGCGGCCGACGCAACGCCCTGACCCGGCTCGTCCAACGCGCGAGCCGCCAGCAACCTCGGGTACTGGTCGTCGAGGATATTCACTGGTCGGACGAATCGACGCTTCGCGACCTCGCCGGACTGTCGGAAACCATGACGGGATGTCCGGCCGTACTCGTGCTGACAGTGCGGATGCACGGCGATTCGACTGAAGAGCCGTGGCGCGTGTCGACCGGCGGACCGTATTCGCTGATCGATCTGGGTCCGCTGAGCGCCGGCGACGCGCATGCGATGGCCAGATCGTTTCCCGGGGCGCAGGCAGGTCTGGCGGGACGCTGCATCGAACGGGCGGCGGGCAATCCGCTGTTTCTCGAGCAGTTGCTGAACGATGCGCAGGACGGCGAAGGGACCGGCGTGCCGGGGTCGGTGCGAAGCCTCGTACAGGCGCGGCTGGATCGGCTTGATCCCGCCGATAAGACAGTGCTGCAGGCTGCCTCGGTGCTCGGCCAGTTGTTCGAGAAGGAGTCGGTCGATTTTCTCGTCGATGGCGCTGGCGCCGATGCTGATGCCGGCGTTGCGCTGGAACCGCTTGTGATCGGTCTGCTGTTACGACGTCAAGGCACCGGATTCATCTTCCATCACGCACTGATTCGCGACGCCATTTATGACGGGCTGCTGAAAAGCCGGCGCCGCGATTTGCATCGTCGCGCCGCACAGTGGTACGGCGAGCGCGACCTCGTCCTGCGAGCCGAACATCTCGATCGCGCGGGAGAACCCGGGGCAGCGCTCGCCTATTGCGAAGCAGCGCGCTCGCAGGCGTCGGGGCACCGCCATGAAGCCGCGCTCCGGCTTGTCGAACGAGGGCTCGATCTCGCGGATCAACGTAGCGACCGCGCCGCACTCGAGTGTCTACATGGCAGCGTCCTGCATGACCTCGGCGACATGAAGTCGGCACTTCATGCATTCGAAATCGCCCTCGAATATGCGACGACGGACGCGGAGCGTTGCCGCGCATGGATCGGGCGGGCCACGGTGAAGCGGATCATCGACGATCTCGACGGTGCATGGGCCGACCTCGACTACGCCGCTGAAGCCTCCCAAGGCCTGTTGCGCGAAGAGGCGCGCATTCACTTCCTGCGCGGCAATCTGTGTTTTCCACGCGGCGATATCGACGGCTGCGTGCGTGAGCACGGGCGCAGCCTTGCCCTCGCGCGCGACGCGTGCGATCCCGAACAGGAGGCGGCCGCACTCGGCGGCCTTGGCGATGGCGAGTACATGCGCGGCCGGATGATCAGCGCCCACGCGGCCTTCAGCCGCTGCATCGAACTCTGCCAATGCCATGGCTTCGGACGGATCGAGGTGGCCAACCTTCCGATGCGGGCGATCACGACGTGGTTTACCGGCGAAGCCGCGCGCGCGCTCGACGCCGCGCTTGCAAGCGTCGCCGCGGCGCAGAAGGTGGGGCATCCCCGCGCGCTCGCCGTCGCCCATCACGCTGCCTGGCACTGCCTGCACGATCGCGCGGAGTGGGATCGTGCGTGGGAGCACGTCGCTTCTGCGCTACAGTGCGCGCGCGAGCTGAAATCAAGGCGCTTCGAAGGTGAAGCGCTCGCGTTTCGCGCGGAATTGCATCGGGTCGCCGGCCGTCCGCGCGAAGCGCGCGCCGATATCGAAGCGGCGCTGTCGATCAGCCGGGAGACCGGCATGAACTACCTGGGCCCCGCTTATCTCGGCGTGCTCGCGCGCACGACGGACGACCCCGTTGTCTTCGCACAGGCGCTCGCGGAGGGCGAAGCTTTGCTCGCGGCCGGAGCGGTGAGCCACAACCACTTTCTGTTTCGACGTGATGCGATAGATGCATGCATCGACCGCAAACGCTGGGATGCGGCCGCGCATCATGCTGCGGCCCTTGAAGACTACGCACGCCGCGAGCCATCGCCCTTTTCCGGATTTTTCGTGGCGCGCGCACGGGCGCTTGTCTCGTATGGAACCGGCAATCGCGATCCGGCATCGCTGAAGGAACTCCAGCGGCTACGGCAGGAGGGCAGCGGCCTGGGTTTCCTTTATGCGCTCCAGGCGATCGAGGCCGCGCTTTCGGGCGAGGCCGATAGAGGAGGATAGGGTCGCCGCGCTCACTCCTGTTGACGCCGTCCAACCATCACCGTATCTTGCAATCCAAGGTAAAGCGACATGACACGGCAGTTGTGTCTGACTGTTTTCCGTTGACCTGGCCACGACGATGAACATTGACGATCGGCTTCTCGAGAGCAAAATGATCGCGATCGAGCAGGCGAGATCATGGAGTCCGCGTGTCATTTCCAAGCTCGAGACTCTGATCAGGAGCGGCGACGAGCTGTCCGTCTACCGGGTCAATCCGCTGGCGTTTGCGCGAGATCGCGGCATAAGCGAGGCTGAATGCATTGACCTCTTTCTTCATGCGGCGCGATACGGATTGTTCGAGATGAACTGGGACGTTCTTTGTCCGCAGTCGGGAATGGTCCTCCACAGCTTCGGATCATTGCGCACTCTCAAGACCCATTACGTCTGTGGGCTATGCGACGTTACGGGCGAAACCGACCTCGACGATTTCATCCAGGTCACGTTTTCAATATCGCCCGAACTTCGGAGGCTGACGTTCCACGATCCCGAGTCGCTTTCCGTGGAAGATTTCCACTGGAAACTGCGATTTAACGGTGACGGTCGGTTCGTCGGCCAGCAAGTCCGGTTTCTCGACTTCTTGCGGGGGCTCGTGCGCGGCCTCACGTTCCTGCCGCCAGGTTCGACGACGACCCTGCAGGCTGTTCTTGGCCCCGGTGCCTTGACGGGTGTGAATGTCGAGACACAAGCCGCTCTCATTGTTCCGATCGCTGGTGAGGCCGCTACCTCGCCGACACTGTTGCAGGTCGGTTATGACGGTCAACGGTTTGCCCCGGCGCTCTGCGTTGTGCCGCCTGGGCCTGTCGTCATTCAAGTAAGGAATACCGGGAGCACGCGCGGGTCGCTGCTCTTGATCAATTGGCCTCCAGAGGTCGTCGCTCAGGCCATCAAGCCGCCGCTCGAATTCGAACCGTATCTCTCCGGCGGGGCGCTGGTGGCGCGACAGACCTTCCGGCGCCTGTTCCGCTCGGAGAACGTTGACGAGAAGGAAGGCCTTGGGATTCGGCAAGTGACGTTCGTTTTCACGGATCTCAAGGGTTCGACGGCCATGTATGAACGCATCGGCGATCTGAATGCGTACGGCCTCGTCAGACAGCATTTCGCCTTGCTTGAGATGATCGCACAACGGTATTCCGGCGCTATCGTGAAGACGATTGGCGACGCTGTGATGGCCGTCTTTTGTCGACCGACGGACGCGGTTTCCGCGTCATTGAGTATCGTGGAGGAAATCGGGCGCTTCAATCGCGAACGTGGAGAACCGGCGATCATCCTGAAGATCGGGGCACATTGCGGGCCGTCGATTGCGGTGACACTGAACGACAATCTCGATTATTTCGGCCAGGCCGTCAACGTCGCCGCGCGCGTGCAGTCTCTCGCCGACGCCGGGGAGATTTGCATTTCGGAAGCGCTCTATAGTGCGCCTGGGGTCCGCGACCTCCTTGGTGGCCGCACTGTCGTCGAATTTGAGGCTCCGCTTCGCGGCCTCCAGGGCAGGGCAAGCGTGTATCGCATCGTGTCCGAGTGGTGACGGCTTACGGCGCCGATCTTGCCTCCTCCTGGGGCTATTCTTGTTTGCTCAACATTGAACCCGACAGGTGCCGTGATGGAGAAGAACGACGCAGCCGGTTTGCTCCCTATGCATGGCGTTCAGCCGCGTTCCGAGGAAACGCTCGCGACCTGGATCTGCTGGTCAAAGAAATGGTTCGACACGGACAGCGGATTTTGCAAGGTTGGGCAGAACCCAAAGGAGCCAGCATGAACATAAGCAATGCGAGCAGAATAATCGACGCAATGTTAATTGCGGCCATCGCGAGTGGCGCGGCCTATGCGAACGCGCAACAAGGTATGAGCGCGACGGCCGGCGCGGTCGCACAAAGGGTGGCGGCCTCGGGCTCGCCGCCTCGACCCAGGCCGGATACTTCGATAGTTCGTGACGTTCGCCGCGCCCTCAGGCGGGTACCGGATATGGATGATTCAGAGATTCACATCAGGGCCAGCCACGGCGTCGTCACGCTCACCGGATCGGTGCCGGAAAGCTGGCAGATCTCGCGCGCTGGCAATGCACCAAGATCAGTGCTGGGAGTCAAGTCGGTGACGAACAGATTGACAGTGCGAAAGAGCGATGCAGCAAGCATTGACCAACGTCTCGCGGCATCGGCCGGATAGGCTCGATGTTGATCTCATCACTTCGGGAAGCTCCACGAAGGCGCAACGCGCGACTGTTGCGCGAAATCCTGATTTTGGGGTCGTTCGCGGCTCAGCTCGCTGCATTTAGCCCTTCACGCGTTCCGATCGCGAATCGTATGGCGCCCTAAGATGCACGATTGCCCTCACCTGTTCGCCCGCCACGTCGATCGTATAGCGGCCTTGCGTGAGCCACGCGGCATCGGCGGCACCATCGGCACGGTTCACGAAGCCCATTGCAACCGGACATCGCAATGTATGCCCAAACGCGGCTGAGGTTACCGCCCCTACCGGCTTGCCGTCGCGCAAGATTGCTTCGCCACCCCACAGCATCAGATGTTCGGCGCCGTCGACCGTCAGGGTAACGAGACGCCGGCGCAGCGGCGCCTCGCGCAGACGCAGAAGGGCCTCGCGACCGCGGAAGGCGATGTCCCGGTCGAGCTTGCAGGCGAACGCCAGGCCTGCCTCGAACGGATTGCAATCCGGCGAAAGCTCGCGGCCCCAGGCCCGATAGCCTTTTTATGACGCTATCGAGCGACGACATTCGCTGCGTCTCGAGCATACTGCGTGGGCGGTAGTCCGACATGACGCGTGAACGCGACGCTGAATGCGCTCGCCGAGCCGTAACCGACACGTTCCGCGATCACCGCGATGCTGACTTCGTTCCGGCGCAGCAGGCTCCTCGCGACGGCCATGCGCCACGACAACAGATACTCCATCGGTGCCACGCCGACTGCGCGGCTGAATCGATCGAAGAAAGAGGACCGTGAAAGCGCGGCGGTTCTTGCGAGTTGTGCGATCGTCCAGGGCTTGTGCGGACTCTCGTGCATATGACGGATGGCGAGCGCGAGACGGGCGTCGGCGAGGCCGCGGACGAGTCCGGGCGATGCCCCCGTCCCCGTGGCTCGCAACGCTTCAATGAAGAGCACCTCGAGCAGTCGCGCCAGCACGACCTCGCGCGCGGGCCGCTGCGCGCGCGATTCTTCCCTCACGAGCTTGACGAGCGTCGCCAGCCTGGGTTCACCGCGCACGTGCGCGAGCTTGGGCAAGAGCGAGACAAGCAAGGCCGCATCCGGCGAACCGAATGCGCAGAGGCCCGCAAGCCATTGGGCTTCTGGCGCGACCGATGCATCGCCGAAACGAAAGCTGCCGTCGGGCAGTGCCGCGGGCGCGATATCGGAGACGTCGTCATCGTCGGGCGGATTGATGCTCGTCATCGTGAAGCTAAAAACTTCGGGCACGAGCACGAAGTCATCGGCCTGAAGAATGAGCGGCTCGCAACCATTGACGGATAGACGGAAGGAACCTTCGAGCACCACGCAATAGAACGGCTGGCCGACTTCCGTGCGGCTCGCGCGCCAGCGCCCGGCGCCGCTCAGCACTTTCGAGAACGTGGGCGTCGGCTTCAGCAATGTGACGATTTCGGCGAGCGGGTCGATCATGATCGGACGATTTCGAATGAAACCTGGACGCTCAATTGTAGCGAGTCCGGGCGGTCAGGACTTATTGTGTTGGGACTGTCACCAACCACAGGATTCGACATGAAGACCGTCTTGATTACCGGTTGCTCGTCCGGCTTTGGCCTCGAAATCGCGCGTTATTTTCTGGATCGCGACTGGCGCGTTATCGCCACGATGCGCGCGCCACGCGAAGACGTCTTGCCGCGCTCCGATCGTCTTTCGATTCTCGCCCTCGACGTGAAGGACCCGCAAAGCATTCGCGCCGTCGTCGATGCCGCCGGTCGGATCGACGTGCTCGTCAACAATGCGGGTATCGGTTTTCTGAACGCGCTCGAAGGAACGCCGATGGACACCGTGCGCGATATCTTCGAGACCAACACGCTCGGTACCATTGCGATGGCGCAGGCCGTGTTGCCGCAGTTCCGCGAGCGCCGCGAAGGTGTGATCATCAATGTGACGTCGACCGTCACCTGCAGACCGCTGCATTTGCTGTCGGTCTACACCGCGAGCAAGTCCGCGGTCAACGCGTTCAGCGAATCGCTCGCGCTCGAACTGGAGCAGTTCAATGTGCGCGTGCGTGTCGTGCTGCCGGGACGCGCGCCTTCCACCCGCTTCGGCGAGAACGCGCAGGCACGTATGAAAGACGGATTCGCCGAGCCGTACGGCGCGCTCGTGGAGCAGATTTTCGCAAACTGGCAGAAAGAAACGGCCGTCACGCACGCATCGGATGTCGCCGAAGCGGTTTGGCTCGCAGCGACCGATTCATCGAGCCCGTTCAACATCCCCGCCGGCGAGGACGCTGTCGAGTGGTACAACGCGGCCGCTAAATAGCACGAGTAAAAATCGCGGAGATGAGAGCCTCGGGCCTCAGACCTGGCCGATGCCGCCGTCATTCATCAAATCCGCGCCCGTCATATAGGAACTCTGTTCGGAGGCGAGAAAGAGCGCCGCGCTGGCCATCTCCTCGGCGCGGGCGAGTCGACCGATCGGGACCATGCTCTTGTACATGCTCACCAGATCCTCGCGTGTCGCCGACTGGGAGTCGAGAATCGGGGTGTCGGTGACACCGGGGCTAAGCATGTTGACGCGAATGCCGCGATCCTTGAATTCGGCGGCCCAGGTGCGGGCATAGGAACGCAACGCGGCCTTGGTCGCCGCGTAGGCGGTATGACCAGGGATGCCCATGACGTGCATGGCCGACGAAACCAGGATGATCGACCCACCACCTGTCATCATCGGCAGCAGCTTCTGCACCAGAAATACCGGGCCGCGCGCCATGAGGTTGAATGCCTTGTCGAAATGCTCAGGCGTGATGGTGTCGATCGAAGCCTGCTCGGTAAAGCCCGCGTTCGACACGATGATGTCGACGACACCTTTTTCGTCCCTGACTGCCGCAGCGACACGGTCGAGGTCATCGAGATTCGCGGCGTCGGCCTGAAGCGCGGTAACGTTGCGTCCGAGCAGTTTGACGGCCTCGTCGAGCTGGCCTTGGCGCCGACCGAAGATAAAGACGTGAGCACCTTCGGCGACGAATCGCCTGGCGATCGCCAGGCCGATACCCGTCGTTCCGCCGCTAATCACGGCGATCTTCCCTGTGAGAGTAGACATTGAAGCTTCTGCCTGTTGGTGAATGGAAGTGACATCGTAATTGCGGCTCCTGCGAATGATAATCGGCGGATTTATCATAAGATCCATTCACCGAGAGAATAGATCGCACGAGAGAAATACAATGGATCGGTTTCACGAATTGAACGCCTTCTTCGCCGTCGTTGAAGCGGGTGGCTTTTCCGCCGCGGCGCGCAGAACCGGCGAGTCACAGTCCGCGATCAGTAAGTCGATCGGCGCGCTGGAAAAGCGCCTGGGCGTGCTGCTATTCAACCGAAGCACACGCAGCGTGACCCTGACGGATCAGGGGCAGAAATACTACGAACGCACCAAGCCGTTGCTGGACGAGATTGAGGTGGCCGACAGCGAACTGACCAGCAGCACGCTGGATGTCTCGGGGCTGGTCCGGCTCGCCTCTGCCTCTACGTTCGGTCGCCTGCACGTTGTTCCGCTCATTCCCGAGCTGCTGTCGCGCTATCCTGGTCTGCGGGTCGAGCTCGTGTTGTCGGATTTCGTACGCGATATGGTCGAAGATCGAATCGATCTCGCGATTCGAGTGGGCTCCGTCAACGATCCGGATTCGGTCGTGAAGCGGATTGCGAGCACCCCGCTGGTCTGCGTCGGATCGCGTCGCTATTTCGAGCAATACGGTGTACCGAAGGATCCTACCGAACTCGCCAATCACAATTGCCTGCTCTACGGCGGTCTGATGGAGTCGGCAAACTGGCCGTTTCATGGGCCACGAGGCCGATTCAGCGTACCGGTGCGAGGCAACCTGTCGTCGAATAGCGTCGAGACAATACGATCGGCCGTGCTCGCGGGCGTGGGAATCGGCCTCTTCGCGAAGCTCTCGCTCGCCGACGAACTCAAGCATCCCGACATTGTGACCGTGCTGGACGACTTCATTCGCGACGCCCGTGATGTCAGCATCATCTGGCCGAGGCGTCGTTTCGTGCCTGCGCGCGTGCGCCGGGTGACTGACTATTTTGCGGCTGCGCTGCCACAGCGCTTGTAGGAGCGACGTCCGTGAACTAAAAGATGGCTGGCGGCACTGCGTGCGTCTGAATCAGTCGATTCCGGCGCGCACTTCAAACGCCGGACGTCACGCAATGTTCGCGAGCGGCGCGCGTCGAGTGCCTGCGTCGCCCGACATCGAATCCCGCACATGGCGCGCGAATTCCTGTGCCGCTGGCTGAACCGTCGCGGGCAATCGCAGACAGATCGCGAACGCAGGCAGTGCAGGCAAGCCGCTGACTCGAAACGTGAGCGTCTCCAGATCGGCCGGCACCGTGGAGGCGAGCCAGGCCGTGATCGCGAGGCCCGCGCGCACCGTTGCGGCGGTCGCCTCGATGTTTCTGCTCTCGAACACCGTGCGCCACGCAATGCCCTCGTCCGCGAGCGCGCCGAGCACCACCGGACGGAAAGCACAACGATCGTCTACCATCGACAGCGGCAACGGCCGCTTCTGCCATGCATCACTGCCGCGCCCCTTGACCCACACCAACGGCTCGATGCAGACCACTTCACCTTCGGCTTCGCTTGCGACATATTCGATCAACGACACGTCAACGCGACCGCTATTCACCGCTTCGCTCAGCTCTGGCGACGCCGCGCACACCAACGTAATTTCGACGTGCGGATGCGCCTCGGCGAATGCCTTCATCGCGGGCGCGAGCCGCGTCACGAGATCGTAAGGCACGCCCACACGCAAGGCGCCGCGCAACGGCTGGCCGGTCATGTCGGCCCAGATTTCATCGTTCAGCCGCAGCAGCTTGCGCGCCTTCACGAGAAACTGCTCGCCCTGGTGCGATAGTTCCAGCCGGCGCGTCTTGCGAACGAACAGAAGGCAATCCAGCACATCTTCGAGGCGCTTCACCTGTTGGCTCACGGCGCCTTGCGTCATGTGCAGCAGATTCGCGGCGACCGTCATGCTGCCGCTATCGGCGACGGCAACGAAGGTGCGGACCAGATCGAGGTCGAGGTTTCGGCTCATCTATGCATTATGCGGCGTAATGTACCGCATCAATATTATTAGCTTTCACGTTGCCTTGACGATCCGTACAGTGCGAATTCACTGATCCGAATGTGCACCGATGACCTCGATTCTGCCGCTTCTGCTCTTCGTCGCCGTCGCGACCGTGACGCCCGGCGGCGCGACCACGCTCGCCGCCGCCTCAGGCGCACGCTTCGGCTTCGTACGCTCGATACCGCTGATGCTCGGCATCGCTATGGGCCTCGCCTTGCTCGCTGCGCTCGCCGCACTCGGGCTTGGCGGTCTGCTTCTCACGCTGCCGTCGCTGCAAACGGCGGTGAGGACGCTCGGCTCCGCGTATCTGCTGTGGCTCGCGTGGCGCATCGCGCGCAGCGGGCCGCCAAACGCGAGCAATGGCCCCGTGCGGCCGGTTTCGCTCGTCAACGGTTTCCTGCTGCTCTGGCTCAACCCGAAAGGCTGGGCGATGACGGTTGGCGCGGCGGCGTCTTTCGCGCTGCTCGCAAACAATCCGAACCGCCTCGCGATGCTGCTCGGTGCAGCGTTCGGGGTGACTGCGTGCGCGTCGCTCGCGCTGTGGTGTGCGCTCGGCGTGCTATTCGCGCGGCTGTTTCGGACGCCGCGCCACTGGCGCATTCTCAATCTGGCGATGGGTGTGCTGCTCGCCGCATCCCTCATTCCGACCTGGAGATAAGCATGTCTTCCCATCCGTTCGCCGAATCGTTCGACCTTGAAGCCGCGTTCGCCGATGTGTCGGATCATTGGCCGCCGAAAGTTGTCGCACGGGTCAACGATCGGTACGTGAAGGTCGCGAAAGTGCGCGGGCAGCTCGTCTGGCACGACCACGAGCACGAGGAGCTTGCCGAAGAACACGAGCACCCCGATATCGAGACCTTGCTGGATGAATCCATTCGAGACGCCGGAGACGTCGGCATCGTCTGGCCGAGGTTCCGTTTCGAGCGTGCATGGCGCCTCCGCTCGAGTCGACGCTGAAAGGCGTGCTCAGTGCAGTTTGACGTGCGGCGCAGTGCTTCGACGGAGCCGATGCGCGAGGGTATTGACGATCATGCGTGCATAGCCATGCAGCGCTGCAACGTGCATCCGATACAGCGACAAATACATGAAGCGAGCAAGCAGTCCGTCCACGAGCATGCTGCCGCCGATAAGACCTCCCATCAGACTCCCTACCGCATTCGCGTGCCCGAGCGACACTAGCGAGCCGAGATCGCGATAGGCAAACTCAGGAAGCTTTTGCCCCTCGATGCGTCGCGCAAGTGCCTTGACTAAAAACGATGCCTGCTGATGAGCCGCCTGGGCGCGCGGTGGAACATTGCGCTCGAAACCCAACCATGGACAGGCCGCGCAATCGCCGAATGCGAATATATGGTCGTCGAGATCCGTTTGAAGCGTGCGACGCACACTGAGTTGCCCCAGATGATTGACGGTCAGCCCATCGAGCGTTGAAAGCACCGCGGGTGCCTTGATGCCCGCGGCCCACACCGTGAGATCCGCACGTATCGTCTTGCCGTTTTTCGTGCGGATGAGTCCGGGCGCGACCTCCGCGACCCGCTCGTCGACCATCAACTTGACATTGAGTTTGTCCAGCAGTCCGGCAGCTGCGATGGACACGCGTTCTTTCAACGCTGGCAGAATCCGCGGCCCAGCTTCAATGAGCACGATCCCGACGTCGTGTGTGGGGTCGAGCCGATGCAAGCCGTATGATGAAAGTACCTTCGCCGTATTGCGCAATTCGGCGGACAATTCCACGCCCGTAGCGCCCCCACCAACTATCGCGACCTGAACACGAGGCGCGTGATCGACGGGCACGCCACATGCACTCCGCTCACCGGCGTCTCGTTGTTGTTCGGCGCGAATGCAAGCTGAAATCAGGCGCTTTCTGAAGCGTTCCGCTTGAGCGACGTTGTCAAGCGCGAGCGAATTTTCCGCCGCGCCCGCCACGCCGAAGTAGTGCGTTGTACTACCGATGGCAAGAATCAACGAGTCGTACCCGATTCGGCGCGGCGGTACCAGTTCGGTTCCGTCGTCATCGAGCAGTGGCGCAAGCAGGACCTGCCTCGAGCCACGATCCAGTCCGACAAGTTCGCCCTGGATGAACTGGAAGCCGTGCCACTGGGCTTGCGCGGCGTACGCCAGTTCCTGTGCGAATGGGTCCAGACTTCCTGCTGCGACCTCGTGCAACAGGGGCTTCCAGATATGCGTCCGGTTGCGGTCGATCAACGTAACGGAGGCACGTTGCGCCCCGCTTCTTCGCCGACCACCATAACGATCGCCTAGCCTCGTTGCGAGTTCGATGCCACCCGCCCCTCCTCCCACGATCACAAAACGATGCATGCAGATTCTCCCTGGACGACGACGCGCGGTACGGAAATCCAACACAACGGTTGAGAACAACTATCGCAGAAGCCCGACAGCAGGAAAATCTCATAGTTCTGATGGCTGCCTTCAGGTTTTCTGATTGAGAGATCTCCTACTGACCTCGCCCTCAACGGCGTACTCGCACTGTCTGGAATCCCCTCCAGGTTCACACGCACGATGCCCGAGACCCGGCGCGCGACTTCACTTAGGCGCAGTCGGCTCGCCGCGATGGCCAGGCGCTCGAACGTACTGCTAAACGCAGTTCGGCGCCCTTCCACTCGGCGTGGTCGTCAAAGGGGTGATCGTAGGTGTAGGTGCCGCGCTGATGGCTGGGGGTCGTTCTTCGCCAGATCTGTGGTGATCAGGATGAAGCCATCAACGTTCAGACTTTTGGTCGATGGATTGATGCTGTCGGCAGGTATCTCATCGTTGTGGGCCGCAATGGCACGATGACTGCGTCGCCGAACTCGCTGAAACAGGCGCCATCGCAGCTAGCGAAAAGATGCCTTGCAACGCCGCCGCCAGTTCGCAGATAGCGTCGCTGATGCAGTTCATTCCGTCTTTATTCTCCAATGCGCTTGAAGCTGGCGTAGTAATCGTCGGTGTAATAGCACTCGCGGGTTTGCCTGCGCGGCCCACCACATACGATCCGACGCTGCCCCCGATCCGTCGCGCCTGGTGTGCGAACCGTATAGGTGTGGTAGTAACCGCGCGGATGCTTCGGCAGCAAAGCCGCACTGTTACGAAACAAGACGCCGTCATCGCTAAACGGGAAGGGGCCGCCCGCTTTGATCAGTCGCAGTGTTTCGGCCGCTTCCGCCGGCAACTGCGCCTTGGTGACGGTGACCAGCGCGCCCGTTCCTTGGGCGCCTGATGCAGCGGTTGCAGCGCTCGCACCCTGTGCTGGCTGAACCGGCGCCGAGCTCGCGGATGCGCCCGATGCCTCAGTGGCGCTTTGCGGTCCCTGCTTGCCGCATCCGCCGAAGATCGCGCTCAACGCGACGATGCAGGAGACAGCCCACGCTCTCTTCACGAAACGGTTCTCCCTTCGTTGACCAGCACCCGACGACCTGGATAGACGTAAAGGTATCGCTAATGACGGAGCGAATCAACGATCCATCGTAGACCCGTGCCTGCATGCGCGCGAGAATCGTGGTTTAACGATGGTTTCCACGCCTGCAGCGGAGTACGAAATGGACGATCCCTATGATCTTCAGCGCTTCCTCGATGCGCAAGAGCCGGTCTACGACCAGGTATGCGATGAACTGAGGCACGGGCGCAAGCGAAGCCACTGGATGTGGTTCGTGTTTCCTCAAATCGAGGGGCTCGGAACCAGCGCAATGGCTCAGCGATTCGCGCTTTCGTCGCTGGACGAAGCGCAAGCCTATCTGCGCCACCCGATACTCGGCCCACGGCTGCGCGAAACGACGCACCTGGTCAACCTCGTCAGCGACCGCTCCGTCGAGGAAATATTCGGGTATCCGGATGACCTGAAGTTTCGCTCGTCGGTCACCTTGTTCGCGCGCGCCACGAACGACAACGACGTATTCATCGAAGCTTTGCGCAAGTATTTCGGCGGAGAAGCCGATCCGCGGACCCTCAAGCTGCTCTAGACCATTTTGGTAGCGGACCGCGCAATTCCGCTCCCAGTGCAGTGCGTGGTCACTGCCCGCTCACATCGGCTGCACGGGATCGAAAGAGCAGCAGGTGATCCGTGCCGGATTCGGACAGCCAGACCTCGCCCGGACGACCCATCATCTGACGCACGTTCGCGTGGTCACGCGGCAGCCGCAACACGTCGAACCGCTCGGCACGCGGATCGAAGCGCACTAGCGCATTAGCACTCCATTCGCTGAGCCAGACGATGTCCTGGTCGTCGACGAATATTGCATACGCGTGCGGATCGGTGCCGGGCAGTCCCCATTCGCGCCAATGATGCGTGCCAGGATCGTACACGCCGACTTTTCCGGCGTTCCACTCGCTGACCCAGATGCGCCCCCTGGAATCGGCCCAGACGCGGCGCGCGCCCTGATTCGACGTTGGTGGCTCGATGACCTGTGCCGCGCCCGTCGTCGGGTCGATGCGACCTACGTAATTTCCCGCCAGCGAAGCGAAATACAGATCCCCGGAGCGGGTCACGCAGATACCGTAGGGCCCGGCGCCGCGTGGGGCATCAAAGACGCGCATGCGCGATCGCTGCGGATCGAGTTCGCCGTAGATACCACTTTGCCCCGTAAACCACAGATGCCCCTGTTTGTCGAACACGGCGGTATTCAGATTGGCATCTGGCCGGTCCTTGGGTAGCGGAAAACGCGTGACGGCGAGCGTCTTCGGATCGATACGCACGATTGCGTTCTGGCCGCCGTCAGTGACCCACGCCGCACGATCGGGGCCGACGATCACGCCATGTGGCGCCGATCCGGCGCCGAGCGCGATCATGTCGGTTTTGCCGCTGCGCGGGTCCAGCCGCCCGACCGCTCCCCGCGCCTGCGCGGTGTACCACACGGTGCCGTCATGCGCCGGTGCGACGTCATGCGGTGCGCTGCCGGCCGGGACGGCGAAGCTCTCGAACGACGGCGGCTGTGCTTGAGCCTGCGCGAGGCCAAGGTTGTCTGTGCTGATCGCGCAAGCGATGGCGTAAAGAGCCAGGGCAATCGCAGACCGGGCAGTGGATTGCGGGGCAAGCTTCGGAAAATGTTTGAAGTCCAAGCGGGCAAAATCCATCATCGCACGAAGTCGCTCGAGCGCCGCATGCCCCGGATGGATCGCGAACATCCACCAAAGAAGCCCCACAAGTAACAGCAGAGGAATCAGCATGGGTGGTCTCCATCGCTGCTTGTGCCAGCTAACGTATCACGAATGCCACTTGCCAAGGTCAACCCGACGTTTCAATGCTTGGCGGCATGCGCTTCCTCGACGTTGTCGAAAGTGCGATTCGCCGGGATATTCGTTGCCGGGTTTGCGTGCAATGGAACCGCACCAGGGTAAATACAGATTCGATTGCTCAAAAAGCTTTATAGAATGGCCGATATTAGCAAGGAGCAATACTACTTGCTATAGATTAATCAAAGATACCCCGCAGAACCCGGAGACGCCATGCAGATCGACTACCAAACGATGCGGTTCGACTACGAGCGAGCCGCCGACCACGATGCCGGTGCACCGCTCACCTATCCGGTCGTGGTGATCGGCGCTGGCCCGGTCGGGTTGTCAGCGGCCATCGATCTGGCCCAGCAGGGCGTTCGCACCGTACTGCTCGACAATGACGACACGCTGTCGAGCGGTTCGCGCGCAATCTGTTTTGCGAAGCGGACGCTGGAAATTTTCGATCGGCTCGGCTGCGGCAAGCAGATGGTCGACAAAGGCGTGAGCTGGAACGTCGGCAAGGTGTTCCTGCAGGATGAACTGATCTATACGTTCAACCTGCTGCCCGAGACAGGCCACGCGCGCCCAGCATTCATCAATCTGCAGCAGTACTACGTCGAAGGCTATCTGGTAGACGAGGCGAAGCGAACCGCGAATCTGCAGATGCGCTGGAAAAGCAATGTGATCGGTGTGACCCAGCAAGACGACCATGTCGAGTTGCGGGTCGAAACGCCCGACGGCATTTATCCGATGCGCGCGCAATACGTGGTCGCCGCCGACGGCGCGCGCAGCGCGGTGCGCAAGGCGCTCGGTCTCGACAGTCATGGTCGCACCTTCAAGGACCGCTTCCTGATCGCGGATGTGAAAATGAAGGCGCCGTTTCCGACCGAACGCTGGTTCTGGTTCGATCCGCCCTTCCATCGCAATCAATCCGTACTGCTGCACAGGCAGCCCGACAACGTCTGGCGCATCGATTTCCAGCTCGGCTGGGACGCCGATCCGGTCGCCGAAAAACAGCCCGAAAAAGTGATTCCGCGCGTGAAAGCGCTGCTCGGCGACGATGCCGGGTTCGAGCTCGAATGGGTCAGCGTCTACACGTTTTCGTGTTTGCGGATGGACAGTTTCCGGCATGGCCGCGTGCTGTTCGCGGGCGATTCGGCGCATGGCGTGTCGCCGTTCGGCGCGCGCGGCGCGAATAGCGGCGTGCAGGATGCCGACAATCTCGCCTGGAAGCTGCGGCTCGTCGTCAACGGCGACGCGCCGCCGGCGCTGCTCGATACCTATGCATCCGAGCGCGAGTATGCGGCGGACGAAAACATCCTGAACTCATCGCGCGCCACCGACTTCATCACGCCGAAAAGCGCGGTTTCGCGGATGTTCCGCGATGCCACGCTCAAGCTCGCGAAAGAGTGTCCGTTCGCGCGGCGCATCGTCAACAGCGGCCGTCTGTCGGTGCCGGCGGTTCTGCGCGACTCGCCCCTGAACACGCCCGACGCCGACGCGTTCACCGGTGCGATGGTGCCCGGCGCGGCCAGCACCGACGCGCCGGTCAAGCTCGCTGGCGAAGACGCCTGGTTCCTGAATCAGACCGGACATGGCGGCTTCACGGGTGTGCAATTCTGCGGCCAGGGAGACGACCTGACGAGATGCGCCGAACGGCTTCGCGCGCTCGCATGCCTCGCGGTGCCGGTTCACTCGTTGATCGTCGTGCCGCGTGGCGCGGCCGTGACCGCGCTGCCGGAGATGCCTCACGTCACGGTGATCGAGGACGTCGAAGGCATCGTCACGCATCGCTTCGATGCGCGGCCCGGTACCTTTTATCTGCTGCGTCCGGACCAGCATGTCTGCGCGCGCTGGCGCGCCCTCGACACCGCCTCGGTCGCCAAGGCCGTGGATCGCGCAACCTGCAACGGATAACCATCATGACCAAGCTGAACATCGAAACGAATATGGCCGATCCGGATGCGTTCTATGAAAAGCTCATCGACGCGCACAATGGACTGACCGACGAGCAAAGCCATTTCATGAACGCAAAGCTCGTGCTGCTGCTCGCGAACCACATCGGCGATGCCGACGTGCTGCTCGAAGCGCTGGCGCTGGCGCGCGCGGATTGACGACCGAGGCTCAGCGCCCGATCCAGCCGAACCGCCACGACAGCCGTCGTGTCGTGGCGAGCAGCCTCTGTGCGGTCGTGCCGTGCGTGCTGAAATCAAAGCCGCCCGACGGACCGATCACCGCGACCACCAGACTGACGCTGCCCGTATGATCGAACACGGGCGCGGCCAACGCGCCGATGCCCGGCACCGGCGCATCGAGTGCGTCATCGATGCCGTCGCTCACAACCTTCGCGCGACGTGCCAGATAGGCCGGAGCCAACGACGGCGGGCCCTTTTTCGGCGCCACGAGCACTTCCGCAACCGGCGCGCCCGCGAGTCTGATCGATTCCTGCGACAACAGCCCGACCAATACGTCGTCCGCAAGATGCGCGGCGAACACGCGCCCTATCGCCGTGTTGACGAGCGACATCACGGTGCCCACGCGCAGGCTCACGTGTTGTGGTCTCGCCGATTCTTCGAAACGGATTACCGTGGGACCCAAAGGTCCAAGAATCGCCACCGCGACGCTCATGCCGGACTCCGCCGCAAGCGTGACGACCTCCGGTTCGGCATCGCGAATCGGCGACATGCGCTGCAACGCGATCAGGCCGAGTTCCATGCCGAGCGGTCCCGCACTGAAAAGACCGGCGTCGTCGCGGCTCAGCAAGCCGACCTTGAGCAGACTCACCAGATGCGGAAACGCCTTGGCGGCGGGCATATCGGCGGCCGCGGCCAGATCGCGCAGCGACAGCGGACGGCCGGCGGCAACGAGTGCCAGCAGGAGCTCGCCTGTGTTGTCGAGCGCGCTGATTCCGCGCTGAGCTTTCGTGTCGTTGAGTTGGGGCGTGTTCGCGTCGGACGCGTCCGGGGTTTCGATCTGCATGATTCTCAGCTGGGTGTGACCAGCGCTTCGGTGATACGTCGGGAAGTTTCGAGCAACTGACGCGCGACCACACCGTCCCACGCGACTTCGATCGAGCCCGACGAGCCGATCGCCGTCAACGCGAGTTGCATCCGTTGATCGCCATCGAACACCGGCACGCTCAGACTGCTGATGCCCGGACTCGGCGCATCGATTCCTCGCTCGATGCCGCGCGCGCGGATCTCATCGAAACGTTTGCGCCACTCCTTGCTAGTCGGCCCTTTGGCGGCGCGGCCGCGCGCCGGCGTCGGGTCCGCCGAATGCGCCTGGCTTCGCGCCATTTGCGCGACCTGCTCGGGCGCGCAGAACGCGCAGAATACGCGGCCCGTCGATGTCGCTTCGAGCGACATCACCGTGCCGATGTGCAGATTGACATGCAGCGGCGCACCGCTGCGCTCGTATCGGACGATGGTCGGGCCCTGCACGCCCGCCACGCAGATCGCCACGCTAAGACCGATCCGCTCCGCGAGCGAAGCCGCGTGGGTAGCCGCGATGCGATAGACCGGCTGCTGTTCGATATGCATGAGGCCAAGCCGCAACGACAGCGGCCCCGGCTCGTAGTTGCCGGTCAGGGCATCGCGCTTGACGAGGCCGAGGCGCGTCAGGCTCACGAGATAGGTATGCGCCTGCGCCGATGACAGTTGCGCCTCGCCGGCCAGTTCGGTCAGCCCGAGCGGTTCGCGCTGTCGCGCCAGCGCCTGCAGCAGACGTCCGCCGACCTCGACGCTCTGAATCCCCCGCTGTTTCTTTTCGCTTGTCGTATCAGCCATCGTGTTGTCCGCCCTTGACCCGAAGGAGATTCGGCCCGTCCGGTGTCGCCCGTGGAAGGCCTAGATGGTATCCGATCGGACCGTGCCGACCAACCAACGGAGTTTACCCTAGCTTAGTTAATGACAAGGTATTTTGTCATTGACAAATCACAACATGACGACGACTATTAGTCATCCCCCAACGAATCGTGAGACGGAGACAGACATGGCGAAGGCTTTCGCATCGCAGGCCGATCTGGAAGAAAAGAAGATCACGTGGACCCAATTGTCGGAAAACGCGTATGCGTATACGGCCGAGGGCGACCCCAACTCCGGCGTGATCATCGGCGACGACGGCGTGCTGATCGTCGACACCACCGCCACGCCGGCCATGGCGCAAGACCTGATCGCGAAGATCCGCAGCGTCACCGACAAGCCGATCAAATACGTCGTGCTGTCGCACTATCACGCGGTACGGGTGCTGGGCGCGTCGGCGTACTTCAAGGAAGGCGCGCAGCAGGTGATCGCCAGCCGCGGCACCTACGAAATGATCGTCGAGCGCGGCGAAGCCGATATGAAATCGGAGATCGAACGCTTCCCGCGCCTTTTTGCGGGCGTCGAAACGGTGCCCGGCCTGACGTGGCCGACGCTGGTGTTTGAAAAGGAAATGACGCTCTTTCTCGGCAAGCTCGAAGTGCGCATTGCGCATCTCGGCTCGGGCCACACGAAGGGCGACACGGTCGTCTGGCTGCCGTCGCAGAAGGTGCTGTTCTCCGGCGACCTGGTCGAGTACGACGCGGCCTGCTACTGCGGCGACGCGCAACTCGAACAATGGCCGACGACGCTCGAAGCACTGCGCGCCCTGAACGCGGAGAAGCTGGTGCCGGGTCGCGGCCCCGCGCTACTGTCGCCGGCGGAAGTGAACAAGGGCATCGACTACACGAAAGACTTCGTCACCACGCTATTGCAGGCGGGCCGTGACGCATTCAAGGACAAGCTCGATCTGAAGGGCGCGATGGCGCTCACGCGCAAGTCCATGGACCCGAAGTTCGGCAACGTCTTCATCTACGAGCATTGCCTGCCGTTCGACGTGTCGCGAGCCTACGACGAAGCAAGCGGCATCAGCCATCCGCGCATCTGGACCGCGCAGCGCGACAAGGAAATGTGGGACGCGCTGCAGAACTGATCGCGCCGCGCACTCGGGAAAGGCCGTCCGGTCTTTCCTCTTTTCCGTTCAAACCATGAAGGCGCGCTAGACGCCTCGGGCGCGCTCGTCTTCGCACAGGCGCGCTCCGCACCAGGAGCGAGACATGCAGCATTCCCTCGATGGCAACGCCATTGGCCACGCCGCGCCCGTCGCGAGCGACGATTCGATGTTCAGGAAGGTCGCGTGGCGCATCGTGCCGTTTCTGTTTCTTTGCTATGTCGTGTCGTTTCTGGACCGGATCAACATCGGCTTCGCGCAATTGCAGATGAAGCATGATCTCGGCTTCAGCGACGCGATGTACGGACTCGGCGCAGCCGTGTTCTACGTCGGCTACGTGCTGTGCGAGGTGCCGAGCAACATCCTGTTGGCCAAATACGGCGCGCGTAAAACCTTCATGCGGATCATGCTGCTGTGGGGCATCGCGTCGATGTGCATGATGTTCGTGTCGAAGCCCGCGCACTTTTACGTTCTGCGCTTTATATTGGGCGTTTTCGAGGCGGGGTTTTTCCCGGGCATCGTGCTGTATCTGACGTATTGGTTTCCCGCCAGCCGGCGCGCCGCCGTGATCTCGGTGTTTTTCGCGGGCGTGGCGGTCGCGGGCGTGCTCGGCGGACTTTTCTCCGGCTGGATCATGCGCGACATGAGCGGCGTGCTGAACCTGTTCGGATGGCAGTGGATGTTTGCGATCGAAGGCGCACCCGCTGTGATTCTCGGATTGCTCTCGTGGCGCTATCTGGTCAACAAGCCGCACGAGGCAAGCTGGCTCACGCAGGACGAAAAAGAGCGACTCGTCGCGCTTTGCGCCCAAGGCCAGTCGAAAGACCACCGGCATGACAGTCACAGCTTCGCCGCCGCGTTGCTCAATCCGCACGTCTATCTGTTCGCGTTCATCTATTTTTCGCTGACCTGTGCGTCGCTAACGCTCAATTTCTGGATGCCGTTGATGATCCGCGATTTTGGGGTTCAGGATGTCGTGGCGGTGAGTCTTTATACCGTGGTGCCGAATGCGATCGGTGCGGTGGGTCTGATTCTGATTGCGCGCCGCTCGGATCGAACTGGGGAACGGCGTAAGCATTTTGCTTTCTGCACGGTGGGCGGGGGTCTCGCGCTCGCGGCGCTTACGCTGCATCTGAGCAGCTTTCCTGCGATGCTGGCTATCTTGTCGCTCGCTGCCATGTTGATTTTCGCGGCGCTACCGATCTTTTGGGCGGTGCCTACCAGCTATCTGTCCGGGAAAGCGGCTGCGTCGGGGATCGCGTTTATTAGCAGTATTGGGATTACGAGCGGGATCGTCAGTCCGTGGGTGATCGGTCAGATTCGCACGACGACGGGGAGTATGGATCTCGCCGTGTATCTGCTTGCGAGTCTGCTTGTGGTTAGTGGGGTCGCTTTGATGGTCGGCGTTAAGGGGGCGTGACGCGACGGTGATGTCGCCTATGCCGAGTCGTGGTGGTGCCGCTTGCCCGCGTAATCTGCCTTTAAATGGCCCCGCCGAAGCGGGGCTGCGATTTCACGCTCTACCAATTTGCCATATCAAGCAAATCCTTTAAAAACTGATTTTGCGCTTTGCGAAGATTGTAGATGCACTCCTCTCGCAAAGCTGAAAACATCGATCCATCGTGTTCCGTTTTCCACTTTGCCCCGGCATTAAGTGGTAATTCGCAGTACCTCACGGATGCATCTTGCGTTTCCATGTACTCGTCGAGCAACTTCGCATGGACGTTGCCGTTCCGCATGGTCGCACGCAACTTGTTATAGATGAATTTGCTCTGGACCGTCAGGTCTTTCTGTAACTCGGAATAGCACTCGGCGTCACCGTAACCGCCCCCCAAATGCTGCAGGCAATCCGAGTTCGACTTCGCGACCGCAAGACTAGAAAATAACACCCCCGAGATAAAAAAAACTATCATGATCCTAATGAGATGCATCGTAAACTCCTGAGACAAATAAACGAGCTTTGGCAATCCGGCGATTCTTGACGCCCCGATTCGTTTCCACCCGATACGTCAGGATAAAATCATGCATATCATCATAATGGCCAGAATTAACTTTTCTAATAATTTCGCTGGCGCCGTCTCCTGAACCACAGTTATATACGATACTCATAAGGGCATCGTATTCGAACTGAAACAACGGAACCTTCACGTCGGCATTCAGACGTCTTTCTACCCATGTCGTTATACACAACGTCGCCGCCGGTCCGCGGCGGCGAGAAAGGCCGTTTACTTTCAATGACATAGCGCCGCGCTTGTAAACTGTCGGCGTTTGCCGTTTACTCTCCGCCTTTGAGCGGATGCCTTGGTCACCGAATCGACACCCTGGACGCAAACGGAATTCGAGCAACTGGACCTGGGTTGCTGACGTCGCTGTGCCAGACCTCGGCGAGTCCGCCGCGTGGCCACGCTCCGGACACTGGTGGTGCAAATCGCACCACCCGCAAACCCTTGCCTCATCCCGGGTTCCATGCGATTCGATATTTTCGGCGCAACCCGTTGCACTCTTTTCTGTACCGCCGCAAATCCAATGCTGGCGTCGGTTAGCGGCGGTTTTGCACGCGTTTTGGTACGTGCGTAATGCTGTGTTCTACTTTCAGGGGAATTCTTGTGCCAGACGACAACGTCCGATCCGCCCAGATGCCGCTGGTCAGCAACGCGCCCGCCGATCACGGAAATGAACAAATCACGCGAACGATGCAGCGCCGGACGTGCGACATCCGTCAGGCACTTGTCACCGAGTGGCTGCAACGCGCGATCGTCGGAATTCGCGATATGCATCAGGATGAGAACCTGCGCCAGCGTGTCGCACTTCGGCTTTTCTAACGTCCACGGGCTCCGGTCATCAATCGCGCAATCTGCGCAATTCGCGCCCCGCCACAGCCGCTCGCCTCAATGCGATAACGCCCGCACCAGGCGGGCGTCGATGGCGGCAATCGGTGTAACGGCTAGCGGCTGTCGTGCGCGAACAGCTTGGTCGCATTCCAGCCATCAGCCCCGTACTGTTTCGCACGATCCCACGCGTAGAGAAGATTATCGGAGCCGCCGCTGTTATCGGCCAGCACTGCAGGACGCGGATCGATTTGTGAGGTTGCCATCCCAGAAGACGGGCCGAAGAGCGCTGCAGCACCGGCGTACGGCGTCTGGCTGCTGTCAACGAACCCGCCATACACACCGAACAGTGCAGTGCTACTGCTGTATGACGCCTCCGGAGCTACAAACCCGCTGCCGACGCCACCAAGCCCGCCCGGCAGCACCTGCGCATTCATGCCGCCGATCGCTTCCTGCACACGCTGCGCGGTCGTATCGGTTTTCCCAACGGAGCCGGCCTGCACCTGGTCGACGACGAGATTGCCAATGGTGGCCGCCACCGCATCCATCGAGATCGCGCCAACATTGCGCCCGAAGTTATGTAGTTTGTTTCATCGCCCCGAAGCCAAAGCCCATGTCACCTTCCATTGTCAGGCACATACACCACGAACACATGGAGTTTGTAAAGTAGTGGTGCTGTGGAATAACGAGCAATTCGGGGAGAATTCCTCTCATCGATTCAATGGTGCTCCCGAGCGCAAAGTCCGTTGCACTGTCACCGATGTAAATTACCTCACCGGTCAAAACAAATTTGCCAACAATCTCATCGAAGAATTCAATGAACTTCACGGCTTGGAGATCATCCTCTTCTTCAAAGCATTCGATCGAACCAGGAATTTGACTCCAATCAATTTTCGAGCCACTCGCAGGGTATGCGTTCGCCAACTTCTCAAAAACAACTGCGGAATCGCCGACAACCCTTACTTCTCCTGATTCGAAGTTTGCTCTCAAGGCCCTGCGAAGCTCGACTTCGTAGAAATTCGTACTTGTCATCTTCATTTCCAAAATTGCCTTACGATTTGATCGACCACTGACTGGTTACCCTCGAAGGTAAAGTGCGGCCCCTTCTCTTTGCCAGCGAAAACGTTGATATGAGCGCCACTTCGTGCATCGTATTCCACCCGGAATCCGACACGGCCGTCAGCTGTTTTCATCCCAATTGGCGTACCCGCGTTGTCGCCAAACTTTGCTAGGGTCGGTTGTTCAGCTTTGAATCCACGAGCGTCCAGCCATTCAATTGCCGCATTTTGCGCCTGATTGAAATCTTTGAAAGCAAGTTCGCTGCTTGCCGTGAGTTTTGCCTCACCCGGCGGTACGGCGTACATCCGGCCGCTAACTGGCACGAGATAGCGCTCTGACATGCCATAGGCCGCGTCAGCAAACGCCGGAGCAACCGATGCAACGCCCTTCAGCGTAGCCCCAAGCCAGCGGCACCGTGCCCGCAACCGCACTGAACTCCGTCAGCGCCGCCGCACCATAACTCCCCACCGACACCTGCTGCGCAAACCCGCTTGACCAGCCACCCGTCGCACCGTTTGCCGCCGCGTAAAGATCGCGATACTGGCTTCCTACCTCAATAAAAGGATCGGCAACAAATTCGCCCACCGCGCGTACGCCAGCACCGATCTTTTCCGACAACGGCGCAGCACTTTCGAACACACCACGCCTGTCACCGCTGAGTCCTCGCCAGAATCCACCCTCTGTCTGCGCCAGTGTCACACCAGACTCCGGCAGCGACGACACCGAGATCTGCGGATACGGCACAGCGTGACCTTCCACCTCCGGCGAGAACGGCGAGCCTACAATCGATCGGCCATTGTCAGCCTGTATCAGACCATGTGCCGCCTGTGTCGTCAGGCCCAGGCTCGCTGCCGTTGCATCGAACATGCTGCCGGAGTTCAACTGCCCATTGGCCAGCCACGCAAACTGCTTGCCTGCGTCAACCGTATACGCACCCTGCACCATACCGTTGATGTCTCCACCCACGCCATACAGTGTGCCCGTATTTGTTGCCTGACCCGCGACGTTGTCGACCACCAGATTGCCAATGGTGCTGGCGATGGCATCCATCGTGATCGCCCCAACATTGCGCCCAAGGCTCCCACCGCGCACGATTGTACTAGCAGCCCCTGCAGCTATCCCCGCACCCATGCCCGTTACAAACCTGCCTGGATCCGAGCCCATGTTAAAGCCCACGTTGCTGCCGCCGACATTAATCGTCCGTGCCGCCTGGAAGCCGACCCCAGATGCCACAGCGGACGCTGCCATGCCCTTCCAGTCAAACCCGCGCTGAGCACCAACAGCGAGCGCCATACCCTGAGTCGCGGCTGAACGCACCGCCCCCTGAGCAGCCGCGGTCCAGAAGCTGGTGGCAGGGGCCGCCGCCGCCCCGATACCAGCTGACACAGCTCCAATTGCCATCCCCTTCCAGTCAAATCCATGCTGCTCGCCTGCGGCGATCATGACGCCCTGCGTCGCGGCCGCTCCCGCGGCGCCAATCAGCATTGCGCCAACAATGCTGCCCGTACCCATCGACACGACCGATACCGCGACCGCGATGACTACCGCGAAAATCTGGGCCACCCCACCACATCCCCCATCCTTCCCCGGCGGCGGTGGAGGATCGGGCAGCGTCGGCTGCGTATTGCCGATCGCCTTGCCCGGGTCATACGGCTTGAACGTCGTCGCCGTGTTGTGCACGTTCGTGACCTGGTTGGGCACCGTCAGCATCTGCCCGGCCTTCAGCACGTCATCGCCCTTCAGCCCGTTCGCGTCCGCCAGGATGTACCACAGCGTCGCATCCCCCCACAGCGACGACGCGATCGACTGCAGCGTGTCCCCATCGCGCACCGATCGGAAGGCGGAATTATCTGTTCGCCGGTGCCGACTCGGGCGGCGAACGTGCGGCGGCGATGTATAGCCTGATCGGTTCAGCACGTATGAACAGCATCGATCCCGAAGCCTACCTGCACTACGTCATCGAGCGCATTGCCGATCATCCTGCCAACCGTAACGACGAATTGCTGCAATGGAACGTCGCACCTCTGCTGCCAGCGTCTGCTCGCGTCAACCCGACTCGCTAGCAGTCGACGCTTCCGCCGTCAACTAAATCCGCTACGGTACTGATCGGGTGCTTACGGTCATCAATCGCGCAATCTGCGCAATTCGCGCCCCGCCACAGCTGCTCGCCTCAATGCGATAACGCCCGCACCAAGCGGGCGTCGGTGGCGGCAATCGGTGGTAACGGCTAGCGGCTAATCGTCACTCCGCTTTCGCACTTTGCGCCGGCGGCAGAACCGCCAATTTAGACTCTTTCACACCGTCCTGACCAGTCTTGTCGTCAACCAGTTGCAGCTTGCTGCGCGCATACAGGACGCCCATCTTGACCTCCTGCCAGACGTAATAGACCTTGCCGGCAACCGCGTCGACATCCAGCTTTGAATCGTTCTCAGCCTTCGACACCAGCTCATGCGGTCCCGGCTCGACTTCCGTGTACAGGTAGGTCCTGGCGGCCGTGTCGCCCAGAATCTGACCATCCAGGGTCACCGGCATCTTGACGCCCCCACCCATGCTTTCGTTGCGATACACATAGATCGCCGCCTTCTCCTGCGGCGCACTGAAGGTCTTCAGCGCCGCATCCTTCTGCGGATCGCCCATCGGCACCGATGCACAGCCCGCCATCACCAGCAGCACAACGCCAAGCGGGATCAATTTCTTCAACTGCATTTCTTGTTTTCCTTTTCAGGTTTGTGGAACATGAATCTGGAGACTGAGTCCCGGCCTAACATAGGCCAGGGGTTGTTTCGCTATGCACGCCTCCTAAACCACGCAATGCCCGTGAATGCAATTGCCAGTAGCGTACCCCTTGCAAACACGCCTCTAAAATTAACTGCGGAGAGCACATCGTGGACCGTCAGGTGACTAAAGCATCCTGGTGCAAATAGACAGTTCAGGCACAAAGCGACCACCCAAATGACGTACATTCCTGCTAGGCAAATACCCCACGCACCCAAAAACGCAATCAACCACCTGATCATTTTTGGCCGCTCCCGTAGGGAAATGGTGGAACAAGTGGACCAACTGCACTCTGGCCCACCCCTCCTCCAATCGTCCCGGCAATCACGCCACCTGTATTGAGGCTAAACAGATTCCATCCGCCACCGGACCAAACATCCGTCGAGGCCCAATTCCTTGAGTTGCCGAGAGTTGGTTTGAGTGTTGCATCGAACCATGACCCGACGGACTTCCCGAGGCCATAGCCCAAGCCAGATAGAGCCGCACTTGTAAATCCAGCGTTGACCAAGCTGTCACTTTTCCCATACACAACGTTGTTGATCGCCGTATCGGCAACTCCACCTGCCGCATTCAGAACCATATTGCCGGCTACGGCTAGGTTGTAACGCGTACCTATCGCACCGACCCCAAAGCTCACGCCCACATCAACCGGATTGATCGCTCCTTTCTGGTAATACTTAGAGCCCGCAGTAATCCCCGCGCTAATCTCTCCGGTGCCCACTGACGAGGCCCACATGCGCGAACCCAGCAAGCCACCCGAGCTGAAGATCGGCGCTCCGCCGCCGAGCATTTCGCTCGCGAGTGCTGCACGCCCGCCATTGACGAGCGCCGTGATTCCTGTCTTGATCGGCGCAGCCGCTAAGGTAAAAGCAGTCATGCCCGCTTCCAGAAACGACTGGGCACACTTCGTTACAGCCGTGCCGTAATTCCCCGCATCCCAGTTCGCCCGTGCGGCGTCCATGCTGGTCGCCCCCACCATGTCGTGCGCGAACTGCTTGGTCGGATTCCAGCCGTCGGCGCCGTACTGTTTAGCCCGATCCCACACATACAGTAAGTTCTCGGAACTGCCGCTCCGGTCGGCCAAGCCGCCGGGCCGTTGATCGATTTGCGAGGCACCCAGTCCAGACGACGGGCCCAACAAAGTTGCGGCACCGCTGTAGGACGCAGGGGTGTTATCGACGAGTCCGCCATACACACCGAACAGCGCAGCGTTACTGCTGTATGACGTCTGCGGTGCGACGAACCCACTGCCCACTCCACCAAGACCACCCGGCAGGATCTCGCCATTCAGCGCCTCTATCGCCTGCTTCGTGTAGTCCGTTTTCCCGACAGACCCCGCCTGCACCTGATCGACGACCGTATTGCCAATCGTCGATGCGATGGCATCCATCGTGATCGCCCCAACATTGCGCCCAAGACTGCCGCTGCCACCACCGTTTTCCGTCGCACCTTTCCCGACCGAGACCGCCTGCACCCTGTCTATAACGAGGTTTCCAACTCCAAAGCCGCACTCATCTACCTTCAGTTTCTGTGAGAGTTTTGCGGATCTCCTTCACGAATTGCGCAGGTGACTCTGTCTCCAAGCTTGCGTTCGCAAGTCTAGATATCGCAAGCTTCACAGCCTCACGAGTCGCATCCCTCGGCAAATCTATATCCTCCCTGACCTCAATAAGCTCAGCCCAACGCGATAAAGCATCGAACGTTAACTGCCCCGTTAAAAAGCGATCGAGAGCCGATGCAAGACGAAGAGATGAGAGTTCGACAAGAGCGCTCTCCGAGTCCCACGGTAGCTTTGCAACCTCGGATTCCAGCACTTCAATTGGTCGCGAGAATTCAACTACGCTGTTCAACACCTTCATGTGGTTCATATTCATATCATTGCCCCGGAAAGAGTTTTGGGCCGACAGGGTATTTCGGTGCCACGTGGACAATGCGGCCATCCGGTGCATACGTGGTCTTCGTATAGAGAACTGTATTGCCAAACGCATCGACCTGCTTTTCGTACGCAACGAAAGAGCCTTGAATGTTGGCTGCTGGTGAATTTGCCTGGAATACCACTCCTCCGTTGGGCAGATTTCCGACACGGAAGTCTTGGGCATTGGCCGGCAACTTATCCAGATATCGATCCAGATTCTTCGCTTGGCTCTGAGTCAGGCCTTCCGCCAGCGAGTCTCCGGTACGCCAGATGTTGCTAGACGTGCCAATGGGGCCATTCTCGACGATATAGGAGACCAGGCCGGTCTTGGCCGCATAGCTTTCAACCGCAAAATAAGCCGTGTCGGCAAGTGCTGGAGCAACCGATGCAACGCCCTTCAGCGTCGCCCCGGCCAGCGGCATCGCTCCAGCAACCGCACCGAACTCCGTCAGCGCCGCTCCGCCATAACTTCCGGCAGAGACCTGCTGCGCAAAGGCACTGTGCCAGCCGCCAGCTGCACCCGTCGCCGCAGCGGCGACATCGCGATACTGGTTTCCCACCTCAATAAGAGGATCAACGATGAACTCACCCACCGCGCGCACGCCTGCACCGATCTTTTCCGACAGCGGTGCGGGACCTTCGAACACGCTACGTCTGTCGCCACTGAGTCCGCGCCAGAATCCACCCTCTGTCTGCGCCAGTGTCACACCAGACTCCGGCAGCGACGACACCGAGATCTGCGGATACGGCACAGCGTGACCTTCCACCTCCGGCGAGAGCGGCGAGCCTACAATCGATCGGCCATTGTCAGCCTGTATCAGACCATGTGCCGCCTGTGTCGTCAGGCCCAGGCTCGCTGCCGTTGCATCGAACATGCTGCCGGAGTTCAACTGCTCATTGGCCAGCCACGCAAACTGCTTGCCTGCGTCAACCGTATACGCACCCTGCACCATACCGTTGATGTCTCCACCCACGCCATACAGTGTGCCCGTATTTGTTGCCTGACCCGCGACGTTGTCGACCACCAGATTGCCAATGGTGCTGGCGATGGCATCCATCGAGATCGCGCCAACATCGCGCCCAATGTTGGCGATTACGGGCGACCGCGCGTGACACCCTACCGCATTGAGCTTCGTATTTTGGGCAACGACAGCAACGTGAACGCAAGCGCAAGCAACGTGCCCTTGACGAAGATGCCCTTAATACTCACCGCTCCGAGCACCCCTGCGATTCCCAACGTCTGGTAGCAACCAGCCACGAAGAAGCAGCTCAAGTACACCCCAACGACGCCAATCACAGCCATTCCTGGCACGCAGATCAGGAGCGACTTCACGAATACGGAAAGTAACTTTCTCATCATTTCTTGCCTCCGAGCTGCGATTGCATCTGCAGATAGATGGCATTGACAGCTTCCTGACCGGACGCCCCCCCCAGAGAACCTGCGACAACTGGCAGGTGGTTGGGGTTGAGCAAATTCCATCCGGCACTTGACCACACTCCGGTCGCGGCCCAATCACTTGACGTGAGAGAAGGTCTAATAGACGAGGTGATCGCGCCCTGGCCGAGCTTACCTAGTCCATAGCCGAAGCTGGACAAGACACCACTGGTAAAAGCAGCCCCACCGATCGAGTCGTCTTTCCCATACACGACGTTGTTGACGGCTGTACCTGTTGCGCCACCAACCGCATTCACTGCCATATTCCATCGCAAGCCACTGCGTGTACCCAGTGCACCTGCTGCAAGACTCACACCGACATCAACGGGATTGACATCCCCAGTCAAGAAGTACTGCGCTCCCGCGTTGACGCCCGCGCTAATCGCTCCCGTACCCACCGACGAGGCCCACATGCGCGAACCCAGCAAGCCACCGGAACTAAAGATCGGTGCGCCACCGCCGAGCATTTCGCTCGCGAATGTTGCACGCCCGCCGTTGACGAGCGCAGTGATTCCCGTTTTGATCGGTGCAGCAGCTCCCAAGGTAAAAGCAGTCATGCCCGCTTCCAGAAACGACTGGGCACCCTTCGTTACAGCCGTGCCGTAATTCCCCGCATCCCAGTTCGCCCGTGCTGCGTCCATGCTGGTCGCGCCGACCATGTCGTGCGCGAACTGCTTGGTCGCATTCCAGCCATCAGCCCCGTACTGTTTCGCACGATCCCACGCGTAGAGAAGATTATCGGAGCCGCCGCTATTATCGGCCAGCACTGCAGGACGCGGATCGATTTGTGAGGTTGCCAGCCTAGAAGACGGGCCGAAGAGCGCTGCAGCACCGGCGTACGGCGTCTGGCTGCTGTCAACGAGCCCGCCATACACACCGAACAGTGCAGTGCTACTGCTGTATGACGCCTCCGGAGCTACAAACCCGCTGCCGACGCCACCAAGCCCGCCCGGCAGCACCTGCGCATTCATGCCGCCGATCGCTTCCTGCACACGCTGCGCGGTCGTATCGGTTTTCCCAACGGAGCCGGCCTGCACCTGGTCGACGACGAGATTGCCAATGGTGCTGGCGATGGCATCCATCGTGATCGCCCCAACATTGCGCCCAAGGCTCCCACCGCGCACGATTGTACTAGCAGCCCCTGCAGCTATCCCCGCACCCATGCCCGTTACAAACCTGCCTGGATCCGAGCCCATGTTAAAGCCCAAGTTGCTGCCGCCGACATTAATCGTCCGTGCCGCCTGGAAGCCGACCCCAGATGCCACAGCGGACGCTGCCATGCCCTTCCAGTCAAACCCGCGCTGAGCACCAACAGCGAGCGCCATACCCTGAGTTGCCGCTGAACGCACCGCCCCCTGAGCAGCCGCGGTCCAGAAGCTGGTGGCAGGGGCCGCCGCCGCCCCGATACCAGCTGACACAGCTCCAATTGCCATCCCCTTCCAGTCAAATCCATGCTGCTCGCCTGCGGCGATCATGACGCCCTGCGTCGCGGCCGCTCCCGCGGCGCCAATCAGCATTGCGCCAACAATGCTGCCCGTACCCATCGACACGACCGATACCGCGACCGCGATGACTACCGCGAAAATCTGGGCCACCCCACCACATCCCCCATCCTTGCTCGGCGGCGGTGGAGGATCCGGCAAGGTCGGCTGTGTATTGCCGATCGCCTTGCCCGGGTCATACGGCTTGAACGTCGTCGCCGTGTTGTGCACGTTCGTGACCTGGTTGGGCACCGTCAGCATCTGCCCGGCCTTCAGCACGTCATCGCCCTTCAGCCCGTTCGCGTCCGCCAGGATGTACCACAGCGTCGCATCCCCCCACAGCGACGACGCGACCGACTGCAGCGTATCCCCATCGCGCACCGTCCAGGTACCCGGGCTCACGCCCGGATACACCCCGTTGATCGCCATGAAGTTCTCGTCGAAGTCCGCGCTGCCCACCGGCGTGAACACCTTGTACTGACTCTCGCTGCCCTTCGCGAGCTTGCCCGCGAGTTCCTGCACGTAGTCGACCGTCTCGACCCCGTCGTTGCCCTGGTTGCCCACCCGGTTGCCGTTCAGGAAGTAGTAGTTGTGTTTCCTGTCTCCCGTCGCGCCCCGGATCGTGCCGTCATCCGCCACCGTCACGCCCACCAGTTCGTCGCGCCGCTGCACCTGGCCGCGCAGATCGGTGTAGTACGTGAACGCGCGTGCCCTGCCCGCCTGGCCGCCACCATTGTCGTAGGTGGCCTTCAGGTTGCCGTTGACGTCGTAGTTGAAATAGCTCGATGCCGGTCTCCAGCCCGGCGCGTCCGGGTTGCTCCCCTGCGCCAGGATCTGGCTCTGTTTCGCGCTGTCCCACCATTCGTACGAATAGGTGGATGTCATGGTCGCGCCGCTGCCATTGTCGGGCCGCGTGGCGACCTGCCCGAGCGTGCCGTCGGCCATGCGCGTATAGGTCGTCGTCGTACCTTCGATGTTGTCATGCTCGGACATTAACTGGCTGTCGGCGTCCCAGTCGCGCGTCACCGCCGTCACGATCTGACCGCTGCTCCTGTCCCGTTCGATGATCTCCGTGACGCGCCCCAGCAGATCATTGGTGCGCTGCCGGATCACCATGCCGTCGACCGTCTGCGTCGCCAGCAAGCCGTTCGCGTCGTACGTGTAGTACTCCGTGCGTCCATCCCTGGCATAGACCGCCATCGTCCGCTCGCCGGCCGCGTTATAGCCAAGCTGCACGCCGTCGCCGCCGGCCGCGCCCGCCACGATATGCACACTGGTGTCGTCCGGATCGGTAGCGCGCGCGCCCGACAGCGATCCCATCGACACCGTGAAGCGGTTCAACGCGTCGTACTCGTACCAGTACTCCTGCTCCGTCGCGTGATAACCCACCATGTCCGTGTACGTCGCCATCATCCGGCGGCGATTGCCGAGCGCGTCGTACTCGTAACCGACCTGGTAGCTGTTGTCACGGATCGCCACGACGCGATTCAGTGCGTCGTATTCGACCCGCGACTGCGCGAACACGTACGAGTTGCCGAAGTCCGTGAAAAATTCCGCCGTACGGTTGCCGTCGCCGTCGTATTCGTAGAGCGACTGGGTCTGCGTGCCGTAATCCATGATCGAGCGCACCAGACCGTGCGAGTAATAGCTGTATTCGACATGCTGGCCACTCGTGCCTTCCTGTTTTGTCAGCAGACCGGCCCAGTTGTACGTGTACTGGAACACGTGGCCACCGAGATCGGTATGTTTCGTCACCCGGCCGAACAGATCCACCTCGTCGACCATCGAGCGGCCGTTCGCATCGATCGTCGTCTTTACCCATCCACCGCTCGCGACCGAGCCGATCGAGCTGATCGTGCTCGCCCAGCGGTAGTCGTACTGCACCGTGCGGCCCGCCGCGCTGACGGTCTTCACGATACGACCGTCGGCGTCGTAGTAGATGCGTTCGCGTCCGCCCAGCGCGTCTGTGTGGGCAATGCGGTTACCCGCACCATCGTACTCATAGCGGTCGATGCTGCGCTGCCCGTTGGCTAACACCGGCCGGGCGATCTCGATCAGCTGGTTGGCCCTGTCGTACGTGTAATCGGTGCGTCGTCCCAGCTCGTCGGTCGACACGCGCAGATTTCCCACCGCGTCATACGAGAAGTTCTTGCCATACCCCATCGCATCCCACGACTGCGCCACCGCCGGCTGCGCGAGACCATAGTTCCACTGCTGGGTGCTCAGATGACCGTTCGCATCCTTCAGGCCCACGAGGTTACCGGTCAGATCGTAGTAGTACGTGGTGAGCGGAGCCATCTCTATCTGCGCCCCGTTCTCCAGCGTGACCATGACAGTCGGCTCGCGTTTGAGCGTGAGAGAACCCATCGTGTTATACGACGAGTAGGTCCAGTTGCCGCGCCCGTCCCTCTCCGCCGACACCTCACCGAACGCGTCGTGCTGCTGCAGACGGTCGATCGTCATGTCCTTCGCCAGTTCCTCGATCACTCCGACGATGTCGACATTGGTGACGGGGTTGTTACGCGTGCCGGTGAGGAAGTAGCTCTGGCGCTCCATCAGCACGTTGCCGGCGGCGTCCATTGCGAGGTAGCGGTACTCGTACTCGACGTTCGTCGGCAGATCGCCCGCGTCGAACAGGAAGCGGCCGGCAGCGTCGCGAGCGAGGATCGCCGTTTTGAACGGCCGATCATAGTCGCCATCCTGCTTTGTCGATTCGCGGTAGTACAGTGTGATCGTATCGACGTTCGTAAGCGGCGCGCCGCTGCTGTCCGTCGGCGAAAACTGGAAGATCGACGGCAGCGCGCTGCCCGTCAGCGTCACGCCCGAATCCGTGTTGACGCCGATCCTGATGTCGCCCTGGCCCATCGAGAGCGGCCGGCCCGCCGTGTCGTAAGCGGTGAATTTGATTGCGTAATCCGTGTCCGGCAGCAAGCCCGACTGCGTCGTATCCCACTGGAAGGCGTTGCCCGTGCGGTACAAAGTCTGGTACTGCGTCAAGCCGTTCTGCTCCCACGAAACGATCACGTGGTCTGTGTCCGCGGGCTGCGTATGAAAGACGACCGTCGACTTCAGATCACCGAGATAGCCAAGCGACGATAGCGACGGTGACTGCCCATTGCCCGGCAGATTGACCACGCCACGCAGTGCATCGATCTGTGTCCCAGCCGCGTCGAACAGGTCAAGCGACATGTCGTACTTCCCCGCACCAAGCGCGGCCATGTCTATCGAGAACGCGCCGGTGGCCGGATCGCGCCAGACCGGATAATCCAGCGCCCAACCTGGATTGTTGGGGTCGCGCAGATGGACGACGATGTGATCGGCCAGCTGCAACTCCGTGCTTTCCAGCGAGTAGATGTTCAGTACCTGCGGTGCCGACCAGATATAGCTGCCTGATGCGTCAACCGTGAAGCCGGGGCGCGAGCTTGGGACATGCGCCGGGAGGTCGGTCTGAAAAATGGTCGAATTGTCGCTGCGGGAAAGGTGGACTGCAAAGCTGTCGCGTCGGAGCAGCGTCCCCACTGGACCGTAGCCACCGTCGCTGACCGCCATGAAGATCATTTCGTAGTCGTCGTCGGGCAAACCGCTGATGTCGGCACTAAACGAATTTGCCAGACTGGCGGTGCTCTTGCCGAGAGTCTGAAAGGGCTGATCTGTTCCGGCGGGTCGGTAATACAACATCCCATACGAACCGTCGGGCAATGTGCCACGCGCGACCGAAATGACGTTGGTCACAGACGTGTCGCCCAGCACCGTATCCGTATTGAGCGCATCCGGTTTTCCGCTCGACGGTCCGTTGTCCGACCCATACAGATGGGCCGAATTGCCTATAGAGCCCAAGCTGCGCGGTGCCCCGCCATTAAGTGGGATCAACGTCAGATCGACCGTATAGGCGAAATCTACGTTGGTAATGCTGCCGAGCTCCGACCAATTGACCGGTACGGTAATTTGCGTCCCATTGATCGAACTGGTGACCACCGGCGAGTCCGTCGAGTCCTGATAGGTGACAAGGTGCTCAAGGCCTCCGTTGTTCGTATTGGCGCCAGTCCAATGCGTGATCGTTGCCGTGCTGTGGACAACCGCCTGGATCTGATACGCGCCGTAGATTCCGCTGAGGTCTGGAAGATTGATCGAAAGCGATGAAACTGTGGCTCGACCGCCAATACTGCCGTCAATGTAGGGCGTGAAACTCCACTGGCCGGAAACGGATACCGCGACGCTCCCGCCTCCTGCAGAAATTCCTGCGTCTCCGTCGACGAGACTTAACGTCGGCCCGGTCACCGGCCGCGCTGCCGAATCGATCCACCCCGAGATGCTCAATTCAGTATTCGCGAACACCCCACCATCGATCGGAATATCGACCGGGCTAAAGCTGATGGTCGGTATTCCGCCCGACGTCTTCGGCTGCCGAATCTGAATCACCTGATTCCGCTCGTCATAGCGCGTGTAAGTCTGCATCATGTCGACGCTCTGCAGCAGCGCGACGAGATCGTCCCCGGTCGTGATCACGCGATAGCGCAGATCGCTCTCCATCGACTCGACCTTCAGCGTCGCATTGCCATTGCGGTCATACATGAACAGATGCGACACCCCGTCATCAAAGTTCGTGCGCACCACCCGGCCGGCGTTGTCATAGTCCGCATATTCCTGCCATTCACCGTTCGCGCCGCCGCCCCCCGTACGCCGTCCGGTCACTTCGCCATACGCGTTGTAGCGCTGCTCGATCAGTGCACCAGTTGACACCCGTGCACCTGTCGCTGCGTCACTCGTCTGGGTGAAGCGCGAAGTTTCGCGGTTTTCCGCGTCATAGGTGATCGTGGTGGAGTCGAACCACTGGTATCCGTCCGCATCGCGGCGCAGATAGTAGACGCTCGTGACATTGCCCACGGCGTCATACTTGAAATTCGTCGCCACGTCCAGCGCGTTGACTTTCGAACTAAGGCGACCACCCGCGTCGTAGAGGTACGACGTCACCTGGTCCGGCTCGCCTTTGCGAGTTTCCTTCACGACGTTGTTCAGGCCGTTGTATTGATAGAGCGTCGTGACGCGCACCTGCCGGTTCTGATAGTCGGCGAACTGCGGCAGCATCTCGCCCGTCAGACGTCCGAGCGCGTCATAGGTGAAGTCGTACTGGCTGCCGTTCGCGTCGACCTTGCGCAGCAGGTGCCCCTCTCCGTCGTATGAATAGTTCGACGTGGCGTCACCGGTCGACTGCACGAGCTTGCCGTTGGCGTCGACCTTCGCGAACTCAACGCCGACGCGCGACTCGCTCAGCAACCGGCCGTTGTTGTCCCAGGTGTAGTTGGTGATGCGATCGTCGGGGCTGCGGGGCCACGAACCGACGATGGTATTGACGGAGGCGCTCGCCGAAACCGGGTCCGGGAACGGCAGTGCAAACCGCGTTTCCTGCGTGACGTTGCCTTGCGCATTCACCGTGTACGCGATGCCGAAGCCCTTCGCGTCGATTTCGAGCGTCTTCTGTCCGGCCTTGTTATAGAAGTACGTTGTGCGATTGCCGGTCGGATCGACGGTCGCGGTAACCTGGCCGCAACCATCGTATTCCCACGTCGTCACCAGCTCGCTGCCAGACGTGATGAAGTATTCGCCCCGCGCGTCGTCACCCGCGCTCGGATCGAAATAGCCTGTCGCTACATTCTGCACGCGGGACTGAGTGAGCCGGTTATCCGCGTCGTAGACGTATCGCGTTTCGCGCACGTTGGCCGCATCGGCAGGCACCGGCGGTTGCGAACCAGGTTGCGCCACGATCGGATCCGCGTAGACCTTCGTCGCGATGACATTGCCCACCGCATCGCACGCCCACAGCGTGAGCGTGCCGGTCGGGCTGACCTGCGCAGTCTTCCGGCCCGCCACGTCGTAGTACAACGTGGTGGTATGTCCATTCGCGTCGGTAATCGATGTGAGATTGCCTTGCGCGTCATAGACCCGTGTCTCGGTCGTGCTCGCAGGAAAGCCAGCCTGGTACACCGACACGCCGGTCAGCGTGATCTGCCGGTCAAGCAGGTCATACCCATAGCGCGTAACACGCTCCTCTTTGAGCCCCTGCGCTTCGATCGTCGCGATGCGATTGCCGCGCGCATCGTATTCGAACGTGTTGACAACCGCCTTGCCACCCGAAGTAACCGGTAGTGTTTCCGACAGCATCAGTCCACGGCGATCATACGTATAAGAAAACTGCCCGCCGACCTTGTTCGTATAGCCGGTGCGGTTGCCGAATGCGTCGTACGCGTAGATTTCGCCGTAGCCCTCGGCGTCGGTCGACCTCACCAGGTGGCCGAGCCGGTCGTACTCCATGCGGGTGACCGCCTTCGTATCCTGCGTCACCTTGACCGCATCGCCAAACGCGTCGTATTCGGTCAGCACGATGCTCGCCGTCGGCGAGACGACCTGCACCGCGCGGTTCAGCACGTCGTAGGAGATCTGGCTGATGATGTTCCTGTTCTGGTCGGCCGCCGTCACCCTATTGCCGAAAGCGTCATAGGTGTTACTGGTTATATAGCCGAGCGCATCGGCCGTAACCAGTAGATCACCCCTCGCGTTGTAGATATAGCGCATGCGATACGCCGCCTGCAGATTGCTCCGCTGGCTGGGGCTGAGCGCTGCTGCCTCGAGCGCCTTGCCATTCGCGTCGACATAGCCACGCGCCTTGCGCTCGGCAAGTGCCCAGGCGGTGTCCCGCTCGGAAAGCTCCACCCCGCGAGGGTCGGTCTCAGCGGTCACACGTCCCATCCCGTCATACGTGTAACGTGATGTCGCAGCGACTGACGTACCGTACGCGCGGGTCTGTTCGATCATGCGCCCAGCTGCGTCGAATACCGCGTGCGTGACGCTCTGTTCGGGCAGACCATCGGCGACGCTCGTGTTCACCGCGCGTCCCAGCGCGTCAAGTTCATAGCGCGTGACGACGCCTGCCGCATTCGTCGTGCTCGTCAGACGTCCGGCGCTGTCATAGTCGTATCCCGTCGCGGCCGCCGAAGCCGGAATGATTTGCGGCAGAAGAGCGGCAGCCTGTTTCTGGCTGGCGCCGCGCGCCGCTTCGTATCTGTCCGCGTAGCGGATGGTCGTCAGCAGATGGCCCGCTGGATCGTAACGTTGCTCCGTGACGTAGCCTTCGGCATCGATCACATAGACCGGCCGGGTGGCGGTGTCATAAATCCACGTAGTGGCGCGATCCCCGGATGGCTTCGCGACGCCAGGTGACGCGAGCCAGAGTTCCAGCGCCGAGGCGTCTGGAATGCCGGCCTCCGCATACGGCGTCTGGTACTGCGTGCGTTCGAGGAGATTGCCGCCGGCGTCGTAACAGTTGGATGTGACGAAGCCGAGCGCATCGATACTGGCTGCCACCCGGTTTGCCACGTCATAAACCATGCGCGTCGTGCGATCGCTCGCATGCGCCTGAGCCGATTGGGCGCTCAGCGCTGTGGCAACGGCCTCGACGGTGAGGGCACCCGCTATATTGACGGGGCTTGCATACGTGATCGTGCTGATCACATTGCCGTTGGCGTCGTAGACGTTCTCGGCAACGTAGTTCAGCGCGTTCACCACGTAGCGCAAGCGGCCGTCTGCGTCATACACGTATTGCGTGGTCTGGTCGAGCAGCGGCTGAACCGTTTGACTTCCCGTGATGTACGCGTCGGTCAGATTGTCCGGCGAACCGTCCAGAGGGAAGGCAAACGCCGTTCGCGCGACGACACGCCCTGCGGCGTCGTACACGCTCCTGACGAGCGCGCCGGTCGGTCCGACCGACCATATCTGCCGCCCCTCCTCATCGTAAACGTAGCGCGTGACGCCGCCCGCCGCATCGGTCACCGAGACAACATTGCCGTTGCCGTCGTAGCCATAGCTCGTCGTGAGTTCAAGCTTGCCGGGATCGACGGTCGTGCTGGTAAGACGGCCCGCCTTGTCGTACACGTTCCGCGTGACGCGCGGGTTGCAGCCGCCCGCACCTTCGGTCACGGTGAGGACGTTGCCAACACCATCGTAAGCAAACGTCGTCAACAGGTTCAGTCCACCTACGTCGGCCGTCACGGAAGCCGTGTGTCCGGCTGCGTCATAACGGGTCTCGGTCACGACGCCAGACGGGTCCGTCACGCGGGTCGCCTGACCCTTGCCGTCGTATTCGTAGCGGGTCGTGAGATTCAGGCCGCTCGGGTCGACTGTGCAGCTCAGCACGCGGCCCGTCGCGTCGTAGCTATACGTGGTGTGAACACCGCGCGCGTCAACCGTATCGATCAGATGGCCTGCGTGATCGTAGTTTTGCGTGGTCGTCGCACCGGTTGCATCGGTCGTGCTGACCAGGTTGCCGTCACGGTCGTACGTGTAGCCTGTCGTGTTGCCGCGCCCGTCGGTCAGCGTCACGATCTGGCCGGCGTCGTTGTACGTCAATGTGGTCCTGATGCCCTCGGCGGTCGTCACTGTCACCGCGCGGTCGAACTCCGAGTATGACCATGTCGTCGTGCTGCCCGTCGCGTCGGTGCGGGTGAGCATGTTGCGGAACGCGTCGTACGTCATGTGCATACGCGCGCCAGTGCCGTCGGTCACCACCACCACATTGCCGTTGCGATCGTAGTCCTGGCGGCGCAGCACACCGTTGGCATCGATCGATTCGATCACACGCCCAAACGCGTCGTAGATTGCCTGAGTGAGCAGGTTGAGGCCGCCCGCGTCGGACGTATGGCGGATCGCCTGACCGAGCCGGTCGTAGTCGATCGTGTCTCGCACCTGAACATTGGAGGCAATGTCACGAACGGTGGAAATCTGCTCGCCAAACGTGTTGTAGATATAGCGTGTGCTCAGACCTAACGCATCGGTACGCTGGACGAGGCGGCCGGCGGCGCTGTAAGTGAAAGCAGTGCGCGTGACGTCACCATCATCGCCCAGCACCGCAAGTGTGCTTCTGAGCGGGTCGGGCAGGAGACCGCCTACCAGACTGGCCAGCGTGTCCGCTGCAACGCGCGTCGCGTAGACCAGCGTCTCCGTCACGTCACCGAATGCGTCATACTGGTACTCGACGACTTCGCCGATCGGATTGACAACGTGGGTGAGGTGGCCCGCCACGTCGTAGTAGTAGTACGTGGTGTTGCCGTTCGCGTCCGTCATGGAGGTGCGCAGGCCCGCCGCGTCGTACGTGTAGCTCACCCCCCACGATTGCCATACGGCATCGATCTGTGCAAGCGTTGCGTTCGCGCCAAGCGCTGCGAGCGCCGTGCTGCCTTCGCCGCCCAGCTGCGCAATCAGCCGTCCCTGCAGATCGTAGCGGTAGGTCGTCGTGCGCCCAGCGGTCGTCTCGCTGGCCACGCGGCCCTCGTCGTCCCAGGTCCAGCTAGTGGAGACATTGCCGCCCATACCGTCCTGCGAATACGTAGTGCGGCCCGTGAGCCGTCCCATTGCGTCGTAGGTGTAGTAGGTGAACTCCATCTGCCCGGGACGACTTGTCCACGCGAGCATGGCATCGGCCCGCAGCACATAGCGCAGGCTTTGCTGCGAGGCGTTACCGCCTACCGGCGTGCTCAGCTCGTCAGCCTTGCTCAGGCAGGATGCGCCAAAGGTTGCGGACCCTATCGAGAGGCCGCTGTCCGCCGGATAGCGGAACTCGATCGTATGATGCGCAAGCGGCACTATGTTCGGTACGTCAAGCGTACCGGTGGCGAAGCCTCCGAATGGGAAGTCGAACGTGAGCGCTCCCGCCTGCACGCCATCGATCCAGATTTCAACACTGCCGCTTGAACCCAGCGTCCCGGTCACGTTAATCGTGACCGGGATCTGCTGTGGCGCCTGCGTCGAGCCGAGATCGACTTGCTGGCCGCGCACGCGCTGTGTGACGTTGCCCCACGCATCGTAGCTATAGTGCGTCACGTAACCTTCGGCATCGACTTCTGCACACAACAGGCCGCGCGAGTCATAGAAGTAGCTCAGGTGAGCGTCTGCGTCGCTGCTACCGGGAACCAGCTGCGCAAACATGCCCTGACTGCGCAACGAGGCGTCCGTTGCCGTGGCATAACGAACCGTCTCAACACGCTCCCCTGCGCCGTTGTACCGGTATTCGGTCAGGAAACCTTCCGGGTCAAGTTCCCCGCGCAACAAACCATCCTGATCGTAGAAGTAGCGCGTGACGCGATCGTTGGCCGGATCGGCATCTGGTAAGACCTGTGTCGGCGCCACGCTGATGTCGACCCGGTTCGCAAAGACCGTCTTCACCACGGGACGTCCGCTGCCGTCGTACTGAACCTGGGTGACGGTTCCGTCCGCGTCAACGGTATGGTCGATGAAGTTGTTGAGATAAAAAGCCCATACCGTCCGGTCGTCCACCGATGCAGGCGGGCGCAGCTTCGAGGAGTCGAGCGTCAGCAGCGCCCCCGATTTCAGCCTTTCGGCGGGTGTCCCGTCGGCGTTGGTCAACGAGGCGAGTTGCGCGGCCGTAAGCCTGGTTGCATAGGTAAGCGTGCGCAGCGGCCTCGCGAATGTGGTGTCGTAGACATACTCCGTCAATGTTCCATCAGGGGCGATCTGTGCGACACACTGGCCACGCCCGTTGTACAGGTAGTGCGTATTCAGTCCATTGGCATCGGTCGTCATCTGCAACCGGCCGTTGGTGTCGTAGTAGTTCCTGATCTGCGACTGCACTTTGCCCTGCACCGAATCGACCACGGCGACCGGTTCCCCCGCGGCGTTATACGTAGAGGTACGCGTCAGCCCGTTGCTGAAGGTGACTGAAACCGTGTGGTGCGCATCGTCGTACTGATACAGCGTCGTGACGCCGTCGAACTGAATCGCGCAGAGCAGGCGGCCGAGCCCGTCGTACGTGAAAGTTTCAGCCTTCTCGTTGCCCGGACTGCCCGCAAAACGCTGTAGGAGACGACCGGCAGCATCATAGACGTACCGTGTCTGGATGATTGCTCCCGTCACATCGCCTGTGCCGTCGGCCAGCAGCTTCTCATAGCGCGTGACCGTCGCGAGGTTCCCACGGTAGTCATACGTCGAATCGATACGGATCGCCTCGCTGGGATTCACAAGGCCCGCCGCCCATGCATTCAACGTCGCCTCCGACACTGCATCGGTGTTGCTCAAGGCGCTGACGTCGAATGCCGCCGATGTGTACTGGATCTCGCTGACCTTCTGGCCCGCCGCGTTGTACCTGAACTCCGTGACGCGGCCCGCCGCACTCACCACGTATCGCAGATGCCCGGCTGCGTCATAGACATAGCGCGTCGTCAGGTACTGGTTCGCGTAACCATTGGCAAAATTGCTGGTCTTGTCAAAGACCGTCTCGGTCAACAGTTCATTGTTCGACCCGTACGTACGGGTAACGTCGGCTGAGCTGTCCGATTGGCTGATCAGATTGCCCGCGGCATCGTAAATAAAGTAGATCGGTTTGCCCTTACCATCATTCAGAATCCGCAGGTCGCTGTCGCCGTTGACGTTATACGTAAAGTTCAGGTTTACCCACTGTCCGTCCAGAGACGAAGTCGACCGGATGCTGGTCAACCTGCCGGCATCGTCATACGTCAAGACCTTCCTGTAGCCAAGCGGATCGGTCACCGTCGTCTGCCTGTTCGCGGTGTCATAGCTAAGCGTGGTGATCCGAAACACCCCGTCGTCGGCCTTTTCGCCAATCGTCGCCACCCGGTACTCGCCGTTCACCTGAAGATAGGTGAACATCACCTGGGATCCATCCGACTGGGTGATCGAGGCGATCCGGCTGCTCGTGCCGTCGTACGTATAGGTCGTCGTATAGACGTGAGCGTCGGCGATGCTGTTGTCTTCCGGACTCAGGTCGACTGTCACCCGCGACAGCCGGCCCTGTGTGTCGTACGCGTAACGGATCGTGGTCGACGTGACCAGACTGTTACCCATCCCCCGGTAGACCGAGCGCAGATCCGTCAGTTGGCCGGCTGCGTTGTAGTCGAGATAGGTGACGTCGCCCCCTGCAGTCGTTACCTGCGCGAGCTGCCCTGCGGCGTTGTAGGCGTAGCCGACCGTATTGCCGTCCCTGTCGCGGGTTGACACGAGCCTGCCGCCTCGCGTGGCATCGTAAAGCTCGCTCAGCCCGTTGTTTCCGTCGTTCCACTGCCAGTTGCGGGTCGCCTCATCAAAGGACAGCGTCGCGTACGCCCCTGTGCCAGTAGCATCGGCATAGCCGGGCTCAAAGTCGCCTTGGACAACGCTGGCGCCAAGCCACGCGGTCGACACATACAACTGGCGCGACGCATCGTACTCGTACACCGTACTCGAACCATCCCAGTCTGTCAGGGTTACCGTACTGCCTATGCTATTCAGCGTCCCAGTGAGGCCATCCACCGTGCGCGATCCGCCTGGGCGCCAGTTGTCTCCAGCAAACTGTCCGAGGCTGTTATAGGCGCGGTAGATCGAACTGTTCACCCCCTGGCCGAGCAGCAACTGGTCACGATCCTGAATCACCAGATTGCCGTTCGCCGCGTTCACATAGAGCTGCTCTCCGGTCTGCCCGAATGCCGCATTGCCGACCTGGCCATGGGCTCCAAGCCCCAATGCCGACGACGACTGCAACCCCAAACCATTGCCCGTGACGATCGCTACCATCTATGCCCCGTACTTGTTCGTTAAGCCTTGCGCGATTGGTTTCCCGAACCGCTTCCGAACAAGTTGTCCGAAGATTTTTAGAACTGTTTAGCGAAAATCTCAGGTGCTCAGGATCTCGTGCGTCCTTGCGTGCGATGAAGCATAAATTGTGGCGGCGATTGCCGGCCTGATCTCGCAATAAGGATCCCGCAGCAATTCCAGACTGCTATGCTAGAAAAAGGCTACTCACTTCCGATCCATCACTTTCGGCTTTGTCCACCGACGCAGCGAACACCCGACGCCAAATGAACTCCACTTCCGAACACGCCGTTGCTTTGGCATCTGCCCGACTGACCCGGCTGCTTGCGTTCCTTGAGTCCGACCCCAACAACCTGTCGTTGCTAGGAGACGCCACCGCGTGCGCATTCGACGCACAGCAATTCGAACGGTGCGATGAACTGCTCGCACGTCAGCAAGCGCTCGGTGCGGTGCCGCCTGAGTCGATGCATCTGCGTGGGCTGTGTGCCATGGCTCGTGGCAAATTCGAGGACGCGCTCCGGGCATTCGCCGCGTTACCGGACGGTGAAAGCCATCCCGCGATTCGCTATAACAAAGCTTATGCGCACGCCATGCTCGGCGCTTTCGACGAAACGCTAGCGCTGCTGGATGAAGGCGTGCTGACAACGATTCCCCAAGCCATCACGCTCCAAATGCGGTCGCTTCACCATCAAGGCCGCCTCGACGAGGTCATCGAAGTTGGCAAGCGGTATGCGGATCATCCGGAGACCGGCATCGAAGTCTGCGGACTCCTCGCCGCTGCTTTGTTCGATGCCGGACATCCCGACAGCGCGCAACAGTTCGCGTCTCTTGCAAAGAGCTCTCCCGACGGTCTCGCCATAGGTGGTTTGCTGGCACTCGGCGAAGGCCGCGAGTTCGACGCTATGGCGCTGTTCGCGGAGGCGCTGCGCATCCAGCCGGCACACAGCCGCGCGCTTCTCGGCACAGGGCTCGTGCTACTCGAACAGCACCGCTTCGAGCAGGCCGCGCAATACATCGACGCCGCATCCGAATCGTTTCGCACCCATGCGGGCTCCTGGATTGCGGCCGGCTGGGCCCATTTGCTCAATGGCGATCTACAACTGGCGCGGTCGCGCTTCGAACAAGGCGCTCACCTAGATCGCGGTTTTGCCGAAGCCCCTGGCGCACTGGCCATCGTGGCGCTGCGGGAAGGCAGACTCGACGAGGCGCGTGCGCATATGAAGGTGGCGTTGCGGCTGGACCCCGAGTGTCTGTCCGCCGCACTTGCGAAGAGTCTGCTCAGCACCTCCGCAGGCGATCAAAATACAGCGAGTCAAGCCCTTGATGCGGCATTGAATCGGCCCTTGGACCCACAAGGCAATACACTTGCAAAAGCGATCGCGAGAAAGGTGACCCGGAGCAATAAGACCCCTCCCCTTAACAAATCGTCACAAGAACTGGAATAGGCAAACGCCTGATTTTTCGCGAATGGTCGATCATCTGCGAAATAGAACTTGTCCTAAAAATACGTAACGATCGACTATTTTGAGTGACGATCGACTATTTTGATATAAGCACCTACCTCTCTGATTACATTCGTTTTTGATTCGTTTGCCTCACTATTTTCATTCGTTTGCCTCACTATTTTTTTCAATTTCACAACTTCCAATTCGAAAGAAAGCTCTTCATAATGCGGCCCACTTAAACACGGGGACCTTATCCATGTCGGCCGACCAGGCAATCCAAATGATGACGCAGCTGTTCTGGAACAGCTTCCTCATTGCGGGGCCAATTGTTATTGCCACGCTCGTGGTCGGTCTGCTGATCAGTGTCTTTCAGGTCGTCACACAGCTGCAGGAGATGAGCCTGAGCTATGTGCCAAAGCTCGCGGTCGCCGTCATCGTGACGGTTTCGCTCGCCCCGTGGATGCTCGCGCGTCTGACCGGTTTCGCAGCGTCGCTTTTCCGCAGCATTCCTGATCTGGGCTAACGCAATGACAATCGAAGCCAGCACGAGCTGGACGCTCGGCGTTCTTCTTCTTTCGTTGCGAATCGGCCCGGTGTTCGTTCTTGCGCCGCCGTTCTCACAAACGCAGGTGCCCGCGCGGGTCCGCGTGTGCTTCGTGCTGGCGCTCGCCGCATGTCTGGCATATAGCGCTGCACCCGACGTCTACATGGACGGCGCAGCGCTACTCATCGCCGCTGCAGCCGAATTGATGCTGGGCCTCGCGATCTGCTTCGCGTTCCAGGCCGCGTTTGCCGCGCTAACGTTTGCTGGCCGCGTGCTCGACGTCCAGGCCGGCTACGGTCTCGCGATGGTGATCGATCCGGGTTCGCGTGCACAGGCGCCGCTGTTCGGCACGATACTCACGCTCGTCGCGGGCCTGCTGTTTTTTGCTTCGGGCGGTCATCTCGAGCTGGTACGGCTTTTGATTGCGCTAACGAGCGTCATACCAGTCGGCTACGCGCGAGTCGCCGTCACTCCCGATGCGCTGATCGGCTATTTCGGCATTGCGCTCGGCATGGGTCTGTCGGTCATCGCGGCCGCAATGGTCACACTGTTTCTAATCGATGTATCGATCGCCTTTCTCTCCCGCGCGTTGCCGCAAATGAACGCACTGATGTTGGGTCTGCAAATCAAAGTCATCGCGACGCCCGTCATGATGGCGCTATCAGCGGGTCTACTCGCACCTGCGACATTGCGTTTGCTGACGCACGCATTGGCTTTCGTACCGTCCCTGGATTAGTCATGTCGGATACGGAACAGAACAAATCGGAACAGGCCACTGCTTACAAGCTCGAGCAGGCGCGCAAGAAGGGTATGGTGCCGCGCAGCCAGGAGCTCGGCATGGTGCTCGGCCTGCTTGCGAGTACCGGCTACCTGTCAGTGTGGGGCGGAGAAATGGCGGCACGTCTCGCTTCGCTCGGCGCTCATGCGCTGAGCGAAGCCGCGTCACTCGACGCAAGCGGCCGTGCGATGCCGGTGGTGTGCGCGGCGCTGCTGCTGCAGGGCGCGCACGCGGTTGCGCCACTGATTGCGATTGCGATGGGTAGCGCGCTACTGTCAGCGCTGATGCAGACCGGCTTCCTGTTAGCCCCCGGCGCACTCAGGCTGGACACCAGCAAGCTGAATCCGGTGCAAGGCCTCAGGCGTGTTTTCTCGATACAGACGCTGATCGAAGCCGCCAAGGCATGCTTCAAGATGGTCGTCTATGTGGCGATCATCCGTTTCACGATCGTCGATGCGGCCGTCTCGCTCGCACATGAGGACCTGTCCGCGGTACGCATTGCGCAGACGCTGCTCGCTAGCGGCGTCCACCTGCTTTTCATGCTGCTCGCGGCCGCGTCGGTGTTCGTGTTGCTCGACCAGGTGCTGGTGCGTCGCTCATTCGCGAGAAAGATGCGTATGAGCCGCTACGAGCAGAAGCAGGAAATGAAGCAGCGCGAAGGCGATCCGCGCATCAAGCAGCGGCGCCGCCAGTTGCAGCGCGAATTGCTGCAGCGTTCGCGCAGCATGAAGGCGGTGCGTAGTGCGGACGTGATCGTCGCGAACCCGACGCATTATGCGGTCGGTCTGAAATACGATCCGTCACGGATGGCCGCGCCGCATGTCGTCGCCAAAGGGGCCGGCGATTTTGCACTGCGTCTGAAGAAGCTCGCCTTCATCTATGGCGTGCCGGTCATCGAGTCGCCACGTTTCGCCCGCGCGCTCTATTTCAAGGCAGTGCTCGAACGCGAGGTGCCGGGCGATCTGTATCGCGATACCGCGGCGATCTATTTGCAGGCGCGACGTGCGCCGTCGCAGGTGATGTCCGCATGACGCTTCGATCCCGCCTGCGCAATCATTCCGACCTCGCGCTCGTCTTCGCCGTCGTCGCGATCCTGTTGCTGCTGTTTACACCGATTCCGGCAGGGGCGCTCGACCTGTTCATCATCGTCAATTTCGCATTCGCGTTCACGATCCTGTTGATGACGTTTTACGTGTCGCGACCCGTCGAGTTCTCGACGTTCCCTTCCCTGCTGCTGATCGCGACGCTGTTCCGCTTGTCGCTGAACATCGCCGCGACCCGTCTGATCCTGTCCGGCGCCGAAGCGGGCCAGGTCATCGCGGCAATCGGCGCATTCGTCGTGCAGGGTAACTTCGTCATCGGCCTGATCGTCTTCTTCATCCTGATCGTCGTGCAATACGTGGTGGTCACGACCGGCGCGCAGCGCGTGTCGGAAGTCGCCGCGCGCTTCGTACTCGACGCGATGCCCGGCCAGCAGATGAGTATCGACGCCGACCTCAACATGGGTCTCATCGATCAGGACGAAGCGAAGCGCCGACGCAAGGCGCTCGAAAAGGAAGCTGGCTTCTACGGCTCGATGGATGGCGCGAGCAAGTTCGTCAAAGGCGATGCGGTAGCCGGCATCATGATCCTGCTGATCGACATTCTGGGCGGCTGGGCGGTCGGCGTCGCGCAGATGGGCATGCCGCTCAGCCAGGCAATGCAGACCTTCACGCTGCTGACGATCGGCGACGGCATCGTCACGCAGGTGCCCGCGCTGATCATTTCCGTCGCGACCGGCATCATCGTCACGCGCTCGTCTGCCGACGGGGAGCTCGGCAACGAGGTGCTGCGTCAGCTCGTGCAATTCCCGAAGATCCAGATCCTCGTCATGGTCGCGCTGACCGGCCTGCTCGCGCTGCCGGGCATGCCGAAGTGGCCCGTGCTGATCCTTGCAACGATTGCGGCTTGCGCCTGGTGGATCGCGCGCCGCAAACGAAGTGCGGCGCCGGATAACCAGGCCGCGACGGACGGAGGCGACAGCGACGCGGCCGCGGCCACCCAGGCCACCGATCTGCCGGCCGTCGAAGTGTCGTTCGGCGCCGCGCTGACGGCCGCATGGATCCCGACGCAAAGCTTGCTGGCCGAACGCATCGCGGCGTTTCGCAAACAGTACGCGGCCGAGATGGGCGTCTCCATTCCGCCCGTGGTGTTCCGCGACGGCGCGCAGCTTGGCTCCAACGACTACCGGATCCTGCTGTTCGGAGACCGCTTCGGTCAGGCAACGCTGTATCCGGAAAAAACACTCGCCATTCACTCGTCGGACAAGGGTGAGAAGGTGCCCGGCATCGCCACTCACGATCCGGCCTTCGGGCTGCCCGCGGTATGGATCGATACGGCCGAGCTGTCGCGCGCGCGCTTGCTCGGTTACACCGCGGTCGATCCGCTGACCGTGCTGATCACGCACGTCACCGAGGTGATCAAGGCCAACGTACCCGCGTTGCTGTCGCGCACCGAAGTCGTCGCGATGCTCGAAGGAGTGCGTTCACGCACACCCGGCCTCGTCGAGGAACTCGTGCCGAACGTACTCGCCGTCAGCGACGTGCAGCACGTCTTGCAGAATCTGCTGACCGAGCAGGTCGCGATCCGCAATATCGGCCTGATCGTCGAAGTGCTGGTCGACGCGGGTCGGCATGAAAAAGACCCTGCCGCGTTGAGCGAGCGTGTGCGCCAGCGGCTCGGCCACGGCATCTGTCAGGCAATCCAGAGCGATCACGATGCGCTTGCGGTGCTGACGCTCGACCCCGCGCTCGAAAACGCGATCGTGCAGAACCTGCAGGGTGCTGACGGCGCAGGCGCGTTCGTGCTCGACCCGCGTCTGGCCGAAAGCTTCCTCGCCCGGCTCGCCGCGCAGGTCGACGCGATGATGCGGCAGAACCTCAAACCTGCGTTGCTGTGCCGCCCGGAAATTCGTCGTCATCTGAAAACCTTCACGCATCGTGTTGCGCCACGGCTCGCCGTGCTGTCGATGAACGAGGTTCCGCACTCGATCAGCCTGAGATCGTTCGCGATGGTCAGTCTCGACACAACTGCGGCTCGGGCTCCCGCGCGCGCCGCGCAGCCCTCGAACGCTACAGCGCTCGCCGCCTGAGTGTCGAGCAGCTTGCCACCTGCCTGCCAAATTGAAACGGATTCCTGATGGATAACATGATGACTGTCGCGGCCAGCCTGATCTCGCACGAAACGCGCCGGATCGAAACCGCTGGGCAAAACCTCGCGAATGTGGCCACGCCCGGCTACAAGCGGCAGATCGCGTTCGACGACGTGCTCGCAGCCGGACGCACCGGGACGGTCCCTGTGTCTGCCATGCTCGCGCCGCCGCCAACCGGCATCGCCACCGACTTCTCCGCCGGCAAGCTGGTCCACACCGGCAATCCGCTCGATCTGTCGATCAGCGGCTCCGGCTTCTTCGAGGTCATGACAGCGAGCGGTCCGGCCTACACTCGGCTCGGCGCGTTCCATCGCGATGCCGACGGACGTCTCGTCACGGCCCAGAATTGGGCGTTGCAAGCCGCGGGTGGCGGCGACGTGGTCCTGCGTTCGGGCAACTGGCAGATCGCCAGCGACGGCACGCTGATTGACGACGGCACACCTTCAGCCGTGATACGCGTCGCAACTTTTACGGATCCGACCCAACTCGAGCGCCGCGCGGACGGCCTGTTCCATGCCACGGACGCGCAGGCCGTCGACGTCGAACAGCCGCACATCGCGCAGGGCTTTATCGAATCGTCGAACGTCGCGGTCGGCAACGACATGATGCAGATGATGGAGGCAATGCGCCGCGTCGAGTCCGGCCAGAAGCTCGTGCATGCGTACGACGACATGGTCGGCGCCGTTTTGCAGCGTTTGGGAGACATGTAAGCGTGAACAACGTTTTTTATATCGGCGCGATGGGCTTGAACGCGCAGCAGACAGCCGTCGACGTCACCGCGAACAACATCGCGAACATGAACACACCGGCGTTCAAGCGCGGCACGGTGTCCTTCAGCGAGTTGCTGACGTCGGCGGTCGCCCCACTCAGCCGCGCCCCGGCCAACGAAACCGTCACCATCGCCGCGGGCGTGGCGGCCGACCCGTCGCTGCACGTTTTCACGGCGGGCGAGTTGCGCCCGACCGGCAGCGCGCTCGATCTCGCGATTCGGGGCGACGGCTTCATCGAACTGGCGTCGGACTCGGGACCGGCCACGTTGTGGCGCGGCGGCACGCTGCACGTCGGGGCCGACGGTTATCTGACTGCGTCGAACGGCCTGCCGCTCAAAACGATGATTTCCGTTCCGCGCGACGCCTCCAGCATCACCATTTCGGCGACCGGCCAGGTGCAGGCGGTTCTGCCGAACCAGACCGACCCGATTGATCTCGGCGAAATCGAACTCGTGATGCCGACTGACGTGCGCGCGCTGCAATCGGCCGGCGACGGAATCTATCGCATTCAGGACGACGGGATCACTGTCAGCCGCGTGCGTCCCGGCGAAGACAACGCTGGGACGTTGGCGCAAGGATTCAGCGAAGCCTCGAACGTGTCGCTGTCGGATGAGCTCGTCAGTCTGATGCTGTATCAGCGTGCGTATGCGTCGAATGCGCGACTCGTGCAGGCCGGCGATGAGTTGATGGCGATTGCGAATGGGTTGAAGCGGTAAGCCAGCTTCGCAATCACGGTCAAATACAGCCAGCCCATGTTCAATACGAGCGCGTTCAATCTTATGTCGCCCATCCGATGTCGCCAGTTCAATGCGTTTGCGATCGCGTTCGCCTCCGTGGTCGCGAGCGCGGCAGCCTACGCCTCTGACGCGGCGGTGAAGTTCCGCGCCGCCGCCGACATCGACGGCAACGTCGTGCGATTCGGCGATGTCGCCGACCTGAGCCCTGTGCCTGTGGCCCTGCAAAAGCAGGCGGCCGAACTCGTCGTCGCAAGATTGTCCGAATCGGCTACGAGTGTTGCGGTAGAGCCGCGTCGTCTCGCCGAAGCGGCCCGCCGTCAGATGCCGGCCCTCACGCCGTGGCTTTCCATGCGGGACACTCAACCGGCCGTCGTCATCAGCGGTCCTGTTCGCGCCATGTCCGGTTCGCCGAGCGACGCTCGTTCTGCGCCGCCGGCACGCTGCGTCGAACTCGTTCGTGATCTCGCGAAAGGCGATGCAATCACGTTCGATAGCGTGCGCGGTATCGCGTGCCCGCAGAAGCTAGTCATGCGCGGCGTTCACTACGACGACAAAGCGCGCGTCGCGCGTGCGGCTCAAAACCTCGTGCCCGGCGACGTGATAACCGGCATCCCCTCCCAACGTCTCGCCCAGGTCATGCGCGGCGAACGCATTGTGGCCGTCGTACGAACGGGTGCCGTCACCGTCTGGCGAACCGGCATCGCATTAACGGACAGCGCGAGTGGCCGCGTAACCATGATCGCGACAGGCGATCACGACATCCTGGCCATTCCTGCTACCACCTCGCTGTCGAAGTAATTCAGTCATGCAACCCAAGATCCGTTCAACGCTGGCAACGATAGGCATCGCCTGGTGCGCGCTCACGCCCACCCACGCCGCCGACCTCTTCCACAGCGACGCCTACCAGTCGCTGACCTCGGACCGCCGCGCCTCGCGCCCGGGCGACATCGTCACGATCCTCGTCTATGAGAACTCGACCGCGAGCAATACTGCGGACACGTCGACCAAAACGAACGTGGCTGTGCAGGGCAACGTGTCGACGATGTGGGCCGGCAGCAATGCTGCGCAGATCGGCCTCGGCGATAACTACGGCGGACGCGGACAGATCCAGCGCACGGGCCGTTTGCTCGCGCAGATCAGCGCGCGTGTGGAGGCGACTGAGCCGAATGGTGACCTGATCGTCGCCGGCGAACAGGCCATCGACGTCAACGGCGAAAAGACGCGCATCCATCTGCAAGGCCGCGTGCGTCCGGTCGACATCGCCGCGAACAACACAGTGCAGTCGAACCGCCTCGCGGACGCGAAGATCGACTACGTCGGCGAAGGCTTCATCACCGATCGGTCGAGACCCGGCCTCATTCCCCGCTTTCTCGCATGGTTGGGCTTATGGTAATGCGGCTCTCTTCTCGCACGATGCGGGTCATCCAGGCCGTACTGCTGCTCGTATGCGCGATGGCCGCGGGCAGCGGTCCAGCGCACGCGGCAAATGAAGTGCGCCTCAAAGACCTCGGACGCTTTCTCGGCTGGCGCGACAACATGCTCGTCGGCTACGGCATCGTGTCGGGTCTCGCGGGCTCGGGCGACACGCCGCGCAATCAGGCCACCCGTCAGGCCATGATGAACATGATGTCGCAGTTCGATCTGAATCTGACCCAGGACCAGATCCAGAGCCGCAACGTCGCCATGGTCATGATTACGGCCTCCTTGCCGCCGACCGCCAACATCGGCGACCGGATCGACATCAACGTCACGTCGATGGGCGATGCACGCAGCCTGTCGGGCGGCACGCTGATCATGACGCCGCTGCGCGGCCCCGACCGCAAGACGTACGCACTCGCGCAAGGACCGATAACGGTCGGCGGCTACCGCTTCGACGCCAACGGCAATCTGCGCCAGAAAAATCATCCGACGGTCGGTACCGTGCCGCAAGGTGCGATCGTCGAAGTACCGGTGCGCGCCGAGCTCGTCACGCAGGACGGCTATCTGAACTTCGTCCTGCGCAACGCGGATGCGACCACGGCAGAGCGCATCGCACAGCGTATCAACCAGGCGTTCGGCGCCAGCAGCGCGCGCTCGCTCGACGCGGAAACCGTCCAGATCCGCGCGCCCGGTGAAGGCAGCGCGCTCAACAGTTTCGTAGCGCGCGTGGAGACGCTCGGCGTCCTGCCCGATCAGGGCTCACGTGTCGTCATCAACGAACGCACGGGCACCGTGGTCGCCGGCGGCGACACGCACATCTCGCCGATCACGATTTCGCACGGCGACATTCGCGTGACGGTCACGACCGAATACTCGGCATCGCAACCCGAGCAGATCGGCATTGCGGGCCGCGGCGTGCGCAGCCTCGTGATCGGCAACAGCGATCTTTCCGTCGACGAACCCGGCCAAACCGTCGCCGCAACGTTCCCCTACGGCTCGGTCGGCGAACTCGTGCAAGCGCTCTCGGGCAGTCGTGTCAGCACCCGCGACGTGATCGCGATTCTCGAAGCCATCAAGGCGGCGGGCGCGTTGCACGCCGACATCATCGTTCAATAACAGGAGGAACCGCTATGACGATCAACCTCGTCGCCGCCATCGCCGGCAAGGCCCTCGACGGGCTGTTCGCACGGCAAACGGCCACCGCGCAGAACGTGGCCAACGCCGGCTCGGCGAATTTCACGCCGCTGCGGGTGTCGTTCGAGGATGCCTTGCGCGACGCCGCCGCGTTGCACCCCGGCGACACGCCGGCCAGCGTGCTCGCGCGTGTCGCGGGTGTCGCGCCCCGCATCGACGCGCCGCTGCCGCTCGCCTCGAATACCGTGCGAATCGACGACGAAATTGCTACGGCATCCGAAACCTCGGCACGCTACGCGATGCTGGCCGGCATGCTCGATCGCACGATGCAGATCGAGAAACTCGCGATAGGCGGAGGCTGAACCGATGACCGATTCCATCTTCGCGATTGCGCGCTCCGGACTCGACGTCGAGCGCCAACGCATGGAAGTCATTGCGCAGAACCTGGCCAATGCGGGCACGACGCGCACGGCAAGCGGCGCGTCTTATCAGCCGCTGCGGCTCGTGTCGGGGCCGCGCCTGGCCGCAGGGGACTTCCCCAGTCTGCTCGGCAACGGCGGCACGCCCGGTGCGCACAGCGCCGCGGGACTTCCCACCACGCATGGGCTCGGGGGCGTGCAGACGTATGGCATCGAGACGGTCGACGCGCCGCCGCGCCTCGTCTACGACCCGTCGCATCCGCACGCGGACGCAAAAGGCTTCGTGTCCTACGCCGGTCTCGATCATGCCGGCGAGATGGCGCTCATGGTGCAGACGTTGCGCGTGTACGAAGCCAACACGGTGATGTTCAACGCGGCACGCTCGATGTATCTGCGTGCCCTCGAAATGGGGAGTCACTGATGAGCATCGCCGTCATCTCCGCGCTCGAACCGGGCTTTCTCGCGCCGACGTGGCAAACCGGCCTGGCGCCGTCGCTCGCGCCGCAAGTGGAGCAAGGCCTCGGCGCGACCACTCAACCCGGCTTCGGCGCTCTACTCGTCGATGGCCTGCAATCGGTCGACACGCAGGTCAGCACCGCCAATGCAGCGATTGCCGACTTCGCGCTCGGCGCGGACCTGCCGCCGCATCAAGTGATGATGGCGCTCGAACAGGCCCGCATATCGCTGCAATTCGCGTTGCAGATCCGCTCGCGCCTCGTCGAGGGCTACCAGGAACTGATGCGGATGCAACTCTGAAATGGAAGCCAGCATGTCCCGCTTCAAGTCGTTTTTTGCCGATGCGCCGCGCGAGCGGCAATTCTTGATGGTCGGCGCGCTATCACTGCTGCTGTGCGGCGCGATGGCAGCCGCGTTCTTCCTGTCACGGCCCGGCTATCAGGTCCTGTTCCGCGATCTGAAGCCGCAGGACGCGTCCGCGCTCGTGGCCGAACTCGACAAACAGAAGGTACCCTACCGGATCGACGACGAGACCTCCGCGATTCTGGTGCCCGCCGGCGATACGCGCGCACTGCGTCTGAAGCTGATGAGCAGCGATCTGCGCCTGCACGGCGCGGTCGGCTTCGAGCTGTTCAATAACTCAGATCTCGGCCTCACCGAGTTCGCGCAGAAGGTCAACTATCAGCGCGCGTTGCAAGGCGAACTCGCGCGCACGATCATGACGCTCGACGAGATCGACCTCGCGCGCGTGCATCTGACGCTGCCCGAGTCGTCGCTGTTCCGGCGCGATGCGGCGCGGCCCAAGGCCTCGGTCGCGCTGTTCATGCGCGACGGCCAGGCGCTCGCTCCCGAAACGGTGCGCGGCATCCAGCGGCTCGTGGCCGCAGCGGTGCCCGAGCTGTCCGCCAACGACGTCACTGTGCTCGATCAACGCGGCGGCGTCGCGGGCACGAAAGCCGGCGAAAACGCGATGACCGACGACCCGCATTTCACGTTGAAGCAGGCGATCGAGCAACGCTACGAACGTAAGATCCTTACGCAGATTGCGCCGCTGGTCGGCGACGGTCATGTGAGCGTCAGCGTCGACGCGGCGCTTGACTTCGCGCAGACGCGCACGACGCGCGAGTCGGGTGTCACCCGGCCCATCGTCAACGCCGACGGCGCGGCCAGCGCCACGCCGCCGCTACCGTCAACGAAAACCGCAAATGCGTTGCCGCCCGCTGGCACGCCACCGCTGCCCGCAATGCCCTCCGTGGAGGGGACAAAGACCGATCGCAGTCTCGAGCAGATCGTGTCGGAGCCCGGTTCGATCCGCCGGCTATCAGTCGGCATCGTGCTCGACTATGCCTTGCCGCAAGACGATATGACACGCATAAACGCGATGCTGGGCGCGTCGATCGGTATCGACGCGGCGCGCGGTGATGTGCTGTCTATCTATGTGCGTCACTCCGGCGACGCAGCGACGAGTGCGGTTGCGCAAACGACGCCCGCGAACGCCGGCGTTGCGGCACCAGTCGAGCCCGATGCGAGCGCGGATCTGGAGGCCGGCGCCACGATTCGCGACGCATCCGAACCCGTCGCATTGGCCGTCGCAAATTCCGCTGCACGCGACGCCGACGCACGGCGCGTGGAGGCTGTGGTCCAACACCTCGCGCAATGGATGGCCAGTCATCCGGCCGCCGGCGTTTGCTCTGCCCTGTTGCTCGTCGGCATCATTGGTGCGTTGCTCGCGATGCGCCGGCGTCGTGCTTCCCGTCGCTCGTCGTCACGTGCTTTGAGTCTGCATCAGCGCGAAGCCTACGTGCTGCGCTTGCGTGCGCTGCTCGCCGAAGAAGGAGAGCAGCATGGCCACGCCTGAGCGCGACGCATCGCGCGAACGTCGTCTGAGGCGCGCGGTTGCCGATCTGAGCGGGCTTGCGATCGACGATATCGAGGCGATCTGGAGCGCGCTCTCGCACGACGAGCGCGCGCGCTTGCGACCGCTGCTCGCTGACGCGGCGCGCGTCGCACCCGGAAATCTGGTGGCGGCGATGACGGCCCCGGCGACAGATGACCGCGTTGCGATTGCCAGCGACGGCCATTCGCCTGAAGACGCGCGACTCACCGCATCACGGCTTGCGCGTTTCGCCGAGACCTTGCCGCATGAACTGCTTTGCCGGTTGATGTCTTGCGTGAATGCACCGACCCGCGAGGCCGTGATCGCTGGGTTGCCGCCCGAGCGCCGCGCAATGCTCGCGCCACATGGTCGTGCATATGACATCACGGAGCGCGCGCGTACGGCGTTGCAGGCCGCGGCGCTCACAGCCAGCGCGCAACTCGGCGATATCTCTGATGATGACGGCAAGCCGCCGCAGGTCGAACCATTGCGGCTCCACCAGAAGCTTCGCCGCTGGATGGGGCGGTCCGCATGAGTCTGCTGCTGAAAGCCGCGCAGGTCACGCTGGGCAGCGGACGCAAGACGCTCGGTCGAGCCACGCTAGTTGCCGTAGCCGCCGAGCCGTCCGAACACGTGCCGGTGCAAGTTCAGCACGCTTTCCAAACCGACGCACAGATCGACGAACTCAGACGCGAACTGGCGGAACTCGCGCAAACGCATGCCGAGCAAATCCGCGACTTCGAGGAACGGGAACGCGCCGCCTATCAGCGAGGCATCGAAGAAGGCATCGAAAAGGGGGTAGCGCGCGTCAAGCTCGATCACGTGCAGCGGATCGAAGCACTCGTCGCCGGTATCGACGCGGCGCTCGCTGCGTTGCGCGACCGCCTGCAAGCAGTCGAAAGCCTCGCGCTCGATGTCGCACAAGCCGCGCTGCGGAAAACCCTCGGCGACACCACTGCGTGTGCGGCGCTCGTCGTGCAAACCGCGCGCCATCATCTCGCGCAGATCGCGGCGGGGTCGGCGATCGGCGTGCGCGTGTCCGCGCAGGACTTTCCTGACGCCGATGCGCTGCGCGACGCATTCGCCACGCTCACGCGCGATACCGCACTGACGGTCGACGCCGATCCGCAATTGGCTGCCGGCGCGTGCCTGATCGATCTGACACTCGGCCGCCTCGACGTGAGCCTGCCGCGGCAGCTCTCGCATTTCAATCGCACGCTCGACGAACTTCGCGCCGATGACTGACCGCCCCTCGCTCCACCGCTATCTTGCCGCAATGCGTCAGGTCGATCCGGCGACCCGGGTCGGCGCGATCACGCGCGTAATGCCGACGTTCGTCGAAGCGGACGGACCCGGCGTGCCGCTCGGCTCGCGCTGCTCACTCGGCGCGCCGGGTCCGCAGCAATGCGAGGCGGAAGTCGTCAAGGTCGAGGTGGGCCGCGTCACGCTGGCGCCGTACACGTCGACGGCAGGGATCTGCGTTGGCGACCCGGTGTGCGCGATGCGAGTGGGAGCAACGATCCCCGTTGGGCCACGCTGGCTCGGACGCGTCGTCGATCCCCTGGGCCGGCCGCTCGACGGCGGTGCACCGCTTCCCGCGAACGACGCCTCATGGCCGCTCGCCGGCGTCTGCACGCCGCCGCTCGATCGCCTCTCGCCGGTCGAGCCGCTGGAGACCGGCATTCGCGCGCTCGACGGCCTGCTAACGCTTGGCGTCGGCCAGCGCGTGGGCATTTTTGCGGGCAGCGGCGTCGGCAAAACGACCCTGCTCGCGAGCCTCGCGCGCCACGTCGAAGCCGACGTCTGCGTGCTGTGCCTCGTCGGCGAGCGGGGCCGCGAAGCGGAGGAGTTCTGGCAGCGTGCGCTGTCCGACAGCGCGCGCGCCCGCTCCACGATGGTGGTCGCAACCTCCGACCAGCCTGCCGTGATGCGCGCCCGCAGCGTGCAGGTGGCGCTGTCGCTCGCCGAGTATTTTCGTGCGCAGGGCGCGCACGTGCTGCTGCTTCTCGATTCGGTCACGCGCTATGCGCTCGCGCTGCGCGAGATCGGCCTCGCCGCCGGCGAGCCGCCGACCGTTCGCGCGTACACACCGGGCGTGTTCGCCGCGCTGCCGAAAATCGTCGAGCGGTGCGGCGCAATCAGGAACAGTGGCGCGATCACCGCGCTGATGACCGTGCTCACCGAGACCGACGACATCGACGATCCGATGGCCGAGACGATGCGCGCGCTGCTGGACGGCCATATCGTGTTGACGCGCGAACTCGCCGAACAAGGTCACTACCCGGCGATTCAGGTGCCGAGAAGCATTAGCCGCGTGATGCAGTACGTCGCTGAGCCCAACGAACGGCGGCTCGCCGCCGAAGCCGTCGCGCAGCTTGCAGCGTACGAAGCGTCGCGCACGCTCGTCGAATCGGGGCTTTACGCGCCAGGCAGCAACCCGGCGCTCGATCGCGCGCTGCAACAGCGCGCCGCGCTAATCGATTTTCTGCGTCAGGCCCCTGATGCGACGACGCCGCGCGCGACGACCATCAACGCGCTCGCTGCTTTGCTTCGGGAAGTTGCATGACGAGTCATTCATGAAAAAACGCCACCCGTTTGAAACGGCACGAGAGATCGCCGACTTGCGTCGACTGCAACTGGAACGCGCGCGCCTGGATACCGTGCGAGTCATTCAACTCCATCAGCGCAGCCACGCACGCGAACAATCGCTTTGTGCAAGCCTCGACGCCCATGTCGCGCAATGGCGCGACGCGTTGCAGGCGCCGGACGGCTTGTCGCCTGCGCTCGCGGCCAATTGGGCAGGCGCGCTCGCCTCGGCTCGCGCCGCCCATCTGCACGCGCAACAGGACACACGCGATGCCGCAAGCCGTGTCGAACGACAGCGCGCAGTGCTGGCGCGCCACGAACAGCAAACCGAGCACGCTTGCGGCGTGGCCGCCAGGGTCGAGCGGCAATTCGAACTTCAGCGCGACGAGCAGCGTGCGAGCCGGATCGAGGACATGTATCTGTCGCGGGAGGAGCGCCAATGAAGCTCACCGTATTTCCAACGTGGCGCAATGCGCCGATGTCCACAGCAAGTTCGCCCAAGCCCGATGCCAGGCATGCGGCGTTCGATCAGGTATTGCGGGTGATGGAGAAAGTCATGTGGTCGGGCGCGAAGGCCGGCGCGTTGAACGAAGATCCTACGCCCGCACGACAGCGACGCACGCCAGCGGAACGTTACGACAACGCGCCGGCATTCGACGCCCGCTCCTATGCTCGCGATAGGTCCGTTGACCATGCGAGCGAGCCGCGCGGCTGTGCATCGGCGAGATCCGCTCGCATCGATGTCGAATCGCATGCGCGCGACACCGAGCCTGCGCTCCCTGACCACGATGGCGCTCACGCCGGGCACGTCACCAGGTCGCCGGTCACGCTCGCCAGTTCGTCTTTCCCAGCATCGGGCAGCACTGTTCACGACGCACTGTCGCGCGAACAGGCCATACCGTACAGGGCCGCTCGTATCACTTCGTCCGCCGCATCGATCGCCTCACGAGCCGCTAAGGCCGCTAATACCGAGAGCGGCGCCAGCGCCGGGAGCGCGCCAACGCCTTATCGTCTGACCGTGATGACTGGCGAAGCCGGCGTGTCGATCGCATTACGCATCAACCATGCGATCACGAAGGCGGACGAACCCGACGCCCGCGCCCAGCACGCCCTCGACGAGCTGCGCCGCGCCGTACCGCGCGCCGTGCGAGTCGTCGTCAACGGCGTCGAACACATTCCGACTACATCGCAAGGCATCGCTCATGGCCACTAATCCGATCAGCTCGAGCAGCGACGTCGGCAACCGCATCGATTCGATCGGTCTCGACATGCAATCGCTGCTGCAGATCATCCTGACGCAGCTCACCTATCAGGACCCGCTAAAGCCGGTCGACAACTTCGAGTTCGTGTCGCAGCTCGCGCAGTTCACGTCGCTCGAACAGACACGCCAGATCACGGACAAGATCGACGACCTGCTGTCGGTCCAGTCAGCCACGCAGACGCTCGGCCTGCTCGGCCGCAACGTCGACGTGCAGACCGACACGGCGCTGCTGAGCGGCATCGTGAAGAGCGTGTCGTTCAAGGATTCTCAGCCGCAATTGACGATCGAAACCGAGAGCGGCGAATTTCTGACGAACGCCAATATTTCGCAGATCGTCGCAGTGCGCCAGACGAGTGGTTCTTAAAGGAGAGTTTCCATGCTGGAAAGCATTTACATCGGCATGAGCGGGTTGACGGCGTACGCGAAGGGCCTGCAAACCATCAGCAATAACGTCGCGAACCTGAACACCGCGGGCTTCAAGACCTCGACGCCGGGGTTCGCCGATCTGTATTACGGCCAGCAGTTTGCGCGGGGCGAACCAGGCGCGATGAACACGATGCAATTCGGCAGCGGCGTCGAGTACGGTTACTCGTCGTTGAATTTCGCGCAGGGTGATCTGCGCGTGAGTAACGGCCAGCTCGATCTTGCAATTCAGGGCAAGGGCTTTCTGACGCTGCTCGACGGTGACACCGCACGTTACGCCCGCACCGGTCAGTTCGCGGTCGGCAACGACGGCTTTATCGAGGACAAGGCGACGGGATTGAAACTCGCGGCCTTGAGCGCATCGGGCAGCCTCGGTCCGATTTCGCTCGCCGGCAAACAGATCAGCCCACCGCAGGCGACGACGGTGATCAGGTTTTCCGACAATCTGTCGACGGGTTCGACCAGCTTCTCGATTCCGGACGTTGACGTCTTTGACGCGAACGGCGGCAAGCACACGCTGACAATCGCGTTCGCGCCCGATTCGAGCATCGTTCCCGGGCGCTGGCAGGTGACCGTCTCCGACGAAAACAACATACCGGTCCAGCAGGGCACGCTGCAGTTCAACGGTGGTATTCCCGAGCCCGGACGCGACCGGATCGACTTCACGCTGACTTCCGCCGACGCGCCGCCGCTCACCGTCACACTCGATTTCTCGACCGGCGTCACCGGCTTCTCCGCCGGCAGCTTCTCGAGCCTGCGTGTGTCGGACAAGGACGGCTACGGGACCGGTACGTTGTCGTCGATGAACGTCGACGTCGATGGGCGACTGGTGCTGCAATACTCGAACGGACAAACCGATGAGCTCGGCACGATCGCGCTCGCGAGCTTTGCGAATCCGCAGCAACTGGTGCAACAGGGGAATGGTCTATTCGATGCGTCGCACGCGTCGCCGCCGCAATATCGCAGCAGCAATGGCGCGGGCGTTGGGCAACTGCTCGCGGGCGCGACCGAGGCGTCGAACGTCGATCTATCGACGGAGTTTGGTCAACTGATCCTGATTCAGCGCGGCTTCCAGGCGTCGTCGCAGGTTATCAGTACCGCCAACGAAATGATCATGCAGCTGTTCCAGATGCGAGGTCAGGGATGAGCGTCGTGCCAATCCGCTGGCGGCCGCTCGGCGCGCGCGATCTCGCAGCCGGCGCGGCGTGGTTTGCGCGCGCAATCGATCCGTGGCGGCAGGCGTGGCTGGCCGCGCCCGAGCTCACTGTCGAAGCCGTGGACTTGCTCGATCCGTTCGACAGCGCGCCGCCTTCGGGCCAATGCGAGTCGTGGTCAATCGGCGACAACGTCTGGCTATTCACCGAGCCTCGGCAGATCGTCATGCTGGTCAACGAGACGCTCGATCTGCCGAAGACGTTCGCCCTGACCGACGACGCTCGCGCGCCCCTGCTCGCGGACGTCGGCAAGCAGCTTGTCGACGAACTGCTCGATGCGATCGGTGCGGCGTTATCTCCAGGGCAACAGTCCGCTGCCCGCGTCCGTACGACAGGAAACGCCGATACACCGCGTCTTCGTTTTGGCGGCGCCTGCTTCCGAATACGGAACACGAGCGGCGAGACCGTTTTGACGCTCGTCTGCGGCGCGCCGGCGCTGTGGTCGTGTTGGCCCGTCAGCAAGCCGACGGTTCATGGAGCGAACTCACCGACCACCACGCGTCGCAGCGCGGCCGTCGAATCGAGCCGCGTATCGCTCTGGGCGATGCTCGGGCAGTGCGAACTGAGCGTGCCGCAACTGGCCACGCTCGCCGTTGGCGACGTCATCCGACTCGACCAGACGATTTCCGAGCCGATCCCGTTGCTGTTGGCGCAGTCCGACTGCGGACGACTCCCCCCCATCGCCGCCGGCACGCCTGGACAACACGGCGGCAAATTATCCATTCAACTCACTTCGATAGCCGGGCCCGATACCCCATGACTCTGAGTACCCCACCCACCCGACCGCTCGTCATGCGTGTCGATCTTCCCGAACAAGAACCGGTCTTCGACGACCGCAACACGACACGCCCGCAGCTGGCGCTGCTCGAAGAAGTGAAGGTCACCGTCGATATCCGCCTCGGCTCAGCCGAGATGTCGATCAAGGAACTGCTGGCGCTGCAATCCGGCGCTGTGGTCGAACTCGATCGTCATCTCGGCGATGCCGTCGACGTGTTGCTCAACGACAAGAGCGTTGCGCGCGCCGAGATCGTCGCGCTTGGTGAGCAGTTCGGCATTCGAATCACTGAAATTTCGACGCACCCATGACCGTTTCAACCCCGGCCTCATGGCTGCAAGGCGCAAGTGACGCGACCGCAGGCCAACATGCGTTATCGGCAACCGGCCTCGCACTCGCGGGGGTCGACGTCATGCGCGTCGGCATCACACTCGTGTGTTGCATCGCGCTTGGTATCGTTGCGATTCTGCTTTTGCGGCGAAGCCATCGGGTCGGCGCGTGCGGTTCGTCGTCGAGCCTCACGCCGCGGATCACCGCAGCCGCATCGCTGCGTCTGGGCCCGCGCACGACGCTTCATCTGATCGAATACGATAGCCGCGTCGTCCTGCTCGCCTCGGATACAACCGGTGTCAAGCTGCTGGACGCGCGCGATCGAGGTGACGGAGCGCGCGAAGCATGATGCAACGAAGTCGGTTTCACGCGTGGCGCTGGCTGATCGCGCTGCTGCCAGGAGTCTTCTGCCTGTATGCCGGATTCGTCGACGCTGCGCCCATCGCGCCAATCGCGCACAGCGGTGACGCAGGCATGCTGTCGCTCTCCGGTTCCGCATCCGGAGTCATCGCGGACAGTAAGGGCGTATCTGAAACGGTACGCATTGCGACGCTGCTCACGCTACTCAGTGTCGCCCCTGCACTGATCGTGTCGATGACGGCATTCGTCCGCATCGTGATCGTGCTGGCGATGATCCGGCACGCGTTTGGCATGCCGGAAACGCCGCCGACACCCGTGCTGATCAGCCTCGCGCTGTTCCTGACGGCATTCGCCATGCTGCCGACGCTGCAGCTGATCAATCACGACGCGCTGCAGCCATTCATGCACGGCCAGATCGACCTCGCTCACGCTCTCGACAGCAGTACCGCGCCGATTCGCGATTTCATGCTGCGCCAGGTGCGCGAGGATGAGCTAAGGCTGATGTACGAGATGTCGCAACAGGCGCTGCCGCAGACGCCGGCCGACGTCAGCCTGGTGCAGTTGACGCCCGCGTTCATCCTCAACGAATTACGCGTTGCGTTTCAGATCGGCTTCGTGATCCTGCTGCCGTTCCTGCTGATCGACCTCGTCGTGTCGAGCGTGCTGCTGTCGCTCGGTATGCTGATGGTGCCGCCCGCAACGATCTCATTGCCGCTCAAAGTGCTGATGTTCGTGCTGGTGGACGGCTGGAGCCTCGTGTTGCGCGGCGTGCTGAGTAGCTTCAAATGAACTTGCCGGCGGAGTATGCGAATGCCGACGAGACCCACGGTGACGCCGCGGCGTCCGCATTGGAGGAGAGCCTATGGGCAGCGCTACGCGACGAAAGCGGTCCGCAAGCGCGCGAAGCCGTATTCGCGCACTTTCTGCCCTACGCACAGGCGCTCGCGGCGCAACTATACGCAGGCCGGCACCGCGACGACGTCGAGTTCAAGGACTTTCTGCAACTTGCCTGCGTCGGTCTGCTCGAAGCAATCGACCGCTTCGAATCCGGGCGCGGCGTGTCGTTTCGCACCTTCTGCACCCCGCGCCTCAGAGGCAACGTTTTGACCGGCGTACAGCGCCTGAGCGATGCGCAGGAACAAATCGCGCTGCGCAAACGGATACGGCGCGAGCGTGTTGCATCACTAGAAGCGCCCGCTCGCACGAGCAAGCAGTCCGATACGTTCCAGGCTCTCGCGACGCTCGCCGCGGGCCTTGCGATCGGCTTCATGCTCGACGGTACCGGCATCGTCGAGGAATCCGCCGCACAGGCCGCGCCGTATGCAACCGCTTATCAAATCATCGCCTGGAGGCAGACAACGGAGAAACTGCATTCGGCCGTTGCACGATTATCCACGCGCGAGCAGAAGATTATCCGCTACCATTATTTTCATGGACTGGGATTCGAGCAAATCGCCGACATTTTCGGCGTAACCAAGGGCCGCATCTCACAGTTGCATCGCGGTGCGCTGCTCGATCTGCGCAACCTGCTCGGCAATACCCAGCATCTGCATATCACTGGCTAGAACTATGACTCATGAACACGATTCTCCTACGCACTGCAACGATGGCGTCATGTCGTCCGTCCTCTCCGCGATGCAGGGCACCGATGAACATGCGCTCGATGTGCTGAACGAGACGCTCGCTGGCTGGCCGCTCGATGCACGCCTGTGGTTCCTGCGCGGCTCGGTGTACGCCAACCAGGGTCGACACGGCGAAGCGCGTACTGATTTCGTTCAGGCGTTGACGCTCGTGCCGGATCTTCACGTCGCCCGCTTCATGCTGGGGCTTCTCGAACTGCAAAACGGGCTCGTCGCGCAGGCGTCGCAAAGCTGGTTGCCACTCGATCGCCTGGCTGAGTACGACGCACTGCGCGTGCTCAAAGATGGGCTGCTGAGCTTTGCCGACGATCAGTTCGATGACGCGCTCGACAAGCTCAATCTCGGCATGGAGCTCAATCGGCAGTATCCGTTGATCAACGCCTATGTCGGCGCGCTGATCGCGACATTGACTGCCGAGGCCGAGCCTGCGGATCAGGCGAAAGAAGGCTCCACGGCGCAACACGACCATCTGCTGCTGTCGGGCTATCAGAACAATCAGACCCGTCACTGATTCGCGGCCGCGCCATGGACCCCATTTCGACGCTCAATCAGGCAATGCAGGTGCTACGGCAACAACTCGCCGAAAAGGAGCAGCGGGGCGAACGGACGGCCTCTGGCCGCAAGGGGGCATCTTCCATGCAGCCTGGCGGACCGCCGTCGACTGCCGAAGGTCTGCCTGATGCGATTCGAACGCGGATCGACACGTTACGCGCGGCAGGTGTCGACGACGAGCGGCAGTTCTTTCGTGCCGTGGTCGACCTGCTGTTGCTGCGCGAGTTCGGCGAAGAAATGGCCAACGATCCCTCTTTCCAGCAGATGAGCGAATGGGTCAGCGAGTGCCTGTCCGAACAGCTCGACACGCGTCATGTGCTGCGCGAGGTCATCCGTGATTAACGACGTGCATCGCTGACGCTGAGTTTCTGGGTGCCATTGCCGAGGACGACACTGTCGACGTGGTGGCAGAAGACGGCTGGACTGAATCTTGCGTCTCCTCAATGATTGGAGGAAAACGATCATGACCAGACTACTCTTTGCAATCATCGTGGCAGTTGGCCTGGCGGGCTGCGTCGTCGCCCCGCCGCCGCCCAGCTCTGGCTACGGTTATGAGCCAGCGCCCGCCTATGGCTATGCCCCCGGGTATTACGTCGCGCCCTCCGTGAGCCTCGGCATCGGCATTGGCGGCTACTGGGGTGACCATGGGGGCCATTGGCACGGTCATTGAAACAGCCGTTCCCGAAAGTTCACGAGCGCTCTACCGAACCAGGGTAAACATCCATCCTCCCACGAAGTACTTCAAAATGGTTGGGGTACGGAGTATATTCGCGTTCAGCAGATATCTACTGAACGGAGGAGGACGTCATGCAATTTCATCTCAACGGTTTCCGGGTCGGCGATCCGACGATCGAGCCAGTCATCGGCAATGCGCATGCGGCGCAGATGCCCGAGACGGTCGACGTGCTGATCGTCGGCAGCGGCCCTGCCGGACTCGTACTGGCGGCGCAGCTGTCGCAATTCCCGTCGATCGGCACGCGCGTCGTCGAGCGTCGCGACGGACCGTTGCAGATGGGTCAGGCCGATGGCGTGGCGTGCCGTACCGTCGAGATGTTCAATGCGTTCGGCCTCAGTGACCGCCTGCTGCAAGAAGCCTATTGGGTCAATGAAACAGTATTCTGGCGACCCGATGCAAATGACCGCGGCGCGATCAGTCGTACCGGCCGAGTTCAGGATACCGAAACAGGCCTTTCGGAATTTCCGCACGTCATCGTCAATCAGGCCCGCATCCAGGAATATCTGCTCGACGTGATGCGCCGCTCCGCGCGACGGATCGAACCGGACTACGGCCTCGAAGTGGTCGACGTTCAGCGCGACGATACGCACGCATACCCGGTGCTGGTCACGCTGCGCCAGACCGATCCCGCGCGGCTCGACGAGACGATGTCCGTGCGTGCGCGCTATGTCGTCGGTTGCGACGGCGCTCGCAGCCGCGTACGCACCGCCATCGGACAAACGCTGCGTGGTGACGCGGCCAACCATGCGTGGGGCGTGATGGATGCGCTGGCGGTCAGCGACTTTCCGGACATCCGGGTGAAAGCGGCGATTCAGTCCGCGAGCAGGGGCAACCTGCTGATCATTCCGCGTGAAGGCGGATATCTGGTCCGCTTCTACGTCGACCTCGGCGATGTCACCCCGGAGAACCGCGACAGCATCAAGCAGATCACGGTCGATCGCATCATCGAGACGGCGCAGCGCATCCTCCATCCCTATACGCTCGACGTAAAAGAAGTGGCGTGGTTCTCGGTCTATGAGGTCGGGCAGCGCCTCACCGACCGCTTCGACGATGCCATCGCCGCCGACGGCACTTCGCGCGAGCCTCGCGTGTTCATCGCGGGCGACGCCTGCCACACGCATAGCGCCAAAGCGGGTCAGGGCATGAACGTGTCGATGCAGGACGGCTTCAATCTCGGCTGGAAGCTCGGCGCGGTGCTGGAGGGCCGCAGCGACGCCGCTCTGTTGCGCACGTATTCGGACGAGCGCCAACCTATTGCGCAGGAGCTGATCGATTTCGACAAGGAATGGTCGGCGATGATGGCCGCGCCGCCGAAGGATCCGAACCGGCCCGAGGCGGGCGGCGTCGATCCCGCGGAGCTTCAGGCGTACTTCGTTCGCGCTGGCCGCTACACGGCTGGCGTCGCAACGCGTTACCGGCCGGCCACCCTGACCGGTGAAGCGACGCATCAGGCGCTCGCCAAAGGCTTCGCGATCGGTACGCGCTTTCACTCGTCGCCTGTCGTTCGCCTCGCTGATGCAAAACCGTTCCATCTAGGGCATGCCGCGCAAGCGGACGGCCGCTGGCGCCTGTACGCTTTCGCGGACGCGTCGCGTCGTGCGCTGGATGCGCTGTGCGAGCATCTCGACAAGTCGCCCGATTCCGTTTTGAGGCTCTTCACGCCGAAGGACGCCGACGTGGACAGCGTTCTCGATCTGCGCGCGGTGCTGCAACAGCCGCATCGCGAAGTCCGCCTCGAAGACGTCCCCGCCCTCCTGCTGCCGCGCAAGGGTCGCCACGGCCTCATCGACTACGAAAAGGCATTTACGAGCGACGCGACGACTGATATCTTCGACGAGCGCGGCATCGATCGCGAACAAGGTGCACTCGTCGTGGTACGTCCCGATCAATACGTGGCCCATGTTCTCCCATTGAATGCGTATGCGGAGTTGAACGCCTTCTTTCGGCCCATCTTTCGCGTGCGTTAAACCACAACGAAACCCAAACCTCCGAAATTGCCGATCAAACCCGAAGACGCCGGCGCGCTCCCCAAATTTACTGGCAGCCTGGTGCGCCGTGCCCAACAGCGCCATGCAGCGGTCTGGCTGAGCGAGGTTTCCGCGGAGATCACGAGCGTGCAGTACGCGGCGCTCGAGGTCTTGCACGAGACGCCTGGCGTCAGTCAGCGGCAACTCGGAGACAAACTCGACGTGGATCGTTCGACGATTGCCGATCTCGTTGCACGCATGGTGCGCAACGGCCAGATCGAGCGCGCCGACGATCCTGTCGACAAGCGCAGTTATGTGCTGTTTCTCACCACTGCCGGTAAGAAGCAGCTCTCGGCCTTGCGTCCGCGCGTCGAGCAGGTCGAGCGCATTCTCACTGAAAGGCTGACGGCAAGCGAATTGGCGCAGTTGCGCCGGCTGCTTTCGGCACTGTTGCCGCCGCGGGCTTGATGCGCTTGCTTCTGAAGACCGCCTGCCGTCGCGGTCTGCCAGACAGCGCCTCCATTTCGGCTCCCATAGCCCCCTCCCCGCCGCCGCCTGGTTAGAACCGGGTGCCTTTCCAGAACAAATGACGGACGACGCACGCGAGCCCGCACATCTGTTCCGGCACGCAACCTGAAACGAAAACCGCGCCAGCGGACATTCGCACGATCCGGCATCCGCCAACCCCGCTGCGGCTCGCTTCATGCCAGCGCGGCGATCGCGCTTGGCTTATTCCCAGCAGCGCCATGCACGTCGTACCGCCGCTTACGCTCAAGCGCGATAACGATAGCGCTCGATATTATTTGTGCACTAACGAGCGCCTCTCTACGATCTCCGGACCTACACTTCGATCTCTTTTCAAAACATGGCTACGACAAAAGCGATCCTGACCGTTTATCACGGCGCCACGCTGCCGGCATGGGATGGCGCGCCCCAGCACTAACCTGACGCACGAACAACGCGCGACTCACGCCGCGGCGCTTCGGCCGCCGCGCATCCTGCCTTCTTCATTGCCCTCCTGATCGTATCGTCCGTCATGTCCATTAACAGAACGCTCCACGACCGCCGCATCTTCCTGAAACTTTCGCTCGGCGCCGCAGCGGCCGCGGCAGCACCGCTTTCGTTCGCGCAAGGCAACGCGCGCACGCTGCGCGTCGGCAATCAGAAGGGTTACCTGAATCTGCTGAAGGGCCGCGGCACCCTCGAAAAACGGCTCGCGCCGCTGAACGTATCGGTTACATGGACCGAGTTCGCGGCGGGCCCCGTGCAACTGGAAGCACTGAACGTCGGCTCGATCGATTTCGGCGACGTCGGCGAAGCACCGCCGATCTTCGCACAGGCCGCCGGCGCACCGTTGGCCTATGTGGCGGCGACCGTCAAGCGGCCGCGGTCGGAAGCGGTGCTGGTGCCGCCGCAATCGACGATCCGCTCGGTCGCGGACCTGAAGGGCAAACGGATCGCGCTCAACAAAGGCAGCAACGTCCACTACTTTCTCGTCAAGCTACTGCGCCAGCATGGCCTGCAATACGGCGACGTAAAGCTCGTGTTCCTCGCGCCCGCCGATGCACGCGCCGCGTTCGAGCGGGCGTCGATCGACGCGTGGGTCATCTGGGATCCTTTCTTCGCCGCGGCGGAGCAATCGCTCGGCGCTCGCGTGATTGCCGATGCAAGCGGCGTAGTCGGCAATCGGGCGTTCTACTTCTCGTCGCAGAGTTATGCGGCGAACAATCCCGACGTGGTCCGGATCCTGATCGAAGAACTCGACAAGGTCGATCAGTGGGGCAAGCAGAACAAGGATCAGCTCGCCAGCGAACTCGCGCAGCTATGGGGTCTGCCGAAGCAGGTCGTGGACGTGGCGGTGCAGCGTCAACAGTTCGGCACGCAGCCGATTACCCGCGCGATTCTCGGCGAGCAGCAACAGATCGCCGAGACGTTCCTCGATCTCGGCCTGATTCCGAAGCACGTCGACGTGCTGAAGGCGGCGCCTTCGAATCTCGCGTAGGCGTATGGGCGGCGCAACGACGCCGCAGCCGCGTCAACGCTCGGAGACCGGCCGCGTTGGCGTAGCCTGCTGTTCCGGCGGGGCGTCGCTGTGCTCCGTCATACGCCGCACCGAACTCACGCCGGCCGCGATCAACGCGAGCGCCGCGGCAATGCCGGCAATCAACGTGAGGTGCCGGCCATGCACGAGTCCGAACACGATGGACACCGCCACCGCGCCGCTCGACTGGCCGAGCAGACGACCCATCGATTGCAGGCCGGACGCGCCGCCGCTGCGATGCCGCGGCGCACTGCCGATGATCACGCGGTTGTTCGGCGACTGAAAGATACCGAAGCCGAGGCCGCAGACCGCGAGCCGCCACACGATGTCGAAACGCGTCGCCGTCTCGCCGAGCTGGCAGAGCATCGCGAGTCCGCACCCGAACACGACGAGCCCGACGCTGCTGATGCGTCCCGGCGCCCACCGATCGGACAGCCGGCCCGCGACCGGTGCGATCAACGCGGTCACGAGCGGCCACGGCGTCAGCAGAATGCCGGTCTGTGTTTCCGACAGCTTCAGCGTCTGCTCGAAGTAGAACGGCAGCATGATGTACGCCATCGTCTGCGCCGCGAACGAGAAGATCGACGTCGCCATCGACAATGAAAACACCGGCATGCGCAGCAGGTCGATGGGCAGCATCGGGGTCGCGAGCCGGCTTTCGCGTCGCACGAACAGCACGCCGGCCACCAAGGCGATCGCGACCATCACGGCGCCGCGCTGCGTCGCGCCCGCCTGGTTGAATGCCGCGAGACCGGAGATCAGCAGGCCGAATGTGAGCGCGTTGAGCAGGACGCTCAGGCCGCTCAGGCGAGCCCCCGAGGTCGGCGTCGCGGGCAACGTGCGCGCGCCGATCGACAGCGCCAGCACGCCGAGCGGCACGTTGACGAGGAACAGCCACTGCCAGTGCGCGACCGCCAGAATCGCCGACGCGATACTCGGCCCCGCCGCCGCCGAAACGGCCACCACCAGCGACGAATAGCCGACGCCGACGCCAAGCCGTGCCTTCGGGAAGACGAAGCGCACCAGCGCGATATTCACGCTCATGATGCCGGCCGCGCCGAAGCCCTGAAACACGCGAGCGACCGCAAGCACCAGCAGCGTGTGCGCATTCGCGCAGGCGAACGACGCCAGCGTGAAAAGTGCGAGTCCGTAGCAGTAGACCCGTTTGTAGCCGAGGCTGTCCCCGAGCACCGCGAGCGGCAGCAAGGACACCGTGATCGCCAGCTGATACGCGTTGACGACCCAGATCGCGCTTGCGGGCGATACCGCGAGGTCGTTGCTGATGGTGGGCAGCGCGACGTTGACGATCGAGGTGTCGAGCACCGACATCGTCATCGCGATGGCGATCGCAATGTACGCAAACGCACGTTGGGGATTGGGCAGGCCGTCGGTCATGGTGCAAGCGGGTCGAAAGAAAATGCGCGGGCGACTGCGTGCGGCGCGGGCGCCGTCGCGGGTGCATTGTTGCAACTTCGACTCGTACCTGAATCGGGACACAGTTGACGTTACTGCGCCGCACGTTGTAAGTCTGTAGGGATCGACGCCGCTATCAGCGCCGGCGAAGCACACATGGAAACGAAACGCCCTTTTTTCACGATCGGCCACTCGACGCGTCCGTTGCAGGAATTCGTCGACTTACTGAAAGGCGAGCAGATCGCCTTGCTCGTCGACGTGCGCAGCATCCCGCGCTCGCGGACCAACCCGCAGTTCAATCGCGACACGCTGCCCGCCTCGCTCGCACCGGAACATATCGACTACATGCATCTCGCCGCGCTCGGCGGACGCCGCAGCAGGCGCAAGGTTGACGCGCCGTCGCCGAATGCGTACTGGACGCATCCGGCCTTTCGCAACTATGCCGACTATGCAATGAGCGACGCATTCCGCGACGGGCTGGCGCAACTTCTGACGCTCGGTCATCGGCAGCGCTGCGCGATCATGTGCTCGGAGGCGGTCTGGTGGCGCTGCCACCGGCGTATCATTACGGACTATCTGCTGATGCACGATGAAACCGTGCTGCACATCATGGACGCACATCACACGAACGCCGCCACGATGACACCGGGCGCCGAGCCCCAGGCCGACGGCACGCTGATCTATCCGGCTCAGGCGCAGAACTGAGCCGACTCACGACACGACTGCGCACCAGTCACCTCGCACCGCTTTATGGCTGTTACCACCAAACGTCCGTCGAAACTCGACACGTCGCTCGATCCGTCGCCGCGCAATATCGCGTGGTTCAAGCGCAATGCCTGGTTCGAGGGCGCGGTGCTGCCGACGTTGCGCGAGCACGTGGCGACGGTGTTGGCGGGCGGCGAGCTTTGAGCGCCGCGCACCCATCCGCGCGATCGGCCGCTCGTGGTAAACACGCATCCTGACCCGGCGTCCCAATCTTCGGAACGGTTACGGGTATACATGGATTAGGAGTCGCTACCGCACTGCACTAACATTTTTCCGGTACCGCACGGCTCGTATCGAGCGCTTCCGAATCGGGGTTGCACGTCCCACGCCAAACTCTCGCGCTGCCCCGCGAACTCCCGGTGCCGTCCAGCATCTGCACGCAATCGACGCAACGTCGACCACATCGACCAATGAAGACAAGAACCGGAGGATCAGATGGCACAGCAACGGGATGACGATCAGAAAAACAGCGGCAACGGTTTCAGCACGGCGCGGCGGGGGCTGATGCAGGGCGCGGGACTCGGCGCAGCGCTTTCGCTGATGGGCGCGCTAGGCGGCGCGGGCGGTCTGATCGGCACCGCGCAGGCAGCGCAGACGGCTTTTCCGTCGCACAAGAAGTGGAGGATCGTGTTCGTCAATCACGTCACCACCAACCCGTTCTTCGTGCCCACGCAGTACGGCATTCAGGATGCCTGCTCGCTACTCGACATGGATTATCAGTGGACCGGCTCGGCCACTTCGGACGCGGGCGAAATGGTCCGCGCCGTGAACTCGGCGATTGCCGCGAAGGCCGACGCCATCGCGGTGCCGATCGTCGATCCGAGCGCTTTCGACAAGCCCATCCTGGCCGCGCTCGACGCCGGAATTCCGGTGTTCGCGTACAACGCCGACGCGCCGCGCGGCAAGAAGAATCCGCGCCTCGCGTATATCGGCCAGGACCTGTATCTGTCGGGCTACCAGATGGGCGAGCGCATCGTCAGTCTGATCGACAGCGGCATGGTCGGGCTGTTCATCGCCACGCCGGGGCAGCTCAACATCCAGCCGCGTCTGGACGGTGCGAGCGACGCCATCAAGAAGTCCGGCAAGAAGATCGACATCCAGACCGTGGCCACGGGCGCGACCGTCAACGAGGAACTGTCGAAGATCAAGGCGTTCTACCTGGGCCACCAGGACCTGAAAGGCATGTTCGCGGTGGATGCGGGCAGCACGCAGGGCGTCGCGCAGGTGATGAAAGAGTCGAACCTGCCGTCCAAAGGCGTGCACGGCGGCGGCTTCGACCTGCTGCCGAGCACGATCCAGCTGATCCACGAAGGTTTCCTCGACTTCACCATCGATCAGCAGCCCTACGTCCAGGGTTTCTATACGGTGATGGAGGCGTTCGTGTTCCTCAGCTCCGGCGGCCTCGTCGGCCCGGCCGACATCAACACCGGCCTGAAATTCGTGACGAAGGATAACGTCGAGCCGTACCTGAATACCTCGACGCGCTATGAAGGCAAGACCGACAAGGAGCAAATCGTTCCGAGATCCGGCGCAATCAAGTCCTGATGAATACAGTGAACGAAACCAGCAAAGCGGTCCGCGCGTCCCGGCGCGCGGGCGTTTCCTTCGCGTCTCAATGGGCGGCCGAGCTGCGCATCCTGCTCGTGGCCGTGTTGCTGGCCGCCTACTTCGAATTCGCAAACCACGATTTCCTGCTCACCAACGCGAGCCTCGTCAACCTGTCGCAGTTCATCGCGCCGGTGGCGATCATCGCGTTCGGCGAAATCATGTTGATGATCGGCGGCGACATCGATCTGTCGGCGGGCATGGTGTTCGCGTTCGCGCCATTCATGATGGTGTTCGCGAATGACGCGGGCGCGCCGATGTGGCTGGCCGTGATCGCGGGGCTCATGGCCGCGGGAATCGTCGGCTTCGTGAACGGGGCGGTGTCGGTTTGGCTGCGGCTGCCCTCGTTCGTTACGACGCTCGGCACGCTCTTTCTGATCAACGGTATCACGCTCACGATCTCGCGCGGCACGCCCGCCGCCACGCCGGGATCGCCCACCTTCGCCGCGTTCATGGGCGCGTGGGGCTACAGCGAGATCATCTGGACCCTGGTGATCGCGGCCGCGATGCACGTGCTGTTGCGACATACACGCTGGGGCCTGCATACGCAGGCCGCGGGCGCGAATCCGCTCGGCGCGAGCGAGGCCGGCATACATGTGAAGCGACTGCGCCTCGGCAACTTCGTCCTCGCCGCGGTGCTGGCGGGCTTCACCGGCATGCTCGAAGCCTTTCGCATTACCTCGATCGACCCGCAGGCCGGCGGCAACCAGATCATGTTCCTTGCCGTGGCCGCCGCCGTGATCGGCGGCACGCCGCTCACGGGCGGCTCGGGCACCATCGTGGGCGGCCTCATCGGCGCAGCGGTGCTCGGTATTCTGAACGACGGCTTTACACTGATCGGTATCAACGCGTTTACGTTCAACATCATTCTTGGCGCCGCGATTCTGGCGGCGATGATCTTCAACATCCACGTCGGGCGCATTCGCCGCAAGGGTGGACGATGATGGACCAATCGCAAACCTCCTCCGCGGGCGCCAATGCCACGGCCGCTGCGCGCAGCGCGCCGAACGCCCCGCTCGCGCTGCGCGGCGACAGCCTCGTCAAACGCTTCGGCGCGGTGACGGCGCTCGATGGCGTCTCGCTCACGCTCGGCAAGGGCGAGATCCTCGGCATACTCGGCGACAACGGCGCGGGCAAGTCCACGCTCGTGAAGATCCTCACGGGCTTTCATCAGCAAACGAGCGGCACGCTCCACATCGACGGCGAGGAGACGCTGTTGCGCTCGGTCGATCACGCGCGTTCGCTCGGCATCGAATGCGTGTATCAGGATCTCGCGCTCGCGAATTCGCTGAGTATTTACCACAACATGTTCCTGAACCGCGAAATCGTGCGGCGCGGGCCGTTCAGGCTGCTCGACCACAAACGGATGCGCGAGCGCGCGGCGCAATGCCTCGACGATATCGGCGTGCACGTGCCTTCGGTGGATTTGCCCGTGGAGCGTCTTTCGGGCGGCCAGCGCCAGGCGATCGCCGTGGCGCGCGCCGTGCATTCGAACGCGAAAATCCTGTTGCTCGACGAACCGCTCGCCGCGATGGGCGCGCGCGAGGCGGGACTCATCATCGACCTACTGATGCGCTTGAAGGAAAAAGGCGGCCTCTCGATCATCATGATCATGCACAACTATGCGCAGACGCTCGATATCGCGGATCGCATCATGTTGATGCAGCGAGGGCGCGTGACCTACGAGCAACAGAGCGCGCTGACTTCGGTGGCGGAGCTGATGGACATCGTGCAGCGGGAATACCGGGCCATGCGCGCCGGCGGCGCACAGTGAGCCCGCCGCGGCCCGCGACACCGCGCAACTCAGATCAGAAATCGATCTTCGCGTTCACGCTGACCATGCGCGGATCGCCCGGCGCGATGTAGTCCGAGTACTGGAACATCCAGTAGCGACGATTCGTGATGTTGCCAATCGCCGCGCGCAGCGTCACGTCATGCCCCCACCGATGCGCGTCAGATAGTTCGCCCCGATGTTTACGATCATGTGCTTCATCGACGGCCTACTGAGTCAGCGGACCGTCATTGCGATTCAGGAGGCGCTGCGATGCTTCGACAATGTGGACTGGTGATGGGCGCCGTCGTTCACTCGCGATGCACTCTGCGCCGATACCGTTATGTGTTCATCGTACGAGAGCCGCAGGACGAGAAACATGATCATCGGCGACACCGGCGAAAGATGCCGCAGAAATGACCCGTAGTCCGGCTCGAAAATAGCTTGCGTTGACAGGAAACTGACCAGAAAACAAAAACAAAGCGTCTCGAATCGGCCCATCGGAAATAGCGCCGCCGCGGAGCGATAACGCACAAACGCCATCGCAAAAGTGAAAAACACGCCAATGCCGCCCAGCATTTGCAGCGGAGAACCCGACGTAATCAACCGCACCGGCAAAACGAAGGTCGCCAGCGTGATGGCGACGTTCGCCACGCCAATGAACATACCACTGCCTGGAATGAACTGTACGATCATCGACCCCACCTCCTCCGGGTCCCGCCACTCATTGGCGTTCTGCCTTGCGAAATCCAGTGATTCGCCATAGGCCTTCTGGAACACGAAGGCGACCATCACAAACATGGCCAGCGCGAAAAAGATCAATGAAACCGGCCTTCTGAAGCCGTTTGGCGCGATATAAAGAAACACGGTTGCGGCCAGTGTAATGCCCCAGTACGATCTGAAGTACACGGCTACCAGCGCTGCCAGGACGACAAACAAAACCAATATCGCACGCGACGAGCTGTAAAACAGCATCAAAAGAGCCAGAACCGAAATGATGATTTCTTTCGATGGAACGCCGATGTAGACGGTCTGATTGGCGAGCCAGAAGGCAACCAGAAAGAACTCGGCCGGTTTTAGCGAAGTGACACCGGAACGCCAGACGGCGACAAACATGCCGATAGTCGATGCGAGAAATCCTATCAAAGAAATGGAGAAACTCTGGAGACCGAAGAAGTTGAACAGCCACGCGAGATTGTCAAATGAGTCGCCAAACGCCCTGAAAGCCGTGACGGTCTTCATCCGGTCGAAGATCACCAGTTCATCCAACAGAAAACGCGCCGGCAACGTGCTCTGGTGAAACGCGGAGATCGCATAAAGTGCGATGAACAGAATGAACCAGACCACGGCCGACACGCCTGGACTCGCATTCCTGCCGATGATGCCGGGGAGTTTTACAATGCGCATTCTCTTTCCCTGAACAAGTGAGCGACTCGCCTCGCGGTGGAGGAGCTAAACTTGCAGCGTCGCCGATTTTTGAGCGCAGAGATCACGGCGCTTCAAAACTAGGTTGGCGATTCAAATAAGCGTCCGGCTCCTTGCCGATCTTGAGCGCCTGGTAAGTACCCGCACTTGCCACGATCGTTCCACAGACGCTGAGCAGAAGAAGCGAGTGGATGAACCCGACGCCGAGGAATTGAGCCGTCGCAAAGATCAGGAAGATCGATACGGCATTGACTGCTTGAATCATCAAGTCGATCTTCAGCCGGTTCGCGACAATGAATACCTGAGCCATCGAGCCATAGATCGCCATCGTGATGAAATAGGGAACAAAGATCAGGTACACGGACATCGACGGTTCCCATTCGTCGCCCATCTTCATGTGGATAATCAGGCTAAGGCCTGCATAGCACGCTGCCACCAGAGAAATGCTGATAAACGTCAGCATAGTAAAAAACTGTTTCGAGGGATTCACTCTGTCTTTTCTGTGGCCGTCAAAATAATCGATCAGATCGCGGCGGAAGACAGCGCCCAAACTTTGCGACAAGAGGGACGCAGGGAAGTACCCCACACGATACGCCAGCGCAAAGATGCCGGCTTCACGATGATCGAAGATCATCGGCATCAAAATGGCGGACGCATAGATCACGAAGGAATTCAGCGTAGTGGTCGGCACACCAAATTTTGCATACTGGATCTGAAGCGCGGAGAACCTGATGAAGGCCAACGGGATCATCCGGCGCGCCGAGTAAAGGCAGATCGCGGCGGGCACAACGGTCGAGGCCAGAAAAATCCAGCTATAGACGTTGAATACGGTGGTGCCTGTGCACTCCCCTTTCGAAAACATCATCATGCAGACGAAGTAGACGGCGAACGCGGCATTAGGGAAGAACCGGATCGTCGCGATTTGCGCGTACTTTCTTTCGGTGGTGAGTGCTCCGCACAACGCCTGTTGCAGGAACACGCCAAGTGCCAGACCGATAACAGGTATGTATTCCGCATGCCCGGCCGCTGCCGTGGCCACCACGAGCGCCACGCCGATCCCTATGGCGACCGCACTGGAACTCGTCATTGCGCGCACGGCCTGGGCCTTGTCCGCCGCCATGCACGCAACCTCCAGACGCAAGCCGATCACCGACCCGATAAAAAGACCACCGGCCATGAGCTGGCTGAAATACCCGAGAGCCGTCGGCCCGCAGAACTTCCCGATCAATAGAATCGAAACGAAATTGAGCGCCTGACTCAGTACGACTCCAGCGATACTGACGATCGAATGTTTGATATTCACAATTTATCTACGTCGAAGTCCGGGTGAATTTTTCAGGCTCTTTTAAAAACTCAGTGGGTAATGCGGCTCACGAGGCATGCGGATTGAGTGCTGAGAAGTCGAGCTTGCCCGCGATGAGAAACAGCACGGTGCGCATGGTCTTGAAGCTGGCGTATCCCCGTGCCTTGCGTTTGGCGGCCTGAAACAGGCCGTTGATCGCTTCGATGAATCCGTTGGTCTGACGCGTCTGCGCCCACGCGATGATGCCGTCGAAATGACGACGGATCATGCGCGCGACGTCCTTCATGGGTTCGACTTTCGAGCGCATGACGTTGCCGCACCACCGGCGAAGCATTTTGGAGACGACGTGGATCTGTTTGCGATCGAGAATCTCGCGCAGCTGCTCGCGGTACATCCACGCACGCGCGGTGCGGTTGGTGGTGTACTGGCTGATCAGGGCCTCGAGATCGGTCAGTTGTGCGAGATCGAGCTTCCCGGCATCCTTGAGCAGCGACCAGCGCATACCCTTCAGCGACGGATCGGTTTTCTGCTGCGCGCGGCGCACGCCATCAAGCGCTTTGGACGCGTGCGCGACGACGTGAAACTTGTCGAAGGTCACCCGCGCATCGGGCAGATGCTCCTCGACGCCCTTGATGAAGGCGGGCGACATGTCGATGCTGACCGACTCGATCTGCGCAGGCGTTGCGTTGTGTTCCTCCAGGTGCCGGGCAAAGCGTTCGACAACGCCGGCATCTTTGCCTGGCGTGACGAAGACCACACGCCGCCCGTCCATGTCGGCGACCAGCGAAACATAGTCGTGGCCACGCCGGCACGAAGTCTCGTCAATAGCCACCGCAGTGACTTCGGACAGGTCAGTCGCGGCCACGGCCAGGTCCACGTAACGGTCACAGATGGCTTTCACCCGATGCCACGACAGGTTCACCACGCGTGCCACCGCGGCAAATGTCATCTCCCGGCACAGCGCCAGCACGAGTGCTTCAAACAGCAGCGTAAAGCCGTCCAGCTTGCCCATCCAGTCGGGTTCGATCAGGCGCACCGAGCCGTCCGGCAGACGTACCCGCGGCACCCGGACCTCCAGATAGCACTCATGTTGAAAGAAGTTGAGGTGCCGCAGCCGCTTGATCTGGGTGTCGTGAGCCGGGTGTTCGCCCGCCACACCGGGATATGGAAAGCGCGTACCCGCGACAAAGTCCACGGCAATGGTCAGCTCACGCCGCGCGGCATCGAAATCGACGCCTTGCACGTACCACGGCGCCTTGATCCCCAAGGCGGCTTCAAACAGTTGGGTCTGGTTCATCGGTTCACGTTGTCTTGCAGGGCTGGTTGCCGCATTCTGCCGCAACCAGCCCTGTCCCAGCTTACTTCTTCAACGCGCGTCAAGTATTCGCTTCGCCGGGCTGACGCCCGTACTTGACCCGCCAAACCAGCCACTCGGATTTTGAAAGAGGCATTTTTCATCGCTCTACACGACGATGGTTGTCGTCTGAAGGCTAGCCTTTCTGCGTTTTTCCGCTGGCGGGCAATGCGTCGAGATAGGAAGCACTGCGATAGAGGCCTGCGCGCGCGCCCAGACTATAGCGATAGACATCCGTATCGATCCCGTTGAAGATCACGCCCTTCACCCGGGCATTCGCCTGCTTGAGTTGCTTGGTGGCCTCCACCACCTGCGCAATGGAAGTGGTCTCGAAGCGGGTCACCAGCAGCACGGTGCCGCAGCTATCCGCAAGCGCGGTCGCGTCGGATACGGCGAGCACCGGCGGCGTGTCGATCAGCACGATATCGTATTCGCTCGTCTTCGCGAGGAATTGCTGCATGCGTTCGCTCACCAGAAGCTCGGCCGGGTTCTCCGGTATCGCTCCGCGCGCAACGAAGTCGAGGCCCGGACGCACGTCACGCATGATCACCGGGTCGGACGTCACGTCCGACGTCAGATAGTCAGCCAGGCCGGGTGTCGAGTCGAGACCAAAGTATTGCTCGAGATGACCTTTGCGCAGGTCCGCGTCGATCAGCAACACCCGCTTGCCGGCCGCCGATACGACCGCCGCCAGATTCGCCGAAAGGAACGACTTGCCCACCTGTTCCGTCGGCCCCGTCAGCAGCACGCGATTGTCGCCCGATTCCGATTCCAGCATGGCAAAATGAAGCGCGGTTCTGAGTCGGCGCAGGCTTTCAATCGACGGGTCGCGCGGAAACTCGCTCGCCAGCAGGAACTTCTCGCCAGCGGGCAGCTTCGGCGTCTTGCCGATTCGCGCGACTTTCGCCTGCGACAGCGGCACGCTCGCATAGACGTTCAGGCCCGTTTGCTCCTCGATCTCCTGCGCGTCGGTCACGCCCCGATACAGCGCCGTACGCCCGAACGCCGCACCCACGCCCAGAATCAGGCCGCCCAACGCAGCATAGATAATCACCAGAAGCTTGTTCGGCTTGATCGGCTCTTTCGGCACCACCGGGTTATCGATCAACCGCACCGTTCCGACCTTGCCGGCGCGAACCAGTCTGAGCTGTTGCATGTTGTTCAGCATGCCGACGTAAAGCTCGTTGTTCACGTTCATGTCCCGGGTCAGGCGCACCGCATTCTGCTCCAGGTCCGGCAACGCCTGTTCCTGCTGCGACAAGCTTCCGATCCTGCTGCTCAGCATGCCGATCTGCTGATCGATCGCCTGGATCGCGGGGTGACCCGGCGCGTAGATCGCGCCCATCTCCGCGCGCTTCTGCTTCAGTTCGAGCAGGCTGCGCTGCGTGGCTACGCTTTGATCCAGATAGGCCTTGCCCTGCTCGCTCAGATTGAACACGCCCATGCGGTTGCGCATGTCGTTATAGCGTCCCTCGGCACGCTCCAGGTCGCTCTTGAGTTGCGGCAGCTGCGCGCTCAGGAACGCAAGCGACTTCTCGGCTTCCGCCGCCTTGCGCTTCAGATTCTGGTCAACATACGCATTGCCGATTTCGGCGAGCGTGCTGGCCGTCAGCAGCCGCTCAGAGCCCATCAGCGACGCGCCGATGATGCCGCTGTCTTTACCCTTCTGCGAGACCGTCAGCCGGTTTTGCAGGCTTTCCACCGTCTTGTCGCGCGACTGTCTCTCCAGAATGAATTGCGTGCCCGGCTTTGCGTTCAGCGAATCGACCTGCAGCGTGATCGCGCCATCGGGCAGTTTCGTGTCGAGCTTTTCGCCCACGCGACCCTCGATCGGCTCGCTGAGATCCGACTGCTCCAGCCGGTAGCGTTCGCCCTCCAGAACCGTCAGAACGAACTTCTCGCCTTCGAATGCTTCCGGGACGTCGAAGCTGGACACCTTGATCGCTTCATCGCCCCATGCATATCCGCCAAATCCAAAGATACCTGGCTCGGAAAGACTCCGGGCTTGCCGGCCCAACCAGTCTCCGATCAAGGGAAAGCGCTTCGGCTTTGCGCTGACGTCGAGGTGCAGATCGTCAACCGCTTTTCCGACCACCATTCTCGACTGCAGGATTTCCATTTCAGCCGTCGCCTCTGTTTTGACGTCGAACATGCTGGAGACGTCGCCCAGCGGGCTTTTTGAATTGTTGGTCGGAATGCTGTCTTCAACCTGCACGAGAATATCGGCCTGGTACACCGACGGCGCGATAAACGCGTAGGCCACGCCCAGGGCGAGCACGCCGCCGGCGATTGCACCGACCAGCCAGCGGTTGGCCATTAGAACGTCGAAATAACGCGAAAGACTTACATCGTTATTCCGGAGCACGGCAGCATTCGTAAGTAGAGAGTTCTGATTCATCGAAACCCCAGGGCGGGTGTACGAAAAGGGTGGAAGCTCGATTTAATGTGCAGGCGATGCGGCGTTGCCAGATCTCGCTTTTTGTCACGGGACGGCAACATTTTGGGTGCGGGCGCTGCGCGCGTCAGTTCGGTGTGCAACGCAATCTGTCAACAATTCCTCTGCTTTGCGCGCCACCAACTTCAGAATAATCGTCTTACCGTACAAAGATAAGACTGCCTAATTCTCCGCTGAACCACTGTTTCCCCGCAGTAGATTCCTCGGTGGAAAATTAGCGTAGATTTCACACTAACAGGTATCGCAGACTATCTGAAGACGATCATCACCTCCGTACGCTAACGCACATCGCTTTTGTGGCCGTGACGGCACAATCCCATTCAACGCCGTTAGCTTGGGATGCATATGAAACAATTGATGCGTGAGATGTTCACACGCGCGCTGCTTTTCAGTGGAACCCCCGCGGCGATTCGAGCCTTTCTCTGGCGCGATCGCACCGCGATTCTGCTCTATCACGATCCGTCGCCCGCCACGCTCGAGGCTCATTTTGAGTACCTGAAAGACAAGGTCGAGTTCGTGCCGTTGTCGCAGGCAAATTCGCGAGGTAGTGGTCGCCCGCGCGTGGCCGTCACGTTTGACGACGGCCATATCGGCAATGCAAATCTGCTGCCCGTATTCATCAAGTACGGCGTGTACCCGACCATTTACATCTGCAGCAGTGTCGTGGCGCACGATCGTACTCACTGGTTCCTGCATCCTGTCGCAAGGGATGCAGGTGTGAAGCGGCTGATTCGCATGAAAAACCACGAGCGCCTGGCTGAACTCGACGCGCGAGGCTTTCGTCAGGACTTGCCAGACCCAGCGGCGACGATTAGTGGCCTCAGCGCCGCCCATATTGAAGAGATGCGCCCCTATGTCGACTTTCAGTCTCACACACGCTATCACCCGACACTAACCTTCTGTGACGATGACGAATGCTTTGAAGAGCTTGCGCTATCAAAGTCGGAGGTAGAACGGATCGTAGGTAAGCCTTGCGAGCATTTCGCGTATCCCTATGGCATTTATGGTCCGCGCGAAGTCGAGCTGCTGAAGGCCGCCGGCTACAAGACCGCACGCACGACCGACGTGGGCTGGAATGACGAAGGAAGCGACCCGTTCCGACTCAAGGCGTTCGACATTGACGATGACTCTTCCGTGTCGTGGTTTGCCGCGCAGCTCACGGGCCTGACGTTGGTGCCGCGCTATCTGCGACTGGGACGCGTCAGGCGCCTGGCTCAGCGCATCTTTAGCAGGCCACGTGCATTGAACCAGGCGTAGAAAGCACAGCGCCGACGCGACAGCTCGCGCAGCGGCGTACGACACCGTCGTGCACCGCGCTGCATCCAACCCAGGGCGGCGAATCGTCACGATAAGGTATTCGCTAATAAAAATACTATCGCGCGCGATCTCGGCTTCGAGCAGAACAAGCGGTCAACGTTCGAGCACCTGTCAATCAAAGGCGCAACCGGACCGCCAGTGCATTACTCGTAACGGCCTTATTGTTCCTTATCTCCACGGTTAAAAAGGAAGGCGGCATGCGTAAAATCTTCATCACGTCTCCGGGTACCGCCAATTATCCGGAAATTACTGCCTATCAAAACTATTTTAAAGCGCGCGGCGTGGATGTGATGGTCGGAACAATTAGCGATTACCGCGCCCTCGATAACAAACGAAATTTCGTTTTGTGGGAAATCATGGGTTTTTATCCGAACCGGTTTGAATCCGACTTTGTCATCCATGACTACCGTTCTCTCTCCGTTGGCGGCTGGCCGGCGATGAAAGACGTCGCGAAGCGGTATTTCAATTGCCAGCCGAATCTGCGGATCTTTCAGAACAAACGGCAACAGGAGATCATGGGTTTCGGTTACGGCGTACCCAGTGTGATCCTGCCCATGGGCGTGCCGAACTGGATCTTCGAGGTACAGGATGGCGGTCAGACCGAAAAGAAAGCTGATTTCTGTTATATCGGCGAAATGAGCGTCGAGCGGGGCTTCGATCGCGTGCTGGAAGCATTTATAAACAACTTTCAGAAGCGCGACGTCTCCCTCCTCCTGGTGGGAAAACCGGACCCGCGCATCTACGAAAGATTTTCGAATGCAAAAAATATCATTTTCACCGGGCCGTTGCCGCAGCGTGAGGCGCTGAAGCACGTGGTCGAATCCGATGTTGCGGTGTGCTATTTCCCCTATCACCGGCCGCACTGCTATCAAACGCCGACCAAGCTGCTCGAGTATGCTGCGCTCGGCAAGAAAATCGTGTGCAACGACTCGCCGTCGAATATCAGATGCTGTGAAGAGATGGGCATCCATAGTGTGATCACCACGGCGAACATCTTTGACGGAATCGATGAAGACGCCGCCCGCGGTGCGACAGCGAATCGTCGGACGGACTTCGCAGACCTCATTTGGGACCGGGTGATAGAGCAGTCCAACGTCGCGACATTTCTGCCAACGGATATCAAGCTAACCAACGCTTGACCAATCCATTGACGTGCGACATTTCAAGAATGCGACTCGAACTGCCCTTGGTAGCACTGAGTCAGCCGAAGAGACGACATTTGAACGGTGGTAATGACATGCAGATATTCATTCTTCACCCCGGCAAGGCGAATTATCCAGAGATAGACGCCTACACGAAGTATTTTGTGAGAAACGACTGTAAGGTAACGTCAGGGACACTGGATGATTACAAAAAAGTCAAGAATCCGGAGGAGTACGTTCTCTGGTGCATCATGGGCTTTTACCCCAGGATCCCTGCTGCAAAATACGTTATCCACGATTACCGCTCGCTGTCTGTCGGGCGTAACAGTGCGCTAAAGGACAGCATCAAGAAAACGTTTCAATCACGGCCCGATCTTCGAATATTTCAGAACGACTCAATGAGTGCAGTCATGGGCTTCCGCGACGGCGTAGACACCGTTTTCCTGCCGATGGGCGTACCAGATTGGATTTTCGCGACGGATGCTGACCGCAACCAGGCGCTTCCGTCCGGAACGTATTGTTATCTGGGCGAGATAACGCGGGAACGCGGCTTTGTCGGCTTCATCAGGGACTTCCTGGCCGCCAAGCGCGACTCGGATACCCTCGTTCTGATTGGGCCTGTTGAAAAGGAAATCTCCGACGCATATCTTCGATCGCCCGGCATCCTGTTCACGGGACGTCTTGCGCAACGCGACGCCCTCGCGGTGGTTCGCAACTGCGAGATTGCTATTTCAACCATCCCGTACAAGCGTCCGTACGACGTGCAGACGCCGACCAAGCTTCTGGAATATGCTGCGCTCGGCAAAAGAATCATCTGCAATGACTCGCCTTCGAATCTGAACGCCGCCGCCAAGTTTGGAATTCAATGTAAAGTAACGGGCCCAGACGTATTCTCTAGCATCTGCAATTTCCACGGCGATATGGTGCCGAAAAATGACCCCTCGACGCTGCTGCATTTGCGGTGGACAGATATAATCGCCGCCTCGGGCGTGGAGCGATATCTCGCGCGGCTCTAAAAATTAAAATGGTTTGCGCGATGACACGCGCAAACCATTTCTCAAAAGTCAGTCTCGTTGCGATGGGCGTTCCGTGAACGTTGGTTACGGCGTGGTGCTTCGATTCTTGCCGCGCCCCATCGGCACGTTCGGGCCAGTTCTTCGCCCGTCCCGACTGCGCGAATCGATGAAGAGTTGATGGTCACGCGCGTGAAGAGGCTTTTGTCCGCTACTCTTCACTTCGGCAAGAGCACTGTATGCAATCGGTCCCAGACGACGGCTTGCTGCAAATCGCGCAGTCTGCGCAAGCAACTGAAACCGGCGCCGCGTCCCCTCTTCGCCGGAAAATCGCGCTAAGCCCCGCCGTGCAGCTTCACGTAGTCACTCGCTCAGCACCGAACGGCTCTGGCGAATGCTTCTCAACTGGGCCGAATAAAGCAGCGCGATGTTGTTGAAGAAACGATCTTCACTGAATCTGTTGCGCGCTTCTTCCTGCGCGCGCCGCAATAAACCTTCACGAAATTTATCCTCGGCTATCATCTTCCGGATCAGCGAAGTCGCTTCCGCAGCCGTCCGATAAAGAACGCCGGTCGAATTGTGACGAATGGTGTCTATATTGCCGGGACAATCTGACGCCACAACGGGTGTGCCGAGCGTCATTGCTTCAATCAGAGAAATCGGCATTCCCTCCCAGGAAGCTGTCGACAAATAGATATCCGCTTGCGCCACAGCCGCGATTACGTCAGCACGCGTAAGCCAACCGGTCACACGCACGCCGGCGTCCTCGAGCGTCCTCCTGAGATCTGCGTCGCCGTCGCCGATCCATACGAACTCGACGCCGTCCCGATCAAACGAGCGAGCAATCTCCGCGAACAATCGCGGATTCTTTTGGACACGAATGCCGCCGACAGTCACAATTTTTCGCCTTTTCGTCGATCCGACTTTTCCGGCGCTTTCCAAACGATTGTTGCCCTGGACACTGACAGCCCGATCGATTGCGTTCTCGACCAGTACTGCATCTCGCCGAAGATAGCGGCGAATAGCGGCGCATTCACTCTCGGAGCAGCCAACGTATGTGCAGTTCTTCACACACGCAAGCAACTCCAACGCGGCGAAACAGTATCGCTTCAACCTGCCTATGTCTCGCCGTACGAAAGAGATGCAGTGCGGGCTATAAAGAAGCGCCGTTGACGGCAACGCAAACAAGGTCGACATTCGTCCCAGGAAACCTGCGAATGACGAGTGCAGATGGACGATATCCGGGTTCAATTCGATGAGTTGTTGACGCAAGACAGACATGATCCGAGCCAATGATGGCCCTTTCATCTGCAGATGCTGCAGGACGACGTCAGAGTGAAACATCGCGCGCAAATTCTTCGGTGTTTCCTCGCGCTCTGAATAGATCACATACACCTCGTGACCTTCCTTGGCGAGGCGCGTCGCAAGCGTGCTCACAACTGCAAGCGTTCCTGTAGCAGTCGATTCGATTACGTGGACCACTCTCATAACATGTTTCTCGTGAATTGCGCAGCAATAGCGGAACACATCCCCGATCGGTCACGGCGATCGCGACGACATGCAACCGACGACAGGGCAAGGACCTCAGCCGGCTCAGTAGGCGCCGTCTTTGGCGAACACCACTTTGACGGTTCTCAAAAGAATCGACATATCGAATGTCAGCGAGCGGTTCATTGCGTATTTAACATCGAGCGAAACCCGCGTCGGATAGTCCACATCGTTGCGGCCGCTGACCTGCCATAAGCCTGTCATTCCCGGCTTCAGCGCGAGGTAGTAACGAACATCGCGGCCATATCGCACCAGTTCCTTCTGCACGATAGGACGGGGTCCCACCAGGCTCATATCGCCGCGCAGCACGTTCCATAGTTGCGGCAACTCATCGAGGCTCGTCTTGCGCAGAATGCGGCCAATTGGCGTCACACGAATATCGTTTTTAAGCTTGAAATCGCGGTCCCATTCCGCACGAGCCTGCGGATCGGTTGCGAGCAGTTTGGCGAGAACTTCATCCGAGTTCTTGACCATGGAGCGGAACTTCAGGCACTTGAAAGTACGTCCTCCTCGGCCAATTCTCGGATGACCATATACGGCGTTTCCGTGATCGCTCATGACTGCCAGCGCAATTATCAGAAGAACCGGGAAGAGCAGGATGAGTAGAACCGACGCCCCGCAAACGTCCATCGTTCTCTTCACTGCATCGTCCCACCTTGCGACGAAGATGTTCTCGCTTTGCGGGTTCGATTCATCCAGGGCGACCGGTTTTGAATTCGGCTCAAGGCACGCCTCTTCCAGTTTCGGATCCGCGGTGGCGTTGGATTCGAACATACTATCTCCTCAGTTCGGAAACTCGTGGGAAACGATGCCGGCGTAGGCACCTTGCGCTTGCAAAACAGATTTTGGTGTGGAAGTGAATCGTTTAGTGAAGCTAATTTCATTGATTCACTGACGAGTCACGACGAGCGTAACATCTCACTCAAAGACCGAATGTTAGCAATAGCGCATAAAGTCGCCATCGTACTGTTCGATCGCGACACGTCGCCTTCATCGGGTGCACCAACAGTTCTTCTGACAATCAAATACGCAGAATTCGAATCATGGCTTCGTTATTTGATTGGTCTTATCGCCAGGTATCACGCGTAAATATCATGACAAAGCGTTCAGGTCAGACGCATACTTTTATCAGACGTGTAACCGTTCTTTCGAACGCTCGTGATTTCGAATTTGTCTAAAGAGAGACGACAATTTTCATCTTTAGGAAAAAAGCCTCTTTTGAAACCCGAGTGGGTGATTTGGCGGGTCAAGGGCGGGCGTGAGCCCGGCGCAGCGAACCCTTGAGGCGCCCTGAACCGGCAAGCTGGTGCATGGCTGGTTGCGGCAGAATGCGGCAACCAGCCATGCGAGACGAAGCGAACATGACGAATCAACTCTTTGAAGCCGCCTTGGGAATCAAGGCCCCGTGGTACCTGCAAGGCGTCGACTTCGACACGGCCAAACGGCAGCTCACGATTGCCGTGGACTTTGTCGCTGGCAGCCGCTTCGCCTACCCCGGGGTCGCCGGTGAGCACCCAGTGCATGACACGCAAATCAAGCGACTGCGCCACCTGAATTTCTTCCAGCACGAGTGCTATCTGGAAGTGCGGGTACCGCGAGTGCGCTTGCCGGATGGCGCGGTACGGCTGGTGGAACCCGACTGGGTCGGCCAACTCGACGGCTTCACGTTGCTGTTCGAAGCGCTGGTGCTGATGCTGGCGCAGCAGATGCCGTTTGCCGCGGTGGCACGCATCGTCAATCTGTCGTGGCACCGAGTGCACGCCATCTGTTCGCGCTATGTGGAACTCGCGCTCACGTCGGCGAACCTGTCGGACGTGAGCACGGTAGCTATTGACGAAACCTCGTACCGGCGCGGCCACGAGTATCTGACGCTGGTCGCCGACATGCAGGCGCGACGGGTCGTGTTCGTCACGCCCGGGCGTGACGCGAAGACGATTGAAGGCTTCGCGGCATATCTGAGCCGACACCACGGCACGCCCGAGCAGGTCACCTCGGTGAGCATCGACATGTCGCCCGCCTTCATCAAAGGCGTGCGCGAACATCTGCCCAATGCGCGGCTGACGTTCGACAAGTTTCACGTCGTCGCCCACGCGTCCAAGGCGCTTGATACGGTGCGCCGCCAACAACAGAAAGCCGACCCAGAACTTAAAGGGATGCGCTGGACGCTGCTCAAGGACGCCAACAAACTGAATCTGGCGCAATTGACCGACCTCGAGGCGCTGGTCAGGCAGTACGCCACCAAGCGCACCGCCCGCGCATGGCTGTATCGCGAGCAACTGCGCGAGATTCTCGGGCGCAAGCAAATCCATGTCGTCTCCGAGATGTTGCGGCAGTGGTGCACCAACGTCATGCGTTCGAAAGTCGAGCCGATGAAGGACGTCGCGCGTCTGATTCGTCGGCACTTCGACGGCATCGTCGCCTGGACTTAGACGCGCCAGACCAACGGCTTCATCGAAGCAATCAACGGCTTGTTTCAAGCGGCCAAGCGAAAGGCTCGCGGCTACACGCGCTTCGCGACGATGCGCACGGTCCTCTTTCTCGTTGCTGGCAAGCTCGATTTCTCCGGCCTCAACCCGCATGCCTCGTGAGCCCCGTTACCCACTGCATTTTCAAAAGAGCCGGAAAAAAGAACATTTGATGAAAGAACAACTTGTGTAATGACTGACCGCGGCAAGGTCTATGCGATGACTCGCGCTGCACATCGAAGTCGCAAGTATCCCGGCTCGGCACTACGAATCGATGTGCGTTCCCGTACATGACCGGACGATTCGCTCATTGCGGAGTTCGACGCGAAGACTTCGTGATACGCCGGCAAGCGTGGCGCAACCGGCGTCGGAAATCTGATAGTGAGGCATTGCGTCACACAACAAACTTCAGCTTGGACTAATGCCGAACAAGGGGGCGCATCCTTAGGAAGATTGAGTCGCTCTGTTCGAAGTGTAGTGTCAGTGCGGGACTCTGACGTCGACACGGTATTCGATGCGCGTGTTCGACGTATCCGTGCCGTCAATGCGGTCGCGTCAACAATTGATGTTCATCGCCACACTTAACTCTGACGTTTTCGGAACCAATTCCAGGCGACAGCATTTATAGTTGCGAAATGAAACTCACAATTTTCTTTTTATTCGCCGTCTTAACACTTTTGTGTGGGCAGCCGATGTCGTCCTTCGCGAAGGACGGTCGCGCCAAGACAACGAACGCGACTACCGCCACTGCTCAGCAACTCGCGGCGCTGCAGCCGCCGCCCACCGGAAGCGGAAACGACCGTTTTGCAATGGACGTGAACTGCAATCTCTGGAGTGCGGATCAGACGGCGCTGAACGAATGCTCAAAGGACCTGGATCTGATTGCCGGATTGGGCGTGGGTACGGTTCGCCTCGGCGTTTCGTGGGACTTCATGACGCTGGCCGACGGCAGCACGCTGGATCCCAACAAAGTGGCCTTTCTGAAGTCGCTTCTGAACGCCGCACGCACGCGCGGCATGAAGATTCTTTTCCAGGTGGGCATGTACGCGCCGTCTAGCGCATACCAATGCCCGGCCACCAGGAATCCGCCGAGCGCATCGTCACCGCGACTCGACTTCTGCGACGCGACGTTCACGAAGTATCTCGGCTCGCTCATGGACGTCGTTTTGCCCTTTACGGCTGACATCGAACTGTTCAATGAGACCAACTGGTCGTTCTCCGCTTCGGACCCGTCTTACGGCGACCCGAACGGTATCTCCGGATACATTCTGAATCGCAGCAAGACGCTCTATTCGGAAGCCAGGCAGATCCTGAACACGAAAAGCCAGTCGGGCTACAAAACGGTTCTGCACACTCAGGGCATCTCGTACTTCTACAACTCGGCGTACCCGAATAACGGCTGGAAACCGCCCGCGGGCAGCGAGCTGATCCAGGCGACCGACTACATCAAGGCAATGGGTAACAACACGAAGAGTGCTTCCAGCCCTTTGAACATCGAGATCGACGTCGTCGACGTTCACCCGTACTTCAGCAGCGCCGACTACCAAACGCTGATGCAGTCGTTCAAGACGACCGTTTCGAATCTGGTCGCTAGCGGTCCCAAGCCGATCTGGATCACGGAAACCAACAACGGGACGACCCGTACGGACGCCGGACAACTCGCGGCATTCAATCAGTTGAAGGTGCTGATGGACAACGGTTCGGTGGCAAAGGCGTTCTGGTATGTCGTGCGTAACGGCGATCCGAGCAACGGGGAAGGCGACGGCTATTCGATCTACGATTACAACCGTAACCTGATTCGTCCGCAGCTTGCCGCCGCTATTCGGGCCTACACCGCGAGCATCCCGCGAGCGCAGCGATTCCTATCGGGTCCCTACCTGACCCCGGTCCAGTGAAGGCGTCTAATTGCAATCGATGAGATGAACGCGAACGCCGACTCCGCTGTTTGCGTGATTTTGCTGTTCTGCCCTGCTTCAACGTGCTTGATGGTGTTGCAAAAAGGAAGCAGCGGACATCCGCAATGACGGATGAATCATAAGAGGGCGATGAGACTAATTATCCTCCTTTGATCCTCTCGCGCGCGCAACGCAAAGCGCACACGCGAAGACCCCAATCGCCACGCCGATCAGCAGACAGGCGGCATGCGTCAAGAAAGTTACCATCTTCCACTCCCTTTACGACCACATCGAATTTTCGAGAAGTTGAACAGCACGATGTCATCGGTGGCGTAGCTATGGCTTGAGATCTTCCCTAGCGGCACCGGACAGTGTGATGAAGGCGATCCAAAGTCCGGCAGAGATTGACAAGGGCGCAATGTCCCGCTTGCGGATGGATGCCGACCTAATAATCGAACTCACTATACCACGGGTTTAGCCACGCTTTCGGCGCCAAACTTCAGAATGGCAAGCGCATCGCATCGCCGGCGGCGCGCGGGTTCAGAAGAACGTGACGCACGAAAATAGCCGACGCGGTAGGCGAGCGCGAAGCTGCCGGCGTCGCGACGGACGAAGATCATCGGCATCAAAATGGCAGACGCCGGCCGGCACAAACAGAGAGGTCGAAAAGATCCCGCCATAGATGAAGACGCCGGTGCCCGTGCGCTCAGCTGGTCAGCGCTTCACCCAGCGTCTGTTGCGGAAATACGCCGAATGCGAGGGCGATCACCGGGATCGAATCGGAGGGGCGGAAATGATCGTGGCCACCAAGCGCGGGGCCGATCGGTATGGCGACGGCGCTGCAACTCGTCATTGCACGCACGGCTTGGGCCTTGTCCGCCGCCATGCACGCAACCTCCAGACGCAAGCCGATTAACGAGCGGATAAAAAGTACCCGAAAGCCGTCGGCCCGCAGAACTTCCCGATCAATAGAATCGAAAAGAAATTGAGCGCCTGACTCAGTACAACTCCAGGGACACTGACGAATGAGTCTTTGATATCCGCCAATCATCCACGCCGAAAGTCGGCTGATTTTTCATCGCCATTCGTGACGACGGCCCTCGCGCCGTGAAGGCTAGTCTTTTTTTGTCTCTCCACTGGCCGGCAGTGCATCGAGATAGGAAGCACTGCGATAGAGGTCTGCGCGCGCGCCGAGACTATAGCGATAGACATCCGTATCGATCCCGTTGAAGATCACGCCCTTCACCCGGGCATTCGCCTGCTTGAGCTGCGCGGTCGCCTCCAGCACCTGCGCAATGGAAGTGGTCTCGAAGCGGGTCACCAGCAACACGGTGCCGCAGCTATCCGCAAGCGCGGTCGCGTCGGAGACGGCGAGCACCGGCGGCGTGTCGATCAGCACGATATCGTATTCGCTCGTCTTCGCGAGGAATTGCTGCATGCGTTCGCTCACCAGAAGCTCGGCCGGGTTCTCCGGTATCGCTCCGCGCGCAACGAAGTCGAGGCCCGGACGCACGTCACGCATGATCACCGGGTCGGACGTCACGTCCGACGTCAGATAGTCAGCCAGGCCGGGGGTCGAGTCGAGACCAAAGTATTGCTCGAGATGACCTTTGCGCAGGTCCGCGTCGATCAGCAACACCCGCTTGCCGGCCGCCGATACGACCGCCGCCAGATTCGCCGAAAGGAACGACTTGCCCACCTGTTCCGTCGGCCCCGTCAGCAGCACGCGATTGTCGCCCGATTCCGATTCCAGCATGGCAAAATGAAGCGCGGTTCTGAGTCGGCGCAGGCTTTCAATCGACGGGTCGCGCGGAAACTCGCTCGCCAGCAGGAACTTCTCGCCAGCGGGCAGCTTCGGCGTCTTGCCGATTCGCGCGACTTTCGCCTGCGACAGCGGCACGCTCGCATAGACGTTCAGGCCCGTTTGCTCCTCGATCTCCTGCGCGTCGGTCACGCCCCGATACAGCGCCGTACGCCCGAACGCCGCACCCACGCCCAGAATCAGGCCGCCCAACGCAGCATAGATAATCACCAGAAGCTTGTTCGGCTTGATCGGCTCTTTCGGCACCACCGGGTTATCGATCAACCGCACCGTTCCAACCTTGCCGGCGCGAACCAGTCTGAGCTGTTGCATGTTGTTCAGCATGCCGACGTAAAGCTCGTTGTTCACGTTCATGTCACGGGTCAGGCGCACCGCATTCTGCTCCAGGTCCGGCAACGCCTGTTCCTGCTGCGACAAGCTTCCGATCCTGCTGCTCAGCATGCCGATCTGCTGATCGATCGCCTGGATCGCGGGGTGACCCGGCGCGTAGATCGCGCCCATCTCCGCGCGCTTCTGCTTCAGTTCGAGCAGGCTGCGCTGCGTGGCTACGCTTTGATCCAGATAGGCCTTGCCCTGCTCGCTCAGATTGAACACGCCCATGCGGTTGCGCATGTCGTTATAGCGTCCCTCGGCACGCTCCAGGTCGCTCTTGAGTTGCGGCAGCTGCGCGCTCAGGAACGCAAGCGACTTCTCGGCTTCCGCCGCCTTGCGCTTCAGATTCTGGTCAACATACGCATTGCCGATTTCGGCGAGCGTGCTGGCCGTCAGCAGCCGCTCAGAGCCCGTCAGCGACGCGCCGATGATGCCGCTGTCTTTACCCTTCTGCGAGACCGTCAGCCGGTTTTGCAGGCTTTCCACCGTCTTCTCGCGCGACTGTCTCTCCAGAATGAATTGCGTGCCCGGCTTTGCGTTCAGCGAATCGACCTGCAGCGTGATCGCGCCATCGGGCAGTTTCGTGTCGAGCTTTTCGCCCACGCGACCCTCGATCGGCTCGCTGAGATCCGACTGCTCCAGCCGGTAGCGTTCGCCCTCCAGAACCGTCAGAACGAACTTCTCGCCTTCGAATGCTTCCGGGACGTCGAAGCTGGACACCTTGATCGCTTCATCGCCCCATGCATATCCGCCAAATCCAAAGATCCCTGGCTCGGAAAGACTCCGGGCTTGCCGGCCCAACCAGTCTCCGATCAAGGGAAAGCGCTTCGGCTTTGCGCTGACGTCGAGGTGCAGATCGTCGACCGCTTTTCCGACCACCATTCTCGACTGCAGGATTTCCATTTCAGCCGTCGCCTCTGTTTTGACGTCGAACATGCTGGCGACGTCGCCCAGCGGGCCTTTGGAATTGTTGGTCGGAATGCTGTCTTCAACCTGCACGAGAATATCGGCCTGGTACACCGACGGCGCGATAAACGCGTAGGCCACGCCCAGGGCGAGCACACTGCCGGCGATGCCACCGACCAGCCAGCGGTTGGCCATTAGAACGTCGAAATAACGCGAAAGACTTACATCGTTATTCCGGAGCACGACAGCATTCGTAAGCAGAGAGTTCTGATTCATCGAAACCCCAGGGAGGGTGTACGAAAAGGGTGGAAGCTAGATTTAATGTGCAGGCGATGCGGCGTTGCCAGATCTCGCTTTTTGTCACGGGACGGCTGAAATCGGACGCACAGGCCGAGTACGTCAGTCCTGCTCGCAAGCGTGCTCGAAATGAATCGTCTTATGGTCTAAAAGAGACTTCCGCCAGATCTGGCGCAGATTTCTAATTTTTCCGCATCCGATATATTGCGCCAGCAAACAGAAATCGAGTTATTCATAGCAGAAGTCATCGCAGCCTATCTGACGGCTTGCCGCACCTCCGTACGCTGCCGCACATTCGCGTTTTTCGCACCAACGGGGTCGTGCGCAATTGCGATGTCGCTATTTCGATCATTTCGAACAAGCGCCCGTATAGCGTGAAAACACCGACAAAAGCTGGTGGAGCAAACGGCGCCGAATTCGCGCAACCGCACGCAAAGGTGCTAGCGCTTCGTCACGAAATGCCAGAGCGCCGCACACTCGGTCTCGGATATCCGGTAGTGAGGCATGGCTTTGCGCAACATCACGTTGACCGGGTCGATGCCTTCCCTCAGCGCCCTGCAGAACGTTGCCTGATCGTAACTGCTCGCCGGACCGTCCCTTCGACTCTTCGCAGGAAACAGGTTACCGGCGGTCAAGGGTGGTGCGAATGCGTCGCTCGAGCCGGTTTGCGAATGGCAGTTCGCACAACGCGTGGTCGAGCCGGGCAACAGACGATCGTCGTCGCGCAATTGCGCCTCAACCGAATGCTGCCCGTTGAAGATCGAACACCCGAGATCGTTCGACGCACAAAGCGGCGCGCCATGCGCGACATACGTGATGTTCGCCAGCGCCAGCGCCAGCGCACGCGCCGCGGTTCGCCGTGACCGTACCGCCATCACTGGATCTGCACCGTGCGCGAAACGCTCGGCACGCCCTTCGCGTTCAGGCCGAACAGCATGTAGTAGCCAGGCACGACGACACCCGGGTCAGAAGGAATATTGATCAGATATTCGCCCGCCGTTCCTACCGTGAAAGTCACGGGTACCCGCCGCTGCTCGTTGTTGACCGCGTGGGTCGACGAAGACATGCGCATCAACGCAAAGGCCGTGATGCCACTGCTGCCCGTTACGGCGATCGATGTCCCGAGCTGTGCCGTAGTGGGCGCGGCTGTGAGGGTCGGTCGTGTTGCCGCCGAGCCGTCCGCGTTGAGCAGGTACGGCGGCGTCAGTATTTCGAGGTTCGTATGGTTTGTCGAGCAGGTTCCGCACAGTCCACCGCCACCACTCAGTACGCGACCGTCCGACAACAGCAGTGCGATGCTGTGATAGTTACGCGGCACGGCTTGCGGCGGGAGCACCGAGAAAGTCTTGGTGGTAGGGTCCCACAACTCTGGCGCCAGCACGGCGGTGTCGTCGGAAAACGTTATCGGGTACGCCTCTCCACCAAGGACTACCACCTGACCGTTCGGCAAGACCACGCTGGTGTTGAAGGCGCGGCGGTAATTCATCGGCGTAAGCGTTTGCGTCACCGCGGTGCCGCTGCTGATGTCGATTAGGGTGGCGTCCGCAGTCGCGTTGGCATACTCGTAGCTCGGCGCACCGCCAACAGCCAGGATCTTGCCGATATCGTACATAACGGCGTTGCCGTTCATCGCATCGGTATCGCTGCCCCGGTTGCCGGCAGGCGTCACGCTGCCCGCGCCGGCGGTATCGAACCAGTGCATGGCAACGCTCGGACCGGCGTGGAAGACTCGCCCATTTGCCACCGCAAACAGCCATGCATGATTGTCGGAGCGGAAAATGCCAGCCGCGTCATTCGTGAGGATGTAGTCGGCGAGAATGGCGCTATTGACCTGCCAACCCGTACTCGGCGACCAGGTTTCGCCGGTCTTGCCGCCCTCGCCTCCGTTCCACGAGCCGCCCACCAGGAATACGTTGCCATTGCTCAACGTTACGCTGCCTTGGTAGGCGCGCGGAATATTCATTAGAGGACCTGACGACCATTTTCCAGTCGAAGGCGTGTAGAAACTCGTCGCGTCGCTGCTCGAGCCACCAGTGACGTAAATGCGGCCATCCGGAAGATTGACGATTCCCGGGCAGAACATATCGTGGCCGGTATTCGACACGAGAACCTGTTTGCTCGTGCCGGTAGTCGGGTTAAAGATTGCGGTGTATGTGTTGCCGGGGGTGACTTCGCCAGCCGTAAAGTCCAGCTTCTGGTCGGCGGACCACACTACCACGGTGCCATCGGGCAGATTCGCCGCAGCTGCCGGCACGATCGACAGGTTATAGGGTGTAGTCCACTTTGCCGGCAATGTTTTCGCGGTCATGCCGCTGATCTGCCACGTCTGCAGAGCGGTTCCGCTGCAAGACTGCTGCGTGATCTGCGAGCCCTGCGCCGTGAGGCTGGCAGCAGCCAGACACAGATGACTCTGCGACGCGACGATTGCAAAGCCGCCACCTTGCGGGATCAGCTGAAAGCTTTGATTCGCCTGGCCATTGCAGGTCCACTGGTCCGCCCCAGCGCCGGCATCCATGCTGACACCGTAGATGTCGAGGCAAAGGTTGCTGTTGACGTTGACGAACTGATAAAGCCCGTTGTTCTGCGTCAGTGTCCAGTGCTGGTTATTCCCGCCATTGCACGTCCACTCGATAACCGAGGCGCCAGGCGTCTTCGATTCGGCGTTCACGTCGGCGCACAAGGTCGTGCCGTTGACGGTGAGCGTGCTCGATGTCTGCGCGTCGGCAGCTGTGGAGAACATCGAAAGCGTCGCCATGAATGTGATCAGCAGCAACGCTTTCACGCACCCGTCGAACGATTGCGAGAGGATCCTAAACGATCGGTTTTGTGACATAGCCTCAGTCCAGTAGGTTACACACGCCCTAATGCGCCCAGTACATCGCAAATTTGATCCGCGCGAGGCAGGTCGTCACTTCGCCAGCGCAACATTGCGTTCGCATCGAAGCAGTAGATTTGGGTCGAGTGATCGGCAATGTTGCCGAGTGGCAGGGTGCTGCCCGAAAGCGCTCTGCGCATCCGGTCGACGTCCTGCAACGTCGGCGTGGCCGCCCGCCATTCGGGTCCGGCCTGGAAGCGCATGAGCCATGCGTGCAGCGCGGGCGGCGTGTCGGAAAGCGGATCGATTCCGATCGACACCAACTGAACGGGGTAGCGGTGCTGTAACTGCGATATCCGTTGCTGAACGGTGCTGAACAGCGCACCCTGCAAAGGACAAACTGAAGTGCATCCTGTGTAAATCGTCTGCAACGCAGTCACTTTCTGACGCAACAGGTCGGTTAGCAACCGTTTCTCGCCGCTTTGATCGACCACCCAGAAGTCGTCGAGACGAATGGGCGGTGTGACGAGTCCTATGCTTGCGTGCTGCGCGTATAGCGGAAAAGAAACGCCGGCTAACGCCGCGGCCGATATGCCACGCAGCAGCGCGCGGCGCCTCGGACTTCGGACCGGCGCGCACGCACGCAACGCCGCGCGAGTCGGCGCATGTTGATGGAACATGACTATGATCTCCCGCAACGGGTAATGGCTCGCAGAACCATTCGTCGCCATCTTTTATTGCGTGTTACCCGCGCGATAATGCGCACGAGTCGCGCGACGGCTACGTTCGCTTTCTGATTGCGAGCCAATGGTATTAGGGAGCGTAGCAGAGAACTTTCCGGAAAATGACAGCGTCAGGCCGGCGACTTGCTCCGCTTTGTGAGGTCGGCCACATAACAATGAAACTTCAAAGACTGGTTGTTTTAGAGAGCCCGAGCAAAACCCTATGTCGTCCTGAGATTCGTCGTGAGGCGGCGGAAATGGCGAAGTCGCGAAAATGGATTGCGCGCTCAAACGTGGCGGCAAGACGCGTCAGGCAGGCGGACCAGGTCGGCCCGGCCGAAGAGACTCGGCTGACCGTTACCGAACTGCCAAGCCCTGCTCCTACAACGAAGGCGTTGCCCAACAAGGCCTCAGCATCGGCGCGATGGCAAGTCCGCGGTGGCGAATAGCAAGCAGCGCCGGTGTCCGGCGGCTTCGAGTTTCGCCGCGACCACGGCGAGCCATTGCGCGTGTTTCGCTGGCGATGATATGCAGGTTCCGCGCCGTTGGCTCCCGGCCGTCTCCTTGTTCCAAAGCACAAAGTCAAACCGTGGCAAAATTCGCATTCCGCGATTTATTTGATGCGACCGGCACGGCCCATATAAATGCCTCGGCAGCATTATTTTCTTTCTAAAACCATACCGAGACATTTAATTAGCATTTAATTAGGTCCCGAGCCATCCCGATAAGAACCATACATTGGCGGAAATTAAAGTGCCCCGACTGTCTAAAAGCGACAAGTAACAATTTTGTAACGGTTTTTTTGTTGCTTTGTGAATCTCGAACCCGGGCGCGAGAACCCCTCTGGATAAGCGTGGGAAGCGAGGAGGGACACGTTGCCGATGGCCTCACATAGCACAAAATCCGTTGTTACGCTTAGTTACGCCCGATGGCGCGAGATTTGTTCCATTTCTGTATCATTCGTATTCATCAGATTACTCAGGGAAAACCTTATCGATTTTGATTCGATTGGAGAAACTTCGCAATTTGCGACGAATTACCGAATCTTCCGATTGAAAATGATGAAAGCGGGTTTTCAGTAGGTCGCATTAAATCTGAAGATTAAAACGCGATTAGTGCCCCACGCGAGTGCGGCAGCGGGCGGCTCTTGACAAAAGCCGGTCATTATTCAGTTGTACTTCGTGTTGTTGCGTATTTTTTCGTGGCGACGTCCTTATCACGCGAACGTTGTTCGTTTTAGCGGCAAGGTTCCATCGGCCTTGATAGACAGATGTCCTTTTCCAGCAGACTCTCTCCAAGACTGAAACCGTCATTTCGTCGGCTTCCCCAGATCGCAAAAACTGCTTCGGCGCTTGCATTCATCGCAGGCGTACTAAGCCTTGCAGGTTGTGGCGGTGAAACAGGCGATGATGGCAGCACCGCGTCCGTGACCGCCAACTCCCTCCCTGCCGACACAGTCGCGAACGCGGCTACAGATCCGTACAGCAACGGCGTAGTGCCCCCCGACAATGGCTCTCCGCCGGTTCAGGCGAACGGTCAGCCTTATAACCGCGCCCTGGTGCAACGGGCGGGACAAGGCGATTGAACCGTTTCGCGACGATCGATACGAAACCCGCCTATCCCGTGCAAGAGCATTTTCAATCGTGATGTCAGCGACCGTTGACTCACGCGTTTGACGTGTTTGCGTTACGTATGCCATCGCTTCAGGAACTGATGGTCATCGGCAAACGTAATTCCAACGTTCTCGGCCCATCCCCGGTCAGTAGCAATTTATAGCTAAGCCATGAAACTCAGACTCTACTCACTATTCGCCGTTTTAGCCCTGTTGTGCGGGCAATCGATGCCAGCGTTCTCCCAGACGACTTCGACCGCCGCCACCGCCCAGCAACTCGCGGCGCTGCAGCCGCCGCCCACCGGAAGCGGAAACGACCGTTTTGCAATGGACGTGAACTGCAATCTCTGGAGTGCAGATCAGACGGCGCTGAACGAATGCTCAAAGGACCTGGATCTGATTGCCGGATTGGGCGTGGGTACGGTTCGCCTCGGCGTTTCGTGGGACTTCATGACGCTGGCCGACGGCAGCACGCTGGATCCCAACAAAGTGGCCTTTCTGAAGTCGCTTCTGAACGCCGCACGCACGCGCGGCATGAAGATTCTTTTCCAGGTGGGCATGTACGCGCCGTCTAGCGCATACCAATGCCCGGCCACCAAGAATCCGCCGAGCGCATCGTCACCGCGACTCGACTTCTGCGACGCGACGTTCACGAAGTATCTCGGCTCGCTCATGGACGTCGTTCTGCCCTTTACGGCTGACATCGAACTGTTCAATGAGACCAACTGGTCGTTCTCCGCTTCGGACCCGTCTTACGGCGATCCGAACGGTATCTCCGGATACATTCTGAATCGCAGCAAGACGCTCTATTCGGAAGCCAAGCAGATCCTGAACACGAAAAGCCAGTCGGGCTACAAAACGGTTCTGCACACTCAGGGCATCTCGTACTTCTACAACTCGGCGTACCCGAATAACGGCTGGAAACCGCCCGCGGGCAGCGAGCTGATCCAGGCGACCGACTACATCAAGGCAATGGGTAACAACACGAAGAGTGCTTCCAGCCCGTTGAACACCACGATCGATGTCGTCGACGTTCACCCCTACTTCGGCAGCGCCGAATACGACATGATGGTGCAGGCATTCATGACCACGGTGTCGAACCTCGTTAGCAGTGGCGCCAAGCCGATCTGGCTGACCGAGACCAACAATGGCACCAACGGTACGGACGCCGGACAAACGGCCGCATTCAACCAGTTGAAGGTTCTGATGAACAACGGTTCAGTGGCAAAGGCGTTCTGGTATGTCGTGCGCAACGGCGATCCGAGCAATGGCGAAGGCGACGGCTATTCGATCTACGACTACAACCGTAACCTGATTCGTCCGCAGCTGGCAGCCGCGATTCAGGCCTACACGGCGACCATTCCGCGTTCGCAACGCTTCCTGTCCGGCTCTTACCTGACTGCGATCAAGTAAGCCTGCCTGCTGTAACCCATGAATGAACGGAGCGCGACTATCGCGCTCCTTCGTTTTTCCGGTTTGGCCGGGTTGACAGGACCGCATCCAGTTTGAGCGCGCAGCGAAATTCCCGAGGCCGAGCTTCGCGAGAATGAACTGGCACCGTGCCAATGCGTTGCGTCAAACTCGTCGCTGCCGTAGTCGAAGGAGCAGACACGGCAAACAACGCGGCGCCACCCGAGAGTCGAGAAACGCCCGGTCCTGATACGCCGTGCGTCCGGACGCGCACGCCAGCCGTGCATATTCGCCCGACAGCGGACGAGTCCGCTCAGCGGCGTGTCTTTCTGCTTTTCTTCGGCTTCGGTGAGCTGAGTGCGGCGCTCCAGAATGCGGAGGTCGCGCGTTTGGCTGCCGCTGTCGTTCTTACCCGCGCTGAGTTGGCGACGGTATTGGCGCCGCTTAACCACATGCTCAGGAACGGGTTCTTCTTCGTCCACGGATTCTTCATGTCGGCCTCGATTGAACGGACGTCGAGCGGGCGCGCTACCGATAGGTCAACGCGCTCGTTCTGCGCGTCGGTGTCGCGGCGAAAGCGGGCACGCAATGGCTATTCCCGAACATTCGTAGCCTCTTCGCGCCATCTACCGCATCGCTCGCCCAGCAGGACGTTGCGGTAAGAAAATCACGCAGAGCGCCATGAACGAAACCAGAATCACCGACGCATAGAGTCGGCTGATCTCAAGCCCACCTTGAGAAATGGGTTTGTCGAGCAGGTCCCCCAAGGTCGCGCCTAGCGGACGCGTCAGGATGAACGCCGCCCAGAATATAGCGGTCCGTGACAGCCGCGACCAGTAATAAAGCGCACCGACGATCAGCAGCCCCCCACCGAAGATCAAAGCGCCGTACTCATAGCCAAGCCCCAGACCGCCTTCGTCCGATCCCGCCACCCAATCGCCCAAGGCCGTACCCAGTGTCTGCGAAAAGAGGATCGTCACCCAATAGAACCACTCGGCTTTGGGCGTGGTTACGCTCTGCACCGCCACCGTACCTTCCGATTTGTACCAGACGCCCAGGCTCGCAAGCAGAAGCGCGAAGACGATGACTACACCGCCCGGATAGCCGACTCCCACCGAACGATCGAAGAAGTCGGCCAGCGTGGTACCGAGCGTGGTCGTTGCGACGATGGTCGCCCAATAGAGCGAGGCATTGAACCGCTCTGCCCTGATCTGCCCTGCGACCAGCCCAATAAAAATAACCGCAAAAATCGCGGTGCCGATCAGATAACCCAATTTGAGCGACATGGTCACCCAATCGCCGCCCGTTTCGCCAAGCGTCGTGGCGGCGATTTTGATGATCCAGAAGCCCAGCGTGATCTGCGGGACTTTACTGAGTGCATGCGCGCGAGTTTGCGACGGGTTGCTATTCATGTGACGTGCTCACTATTCTCATGGCTTGAACATAGGCTCAACCATCGCAGAGCAACGCTTAACAGCACCTTAAGCATCCCACCGAATCACGCGGTCAGATTTTCCTGCGCCAATAACGGGGCGGTAACTGCGAGTCCCTTCAACGCAGTTCCAGCCACATCGGCTGATGATCGGACGAGCGGCTGTGCTGATCGACATCGCACGATGCAATGCGTGCGCTCAGGTCCTCCGTGACGAAAACGAAATCGCACGCGAATGCTCCGTGGGGCCATTGCTCGTGATCGTATAGGCCGACCGTCGCGGCACGCGGCTCGCCGGGGTGCGCGCGGGCCCACGCATCGACGAACGCCGGAGCGTCGGTGATCGGTTCGAGCATTCGGCAAAAGGCGGTGTCTTCGAATGCGCTGTTGAAGTCTCCGCACAAAATCGCGCTGACCGGGCGCGCCGTATCGGCAAACGGACTGTCCGGCTTCTCGCCACGCGCGGGAGCGCGCGCGTGAGCGCACGCCTCCTGATGCAACTCGCGCAGTCTCGCCACTTGTGCAAGCCGCTGTTTCTCCGAATAGAACTCGAGGTGCGTGGTGATGACACGAAGCGGACCGACGTCGGCTTCGAGCACCGCTTCGAGCGCGACGCGCAGCATCGACGGCTTGGCGGGGTCCGCGGGCCACGGCAGAGAATGGCGCAGCACCTGACGAACCGGCAAACGGGTCACGATGGCATTGCCGAACTGCCGCCGATGACGGCTCGCGCCCAACGAGGGCAGATCGGAGCCGATCGCATCGAGCACGGTCATCTCCGGCAGCAGAGCGGCAAGTTCGGCGAACTGATCGGACGATGGCGCGCCTTTCAGTCCGCCGGCCGCCGGTTCTTCGTCGAAGCCGCGCGTGACTTCCTGCAGACACAGGACGTCGAAGTCGCACAACGCGCGTGCTTCCCGCACGATCCGTCCGAGGTCGACGCGGCCGTCGACGCCGCATCCCCACTGAATGTTCCAGTCGACCAGTTTCATGACGGCCTCCTTGAAAGATCCGACTACAGTGTATCGCCGCATCCCCCTCATCCGCGACCGGCTCAATTTCTTTAGAAAACAACGAATAGCTTCGATTTATCCATCGAAACATATCTGTCCAACATACACCTCGGTGAGTTCGCGATGCTATGGATGGCGGTCGCCACCGGCATCTTCCTCATGTCGCGGCGCGTCGGCGTGCTGGTGCTTCTCTATACTGCGCTGTTCATTTGCCTTCCGCGCGCCTATCCCGGCTTTCACTATCCGACCGATTTGCTGGTGGGCGCCGTGGTGGGAATCGTGATTACATTGGTGATGACGCGGGATACGATCCGCGTACGCTACGCGACGCCGGTGCTGCGATGGACCGAACGCCACCCGGCGCCCGCAGCGACGCTGGCCTTTATTCTGTGCCTCCAGCTCGTCACGCAGTTCGACGAATTGCGCAAGCTGGCGAGTGGCGTAATGAAACACCTATGACGGCGGCGATGGTTGCTCCAGGTTTGTTCTCGTGCGACGGCGGCTGACAGCGACAGCGAAAGCTACGTGGACACCTTAACGTAGCGCGCTTCGTTCAGATCCGCGAGAAGCGTCGGACCTGTCGGTCGCCAGCCCAAACGCGCCTGCGTCTGCGCGCTCGATGCCGGCATATCGAGCGCGGCGAACATCGCCATCCATCCGAAGTACGCCTGCGCCTCCTCGCGCGCGATCGAGACGACCGGCAACTTCAGGCCGCGTCCGAGCGCCTCGGCGATCTCGCGGGCGCTAACGCCTTCTTCGCCGACCGCGTGATAGCGCGCACCGCGTTCGCCCCTCTCGATCGCGAGCCGGTACAGCCGCACGACATCCGACAGATGCCCCGCCGGCCAGCGGTTGCGTCCCTCCTCCACATAGGCGCACACGCCTTTGTCCCGCGCGATCTGGATGAGCGGCGTGATGAGGCCTTGCCGGTACGGGTTATGCACTTGCGGCAAGCGCATCACCGACACGTTGACGCCCGCCTCCAGCTGCACGTTGCCGGCCAGCTCCGAGCCGATGCGCGGGTTCGGGTGACTGGTGTTGAACACGTCTTCGGTGGCCGGCTGCCCGTGATCGCGGCTGCCGACGCCCGTGCCCGACGTGATCAGAAGCGGCCGATCCGAGCCGGCCAGCGCCGAGCCCAGTGCAGCGATAGCACGCTTGTCCTTCTCGCAGTTCTCCACGAAGTGCGAGAAATCGTGGTCGAAAGCAAGGTGAACGACGGCGTCCGCCTTCGCGGCGCCGCTGCGCAGGCTGTCGGTGTCTTCGAGCGTGCCGCGATGGACCTGCGCACCGGCTGCGCTGAGCGCCTGCGCGCCCTGATCGGACCGGGTCATGCCGATGACCTGATGCCCGGCTTGGATAAGTTCGGGCACCAAAGCCGAGCCGATAAACCCGGTTGCGCCCGTCAGAAAGATTCGCATGGTCAAGTCTCCAGAATAGCCACCGACGCACTATGCGATCATTCACTATGCTATTGAAGTAGTGAGCTTATCCCGGTAAAGCGACTAACAGGTTAATCATCCCAGTGAACACTGCCCAAACCCTCGGGGACTTTCTGCGTAGTCGCCGCACGCGGCTCGATCCGGCCAGCTTCGGCTTCTCGGGCCGCAGGCGCACGCCCGGATTGCGCCGGGAAGAAGTGGCGCAGCGCGCGAATATCAGCTCGACCTGGTACACGTGGCTCGAGCAGGGCCGCGGCGGCGCGCCATCCGCCGCGGTGCTTGAGCGCATCTGCGCGGCGCTGATGCTGACGAATACCGAGCGCGAACATCTTTTCATGCTGGGCCTCGGACGCCCCCCGGAAGTGCGCTACCGGTCCACCGACGCAGTGGACCCGCGCTTACAGCGCGTGCTCGATTCACTCGATGCCAGCCCGTCGATCATCAAGACCGCGACGTGGGACGTCGTCGCGTGGAATCGCGCCGCAGCCGTCGTGCTGACCGACTACAGCGCGCTGCCGCCGGGCCAGCGCAACATCCTGCGTTTCCTGTTCGGCGATCCGGCCGTCCGGGCAAAACAGCACGACTGGGAGAGTGTCGCGCGCTTCGTCGTGGGGACGTTCCGAGCGGACGTTGCCCGCGCGGGGCTCGCTTCCGAGGTGGGCGATCTGGTCGACGATCTGTGTCGCGCGAGCCCGGACTTCGAACGCATGTGGCGCGAAAACCAGGTATTCGGCCACAGCGAAGGACAGCACGTTAAGCGCCTGCTGCATCCTGCGTTCGGGACCATCGAAATGGAGTATTCGCTGTTCGCCGTCGATGGTCGGCCAGACCTGAGCATGCTCGTGTACACGCCGCTCGACGCGCGAATCGCCACGCGCATCCGCAGTACCGTTTCATCGATCGATGAGAGTGCCAGCGCCGCGCCTTTGACCGCTGCGTGATCGGCTTTGACGCTCCACCGCGAGCGCGGCCGCCGGATCGCACTCAGGCGACTCCGCAATTGCTCGTGGAAACCAATGAGGTTGAAGCACCTTGGGGACGACTACCGAACTGCATCGTTCGGCCGGTTAATGGGCCGCACGGCATCGGACAAGCTTCGCGTAAGAATCACGACGACCGCCTCGCTGGCGGCAAGCAAGTTGGCGCGATCATTTATTGCCTCTCGGCAGGCACCTTCATGGATGCGAATGGCGACGGCGTCGGCGACTTCCAGGGCCTGCAGTGTTCGCCGCGTATCGCGGGTCGACACGGTTAAACTGATACGATCGCGTGCTTCTGGTCGTTCGCGGACTCACGCGACTTGTCGACTCACGCGAATGTTCAGCCTGCTCGATTCATCGGATACGCAATCGAATAAAGGGATGTCATGGCAAAGGATGAAATAGTCTGGGGAATTTTGGGCGCCGCAAAGATCAACGACAAGGTGGTCGTGCCCATGCACAACGCGCCGAAGTGTCGGGTGAAAGGCATCGCGTCACGCTCTCGGGAGAAGGCGCGGGAAGCCGCGGCCAGGTATGGTCTGGCTGTCGCATACGATAGTTACGAGGCGCTCCTCGCGGACCCGGAAATCGACGCGGTCTATATTCCATTACCCAATCATCTCCACGTGGAATGGACGATCAAATCGGTCGAGGCGGGCAAGCACGTCCTGTGTGAGAAGCCGATCAGCCTGGACGCTCAACAGGTTGAACGGCTGATCGCCGCGCGCGACAAGAACGGCCGATACATCCAGGAAGCGTTCATGGTTCGCACGCATCCGCAATGGTTGAAGGTGCGGACCTTGATCGACGAAGGCGCGATCGGCGAATTGCGGGCAGTGACCGGCGGTTTCACCTATCACAACACGAACGAAGACAATATCCGCAACAAGAGCGAGCTAGGTGGCGGCGGTCTGCTCGATATTGGTTGTTATCCGATCACGACGTCGCGCTTCACTATCGGGCGTGAGCCACGGCGCGTAGTTGCGCTGGTGGAGCAGGATCCCACCTTCAAAGTGGACCGGCTCGGCTCCGTGCTGATGGACTTCGATGGCGTGCAGGCGAGTTTCTTTTACTCGACTCAGACCTATCCGTACCAGCGGATGCAATTTCACGGTACCAAGGGGCGAATCGAAGTCGAAATTCCATTCAATGCACCAAACGATCGACCGACGCGCCTGCTAATCAGTGAGCACAATAGCGACGGTGTCGCGACTGATCGCTGGCTGGAGCTTACGGTGTGCGATCAATATGGCGTAGCCGCCGCCACGTTCGCGGAGGCGATCCTGAGTGGGAGCCCGCAGGCTATTCCGCTAGAAGATGCGCGCGCGAATATGCGGGTGATCGATGCCGTGTTCCGCTCGGCTCAATCGGGCGCGTGGGAGAGCATCGCCCAAGGTTGACGTGCAACGCTGGCGCGAGCCGCGCTGTTCAACGCGCGGCAAGTGCCCAGTTGTCCGCATTCGCAAAGCCATAGACTATGGCGAGCGAAAGTGGTCCCTACCTGGCCGGCGCGGTGACATCGCAGTCGCCGCCGTGGGCACCGCTGCCGGTGTTTTTCAGCGTAAGCACGAGTCTGCTACCTCTGTTTGCCGTCATGATCTGACCATAGCTAACCGTGGGAATGAACTGGATATCCGGTGCCACCGCCACCGGGGGATTTCTCGCTCCGTCGACGGTCAGGTCGAGTTCCACGGTGATAGAGTCGATTGCAGCGCCCAGATCCTGCTTCCGGCTGGCCTGATCTTTGCGGAAATTGCACAGCCCCTGGAGAACCTGCTCGAGGGCAGTCGGGATATCGACCGGCTTGCCCGGTGCGATCGGAGGCGTGTTACAGCCGACGATCATGAACGGCAAGGTGCAAAGCGCTACGTATCGGCAGGCTCGCATCAGCTTCCCCGCTTGATCTGGTGGACGTGGTGTTTGCCATCCCCTGCTGTCGCTGGTTCAGTGCCCAGCTGGCGCACGCGAACGCAAACGCTCAATACTTGATATTCCTGGCCGCCTCACGGCCGTTCTGCTTGGTTTGCCGCTTGTCCTGCCGGCACTGCGAATTGCTCTTCTGGTCCGTGGCCCGGCACTCCTGCTTCGTGTGGCGGGAACCCTGGCGTGTCTCCTGGCGAACGTCACGTCCGGCGCGACGCTGCTGAGCCTGTTCGGTTGCCCAGGCGCTTCCCGCGCAAGCCATCACGGACACAGCCATGACCGCGACCGAGAACTCCCGGCTCCATGAAAACATGGCGACCTCCCTGACAGGTTGAATATGAGTATTCCGGCTTTGTACGAGGGTGCCACGCGTGGCAGTCGCGTCAATCGGACCAAGGTCCTAGGGCTGTCGCGTCGTGCGCGATCCACCAGCCGCCGCGCTTCCGGTTCGATGAACATGAAAACGAGGATGCTGCGATCCGCTCAACGAAGCGGTACCCCACGCGGCGGCGAACGGCGGTCCATTCAGAATGACCGTGAACCAGCCGTAGCCAGCGAATCAGCGAACGCTCACTCGTCCGCCAAAAAATTCGGATGACTTGTGCGGATCTGATCGATCTGACTCAGCGTCCCCGACAGATGCTTGCGTAGCGCTGCCTGCGCCGCCTCGACATCGCCTTTGCCGATCGCATCGACGATCTCGGTGTGATCGCGCACGACCGCTATCGTCTTGCCCTCCACCGGCAGATTCAGGCGCCGCAGCCGGTCGATATGGCCGCTCAACCTACGCACCAGATCCCATAGCTGCGGCACGCCGGCCGCCTCGTACATCTGCCGATGAAACGCCTGATCGAGCAGCGAGAACTGCTCGTAGTTCTTCAGGTCGAGCACTTCCGTTTGCCGCGCGATCGTCAGGCGCAGTTCAGCGATCAGCGTGGCGTCGTGCTGCTCCGCGAGCGTGCGCACCACTTCGAGTTCAATCGAGCGGCGCAGGAAATGCGCCTGCAGCGCGGACGTCACGTTGATCTGACTGACGACCGTCGCGTGCTGCGGATAGATGTCGACGAGACCTTCCTCGCCGAGCTTCATCAGCGCGTCGCGCACGGGCGTCTGGCTGAGCCCGTAGCGGTTCGCCAGCTCGGTGCGCGACAGCACCGTACCCGGCGTGAGTTCGAGGGAAAGGATCATTTCGCGCAGTCGTTCGAATACTTGCGGCGCGGCGTGGCGGGAGCGGTCGAGCCGGGTTACCGTCGACGAATGAGCGTGGTTTTTCATGGCAGAAACTGAAGCATGGAAGCAGGCGTGACCCGGCATGGCGGTCCGCTGAGGCACTAGTACTATAGCCGACGCGCGCCCCTTCCAGCGGGCTTGCGAGCGGAATTCCGCGAGAAGTGCAGATGGGTATTTACCCCAGTAACGCACTAATACATTAGTGCTTTACCATCCGTCCCATCAAACTCTTCTTATGCCGAATGCCATCATGACTCGCGACATCACCATCACGCAGGTGCGCATCACCCCGATCGCCTTCCGCGACGGCCCGCTGCTCAACGCCGCCGGAATCCACGAACCTTGGGCGCTGCGCGCCATCGTCGAGCTGGAGACGAGCGACGGCCGCGTCGGCATCTCCGAGACTTATGGCGACGAACCGATGCTGCGCGTGCTCGAACAGGCGAAGTCGCTGGTGACCGGCCTGTCGCCGTTCGACCTCAATCGCATGGAAGAGCGCGTGCGAGCGTCGATCAAGGCGAGCCCGGGCGCGGTCGAATTCGAACTCGCGCCCGGCTCGCACTCGGCGAAGAACGCGCCGAAAGTCATCAGCACGCTCGAAGTCGCGATGCTCGATCTGCAAGGGCAGATCGTCGGCGCGCCGGTCGTCGACCTGCTCGGCGGCAAGGTGCGCGACGCCGTGCCCTACAGCGCCTATCTGTTCTTCAAATACGCCGAGCACGTCGACAAGCCCTATGCGCCCGATGCCTGGGGCGAAGGCCTGAGCCCCGAGCAGATCGTCGCGCAGGCGCGTCGAATGATCGAGCTGTATGGCTTCCAGAGCATCAAGCTGAAGGGCGGCGTGTTCGAACCGGCACACGAAATCGCGTGCATGCGCGCGCTGCATCAGGCGTTCCCCGGCGTGCCGCTGCGCCTCGACCCGAACGCCAACTGGACGCTCGAAACGAGCATCGCGGCGGCACCGGAACTCGACGAGCTGCTCGAGTACTACGAAGACCCGTGCCCGGGTCTCGAAGGAATGGCCGAACTGGCGAAGCACACGCGCCTGCCGCTCGCGACCAACATGGTCATCACGACGATGGAAGATTTCCGGCGCGGCGCCGAGATGGGTTCGGTCAAGGTCCTGCTGTCGGATCACCACTACTGGGGCGGCCTGCGCGCGACGCAGACGCTCGCGCGCATGTGCAAGCTGTGGGATCTCGGCATGTCGATGCACTCGAACTCGCACCTCGGCATCAGCCTGATGGCGATGACGCACGTCGCGGCAAGCATCCCCAACCTGACCTATGCGTGCGACACGCATTACCCGTGGCAGGAGGAAGAAGTCATCAAGGGCGGCCGCGTGACGTTCGACGACGGCTCGGTGCGCGTGCCCACCACGCCGGGCCTCGGCGTCGAGCTCGACCGCGAGCGGCTCGCCGAACTGCATGCGCAGTATCTGTCGTGCGGCGTGCGCAATCGCGATGACCTCTCGCAGATGCGCAAGTACGAGCCGGGCTTCACCGGCAAGAATCCGCGCTTTTAACTCCCGCTTCCAATCCGCGCCTACGAGCCCTGCGACGCGCAACGCGCGTCGCCATCGAAGGAGACAACCCCATGAGTAGCCCGATTGCCGACACGGCGCGGCCCGAGCGCGCCGGCGCGCTGGCGAGCGCGGTGCGCAAGATCAAATGGCGCGTGCTGCCGCTGTTCGTCGTGATGTTCATCGTCAACTACATCGATCGCGTGAACATCGGCTTCGTGCGCCAGCATCTGAGCGCCGATCTGGGCATCGGGGCGGCGGCCTATGGGCTCGGCGCGGGGCTCTTCTTCATCAGCTACGCGATCTTCGAAGTGCCGTCGAACATCCTGCTGCAGCGCTACGGCGCGAAGCTGTGGCTCGCGCGCATCATGCTCACGTGGGGGCTGGCCGCGGCCGGCATGGCGTTCGTGCGCGGCGAGACGTCGTTCTACGCGATGCGGCTCCTGCTCGGCGCGGCCGAAGCGGGCTTCTTTCCCGGCGTCATCTACTACTTCACGCAATGGCTGCCGAGCAACGAGCGCGGCAAGGCGATGGCGATCTTCCTGAGCGGCTCGGCGCTCGCGTCGGTGCTGTCCGGGCCGATCTCCGGCGGGCTGATGCTGATCGAAGGCGCGGGGCTGCGCGGCTGGCAGTGGATGTTCATCATCGAAGGCATGTTCTCGGTCGTGCTCGCGGGCTTCATTCTGCTGTGGCTCGACTCGAAGCCGCGCGACGCCGCCTGGCTCACCCGCGCCGAGCAGGAGGCCTTGCTCGATGCGGTCGACGAAGAGCAACGCCAGCGCGCCGCCGCGCACCCGGTCAAGCCATCGATAGGCGCGCTGCTGCGCGATCCGCAAATCCTGATCTTTTGCCTGATCTACTTCGCGGTATCGCTGACCATCTACGGCGCGACCTTCTGGCTGCCCAGCATCATCCGCAAGATGGACCATTTCAACGATTTCCAGGTCGGCCTGTACAACTCGATTCCGTGGCTGATCTCGATCGCGGCGATGTATCTGTTCGCGATGCTCGCGGCGCGCTTCAAGTTCCAGCAGGCGTGGGTCGCGTGCGTGCTGCTGATCGCCGCGCTCGGCATGTATACGGCCGGCCAGGGCGGCCCGGCATTTTCGTTCGTCGCGATCTGCTTTGCGGCGATCGGCTTCAAGGCCGCCTCGTCACTGTTCTGGGTGATCCCGCAGGGCTATCTCGACGCGCGGATTTCCGCCGCGGTGCTGGCGCTGATCAACTCGATCGGCAACCTCGGCGGCTTTGTCGCGCCAGCGGCCTTCGGCCTCCTCGAACAGAAGACCGGCTCGATCGAGGGCGGCCTCATCGGACTCGCGGTGATGTCGGTGGTGGCCGCCGGGGTCGTGTTCTTCTCCCGCATGAGCCCGCGCGAAGGAGTGCCAGCCTCCGCGCATTGACTGCATCGAACAACCGTATAGACACCATTTGCAGAAACCTTAAGGAGACACGATGAAAACGATAGAAGCCACGACGGCCGCCGCACGCACGGCCGTCGGACGATACCGATGGACCATCTGCGCGATGATCTTCGCCGCGACGACGATCAACTACATGGATCGTCAGATGCTCGGGCTGCTCGCGCCGCTGCTGCAAAAGGATATCGGCTGGAGCCAGGTGCAGTACGCGCAGACCGTGATGGTGTTTACGGTCGCCTATGCGGTGGGTCTCGCGATCTTCGGCCGCATCGCGGATCGCGTCAGCACGAAGAAGGTCTACGGCAGCGCGATGGCGCTGTGGAGTCTCGCGGCGATGCTCCACGCGGTGGCATCGACCGTGCCGGGCTTCGCGGCCGTGCGCGGTCTGCTCGGCTTCAGCGAGGCGGCCAATTTTCCGGTTGCGATCCGCACTACCGCCACGTGGTTTCCGAAGAAGGAACGCGCGCTAGCGACGGGCTTCTGGAACATGGGCGCGACGATCGGCGGCATCGTGGCGCCGGCCTTCGTGCCGATCGCTGCCGTGACGTGGGGCTGGCGCGCGACGTTCATCGCGGGCGGCGCGACCGGTTTCATCTGGCTGGCGGTGTGGATGCTCGTTTATCGGCAGCCTTCGGAGCATCCGTCGGTGTCGAAGGAAGAACTCGACTACATCAATGCGGATCGCGAGGAAGTCGTCGAGCAGAAAGTCGGCTGGTTGTCGGTGCTCAAGTACCGCGAAACGTGGGCGTTCGTCTTCGGCAAGCTGCTGACCGATCCGGTGTGGTGGTTCTATCTGTTCTGGCTGCCCAAGTGGCTCAATGAGTCGCGCCATATCGACATCGGCAACATGGGCCTGCCGCTGATCGCTATCTATACGATGTCATCGGTCGGCAGCGTGGCGGGTGGCTGGCTGTCGTCGCGTTTGATGGCCCGCACCAACAGGCCGAATTTCGCGCGCAAGCTCACGATGCTCATTTGTGCATTGTGCGTGGTGCCGATCGCAACGTTGTCGTATTTCCAGAGCCTGTGGTGGGCGGTCTTCGCCGTTGGTCTCGCGGCAGCGGCGCACCAGGGCTGGTCGGCGAACCTCGTCACGACCGTCGGCGACGTGTTTCCGAAGCGGCTGGTCGGCACGGTGGTCGGTATCGGCGGCGTGGCGGGGATGGTCGGTTCGTTCTTCTTTTCCGGCGTGATCGGCGAGACCTTGCAGCGCACCGGGCAGTATTGGGCGCTCTTTACGGTCGGCGCGTCGGCGTATCTGGTTGCGCTGGGCATCATTCATCTGTTGATGCCGCGGATGACGACGGTCAAGTTGCGCGATTGAGGTAACGCTGGCGGGTGAAAGGGCGAGGGGACGTGGCACGGATAACTGGCGTCCCCCGCCCTTGCAATGATGCTTCCTGCTGAACTTTTGGAGCGCGAGCGCAACGAAGAAGTGTCAGAAGCAACGGGCGAGCATCTGTTGCATACTCTCAACGCGCTATCCCGCATCAGCGAAATCCTTGGACCCTGAGACTTCGCTCGCCCCAACGCCATCGCCACGAGAGCCGTTATGACCATCGATCCCTCCGTCGTCGCCGCATTCACGCCCACGGGCAAGCTGCGCGCGTCGATCAATCTCGGCAATCCAATCCTCGCCAATCGTCACGCCGACTCCGGCGAGCCGTTCGGCGTATCGATCGATCTCGCGCGCGCGTTCGCCGCGAAACTGGGCGTCGAACTGGAGCTGGTCGTCTTCGATACGGCCGGCAAATCGGTGCAGGCCGTCGGCGAGGAGCGCGCGGATTTCGGCTTCTTCGCGATCGATCCGTTGCGCGGCGAGACGATCGCGTTCACAGCGCCGTATGTGTTGATCGAAGGCTTCTACCTGGTGCGCGACGACTCGCCGGTACACTCGAATCAGGATGTGGATCAGGCGCACAACCGGGTCGTCGTCGGCAAAGGCAGTGCATACGATCTGTTTCTGACGCGCGAGCTGAAATCCGCGCAAATCGTGCGCGCGCCGAGCTCGCCGAGCGTCGTGCCGACGTTTATCGAGCAGCATCTGGAAGTGGCGGCAGGCGTGAAGCAGCAACTCGAGGCCGATGCGAAGCAAACTCCCGGTCTGCGGTTGCTAGACGAGCGCTTCATGGTGATCCGGCAGGCGATGGGTGTGCCGAAGAGCCGCGGCGAAGCGGCGGCTCACGCGCTGTGTTCGTTTGTCGAAGAGATGAAGGCCTCGGGCTTGGTGGCGCAATCGCTCGCGCGGCACAAGATCGCGGGAGCGTCGGTTGCGCCTGCGGCGTAGCGGGCCGCACGAACCCGACACCGCGTAGCTTTCGAAGCTGCTGGCATGGCAGATACGCGGGGCCGCGCGATGCTTCGGCGCGGCCCCGCCACCACCCTCAGCGACGCTCAAACGAGCGTAGTCTGCACATCCACATTACCGCGCAACGCCTTCGAATACGGGCAGGTCAGATGCGCTCGCTCGATCAACCCGTGCGCCACGTCACGCTCGACACCGGGAAGACTGACGAACAGACGCGCCTGAAGGAAATAAGCGCCATCGGTGGTGCCGAGATCGATCTCCGCATCGACGCTGGTATCGGCCGGCAACGACAGGTGCAACGCGCGCGCCGCCAGCCCGAGTGCGCCGATGAAACACGCCGACCAGCCCGCGCCGAGCAACTGCTCGGGATTCGTTCCACCCCCCGAGGTGCCGGGCGGCGACAGCTTGATGTCGAGACGGCCGTCCGAGCTGCGCGCGGCGCCTTCGCGGCCGCCGGTCGTATGGGTTTTGCCGGTGTACAGCACTGCTTCGATGCGGGTCATGGTGGCTTACTCCTGTTGATCCAGTGATATTCAGGTCTGCAAATCCGGGCTCGAACTTGCGGTGCACGTATTTGAACGCGCCGACGTATCTCGCATGTGTCTGGATCAGCGGGTTTGGTAAGCGCACGTATCCCCGGGCCGCGCGGATACATTGCGATACAAGGAGCGGCAAACGGGAGCCAGGCGGAGCGCGGCGCGACAACTCACGCGCGCCATCGCGCCCGTCGCTTCATTCAGCGACGCCGGTCGAAATACCGCCGCAACAGATAGTTCGCGGTCGAGCCATGCAGCAGCACCGATAACACGATCGCATCGAGCACGGCGGGCAGCAGCGGCGTCATCGCGCCACGCACGTATTCGAGGCCGAACATCAGGTAGTAAAACGCGCCGACGCCGCGAATCCCCATCCACGCCATCAGATGCCGCTGGCTATTGTCGATGCGCGCACCCATCATCGCGACGACGACGGACAGCGGCCGCGCGACGAAAAACAGAAACACCGCGGGCAACACGGCGCGCAGATCGAACATCTCGCGCCAGTGCGCGGACACGACGCAGCCGATGATCAGCATCAGCGACAACTCCGCGAGTCGCTCCATTTCGCGCATGAAGCCCATCATCGATTCGGCGAGGACCGCATGCGCCATTTCTGGATCCTGGGCGACATCGACCTGTTCGCCGTGCTGCACCTCGTCGAGCACTTCCGAGGGATTCTTGTCGCCCGTCGCACGCAGTTCCTCGTGACGGACGGCGACGCCCGCCACGAACACCGCGACGAACGCATACGCGTGCAGCAGCAGCGACGCGCCGTACGACGTCGACATCAGGCCTAGCGCGAGAAACCCGTCGAGACCGATCGCTTCGCCGTAGCGGGTGCGCAGAAAAAAGATCGCGCGCGCGAACACGATCGCAAACACGCAACCGATCACGAGCGCACTGACGATCCCCCACAGCACCGAGCCGACGAAATGCACGCCACTGCCCGAGCCGAACAGCCTCGCGCCGGCAAGCGTCAGTCCCAGCACCGCAAACGGATAGGCGGCACCGTCGTTCAGGCCGCCTTCGCCCGACAACGCGAACCGCACGGGCTCGTCGTCGCCAGCTTGCGTCACGCGCAGCTCGTTGGCGAGCACCGGGTCGGTCGGCGCGAGCGCGGCCGCGAGGAACAACGCCGCGCCGTCCGCGCGTCCGGTCACCAAAGCGGTGAAGCCGAACATCAAGGCGACGGTGAAGAGCATCGCCGGGCCGCCGAGCCGCAGCGGCAACAACCACAGCGGATTGCGCAGCCGCACGCGCAGATGCATGCCGATCGAAAACAACGACACGACGAGCCCGACTTCAGCCAGCATCGCGAGCAACGCGGTATTGCGGAGCAGATCGACCCCGACGAGCCCGGACACGGCCGGCCCGACCGCCACGCCGACCAGCAGATAAATCATCGCGCCGGTCAGCGGCAAGCGGCGGATCGGCCCGCGCGCGACGGCCATGAACGTGAGCAGCGCGCCGATCAGCAGGAACCAGACCGGTTCGTCCTTCATGGCGGAATCGCGAGCACGCGCGGCGGTGGCGGCAGCCGGGCCGCGTCGCCGCTAGCGCGCACTGCTCGCGCCATGCCGGCGGCGCTATCCGTGCTGAACCGCGGCCTGGTTCGCGCGCCCCGCATGTTCACGGTTCGCCTGGTCGCGGCTCAGCTCGCCGGGCGCCTTGCGCGCAGACGACGCCACTGGCAACACCCGACATCGCGGCGATGGCAAGGCGCTGTACATCCTTGTTCATGAGCGACCCCTCGGTTCGGACCAGCTGGAATGCACTGTCCGTTCCGTTGCAAGCCGCGTTCCTCGCCTGAGGCGTGAGCGTGCCGATCGCCCTCACACACCGAATGGAAAAGTCTCCGCCGCGTGGTTCTTTTCGTCGGCGGAAACGGGCAGCGCGCTCACCGCGCTCGTGCGATCGAACCACACGAACGCATCGAACTGCTCGGCCAGCGACGCTTGCGCGTAATGGCTATACCGCTCGGTCCCCGGACGGTAGATGACGCCGATGAAGCGCTCCAATAGCGGCGCGCGCAGCCGTTCGCGCAGCGTGTCGTGCATGCCGGGCCGCAGGTCGAGCAGGAAGCGCGGGAGACCCGTGCCGTGCATGCTGAATTCGACGCTGCCCTCGAGCGAGGGCTGCACGGTTTTGACCTCCATCGGTCCGCCCCAATCGCTCGCCGCGGCGACCGTGCCGCTGTGCGTGCCAAACCCGATCAGCGCCGCCGCGTCGCCGAACTGCGCGCGGCACAGCTGGCCGAGATTGATCTCGTCCTGCATGCGGCCCATCTGCGTGGCGCTCGCGTCGCCGATATGCGAGTTGTGCGCCCACACGACCAGACGCGCCTGCGGCCCGCGGCTGTCGAGCGTATGACGCAGCGTGTCGAACATATGCGTGTCGCGCAGATTCCAGCTTTGCGGCCCGCCGTAGTACATCGCGCGATAGTAGTGCTCGGCGACCGCCACGAGCCGCGCGTTCTGCGCCGCGTCGAGGAAGCGCTCGCCGTCTTCGCGCGCATAGTCGAGCCGGCTTTTCAGCAGATCGCCGAGTTGCGCGACCACGTGTTCTTCGCACTGCGCGTAGCCGCCGCTCAACGCGGCGCGTCCATATACGGCCGGATCTTTCTGCCACGGACTGAGGCACCCATAACGCTCGCGAGCGATGCGCGCCGCGGCAGGGTCGACGCTGTCGAGATAGCGCAATACCGCATCGATCGATTCGGAAAGGCTGTAGATATCGAGCCCGTAAAAGCGCGTTTCGCGCTCGGGGTGCGCGGCGTTGTGCGAGCGCAGCCACGCGATCAAGCCCATGAAGTCGGTGTTGCGCCACATCCAGGTCGGAAAGCGGCGAAACGGTCGGGACCGCCCGCCGGGCATCGGCCGATCGCGCACATGCCGGTCGACGATCGCGGCGTCGGGCCAGTCGGCCTCGACCGCGATCATCGAAAAGCCGTGCTGCTCGACGAGGCGCCGCGTGATCGCCGCGCGCGCACGGTAGAACTCCGACGTGCCGTGACTGGCCTCGCCGAGCAGCACGACGCGATGCCCGGCGAAGCGGTCGAAAAATGCCGCGAATTCCGCGGAATCGATGTCGGGCAACGGTTCGGCCGCGTCGCGAATCGCGAGTTCGAGCGCGGCCGGCCTAGGCGCGGCCGGCCTAGGCGCGACCGGCATAGGTGCGGCCGGCGTAGGCGTGAGCGGGATGGGCGTGGACGTGGATGCAGGCCGCAAATCCGCGCGCGCCGCGCCGCCTGGCTCCGGCCAGCCATCGTCGCCGACGAGCGGCACGAAGCGCACGTCGCCGAACGCATCTTCGTCGTAGTCGTGTTCGTCGCGCCGCACGATCTTCACGAGCCGCTGACGGCTCTGACTGCTGCCGACCGGCATCACGAGCCGTCCGCCCACGGCGAGTTGCATGCGCAGCGCTCGCGGCACACGCGGTCCGCCCGCCGCCGCGATGATCGCGTTATAGGGCGCATGCGCGGCAAGACCTGCGGTGCCGTCGCCGACATGCACTTCGACGTTCTCGTAGCCGAGCCGCTGCAAGCGCTCGCGCGCGCCCTCGGCGAGGCTCGCGTCGCGTTCTATGGAATCCACCCGGCCCGCGATCTCCGCGGCGATCGCGGCCGCATAGCCGGAGCCCGTGCCGATGTCGAGCACGCGATCGCCGGGCTGCAACTCGGCGGCCGCGAGCATCTTCGCGACGATGTACGGCTGCGAGATCGACTGCTCGCCGCCGATCGGCAGCGGCGTATCGTCATACGCGAATTCGCGCAGATCGGAGGGCACGAACGCCTCGCGCGGCACGCGCCGCATCGCTTCGATCACGTAGTCGTCGCGCACGCCGCGTTGCACGATCTGCCGTTCGACCATCCATGCGCGCGCTTCGTCGAAATCGCTCATCGCCGCCTCCTCGCGAATGCGCAGCGCTGCGCGCGCTCCGCACTTGCCACGGGGCCGCGCGCGAGCGCACTGCTGTTCCACGCTTCAGCAACGAGCATACCGCCAGCGGGGACCGGTGGCGATGCGCGAAACGTGAAGCCGCCGTCACGCGCCCGCGGTCCGCGAGCGCGGACCGATATTTGCTGCGGTTCCGGCGCGAGCGCTTGAGCGAACAAAACGCCGGTCCGATTGCGTCGCACAACAGGGGCGAAAATCATGAGCATTCCCATGCAGGTCGTATCCTTCCTCAGCTCGCGAGGTCTGAAGCTCGCGACCGCCGAATCCTGCACCGGCGGCCAGATCGCGTCCTATCTCGCGAGCGTGCCGGGCAGCGGCGCATGTCTCGACGTCGGCTTCGTCAGCTACTCGCCATCGGGCAAAGCAGGGTTTCTCGGTGTGCGGCAAAGCACGATGAAGCAATACGGACTCACCAGCGAAGCGGTCGCGCGCGAAATGGCCGAGGGCGCGTTGCGCCAGGAAGGCTGCTGCGCGGACATCGCGGTATCGAACACGGGGCTCGCCGATGGCGGCGCGCATGGCGGCTCGGATGACGATCCGCCACAGGGCACGCAATGCTTCGCGTGGGCGTTCCGGCGGCCGGGCGATCAGTTCGTCACGTTCGCCGAGACGCGGCGCTTTTCGGGCGACCGCAACGACGTGCGTTCGGCCGCCGCGCTGTATGCGCTGTCGCGCGTCGAGCATTACTTCGATCAACTCCCGCGCATCCAGCGGGACCACTGAAGAGAGACCGAACGATGAATCTGCAATCCTCCTTCGACGCCAACGCCTGGCAACAGGCAGTGATTGACGAACTCGGCGTCGAGCGTGATTTCGACGTGGCCCGCGAACGCGAGCGGCGTGTCGCGTTCCTCGGCGACTACCTGGCGTCGCAAGGCCTGCGCACCTACGTGCTGGGCATTAGCGGCGGCGTCGATTCGTCGACCGCGGGGCGCCTCGCGCAGCTTGCCGTCGAACGTCTGCGCGCCAGCGGCTATGAAGCCCGTTTCGTCGCGGTGCGTCTGCCGTTCGGCAGCCAGCGCGACGAAGAGGACGCCGCGGCCGCACTCGCGTTCATCCGTCCGGACGAAACGCTGACGGTCAATATCAAGGAGCCCGCCGACGCGATGCTGTCTTCGCTCAAACGCGGCAACGTGCAGTACGTCGACGACTTTCAGGAAGACTTCGTGCTCGGCAACATCAAGGCGCGGCAACGCATGATCGCGCAGTACGCGATTGCGGGCGCGCGCGTCGGCGTGGTGATAGGCACCGACCACGCGGCCGAATCGCTGATGGGCTTCTTCACGAAGTTCGGCGACGGCGGCGCCGATATCCTGCCGCTCGCCGGTCTGACGAAGCGCCGCGTGCGCGCGCTCGCGCATGCGCTCGGCGCATCGGAGCGGCTCGTCAACAAGGTGCCGACCGCGGACCTCGAATCGCTGACGCCGCAGAAGCCGGACGAGGACAGCTACGGCATCAGCTACCAGGACATCGACGACTTCCTCGAAGGCAAGCCCGTCAGTGAAGAAGTCTTGACCACGATCCGCCGCTTTTACATGGCGACGCGCCACAAGCGCGCGCTGCCGGTGGCTCCGACGCCATCGTCGGCGTCGGTCTGACAGCGCGGCGCCCGCTTATCCGGCGCGCGGACGTTGGGCGCGCTTCGGCTGTTCGATGTCCTCGCCGGGCATTTCCTGCAGTTGCTGTTCGGGCGCGATGCGCGAGCCGCGGTCGCGATCGGCGGACTGATCGGTCGGCTCCTGCGGCGCGGCAGCCCCATCGATCGCGCCTTCCGCCTCGATCTGCCGGCGCGCTTCTTCCCAATGGTCGTCGGCCCTGCCTTCCGGCGACGGATCGTTTTCCCAGATTTGATACGCCCGCGTGCGAATGCGGGCTTCGAGTTCCTTGTCCATGTGTCTCTCCGTGAACGTGAGCGATGCAATACGGCGCCATGCGCGCCGTGCCCGAATGACGGCGAGCGACAGGCGAGCAAGCGTTGTTCCGCGCGGCGTGTGCTGCTATTTGTGCAGCTCGTTTCGCAGCGTCGCGACGTCGTTGGCGGTGACGGACTGCGCGTTGTTGCCCCAGGCACTGCGGATATACGTCAAGACCTGCGCGATCTCGACGACGGCGAGGGTCGCCGCGAACGGCGGCATCGACTGACGTGACGGACCGCTTCGCGTTGCCGGACTGTTGCCGCCTTCGACGAGCAGCCGGATCAGCGACGTGGTGTCTTCCGCGATCACCGAAGGGTTGCCCGCGAGCGCCGGGAACACGTTCGGCACGCCGCGCCCATCCGCGCGATGGCAGCTTGCGCAGAAAGACTGGTAGACGTTGAAGCCGACGCTCAGCGAGTCGGGCACGCGGCTGCCGTTCACGCTAGAACGCGCTGGATCGGCGCCGTGCGTATAGGTGCCCGACGGCTGTTGCGGGGGCAGCGACTTCAGGTAATGCGCGATCGCATGCAGATCGTCGTCGGTCAGATACTGCGTGCTGTCCTCGACCTGTTCGACCATGCTGCCGTACGCGACGACGCCCGCGCCGTGGCCGGTCTTCAGGAACGCGGCGATGTCCGCGGCGGTGAGCCGGCCGAGTCCTGAGCCCATGTCGCCGGTCAGGTTCGGCGCGAACCAGTGATCGTTGACGCCGCCCACCAGATAGTCGCTCGACGACTCGTCGAGGCCTTTTTCCTGGTAGAACTTGCCGCGCGGCGTATGACACGCGCCGCAATGTCCCGGGCCTTGCACCAGATACGCGCCGCGATTCCATATCGCGTCGCTTTGCGGACGCGGCACGTATGGCTGCGACGGCACGAAGACCATCTGCCAGAAGCGCAGCGCCCAGCGCTGGTTGAACGGAAACGCGACGTCCGAGCGCGGCGTGGGTTTCGCGACCGGCGCGATGCCGTGCAGCATGTATAGGTAAAGCGCGTGCACGTCCTCGTCGCTGAGCTTCGAGAACGACACGTATGGCATCGCCGGATAGAGCCGCTTGCCGCCGCGCGCGACACCTTCGCGCAGCACGCGCTCGAAGTCCTGGTACGTGTAGCGGCCGATGCCGTACTGCGGGTCCGGCGTGATATTGCTCGACATGATCGTGCCGAACGGCGAACCCATGCCAAGGCCGCCCGCAAACGGCGCACCGCCCTTCGGCGCGGTGTGGCAGCCGGCGCAATCGGCGACTTTCGCCAGGTACTCGCCAAGCGCGAACTGGGACGGCTCGATGCTCGCCGCGTCGCCCGAAGCCTGCGCGTCAGTGCTCGCCGCCGACGCATCCGCCGCGATCGATCCACCGATGAATGCGCTCGCCGACAACCCGACGCACAGCGCCAGCAACGCACCCGCTGCCGCCGCTCGCGCCGCGGCATGCCTTCGCATCATGGCGCGCCCTCCCCGCGGGCCCGCGCCGCGTCGTACGTGAATGCCGGCTGCCGGTCCGCGCGGCTCAGCCAGCGCGCCGCGACGAGCAGCCCGCCAGCCAGATAGGCCATCGCGCCCGGCACCCACATGATCAGTCCGCCCAGTTGCTGATCGTGCAGGGGATTGATGCCCAACGCCGCGCACGGTTCGATATACGACGGATACCAGAGGCCCGGCGCAAGCGTGATCAGCGCGCCGAGCGCACTCGTGTGAACCATCGTCGTGAACAGCGACAGCATCGCGTGGCCGCCGTTGCCGCGGCGGGCGCCGTCGCCTGTCACGGTCCACCAGAAGATCAGCGCACTCAGCAAAAAGCTGGCGTGCTGCAATGAATGCACGGTTGGATGCGCAAGCGCGGCCTCGAACAACGTCGGCGCATGCCACGCCCATAGAGCGGCGGCGTGCAGCACCCACGCGACCAGCGGCGCGGTCAGCCAGCGCCACGCGCGCGCGAACGGGCGAGCGCGCACCGCCCGCCCGACCGCCAGACGCGCGCGCCGCGGCAGCGCCCACATCCATACGGCAAGCGGACGCCCCGCCACGCACAGCGGCGCCGCGATCAGCATCATCGATTCGTGCTGCACCATGTGCGCGGAAAACAGCGCCCCGGACAACGTATCGAGCGGCGACATCAACGCGAGCACGAGCGCGCTCCAACCGCCGGCGAAGGCCAGCAGATGCAGCGTGCGCGCGCCGACCCCGCGCCGCCGTGCGCGCGAGCGGCGCCGCAGCCGCGCATAGCCGATCAGATACGCGCCGATGCTGAGCGCCAGCAACGCGACGACCCACGGCTCGAAGCTCCAGCCGAACGACAAGGTCGCGCGATCGGCGTCGGACAGCACATGCGCGGCGGCCGTCGTGCTGGGCAGCCAGGCCAGGCATGCGGCCCAATGGATGTGCCGTGTCATCGGCAAGCGGGCAGCAGCCATTGCGGGAACCACATCGCGAGTTGCACGAGCGCGGACAGCGCACCGACGATCATCGCCATCAGCGCGAAAAAGCCGGCGCGCGCGTCGCGTCGCGCATAGGCGGGCTCGCCGGGCGAGCGTTCGGCACGCCAGCGTCCGTATGCGAGCCACGCGGCAAACGCGCAGAACGCGAACGCCGCCGCGCTGACCGCGTGCATCGGCCATGCGGCGCCGCTCGCGCAGGCGAGCCGGATCAGCGCATAGTCGATGCTCTGGGTGGCGAGCACCGCCGTGGGTGCCGCGAGCAATCCTAGCCAGATATCCATCGGCACCTCACGAATCACCCATGCATGCGCGGCGCAACGTACAGCACCGCATAGATCGGCAGCCAGCTCATCACGACGAAGTACCAGTAGATCGCGTTTTCGCTGGTGTCGAGCAGCCGTTTGCCCTCGAACGGACCGGTCTTCAGCAGTAGCGCGAGCACGGCTGTATCGACGGTATCGGTCACGAGGTGCGTGGTATGCAGCCCGAGCAGCAGCCACACGATCGAGCCATATGCATTCGCGTACCACATCACGTTCAGCGCCGTGAACTCGAAGCCGCGCACCACGAGGAATGCCAGCGCGAACGCGAGGCACACGCTGAGCCACAAGCACGCGCGAGCGCGCTCGCCACGCTCCGCCGCGCGCTTCGCGAACTGGTTCGGCGCGAGGCTCAGCAGCAGGATGGCCGTGTTCAGCGTGCCCCACAGCAAAGCGGGCGGCGGCGCGTGCAGCGGCCACGCCGCGTTCACGCCGCGCAGATAAAAGTACATCGCGACCGCGATCGCGAACACAGTGCCTTCGATCGCCATCAGACCGGCGGTCGCCCACCACATCGGGCTGCGATGGCTGAAGTCGAAGCTCGGCAACGCGCGCACATCGAGGGTCGAGACGGTGCCCGCCGGCGTGTCGTCGGACTCGGCAAGCGTGCGGATTTGCGGCGTTTCGTGCTGCGCCGTACCGCCGCGTGGCGACGGCCAGCGTTCGAGCGCGCGCGCCACCGCGTTGCTCGCGCGGGTTGGCCAGAACCACGCGATCATCGCCGCGGCGACCGGCACGGTGCCCCACCATACGGCCGTCGGCGTGAAGATCGAACCGATAAAGAAGATCGTCGTCGCGACAGCGCTCACAAACGGCCAGATCGACGGCGTCGGAAACAGCGGGCGGGTTTCGGCGATCGCATCGAGCGCGCTCGTCGTCAGCACCTCGCGCGCGCCGGCCGTGAGACCCGACACCGACGCCGGCTGCCGCGACGGCTCCCACAGCGGATGGCGGCCATGCACGATCGGCAGCACGTCGAAATTGTGTGGCGGCGGCGGGCTCGGCATGCTCCATTCGAGCGTGCCGCCGCCCCACGGATCGGCCGACGCAGCGGCGCCCCGCCGGCGGCTGCGCGCCACATTGACGAGGAACAGCAAGACGCCGACGCCCATCAGATACGCGCCGAGTGTCGCGCTCAAATTCAGCGGCCCCCAGCCGAGCCCGGCGGGATAAGTCCAGATGCGCCGCGTCATGCCATGCAGGCCGAGCCAGTGCATCGGGAAGAACGTCACGTTGAAGCCAATGAAGAACAGCCAGAAATGCCAGCGCCCGAGGCGCTCGCCGAGCATGCGTCCGGTGATCTTCGGAAACCAGTAGTAGAACGCGCCGAACAGCGGAAACACCGCGCCGCCTATCAGCACGTAGTGCAGATGCGCGACCACGAAGTAGGTGTCATGCACCTGCAGATCCAGCGCGACCGAGCCGAGCATGATGCCGGTCATGCCGCCCAGCACCAGGATGAAGAAGAACGCGAGCACGAACAGCAGCGGCGTCCGGAGCCTGAGCTTGCCGGTCAGCAGCGTCGCGAGCCAGCAATAGATCTGAATGGCCGACGGTACCGCGATCAGCACGCTTGCCGCCGTGAAGAAGCTCTTGCCCAGTTCGGGCACCGTGGTCGCGAACATGTGATGCACCCAGAGTCCGAACGCAAGGAACGCGGTCGCGATCAGCGCGAGCACCATCGCCGGATAGCCGACCACCGGCCGGCGCGAAAAGGTCTCGATGATCGACGACATGAAGCCGAGTGCCGGGATGAAGATCAAATAGACCTCCGGGTGTCCGAAGAACCAGAACAGGTGTTGCCACAGCAGCACGTCGCCGCCGAGCGACGGGTTGTAAAACTGCGTGCTGACCAACCGGTCCAGAATCAGCGCGGTACTCGCGAGCATGACCGCGGGCATCGCGAACAGCACCATGAACTGCGTGACGAGCGTCGCCCATGCGAACAGCGGCAGCCGGTTCAGCGACATGCCGGGCGCGCGCATTTTCAGAATGGTCGTGATCAGCACGATCGCTTCGAGCAGCGCGGACAGCTCGGTGAACGTGATCATCTGCGCCCAGATATCGGAGCCTTTGCCCGTCGCATAGTCCGGGCCGGCCAGCGGCACGTAGCTGAACCAGCCCGAGCGCGGCCCCGCGCCCATCGCGAACGCAATGTAGAGCGTCAGTCCGCCGAACAGGAACACCCAGTATGCGTACGCATTCATGCGCGCAAACGCGACGCTGCGCGCGCCGATCATCAACGGAATCAGGTAACCGGCGACCGCCTGCATCACCGGCACGGCGAACAGGAACATCATCGTCGTGCCGTGCATCGTGAACAGCTGGTCGTAGAAGTCGGGACCGACCACGTGGTTGTTCGGCCGCGCGAGCTGCGTGCGCATCGCGAGCGCGAGCAACCCCGCGAGCAGGAAGAATACGAACGTCGTGACGATGAAGCGCCGCGCGATCGTCTTGTGGTTGATTGCGGACAACCAGCCAATCACGCCCGGCGGATCGCGCCACGTGTCGGCGAGCAGCGCGCGCGTATCGGCGGGCGCGTGGGGGCCGTCCTTGATCGCGAGGTCGACGTGCAAGGCGGCCGGGCGTTCGAGCGTGCTCATCGTAGGGTTCCGAGCCAGGCGACCAGCGCTTGCCGGTCGGATGCGGGGAGCGGCACGGTCGGCATCGTCGTGCCCGGCTTCAGCGCGTTCGGATCGCGGATCCACGCCGCGAGGTTCTGCTGCGTGTTCGGCAGCACGCCCGCGGCGATCGTCTGCCGGCTCATCAGGTGCGTGAGGTCTGGGCCGAGCGTGCCCTGCGCCGACGTGCCGCGCACGGTGTGGCAGTTTGCGCAGCTCGACTGCTCGAAGATCTGCAGGCCGCGTCGAGCGACCACGTCGGTCGGACTGAGCGCCGCCGTCACGGCGGGCGTGGCCTGCTGCATACGCCAGTGCGCGTAATGTTCGGGCGTGTCGGCGGTCACGAACATCGCCATCCATGCGTGCTCGGCACCGCAATATTCGGCGCACTGGCCGCGATAGACGCCGGGTTTGTCGACGCGGAATTCGATCGTCGAATCGATGCCCGGCAGCATGTCCTTCTTGCCGTGCAGATTGGGCATCCAGAAGCTGTGGATCACATCGCTCGCCTTCAGCGCGATGACGACTGGCCGCCCCGCGGGCACGTGAAATTCATTCGCGGTCGAGAAGCCCGGCTGTTGCGCATCGCCAGGATAGTCGACTTTCCACCACCACTGCTCGCCGGTGACTTCGAGATGCAACGCGTCGTCGACCGGCAAGCGTGACAGCGCGCGATCCGTCAATACGTCGGCGACGATCAGCCCCAACAGCAGCGCGACCGACGCGACGCTGACGACGGCGACCACGCGCTGCGTTCCGCGTTCGCGCGGCTGCGCGAGTGACGCGTGCTCGACACTTTGCGCATCGTCGCCAGTAGTGCCGCTCCTATCGGTGCGGCGAACCAGCGCAATCAGTGTCGCGAACAGCACTGCCGCGAACACCGCGCCGCAGACGATCAACGACAGGTGCCACAGCCGCAGAATGTGCGCGGCCTGCACGCCGGCCGGATGCAGCGCATCCTGCGGCGGTTGCTGTGCGCAAGCGCCGCGTGCCACGCAGGCGAGCAGTATCCGCACGCCACGCCGCGCGAGGAGCGAAATGCGATGAGAAGCCATAGGTCCGATAGGTCCAGCGAGATAGATCATGGCGCACACAGCAAGCGCCGTTCCAACGACGACAGCTGCAAAGCAACGGCCGATGCTCGACCGGTGGCCAATCCTGGCATCTCTGGACATTCGAGGGGAGCCGCGATGACGACGTCAGAAGGAATACGGCGGACACGCAGGTCCGCGGTGTGCCGGTCGCGGACTGGCACACGCGTCAATTGGGGATGCAGTCGCCAGGCGATAGCGCCACGCGCGCCGATGCCGGCGTGTCGTCGACGATCGACGCGATCCGGTCACCATCGCGGCCGGATCGCTGAGCGCGGCACGGGCCGCGCGCTTACATCTCGGGACAGGCAAGGTCGGCCGCGACGATCCGCGCGCCGTATTCCTCGGCGGCGAGCCGCGCTTCCTCGATACTGTCGAACGGACCGACAGCGGGTGCGCCATCGAAAGGGAACAGTCGGCGGCCGTCCACCTTACGGCTGACCAGTAGGTCGGCATAGAATCGTCCATCGGCGCTGCGTCGCGCGGTGACGAAGATCGAAAAGTCGTCGCGCGACAGGATCGCGGCCGGCGAGTATTGGATCAGTTTCAGCTTTCTCCTGGACATGTCACTCCCTGCTGCATTAGGCGATCCTGTTACGCCCCTTCTGAAACCGATGTTAATGGAGGTGTAAAAGGGCGCGTTCGTCCATAAGCGTCGACTTATGGGCTTCCCTGTCGTGGCGACGCTTCAAACGGATCAGCGCGACTGGCGCGCGCATTTCAAGGCTCCAGCTTTACCTTGATCCACCCGGCTCGCGCCGGTCGAACTCGCGGTAGGCCCTCCGTGCCGCAAATCGCGCTCGACGTGAGCCGCACGAGCGCGTCGGTCGGCTGCTGCAACTGCCATCATGCACCTCCGATGTTCGATGGCGCTTGCGCCCATCAGGTCTTGTCGCCGACCGCGCGACTGCCCGCCTGATCCAGCCTGGCCTGCAGCGTGCGCTTGCGCGCCGCGATCTTTTCACCGAGCGCGGCGAGATCGCAGCCGGTGCGCCGCAAGGCCGGAAAGAGTTCGCGTTCCTCCTCCTCGACGTGATGCCGCACGAGCTCGGACATGACCTTGAACGTCGCGTCGAAGCCTTTGTCGCCCGGCTTCAGCGTCTCGAACTTCGCGATCAGCGTTTTCACCAGAAAATGCTCGACGTAGGCTTCATCGACATCGAGCTTGTCGTCGTCGGGCAGCGCCTGTTGCGCGGCCGGATACAACAGCTCTTCCTCGATGATCGTGTGCATCGTCAGCTCTTCGCACGCGCGCTGCGTCAGCGCGGCTTTGGCTTCGAGCGTGTCGCGCTCGTCGCCGCGCGATTTGCCGAAGGCGTCGAACAGTTTTTCCACGGCGCGGTGATCGGCCTCGAGCAGCGCGAGCGCATCGGGCGTGCTCGCGGTGTCGCGTCGAGCGGTGGGCTGCGTGTCGTCGGTAGCGGCTCGCGTTGCGCGGTTCATGGCGCCTCCTTCAATCGGTCAAGTGCCCGCATCGAGCAAACGCCATACCGCGCCAACGGTCCGGCGGCGGTACGTCACTTGCTGCTGGTGGTCCGGCGCGGCATGTCGCGCGCTAACCTCTCCTTCCTCTTCTCAACGACTGATGAGAATCGCCCAGATCGCTCCGCTTTACGAAAGCGTGCCGCCGTTCGCGTACGGCGCCACCGAACGCGTCGTGTCGTATCTGACCGAAGAGCTGGTCGCGCGCGGCCACGACGTGACGCTCTATGCGAGCGCCGATTCGACGAGCGCCGCGCGACTCGTGCCGATCTGCCCGCGCGGTCTTTGGCGCGACGCGAACGTGTGGGACACGCAAACCCATCACGTCAGGCAGCTCGCGCGCGTGATTCGCGACGCGGACCGCTTCGACGTCGTCCATTTTCACGGCGAGCCGCTGCATTTCGCGTGGGCCGAGCGCCTGCCATGCCGTACGCTGACGACGCTGCACGGCCGTCTGCTGCTGAACGATCATGGCCCGCTGTTTCGCGAATTCGCGCGCGTGCCGGTGGTGTCGATTTCCGCGAGTCAGCGCGGGCCCGTGTCGTGGGCGAACTGGCAGGGCACGGTCCATCACGGACTGCCGCTCGACCAGTTCGAATTTCAACCGATGGCCGGTTCCTATCTGCTTTTTCTCGGCCGCATGATGCCGGAGAAACGTCCCGATCTCGCGATCGAAATCGCCCGGCGCAGCGGCTTGCCATTGAAGATCGCCGCGAAGATTCATCCCGGCGAACGCGACTATTTCCGCGAACGCATCGATCCGCTCTTGCGCCGCTCTGGCGCATTCACCGAATACCTTGGCGAAGTCGGCGGCGGCGCGCGCCGGCAATTGATCGAGAACGCGCGCGCGTTGCTGCTGCCGATCGAATGGGACGAGCCGTTCGGCATGGTGATGATCGAGGCGATGGCATGCGGCACGCCGGCGATCGCGTTTCGCCGCGGCGCGGTGCCCGAATTGATCGAAGACGGCGTGAGCGGCCTGATCGTCGATAACGTGGACGAGGCCGTGCAAGCGGTTGCGCGCATCGACAGCATCGAGCGCGGCGCGTGCCGCCGCGCGTTCGAGCGCCGCTTCACGGCCGCGCGCATGACCGACGACTATCTGACGATCTACGACGCGCTGCTCGCGCACGACACGAGCGGCCGCCCGCGAGCAACGGGCAGTCAGCCCGCGCCGGTGTAATTGCGTTAACCGGACCGCCCGCGCGGCGCACCTCGGCTTCGCGGGGCGTCCGGCTTTGCATCACCGCGAGGGTCGCTGCGGCAGTGTGATGTTGCACGACATTCGTCATATGCATTGTGCGAGCTTCGCGCGGCGCTTGCGGCCCGCGTGCCTGGATTGTGGCGGAGGCTGAAAACCGCCGTCGCCAAAAGAACGTTTTTACCGGCAACGCCCCAAAAAATGCAGCGACGGCATATGGCTTGCTCGTTTGTTTGACTAACAGGAAAGGTCCGCTTTCACGCCTGCTTCCACGTCCCGGAGCCCCCTTGACCCACCGCGACTTCATCGTAATCGGCACGTCCTCGGGAGGGGTCGATGCGCTGCGTTCGCTTGCCTCGCAGCTTCCCGTCGATATGCCCGCCAGCATCGCCGTCGTGCTGCATATCGGCGCGCATGGCAGCATGCTGCCCGCGCTTCTGAACCAGGCCGGACCGCTACCCGCCAAGCACGCACAGGATGGCGAACATTACGCGCCCGGCAGAATTTACGTGGCGCCGCCCGATCGGCACCTCGTCGTCGAGGATGGGCTACTGCGGCTTCTGCACGGCGCGAAAGAGAACTTCGCGCGCCCGGCGATCGACCCCCTCTTTCGCACTGCGGCCACGCAGATAGGGCCACGCGCGATCGGCGTGATCCTGACCGGCCTGCTCGACGATGGCACCGCGGGCCTCGAAGCAATCCAGGCGTGCGGCGGCGCGACGCTCGTCCAGGACCCGGCCGACGCATTCGCGAGCGAGATGCCGCGACATGCATCGCCGTTTGCCGACCACGTGCTGCCGCTCGATCAAATGGGGCAATGTTTGGTAAAACTGACCGGCGGCAACGCCAGCGCGCCGGGAAAAAACGGCCGTGCGCGGCGCGAGGCGACCGATCGCATCGTTCTCGAACAAGACGCGTGGCTGGCCGGCACCACGGCATTCGAAGCAATCAGGGGACTCGCGACGCCCTCGACTTTCACATGCCCCGAATGCAACGGCACGCTGTGGCGCATGACCGGATCGCGGGTGATGCGTTATCGCTGTCATACCGGTCATGCATATTCGGCCGCGTCGCTCGGCGACGGCCGCATGACGGATGCCGAGGACTCATTGCGCAAAGCGCTGCGTGCGCTGCGCGAGCGCGAAATGTTCAGCCGCGAGTTGCGCGACCATTTCGCCAAAACCGGAGATACCGCCGCCCAACAGCGCGAGGAGGATAATGTGCTGCGCGCGAGGCACGCGGCCGAACTGCTGCAGTCGATGCTGATGGAAAAATGAGTGCAATGCGGGATAATAACCGTCCGAGCCAGCAGGAAATGGGCTCGTCGCCCTATAAAAATCCACCGCTGAACACTATCCTTTCCAAGAAGGGACACGCAGCCATGTCAAAGAAGCGAGGGCAAACTCTGCCTAGCCAGGCACTCTATCCGATCGTCGGTATCGGCGCATCGGCGGGGGGGCTTAACGCGCTGACGGAGTTCTTCGAGGCGCTGCCCGCGCGCACGTCGATGGCCTTCGTCGTGGTCGTTCACCTGTTGCCGGATCACGAAAGCAATCTGGCCTCACTGCTGCAGAAAGTCACCAGCATGTCCGTGCAGCAGGTCACCGGCCCCACGCCGATCGAATCGGACCACGTCTATCTGGTCGCGCCCTCGTTCGAGATGATCATGGTCGACGGCTACCTGCGCGTCACGCGCAAGCTGCCCGAGGAAGGACGCCGCGCGAGCATCGATCTGTTTTTCCGCACGCTCGCCGAGGCGCACCGCGAACGCGCGATAGGCATCGTGATGTCGGGAGCGGGCTCGGACGGCTCGGTCGGCTTGTCGCGCATCAAGGAAATGGGCGGCATCACGCTCGTGCAGGACCCTTCCGAGGCCGAATACGACAGCATGCCGCGCAGCGCAATCGCGACCGGCATGGCCGACTTCGTGATGACCGCGGCCGAGATGCCGCAACGGCTGCTCGATCTGTGGTCCACCGCGCGGGAAATCCATCTGCCGGCCGCGGAGGCGGACGAGCCCGAGGAAGACACGGTCAACGAGTCGGCCGAGCGCGCGCTGCGCGAAATCATGGTGATTCTGCGCACCCGCACCGCACACGATTTCCGACATTACAAACGGGCTACGGTTCTGCGGCGTATCGAACGCCGGCTGCAAGTCAACGGCATTACCGACCTGCAGGTGTATCGCGATTATCTGCATCTGCACCCTGAAGAAACCCAGGCGCTGTTGCAGGACATGCTGATCAGCGTCACCAATTTCTTCCGCGACAAGGAAGCGTTCGACGTGCTCGAACGTGAAGTATTGCCGCCCCTGTTCGAAAACCGCGGCGAACAGGACCGCATCCGCGTGTGGTCGGTGGGCTGCGCGACGGGCGAAGAAGCCTATTCGCTGGCGATGCTGCTGCAGGAACGCTCGCTGAAGTCGCCCGAGGGCGTGTCTTTTCAGGTATTCGCGACCGACATCGACGAGCGCGCCATTTCCCTCGCGCGCGCCGGTGTGTACCCGGACTCGATCTCCGCCGACCTGACGCCGGCGCGCATCCGCCAGTTCTTCACGAGGGACGCCGCGCATTTCCGGATCAAGAAAGAGCTGCGCGAGCACATGCTGTTCGCCCACCACAACGTGCTGAGCGACCCGCCGTTCTCGCGGCTCGACATGATCTGCTGCCGCAACCTGCTGATCTACCTCGACCGCGAAGCGCAGATCGAAATCCTGAAGATGTTCCACTTCGCGCTGCGTCCCGGCGGCATGCTGTTCCTCGGCAGCTCGGAGTCGGCCGACGGCGTGAGCTCGATGTTCACCGTGGTCGACAAGCGCAACCGCATCTATCGCGCGAACATGGCGGTACGCAGTGACACGCCGCTGCCGATCGCGATTTCCGGCACCATGAGCTCGCGGCCTGTCGTGACCACGGTGCAGCCGCCGGGGCGCCGGCGCTTTTCGTTCGGCGATCTGCATCAGCGGCTCGTCGAGCAATATGCGCCGCCCAGCGTGCTGGTGAGCCGCGAATCCGAAATCGTTCATCTGTCCGATCGCGCCGGGCGTTTTCTGCAGTATTCCGGCGGCGAGCCGTCGCACAACATCGTGGCCGTCGTGCGTCCGGAACTGCGGCTGGAACTGCGCACCGCGATCTATCAGGCCTTGCACACGAACCGCAGCGTCGAAGCGCGCCGCGTGCGCATCGAGCGCGATGGCCGGTCGTACTTCGTCAACATGACCGCGCGGCCCGTGCACGATCCGGAAGCGAACGCGGACTTCGTGCTGGTGCTGTTCGACGAGGTCGAGGACAGCGTGGCGAACGCCGAAACGGCGCCGGCCGACGTGCAGAAAGACCCGATCATCACTCAGCTCGAACGGGAACTGCAACGCACGAAGGAACAGTTGCAGTCCACGATCGAGCAGTCGGAAACCTCAACCGAGGAGCTGAAGGCATCGAACGAGGAATTGCAGGCGATCAACGAGGAACTGCGCTCGGCGACCGAGGAACTCGAAACCAGCAAGGAAGAGCTGCAATCGATCAACGAGGAGTTGACCACGGTCAACGCGGAGCTGAAGTCGAAGGTCGAGGAAACCGGCAAGATCAACGACGACTTGCACAACCTGATCGCCGCGAACGACATCGGCACGATCTTCGTCGACCGCAACATCTGCATCAAGCGCTATACGCCGCGCGCAACCGACGTCTTCAGCATCATTCCGTCGGACATCGGCCGCTCGCTGCTCGACATCACGCACCGCCTCGAATACGACAAGCTCGCCGACGACGCGGCCGAGGCATTCGACTCGTTGCGCCTGATCGAACGCGAGCTGAAGAGCAACGACGGGCGCTGGTATCTCGCGCGCTTCGTGCCTTACCGCACGACCGAGGACCGCATCGACGGCGCGGTGCTGTCGTTCATCGACATCACCGGGCGGCGTCAGGCGGAAGACCGGCTGCGCGAAGGCGAGCGGCGCATGCGCATCGTCGCGGAAAGCACGCGCGACTACGCGATCATCACGTTCGACGACAACGGCGTGATCAACAGCTGGAACGCGGGCGCGGAACGGATTTTCGGCTATACGGAAGCCGATATGATCGGCCAGTCCGCCGACATCCTGTACACCGAAGAGGACCGCGCCGACAACGTCGCGCAACGCGAGTTCGCCGAAGCGCGTCTGAATGGCCGCGCCGAAGAGGAGCGCTGGCATTTGCGCAAGGACGGCACGCGCTTTTTCGCGAGCGGCGTGCTGTCCCGTCTCGACGAACCGGGCATCAGCGGCTTTGCGCAGATCACGCGCGATCTCGGCGAATATGTGAATGAACCGACCTCGGGACGCGGCACCCATGTCGAATCGCTGCGCGCGGCAAGCGAGCGCGACGCGCAGCGGCGCCGCGACGAATTTCTCGCGGTCGTGTCGCACGAGCTCAAGCATCCGCTGAACCTGATTTCGGCCAGCGCCGAGCTGATCGCGCGCGCGCCGGAAACGCGGCAGAACCTGAACGTGTCGCGCGCGACCGATACGATCCGCCGCACCGTGTTGGGCCAGGCGCAAATCATCGACGATCTGCTCGACATTTCGCGCGTGCGCACGGGCAAGCTGTCGGTCGTGCGCACCGTGGTCGACATGCGCGAGATCGTGCAGCGCGTGTGCAGCGCGGTGCAGGACGATACGGCGCAGCGCGGCGTCGCGTTGAGCGTCGACATCACCGATGCGCCTGTGATCATTCACGCGGACCTCACGCGGATCGAGCAGATCGTGTGGAATCTGATCAGCAATGCGCTGAAGTTCACGCAGCGCGGTTCGATTCAGGTGTCGTTGCAGGTCAACGATCACGCCGAGGCCGTGCTGCGCGTCAGCGATACCGGCATCGGCATCGAGGCGTCGCTGCTGCCGCATATCTTCGAGATGTTCCAGCAGAGCCGCGATCCGGGCTTGCGCCGCGGGGGCCTCGGCATCGGCCTCGCGCTGGTGCGTGATCTGGTCAACCTGCACGGCGGCGCGGTGCGTGCGGAGTCGGACGGCGTCGGCCGCGGCGCGACTTTCACGGTGACCCTGCCCACCCACCGGCTCGCCACCCGCACGAGCGCGGATATCGAAGTCACCGCCGAGCCGTTGAAAGGCACGCGCATCCTGATGGTCGACGACGACGCCGCGACCGTCGAAACCTTCAAGCTGCTGCTGGAAAGCGAGGGCGCCGAAGTGCGGACCGCGACGAGCGGCGAGGAAGCGTTGACGATGATCAACGGCAACGCGCCCGATATCATCCTGTCCGACATCGGCATGCCGGGCATGAACGGTATGGAGTTCATCGGCAAGCTGCGCGGCATGCCGACGATGAAGTCTGTGATCTGCGTCGCGGTCAGCGGCTTTGGACAGCAGGCGGACGTCAGTGCGGCCGAACACGCGGGCTTCGACGCCCACCTGAAAAAGCCGGTGGTTCTCGAAGACCTGCTGAGCATTTTCGCGCGGCTGCGCGGCTGAACTAGCGGCTTGACGGGGCGCAACGCATCTATCCGTTGCTTTGCGACGACGACGCGTTGCGCGAGGCCGATCCGTTTGTCGGCCTCAGGGCTGAACCAGCCGTCGGGCGACGACGTATTTAAATGCGCGCGTGAATGCGGGCCGCTCAGGAAGCCATACCAGCAGTTCAGCACGTGCTTGAGTTGCGCGTTGAGCGCCGGGTCGCGAAACAGCGCGTAGCCGGACGGCATGCACATCGGCCAGTCGAGCACCGCGTTCAGCGGACAGTGAATCAGATCGGATTTGCTGAACGGCGGTGCGTAGGTCATCAGGTAGTCGACGATCGTCATCAGTTCGTCGATCGATGCATAGCCGAGCACGTAGCCCGCCTCTTGCGCCTGAATGATGGCCCGCGTCATATCCATGCGCAGCACCGGATCGCCTTCGATCAGCGCCGCGAGTTCTTCGACGGCGCGCGTGCGTGGCGCCGTGCGCGCACGTTCGCGCGCTTGGCGACCAGCATGGTCCGGTAGCGCGCGAGATGCGCTTCCTCGCGCGGCAGCCATCCTCCAAGCCGCCGCCGTTGCGTGCGCGGGCTCGCCACTTCGTCGTTCGTCATGCTTCGCCCTTCTTAAGTGCGACCCTTCGCGCACCGCGCCGGCGGAATGCAGCTTGCTACTCGCCGGTATGGAATCGGACCAGCGCTTGCTCGTCATCTCACCGCATCTCGACGATGCGGTCCTCAGCTGCGGACTTCTGATCGCCGCGCATCCCCGCACGGTCGTCTGCACGGTTTTCACCGCGCCGCCCGCCGAGAACATGACGACCGATTGGGACCGCGCGGCCGGTTTCGCCGACGCGTTCGAAGCGATGCGGGCGCGTCAGGCGGAAGACCGGGAGGCGCTGGGGTTGTTGTCGGCGATTCCCGTACATCTGCTGTTTCGCGACGCGCAATACCATGCATCGCCTGATGCGGACGAGCTGATCGCCGCGTTGAACCACGCTGTTTCCGAAACAAAACCCACGCTGATCGTCATGCCGTTGGGCCTGTTCCATTCGGATCACGTTCTCGTGTCCAATGCCGGTCTCGCACTGATGCAGCGTCACCCAGCCACTCCGTTCATCGCCTATGAAGATGTGCCCTACCGGCGCATGTCCGGCGTCGTGCAGGCGCGCCTGTCCGACCTCGCGAAACACGGCTATGCCGCCGGCACGCCGCATGCGTTGGACGTGCCCGCCACCACGCAACACGAGCGCATGAAGCGCGCGGCACTCGACGCCTATCGCAGCCAATTGCGCGCATTCGGTCCCGAAGGACACGCAAGCCTTTTTTCGTCCGAACGCTATTGGCAGCTTGGCCGCGACGAATCGAGTCGATCTACGCAAAACGCGTGACGCACGGCACGAGGTTTGCGTCGTCGTCGCAATCCAACCGTCGAAGCGATTGCACAGCATGCAAACCAAAGCCCCCCATCCGCGTATTTCGGTCGTCGTTCTCACGTATAACCGTGCGGGCGAATTGCTCACTACCCTGGAACGTCTGCTCGCGTTGCCCGAAAACCCGCCGATCATCGTCGCCGACAACGGTTCCACCGACAACACGGTCGCACTCGTCGAAGCGCGCTATCCGAGCGTTCGCGTCGTCGAATGCAACGGCAATCTCGGCGCGGCAGGGCGCAACCACGCGGTCGCGTGCGTCGAGACCGACTATGTCGCGTTCTGCGATGACGACACCTGGTGGGGCCCGGGCTCGCTCGAACGCGCGGTGCAATTGCTCGATGCATGGCCGCGCGTCGGTGTGCTGAATGCGCGTGTCGCGGTCGGCGCGGACAACACGACGGATCCGACCTGTGCGTTGATGCGCGCAAGCCCGCTCGGCCGTGTCGGTCTGCCGGGGCCCTCCTTGATCGGCTTGATGGCGGGCGCATGCGTGTTTCGCGCGGCGCTGTATCGCGAGATCGGCGGCTATGAGCCGCGTCTTTTCATCGGCGGTGAGGAAGCACTCGTTTCGCTCGACGTGCTCGCGTCGGGACATGCGATCGTCTACTGCGAGCAGTTGACGCTCCATCACCATCCGTCGCCGGTGCGCGACAGCGCGTTGCGCCGTCGCATGCTCGCGCGCAACGCCGCGTGGGTCGCGTGGCTGCGTCTGCCGTTGGGCGAAGCGTTGAGCGCGACTCTGCGCGCCCTCGACGTATTCGCGCGGGAAGGCACGCTGAAGCGCGACGGCACCGAATTGCTGGCCGGGCTGGCGTGGACCGTGCGAGAACGCCGGGTGGTCCCCCGGTCGATCCTCGCGATGCGCGACCGCGTGCGCGCGGCCGAGCGCAATCTCGACGCGTCCGCAACGACGACTGTTGGTGGCAAGTTCGACGCGTCGATCTGAGACCTCGCTCAGACCTGAATCGCGCGCATCATTATCGCGGCAACGCCGTGTCCGTGCGCGACGGCGCCTGAGCGAGCCGCCGGATCGCGGCGATCAGTTCTGCGGGCGCCACGGGCTTGTGCAAGTGCGCGTCGAAATCCGCGGTGCGCGCACGCTGTTCGTCGAGCGCGTCCGTGTAGCCGGTCAGCGCGATCGCGGGCAGTGGGCGGCCGCGTATCGACGGCCGGCCGCCTTCCAGTGCGCGCAAGCGGCTCAGCACGTCATAGCCATCTTCGCCGGCCAGCATCAGATCGCAGAGCAGCACGTGCGGCCATTGCGCCGGGTCCGTCGCGCGCAGCCAGTCCAGCGCTTCGGTGCCCGCTGCACATAGCCGTACGCGTGCGCCGCTCGTGCTCAGCACCGCTTCGAGCGCGTCGCGCGCTTCTTCCTGGTCGTCGATCACGAGCACGAACAGGCCATCGAGCGGAGCGGGCTCCGCCGAATCCGGCGCCGTGGGCGCCGACGCCAGTGGCGGTTGCGCATCCGCGACCGGCCGCAGCGGCAGCATCGCCACATAGGCAAGCCGCCCGTTCAGCGGCGTCAGCGTGAAGCTGCCGCCCGCGGCCGCCAGCGCGCTTTCCATCTGCCGCGCCGCCGCCTGCGATAGCTCGGCCGGCTTGTCGCCCATGCCGAGCACGCTGAACCACACATGATTGCCGTGCCGCTGCGCGCGCAACGCGATGCGCTGCCCCGGGCTCGCCTGCGCGATCTCATTGCGGCACAACTCGGCGATCAATGGTTGCAGCACGCTCGGATCGCCGGTCACCCGCAGCTCGTGGTCGGACGGCTCCGCGTAGACGACGACGCGCTGCCCGGCGATCTCGTCGTGCAAGGCATCGATCACACCCGCCGTCAATGCGCTGACGCTGACCGATCGCGCGGTCAGCCGGCGCTGCGCGTGTTCGAGTTCACCCTGCTGCCATTGCAGCGACCACATCTTCGCGTACACGCCCTCGCGCGCGAGCAGTTCCCGATGCGTGCCCTGCTCGACCACCTGGCCGTGCTCCATTACCAGAATCCAGTCCGCGTCGACGACGGTAGAAAGTCGATGTGCGATCACGATCGACGTGCGGCCTTGCGCGAGGCGCGTCAGCTCGGTCTGGATCGCGCGCTCGGAGCGCGTGTCGAGCGCCGAGGTCGCCTCGTCGAACACGATGATGCGCGGGTCCTTCAGAATCGCGCGCGCAATCGCGATACGCTGCCGCTCGCCGCCCGATAGCCGCACGCCCCGCTCGCCGACGCGCGTGTCGTAATGGTCGGGCAAGCGCTCGATGAACTCGTCGAGCTGCGCGGCCCGCGCCGCCCGCACGACGTCCGCGCGCGTCGCCGACGGACGTCCATAGGCAATGTTGTAGGCGATCGTTTCATTGAACAGCACGGTGTCCTGCGGCACGATGCCGATGGCCTCGCGCAGACTGCGCTGCGTGAGCATGCTGATGTCTTGCCTGTCGATGCGGATCATGCCGCGCTCGGGCCGATAGAGGCGAAACAGCAGCTTCACGAGCGTCGATTTGCCCGAGCCGCTGCCGCCGACCACCGCGAGCGTCTTGCCCGGATACGCGTGAAAATCGACATCGCGCAGCACCTGCCGCGCCGTGTCGTAGCCGAAATCGACGTGTTCGAACTCGATCAGCCCCGCGCCGACCTTCAGCGGCTGCGCGTCGCGCGCATCGATATCCTCGCCGACGCGGCCGCGCGCCGCCAGAATCACGAACATGCGCTCGACGTTGACGAGCGCGTCGTTGGTCTCTCGAAACACGAAGCCGAGCGTGTTCAGCGGCATGCAGATCTGGATCAGGTAGGCGTTCACCAGAATCAGATCGCCGACGCTCATGCTGCCGGCCACCACGTGCTGCGCGGCGAGCAGCATGACCGCCGCTACCCCGAGCGCGATCACCGCGCTCTGTCCCACGTGCAACGCGGTCAACGCGTTCTGGTTAGCGATGCGCGCGTGCACCCACTTCTCCAGCACGTTGCCGAGCCGTTGCGTCTCGCTTTCTTCGGTCGCGAAGTATTTGACCGTGTCGTAGTTCAGCAGACTGTCGACGAGCCGCCCGTCCGATTGCGCTTCGAGCAGATTGACCGCGCGCTGGAATGCGACGCGCCGCCGCGTGAACACGAACGTATAGCCCGCATACAGCACGAAGGTCACGACGATCGCGAGCATGAATTCGCGCGCGTAGCTATGCACCATGATCGCGACGATCACCGCGATCTCGAAGAAGGTCGGCACGATCGTAAACAGCGCCGTGCCGAGCAGAAAGCCGATGCCGTCGGCGCCTTTCTGCACGTCGCGCACGATCGCGCCAGTCTCGCGCCGCGCATGAAAGCGCGCGCTCAACCGATGCAGATGCGCGAAGGTCCGCTCGGTCAGCGCCGCGACCGTGCGTTGCACGACGATGCTGAACACGACGTCGCGCGCCTCGTTCAGCGCGTCGCCGAAAAATCGTAGCAGCGCATAGGCGAGCACGAGGAACACTGGAAACGCCACCTGCGCGAGCGGATGGCTCAGTTCGTCGACGATGTGCTTCAGCGTGAGCGGCATCAGCACGGTCGCGAGCCGCGCGGCGATCATCAGCGCGAGCGCCCCGCTGGTCTGCCAGCGATAACGCCATACCGCATGCGCGAGATCGCCGACGATTCGGCGCGTCAGTTCGGAGCGAGGCGGCGGGGCGGAATTCGGCATGAGGTCGTGGTGGGGGCACCCGGAAGAAACGTCGCACAAGTGTGGCGTCGCGCAAGCGGCGCGCCCGGGCGCAAGCAAAAAAGGCGCTGGCTCCAGCCCTTTTCCGCGCACTTCTTACTTATTAATTGGGCGGGGTCCTTCGCCCATCCTAGTACCGGCGCGGCGCAAGCGGTTCGAAGTTACATGACCGTATGTAGAAACAGGGAACGCCACAGCGCTTCTCTTCCTACGAGAAAGGGCACGCTACAGCGCTTCGTACGGTTCCGCGCGACGTTTGCGTCGTTTGTCCGCACCGCAGGATGCGAATGGCACACCACATGCTGTGCGCCGCTTACCAAAGTCAACATCAATAGCCGCTCATCGCAGGAAGGAATGCCAATGAAGATCGCCCTGATCAGCGAACACGCGTCGCCACTTGCTGTCGCCGGTGGCGTCGACAGCGGCGGACAGAACATCTACGTCGCGAACGTCGCGCGTCAACTGGTGGAAATGGGCCATCAGGTCGACGTGTTCACGCGCCGCGATCGCGCACTGCTGCCCGAGCGCGTCGACATGGACGGCGTGCGCGTGATTCATGTGCCCGCGGGACCGCCGCGGCAATTGCCAAAGGAACGACTGCTGCCGTTCATGGACGAGTTCGCCGCGTTTCTGAGCGCGTTCTTTCGCCGCGAACCGCAGTCCTACGACGTGATGCACGCGAACTTCTTCATGTCCGGCCTCGCCGCGCTGCAAGTGAAGGCTGCGCTCGGCGTGCCGCTGGTCACGACCTTTCACGCGCTCGGCCGCGTGCGGCGTATCCATCAGGGAACGGATGACGGCTTCCCCGACGAGCGCTTCGCGATCGAAGACGAACTGGTCGCAGGTTCGGACGTGCTCGTCGCCGAATGTCCGCAGGACCAAGCCGATCTGCTCGAACACTATCGCGCCGATCCGGCGCGCATCCAGATCGTGCCGTGCGGTTTCGATGCCGAGGAGTTCCGGCCCGTCGAGCGCGCAGCCGCCCGCGATGCGCTCGGCTGGCGCCAGCACGACTTCATCGTGCTGCAACTGGGCCGGCTCGTGCCGCGCAAAGGCATCGACAACGTGGTGCGCGGCGTCGGCGTGCTGAAGCACACGTTCAACGCGGCGGCGCAGTTGTACATAGTCGGCGGCAATTCGGACGCGCCCAACGAAATCGCGACGCCGGAGATCGCGCGCCTGCGCGAGATCGCCCGCGAATGCGGCGTCGCGGAGCAGACGAGCTTCGTCGGCCGGCGTGGTCGCACGCGGCTGCGCTACTTCTACAGCGCCGCCGACGTGTTCGTGACGACGCCCTGGTACGAGCCGTTCGGCATCACGCCGATCGAGGCGATGGCCTGTGCGACGCCGGTGATCGGCGCCGATGTCGGCGGCATCCGCTATTCGATCCTCGATGGCGTGACCGGCTTTCTCGTGCCGCCGCGCGATCCGCACGCGCTCGCCGCGCGGCTCGACCGCTTGCGGCGCGACCCCGCGCTCGCGCGCCGAATGGGCGAAGCGGGTCTCGACCGGGCCCGGACCGGCTTCACCTGGCGCGGTGTCAGCGATGCGCTCGCGCAAATCTATGCACGCGCGGCAAGGCTCGCACCGACCAAAACATTGCTCGACACCGCGTCCGAGCCGGCGCAGCTACCGCTGCGAGCAGCAGCCGGAGCGTCGTCCCGTTGACGACGGCGCACGCCGCGGCCGGTCCAGCGGCTGCGGCGCGCCTTTTTCCGACTTTTGACCGAAGCTCGCGCATACCACGAACCATCATGACGCTACCCGCCGTGTTCATCGACAAGGACGGCACGCTGCTCGAAGACGTGCCCTACAACGCCGATCCCGCGCTGATGCGTTTCGCGCCGGGCGCGCGCGAAGCGCTCGCGCTGCTCGCCGCGTACCCGTACGCGCTGTTCGTGATCAGCAATCAGTCCGGCATCGCGCTCGGCAAGTTCGAAGACAGAGCGCTGTTCGACGTGGAACGCCGGCTGCGGCAGATGTTCGCCGAGTGCGGCGCCACGCTCGCCGGCGCGTACTGGTGTCCGCATCATCCCGAGGGCAGCGTCGCGCGTTACGCGATCGTCTGCGACTGCCGCAAGCCCGCGCCCGGCATGCTGCTGCGCGCGGCCGAAGAGCATGAGCTCGATCTCGCCAACAGCTGGTTCATCGGCGACATTCTCGACGACGTCGAAGCGGGCAATCGCGCCGGCTGCCGCACGATCCTGCTCGACAACGGCCACGAAACCGAATGGCGAACCGGCCCGCCGCGCACGCCGGGCGCGCGCGCCGCCGGTCTGCACGAGGCCGCGCAACGCGTCGTATTGCACGGCCTGCCGCCGGGCACCGCGGCGCGCCGCAAGGAGGCGCCGCGTTGAACGCACCTCTGCCACTTGCGCCGCCCAAGCTGGCTCACGCGCGCGCGCCCGATACGTCGCAGCCGGTGTGCTGGGGCGGCGAGGTCAAACGGATTCTGTGCGTGCGCCTCGACAATCTCGGCGACGTGCTGATGACCACGCCCGCGCTGCACGCGCTGCGCGAGTCCGCCGAAGACCGCCATCTCACGCTGCTGGCGTCGCGCAGCGGCGTCGCGCTCGCGCCGTTTCTCGACGACGTCGACGATGTGATCGAATACGACGCGCCGTGGGTCGCGCCCGCGTCGACCGTGACGCGCGATCTGCTCGACGATCACCGCATGCAGCAGCGGCTGCGGCGCGGCGGCTTCGACGCGGCGGTGATTTTCACCGTCTATAGCCAGAGCCCGTTGCCGGCCGCGATGCTGTGCTATCTCGCGGGGATTCCGCGCCGCCTCGCGCATTGCCGTGAAAATCCGTACGCGCTGTTGACCGACTGGCTGCGCGAGCCGGAGCCGCAGCAGCGCACACGGCACGAGGTGCAACGCCAGCTCGATCTGGTGCATCACGTCGGCGCGCAGACGGGCGACACCGGCATGCGCTTTCGCGTGCCGCCGGCCGCGCGCCAGTCGCTCGACGCGAAACTGAGGACGCTCGGCATCTGCCGCCACACCGAGTGCATCGTGTTGCATCCAGGTGCGACCGCTGCGTCGCGCCGCTATCCGCCCGAGCGCTTCGGCGAGGTCGCCTCGCAGCTCGCGCGCGAAACCGGCGCCTCGGTGCTCGTGACCGGCGGCGCGAGCGAGCGGGCGCTCGTCGAGACCGTGATGCGCACGGCTGCGCCCGGCGCGCGCGCGCAGCTATACGACATGAGCGGTGCGCTGACGCTCGCCGAACTCGCCGCGCTGCTCGAACGCGCGAGCGTGCTCGTGTCCAACAACAGCGGCCCCGTGCATGTCGCGTCCGCGCTCGGCACGCCGGTCGTCGATCTTTACGCGCTGACCAACCCGCAGCACACGCCGTGGCAAACGCCGCAACGCGTGCTGTATCGCGACGTCGAATGCCGCTGGTGCTATCGCAGCGTGTGTCCGCACGGGCATCACGCCTGCCTGCTCGGCGTTCCGACCGACGAGGTCGTGCACGCGGCACTCGAATTGCGGCAAGCGCATGCGCATGCGCCGCGTCGTGGTGTATCGGAGCGCGCCGGTCGCGCCGATGACACGAGCACGCCGTCGCTGATCGATCAGCCAACCGTCCCCTGAACCCACTTCCACTGCCAATGCCATGTACACACTCGGAATCAATGCGGTCTATCACGACAGCGCCGCCGCGCTGCTGCGCGACGGTGTGGTACTCGCCGCCGCCGAAGACGAACGCTTCACGCACGTCAAGCACGCGAAACGTCCGGTGCCGTTCTCGACCTGGCAGCTCCCGTTCGATGCGATCGACTACTGCCTGAAGGCCGCCGGCATTACGCTCGCCGCGATCGATCACGTCGCTTATTCGTACGACCCCGCGCTCTTCGGCGGCATGCCGAAGAGGCCGGGCGCGACGATCGAGCTGCCGTTCGATCCGGCCGGCACGCGCCCGGACAACCCGTCCGCGTCGCCGTGGGATCCGCTGTTCCTCAGCTATATCGCCAACGCGAAGGGCCAGCTGCTCGACGGCGCGCCGCATCATCTGCGCAAGCGCTTCCAGGGCGTGGATCGCGAGCACGGCTTCGCATGGCACTTCGTCGAGCACCATCTCGCGCACGAGGCGAGCGCGTTTCTCGCCGCGCCGTTCGACGACACCACCGTGCTGACGATGGACGGCCGCGGCGAGGGCGTGACGACCAGCATGGGGCAATTCGTCGGCGGCGAGTACCAGCGTCTGAAACAGGTCGAGCTGCCGCACTCGCTCGGGCTGCTCTACGAAGCGGTCACCGACTGGCTCGGCTTCCTGCACTCGTCGGACGAGTACAAGGTGATGGCGCTCGCGTCGTACGGCAAGCCGGCTTATGTCGAGGTGTTCCGCGAGATCGTCCGCTATCGGCACGACGGCAGCTATACCGTCGACGCTCCGCGGCTGTCCGAACGCTTCGGTCCCGCGCGCGAACGCGGCGGGCCGCTCGAACAACGCCACTTCGATATCGCCAATTCGTTGCAGCGCGTGCTCGAGGAGACCGTGCTGGAACTCGCGCACTGGCTGCATCGGCAGACCGGCTTGAGCCGGCTCTGCATGGCGGGCGGCGTCGCGCTGAACTGCGTGATGAACTCGAAGGTGCGAGACGCCGGGCCATTCAGCGAAGTGTGGGTGCAACCGGCGGCCGGCGACGCTGGCACCGCGCTTGGCGCGGCACTATGGACCGACTATCGCGAGCGTGCCGCGCGCGGCGACCGCGAACGTCACTGGAGAATGGATCACGCGTACCTCGGGCCCGCATACAGCGAAGCGGAAATCGAGCAGTTCCTGCGCTGGTCGAAAGTACCGTACCGCCGACTCGCCGATATCGCCGGCGAGACCGCCGATCTGCTCGCGCAAGGCAAGGTGATCGGCTGGTATCAGGGGCGCACCGAATTCGGGCCGCGCGCGCTCGGCGCGCGCTCGATCCTCGCGTCGCCGGTCGATCCGCGGATGCAGGCGAAGCTCAACGAGATCAAGGATCGCGAGGACTTTCGCCCGGTCGCGCCGGTCGTGATGGAAGAGGAAGCCAACGAATGGTTCGTGAACGGCCAAACCGCGCCGTTCATGCTGTTCGTGTTCGACGTGCGCGCCGACAAGGCCGCGCGTATTCCGGCCGTGCGGCATGTGGACGGCACCGCGCGCGTGCAGACCATTAACCGCGCGCAGCACCCGCTGTACTACGACTTGCTGGCGGCGTTCAAGCAGCGCACGGGCGTGCCGATTCTCGTCAATACGTCGTTCAACACGCGCGGCGAGCCGATGGTGAATTCGCCGCGCGACGCGGTCGAGTCGTTCTGGACCTCGCCGCTCGACGCGCTCGTGATCGGCCCGTTCCTCGTCGACAAGGCGGGGGGCCGCTCATGAACGCCTCGGTCATGTGTCCGTCGCCCCTGCATGGCGGCGTGGCCGCGCGCTACAGCAGCGAAGATGCCGACGAAACCGGCCGCACGTTGCGCACGCAGTCGTGGCCCGACGTGTCGGTGGTGGTGCCCACCTACCGCCGTCCCGCGATGCTCGCGAACTGCCTTGCCGCGCTATGCGCGCAGCAGTTCGCGCCGCACCGCTACGAGATCGTGGTCTGCGACGACGGTCCCGACGACGCCACGCGCGCCTGCGTCGAACGATTCGCGCGCGAGATGGCGCCGCGCGGGCTGGAACTGCACTACCTGCCGGTCACGCGCACCCAGGGGCCGGCCGGCGCGCGCAACGCGGGCTGGCAGTATGCGCGCGCTTCGCTGATCGCCTTCACCGACGACGACACGCTGCCCGATCCGCACTGGCTGACGGCTGGCGTCGCGGCGCTCGCGCAAGGCGCGACGGCGGCCGCCGGCACGATCGTCGTGCAGCTGCCCTCGCCGCCCGATCTGCCGACCGATTACGAAGCCGACGCGAGCGGCCTCGCGCGCGCCGAATTCGCGACCGCGAACGCGTTCGTCACGCGTGCGGCGCTCGTCGCGACCGGCGGCTTCGACGAACGGTTCACGTCGGCGTGGCGCGAGGATTCGGACTTGCAGTTCACGCTGCTTACCGCGGGCGGCCAGATCGTGCGCGCCCGCGACGCGGTGGTCGTGCATCCGGTGCGGCCCGCGCGCTGGGGCGTCAGCATCGCGCAGCAGAAAAAGAGCCAGTTCGATGCGCTGCTTTATCGCAAGCATCCCGAACTGTTTCGAACCCGCATCCGCTCGCGGCCGCCGCTGCTGTACTACGCGATTCTCTGCGCCGCGTTGCTGGCGATCGGCGGCTCGTTCGCGGATCAGCCGATGCTCGCGGGCGCGGGTTTGATCGCGTGGTGCGGGTTGACCGGCTATTTCTGCGCGCGGCGGCTGCGCGGGCGCAACCACGGCTGGCGCCACGTCGCCGAAATGCTCTGGACGTCGATCCCCATTCCATTTCTATCGATCTACTGGCGGCTCTATGGCGCCATCCGTTTCAAGGTGTTCTTTCCATGACCCCACCCTCGCTGCTGGCGACGCTCGCGCCGCGCCGTATCGCCGTATTTCGCGCGCTGCAGCTCGGCGACATGCTGTGCGCGGTGCCCGCCTTGCGCGCACTGCGCGCGGCCGCGCCGGATGCGCATATCGCGCTGATCGGACTGCCGTGGGCACGCGCGTTCGTCGAGCGCTACGCGGCCCTCGTCGACGAGCTGATCGTGTTTCCGGGCGCGGTCGGTTTTCCCGAGCAGCCCGAATCGAACCATGGCTTGCCCGCGTTCTTCGCGCGGATGCGCGAGCGGCGTTTCGATCTGGCGATCCAGCTGCACGGCAGCGGCGGCATCGCCAACGATCTGCTGCATCAACTCGGCGCATGTGCCGACGCAGGCTTCGGGCAGCCCGACGAGGTACCGCGCGAGGGTTGCTTCATCGATTGGCCCGACGGGCTGCCGGAGCCCGAGCGCTATCTCGCGCTGATGAGCGCGCTCGGCGCGCCGGCGCACGACCGGCGTCTGACGTTCCCGCTCACTGAGCTCGACCTCGACGAGTACACCGCGCTGCGCACGTATCACGGCATCGAAGACGAGCGGCTCGTGCTGGTTCACCCCGGTTCGCAATTGCCGTCGCGCCGCTGGCCCGCCGAGCGCTTCGCGGCCGTCGCCGACCACCTCGCCGCCGACGGCTGGCAGATCGCGATCACCGGCACGGCCGCCGAAGCGCCGCTGACCTGCGCGGTGCTCGGCGCGATGAGCGCGCCCGCGCTGCATCTGGCGGGTGCGACGTCGCTCGGCGGACTCGCCGCGCTGGTCGCGCATGCGCGGCTCGTGGTCTGCAACGACACCGGCATCTCGCACATCGCCGCGGCGATGGCGAGCGCGTCGGTCGTGATCGCATGCGGCAGCGACACGCGACGCTGGGCGCCGCTCGATCATGCGCGGCATCGCGTGCTGGCCGACTATCCGCCGTGCCGGCCGTGCATGTTCCGCGACTGCCCGTATGGTCATCCGTGCGCGCTGAACGTGCAGGTCGAACAGGTGGTCGAGACCGCCCGCGAGCAGCTTGCGCGCGCGCCCGGCGCGCAACCAGGCGCGCCCGGCAGCCTGCATGAGGGAACCGTTTCGCTGTCTTTCGAGGATCTGCACCATGTTGCGTAATTGCCGCCGGCTGCGCGTGCTGACCTGGCACGTGCACGGCAACTACATGTATTACCTGAGCCAGACGCCGCACGATTTCTATCTGGTGACGAAACCCGGTCATCCGCCCGGCCATGCCGGCAAGGTCGGCGTATTGCCGTGGGGCGACAACGTGCACGAGATCGCAATCGAGGACGTGCCCAACCACGAGTTCGACGTGGTGCTGTACCAGCATCGCACCCACTGGGACCATGACCGCGAGCACGTGCTGAGCGCCGCGCAGCAACGTCTGCCACGCGTCTATGTCGAGCACGACCCGCCGCAGGAAAACCCGTTCGAGCAATGGCATTGGATCGACGATCCCGGCACGCTGCTGGTCCACGTCACGCACTTCAACCGGCTGATGTGGGACAGCGGTGTCACGCCGACGCGCGTGATCGAACATGGCGTCGTGGTGCCCGACGGCGTGCGCTACAGCGGCGAACTGCAGCGCGGCATCGTGGTCGTCAATCATCTCGCGCAGCGCGGCCGGCGGCTCGGCGCGGATGTCTTCAGCGAAACGCGCACGCGCGTGCCGCTCGATCTCGTCGGGATGGACGCACAGCGGCTAGACGGCATCGGTGAAATCGGCAACCTCGATCTGGCCGCGTTCAGCGCGCGCTACCGCTTCTTTTTCAATCCGATCCGCTGGACCAGCCTCGGCCTCGCGGTCGTCGAGGCGATGACGATCGGCATGCCGATCGTCGGTCTCGCGACAGCCGAGCTCGCCACCGTGATCCGCAACGGCGAAAACGGCTTCGTGCATACCGATGTCGATGCACTCGTCGACGCGATGCTCGGGCTGCTGCGCGATCCCGGCGAAGCGCGGCGGCTCGGCGACGGCGCGCGGCGCACGGCGCTCGAACGCTTTCATATCGACCGTTTCGCGCAGGACTGGCACGACGCGCTGCTGCACGTCACGGCGTGATGCCACGCTGATTTTCAACGTTCATGCGGTCCAACCACAGGATCACGCACCATGAAAGAACTCACCCGCAAGCGCATTCTGGTCACCGGCGGCGCCGGCTTTCTCGGCTCGCACCTGTGCGAACGGCTCGTCGCGCAGGGACACGACGTGCTATGCGTCGACAACTTCTATACCGGTACGAAGGACAACATCGCGCATCTACTCGACTGCGCGAACTTCGAACTGATGCGTCACGACGTGACGTTCCCGTTGTATGTGGAAGTCGATGAAATTTATAACCTCGCGTGCCCCGCGTCACCGATCCACTACCAGCACGATCCGGTGCAGACTACGAAGACCAGCGTGCACGGCGCGATCAATATGCTCGGGCTCGCCAAACGCGTGAAAGCGCGGATTTTCCAGGCGTCGACGAGCGAGGTGTATGGCGACGCGCTCGTCCATCCGCAGAAAGAAGACTACTGGGGCCACGTGAATCCCATCGGTCCGCGCTCGTGCTACGACGAAGGCAAGCGCTGCGCGGAAACGCTGTTCATGGACTATCGCCGTCAGCATGGTCTGTCGATCCGCATCGCGCGCATCTTCAACACCTACGGCCCGCGCATGCATCCGGCCGACGGCCGGGTGGTGTCGAACTTCATGATGCAGGCGTTGCGCGGCGAGCCGCTAACCGTCTATGGCGACGGCTCGCAGACGCGTTCGTTCTGCTATGTCGACGACATGATCGACGCGCTCATCCTGCTGATGAACAGCGCCGACGATCCAGACGGCCCGGTCAACCTGGGCAATCCGCACGAAGTGTCGGTGCGCGAGATCGCGCAGCGCATCGTCGCGGTGACCGGCTCCGCGTCGCCGCTCGAATCACGGCCGCTGCCGGCCGACGATCCGTGGCATCGACAGCCGGACATCTCGTTGGCGACAAAACTGCTCGGCTGGCAGCCGGGCACGTCGCTTGACGAAGGGCTGCCGCGCACCGCGCGTTATTTCCGCGCGCGCATCGAGGCGAGTCAGCACACGCCGCCGTCTGCGGGCATGGACGGCGCCGGAGTCACGTCCGCTCGCCGTCATTGAGCCAGCGGCGAAGCGCTGCCGACGTCGCGGCGCCGTTCTTCACGCGATCACGGCGGCCCCTTGGACATCGGCTTCTCCTTCATCGAGGTGCCGACAACCGAGCAAGGCATCTACCCTTCAACGCATTTCATTTCCGACGCTTGCGTAAGCAGGCGTGGCGCGCCCCATACCGTTGAAAGCGGGCGGCCTTGCAAATCTCGTGACGCGCAAAAAAAGAAGCGGCCACAAGGGCCGCTTAGAGAGCAGTGCCACGGAGGCCGCTCAAAAGCCGTGCCGCGAAGGGCGAGCGCGCTATGGCATAGGGTAAAGCTCTGGCGCAGCGGTCTTGCGCATTCAGGAGGAACGGATGGTCGACTCAGTGTCGGTCGCCAGCACGGTCATCGGTCCCGAGCTCAACGCGGCCGAGATAATCGCGAGGCGATCCGCAGGGCAATCGACCAGATCGACGCTCAGCGACTCGCGTCCGCCCTCGTTGTTCACGTGGGCGGACCAGCCGCACACTTGCGCACGATGTTCGATCAGGCTTTTCCAGACCTCGACGACTCGTAGTGATCCCGTGCTTGCATAAACAGTCAGACGTTTTACGTTCATGGCTTTCACACGGCAGCGCGCCGCGCCTCGGGTTCGGATCTCAGGCATTGATATGGTTGTTGTACGTTGAGGTTAGACGTACGAACTTTCAAAGCAAAGCAGATGCCCCTGACCGTAACAATTTTACGGACAGGGGCATCTGCGCACATGTCAGAGCGGAGTGGCGCGTTTCACGCGATTAGTCGTGCGAAACGCGCCGCGCGGGCTGCACGATCAGAGATCCGGTAAGAAGGTGACGCAAACGGCTCCGGCACGCAATTTCTACACGGCTGGCGTGTCCGCGCGAATGCGCATCACGGTCTGACGCGACGTGCCGAAGCGCCGCGCGACCTCGCTGACCGACTGTCCTCTGCCGAGCGATTGCAGCACGCGTTGACGCTGCTGCTCGGAAAGCGACGGTGGCCTGCCCGTGTGCTTGCCGCTCGCGCGAACGGCCGCGAGACTGTCGCGGCTGCGCAGGCTGCGGCACGCGGCGTCGAGCCGCACCAGCGCGCGCAATGCCTTCACCGCCGAGGGCTCGGGGCGCCCGGCCAGATCGGTATGGCCGACTTCGACGCAACGCAGCGCCACGCCGGCCTTCCGGCACTGCATCACGGTGGCGAGGATGTCGCGCGCATTGCAGCCGAGCGCGGCCAGCTCGAGCACGACGAGCGTGTCGCGCGGCGCGATTCGTCGGATCAGACTCTGCAGCTCGCAGCGGTCGCGCGCCTGCGCATAGGTCGGCAGATCTTCGACCACGACCCGCGCGAGCGTGACCATGTAGCCGGCCTTGTCGAGCCGGATCAGCGCCTGCTCGTGCCGAACCGCATCGTGCGCGCCGAACAGATAGATGTGTAGTTTTTCCACTTCGCCTTCGTAGTCACGATCCGCCGTTAGCGGCGCTATTACGTCGGGGGGTCCGGTTTTTCGAGCGACGACGCCTGGTCACGCCGTCACTCAGCGCGCTCAGGGCTGCCGCTGGCCGCCCTGATGCGTCGGAGGAGTCTGGTTCTGTTGCTGCTGTCCGCTGTCGCGGCCGGGCTGCGCCGGATTCGACGGCTGACGATTCGAATTCTTGTCCGAAGTCATGACGCTCTCCTACGTGAGATTGCGGGTGACCGTGGCTAACCGCGGCCATCGTAATCAAGCCGCAACCAGTGTTCCCGGTCCTGCCCGCGCCAGAGCGTTGCGGCGCGGGCATGCAAGCGCCTGGCGATGCGAGCAGCCCGGTGGAGGAATTTTCAGAGTGTATCAACCGCATTGAACGTCCAATACGGTTGGCGTCGGTATTGGCGCGATTGAACTGTCATTACGTGGGCGGTGCAGGCGCGGCAAGTGACGGCCGCCCATCGCGGAACCGCAATCGGGGACGACCGCGGAATCCGTCTGACGGCAAGGCATGTAGCGCCCTGCTCAAAGCTCGGCGCCAGAGCGGCCATGCAGATACGAGCCGACGCGAAGAACGAGACGGCTCGCTCGCCTCTTTACTGAAGCCCGCCATGATCTTCTCCTTACCGGCCACCACGGCCGGTAGGAAAAGTGCAGAATTATGCGAACCGTTGCAACCCAGTTCGTCTCGCGCGATCCCGCCTGCAAAATGGCGGTAGCGGTCTTAAACCACAACAGGCGACCGCGGCGTGAACGACGGCCCTGCCCTTCTGCCGTGTCAGACCGACTCTGGTTGAGCGGAAAGCTCGTACTGCAAGAGTCGTCGTACAGGATGAGAGAACAACTGTCGGCTTTTCCACAGGCCAGCTGACGGGAGTAAGCGCTCAAGCGCTCGCTCCCCGTCGACAACGCGAGCGTGGTCGGCGTGCCTGGTTCAGTAACCTGGCGGAGGCGCCGTATCGTAGGCCGGCGGTGGAGGCGTCGCTTCGTCGTGCGTCCGATACACATTGGCGGCGCTGCGCGGGACCGGCACACGCTCGCCATTTGCGTACATGCACTGAACGTACGCCTGGTCGTAGCGATGTTGAAGGCTGATGGAGGAGCTCTGCGCCATGCCGGCGCCGATCATGCTGCCGCCGAGCAGACCTGCGCCTGCGCCGACCGCTGCGCCGCGGCGGCCGTTGAACGCCGCACCGGCCGCCGCGCCGAGCGCGGTACCGGCGGCCATACCGCCCAGGGCGCCCGTCGCTGTGGCCTGTTGGGTGCTCACGCCGCCGGTCTGCTGGGAAGCAAATTGCTGGCATGTCGCGTCGTCGGCGCGGAATTGATCGAAGGACTTGCCGGTGCCGGGCAGGGCCATCACTGTGGGACCCATCGGCATGCTTGCACAGCCGTCGAGCGCGATGATGCAGCTCAGGCTGACCGCGGCGGTGACTAGCGCGGATACGCCCCGTTTCGTTCGCATTGCCAGAGAAAGAGAATTCATTTTGCTCATGTCATTTCGGCCCGGTTGGCCTCACCGGCACTTCCACCCAGCCGCTCGAACACCCCTTCACGTACGGGTAATACTTTTTTGTCACCGGGCAATACCACCAGGTACCCGACGGCGGACTCGTCTGCGTTTTTTCGACGTAGACGGTGGTCGGAGTTGGCTGGACCGACTGGACGACAAGTGGGGCGGGCGCGGCGTAGACGACGGCGGGGGGCGCCATGATTATGGGGGGCGGGATGCCCACAAGGACACCGACTCTCACATGCGCTTGCGCGGTGCTATTCAGGCATACGGCCGTAGTCGCGATCAGCGCAAGCAAAACTATCCTGGATCTCACAAACTTTCTCCTATTCGATGAAGCGGGCCTGCCGCGACCCGGCGCAAAACGGTAAGGCCATGGCGCAAAAAACCGGACGGGCTCAACCTGGCGAATTCCGCTACGCGACAAAAAAGGGATCTCGTTGGTGCTGGTTGAAGTGAATCCCGCGTGGCCGAACCTGGTGATTCCGGGGCCGGCCGACCCCGAATGCAGATTCCCGAGATCTACGCCTTGCGCTGAACCTCGCGTCCGGAGGGGGTACGCCGACGTCGCTATGGAAAGCCAGACAAGGCTGCGGCTTGCCCCGTCGTGATGTCCAATCAACTTTCGTTGTAGATAGAACGATACGAGGCCAACTGAGCCATTGCCGGCACCCCCGAAACTGCGGAGCCCAGTTTCACGCCACCGTGCCCACTGAACGCCTGCTGTTGAGCCGCCACGCTCGCCAGAGCCGCGTGGATGTTCGCCGGATAGTGTGCGTCACCGTTGGGGTGGTCAGAGCCCGCTAGCTGCAGTCGGATGACTTCTTCGTGCACTAGCTCACGCGTCAGAGGACCGTTGCCCTGAGCAGAGGTGCCCGTGGGGAGAGCGATGACTGACACGACAGTGAGAACGGGCATGAACGCTTTAGCCATGATGAAGCTTCCAGTCTCGAGCGCCAGGAACAACAGGCGCCGGGTTAGCGAAACAACGACCAGGCAAGGTCCTTGAAGCCCGTGTGCCCGTTCCGTTGAGGTCCGTCATCTTCTTATCGTTTAATTAGAAATAGCTCTCTTCAATACATTGTTTCCGTGCTTGCAACGTCGAGAGGCATCTATCCGCGCGCAGCGGTCGCGAAACGACAGGGCAGGTCAACGATTCGCGAGCCACCCAACCTCCATGTTCATGAAATGGCAACTCACAATTGCGCGCGTCGAATAACGACGCGCTGTCGTTATACTGCAACCCACATCTGACGCAGCATGTGCTCGGTTTTGCGGTGGATACCGGCTCCGTTATTTACACTGATGCACTGATTGGTATAGGTCCGGCAGCAATCGACACTCACGCTCCCGGTCGCGCCACCGATGCCGTCGGCGCAAAAGCAGCCGCTATTCTTCCTTTAACCCATAGGAGTCTTTAATGCAAAAGTGGTTTGCCGCGCTGCTGATTTCATTCGCGGCGAGTTCGCATGCAGCCGGCGATTCCTCGATGAACGCAACGGTTGAAAACGTCGCAGGTACGAATCAGGTCGGCGGCTTCGTCGCGCTACGGTCAGCGGACAGCAAGTGCCGTTATTACGGTGTACTGCAGCAGACTGCTCGTGCGCCGCGTGGCATGGCAGAGCGCATCGCTGCACTGACCCAGGACGGAAAAGTCTATGACTGGATGACAGTTATCAGTTACTCGGAATGCCTGCAAGCGAACGGAACCTACACCAAGAAACGCGTTTCGCTGGATTCGCCCGGCGGAAAGCGGTTCCGCGTGGGCGATAGCGTAGAGCTGCGAGCACCGGTGTAACGAGGGCCAGCGCGCCACCGATAACGGCTTTTACCAGTCCCATGAGCGCGAGAAATCACTTCGACGACTATCTATTCTCGCTGATTGCAGACAGGACACGGAGCTCTACCGGACCGGAATTGCGATCGGTGGCTTCCTGGTTCGAGATGATATCGCTCGTACTTCGGACCACAACGGTTCGAGAGATCGACAGCGGTATTTCTGCAGCACGTAGTCGCTTCAGGATTGCAAATAGCAGATCGCTTCTGGTATCCCCGGCGATTCTCGGGCTACCGACATAGCCGGTAACAGTCAAGGTCATACCGTCAGGCGTCAACTGGCTAAAGATCACCGATGGCGCGGGACGATCGAGAACCGATGGGTGATCCAGGTAAGCTTGCAGAAGAACATCGCGCACCTGCTCCGGATCGACGTCCAGCGCAAAAGTAAGGGCCAGTGTGACAACCCCCTGCGTTTTGTTTCCCATTGTCACGTTGCGCACATTCTGAGAAATCAGGTGCGAATTCGGAACGATCACCGTTGATCTGTCTGCGAGCTGTATTTCGGTCGCACGTACACTGATGCGCCGGATATCGCCTTCAATGCCGGTGATACTGATCATGTCGCCTACTTTGACCGGCCGTTCAGCAAGCAATATCAGCCCGGAAATGAAGTTTTTAACGATTTCCTGCAGACCAAAGCCGATGCCTACCGACAGCGCGCTGACGATCCACGCCAGGTTATGCCATTTCACGCCGAGTACGGACAAGGTTTGCAGCGCGACGAGGACATAGCAGACGTTGGCGAAGACCGTCACCAGCGACGCGCGCATACCCGAACTCATTTGCGTCTTGGGCAGAAACTCGGCGTCCAGCCATTTGCGCATGAGCCCAACCAGATACAGGCACAGTGCACAGGTAAAGATAGCGCTGAAGATATGGGCGGGAACGATATTGAGCGCATGTAATCGCTCGCCACCGAGTACGTCGAGAATGCTATCGACCAGATCTCGGGGCGTTGTCCCGAGGCCGCCCGTTAGCAGTGCGATGACTGCGGCGAGCATCAATGCGCTGCGAAGAATGGCGGAGAGTACCGTTGCCACCTGTTCGAGATGAACGTCTTGCAGCCCGAATAGATGCCTGATTGTTTTGCCGCTGGCGTGGCATGGCGAAAATACGGTTTCGCAAACATCATGAGCGAGCTTCGTCAGCAGATAAACGCTGCTCAGTACGAGATCGAACCAGACCAGTTCGTAAGTCAGGAACCGCGCGAACGAAACATAACCACAGAGCAATGCAATCAGAGAAGCTCCGACGGCAAGGCTGACGGCGGCATGAATAATGCCAGCGAGGGTAGAACGCGCCTCAGGCGATTCTCGGGCAGCGGCGAGCGCAGTGAGTACCCGGTTTGCGCGTAAAAGCGACATCCCGATGGTCACAGCGACCACCAACGCCACCACGCCGCGAGTAAAGAGCGTAAGTTGCACGCTGGTATCGACGGCCCGGTTGATCTGCTCGATGGCTCCTGAAAACAGCAGCAGTGCGGCCAGTGTCCGTGGAAAAGGGCGTAGCGCGCGAGCGACGGGATCCGCGATGGCCGGCAACCGCCATGACGGATGTCGTGTGCAAAGCAATGCCCGGCCGAGAGCAGCGACCAGCGCGCAGGTCACAACATGTTTGATGATTTCGCTGGCGAAGCCTTGCAGCGCAGGAGGCAGCGCCTGCTGACGGGTCAACGCGAAGTAGAGCAGATCAACGGCACATATGGTGGTCACCAAAGACGCGAACACGGTCGAGATCGCCATCGCGCTGCGCCGTATCCGGCCTTCCGGAAGGCGGCGTAGGCAGAACCGCTCTGATGCTCTGTCAAGAAGCCGCGTTCCAATCGTTGCAACGGCCAGGGCGAGCAGCACAAGCAGGGCGGTTGCAACCCGCTGCCCCGGTTGCCATGTCGTTTGAATCTGCCTGTCGATCTGCGCCTTGAAGTCTCGCAGACGTTGATAGTCAGCCGTGTCCGGGTGGAGCGCCGACGCCCAGAACGCGGCGCTGACTACGCTGTCGGAACGAAGGGCCAGTTGATCTTTCAGATGGTTTTGCAGCAGTCGCGTGATCTGGGCGCTCAGATTGGCAAGGTTCTCCTTGATCGTTGCCGCCTGCTTGAGTTCGGCATCGAGTTGCAATTGCTGAGCGGCGAGAACGCTGCGCTGTTCGGCGACCGCGGGAGTTTCCGCGGCGGATTCGGAAGCGGGTGCTGTTCCGAGTACGTCGAGCTGGGCATGCGTTTTCGCGCGATCGGGCTCCAGCGACGTGGTGATCAGCCTGTCGACGTCTTCGGCGACGCGCCGGCTCAATGCGTCCAGCTCGGACAGCTGCGCATCGCTTGTTGCCGTCGAAGCACGCTGCCGGATCTGGTCCTGTTTTTCCTGAAGCGCACCGAGCCTTTGTAATGCCTCGGCGCCCGCGCCCATGGATGGCGAAGAATCAGCAGGAGCATCTATGCTAAGGGGCGGCAGCGTCGCTGCGTTGGAGGCAACCGGAATCAGGCCGAATATCGTCAGCGCGATAAGGTGAAAAATGACTGCAACTATTTGTCGCGCGGTGCAAGCGCGGCGAAGAGTATGCATTTGAGAGATCTGGCTCATGCACGCGTTACCTATGTAAGCGGTGTTGCATTCGGTCGCGGCCGGGCGTGAAATGAGGGAGCCGCACTGCGGTAGGAGAGGAAGCTAATGAATCATACATGATTATCATATCATATATGATCGATACGGCAAATATGAAAGGTGGTGCACGGTCAGCGCGTGGCCCGCTGATGTGCGATGGCGGCCGCTTGAGCATCGGCGTGCGCTATCCAGTTTGTGCGAGAAACGTTCGGTATAGTGGGACGTTGAAAGATGGAAGCTGCTCTTGGATGCTTTTTACAAGGCTTCCCGCGATATCGGGCTCCCGACTAATTGGCATCTATCAAACCATCGTTTCCTGGACTCACCGGTAGGCGCGCAGGCAACGCGGTAATGGAGGAGCATCGACATGGAACAGAGCAACGCATTGCCGGATTCGATCCGGGCAGCGATTGAGGCGCACGGCGGTGCAGCGCGATGGGCCGAACTGGCGGAGATCGAGGCGACGGTTTCCGCCTGCGGCCTTCTGTTCACCGCAAAGCGACGGCCAATACTGCGACAGGTGCAGGTTCGCGCGTCGACACACGAGCCTCGTTTCGCTTTCAACGATTTTCCGCAGGTTGGCGAAACGAGTGAACTTCAAGGAGAAGAACTTGTTCGCGTCGTCGGGCGAGACGGGGCTATCCTGGCTCGCCGCGACGGACCGCGAACAGCATTTCGTGGCTGGCGACGGCAAATCTACTGGGACGACCTCGACTTTGTCTATTTCGGCGCCTACGCGTTCTGGAACTATCTGACAGCACCTTTCTTATTCTTGCGCGGCGGCTTTACGTTCAAAGAACTTCCGCCACTGGCGACTTCGGCCGGGATATGGCGAAGAATCCGGGCGACCTTTCCCAGCGACATTCCAACGCACAGCCGGGTCCAGGATCTCTATTTCGATAGGCAACATCGCCTTTGCAGGATCGATTACACCGCCATGGTTATCGGACGCTGGGCGCGGGCCGCTCACATCTGCGAGGACTTTCGCGAATTCGATGGATTCCTGGTACCGACTCGCAGGACGGTAAAGCCGCTGCCGGTTGGCAATGCTCCATTGCCAGCTCCGACTCTCGTCGCGATCGAGGTCCACGATTTTCGACCAAGGCCTTCTGATTGACGCCAGTCCAATCGGCCGCTGCGACTGACGAAGCAAGGCGGCCGCGGTCAGTTGTTCGAGGTTGTGAAGGCACTTGCATGCTGACTTCGACTCGACATCGAGGTTGCCCTCGCCAGGCGCCCGGCGCGTCCGCTGTCGTGGCGGGAATGACGGGTTTCGGAAACTCGCGATGGTAGCTTTGGGGCGGCGCTGCCTGAACACGAAAGGGATCTGCCTCCTGGTACTTGACGTGTCTGGATTCCATGGCGGGTTCCCTCACTGACGGGTTGGCGGCACTCACGATGCCGTGGCCCGAACCCGCGGTGCGCGGGCCTTTTGGGGCTGCGACTCGAGCGCGGTTGTCGCGCCGAGCACTGACCGGATGGCGCGCAGCGCCTCTTCCTGCGCGGGTGTCGGCGGGATGCGCAGCACCCGCTGGTCGGCCAGCAGCTTGTCGAGCAAGGTCAGGAGCCGGTTTCGGTCTTCCGGGCTGGCGAGCAGATCGGGCAACGTCTGGATAGCCTGTTGCGGCTCAAAAGTCGCGATGAGTTCCTGCTCCCCGCGAATGCGCCGCCAGTCGGCAGGAGGCAAATGCGGCAGGTCGTCGGCATATTCATCGACCAGTTGCTTGACTGTCTCGATGCGCGATAGCGGCAGCGGCTCGCCCTTTGGCGCGAGCAGGAACGCGGTGCGCGCGACCGCCTCGTTGTAGCCGCCCTGCCTCAGCGAGGCGAGCGCCGCCTGGACGAACGGCAGGCTGCGAGGATCGGCGGCGGCGGACGTGCCGGTCCCATGCTCGCCGAGGCGGTCCGGGTCGTACATTGCGAAAAGATTCGCGTAGATGGAGAAGAACAGTGCTTCGATGCTGGCGTCTCTTACCGCCCGGAACTGGTCGAGCGAGGCGCTGATCAGTTCTGAGCCGCGCTGCTCCACCTTGCGCCACGGTTCGAGGTCGCTCGAGGGCTGCCGGCTGGCTCTGACAGCATCGGCCATCGGACGCAGCGCGGCCACCCACGGATTCAGGTCCGAGAATGCCCAGCGCTGCAGACGCAACGGATGAAAATCGCGCAGCAACCGCGCGGTCATCTCGTTCGACGCATGCTGCACAAAGGGTTGAACGAACAGCTCGTAGGCTCGCTGGTTGAACTCCGACACCACCGCCACGGCCTTGAACGGCTTTTCGTCCTCGCGCCGCAACTCGTTGAAATGCTCGACGGCTTCTTCCAGCCGGTGTTCGGTGAGCGAGACCTCGTATTCCGTTTTGCCGTCTGCGCCCTTTCCCTCCTTGATCGACATGCCGTAGAGGCCCGGCGCGAGCGTCTCGATTGTCTCCAGCACGTTGAAGATTTGCGTGTATTCCTTCTTCGCCACCTTGCCGGAAACAAAGATGCCGAGATGGCCGACGTCCTCGTGCATCAGGGCGACGATGACCTGGCCGCGCGCCTTGATCTCCTCGGTGCTGCTGTATATGTCAGCGACCCAGTTGAACGCCTGTTGCGGCGGCGTGATGTTGTCGCCCATCGATGCGAATAGGATGATGGGCGAGCGGATGGCGCGCAGATCGAAGGATTTGCCCGACGGGCCGGACACTTCGCCGGACCACAGCTTGTTGCCGATGAAGAGGTTACGGGTGATCCACTCGATCTCTTCCCGGTTCATCAGGTAGTAGCTGCCCCACCACCGCTCGAACTCGATAAAGCGCGCCGGTTCCGTATCGATGTTGGCGAACACGTTGTAGTACTTGTCCCAGAACGTGTTGGCGGGGTTCAAATACTCGAAGTTGTTCACGAGATGCGCGCCGTCGAACTTGCCGTTGCCAAGATCGGCCGCCAGGGACGAGAGCCACGTGCCGCCCAGAATGCCTCCGGCATAACGCATTGGATTGGGCACCTCGCTCTCGCTCCACGCCCCGCTCCAGTAAGACATGGGCGCGCCGTTGACCAGGATGGGACCGGTGTCTTCCGGCGACGAACTGGCAAGCATCATCGCGGCCCAGCCGCCCTGGCAATTTCCGACGATCGCGGGCTTTGGGCTGTCTGAATGCAGTTCGCGCACCTTCCGTACGAACTGCTGCTCGGCCGCGCACACGTCGAGCAGGGTCTGGCCGGGCTCTGGCTCCTGGGAGAACACGACGAAGTAGACGGGATGACCGGCGCGCAGGGCAACGCCGACCTGCGAATCGTCCTTGAAGCCCCCGATGCCGGGACCGTGCCCGGCGCGCGGATCGATGATCAGATACGGGCGCTTCTTCACGTCGACCACGACACCCTCCGGCGGCCGTATCGACAGCAGAGCGTAGTTGACGGGCCGCTCAAAGTGCCTCGCGTCGAGCACTGTGTCATAGTCGAAATGCAACGCCGGCTTGATCCCGGCCTTGTGGCGCTCGATGAACTCGTTGCCGCGTTGACGCAAGGCATCCCAGAACAGGACGGAGCGCTGCGCGAAATCGGCCGTATAGTGCCAGGCACCCCATGGTGTGAACTGCGCCAGGTTGGGAATAGTGAGAGCGGACGTACCGTCGCCCCCCTTGATTGCGTCGCTCGTCCTCTGCCCGAACCGTTGCCGGGCCTCTTCCAGGCGATTGTGCAACAGCCGCAGGATTTTCAATGCGATCTCGTGATTGCGTGTCAGTTGGGTAACCTGGTCCATCTCATGAATCTCCTTAAGCGAAGCGACTTAACCCGGCACAACTGCTCATTCCGTTGCCTGGTTGCAGAGAAGCTTGCATCGTCGAGGAATTGGGCGTGCGCGAAGCGCTGGATGCGCGCCGCATCCGCCCGGTGCGCATCGCGCTGCAGAACCAGCGCGATGACCTGCTCGCGTTCGCCGGCGTGCTCGATGAGAAGCTCGCCGCGATCGCGCAGCGCGCCAACGTCTCGGATGAGCTCGTGCGCGCCGCGTGTGTGCTGCGTCGCAAGCCGCGGACTTCACCCGCGTGCGCCACCTAACCAGCAGCGGACGGTCCCATGCCCTGTTCGAAGAACTCCGCGGTATGGTCGATAAACGCCCTGACTTTCGCGGGCAACAGTGCGCGTCCGATGTATGCCAGGCGGACCTCGGCCGCAGTATCGGCGATCTCGAAGTCTTCCAGCAGACGAACGAGCCGTCCGGCCTTTATGTCCTGCTCAACAAGGGCGAGTGGAAGCAGACCAACACCGAATCCTTCGAGTACGATGTCGCGATTGAATATGGGATTGTTCGACGCAATTTCGTAGCTGATCGGGACCGCGATGTTTTCCTGTTCCATTCGAAAGGTGACGCAGGGTTTGTGCATCGAAGGAGGGACCGTGACGAACACATGGTCGGCCAGCTCAGCCGGATGCCGGGGCCGAGGACGCCTGCCCAGATAAGCTTCCGTTGTGACAACGACCAGCGGCAACCGCTGGAGCAGCCGCGTCACAGCCAGATCCGTCGCCAGCATGAAAGGCAGGACGATACCCAGATCGTAACCGTCGGCCGTCAGGTCCACGGGCCGCTCGGTCAATGTGATATCCAGGGTGACGTTCGGATGCTTGCGTTTAAAGGACGCAATCAGCGGTGCGAGCCACGTCAATGCGGTGGTCGTATGTGCGACCAGTCGCAGCATGCCCGCCGGCACTCGACCGTGGCCCGCCGCACTGGCTTCCAGGCAATCGAGGTCATCCAGGATGCGACAACATCCATCGTAAAAACGCTCCGCGGCTTCCGTCAGCGAAAACTGTCGGGTCGAGCGATGGAAGAGTCGCGTGCCCAGGCGCTCTTCCAGCGATGCGATCGCCCGCGAAACGACCGATGGCGAGAGATCCATCATTTCCCCGGCACGTCTGAAGTGTTTGACTTCGACGATACTCCGGAACAGGCGCAAGCTTTCAATGTATTCCATGGTTAACGTCCCATCTGCTATCTGACGACTTGTGTAGATATCCTTTGGATATCAGTCCTGTTCGTGGACCTGTACCGCACCGCACGCTGTGGAACATAGTCCAATGCCGTGCAACCGCGACCAGGGGTACTGTCCGGTCACGCCTCGCGCGCGTGGATGCGCCTGGTGTCACTGCCGCACATGAAAGCGCTGAGCATTCTGCCGTAAAGACACCAGAGAACCGAATCGCATCAGATCGGCTGTTCTATCAGGCTAACGCTTCTCGCACAGATCATTGCGTGAGCATTAGCCGGTGTGGGCCCAGTGAGGCGCGGCCTGTAGATGGCATCTCCGACTTCGATTAGCCGACCGGTCAGCGCACAGATGCCTGGCACCCGCGCGGCGCCTCCGCACCATGTCTGGTATCCATAGTGTCCGGAGCGCGCATCGCACCATGAAACGATCAGTGTTTGCGCGGTCGGTTGGTCGAGTACCCGTATGATTGGCTTACCGGTCGAAGCGATCGACTGTCGAACAGAGGAACCGTTCAAGGCAGATCCGTGCGCAGTGGCTCGTTCGTTAAGTTTCCAATCGCCAAGCCTTGTGACGGTCATACTCCACGGATCAACAGCGCGATTCATCACCTGGCTCCCTCTGTGCAAGCTCGAACGCTTGCGCTTCGCGTGAGCGCTGCCCACCATAGCTGCTCTCTTGCGTCGAAAATTACCGGTCCGATTGCGTCGGCAAGTCCCCTGGGTCGGAGAGATCGTTCTTCGAGGCTTTACCGGTATGCTGCTGCCGGGCCCAAAGTCCTATGCGTGCGCTGCCCCCGTGCCGCCATGTGCGTTGTCGCAGGTAGCAGCCGGGACGCTGCGGGCCGCCTCGACCAGGACTGCATATCGGCAGCAACGCGTGCAAAATCGCTCGCCGCCGGGGACCCAGGAAATGCATCGACGACACAGCGCGAAAGCTCTGCCGCTTGCGCGATACACGGATCGATCGAGATGCAGCCTGCCTTGAGAACCGAGACAGCCAGATAATCGCGCGCAATGGCTCCGAGACTTTCCAGCAGCGCGTGAGTGTCCGCTTCACCATCGAACAGATTCACAATGATGCGGAATTCCTCGATGCCCTGTGCGAGACGCAGGCGCTTCATGCAAACGTAAGTGTCTGCTACTGCAGCGGCCGACAGGTGCATGACGACGATGACGTGGTGGGCTTGCAACGCAAGTGGTGAAAACGCGCCGTTGCCAGCAAGCGCGGCATCAATCAGCACGATGTCGGGCGGGCTCGTGAGCACCGCGTCGTACTGCAGGCCAGCGAAGTTTTCGTGATCCGTATGGCCGGTGCCAGTCGAGTGGAACTGACGTCGACCACGGTCAACGGCCAGCACGCGCGGCAAGTTGCGATGGATCGCGGGAGCGAACACGCCTGCGGCGTGAATGTCTTGAAGCATTGTGCTCGCCGACCGCGCGCCAGGACATTCGTCCACCACCAGCACGTCCATACCCTGTCTGGTCAGCGCCATCGCGAGGTTGACAACGGCAGCCGTACGGCCGACTGCTTTCGAGCCGCCTGTGACAGCGACCACACGCGTAGCACTTTTGGCGAACATCTGGCGCAACCCGAGCGCCTGTCCGGAGACTATATCCTTCACTGATTCACCCACGTATCGAGACCTCCGCGCCCATCACGAGTAGCGTTGACGACCCGCGCGCCGTCAGTCATAACGACTTTCGGATCGCACGTTTCATCGACGCGTGGATTGTACGCTTTCACGTCACTACTGACAATGCAATCATATATGGTTTGCATGTCAGATATGAGTGACAGATGCAAAAAACACGAACGGCGGGTTGGCCCCGAACTCATCCGGTTCTTTCTTGCACGTCGGGAATTGAAATGCTGCGCGCTGCCTGAAAATGGAGGTAGCGGTACGTCTAGCCGGCTACAGCAAGCCTTGACGCCGTGCCTTTCGGGTCGTCTCGATCGACAGCCGATGGTGCTTGGGGTGCGCCAATGTGCTGTTGTGGCGAGCGGGGGTGGAGTGACACCTGTCGATGCCTCCGACTGATGCCCGCGGTAACTTATCGAGCGGTTGCGTCGCCTTGGCGACAGCCCGGCGCCGCCATGCCGCGTTCACCCGGAAGGGGCTGCCGCGGGAATTGGGCTGTGCCAGTCCATTCAGTCATATGAGTCGCTACGGTGCGCCCATGGGTACGTCCGGGCGATGATTGTCGTAGTCTGTTTCTTCCGGCTGTCGCGACAACACGCACGAAAAAAATCCGGCAAGCACTGTCTGAAGCACCTTGTCGCTCACCGTTTGCGGACCGCACATCCTGAAGAACTGCACGCCCTCGCACAGGCTCACCAGGCCAACCGCGAGAGCCTCGGCCTGCAGGGGCAACGGCCTGCCGTTGCGCTCCGAAAGCATGCGGATGTACACGCTGATCTGTTCCAGCTTCTCCTGCCGGAAGGCGTTGATGCGCTCCCGAAACGGGGTGTCCCGGCACGCGAGCAACTGGGCCTCGACCCAAAGTGGAAAGCAATCGTGTTCAACAATAGATTGGCTGTAGTACGCGATGGCGCGGTCCTTCATTTCATCGGGCGTGCCGCCCTTCTCCATCATCGCCAGGAGATTCGTCCGCGCCCTATCGTCGTCGCGGCGCAACAACCTGATCAGCAGATCCGGCTTGCCGCCGAAGTTTGAGTAGAACGCGCCGCGCGTATAGCCAGCCGCCTCAGCGATGTCCTCCACGCTTGTCGCGGCGAATCCCTTTTTAACGAACATCTTCCGCGCCGCCTCAAGCAGGCATTCGCGCGTCTGCTCTCTGCGCTGTGCCCGTGTCAGGCGTTCCCGCTTCATGGCATAAAGTACCGGTCAGGCCGACATCTGCGGTGCCGCCAGATCGGCATGCTTCTCAGATGACGGGTTTCGCAATGATCCGTCGACGCCCGATCAGGCCGTCTCGCGGTTTATGTGACATTACACTCATATCTGATTTTGTTGTCAATAAAGTTGACGAAATCTGGCACGTGAGAGGAAATCGGAACCGTCATACCGAAGCGTGAGCGGTCCGCCCGTCTCATGCCAAGCAGCTTCGTTGCGGTGCCCATGATCACGCGACTTCCATACCGTTTGTCGACTGTGCGAGGCTGAGCTCCCCAAGGTAAACGCTTTCGCCCAATTCGCATTTGCGCCAGGCGCTGCCGAGGGCATGACGGATTTCGACTCTGTAAAGACCGCTTCCCTTGGTGAGACCACCGAAGCGGAAATCGCCGAAGCAGTCAGAGACAGTCTCCGCCACCTTCTGATTGCCGAGGTAAAGGGCTACGACCGCATCCGTGACGCACTCGACCACATCTCCCATCCGCGCGCTGACGCTTCCGCTGATGAAGCAGGTTTCCCAGCGCTCGAGGTCGCTGTACCACACGCGCGGTTTCGTGCCCAGGTTAGGCCGCAAGACCTTGAGCCCCTCGCGCTGGGCCTTCTCGGCCATCGCAGCGTCATCGAGCTTGACCGTCTCGAAGACGTCGGTGGGGCACGATTGCTGACAACGCGGCTGCGGCCAGCCCTGGTCGAGCAGATGGGCATCGAAAATCCAGGTCTGCGGCAGTTGCAGCTCATCGTTCCAGACGATCGCTTTGTACGGGCAGGACTTCACGATGTCCTTGCGGCCTCGAGCCTTGTCCGGATCGATGATGACGACGCCGTCGGCGCGCTTGCGAATGGCGTCGCCGCCCACCCGCAAGCAAGGCGCTTCGTCGCAGTGGTTGCACATGACCGGCAGATACGTGGTTTCGACCATATGCGAGTCGCCCTGGACGCGGCGCAGGATCCGGATCGGGCTGTCGGCATTGGCGGCGGCGGGCGCGGCATAACCGGGGAAGTCGTTGCCGACATGCTCGTCCCGCGCGGCGATCACGCAGTTCTGGCAGTTCTCGCAACGCCCCACTTTGATAATCAGGTTCCACTTGCTCATTCGAAATTCCTCACGCGGCGCGACCGAGCATGAACGCTTCGGTGCCTTGCCACTTCTCGACCTGCACCAGGCAGGAATTTGGGCTCATGCTGCTCGTGCCGGCGGTTTGAGGCCGGTCGGGGGTGAGCATGTTCATGCAACCGCCAATCTCGACGCACTCGCCGTCTATTTCGACCAGCTGAAATTCGGCGCTCGCCTCATACGACTTGACCACTCCGGCGCTAACCAGCGGCGAGACGTCGGCTGCGCAAATCACCGCGCCGCGGTCGTTGTACACCTTGACGAGATCGCGATGGTCAATGCCTCGAACGGCCGCATCGGTCGGACTAAGTCTCAGCAGCCAGAAGCGATGGCCACCAATCAGCGCGCGATGGTCATCGATGCTGTTGACCGAGGAGTTTTTGCCATCACAATGGGTATGGAAGCTGTAACGGCTGTGAGTGGCGATCAACTGCAGCGGATAACGCTGGGCCAGGTCCGAGCGCAGCCCCTCCCAGGACGGGATGTATCGGTTGAGCGGTGGTCGCTCGGGATTGTCCGCAGTGTGCCGCTTCAGCAACTCGGGCACGAACTCCAGCTTGCCGCTCGGCGTCTGCAGGCCCATGCCGAATTTTTCGGCGAACTGCGACGGCAGCGGATGGGGTTCCTGCAGGTCCTTGCGCCGGCCTTCCGCGAACCAGCGCATGTCCACCGGATGGCGCAACTCGGGCTTCTCGGGCGGCACGACGAAATAGCCCTTGCGGCAGAACTCGCGCCACGAAACGTGATCAGGCAGGTCCGACGAGTCGAAGACCCGCTTGACCCAGTCCAGTTCGCTGCATCCCTCGGTGAACACCCCGCCAAGGCCCAGCCGGGTCAGGATGGCGGCGAAGATGTCGTAGTCGGAACGGGACTCGCCCAAAGGCTCGATGCACTTGTGCTGCAGCGTCATCACGCGATGATTGACCGTGCTAAACCCATGATGGGCGTAGCCGCCGGAATTCGCCCATTCGCCGATGTCCCAGCGCTCCAGCGCGGTGCACGCAGGCAGGATGACGTCGGCGAACTGGGCCTCGCCCTCCATCCAGATCGACTGGTTGACCACGAACTCGATGCTCGGGTGCCGGTAGGCTTCAGCCCAGCGTCCGGAATTCGTCACTGTGCTGAAGGCGGACCCGCCGTAGCGGTAGATCATGTGGATCGGCGAATATCCGGGCATGGGGTAGCTGAACGGCGCGAACTGGGCTTCCTGGGACATGCCGTCCCAGAGGTAGCCCGTCGCATGGCCGTTGATGATGGCGTCGGGCAGTTGCTGCCGCGGGACCATTTGCTTGACCGGATTCATGGACAGAATGTGCGGCATGCGCTGGTAATTGTTCACCGCATTGGCGGTCCACGCCAGGTCGCCGGATATGCCGCCGTCCGCGTAGCCGGGAAAATAGAAATGGAGGTCGTGGGGCACCCCGGCTTCAAGGCAGCCGAAATTGACCCCCGGCTTACCCCAGCCCTGCATCGCCATCATCATGATCATGCAGCGCGCCCATTGCGCTCCGGTCGCACCGCGGCCCGCGCCGCCGAATCCCGCGCCGGTCATCCCGACCGCGAGATGGACCTTCCTGTTCCCCCATCGGCGCGCAAGCGCACGGACGTCCTTGGCGGGCACGCCGGTTTCGCCCTCCTGCCACTCGGGCGTCTTGGGAACGCCGTCGGATTCGCCCAGAAGATAGGCCCTCCACTCGTCGAAACCGGTCGTGCGGGTGGCGATGTAATCCTCGTCGTACAAGCCCTCCACGGCCCATACGTACATGATGGCGGTGGCGAGAGCAGCATCGGTTTGCGGTCGGACCGGAATCCAGCGCCCGCCCAGCAACTGCGCGGTGGGGTTGCAGTGCGGGTCGATATGAACGAACTCAATGCCGAGTTCCTTGGCCCACAGGCGCCGCGGAGTCCCCTCGAATCCCGCATAGGCCCCGTTGGTACTTTCGGGGTCGCAGGACCAGAACACGATCATGTCGGCTTCCTTCAGGCAATCCTCGACGCCACCATAGCCGGATGGCACGCCGACGCGCATCGAGTTGCCGAAATGATGCATGGCACCCCAGTACCAGCCTTCCCAGCTATCCGGATTGGCCGCGACCCGGGTAAAGCCGATCAGGTTGGCAAAGCGCGTCAGCGCGCTGAGGTAGTAACCCACGTTGCCCCACTGGTGATGGGACGACATCGGGAAGGTGATGGAACCGGGACCGTGAACGCGCTTCTGCCGGTTGATTTCCCTGGCGACAATGTCCAGGGCCTCGTCCCAACTGATACGCACATAGCCGGATTTGCCCCGGTTCTGGGGATTGCGTTCGCCGTCAGGGTCGAAGTCGACCCGCTTCATGGGATGAAGGATGCGCTTGTCGGAATAGACCAGCGACTTGAGCGTCAACGCGTGGGGCGCGACCAGGCCACGCCGTGGCGGGCTGAAACGGCGGCCGCGCGCCTCGATCACATAACTTGGCGCATCCGTGCTGTCCAGCTCGATGGGCGTCACCCGAACGACGCGGCCATCCTTGACGTAGACGAACAGAGGCCCGCCGTTGGTGCAGGTGGTGAAGCGGCGGGTGCCGTCGCGCAAAGGCGTGCCCATCGGCAGGCCGACGGTCCGCATCATGCTCAGGGTCTGCATGAGCCAAACCAGCAGTTCGTCCTCGCCCTCGGTGACCACCTTGAAGTTCTTGGCAGCGTGGATGATTTCGCCCTGGTCCTGATTGGGAGAAAGAAACTTCAGGGCGGTGGCGACATCCTTGAAGACCATGCGCACGTCGGGCCGCGGATGCCTGCCGGCGCTGGACCGAACACGTCCGTTCTTTAACCTGATGACGCGACCGATGCTTTGATCCGCGAGTCCGATCCAGGCCACGAGATCGCGCTCCTTCAGGCGATCACGATAAGCGGGAAAGCGGCGTGCCGTCAGGTCAAGAACCTTGGGCAAAGCAAAAAGAATAGTCTTGAGGACCTGTCGTTTCATTATTCGATCCAAAGGGAAGCGGGGTGCGCTAGCGGTGGCATGACGTCGCGGACCGCAGCCAGGCCCGGGGCGCGAAAAATAACGTAGTCGATGTCTTCGATGGGCATTCAAATCTCGATCGGTGCATTAACGAGTCGTACGCGCTAGAACGTGTAGGCGACGTTCAGGAAGACGCTCAGGGGATCGAGCCGGAGCGTCGATTTGGAAACGATCTGCGTTCCAGTCGCGGTGTGTCCGTCTAACGTAAGGTTGGTCTTCACCGGCATATAGTTCACAGAGGTTCCGACAGACCAGTGTTTTGTAATGGCGTAACTTGCCCCGATCTCGAATACCGGATTCCACGATGAACTGAGTGTTGCGTGTGCCGAACCACCTGGACCAACGCTATCAGTGACAAACTGGCTATTGGTTGTCCGAACCTGGGTGAACCACGTATAGTTCACACCCAAACCGATGAATGGACGGAATTTCGAGCCGGCCGAAAACAGGTGGTATCGAAGTTCGATGGCGGGCGGCATTGGCCTCGTCGAGCCGAGGTTGCCATACTTCTCCAGCGTCCCATCGCCAACCAGATTTACTGTCAATGGCAGTCCCAGAAGCATAGCGACGCCAATGTTGTCCGTGACGTAGTACTCGGTGGTAATTCCCACCGTATTCGTTGACGTCGCATGCGCCCCGCTACCGGCTAGCTGGCGATTCACCGTTTCGCCGCCAATACTCTCCACGGTGAGTGGCGTTGCGTCGCCCTGTGGCGCGATGTGAAGCCATCCTGTGGACAGCGTAATGCTTCCCGCCGACTGGGCGTTTGCATTGTCGGTCAGCGCAGCCGAGCAGAGGCAAGCCGCCATGCCGGCAGAGCTGATCATTCGTCTGTAATTCCTCACGTGTCTTCTCCTGTCTCGTTGCCCGGGCATTTTTGTGAACCCGTGGTGCTTCCTGTGGAACCGATGCGGCGCTCCGTCTGGGGTCGTTGCGTCGTTCCTCATAGGCTTCGACCGCTTATCAGGTCCGCCGGTTATGTCTGATTAGGTCGTTTTACTAAATGACATGAAACAGGCACGAATGTTTAGAACACCGCTACTGCCTCGTACACGTTATGTGGAAAAACGCTTTCGCGTTATCCTTACCATTCTTTCTATTCTTCGTACCTCCTGGTGTCGAGACTTCAATCCGTCCAATTATTCGTTCTCTGCCTTTGGAATAGTTGCTGGTACAGCATGCCTCCATCGCCCTGCACGCTAGTAAGCGCGCATCGCCAAACGTTCAGTCTCGGGCGGGAATACGCACCACGCACCGTCGCGGTGCCGGAAGAAAAATAACCCAACCGGCCCTGTCGGCAGCAGTAGCTCGATACGCACATAGGGTCTCTGGTTTGTGCCCGCACGACCGAACCGGGTAATCCGAACCGCAGTCCCCGATATTGGCCCGAGCCATTTTTCAACAAGCGAACGCAAGGACCTTTCTGAAGCAGTATTCATCCTCTTTCCTCTAAACCGACGCGAGCGTTTAACTCTCTATCGCCGCTGGTACATCAACATTGCTCGCTCCGCGATGGCCTCGCGGCAACCGAAAGCGAAAATGCGAACGGAAAGCGCCCGAGCGCGGAAGTCGCCAATGCTTCGAGCGCGGGGTCGGGAAGTTCGACGTGAAGCGAAAGCCCGCGCGAAGTATCTTCAATGATCCTAACGGTTGCTCCTTCGACGCCAGCCTCCACGAGTGCCGACTGTAACGCGTCTACCGTTTCGCGCTGTTTCAGCCCCGGCTTGAAAATCTTGCCCACGCCTGTCAACGGCATCGCATCCAGGATTCTGATCCGTTTAGGCAGTGCCGCGCGCTCGCCTATCTCGAGTCGCACGAACTCGGCGAGTTCGTCCTCAGTCGCGGTTGCACCCGGTTTGAGCTGGACATAGGCAATCGGCAACTCCCCGGCGTGTGCATCGGGACGACCGACCGCCGCCGCGATCTTGACGGCGGGATGGCGATAGAGCGGTTCCTCGATCGCTGCCGGATCGATGTTGTGACCGCCACGAATGATCACTTCCTTTTTTCGACCAGTAAGCCAGAAATAACCATCGACATCGCATCGACCGAGGTCGCCGGTATTGAGCCAGCACCTGCCATCGCCGAGGTCCAGCCACAGTCCCTTGTTCTGCTCGGGCACGATATACCCGAGGAAAATGTTCGGGCCGGAAATAGTCAGCAGGCCGACCTCATCGATCTCGCAATCCCGTACATATCGCCCGTCAGCGTCGACGATGACGGCTTTCATCGCCTGGCCCGGAATGCGCAGCCCGATTGAGCCCAGCCTGCGCTCCCCCAGCGGCGGATTGACGCTGCTCACGCAGGTCCCCTCGGTCAGGCCATAGCCCTCGAGAATCCGGATGCGCGTCCTTTCCTGAAAGGTCCGGAAAACTTCGACCGGCATGGGAGCCGCACCGCACAGTCCGTACTCCAGCGAACTCACATCGTGCTCGCCGACAGGAATATCGAGTAACGCCGCATAAAGCGTCGGGACACCGCTGAAGAAATTGATGCGGTGATGCTCGACGATTTCCCAGAAACGTTTGACAACGCCATCGCCCCGATAGCCTTGTGGCGTGCCGAGCACGACCTGGGCGCCTTTGGAAAAAGGCAGGAGACCCGTTGCCATGACGGCATTCACGTGGAAGAGTGGCAGTCCGCAGAAAAGCGTCTTGCCTGGCCCGACGCTGTCGCCGAAGAATTGACCCGTGCTCCAGGCATTCGCCACCTCATTGCCGTGGCGGCGCATCGCAATTTTCGGCAGGCCGGTCGTCCCGCCCGTACAGAAGTACGACGACACGTCGTCGGCGCCAATGTGCCGCGCGCCTTGAAGTGCCGTTCCCGACTCCTGCGCGATGGCAACGCCGAAGTCGTGGATCTCGATATGCGCAGGAACCGCGCCCCGCACGCCGCCCTCGCCGTGCAGCCTTGAACACTCGTTACGCTGCAGCATCCGCGTCGCGGACTGTTTTGAACCCGTCACACGTTCGGCCGGATTCACGAGCACCAGATCCTTCAGCGAAGAAACCTTGTGCAGCACCGCTTGTACCTTTTGCCAAAGATCAGTTCCGGGAAACGGCGCCAGCGTTACCAGCACGCTGGCGCCTGCAGCGTTGAGGAGTTGGCCGATGGCTTCCTGCTCAAGCAATGGATTGATCGCGCAGACAATTCCGGCGGCCTCCCCACCCCAGATCACGAAGTGCGTTTCAGGGAGGTTGGGCAAAACATATGCGACGACTGAGTCGCGTTGTACTCCGAGGCGCGAGAACATGTTCGCGGTGCGCGTGATATCTCGGACGAGTTCACTATACGTCCAGCACTCGGCGTTCCGATAGTCGTCGGCCGTTGCAAAGAACGAAAGTGCCGGTGCCGATGGATTAATCGCCGCGCCCCGGCAGATCATCTCGTAGGTGCTCGACGGGAGATCCGCCGGCAGCCCTTGCGTTTCGATGGCAAGGACTTCGTCTACGTTTGCGATGCCTTTCATGCTGCCTCTTCCACAACGACGTTATGCTGCACGCCCAGATTGATCGAGCGATCGTGGCTGACGATATGCGCCTCCACGACGTCCCCCACCTTCAGGTACTGCGGCCTGTCCGCCTGCATCTTCAGGAAAAGACGCCATTTTTCCGCTTCAGGCAGCTGCGCCGCGGCGCGTTGCTTTTCGGGCGATGGAATGCTCAGTGCACAGCCAGATGGCGTGCCGGTCGCGAGCAGGTCACCGATGCGCAGATCATGCACGCCGGAAAGCTCCGTCAAGGTCTCTGCCGGCCCATAGACGAGACCCGCAGTCGTGTCGTTCTGGCGGACGGTTCCATTGACCGTCAGTGTCAGCACGAGCTCCTTCAACTTCGGAATATCATGTTTCTCAAGGAGGCAAAGGTAAGGGCCGACAGGGCCAAACGTGCGGTAGCTCTTGCCCTTGTAGAACTGCATCTGCGGAATCTGGATATCACGCGCGGAGTAGTCGTTGACGATCACGGCGCCGGCAATGTACTCATGCAGGTTCTCGTCGGTGACCGTTTCGCGGGAGGTGACGTCGCGTCTGAGCACAAGACCGAGTTCGATCTCGTAGTCGAGGAACTGCACCTCCCTGGGCTTCACGAGGGGCGAGTCGGCAGGAACGATGCAGCTCGTCGCCTTCGTGAAGATCATGTTGAATTTCTTCACGTCCGGGTCCACGCCCGAGTCGATCATATGCTGGCGATAATTCGCGCCCTGGCAGATGAACTGCTGGTTGGCGGTCACGGGCGACAACCATTGCACATCCGATTCGGGAATCGGAGAACCGTCCAGTACCGCCAGCCGTTCGACGGGATTGGCTTCAATAAACTCGGCGGTCGACTTGAATTCGCCATGAATCGGCGTGATGGCGCCATTGGCGACTACGCCCCACTGGGCGCGGCCATCATGAAGGTAATGCAGAACGTGAAGTGCCATTTATCGATCTCCGGATTCTATGAAAGTGGGGTGGTTCAGGCGAAAAGCTTCGCCAACGTGCGCAGCTTGCTCAACGTCAGGTCGGGGCTGCGGCGCAGGTTTCTGAAAAGTGCCACGACGCTCGCGGGTGTGAACCTGGGCTTCGTGAAGCTGCGTGGCATCGTCGGTCCCCATTGGGCCATCGCTTCGCGGCTCACGGCATGGACACCCGTCGGCGCGTCCGCCGTAAAGAGGTCGCCGTCGCAATAGTGCTCGTGCTTGTCGCCCCATGGGTCTTGCCAGTAGTCGAACACCTGGCTGCCCAGGATATGTCGGCCGATCCCCCACGCGTGCGTCCAACCTTGGTCGCGCAGAATGCGTTGGCCCATGCCAATCGCGTCGGCGTCAACGACTTCGTACGCGCTATGGCTGTAGGTGGGCACGAAGCCTTGTGCAAGCGCGAGCGTATGGTGATCGGCTGGCTTGTCGCCGAGATCGAGCCGCATGAACGCGACGGCGGGCGAACCATCGGGAAGCACCTGCACATCGCTGGGGATGAAGCCGAAATGCCGCGTATACCACGCGCAGGTTTCCTGATAGTCAACGAGTTCGAGCACGACGTGTCCGAGCCGGATAATTTCCGGCGCGCCTTCGGGCGGTCGCTGCGTGCCGTTGATCCGGACCGTCGCATCCACGGAGTTGAACGGCAAGGGTGGCCGATGAGACAACGTCGAAGCTGGCTGCTGGCCCCATATCGCGTCGACGCGAAAGCCTGAAGGATCGGTCAGCCGTACCGTATAGCCGCCGCCGGGCAGGGGCGAGCGTTCGACGTCCGAGGCGCCCGGCAGTTTTGCAAGTGCATCAAGCTCGGCCCTGTTGTCGACCTGTAGCCCAAAACCAACGAACCGGGATTTCGAGGCCTTCCGGACGACATAGCAGAAGTGTGAAGCACCCGTTCCCCGCAGCAGCAGGAGCGCTTCACCGCGCGATACCGTTCGGAGCCCGAAGTCATTGAGAAATTGCTCGGCTTTCTCGAGATCCGGCCGGTCGAATATCAGATAGGCCAATGCCGACGCTTTCGTCGTAGGATCGGGGTGACGGGCTGGTTGTACAGTGGTCAGGTTCATGGCGATAAGAAATCACACGGTGTGAATGGGGTTTCGAGATGGCATGCGGCCTCGCGATCACTGCATGACCCAGCAGTGCTGACCGAGCAAGGAAAGACTCTCGCGCACGAGCCGCGACGCATCGGTCGCCGGGCCATCGTGAACGACGGTCTTGTCGGGCCGCACCACGGCGGCCCAACCAACCGGTACGAGACGCGGAAGGAACACACCGTCGAGGTCCTCCCAGCTGTCATGCCGAGCGAGATGCGGCCGCTCTCCACGGTGTGCGATCTGCACAGTGCTTCCGCCGGCACGCGCGAAGGCTGCTGCCTCAGAAGAATCAAGCGAGGCTCGGGCGTCTGTGCCAAATCCAATCAGCACCAGGCCCTGCCCGAACACCTCGTCGCTCGGACGCGCCTTGCCATCCGAACCACGTACCCGCCCCTGCCCAATGACTGCGCCGCGCACAAGCTTCGTCGGCGAGCGGCCTTTGACAAACACACCTCTTCTAGTTGTTTTTTTCGGCTGGATCTGCGATTCCTCGGGCTGCGCATGCAGCGGGAGCACCGGTGGCGAGAATTGCATTAGCCCATGAGCCCACGAGTCAATGCCGCCATTGCGCGGCGTGACGAGCTTTCTCATGAACCTTGCGAGCTTTGTTATCGCCTTCTCGTGGGGCCGCCTCTCCTCGTCGTAAGTGTCGAGAATGCGTGAATCCGCTCGCCCCTGCACCACCCATGCAAGCTTCCAGCACAGATTGGCGGCATCTCGCAGTCCCGCGGCCAACCCTCGGCCGACGGATGGAGGCCTAATGTGCGCGGCGTCGCCCGCGAAGAACACACGCCCCCGGCTGAATGCATTAAGGGTTCGCGTTCGGAAGCGATACACCGCCTTGCGCTCGATCATCGTGTCTTCCGGGTTGCCCGATGGAGCGGCAATCTCGCGTATGCGGACCTCGGCTTTCATGTTCTCGTGGCGCTCGTCCGGCTGCAGCATGAACTTCCAGCGCTCACGCCCGCTGCGCGCGACCATGTATCGGTTTGGCCGACGGTGATCGGAGATGAACTCGATATCTTCGGCTGGGCGCGAAAGATGCCGCGCAGCGGCAACGAGCCATTTCTCGGCAAATGTCTTACCCCAGAAGTGCGGCCCCATAGTCTGCCGAACCAGCGAATACGGCCCGTCTGCACCGACCACGTAGCGCGCCCGGACGATGTGAGAGCGGCCGCGATCAAGCTCCAGCGACGCGAGCACATGGTCGCCTTCTTCCGTGAAGCTCCCCAGTTCGACACCTGGCGCGATATGCACACAGTCGTATTTCTCGAGCCGGGCCCGCAGGCACCGCTCGAGTTCGTGCTGGTACAACGTGACGGGCTTCGGATAGCCATCCAGGCGGCTCGCCGAACTGATTTGGCCGACCTGCCCCAGCATGGGCGTTCTCATCCGCACATATGGAATTGTGCTGGTCTCGAGATCGTGCTCCCCAATGCCCGCAAGCTGAAGGATGCGCAGCGCGTCGTTATCTAGCTCGATTGCCTGGCGCGCGATGGAAACCTCGGTTGACTTGTCGACAATCAATACATGCACGCCGTAGCGCGCCAGTAGATTGGCAATCGTTGCACCGACGGGTCCGCAACCCACCAGTAAGACGTCAACCACCGACGGTAATGCGCCAATCGGCGGACGAACCTGTTCATGCCGGCTCGACGGCGCGGCGCCGTCCTTTGCTGCTGTCTCCACAGTCACTCCAGATGTTGTCTGTTGTACTTGTATGTAAGGCCGGCCTTCGGGTCGCCTTTAATGACATTAAAGTCATTCGTGAGCGTTTTGTCAACCTAGACATTACGATCTATACTTAGGCATAACCAAAGCTTGGATCCATCATGCCGAACACTACAAAGCGTCCTACCCGTGCGGCGCCAATCGCCCCGGTTGCCATTCCCGAACAACGCGAGCCGCGCGGTGCGCGTCGCAAGCGCGAGACGCGTGCCCGTCTGCTCGACGCCGCCCTCAGGCTGATGGCCGAAAAAGGCATGGAGGGCGTGGCGATCAATGAAATCACCGAAGCCGCTGATGTCGGCTTTGGCTCGTTCTACAACCACTTTGAATCGAAGGAGGCGATTTACGCGACGCTTGTCGACGAGGTGTTCGAGGATTTCGCTAACATGATGGATCGCCTCGCCGCTGGCCTTTCCGACCCGGCCGAGGTGATCGCTGTCTCCGTGCGTCATACGGTCCTGCGTGCGCAGCAAGACCCCGTGTGGGGACGTTTCCTGGTACGTGAAGGGTTTATTCCGACGCATGCGATGAGCCGCGGACTGGGCCAGCGGCTGCTGCGCGACATGGTGAATGGCATTGCCGCGAAGCGCTTTGTGGTCGCCGACCCGTTCATCGGATTTCTTGCGGTGGCCGGTACGGTCCTCTGTGCAATCGCCGCCGAGCTGAACTTCGTCGCACCGGGCGCGCCCGCGGCAAGCGTACTCAAGGAGCTTGGCTTTAGCGGGGAGAACTTCCCTGAGCGTACTGCAGCAATGCTGCTGCAGACACTCGGACTCAAGCGCGCGGAGGCGGAGAAGATTGCAGCGCGTCCGCTGCCGGTCGTGGAGGAGACTGTCGACGCCGATTGAATCAAGAGGTCCGGCGCCATCGGTCTGATCGGCCTGAAGTCAGCCGGGTGCGGCCCGGCGGAGAAGCCCGCTCGGGCCGCTAGCGATTAAACTCAATCACCTGCTAAAGCCTCGACGCTAGCAATCAGCTCGCGCTTCTTGTCGGCGTGAGGCACCAATTCCTGTATCGGTTCAGCCTGCTAGAGCCGGGCATAACAACGCCGAACTTCTCGTACTCGCAGGGATGCGCGCCGGTGCAACGGCGGACTCGAACGGCGCCGCCGAAAATTCCCGGATCACTTCGCCAATTTGAGTGCCTATCCTTCTCACTGCGATTCGATGGCCGTTGACGAGTGCATCGTAGCCGGCCGATACGGGCTGGCTGACTATGCTGCGGCAGGTCAATGTTCGTGAGTCGTTCGACTTGCGTACACTCCAGGTGACGTCAAGCAGCGCGTGTGAGCCCGGCCACGATTCAAAACGCTGCACGTCGACGGAGACCTGATACGTGCGAGCGTCCTCGGCGTGACCAGGCTGGTACGTGTCAGGGCCGCCCGCCTGTCGAGTCGCGGCCGCGAGCAGCGCATTGCGGATCTCGTCTGCAAGCGGCGATGCCCAGCGCTCGTCTTCCAGAATCCTGACGCGCGCCGCATCGACCTGTACGACGAACTGGCTCCTTGCGACTGAAACCGGCACCTTCACTGTGCGCATGTCGATCCGGAAGGCCGGACTGACCGTAACGTTTGCACGCGTCGGTTCGCTGTCAGTGCCGAGGGTATAGAAGCGGGCCGGCGGGGAAGCACAGGCGCTCAGCGCGGCCAGACCCATGACGGTCGCAATACGGGCGATCGCGCGCCGCGCGCGGGATTGGATCAGTTTCACCGTTGGTCTCCTTTCTTGCCGAACAGGAGCGCCTGGGGATGACGTTCCAGATAATCGGCGAGCGCATTGAGGGATTGCAGGGTGCGTGTCATTTCCTGCATCGCATCCTGGATGTCCGACTGCAGGGGCGCGGTCTGCCGGAGCGTCGTTTCGGCGGTACTGAAGGTTTTCTGCGCGGCCGCCAGCGTGTCGCGGGCTTGTGGAACGATCTCTGTGTCCATGTGCCCGAACAGCTTGTTGGCGTTTTCAAGTGCGCCGTTAAGGTTGGCTCCGATCTTGTCGAACGGCACCTGATTCAGCTTCCTCGCAATATCGGCAATCTGCACCTGAAGTTCGTCGAGGGTGTTAGGCACAGTCGGCAGTTCAATAGGATTGCGATGAACATCGACGCTCGCCCGAGGCGCTTTCGGAAACATGTCGAGCGCCACGAATAGCTGGCCTGTCAGCAGGTTGCCGGTTCGCAACTGACCGCGCATTCCCTCCATGACGAGGTTTTCCAGCAACGCATGGCCACCCTGCGAGTTCGGAGCCGGTATCGCTTCGTTGGAGCGCCGGCTGAGCCGGTCGGGATACAGCGCCATCGATACCTTCATGCTGAAACTCTTCTCCTTTTCGTTATATTCGATACCGATGTCCGTCACCTGCCCCAGCGCGATGCCTCGAAGGTCGACGGGAGCGCCGACAGACAGGCCGCGCAGCGACTGGTTGAACCGCATCACGACATTGAGCGGCGCGCCGTCGGGCTCGCGCATCGCGTCCGACTCGTCCGATGCGAGTGGGAACGCCGCCTTGTCAGCGGCCGGTTGTCCGGCGTCCTGACCCGGCGGCGACTGGAACGCCAAACCTCCGACGACCACCGTCGCCAGAGATTGTGTATTGAGCTTCAATCCGTTCGAATCCAGACGGAGGTCGACACCGCTTGCGTGCCACCACCGTGTATTGGTGCCGACATACTGGTCAAACGGCGCATTGACGAAAACATTGACGATGACGCCGGTGCCATGCGGATCCAGCGAGAAGCCGACCACCTGGCCCACCTGGATGCGATGGTAGAAAATCGGCGCGCCGATATCGACGGACCCCAATGAGTCGCCTCTTAGCGTGTATTGATGTCCCGGCTGCCCGGACGTGACGATCGGAGGACTTTCGAGCCCGACAAACGCGGTTTGCCTTTCCGAAGAACGACTGACATCGACACCGATATACGCGCCGGAGAGCAGCGTACCGAGGCCCGAGATGCCATTAGCGCCCACGCGCGGGCGAACCACCCAGAAGCGCGTGCCTCGGCTCGCGAACTTTTCTGCCTGTTTGGTCAGCTCGATCGTGACGATGACGTGCTGCAGGTCCTTTGACAGCGCGACCGCCTGTACCGAACCGATCTCCACGTCCTTGTATTTGACCTTCGTTTTGCCCGCCTCCATACCCTCAGCGTTGCTGAACGTGACCGTCACTGTCGGTCCCTTGTCGGTGACGGATTTGACTACCAGCGCCACACCGATCAGCGCACAGATGAGCGGCACTAACCAGATGAGGGAGGGAATCCAGCGTTTCCGCGGCTTGATGTCAGGTCTGGGTGGCGTTGGAAGATGCATCGCTCGGAGAGTAGTTCGCAAATATGAGGTTATTTAGGAGTGCGGACGCCGCTAGCACGGTATTCGTTCATCGCCGTGAACCACGCGCTGGCCCGCAGCGGACGTTGTCCCAGATCAGCCGCGGATCGAATTGATGCGACGCGAGCATGGTGAGAATCACCACCGCGCCGAAAGCCAGCGCGCCCGGACCGGCAGTGACAACCGCAAACGAACCGAAATGCACCAGCGCGACCGTCAGGGCGACAACGAAGATATCGAGCATCGACCACCGGCCCACGCACTCGACGAGCCGATGCAGCCTCGCGCGTTCGAGCGGCTGCCAGTCCGGACTGCGACGGGCCGCTACGATTTGCAGCGTGAGAATGGCGAGTTTGAGCATCGGCACCACGACGCTGGCTACGAACACGACGACGGCGAGTGGCCAGTCGCCTGAAGTCCAGAAGTACGCCACGCCGCCGAGGATCGTGTCGTCCTCCGAGTGGCCGAGGGATGACGCGTGCATGATCGGCAACAGATTCGCGGGTATGTAGGCGAGCGCGGCGGCAAGAACCAGACTCGACGTGCGCGTCACGCTATCGGGATGGCGCGTGTGCAGCACCGATTCGCACCGCGAGCAGCGCTGCTCTGACGACGCCGCGATGTGCTTCTGCACCAGTCCACAGGTATGACAGGCTATGAGCCCGGCGCTGCGCGCCGTCATATGCGCCGCCGGCGCGGGCTTCAGGCCGAAGAACGTCGGGGCTCGCGGGGCGCACCTGCGCTTCACTCTGGTCCAGCGGATCTCAGCGGGTTGTCGAAACTTTATTTCGTCCCGCGTCGACCAGAGCACGCGCGGGTCGAAAGTGGCGAGAAACGCCAACATCAACGTGAGTGCACCGAATGCAAACAGTCCTGGCCCAGGGATCACCTGCGCCATGCTGACCATTTTCACGATCGTGATGACCACGCCGAGCATGAACACTTCGATCATGCCCCATGGACGGATGAGCTGCACGACGCGAAGCATTCGATTGAAATGACGTACTACCTTGCCAAGGCGCAGCGGAACGAGCACATAGAGAAGGGCGAGGAGTTCGATCAGCGGAAACAGGATCGCCGAGCAAAAGACCATCGTTGCGACGATGCGCATGTGCCCCGTCCACAACGAGCGCACCGCGCCGAATAGCGTCGCCTCCGACGTCATACCGTTGGTCTGCAGTTGTATGACCGGGAAAGCCTGCGCAATACAGAATGTGATCAAAGCTGCAACGGTGAGCGCACCAATCCGGTCGAGCGGCACGCCCGCTCCCTGCGTTCCTTCCAGGCCCGCACGGCAGCGCGAGCAGCTCGCAGTCTGCCCGCCCCGCAGCAGAGGCTTGCGAAACAGCAGATCGCACTCGTGACAGGCGATCAGTTTCTTATATTCCATACAGGGAACTGGACAACCTGAAGTTCTGGCGCGTTCGATGCACGTGAAGTCCGGCTTGACCTTCCCGTGCGTGGGCGCATTCTTATTTCGGATAGAAAACGACTGCTCCGATACCCGCCGGTACAGTCGAGGAAGAGCGGCCTGATCGGCAGGTCGCTCTTCCCGTCTTCATCGACACGCGATCATTGCGACGACGCTGTTTGCGGCTGGCCCGGCGGCAGTTCGCCCATCGCCTGGAACAGTGCGACGGTATCGTTCATGCGCTGGCTTGCCGCGCGCACGGCGCCGATCCGTGCGTTGAGAAAGCGCTGCTCGCTGGCATGCTCTGCCGTTGACGGCAGCGAACCCATGCGGCGGCGCGACGCGGTATCGTCGAACCCCGCCTGCGCTGCCTGTGCCGCTGCTTCAGTCGACGCGAGTGTCTGTGCGTCGTTATCCAGCGCGGCAAGCGAATCCGCGACATTCTGGAACGCCGACAGAACGGTGGACTTGTAGTTCAGCACCGCCGCATCGTAAGCATCGATCGACGCCTTGCGGTGCGCGAACAGCGCGCCGCCATGGAAGATCGGTTGCGACAGGCTCGCACCAATGGCCCAGAGTCCGCCCGCTCCTGAGAGCACCGCCGGCCAGCTAAAGCCGCCGCGGCCCATCGAGGCCGTCAGCGACAGGCTCGGAAAGAGCTGCGCGGTCGCAGCGCCGACATCGGCGGCAGCGGCCTTCACGGCGGCGTCGGCTGCCTGAACGTCGGGGCGCGAACGCAGCAGGTCCGACGGCACCACGACGGGCACGTGTTCGGGCAACGTCAGGCTGTCGAGATCGGGAACGGCCGGGGCGTTGTCCGGCGTGCGGCCCATCAGCACCGCGAGCGCATGGATGGCTGTGGCGCGCTGCTGGCGTAACGCAGGAAGACTCGCCGCAGCCGAAGCCGCATCCTGCGTCGACGCAAGCGCCTGCGCACGCGAGACCGAGCCGAGTGCGTAGCGGTGCTGGTCCTCGTCCGCGACCGTCCTGGCCACGGCGACGAGCCGTTCGGTGAGCGCGATCTGGCGATCGAGTGCCGCCACGCTGATCGTCGTACCGACGATGTTTGCCGCGAGCGCGCGCCGCGCCGCCTCCAGTTGATACGCCTGCACGTCTACGCGAGCGGCGCTGGCCGCGTTCGCCGAACGCGTCGCACCGAACAGGTCAAAGGTGTAGGACGCGAGAACCTGTCCGGCAAAAAAGTTATAGCGAACCTCGCTGGGGCCAATGCCGGGCACAAGCGGTGTACGCCCGCGATCGACCTGTGCGGCAGCATCGATTGAAGGCAGCGTCGATGCGCCGACCTGGGCGCGCAGTTCCTGCTGCGCGGCTGCGAGCGTCCGCTGCGCAGCCCCGAGCGTGGGGCTGTTGCGCAAGCCTTCCTCGACCAGTGCACTCAGCGCGTCCGACCGGTAAAGCTGCCACCATTGCGGAACGCCCACTGCGCCGATATCGAACTGCTGCGCCACGCCGCCCGCTGCGACGGTCTTCGCCGGCTGTGCCTCGGCACCGTAGTGCGCAGGCGAAGGCATCGCCGGGGGCGCGCCGTTCGGGCCGAACGTGCAGGCCGTCAGTGCGATGGCCACAGCCACGGCCATCACGGATGTCTTGTAGTCGAAGCTCATCATCAAACCTCCGAATGCTCGGCGACGACCGGTTGCATTCCGCGCTCGTCGTGCCGGACCCTGAAGCACGCCGCGTACAGCGCGGGCAGGAAGAACACGGTCAGTACCGTGGCGATCGTGATACCGCCCATCAGTGCGGTCGCCATCGGACCGAAGAAGCCCGAGCGCAGCAGCGGAATCAGCGCGAGGACGGCGGCGGCGGCGGTCAGCATGATCGGCCTGAAACGCCTTATCGTTGCGCCGATAATCGCGTCGAAGCGCGGCTGGCCTGCCGCGATATCCTGATCGATCTGGTCGACCAGAATCACGGAGTTGCGCATGATGATGCCGAACATGGCAATCACGCCCAGCAGCGCGACGAAGCCGAAGGGCTTGCCGAACAGCAGCAGCGCGGCCACGACGCCAATCAGGCCGAGCGGCGCCGTCAGCACGACGATGAAGGTCCGCGCGAAGTTCTTGAGCTGGATCATCAGCAACAGCAGCACGGCGATGATCATCAACGGCATTTCGGCATTGATCGACGTCTGGCCCTTCACGCTTTCTTCGACCGCGCCGCCCACCTGAATGCGATAGCCGACCGGCAGCCTGGCGGTTTCCGCCGCGAGCGCACGTTCGATGTCGTGGGTCACGTCGATGCCCTGCGCGTCGCCGCGCACGTCCGCCTGCACCGTGATGGTCGGCTGACGGTCGCGTTGCCAGACGACGCCGTACTCGAGCGTATTGCGCACGTGTCCGAGCGAACCGAGCGGCACCGGGCCGTGGGGCGTCGGAATCGCGAGGCTCGTGAGCTGCGCCGGATTGACACGTTCGCTCTTGGGCGCGCGCAGATCGACGTTGATCAGCTTGTCGCGCTCGCGGTACTGCGTCACCGTGTAGCCCGATAGCGTCATCGCGAGGAAGTTCGACACGTCTTCCGACGTGACGCCAAGCTGGCGCGCGCGGTTCTGATCGATCTCGAACGAGATCGAGCGCTCCGCCGGCTCGTCCCAGTCGAACTGGACGTTGCGCGTGCGGGGATCGGCGCGGACCTTGTCCGACACCGTCTGCGCAATCGATCGGACGGTCGCGATATCGTCGCCGCTCACGCGGAACTTGATCGGGAAGCCGACCGGCGGACCATTCTCGAGCCGGGAGACGCGCGCTCGCACGCCGGAGAAGTCCTTCTCGAGCATGCCGTCGAGCCAACGCATCAGTTCCTCGCGGTTTTCCACGCTTTTTGCGGTAATCACGAACTGCGCGAAATTCGGCTGTTGAAGCTGCTGGTCGAGCGTCAGGTAAAAACGCGGCGCGCCGGTGCCGACGAAGTCGACGAAGTGGTCGATCCCGGCTTTGCCGTCGAGCACCTTTTCCAGGCGCTTCGCTTCACGCAGCGTCGCCTCGAACGAGGCGCCTTCCGGCAATCGCAGATCGACCAGCAGTTCCGGCCGTTCCGAGTTCGGGAAGAACTGCTGCGGCACGCGCGTGAAGGCCAGCATGGAAATCGCGAAAAGCACGACGGTGATGCCGAGCACGACCCAGCGACGCTCGACGCACCACGCAACCCATCCCGACAGGCGCCGGTAGAAGCCGGTGTTGCCGATTTCATGCGGATCATGGTGTGCACCGCCGGGTTCAGGCTTGCGTTCCGGCAGCAGGTGATAACCCAGCAACGGCACCAGCACGACGGCCGCGAACCACGAAACGATCAGCGCGATGGCCGACACTTCGAAGATCGAACGCGTGTATTCGCCCGTGCTCGATTTGGCGAGCGCAATCGGCAGGAAGCCGCATACGGTGACGAGCGTGCCTGTGAGCATCGGGAATGCCGTGCTGGTATACGCGAACGCTGCCGAGCGCGCCCGGCTCCAGCCTTGCTCCAGCTTCACCGCCATCATTTCGACGGCGATGATCGCGTCGTCGACGAGCAGGCCCAGCGCGAGCACGAGCGTACCGAGCGAAACCTTGTCCAGCCCGATATTGAACATGTGCATGCAAAGCGCCGTCACCGCCAGCACGATCGGAATCGTGATCACGACGACCATACCGGTGCGCAAGCCGAGCGAGACGAGGCTCACGACCAGCACGATCGCCACCGCTTCGCCAACCGATCTCACGAACTCATCCACCGAGTGCTTGACCGCGTGCGGCATGCTCGAAACCGCCGCGAGTTTCAGACCCGCCGGCAGCGTGGCCTGCAGTTCGGCGGCTTTTGCGTCGAGCGCCTTGCCGAGGTCGATCACGTCGCCGCCCTTTTGCATCGTCACGCCGATGCCGAGCACCGCCTGGCCGCCGACGCGCATCTGGGTCACCGGCGGGTCGTCATAACCGCGTGTGATCTTCGCGATGTCGCCCAGCCGGAACGTGCGCTTGTTGATGGTGATCAGCATGTCGGAGAGCGCCTGCACATCCTTGAGCGCGCCGCTCGGCCGCACGAACACGCGGTCGTCCGCGGTCGTGATGGTGCCGACGGGCGCCACGGCATTCTGTGCGTCGATCGCCTGAGCGAGCTGTTGCGGCGTGATCGAAAGCCGCGTGAGCTGCGCATTCGATATCTCGACGAAGATGTGCTGATCGGGGTCGCCAAAATAGTCGACCTTCGCCACACCGGGTATGCGCAGCAGGACTGTGCGCAGCTTGTCAGCGTAGTCGTGCAGTTGCGCCGGCGAAAAGCCGTCGCCTTCAAGCGCATAGATGTTGGTGTAGACGTCGCCGAATTCGTCATTGAAAAACGGGCCGACGGTGCCCTTCGGCAGCGTCGCGGCAATGTCGCCGACCTTCTTGCGCACCTGATACCAGGTGTCCGGCACTTCCTTGACGGGCGCGGAGTCCTTCATGGCGAAGAAGATCATCGACTCGCCAGGCCGCGAGTAGCTCTTGATGTAGTCGATGTTCGGCGCGGCCTGTAGCTGGCGGCCGATCCGGTCCGTGATCTGTTCCTGCACCTCGCGCGCACTCGCACCGGGCCAATAGGTCTTGATCACCATCGTCCGGAAGGTGAACGGCGGGTCCTCCGACTGCGCGAGTTGCGTATAGCCGATCACGCCGAAAAGCGTGGCGAGCCCGATCAGAAAGATCACGAGCTGCTGATGACGCAGCGCCCAGGCGGAAAGATTGAAGCTGCCTTCGCCAGATTTGTCTGCCCCGGCAGACGGGACAGGCGCGCTCTCGCGCACGGGTTCTTGGTCACGGGAGTTCATGACGGGAAATCCTCCCGATGCAGGGGCGCCACCACCTGCACGTGCTGGCCCGTGCTAACGGCGTGTACGCCCTGCACCACGACGCGGTCGCCGTCGCGGAGGCCCGATGCGATGGCGACCGTGCGCTCGTCGTACCGCTGCACCGTCACAGGACGCAGCTCGAGTGTGTCGGTGCCGGTACGCACCACCCAGACAGCAGGGTTCTCGCCCTGATGAAAGAGCGCCGTCACCGGCACAGTGAACGGCTGTGCGCCCGACGCGTCACCGACGACATCGAACGCAACGGTGGCCGTCATGCCGAGGCGCACTGCAGGGCTGGGCGCGTTCAGGGTGAGCTTGACGCGCCAGGTGCGGCTTTGCGGATCAGCGCTAGGCGACACCTCGCGCACGCGGGCCTCGAAGGTCTTGCCGGGTAGCGCCGGCAGCGTTACGCGCGCCATGCTGCCGACTGTCAGCGAGCTCAGCGTGCGCTCGGGCGCGTCGCAGACGATGTCTACGTCGCCCGTCCAGTCGAGGTGATAGATCGATTGGGTTGCCTGAACGTTCTGGCCCGTGTCGGCGTCCTCCGAGGTAATCACGCCGTCGTGGTCCGCAGTCAGCGTCGCATAGCGCAGATTGTCCGAGGCGAGCGCCATCTGGGCGAGCGCCGAGTCGCGCTGCGCAACAGCGGATGCGTACGCGTCCTGCGTCTGTTCGAGCTGCGCCGGTGCAATCAGGTTTGCCTGCGCCTGCGCCTGATCGCGATCGAGCTGTTGCTTCGCGTAGACGAACCGGTGTTGGGCGGCATCGAGCTGCGCTCGCGCGTTGGCCAGGTTACTGCGCAGATCGGTCGGGTCGAGCAGCGCAACAACCTGTCCCGCCTTGACGGCGTCGCCGAGGCGAACGCGCCGTTCGATGATCTTGCCGCCCACTCTGAACGAAAGCGCCGTGGAGTAGCGCGCCTGCACCTGAGCCGGCAGCGACGCACTTGCCGTGCGCCCGTCAGCGTGGACGGCCAGGGCGACCACGGGCTTTGGCTCTGGAGCGGCGGCTTCGCGCTGGTGGCATGCCGCGAGCATGACCGCGCAGCAAGCCGCAAGCACCATGCGTGCGCACTGCGGAGATTGGACGAGGGAAGGTAAGAAGCGACGCGCAGGCGCCTGCGCGATAGGGCCGGAATGTTTCACGATGTTCACAAGACGGGTGATAACCCTGGTAAGAAAGTTTCCCGATGCCGTGCAAACCCGAGTGCCAGCAAGCACGGTTCGCTATCAGCGCGGACGCATAAAACAAGCTTCGTTGATACGTTAGTCCTACTTATCGACGTGCATGTCGGTACTTGCCAGCTCGATGTGCCTCCACGCAACCAGTACGTGGGGCAGCGCCCGTTCATGCCTACCGCCCGGTGATCTGCTGGTCTGTCTGGTCTGTCAGTTCCGGCCGAGGACTTGCGATCGACCGCTAACGGAATTTTTTCGCTCCGTCGGCATCGTTGGGTCCTTCGTACGTCCGGTTGTCGGCGGCGCGGGTGACATTAGACCCATTACTGAGTATATTGTCAACTATGACATACAAATCTAGAATCCAGACTTCGAATAACCACGACTACGGAGCCGACATGCCACAAGCCCCCAAACCGCGCGCGAGCCGCGGACGCTCTCTCAAGGCGCCAAGTGCGTCCCGCGACGCGATCAATCGAAGCTATCCGCGCGGTGCCCGTCGCAAACGCGAGACGCGCGCGCGCCTGCTCGACGCTGCGCTGAAACTGGTGGCGGCCAAGGGTTTGAGCTCCGTCACGATTAACGAAATCACCGAGGCAGCCGACGTCGGGTTCGGCTCCTTCTATAACCACTTCGAATCCAAGGAAGGCATCTTCACGGCGCTCATCGAATGGCTGTTCGAGGAATTTGCGGATACGCTCGATCGCCTCGCCGCGGGGTTGTCCGATCCAGCGGAAGTGATCGCCGTCTCAGTCCGTCACACGCTCCTGCGGGCCTACCGCGAGCCAGTTTGGGGGCAACTTCTCATTCGCGAAGGTTTGTCGCCGCGCCTGCTCAGCAGGGGTCTCGGCCTGCGCCTGCTGCGCGATAGCGAGAAGGGCATTTCAGAAAGGCGTTTTGTGATCGCGGACCGGTTCATGTCCGTTATCACCGTGATTGGCACGGTGCTCGCGGGAATTGCCGCCGAACTGCAACTGGCCATCTCGTCGAAGCGGACCGTTCGTGCGCGAAAGGTGCTTCGCTCGAAGGAGGAGAAGTTTGCCCAGCGAACCGCCGCCATTGTATTGCAGGCGTTCGGTCTCACACGTGTAGAGGCCGAGCGGATCGCGCGACGTCCACTGCCCACCGTTCCCGATGCTCCGACCTTGCCGTGACAGTGCGACTAGCGCGGCGTTTCCGCACCATCGCAGGTGCGGCCGCCCGGTGCAGTGTCGGGTTGGTGGGTAGGCGGGGCAGGTGCCCGGACATCGAATCGGGCGATCGCGATGCCGGTCAGCCTTGGTAAAGCGCACTCGCGAGATAGCGTTGGCGCAGTTCCCGCAATGCCGATGCGAGGATGGCGCTGACCGGCAACGCGAGCAGCACGCCGAAGAATCCGAACAGCCGCCCAAACGCCAGCAACGCAAAGATGACCGCGAGCGGATGAAGGCCGATGCGCTCGCCAACCAGTCTCGGCGTCAGCACAAAGCTTTCAAGAATCTGGCCGACGCCATACACCGCGACCACCACGGCGAGGCCATACCAGTCACCGAATTGCAGCAGCGCCGCGAGGAGCGCGAACGCGAGGCCGGTCGCAAAGCCGATGTAGGGAACGAATACGGCAAGCGCGCTAAACAGGCCGACGGGCACCGCCAGATCCAACCCTGCAATCGTCAGCACAGTCGGGTAGAACACCGCGAGCACTGCAATCACCAGCAGTTGCCCGCGCAGGTACTGCGACATCATGCAATCGATCTCTCCGACGAATTCCCGTGTCTTGCCGAGCCAGCGCCGCGGCACGAAGCTCGCCATGCGCTCGAACGCCTCGTGCCTGTCGTAGAGCAGATAGAACAGGACGAGTGGCATCAGCACCGCATTGCTCACGACATTGATCATCACGTTGCTGCTGGTGCGCAGGTACTGCCATACGGCAAGCATCGCGCCCTGCCCGTCCGCTTTGAGACGGGCCGCCAGCACCTCGCGGATATTCGTCACATCGAGCGAATAATCCAGTCCCAGAAAAGCCAGACGCGGCTTCAGCCATCCATCGAGTTTTGCGACGATAAATGGAATTTGCCTGATGAGTTCCGGCCCTTCCTTCTGGACAACTACGCACATGAGCAGCATGACGAGTGCGACGGACAGAGCAAACAAAGACATCATCACCAGCGCCGCAAGGCCGCGCGGAATGCGATGGCGTACCAGCCACTCCACGCCCGGCTGCAAAATGTATGCGACGAGCGCACCGAGCAGAAACGGCGTGAGAACGGCACGCAGGTTCCATAGCAACACGCCGGCCGCTAACGCAACGGCGCCCCAAAACAGAGATTGACGATGGTATACAGTCATAAGCGCCCCCACTGGGCGAGTGATCGAGTGGCTTTCGTCGTTGAGCCGAAGCATCGGCGGAAGTGTCCGTCTTAACCGCAGGAGCCGGCGATGCGGGTCGCCGCGCGGCGCATCCGTCAGATCGGCGTCGCGCCGCTAGCCGCGCTGTGGGTACGCCTGTCGTCACCGTGCTGGCGCGACGGGTCTTGCGGCGTCGCCGGTTTGCTGGTGCCTGTCTGCGATTGGCCACCGGGTTGCCCGGTGACTTCGATCCACAATGGACGCACCATCGGATCGGGCGGCGACATCATTGCTGGTGCTGGCACCGCGGGAACGACAATCGCGATGACGCGCGGCGTGGGCGTCACGGTCGTGGAACAACCGCAGACCGTCGCAACAAGCGGGAACGAGCACAGCAAGGCGAAAAAGAAGCGCCGTCGGCGCGTCATTCCTGCCGCCGATGCAGCGAATCGTTCAGGTCTGGTTGAGCAGTCATGGGTGACATCTCCACGGTTGATTCAGCGTGCGCTGGCATTGCGGCGACTCGCCTACAGCAACTTCGCGGACGGGCCACTATGTGATAATATTATCACATTCGCGCGATCGGTCAATATTGATTTTAAAGATCGAGCCGCACTGCATCCGCCATCGGCGGTACGCCGTGCGCTGCGCTGCCGGTCCGACTCCCGGCCAGTTCGCAGACGCGCAGCGGGCTCAGTGCGTCAGGACGCTCGGGTGCGCGGCGAGGCGCTCGACCTCGAGTAGCGCCTGACCAAGCACATCGATAGCTCCATTCGTGGTGGAGGCCGTAGCAGCGCTGCGCAACGCGTGCTGAACGATGTCGTGAATGACGTCCGTGTTCGATGAACCGGCGTGGAGCGTAAGTTGGTGTGCCATAAGTATTCCTGCGTAAAAACGAAGCCTGTTTCGTGTGGACGCAGTATAAGCAAAGCGCGCCGCCATTCGACGCGCGCAATTATGAGTTGCGAGATCTTCAATACACGGTTTGCGGACGTATTCCGATACCCACGTAGCGTCTTGTCGACGAACGGCGATGGAAGCGCGCATGCTCGACGGCTGATCTCGTTTGTATAACGACCAGCGGATACAGTCGAAGCGAATTGCTGCGTGTCATTCAGACAGTCCACACCGCCCTTGCCTCCGGACACACTAAAGAAGCACACACTGCTTCAGCGCAATCGGCTACAACCTTGCAGCGACGGCAACTATCCGTTGCCCCGTAGATGCTTGTAAGCCGACCGTAAATGACTAGACTGGCACCAACGAACTGGCAAACAGCACTCATGCCTCGCCAGACCGTTGTTCCCCAAACACCGCGTCTCCTGAATCCGACGCTCGATATTGAGTCTGATCATGCCAAAGTCGAAGACCTTCATCCCCGTCCCTGTTGTCGCGTCGATCTTGTCCTTCTCGACCGCCGCATTCGCTAGCAGCAGCGGTCCCCAAACCTGGGAGCAAGCGGCTGTGCAACCGGTTCAGCGTCAAACGGTCAGCTACCATGACCACACGGACGCCAATACACAACATGCAATGGACTTTCAGGCGGTGTTAGCCCGCGTGGAAGCCCAGCGGCAAGCGTTCAACAACTACGGCGGGGTGACTAGTTCGTCGGCTTTCCTCCCGTCAGACAACGTAGCGTCGGGTAGCCCCGTCGACTTCAGTACCGCAACAGCGTCCTGGCGTTACAAGGCAATCTTGGCCGCGCGTTGATACGGCTCGCGGCTGCTAATCGCATCAAAATCAAGACAACCAACTGTAGAGAATTGAACTGTAGAGAATTGAAATGAAAAAGATCTTCCTTGTACTGTTCGCCTTCCTTACCAGCACATCGGTGCTTGCGCAAAGCAATCTGCCGCAGCAATTGCCGTCGCAGCAGCCAGCGTCCGCCGTGCAACCGTCCACGAAGCAGCTTTCACAGGGTGGGCCGCAGCTTCCGCAACCTCCACAGCTTCCGCAGATTCCGCAACTTCCGACACAAGCGTCGACGCAAGTCCCGACCCAGCTTTCGAAATAACCCCGTATGGCTGCGCAACCCGCGCAGCCATACCTGGGAGACCGGCGATTGTCGCGGCTACCCGGATTCTGTTCATCACCGTAGGCGCATGTGATGCACGACGGCGTTTGCCGGCGATTCGTTCATGACGCCGGCAGATCGCTGGCCGCGAGACCGTGGTTGGTTAAGCAATGGACTGCTCTCAACCCTTCCTCAGCAATTCGATGAGGCGCGCGCACAGGTCGCGGACATCGCGCATGGACTGCGTGTCGCGTGCGGGGGCTGCCGACGCGATGAAACGGACGATGCCGGGTTGCCGGCAAATCGAACCGCAGCCCGGAGGCAGCGATGGAATGCCATGAGCGCTTCTGGAGAAACGCTGTCCCCGAATCCGTAGGGGACGTCGCAGTATCCGAACACTATGTGGCGTCGTGCGCTGTCCTTCAATGCCGGGTAACGGACATCACGCGTTGCGGGCCGCTGGCCCGACTATGATGGAGATGGGCACGCGCTTATCATGCCCTTCACGCGCTGCCCGGGTGTAATTCAGCGGCCGGCACCGGTAACGATGCCGGCCTCTTTGTATCTACGAAGCACTGATCACCGCGTGGCCGCCAGTACGCGCACCGGAATCGACTTCGCGCCCGGCACCTTGCTCTCTTTCGCGTAGTGCCATAGCGGCAGCAGCGGATTGCATTCCGGGTAATAGCCGCCGATGCATCCCTGCGGCACGTCGAACGGCACGACGGTCAGTCCGTCGACGTGCCGCTCGACGCCGTCGTCCGCGATCGTCTCGAGGCAGATGCGGTCGCCGTGCGCGAGTCCGCGCTTCTCCATGTCGGCCCGATTCATCAGAATCACCATGCGCGAACCCTTGATGCCTCTGAAGCGGTCGTCGAGGCCATAGATGGTCGTGTTGAACTGGCTGTCACTGCGCAAGGTCATCAACCGCAGCGAATCGGGCTCACGCGCGGGCATGTCCGGATCTTCGCCGATCGCAGTCGGCACCATGAATTCGGCCTTGCCGCTTTTGGTCTTCCACTTGCGCTCCCGCGCCGGCAGCGGCCGGATCACGCCGCCGGGTGTCCACATGCGCGCCTCGAAATCACCGAACATCTCGGGCCATGTCTTCGACATCTCCAGACGCACGCGCGAATAGTCGTCGCGCCATGCATCCCAGTCGACGCTCGAGCGCTCGCCGAGCGTCGCCTTCGCGATGCCCGCGACGATGAACGGCTCCGAGCGGATCGTCGGCGCGGCCGGTTCGGCCATGCCACGCGAGCCATGAAAGTGCGCCGTGCTGTCTTCCATCGACACCGCCTGCGCGCCGCCCGCCTGCCGGTCGATCTCGATGCGGCTCAGACACGGCAGCAGATACGAGCGCTGGCCGTGCACCAGGTGGCTGCGATTGAGCTTGGTCGCCACGTTGACGGTCAACCCGAGCGCGGCCCACGCCGGTTCGGTGCGCACCCGGTCGGGCACCGAGCGCACGAGGTTGCCGCCGAGGTTGATCATCGCGTTGACCTTGCCGTCGAGCATCGCCTCGAAGGCCTCGACGATGTTCATGCCTTTCTCGCGCGGCGGCTCGAACGAAAACTGGCTGGCCAGTTGATCGAGCGGCGCGAGCTCCGGCTTTTCGGTAATGCCGACCGTGCGCTGCCCCTGCACGTTCGAATGCCCGCGCACCGGCGACGGCCCGGCGCCCGGCTTGCCGATATTGCCGCGCAGCAGCAGCAGATTGCACAGCATGCGCACGTTCTGCACGCCCATCCGATGCTGCGTGAGACCCATGCCGTAATGGATGATCACCGCGTTCGCCTTCATGTACTCGTCGGCGGCTGCCTGGAGCGCGTCGCGCGGCAATCCGCTCACTCGCTCGATGTCGTCCCAGTTCGCGTCGCGCGCGTACTGAGCGAATTGCTCATAGCCGTTCGTATGCTCGCGGATGAAATCGACGTCGACGACGCGCGCGTCGCCCGTGCTCACCGCGCGATCGTCCGCTTCGATGACGAGCTTGCAGATGCCGAGGATCGCGGCGGTATCGCCACCCGTCTTCACCTGGTGGTATTGCGTGCTGATCTGCGTATCGGTGGGTGTTAGCATCTCCAACGCTGACTGCGGGTTTGCGAAATGCAGCAGCCCCGGCTCGCGTAGCGGATTGAACGTGATGATCGGCACGCCGCGTTTGCGCGCGTCCTGCAACTGATGCAGCATGCGCGGGCTATTGGTGCCGACGTTCTGGCCGAAGAAGAACATCAGGTCGGTCTTCTCGAAGTCGTCGAGCGAGACTGTACCGACGCCCACGCCAATCGCTTCCTTGAGGCCGACGCTGGTGCTTTCGTGGCACATGTTCGAGCTGTCGGGCAGATTGTTGGTGCCGTACATGCGCGCGAAAAGCTGCAGCATGTACGAGGTTTCCAGTGAAGCGCGGCCCGACGTGTAGAACACCACGCTGGCCGGGTCCAGCGTGCGCAGCTCGGCGCCGATCGCATCGAATGCTTGCTGCCACGGCACCGGCACGTAGCGGTCGGTAGCCGGGTCGTAGCGCAGCGGCTCGGTCAACCGCCCCGCTTCCTCGAGATCGTGGTCGTGCCATTTGGCGAGCTCGCTGACCGTGTGGACCTCGAAGAAATCGGGCGTTACGCGTTTGGCCGTCAGATCCCACGCGGTCGCTTTCGCACCGCTTTCGCAAAACTCGAACGTATGCGGATCGGCCGGCTTCGCCCACGAGCAGCTGACACACATGAAACCGTCGGGCTTGTTCTGATGCATCAGAACCTGGCTATCCTTCAGCGGTGCTTTTTCCTGCAGCAGGATTGTCGCCACCGCCTTGACCGACCCCCATCCGCCCGACGCGTAGGGATACGCGTCGCTCTTGTCTTCCTTGTTCATGAGTCCACCCGTTTGGCCGTAAATATCACGTCATGACGTACCAGCACCCGGCGTTCCCGCTGCGGCGCCCGGTCGCGGTACGATGTTTGCTATCCGCAGGCTGACTCGCCGTGCCGCAAGCCAACCGCCAACTTCATGACCGACACCTCCATCCCGCGCGACACGTCCGCCCGTCTGAACGCGATGCGCAGGACGTTGCGCGAAGTGTTCGGGATCAGTCGGCTGCGCCCCGGCCAACGGGGCATCATCCGCAGCGTCATTGCGGGCGCGTTCTCGGCAACGCATCGAACTCGTCGTCGTCGATGAAGCGCACTGCGTATCGCAGTGGGGCCACGATTTTCGGCCGGCATTCCTGCGCATCGTCCGCGCGGAACGCACCATGCCGCTCCTCGCGCGTACCGCTGTCCGCGATCATGGGGCGTGCGTTTGCGCGCCCGAACCGGAGCCCTGCCATGAAAACGCTCGAGTACAAAATCGGTTCTCCGTGGTATCAGGCCACCCGTGCGACGCTACGCCGAGCCGTCCCATCGGGGCTGTTGGCCGGCTGCGTGTCGGCGGCGACAGCCGCGGCGGCATCCACGGACGCATCGGGCAGCCCGCTCGCGCCGATCAATGCCGTCACCCACTGCCTGTGGCCGCAACGCGCGCTGCGTGAACGCGGCTTCAGCATCCGGCATACGGTGACCGGCTTCGCGATCCATCAGGCAGCCGCGATCTTCTGGGCAATGATGTTCGAGCAACTGGTTGACCGGATGGCCGGCCCCGACCCGTCACGACGGCCCGGCGCGACCGCGGTGGCCGCGGCCGCGACCGTGGCGAGCGCGTATGTGGTCGACTACAAGGTGGTGCCCAACAGGCTGACCCCTGGATTCGAGGCGCACCTGTCGCGCCGCTCGCTCGGGAACGTCTACGTGGCGCTCGGCGCGGGCCTGCTCGCGGCCGCGCTGCTGCGGCGGCCGGATCGATGAAATGCGCTCGCGCAAAAAAGAGCCACCAGCCTTCAACCGGCATGGTCGCCGCAAGCGCATTTGAGAACGATGTCCCCTGGAGTCCGAACGGAGGACAAAGGCAGTATAGGAAACGCGCCCCGCCCCGCACGGTGCCTCGGCCAGGCGCAAGACGTGAGCGATCCGCGAAGCACCGGGCGCGCTCGCAAGCCTGCGAGCATCACGCCATCTGCTCCGCCGGCACCGCCACCGAACGGCCCGCGAGCCGCTCGAATTCGTCGACGTCGTGGCTGCAAAAAATCGTCAACGCGGGGCTCGCCCGCTTCGCCAGATCACGCAGGCGGCGCTGGTTGTACAGTCGCGCCGCGCGATCCTTTTCGAGCATCCACTGATAGAAGCGCAAACCGGGTGCGCAATGCGGGCGCACCGGGTCGAGCTCGCCGCTGTCGAAATAGGCGTCGCCCGCGAGCAGCAACCAGCCGCCATCACCGTGTACCGCGACGCCCGCGTGACCATAGGTATGGCCTCGCAACGGCACGAGCGCGATCTCGCTCGCGAGTTCTTCGATCGGATGGACCTTGGCGAAGCCCTCCCAACGCTCGGTGTACTGCGGCGAATGCACGCGCCACATGTTCTGATACGACCACTGCTGCGGCCTGAAGCGCTGCCGGTCCAGCCACGTCTTCTGCTGCGCCGCGTATTGGCGCTCGCTCGCGAGCATGTGCACCGTCGCGTGCGGAAAGTCGTCGAGCCCGCCCGCATGGTCGGAATCGAGGTGCGTCATCACGATGTGGCGCACGTCGGCCGGGTCGAAACCGAGCCGCTCGATCTGCCTGATCGCCGTCATTTCATTTCGGAACTCAGGCTTCAGCAGCCTCAGGAAGAATTTGCCGAGGCGCGAATAGGGATCGGCGACATCGCGCAAACCGAAACCGGTATCGACGAGCACGAGCCCCGCCGGACTTTCGACGAGCAGACAATGGCAGGTCAGATGCCCGCGGCGGATCAACGAATCGGGGTGGCCGTTGAACAGCTTGCCGCACAGCGGGCAAGTCGAAATGCAGTTCAGATGGTGCACTTTCATGCCGCACTCCCGGTCACGGTGACTGCATTCCTGCTTGTCGCTTCCGGGGCAGCCGTCGCGCGGCACGACCGTATGCGTCATTCAGCGAACAGATCCGGTCCGAACACCTCGACGTGATCGTGCAGCAGCGACGACACATAGCCCGGCGGCCGCCCGGCCTCGCCGCTCTCGCGCTTGACCGAAATTCGATAGCTATGGCCGTTCGGCACGTCGGACAAGCTGTATTGCCGGATCTGCTGCAGGCCGAGCGCGGGCACATCGACGGCAATGCCGATGTACTGGCCCGGCTCGAAGTTCGCGACCGGCTGTTCGTCCTTCGGTAAATATTCGCCGACGATCGGATAGTGCTCCGCCTTCACGTCGAGGCTCGCGTGCTTGTTGGCGCCTCGAAGTGCCGTCTGCAGAAACGTTGAATGATCGTATAGCCGTGCGCGGCCAGAACCGGGGCCGTGGCCTTGACGATGTCCTTGGTTTTCTGCGTGAGCATTTCTTTCCTCCTGCAATAGGACGACTGGTTGCCTCGCTCGTGCGCGTAAATGGTGGGGTGGAATTGTCCGACCGCGCATACCCCTTCAAGCGTATCCAGGCGACCATGCTCCTCCAACCGATGCTCGCTGTCCACAAGCTGAAGGCCACGGACACGCCCGAGCAAACGCGCGCCGCGACACGTCCAACATCGGTCGTCCGATTGCAGACGAACGCGGGCCGGTCAGGAAACGTGCCGTGCGCGCCCACACGCGCTGGGAGCATTTCCGTCAAGGTCCGAAAAACGTGTTGCAGAATTTGCCGGCCACATTGCACGTCTGTTGACCCGAAGGCTGCACATTGGTGCGCTCGGCCGACGTCGCGCATCCACCCATCATGGCGACGGCAAATGTCATCACGAGCGTTCCGCGCAGCGCTGCCGCGCGCCGATTCTTCGCTGCGTGAGTCGCGTTGCGATCACCATCGCAACGCGCGGATGCGCCGCGCTTGCGTGCATCGGTAGCGCACGAGCCTTGTCCGACATCAGGCATTTCGCCCTCCCTCGCGATAGTCACCACGTTCATCGTGCCACGCACAAAGGGATTTCCAACGAGGGTACCCGAGCGCTGACGCGATAACCACACCGCCTTTTGCTATTTTGATCCAGATCAGAAGTCGACCGACTAACCGACGACGGCGCGAACTTCATTTGCACACGCTGTCATCACGACGTCACACCAACAGTCGAGCGTAGAAGCAATCCGGCGCGTCGGTTCGTCGAATGTGGGTCCCGCAAACTGCGGCGCGAGAGTGGACGGGGCTGTCCACAATGCGGCTGTCTCCGACAACTCACTGCGATGTACTTTTTTTTTTGCAAATGCGAGCATGCTGAATCCGGCGTTTTCGACATGTCATCAAGCCGGTATGACTTACTGTGAACGACGAGTAAGCTGGAGATAACAAAACGGGGAGAGAACCTGTGAAAGCCGCGCGTAATCACAACGACGTCACAAGGAAATTGACGCATATCAGCGGGATTGTCCAGCGCCTCGAACAACTCGTTCAATCCGACCGCGTCGACTGGCAGGGCACGGGAATTGCGACGCTGGCTTACTGGCGCGCGCGCATCGAGGCCAACGCCGAACTGCAGCCGCAAGCGCGGCTCGCTACGCTCGAAGCACGGAGCCAGCGCCGCTCGAGCGCGCAGGGCGGCAATTAACGCCGCGCCCGTCGCGCATGATCATCGCGCACCGGCACGATCACACACTCACGCGACGAAGGACATGATGATGATGCGGACCTACGAATACCACGGGTTCACGATCGAGGTGACCGTCGAGGCGGATTTCACGTTGCGCCCCGCCGGGCGCGCGGCGGTACGCACACGCTACGCGGCGGTGGTTCACATCTATCAGGCGGGCGCTGCGGTCGCAACGTTCTCGCCGCTGCGCGTCGACATTGGAGGCAGCCGGCCGTTCGACACCGAGGCCGATGCGTTGATGGGCGGATATAGCGCGGCGCGGCGAATCGTCGACGACCTGTTCGCCCGTGCGGCGGATGCCGCGGACTCCGCGTTGAGCGCCCTCACGAGCAGCAACCCACTCCGCTTGCGGCAGCCGACACCGCGTTGATCGATTGCTGGGCAGCGGGAATGGCGCATGCGGTATCCGCCGGCACCCTTTCCCTGGAGAAACGCCATGTCCAATGACGCCTCATCGCTGTCGCCGTCGATTACGTCGATGATCCGCCTCGACCATATGCACGTGCTCGCCGCTTCGCACCGATACCACGCGTCCACGCCGTGGTGGCGCAAACGCGCGATCGTCAACGGCGTGTGCGACGCGCTCGATATCCACGCGCAGCTCGAGGAGGAAATTTTCTACCCGGCGCTCGGCCGCGCGCTCGGCAACGACGAGGCACTGAGAAAAAGCCGTCCCGAGCACGACGAGATGCGCGCAACGATCGCGAAGCTGCGCGGGATGGGCCCCGAAAACGCCGCCTACGACGGGCTCTTTTATCAACTGATCCGCGAAGTCGCTCATCATGTCGCCGACGAGGAAACCATCCTGCTGCCCGACGCCGAGCGCGTGCTGAAGAACGAACTGCAGTCGCTCGGCGCCGCGATGACGCGCCGCCGGATGCAGTTGCTCGGAGAGCGCCCGATGGACATTGCGGTGAATGCCGCGGGCACGTTTCCGATCGCCACGCTGCTGCTGGGATCGACTGTATTGCTCGCGTTGCGGCATTGGCTGCCGAGGTCGCGGCGCGCGGCACAGACGCGGCGTCAATGGAACTAGCACATTCTACTGACCCCACGGGGCGCTGCCCGCGATCGCGCATCAACGATTCGGGCGCGATGCACCCGGCGTGCGCCCGCGCCGCTGTTTCGTCTTCGCCGGTTCACCCGGCTCGACGAGCCCGGCCGCGACGCGGCGCGCAGTTTCGGCCGCGATGTCGAGCGCGTCGCCCCATGACACGTGGCCGCACGTCCCGCGTCGCTCGAAGATCGTGTGATGCTCACCGCCACGCTCCGTCACGACCACGACCCACTGGAAAGCGCCTTCCGAATCCCGGACGACGGTCCAGCTTACGAGGAAGTCGGCAATCTCTATCTTCTGCAGGCGCATGTCCGGCTCGCTGTCGATCCGCTTCGTCGACCGGCTGTGTCCGAGTGTACGCATGGCACGAGGTCCTTCGTTTTGGCCCTTCGTTCAGGGCCTGGTTCTGCTACAACGTGCCCGGCAGATTGCCTGCCGGCATCGGGCTGTTTCGGTTCGTCGTTCATCACGGCTCCCTTGATCGATTCATGTCTGGGCCGAGCAAGCGCTATACCGCATGGCCGCGCGAGAACCAGAAACATTGGATCGCGCGCATGGGTTCGAGCCTCGTTGCTGGACCGGCAAGCTGGCCTGGCTAGAAACTCATCGCGAATCCGAACGACACCCCGTGCACGTTGCGACCGAACACATAGCGCACCATCGCCCGCGTACGGGTGACGATGACGGGATACCTGCTGCTGTCGAGTTCGAGGCCGACTCCCAGCGACGTGAGGTCGTTGAAACCCAGCACGCCGGCACTATCGCCGAAATAATGCGAGTAAGCGGCTTCCAGCACGTAGCGGACCGGCCGGTCCAGCGCGTGCCAGCCGGTGGGCGCGCGCCAGCGCGTCCATAGGCTCACCTGCTGCGCCATGGCCGAGCCCTGAACGGCCTCCGACGAACCGCCGAAGCTGCGCAGGTAAATATCGGTTGCCCGCAATTCGGCGTCGATTTCGTAGTTTTCGCGGTAGTGTTCGTAGTCGAGCATCAGGGAGCCGCCATAGCCGTAGGCGTTCAGCGAGCCGTTTTCGAGGAACTGCAGGTTGCTGTCGGTGACATGATTGAAGAGGGTCTGCCCCACCTTCAGGTCACTCGAGACACGCCCAATCGTGCCGTTCAAGATCGGACGGAACACCAGTTCGTCCGTGATGCGGAAATCCCACCCCAGGCCGACCGTGCCACTGAAGGTGTTCCACTTCGTCGGCACCGCACGCTGCTGGGCGCCATCCGTGGCAATGAAGATCGGATCGTAGCGGCTGTAGGCGAGCGTGCCCTCCATGTACAACGGAAACGACCTGCTGAGGGTGAAGCCGCCGCCAAATTGCGTCTGCCCGAAGCCGGGATTACCCGTCAGGCCGTTGTTGACCGACAGGTTACTGGTCGTCACGTCCGGGACTGTCGTGTAAGTCATGATCGCGAGCACAGCGTCTGCGTGCTGCTTTACATTGCCGCCAATCACGGTATTGCTCGACAATTGCCTCGGCGCGACCTGTGCGTGCGAAGGGCAGGACAACAGGTTCAAGGTTAGAGCGGCACACGCCCCAAATGCGCGAAGTGACCAACACTTCCGAAGCGCCGGCATAGTCAAACAACCTCGCCATTTGTCGACGAGATTGCAGGCTCACTTGCAGGGTCATACACGGCATATCCAACGAGCATGACGCGCTCCTGTCAGTCGGCTGATCGTGTTCGTCTTCCGCGAAGTCGCCATCCCGTTGCACAAAAGCACGCGCACGCAACTGATGCAATTCCGACGGGCATTGCGCCGCTCACAGCACCTGGAAGGTCTGCGTTAGTATGTGATAGAAATACCTGAAAGGAAGTAGTACGGCAATACGGGCGATCTTCAGTCGCTTGCGTGGCGTTCGGCGACGAACATCGCCGTCGACGCACGAACCTCGCAGCCCCACTTTCGCAGGGAGCCTCGTTATGTCCACTCATTCGGTCCCGAACGACAAACCCGTCAAGATCCCCGGCCCGGATCATCCAATCATGATCGAGCACCACCACGCGCGCGTGATCGTCATGGCAGGCGGTCACGTGATTGCCGATACGCACGACGCATTGACGCTGCTCGAAGCCCGCTATCTGGCCGTGCTGTACATCCCGCGCAAGGACGTCGACATGACCCGGCTCGAACGCACGGCGCACGCCACTTATTGTCCGTACAAGGGCGAATGCGCATACTTCTCGATTCCTTCGGCCGGCGAGCGCGGCACCAACGCGGTGTGGACCTACGAGCACCCATACGACGCTGTCGCGCCGATCCGCGAGCACCTTGCGTTCTATCCCGACCGCGTGGATTCCATCACGCAGGAGCCGGCCGCGCACTAGGCGAACGCGCGCGTCATGCCGCGTGCGGGCGCGGCGATCGCGGCGACCGGCATGGCGCGAGCGGCACGGACGGCGGCGCCGCCGCGCGGCGGCCGCTGCTCGCACCACGCAAGCTATCAATCCGAGCGGGTTTCCCTCTCGCGTTCGAAGTAACAGAATCTACCGTCACGCCTGCTCCCTCACTCGGCTTTCATGCCGGCGCCAACCACCCAGATGGGTGCGCATCCGACCGCCGGTTCCGCTCATTCTCTTTGCAGTCGGTATTCAATCCGCGCCACAGAGATGAATCAACATGGCTGAAAAAGTTACATCGACGCAATCCGCGATGACACAGGCCGCGCTCCAGGCGATGACGGCGAACTGCGCCGGCTCGTTCAGCGTTGGCGGCGCGCTGGTCGATGATAACGGGGCTCGCGCCATTTCTGAAGGAAGCGGTGGCCGAAGACCTGAAGAACGGCGGCACGGGGCACGCGGTCGCGATGCTCGACAACCGCGGCTATCTGCTGCTCTGTGTCTGCCGCGCGTCGAGGGGCTGTCGAAAATTCGGCGCGCCTTTCTCGAAGTCACGCGCGGCTATGCAGCAAGCTGCTGACGACGCTGCCGCCGCTTTATAGTCAATCGATCAAGGTCAGGCCGGTGCAGGTGACGGATCAGACCTTGATTCATTCACTGGGATGACGCCTGGTGGTATTCGACTACCGACCGGCGAAACGGCACGGGCTGCGATAGCCCGTGCCGTTTTTTATGCTTGCCGACTCGCGAAAAATCATGCGCGGAATCGAATCAGGTTCACAGCGCATGCGCGTCGAATGGATCACCCCAACCCTAAAAAGACCTTAACACCTCGGCCCGCCACGGAGGATTCATCTTGCATTCCGTCAAGTTCCTGCTTGCGCTTGCGGGCGTCCTGTTGCTAAGCGTCGCGAGCCCGGGACCCAACTTTCTGATCGTCGATCTGGCTCGGCATCAAGATGATCGTGACCGCGCGGCGGCCGTTGTCCGCGGACGTCGGCAGCACCGCGTCCGGCTGGGCTGCGACGAAGAAAGGCTATTTCGTCAGCATGACGAACCCGAAGTCGATCGCGTTCTACGGCAGCATCTTTGCGTTGATGGTGCCCGCGCATGCGCCGTTGTGGCTCGATATCGCGGTCGTGGCGCTGTCGATCGGCATTTCGTGCGCGTGGTACTGCGCGATGGCGTTGCTCGCCTCGCATCCGTCGGTTCGGCGCAAGGCCGGGCTGGATACGGCAGCGGGTGTGCTGTTGGTGGGGGTCGGCGGGCGGATGTTGGCGGGGCGTTCAGCGACTACCGGCGCGCGAAGCGATAGCGCCTTTGCGTGATCAGGCGGAGCCGGACTGCGGAGCGCCGCCGCCGCGAATCACGAGTTCCATAAAACCCGTCTGCGGATCAGCCTCCCGCGCGAACGAATAGCCCGGAACCGACACGAGCAACAACTCGACGGTCGTGCGTACCGTGCAGCCGCGCGCCACATGACCGCCGAATACCTGCCCGCGCGCATCCGCGATCGACATGTGCAGATGAGCGCCATCGGGCGAGACGGAGCCTGCGAGGGTCAATATTTCGAGGTCGCCGCGAATTTCCGTCGGCGCTTGCGCGCCAGCGAACCTCAATGCCGCAACGTGGAGGCTGCCGATGCCCTGGACGACGAAGGCCGCTTGCAGGTCGCGTTGACGAAACGCGTCTTCGACGGCGACGCGAAGGTCGTCGCCGGGCGCGAGTCGGAGGGGATGGACTTGCATGCCTGGGCCGGTTGAGACGCGGTGGACTCGGGGATTATGCGTGAATGAGGAAGTATCTCACAGGCGCTTGTTTATGCTGGGTTCGTGCGGACTCGACGGCGAAAATATATTCAGTTTATATGTACAGTTAAACTGTACATATGCTATGTTTTCGGCATGTCACGACAATCACCGTCTTCCCAATCTACCGATCTAGCCGCCCTTGCGGGCGAACTGCGCATTGCCGTGAGCAAACTGGTTCGCCGCGCGCGAGAACATTCGCAATCGAGCGACTTTACGTCGGCGCAGAAGTCGGTGCTGTTTCATCTGGAGCGCGACGGCCCAGCCACAGTTTCCGCGCTAGCGCGAGCGCAGCGCGTAAAGCCCCAGTCCATGCGCATTACCGTTGCCGGTCTGGAGACGCTGGGCGTCGTCAAAGGCGAAGCGGATCCAACCGACGGACGCAAAACTCTTATCCATCTCACCCCCACGTTCAGACGAACGCTCAAGGCAAGTCGGGCGGCCAAAGAGGACTGGCTGATCGGTGCCTTGCAAGCGCAGCTATCGCCGCGAGAACAGGCCACGCTCGCCGCCGCGGTGGAACTGCTGCAGCGGCTCGCTGACTCCTGAACGTTTGCAGGTACTTCATCCGAACCGGCGTCGAAACGGGCACAGCCCGCTACCTCATCGATTTACTCGATTCAAGGAGCAACTGAAATGGATTGGCCGCATGTCGTCTCTTATTTTTTCGGCGGTGTCCTGTTCGCGAATGCCGTGCCGCATTTCGTCAGCGGTGTGATGGGCGAGCCGTTTCAGAGCCCGTTCGCGAAGCCGTCCGGAAAAGGGCTGTCGTCATCGACCGTCAATGTACTGTGGGGCTTCTTCAATATGGTCGTCGGCTATCTTCTGGTTTTTCGTGTTGGCGACTTTCGGGTCGAGGCAACGGGTGATGCCGTGCCATTCGGCCTCGGTATCCTGGCGATGGGCATGCTCTGTGCGCGGCTGTTCGGTCCTTTGCATGGCGGCAACATGCCGAAACGTACTTGAGCGCCTCCTAAACGATAGTCGGCGCTTGTGTCGAACCTGCGGCATGTCCCTCACGTCGCCTTGACATGCAAGCAATTTCTTGCCTATAGTAAATGCAACAAATTACTTGCCTGTAGCCGTTCATGGCCGAGCGCCCCGACGACACCGACCTGCTATTCAAAGCCCTCGCCGATCCGAGCCGGCGCAAGCTGCTGGATGTGCTGCACGCGCACGACGGCCAGACTCTGAACGACCTGTGCGACCACCTCGACATGACGCGGCAAGGCGTGACCCAGCATCTGGGCCTGCTGGAAGCGGCTAACCTCGTCGTTACCGTACGCAGCGGGCGCGAAAAGTTGCACTTCCTCAATCCGGTGCCGCTGCAGCAGATCTACGAGCGCTGGATTGCCAAGTTCGAAAAGCCGCGCCTGAAGGCGCTCTCGACCCTGAAACGACGCCTGGAGAAAGGCAATGACTAGATCGACGTTCGTCTATGTGACCTATATCCGCACTACGCCGGAACAGTTGTGGTCGGCGCTCACCGACGCGGAGTTCATCAAGCAGTACTGGTTCGGCATGCACTGCGAAAGCGAATGGACAGCGGGCTCGTCGTGGAAACTCGTGTCGAGCGGCGGCCAGATCTTCGACGCGGGCGAGATCGTCGAGGCCGATCCGCCGCGGCGTCTGGTGATCCGCTGGCAGCACCAGATTCGTCCCGAGTTGCAGGCCGAAGGCGATTCGCGCTGCACGATGGCGCTCGAACCGAGCGGAACGGCGGTCAAGTTGACGCTCACGCATACGATCGAGCGCGATCCATCGAAATTCATCGAGGCGGTGTCCGGTGGCTGGCCGAAGATCATGTCCAACCTCAAATCGCTGCTGGAGACAGGCTCGATCGCGTTGCAGGAGGCTTATCCGGCCAATGGCGGGAGTCATGCCGGGAAGGCCTGATGCGCGGATACGCTGTAGAGCATCAGGTGTGTGGCTTCATCGTGGGGCCGATCGATGCATCCCAGGTTCGACAGCCGTCCATCCGCGAGATCACGCTGATAGAATCGTCCGCCCGACCCTCGCCCGTCTCAGGAAATCAGCATGGAAATCCAGCCCTATCTGTTCTTCAATGGCCGTTGTGAGCAAGCCATTGAGTTCTATCGTTCGGCGCTCGGCGCGCAGGAGTTGCTGAAGCTGCGCGCGAAAGACGCGCCGCCCGATCCCGCTCGCCCGGTGGCGCCCGAACACGCCGACAAGATCCTGCACGCGACGCTCGTCATCGGTAACACGCACGTGCTGCTGTCGGATGGCGATTGCCGCGGCGGCAATGCCGTGCATGCGGGCTTCAGCCTGTCGGTCACCGCCGACGACCAGGCGTCCGGCGAAAAATACTTCAACGCGCTGGCGGACGGCGGACAGATCACGATGCCATTCCAGCAGACCTTCTGGACCAGCGGCTTCGGCACGTTAATCGACCGCTTCGGCGTGCCGTGGATGGTCAATGTGCGGCACGAGGAGCCCACGGCATAGCATTGAAGCGGGCCGGCGTTCCATATCACACGCTGCGCGCGGCGTCGCCATGCGCGGGACCGAGAGCAAGCCTGCGCGCATGGAACGGCGACCAATGCGCCGCCGCGCCTAACCGACGCTTACTGCGTCGCGGACGCCGTGCTCGCCGGCGTGCTGTGGACCGACGCGGCGTCGCTCGCGGCGGGCGCTGCGCTCGCCGCCGCGCCCGCCTCGGCGTTCGCACGATTTGCCGCGTCGCTATCGCCCGGTGTGCCGCGCGGGCTCGCCGAATTGCTCATGACACCGCTGCTCGCCTGGCCCGTCGAGATACCGCCATTCTCGGCCGTCCGCTTGCAGCCGGATGCGCCCGCCAGCAACGCAACGGCCGACAGCGCGATCAGCATGTTTGCCGAAACCTGCCGCATGATTCGCTCTCCCTGGGATGACTCGGCTCTTGCAGCGAAGCATGCGCCATGCCCAATAGCCACACCGGGCGCGCGTCTACTCGCGCGCGTACGCGGACCAGGTCGAGCAGGACTACGAGGTGTTCCGCCACGCGTGCCGCAGCGGCAAGCTGGAAGCACGCACCGACTCCGACATGGCGGCCGACTTCGTCGCCTGGACGAGCGAGGCGTGGGGCTTGCCATCGAGGCCCGGTCGTTCAAGCCCCGTCGGCCTCGCCGACGACGCCGAACTCGGCGGTCGTCTTCACGTAGAACAGATGCAAACCCTCCGCGCGCAGTCGATCGAACAGCCGATCGGCTTCGTCGCTCGTCACCGCCATCACGACGGACAACGGCTGATCGGCAAGCTCGAAGAAGTGCGCGGAGTGAATGCGATGATGATGGCCGATGCCTTCGCTAGCCGGGATCAGGGTCGCGCCGCGCAGGCCGAGTTCGCTCGCGAGACGCACGAGCCAGTCGGCAAGCGGCTTGCCATGATGGCTGCGCCCCTGCTGGGTGAAGAACGTGATCTGAAAGCCGTGCATGTCGGTGCCCCCCCAATGCGGATCGCGCCGTGTGCGCAAGGCGATCCGCACGCGAGCCGGTGGCCGCATTGCGCCGTCCCCTGCCCGCTTACTTTTGTAAGCGGAAACCTGCAGCGCCGCGTGAGGCGCCGGTTGCAACCGATTCGGGCATCCCGGCTTGCCGCAGCACGGCTCAGGACGGTCATGACACAAGTTTAGGTGTCGGGCCGCGCGAGTGCCAGGTCGAAACTGCTCACGTGCGGCGCGGCCCCGGCTCACTGACCGTACACGTCGAAATCGAAATACTTTTTCGCAATGCGGTCGTAAGTGCCATCGGCGCGGATCTCGGCAATGGCTTTGTCGATCTTTTCCTGCAGATCGGTATCTTCTTTACGCAAACCAATCGCTGTGCCGCTGCCGAGCGTTTTCGCGTCGTAAAGCGGATTGCCGGCAAATCCGAAGTCCTTGCCGCGCGCGGTGCGCAAAAAGCCGATATCGGCTTCCACCGCGTTTTGCAGTGACGCGTCGATACGGCCGGCAAGCAGATCCGAATACACCAGATCCTGATCCTGATACGGCACGATCGCGGCGCCGGCCGGCTCCCAATACGTCTTCGCGTAGGTTTCCTGAATCGAGCCCTGCTCGACGCCGATGCGCTTGCCCTTCAGCGCCTCCGGCGTCGGCTCGATCGGCGAGCCCTTCTTCGCGACCAGACGCGTCGGAATGCGGAACACCTTCGACGAGAACGCGATCTGCGCCTGGCGCGCGGGCGTCATCGACATCGTCGACAGCACGCCGTCGAATTTGCGGCCTTTCAGCGCGGGAATCATGCCGTCGAACGAATTCTCGATCCACACGCATTTCGCGTTGAGCCGGCGGCAAATCTCATTGCCGAGATCGATATCGAAGCCGACGAGCTTGCCGTCGGCCGCTTTCGATTCGAACGGTGGGTAGCTCGCGTCGACCCCGAACCGCACGGTCGACCAATCCTTGGCGATTGCGCTTCCGGACGAGACGGCCAGCAGCGCAATCGTCAGGGTTGCCAGCATGGCTTTCATGGTTGCTCCTTATTGGTCATTTGAAGAATTCAAACCGCGCGAAACCCGACATTCGACCGGGATCTGGTCGCCGGCGCAAATTCATTAAAAAAATCAATTTATGCAGCGCGCGCATAGATTGGTGACAAGACTTCCAGATTCCGATCAGTCACAGGTGATTAAAAAACGGTACGGCGCCGCTTAGAGATTCAACGTCGCGTCTTATCGCGGCAACGCAGTCTGTTTCAAAATAAATGCGCGCGGATCGGCGTCGGCTTTTCGCGCGCCATTTTATTGAACGGATCGCAATGACAGTAATTCACTCGATGAGCAGCCGATAAGCGCCGCGCGGATTGACGCACACAAAACGACCACCAGCGGACAACCGTGCGCCGGTTGCTTTGCCATAAGTTGTCACTTAGAATTTTCCGCAAGGCCTCCTGAGGAACCGATGACATGGCTGCGAACAACGGAAAACCGGTGTCGTCGTTCGTTCCTCGGGGAATGCCTGGCCTCTGGGTCGTCCTGTTCGTCATCTGGATGATCGCCAATGCATCGCTCGCCGTCGAACCCGCACTCGTCGGTCTCGTCATTACCTTCGTCATCGCGCGTGTCTTCGTATCGTCGAGCGAAGCATGGCAGCGCCTACGTCTAACGCCAGGCGCACCGTATCACTTCGCCGCGTATAGCGCGACCTTCGTCGTCGAGCTCGTGCGCGCCAATCTGAACGTGATGGCGCTGGTGTACTCGCCGCGTATCGACATCAAGCCGGGCATCGTCAAGGTTCGCACGCGCCTCCAAACACCGCTTGGCCGTCTCGCGCTCGCCAATTCGATTGCGCTCACGCCGGGCTCGCTCGTCATGGATATTCGGGACGACATACTATTCATTCACTGGCTCGACGTGAAGACGACCGATATCGACGCAGCGACCGAGGCACTCGTCGCACCGTTCGAAAAGCATCTGGAGAAAGTCTTTGGCTGAGATCATGCTCCGGATCGCCGCCGTGCTGATCTTCTTCGCGATCCTGTTCGGCGTGATCCGTCTCGTGATCGGCAAGACCCTCGTCGACCGCATCGTCGCGATCGACATGCTGACGGTCGTCTCGCTGTCGCTGATCGCGCTGTACGCGCAAGTCTCCGGTCGTTTCGTCTATATCGACGTCGCACTTGTCTATGCACTGCTGAGCTTTCTCGCGGTGCTCGCGATTGCGCGCTTTCTCGAAGGGGGGCTGTGAGCCATGCTCGAACTGCTCCTGCTGCTGATGTGCGCGAGCATCCTCGTGAGCGGCGTACTGGCCGTCTGCCTGAAGAATCTGCTGGCCGCGATGGTGAGCTCGGGGCTCGCGAGCCTGTTCGCCGCGATAGCCTTCCTGCTGCTCGCCGCGCCCGACGTCGCGATGGCCGAAGCCGCGATCGGTTCCGGACTCGCGACCTTCATCTTTCTGTACGCGATCCGCAAAACCGGTTATCAGAAGGGCTAGCGCATGTTCGAACTGATCGGCAGCGTGTTCATCCTGGTGGGCGCCGTCTTTCTGTTCTCCGCCGGCCTCGGGCTGCTGCGCATGCCGGATGCGTATACGCGCATTCAGGCCGGCACCAAGGCGTCGACGCTCGGCAACATGCTCGTGCTGATCGGCCTCGCGTTCTATCACCCGAACTGGACCTTCCGGCTGATCCTGCTGATCTACTTCGTGCTCGTGACCAACCCGGTGTCCTCGCATGCGCTATCTCGCGCCGCCTGGCTGATCCGCACGCCGATGACCTCGTCCACGATCACCGACGCACTCGCCGACGAAGGCGGGCGCACCGCGGGGGAGGCCGAATCATGATGCGTCGCGCGTTTGCGCTGCTGACGGTGCTGCTGTTCGCGGTCGTGTTCTGGCGGCTGGTCGGCGGCTACACCGAACTGCAGGCGCTGCGCCCGCTCGCCTGGTACTACGTCGTCAGAGGGCCGCTCGAACTCGGCGCGCCGAACATCGTGACCGGCATTCTGATCACCTTTCGCGGCTTCGACACACTCGGCGAAGTCGCGGTGCTGTTCATGGTCGCGGCGAGCGTCGGGGTGCTGCTGAAAGAGGAAAGCAACGCGACTTCCGCCGCTGCGGCAGACGAATCCGCGCCCGCGCGCCGCCCAGCCGGCGAGATCGTACATACCGGCAAGCAGGTGCTGCTGCCGATGATCCTCACCTTCGGCGGCTACGTGATCGTCAACGGCCATCTGTCGGCGGGCGGCGGTTTCCAGGGCGGCGCGATCGTCGCGTCCGCCGTGATGCTGATGCTGCTCGCGAGGCCCCGCTCGACGCTGAACGTCGCGCTGCTGAGCGTCGTCGAGTCGCTCGCGGGCGTGATCTACGTGTGCATCGGCATTCTCGGCCTCGTGCTCGCGGGCGGTTTTCTCGACCCGCGCTTTCTGCCGCGCGGCGAGTTCGGCGCGTTCTTCAGCGCCGGCGCGATCCCGCTGATTTCCACGCTGCTCGGCGTCAAGGTCGGCGCGGAGCTGAGTGTCATCATCGACCGGTTCAGAAGCTGAACGAGAAGGAGAGCGCATGAGCACGGGCATCCCGGTTTCGAAGATCCTGCTGATCACGGGCTTCTGCCTTTCCTTGATCGGCCTGTGGGGCATGCTGACCCACCGCAACATCCTGCACATCATCATCGGCTTCGCGGTGATCGACACGGGCCTGCACATCGTGATGGTCGCGACCGGTTACGTCACGGGCGGCACCGCGCCGATCATCGACGCGGCGCTCAGCAAATCCGCCGCCGCGCACCGCGCGATCGATCCGATTCCATCGGCACTCGTCGTCACGGCGATCGTGATCGGGCTATCGGTCACCGCCATCATGCTGTCGTTCGCGATCCGTCTTCATGCCGCCAGAAAGACGCTTTCCATCGACGCCTTCACCGAGTCGAAATGGTAGCCGCGCTGTTTCATCCGCTGCACATCTTCATTCTCGGGCTCGGCGGCGGCTTCGCCATTCCGCTGCTGTACCGGCTCGGCAAGCCATGGCTCACGCTCGGCTTTTTCATCGCGCTGTGCGGCATCGTGCTCGTCTCCGGCGTGTCGTTCTACGGCCTGCTCGACGGCGGCGACACGATCGAGGTGCTGACCGCGGGCGCGCTGCCGCCGGTGTCGATCAATCTGCGCTTCGGCCTGTGGGAAGGCTTCTTCACGTTCAGCGTCAATGTGGTCGCGCTGCTCGGCGCATGGCATCTGTGGGACCGTCTGCGCGGCAACTACGCGGCGTTGCTGCTGTACCTGATTCTGGTGATGGGCATCGACGGCATGGTGATGACTCGCGACCTGTTCAACCTGTTCGTGTTTCTCGAGATCGTGTCGATCGCGACGTACGGCCTGTTCGGGCTCGAGCGCACGCCCGCCGCGCTCGCCGCCGCGTTCAAGTACATCTTTGCGACCGTGATCGCGTCGACGCTCTTTCTGCTCGGCGCGGTGCTGCTCTACTACGTGAGCGGCACGCTGAACATCGACGAACTGCTGTCGCTGCGCGACCAGCTCGGCGGCCCGATCGGCACGACCGCGATCCTGCTCGTGTTCGCGAGTCTCGTGATCGAGCTGAAGCCGTTTCCGGCCAACGGCTGGGGGCTCGACGTCTACGAGACCGCGCCGAGCGGCGTCGGCGCGATGGTATCGGTCGGCGTATCGGCGGGCGTGTTTTTCGCGCTGCTGAAATTGCTGCCGCTGTTCGACGGCCTGCTGACGCTGCTCGCCGTCTCGGGCGGCGTCACGTTCCTGTTTTCGAACCTGCTCGCGATCAAGCAGACGAAGCCGCAACGCTTGCTCGGCTATTCGTCGATCGGGCAGATGGCGCTGTTGATGCTGTCGCTCGCGTTGTTGCGCCAGATCGGCGCGGACGCATCGATCCCGCTCGTCGTCGGCGGGCTCTTCATCAACCATCTGTTCGCGAAGGCGGGGCTGTTCTGGCTGATCGGCGTGCTGCGGCGGCACGGCGACGACGCACGCGCGATCCTGTCGCGCAGCCCGTTGCTGATCGGCCTGCTCGGCCTCTTCCTGGTCGCGATCGCGGGACTGCCGCCATTCCCCGGCTTCTGGGCGAAGTGGGAACTCGTGATGCGCCTGACCGCCGCCGGCAAGCCGTACTGGATCGTATTGATCCTGACCGGCTCGCTGCTCGAAGCGGGTTATATGTTCCACTGGTTCGTGCGCGCGCTGGCTCCGTCCGAGCTCGAGGCCAAAGCCCGGCCGAACATTGCCGCGCTGTTGCCGCTGTTCGGCGTCGCCGTGCTGCTGATCGCGGCGGCCTATATGGCAGCCGTGTTCTCGGGCGTCGTGTCGGCGTGGATCTTCTCGCCGCTCGCGGCGGGTGCGCTGTTCTATGCGGCCGATCGTCTGCCGGGGCGCGTGAAAGGCGTGCTCGCGGTGATCGCGATTGGATTGATCGGCAGTCTGCTCTGCGAGGGCTCGCGCGGTATCGCCGGACTGTTCGCCTGGCTGCTGCTCGCGGGCAGCCTCGTGATCGCAGCGGCGAGTCTCTATCGCGACGACGTGCGCGCCGGCTTCTATCCGATGCTCGTCGTGCTATCGCTGTCGATTCCGGCGCTGCTGCGCTCATCCACCTCGCTCGAGTTCTTCTATAGCTGGGAAATCATCACGCTGTCGTCGTGCTTCCTGATCGCGAAATGCCGGCGCGCGGGACCGCACGTGCTGACCTTCCTGCTGTTTTCGCTGCTGGCTGCGTTCTTCCTGCTGGCGGGCTTCGCCAACGTCGCGGCGATCGACGACACCATCGCGCTGTCGGCGCTGATCCATTCGGGACCGGAGGCGAACCGCGCGTTCGTGCTGCTCGCGGCGGGCTTCCTGATCAAGGCCGGCGCGATCGGCGTGCACGTATGGCTGCCGGGCGCCTACACCGAAGCGGAAGACGACGTGACCGCGATGCTGTCGGCGGTGGTCAGCAAGGTCGCGATGTTCGGCCTGTTGATCGGCACCTATCTGACGATACGCTCCGAGGTCGGCCTCGAACTCGCGCACGCGATGACCTGGATAGGCATGCTGACGGCCCTGTTCGGCGCGCTGATGGCGTTGCGGCAGAACGACTTCAAACGGATGCTTGCGCTGTCGAGCATGAGCCAGACCGGCTATATCGTCGCCGCGATCGGCCTGATGAGCCATCTCGGCTGGGTCACCGCGCTGTATCTGGTCGCCAATCACATGTTTGTGAAGGGCATCCTGTTCCTCGCGCTCGCAGGCGTGATCTCGCGCACCGGCACGCGCAACTTCGCCGATGTGGGCGGCCTCGCGCGCGAGATGCCGCTCACGTTCGCGATGGTCGTGATCGCGCTGGTGTCGATGTCGGGCCTGCCGCCGCTGATGGGCTTCGGCGGCAAATGGCTGCTGCTGAGCGCAATGACCGACAAGGGTTGGTACGGGCTCGCCGTGTGCGGGCTGATCGCGACCTGCGCCGGCTTTCTGTACATGCTGCGCCTGCTGAACGGCGTCTTCCTCAAACCGCGCCCGCCGCAGCGGCCGCAGGTGCGCGAAGCGCCTGTGATGCTGCTGGTGCCGCAGTTGCTGTTCGTGGTCGGTATCGTGGTCCTGTCGTTCTTTCCGAAGGTGTTGCTCGAACCGGTATCGGCCGCGATCGATCCGCAGTTCGCGGCGACACTGGTGTGGGGCGGCATGTCGCTCGAAAGCATCTACGGGTTCTGGAATCCGACGCCGGTCGTGATCGTCGTGCTGATCGTCACGGCGATCGTGTTCGGGCTCGGTGTGCTGTACTACCGCAGCCGCCGCGGCAATGCGCGCAACGCCCCGGATTTTTACCACTTCTACCGGCCGATCCTGAGCCGCACGGTGCCGCCGGTCGCGCAGATGTTCTGGCGCGGCATATCGCACTTCGCGCTCGTGGCGGCGGCTCGGATACGCCGCGTCTATACCGGCAACGGGCAGACCTACGCGCTCTATGTGCTGCTGTATTTTCTCGCGATCTATTTTGCGAGCACGGGGCTGAGTCCAGCGAGGACGCCGTAAGGGTGCACCTGGGGTCCTGGAGCCGCGGCATGGACCGGCCCACGTGCGGGAACGATCGCCTTGGAGCAAGGCGTCGGCGAACTCAACGATCATCGAACGAGATATTCTTCCGCTACCCAGCCGTCCTTGGTCAAGCGCACGCCTTCGCGCAGTTGCATGGTGCCCGCGCCTTCGATCACGCGCGCCACCATGGGAAACACTCGCTGGAACTCGGGAGTCCTGGCAAAAGGCGCCGGGTCGATCTTATAGGTGTAGAGCACCGAGGTCCTGGTCTCGCCGTCGTGAGTCTGGGGCGGCTCCCAGCCCACCACCTTGTCCAGGGTCAGCGTGGCCACGCAAAAATCGGCGTCGTGCGTGACCGTCTTGCCGGGCGTCGCCACCACCACAGGCTTGTGCAGGTAGAACTGCTTGCCTTCGTCGGTCAGCACATACTCGCGTCCCGGCGCCTCGATCCTGGCCCCGTCCTCGCCTGTGCGCTCGACCGTCATGACGGTGCTCTTGACGAGGCCCAGCTTTTCCATCACCGGCAATTGCAGCGCATCGCGGGAATGCGTGACCACGATATCCTGATCGGCCACGTGGATGGGCCAATCGTATTTCGCCACGCACAGGTGGCCGCGATCGGCCAGGTAGTGCGTGATGGTGTTGGTAAAGTTCTCCGCGGTAGGCTCGGCCTTGTTCTGGCAACCGCCCAGCAGGAACGACGCCGTCAGGGAAACCGCAATGGCAGTGCCGCGCACCGGATTCGAAAAATGCATCATCGTGGATAGTTCAAGTATTGAAAAAGATCAATTCACGCAGCTACCGCTCGTGGGCTGGGTCGCGGGAGGCTGGTAGCCGTCGCTCAAAGTATTCAGGAAGCAGATCACGTCCTGCACGTCCTGATCCGACAGTTGCGGCGCCGAATGGACAGCACGCGGCTGCGCACCGTTCAACGCGGTGGTGCCGCCCGCGTCGGTCTGGCCCTGCCCCAGCGGCAGTTCCTCGTCGATATTGCCCTGGTAGGCGGCCGGCAGATCGTTGAACATGTTCACCGTCGCGCCCGCTGCATAGGTGGGTTGCAGCGCATAGCTCGGGTTGCTGGTCAGCTTGGTCGAATCGCCACCCGTGGACGGATACCAGTACTCGGGGTTGGTGTCGCGCGTGTTGTAGAAGCGCACCACCTGCTCCAGCGAGTGGAACACGCCGTTGTGGAAGAAGGCGTTGCGCGCGGCGACGTTGCGCAGCGTCGGCACCTTGAAGCGGCCGCAATACGGATCCGGGTTGTTCACGCCCGTAAAGGGGTCCGGGCCGGCGCCGCTGGTGGCCGAAAGCGGCGTGTGGCTGTCATAGCTGCCGTTATTGATCGGGCCGCACAGCCCCATGTCGTAGTAGCTCGCGTTCAGGTTGGCCGCGATGGGGTTCGGATTGTCCGGGATCGACGTGTCGTTGCGCGGCGCACCGATCGCCTGATAGGTGAAGTCGGTCCCCAGCGCGTTCGAGCCGTTGAAGTTGGCGCCCATGAAATGGCAGGCCACGCAGCCGGCCCCGTGATCGGTATCGTTGAACAGGTTCATCCCGCGCAATTCGGCCGGCGTCAACGTGCCGCCGATCTTGTTGTTCGCATACAGGTCGAACTTGCTGGAATACGGCGCAAAGCTTGGGTCCTCATTCTGGTAGGCCTGCAGCGCGAGTCCGATGTCCTGGAACGCCGTGTCCGTATCGCCAAATACGGCCGGGCCGTACACCGCCGTGAACTGTGCGGCATACGAGGAGCTCTTTACCGCCTGCACCACCGCGTCCTTGGAGGCGTTGTTCATCTCGATGGGATTGAGCAGGGGCAGCGCCACCTGGTCGGCCAGCGTCTTGCCGCGGCCGTCCCACATGAATCCGCCGCCCGGCGCGTTCGTCGTGATGCCGTCCGGGTTCGAGGCGTTGTCGTCGTAGGCGGGCGTCATGGCCTTGTAGCGCAGCGAGGGAACCGCGCGCTGGCCTTCCGATACGCCATCGGAACCCAGCTGCACCGCCAGGCTGTTGGGCGGGCCGTAGGCATACGCCGGATCGTGGCAGCTCGCGCATGCCTGGTTCTTGCCGCCGGACAGGTTCTTGTCGAAGAACATTTGCTGACCGATCTGGGCCGCAGCGCTCAGCTTGCTCGTGGGCGCCGACCCCGTGGAGCCCGTGGAGCCCGTGGAGCCCGTGGAGCCCGTGCCTGCGTCCGTCGAAGCAGACTGTGACGAGCCCCCGCCCCCGCAAGCGGCCAGTGTCGACAAGATGACATACAGCGCCCCCGCATAAACCTTGCGCATCGCTACTCCCCCGCTTTGTTCGATAAAACAGCTTGCGGGGGAGCGGCCGAACCGCTCCCCCGCGCAGGCTACTGCCTGATGAATGGCACGCTTGCGCGTGCTTACCGTTTAGTGCTTTTTATTACTTCGTCGCCCACAGGTTCTTCTGGGTCGCGTCCGGACCAACTTGCGCCGGATCGCTCACGTCACCCGTCTGGAACTTCTGCGTGTAGCCGGCCGGAATCACGTAGGCGTGGTTCATCGGACGAACCGCATCGTAGTGCGTGTCGGCGCTGCCAGCGTACTCAGGCAGGTTGGCGATGTTCTGCGCAATGTACGACTCCGTGTACTTCGAACGGTTGGCGTACGAGGTCGGAACAGCCGGGTCGGCCAGCTGGAACATGTCCTGCACCGTGCGCACGAACGAGAAGTGGCTGTACGTATCGCTGTCGGCGACGCCCTTCGGCGCGGAGCCCACGTCTTGCTGGTTGGTCATCAGGACGAAGATCGAGTTGCCATGGCCCTTGTTGCCGTTGCCGTACTTCGCCTGAACCGGAGTCCAGCTGCCGTCCGCGTTCTGCATCTGCGTAGCCTTGCCACCCACGTCCCAGCCGCAGCACGAGCTGCCGGCACCGTTGGACGTGCCATTGCCTTCGTCGAACATGACCACGATGGCAACGTTGCGCTGCTTGTTCTGCCACAGCGGCGAGGCCTTGATCTTCTGCACCACGGCGTTGGTGTAGTAGTCGGCGCGGGTCAGCAGCGCGTGAGCCGGAACGGTACCCGAGGCGGTCGCGCTGTCCTTACAGGTGCCGTCGCTGCCGGTGCCGTGCAGGTCATCACACTGGTCAGGCATGATGAAGTTCAGGGTGCCGACGTCGCCCTTGGCCAGGTCGGTGCTGAACTGGTCGACGTTGTAGCCGGTCGGAACCTTGTAGAGCGTGGTGTTGGTCAGGTCGGCCGCGTTCGTGTAGTACTGGGTACCGAAGATCGTGCGGTTGTTCGCGAAGAACTCCGGCTGGTTACGCACGTTCTGATAGGCCATGCCCGGATGGTGCTTGGTCTTGTAGAGCGAACCGGGCATGGCGAACGGCGTGCCCGTCACGGTGATGCTACCGTCCGTCTGGTTGTAGGCCTGCGATACACCCGTGTCACCGAGGCTGTCGGCGCGCGGATCCTGACCCGGGTTCATGGATTCGCTGTAGGTACGCCACGTCAGGCCCGCGCTCGAAATCTGCGTGAACAGGTTCGGCGCGTTCATGATGTTGTGGTTGGCGACGGAACCGGTGCCGTCCGTCGAGCACGCCTTGTTGGCGGCCGCCGTGTAATTGGACAGCAGCGATCCAACGGCCACGGTGGCGCCGCCGGCGGTGGTACCGATGATCGGGTCGTTCGGCGTCAGCGCGACGTGGGACGGCAGGGGCTGGCCGTCGGAAGCCGTGCCGCCGGCGAAAGCCTTGTCCGTCGGGGCGTTGGCGCCGGTCGCGGCGCAACCCCACCAGTTGTCGTCGCCGATACCGAAGTCGTCGGCGCCGCCCAGGGCGGTGTAGTTCGGCTCGGACGGGCTGCCGGTCGCGAAGTAGGTCGAGAAGTAGTTGCCGTTGGTGATCATCGAGTTGACCGCCGGCATGTACGCCGAACCCTTGACGCGATTCGTGCTGCTGTTCTCCAGCATGATCACGAAGACGTTGTCGTAACGCGGAATCGCTTCGACGTTGAACGCAGCCTGCTGGGCTTGTGCGAAGGTGATCGCCTTACGCGTATCCGTCGGAATGGTTTCGCCGGCGGTGATGCCGGAAACGCCGGTCAGGGTGGGGTCGCCACCGGCAACGGCCAGCGCATCGGGGTACTTGTCGCCACGATCGAGCTTCGTGGTGGCGTACGTGTAGCGGTTCGTCAGTGCGTTTTCTTCGAACAGCACCGCGTACTGCTCGGCGCCGGACAGGGTGTTGGCGTCGGCCAGGACGTCGCCGGCGGGAACCGTCACGGAGGCGTTGTTGAATGCCGGGCCGGACAGACGGGTCGACAGATTAGCCTTCTCGGTCGCGTACTTGGTGCCGTTGGCTTCGACGAGGCGCTGCACTTCGCTCGACATCGGGCTGATCACGACTTTGGTGGCGCCCTGGTCGGCGATCTGGTCGGCCGAAGCGCGCAGGATCAGGTGGCTGGCGACCTTGGCGGCCGATGCCGTGTTGGTGGCCGAGGTCGTGATGTCAGCGACGAGCGGACCCGTGGCGGTCGTGGTCAACGAGAAATGGCCGCTGCTGTCGGTCTTCGCGGAGGCTTCGCCGCTGTCGAGCACGCCGTTGCCATTGGCATCGACGAACACGGTGGCGCCAGAGTAGTAGCCGGCCTTCAAGGTCGGGTTGCCGCTCGAGCTGCCCGGGACGAAGGCAGTTGCGGCGACCACGCCCGAGTAAGTCGTGCCGGCGGTCGTGCCACCGTTGTTGTTGCTGGCAGAGGGGCTATCCAAATTTCCGCCGCAAGCTGCGAGCACGCAGGCAGCGGCAACGGACGTTAGACAAAGCGCTGGGCGCATTTTGTGATGCGATGACATGTGGGGACCCTTTGTTAGTTGTATCGGCAACCGCTTGTGTGGGGCAAGACTTAGTAAAACAAGCGAAATAATATGAAGGGTTTGTGTAAAACGTATGTCTGCCAACGGTAAGGATTAGAGTGTGAACCTGGCTTGGTTCTGGTCACATCTTCTCGAAAAGCCGCAATGCACGGGCAAGCAACGAAGACGAAAATAAAGCTGAGAACCAACCGTCGTAGTTGTTGCAGGTGCAGCGAAAATGCTCTCAATTCCCCGCTACTATTGAAAAACACTCGGAATGCTTCGCGTGTGCGGTGCAGCATCCGAGTGTGTTGCGGTTTGGACTTTCGAGTACCGGGTGGTGGCGCATGCGCCGCGTCGGTGGGTCTGATGCGAGCACTGGTGGGGCGAGGCTGAAGAAGCGAGATGACGGGACCGCTATCCGGCGGCGGCTGAGTGCTTTGCCGCGGCCTGCTAGAAGTCGCTGCAGGCGGCCCGCGTATGGGGAGTAGTCTCGCGATAAGAGTAACGCAATGGAATACTTCGTTTACCAACGATGACTTACGTTATCGGCGAGTACAAGTAAGCCAAATACCAGCGCCGATAACGAGAACGCGCTGCTTGCATGACGAATCACTCGCTCGTCGAATCGACCGGCAATTGCGAGTCGCTCTCTCGCACGGGACGCTGCACGGCGCGAACGAGCCCGCTGCTGCCGCCTCCACAGAAGAACAGATCCGCGCCGTTCGATTCGAGTCCGGAAATGCCCGCGCCGGCCGGCATCTCGACGCGCTCGAGCACCTCGCCGCTGCGCGGATCGAGATGCCGCAGCTCGCTCTCGTCACCTTCCCACGTGCCATGCCATAGCTCTCCGTCGACCCACGTGATCCCGGTCACGAAGCGATTCGATTCGATCGTGCGCAGCACCGCGCCGGTGTCCGGATCGACCTGATAGATTTTTCGTTCGGGATACTGACCGACCCATAGCGAACCTTCGGCCCATGTCAGCCCCGACTGGCCGCCGTCGCCGGGCGCCGCGATCGTCGACAGCACGCGGCCGCTCTGCGGGTCGATCTTCTGGATGCGGCCGTGCGCGATCTGGAACAGGTGTTCGCCGTCGAAGGCCGTGCCCGCGTCGGCGGGCACCGCGATCGAGCGCAGCGTCTCGCCGCTCGCCGGATCGAACGCGTCGAGCCGTTCGCCGGTCGCGATCCACACCTGTCGGCCGTCGTAGGTGACGCCATGCACTTTATCGACGCCCGTAAAGGGCCCATATTCACGGACGATTCTGGCGGCAGAGCGGTTCATGGTGGCCATCCTAATCATGAAGGGAACGGGGAAGGGAGTAACAAAGCCGTCGCGAATCCGGCCAGCGGCGGCGTCATCCAGCGGCGCGCGCGCCCCTCGCCCAGTGGCTGCACCTTGCCGGCCGCGGCGAGCGAGTCGAGTGAGCGCTGCACGGTGCGCTGACTCGCGCCGAGCACGAGGGCAAGCGCGGAACTCGACCACGCTTGGCCATCCGACAGAAACGCAAGCAGCGCCGCATGCTCGCCTTCGACCGGCGGCGCCAGCACGACGACCTCGCGGGCGTGACGCGGCGCGAGCGCGAAGCCGCGCGTCGTCGCGCTGACGCTCGCGAGCGTGCCGAGCGCCGTGCGCAGCCGGCCGATCTCGACGCGCAGCCGCGCGCGATGCGATTCGTCGGCGCGTTTGGCGCGGAACGCCCGGGCGACGAGCGCGTCGCGCGGCACGTCGTCGGGCCATGCCTCGCCGAGCATGCGGGCAAGCGCAAACAGCACCGGTCGGCTCGCGAGCGCAACCGCCGCGTTCGCATCGCGGATCGCGTAGCGGCAAGCGTCGACGATCAACGCGCCGCCAGCGCGATTCGAGGTCAACAGCTTCTCGACTTCATCGAGCAGGATCGGTTCTTCTTCGCCATGCGCGATCATGCGCGCCGCCGGTTTGCCCAGTGCCACCGACGCGCTTTCGACTTCCGCGATCAACGCCGGAATGCCGGCCTCGCGTGCCGCGCGTCCGGCCCGCGCCAGCGCGGCACGGGCGGCGCCGCTGCGCAAACGCCGCAGCGCGACTCCCGCGACCACCAGTTCATGCGCGGCACGCAGTGCGGGCGGAAACGGCCGGGGATCGAGCGCGGCAAGCTTGCGCTCCGCTTCGTCGAGACGGCCGATCAGCAGCAGACGCCGCGCCGCGAGATACCGCGCATGCGCGGCATTGACGCGATCGCCGTACGCGTCGAGCATGGCGGTCGCGGCGTCGAGTGTCTTGGCGGGCCACCCGAGATCGCGCGACGCGAGCGCGATCTCCGCTTCGGCGACCACGCATCTCGCGCGCGCCACCGCATGCTGCGCGCCGAACGCGCGCGCGGCGTCGCGCACCAGCGCCTTTGCGCGCCCGAAATCGCCGAGCTGCGCCATCGCGATGCCGCGCAGCGCGAGCGCCGGCGCGTCGTCGCGTAACGCGACGTGGTCGAGCGCGCCAAGCGGATCGCCGGCCGCGAGCGCGCGCGCCGCCGCCGAAATCAGCGCGTCCACGGCGTGCGAGTCCGCGCGTAGCACGTCAATGCATCAAGCGAATCCCGCCACACTTGTCACTCCCACCCGATCGATGCCCGGCCCTAATCTAGCACGACCATCAACCGTCACCGACGCCGTCGGGCAAGGGCTCGCGCGGCGCGGCACGACTCACGGAGGTACCCACGATGACTACGCATCCGATCGGAACACGCGAACAGTGGCTCGCCGCGCGACGCGCGCTGCTCGACGCGGAAAAAGCCCACACGCGACAAGGCGACGAGCTCGCGCGGCAACGTCAGGCGCTGCCGTGGGTCAGGGTCGACAAGGCCTACCGCTTCGATACCGACCAAGGCAGCGCGTCGCTCGCCGATCTGTTCAAAGGACGTTCGCAGCTGCTCGTCTACCACTTCATGTTCGGCCCCGACTACAAGGCGGGCTGCCCGTCATGCTCGTCGATCGCGGACGGCTTCGCCGGCTTCGCCGTGCATCTCGCGCATCACGACGTGATGCTGACGGCGGTGTCGCGCGCGCCGCTCGACAAGCTGCAGACGTACAAGCAGCGCATGGGCTGGACGTTTCCATGGGCGTCGTCGGCCGGCGGCGATTTCAATTTCGACTTCAACGTCTCGTTCACCGAGACACAGCAGCGCGATGGCAATATCGAGTACAACTACGCACGCAACAGTCACGCGATGGACGTGAGTCCCGCGCCCGAACCGGTCGCGCAGTTCGCGGCGACCTGCGGCACCGACGCGGCCACCTATTCGCGCGACCGGCCAGGCATGAGCGCCTTCGTGCTCGAAGACGGCGTCGTCTATCACACGTACTCGACTTACGCGCGCGGTGTCGATGCGCTGTGGGGCATGTACCAGTGGCTCGATCGCGCGCCGAAGGGGCGCAACGAGACGGGCATCTGGTGGCGCCGTCACGACGAGTACGAGCCGTCATGAGCCCGCTCGTGCGCGCTGTCTGCACGAGCGGGCAGCGCCTTGCCACACGGCGCGCGACGCGCTCATCGCAGCGCGTGTTCGTCGGCGTCTGCGTGCTGATGTTCGCCGCGAGCGTCGCGGCGACATTGGCCCACGGCGCGTCGATGGCGGCGATGGGCGCGTTGCCGATGCCCGGCGGCTGGTCGATGTCGACGCTGTGGATGCCGACCTGCGGGCGCACGTGGGCCCGCGCCGCGGCATCGTTCATCGGCATGTGGATCGTGATGATGGCGGCGATGATGCTGCCGTCGTTGATGCCGACGCTGCTGCGCTATCGCGACGCGATCGGCTCGCGCGCAAGTGCGCAGCGACTGGCCCTGCTGACGATGCTCGTGAGTGGCGCGTATGCGGTCGTATGGACGGTGCTCGGCATGGCCGTGTTTGCACTGGGCGCGTCGTTCGCGGCGCTCGAGTTGCGGTGGCCAGCGCTCGCGCGTTCGACGCCGCTGGCGGTCAGCGTGGTCGTATTGCTCGCGGGCGCGTTGCAGTTCAGCACATGGAAAGCCCGCCGCCTCGCCTGCAGCCGCACGACACCCAGCCTTCCCGCCGATGCGCCGAGCGCGTGGAGATACGGTCTGCGCATCGGCATCGATTGCGCCGGTTGCTGCGGGGGTCTCACGGCAATTCTGCTGGTCGTCGGCATGACGGATTTGCGCTTGATGGTCGCCGTGACGGCCGCCATTACGGCCGAGCGACTTGCGCCGGACGGCGCACTCGTCGCCCGGGCGAGCGGCGCCATAGCCGTCGCCGGCGCGGGCTTGCTGCTCGTCCAGGCCCTATCAGCCGGCTGACTCATGCGCGCCAGCCGTCGCGGATCGCTTCGCAAATCGACGCTCGACGGCCTTGCTGTCTCATTATTGTTTTGGTTTCGGAAACAGTGAGTTCAGAAATTAGGTATTTACCTAATTTCCGCTCCCTCTAGACTGTCATCACTGCTGCAAACAAACGGTTTCGCAGCCTAACAAGACAAAACCTGGAGGTAGTAAAAATGAAATCGCTCGTTCAAGCTGTCGTTATCGCCGCTACCCTCGCTGCTCCGGTTGCCGTTTTCGCTCAATCGAACCAGCCGCTGACCCGCGCGCAAGTCCGTGAAGAGCTGGCTCAGATCGAAAAGGCCGGCTACAATCCGGCACGTTCGAACCCGAACGAATATCCGTCGAACATTCAGGCTGCCGAAGCGCGCGTCGCGGCGCAAAACAGCGCGGTCGGCGGCGTGACCAGCGGTTCGTCGCAGCAAGGTCACGCAGCGCAGTAAGGCGTTGCAGGTTGGAAAGTTGCTGTTGATGTAGCTGTACCTGCCGGAGCGCTCGGCTTAGCGCTCTCGCAGCTTCCCCTACTGGCCCGCCATCGCGACTGAATGCGATGGCGGGCCAGTTCCGTTTTGGGGAGCTCTGTCAGTTCTGCGTCAGACCGCGCCCGGGTTGATATACGCGGTCTTCACCGACGTATAGAACTCGCGGGCGTAGGCGCCCTGCTCGCGCGGACCGTAGCTCGACCCCTTCCGCCCGCCAAACGGCACGTGATAATCGACCCCCGCCGTCGCGGTGTTGACCATCACCATGCCGGCCTGCACATGGCGGCGGAAATGACTGGCGTACTTCAGCGATGTCGTGCAGATGCCGGCCGACAACCCAAACTCGGTGCCGTTGGCAACCGCGAGCGCTTCCTGGTAGTCCTTGACCTTGATGACCGACGCCACCGGCCCGAATACCTCTTCACGGTTGATGCGCATAGCCGGGGTCGTCTCCGTGACCAGCGCCGGCGCGAGGAAATAGCCGCGCGTCGAGCCTTCGACGCGCTCGCCGCCGAACACCGTGCCGCCCTCTTCGCGCGCGATCGCCAGATAGCGCTCGTCCTGTGCCAACTGCTTGTCGTCGACGACCGGGCCGATGTGCGTGCCGTCCGTGAGCGCATCGCCGACCTTCAGCGCGCGCATGCGCGCCTTCATGCCGTCGATGAAGCGGTCATAGATCCCCGCGGTCACGATCAGCCGGCTCGATGCCGTGCAACGCTGGCCCGTCGAGTAGAACGCGCCGTTGATGCACGCTTCGATCGCGACATTGAGATCGGCGTCGTCGAGCACGACCATCGGGTTCTTGCCGCCCATTTCCAGCTGGAATTTCTTGCCCGAATCGAAGCACTTCGCGCCGATCGCGCGGCCCGTCGAAACGGAACCGGTGAAGCTGATCGCATCGACATCCGGCGACGACACGAGCGCCTCGCCAACCACCGAACCGCGCCCCATCACGAGGTTGATCACCCCCGCCGGCGCGCCCGCCTCGGCGATGATCTTGACCAGCTCCCACGTGCTGCCCGGCACCAGATCGGCCGGCTTGATCACGACCGTGTTGCCGTATGCAAGCGCCGGCGCGATCTTCCACGCCGGAATCGCAATCGGAAAATTCCACGGCGTAATCAGGCCGACCACGCCAACCGGCTCACGCGTCATTTCGACCGTCATGCCCGGCCGCACCGACGGCATCACTTCGCCGCCGACGCGCAGCGCTTCGCCCGCGAAGAACTTGAAGATCTGCCCGGCGCGGCCCACTTCGCCGATCGCCTCGGGCAGCGTCTTGCCCTCTTCACGCGCGAGCACCTTGCCGAGCTCCGCCTTGCGCGCGAGGATCGCGCTGCCCGCCTGGTCGAGCACGTCGAAGCGCTGCTGCGGCGTGGACAACGACCACTGCGCGAAGGCCTTGCGCGCGGCGCTGATCGCGCGATGCGTCTGCTCGGCGTCGGCTTGCGCGAATTCGCCGATCACGTCGTCGAGATTCGACGGATTGACGTTGCGCGACACGCTCGCGCCATCGACCCACTGTCCGTCGATGTAGTTTGCGAACTGACTCATGCCTGATTCTCCTTTCGAAAATTGCAGCGACAATCCGGTTATTCAGCAACGAGCAGGCCACGGGCCGCGAGATTGCGATACAGCGCGCGCACGCCGAACGTCCACGGCTCGATTTCGGTGGACAGGCGCACCGTGTTGGTCAGCGCGCCGAGCTGCGGCGTCGAAATCGTCACGCGATCGCCGAGGTGGTGGGTGAAGCCGCCGCCGGGCGCGTCGCGGTCCTTGATCGGCGAGAACATCGTGCCGAGGAACAGCATGAAGCCGTCCGGGTACTGGTGGTGACGGCCGCAGGTCTGCGCGACGAGGTCGGCCGGATCGCGGCTGATCTCGCTCATGTGGCTCACGCCGTCGAGCACGAAGTCGTCGTCGGCGCCTTCGACGCGCAGCGACACGCTCGCCGCGCGCACCGCGTCGAGTGAGAAGGTGTCGTCGAAAAGACGCACGAACGGACCGATCGCGCATGAGCCGTTGTTGTCCTTGCACTTGCCGAGCAACAGCGCCGAGCGGCCTTCGATGTCGCGCAGGTTCACGTCGTTGCCGAGCGTCGCGCCGACGATGCCGCCGCGGCTATTCACCGCGAGCACGATCTCCGGCTCCGGGTTGTTCCACACCGACGCGGCGAGCAGACCGACGTCCGCGCCGAAGCCGACTGCCGACATCGGCTGCGATTTCGAAAATACTTCGGCGTCCGGACCGATGCCGACTTCCATATATTGCGACCACGCATCGCGACGCTCGAGCTCGGCTTTCAGCTTCATCGCCGCTTCCGATCCCGGCTTGATCTTCGACAGATCGGTGCCGATCGTCGACGCGATCGTCTCGCGCACTTCCTTCGCCTTCGCCGGATCGCCGCCGGCCTGCTCCTCGATCACGCGCTCGATCAGGCTCACCGCGAACGTGACGCCGCAGGCCTTGATCGCTTGCACGTCGCACGGCGCGAGCACGCGCACGGCCGGCGCGCTCGCGCCCGGCAGATTCGCCTCGATCAGCTGCGCGACCGGCCCGAGCGGTACGCCCGGCGCGCTGCGCGCAAATTGCGCGGCATCGTCGCGCTCGAACAGGTCGGCGGTAGTCGGCACGGCCGCGCTGATGTCGAACACCTCGCCGCCGCGCACGACGACCACGCACGGTCCTTCATGCTGCTCGGTCTTGCGCCACACGCGGCCGATCAGCAGTGCGTCGTTCAGATCGCCGGGAAGAAAGCTGGAGGGGGAAATTGCGGACATGGGATGGGCTCTTTCGGATAAATGGGAAAACGGGCAAGGCCGGGCGTCGCGTTGCGTGCGAAGCCCGGCCTTGTCACCCGCGGGTCAATGCGAATGCCGTGGGTTGCCGCGCTCGGCAATCACTTTCAGATACAGCGTCGCCGGTTCGAGGCAGCCGCCGGTCGAAAGCTGGCCGACCGTCTTGCGATACAGCTCCTGCCACGGCGTTTGCGCGGGCGGAATCTCGAAGTGCACGGTTTCGCGACGTCGCGCGAGTTCTGCTTCCTCGACCAGCACTTTGACGCTGCGCGAATTCAGATCGACGCGGATGCGGTCGTTCGTGCGCAACAGCGCAAGGCCGCCGCCCACCGCCGCTTCCGGCGACATGTTCAGAATCGACGGGCTCGCCGACGTGCCGCTCTGACGGCCGTCGCCGAGCGTCGGCAGCGAGGTGATGCCCTGGCGCACGAGCGCCGCCGGCGGCGCCATGTTGACGACCTCGGCGCTGCCCGGATAGCCGACCGTACCCGTGCCGCGAATCACGAGGATGCAATGCTCGTCGATTTCAAGCGACGGGTCGTTGATGCGCGCGTGATAATCCTCGGGGCCGTCGAACACGATGGCGCGCGCTTCGAAGCTGTTTTCCGCGCCTGGCTCGCTCAGGTAGGTCTTGCGAAACGCATCGCCGACCACCGACATCTTCATGATCGCGCTGTCGAAGAAGTTGCCGGACAGCACCATGAAGCCCGCGCCGTGCTTCAGCGGATCGTCGGTCGTCTTGATGACCTCGCGATCCGGCGCGGGTGCGGCGGCCGCGATTTCGCCCATCGTGCGGCCCGACACGGTCAGGCAATCCTCGTGCACGAGGCCGCCTTTCGCGAGCTCGCGCATCACGGCCGGTACGCCGCCCGCGCGATGGAAGCTCTCGCCGAGATATTCGCCGGCGGGCATGCAGTTGACGATCAGCGGCACCTGCTCGCCGACGCGCTGCCAGTCTTCGAGACTCAGCTCGACGCCCATGTGCCGCGCAATCGCGATCAGATGCGGCGGGCAGTTGGTCGACGCGCCGAGCGCCGATGCGACGACGATCGCGTTTTCGAACGCTTCTTTCGTCATGATCTTCGACGGCCGCAGGTCCTCGCGCACGAGGTCGACGATGCGCTTGCCGGTCGCGTAGGCCATCTGGCCGCGCTCGCGGTAAGCGGCCGGAATGCTCGCGCAGCCGGGCAGCGACATGCCGAGCGCTTCGGCGAGGCTGTTCATCGACAGCGCGGTGCCCATCGTGTTGCAGTGACCGATCGACGGCGACGACGCGGTAGTCAGCTCCATGAAGCCTTCGTAGTCGATCTCGCCGGCCGCCAGCAGATTGCGTGCATGCCAGATCACGGTGCCCGACCCGACGCGCTTGCCGTCGTGCCAGCCGTCGAGCATGGGACCGCCGGACAGCACGATCGCCGGCATATCGACGGTGGCCGCCGCCATCAGGCACGCGGGCGTGGTCTTGTCGCAGCCGGTGGTCAGCACGACGCCGTCGAGCGGGAAGCCGTGCAGGATTTCGACGAGGCCCAGATACGCGAGATTGCGATCGAGCGCTGCGGTCGGCCGGCGGCTCTGCTCGGCGAGCGGATGCACCGGAAACTCCATTGGAATGCCGCCCGCGTCGCGAATACCGGCCTTCGTGCGCGCCGCGAGCTCGATGTGATGCCGGTTGCACGGCGCGAGATCGCTGCCGGTCTGCGCGATGCCGATGATCGGCCGGCCCGACTGCAGCTCTTCGCGCGTCAGACCGTAGTTCATGAAACGCTCGACGTACAGTGCCGTCATATCCGCATGCGAGGGATCGTCGAACCATTCCTGGCTGCGCAGCCGGCGCGGGGTGGATGCTGACATGATGCTTGTCTCTCTGTCTGGGTGAGGGTTCTTATGCGTGCTCTGCGTGTTTCTGTGCCCGCGCTGTCTCGCGGCCGGGGCCGCTGCCTTCATTCGAGGCGCCCCGCGTCAGCATCGTGCGCGGCACGAGCAGGATCAGCACGCAACTGACCAGCAGACACGCACCGAGTGCGTAAGTGCCGTTGTTGATGTCGCCGGTCAAATCTTTCGCCACGGCGGTGATCATCGAACCGGTAAAGCCGGACAGATTGCCGATCGCGTTGATCATCGCGATGCCGGCCGCCGCGGCGGCGCCCGACAGCAGCTGTCCCGGGAACGTCCAGTAAATCGGCATCAGCGCAAGGATGCCGGCGGTGGCGATCGTCAGAAACGTGATCGCCCACACCACATGATGCGCCAAAGCCGCGCTCATGATCAGACCGATTCCGCCGATCAGCGCCGGAATCGCCGCATGCAGGCGCCGCTCGCCGGTTTTCTTCGAATGCGCGGCGTTCGCGAGCGTCGCAATGATGGCCACGCCGTACGGGATCGCGGTGAGCAGGCCGATATGCAGCGGATCCTGCACGCCGGTCGCCTTGATGATCGACGGCAGCCAGAACGCGAGGCCGTAGAAGCCGGTATTGAACGTGAGCAAAATCGCGACCAGCAGCCAGACGCGCGGCTCGCGCACCGCCGAGCCGAAGCGCGCTGTCTTGTGCGCGCTTTCGCGCTGCAGATTCGCCGCGAGCAGGCTCTTCTCCTGCGGCGTGAGCCAGCGCGCGCGGTCAATGCCGTCGTCGAGCGAGAAGTACACCACGAACGCGGTCAGCAGCGACGGCACGCCTTCGATCAGCAGCATCCATTGCCAGCCCTGATAGCCGAACAGGCCGGCCGTATGGTCCATCAGCCAGCCCGACACGATGCCGCCGAGCATCAGGCTGACCGGCATTGCGATCAGAAAGCCTGACATCACGCGACTTTGGCGCTGCGACGGAAACCAGAAGTTCAGGTACAGAATCACGCCGGGGAAGAAGCCGGCCTCGCAGAGCCCGAGCAGAAAGCGCAGGATGTAGAACATCGTCGCGGTTTCGACGTGCGCGACGCGCGCGAGCGGCGCGACGAACGCGAGCGCCATCGACACGAGCCCCCACGTGAACATGATCCGCGCGATCCAGAAGCGCGCGCCGTAGCGATGCAGGAACACGTTGCTGGGCACTTCGAAGATGAAATAGCCCCAGAAGAACACGCTCGCGCCGATCGCGTACATCGTGTCGGACAGGCCGAGATCGTCGAGCATCTGCAGCTTCGCGAAGCCGACGTTCACGCGATCCAGATACGCAACCACATAGCACAGCAACAGTACCGGCAGCAGCCGGCGCACGACCTTGCGATAGGTCCTTTCCTCGAACTCGTCGACGCGCGCGGCGGGCGCGACGATGGCGGGCGGTACAGCGGTCATTCGTATCTCCATCAGCGTATTTTTGGTCGGAAATGCCGTTGCCTCGCGGCTCGTGCGATTTGGCACCGCCGTTAAGTTACCGGTAACATTTCTAGCTGTGGATGTTACGCCCGGCTTACCAGCCGGACAACCGAGGGATATCCCTGATCTGTTTAATTAAGGGGAGTGCTAGTGCGCCATCTACGCGCTATCGCGTGCAATCACCGTGAAATCGATCTTCACCGCTTTCCTGCGCTGCACCTCACCCGCTTCGCGATCGGCGAGCCCCGCGAGCAGCGTTTCGCCAGCGCGCAGGCCGATGCCGTACGCGTCGACCGACACCGTCGTGATGCTCGGCTGACAGCACCACGACACCTCGAAGTTGCCGAACCCGGCGACCGCGATGTCGCCCGGCACCGACAGCCCGCGCCGGTGACACTCCATGATCGCGCCGAACGCCGACATGTCGCTCACGCACATCACGGCCTCGGTATCGGGCCACGTGTCGAGCAATGCGCCGATCGCCGGTGCGCCGTGGCTCATCGTGATCGGCGAATCGCCGAGCCGGATCACGCGCGGCTCGCCGAGACCAAGCGCCTTGATTTCGGCAACGTAGCCACGCATCCGGTCGTGCCCGCGCCGGTCGCGCTCGCTGGCACCCGCGATGAAGCCGATCCGCCGATAACCGCGCTCGTGCAGATGCCGGACCATCGCGCGCGCCGCCGCCGAGTTCGAAAAACCGACGACCGTATCGATTGGATCGCTGGGCAGATCCCACATTTCGACGACCGGAATGCCGGCGCGCTGCAACAGCATGCGCGTCGCCTCGGTGTGCCGGCCGCCCGTCAACGCGACGCAGCGCGGCTGGTGACGCAGCATCGAGCGCACCAGCAGTTCTTCCTGTTCCAGACGGTAGTCCGTGTCGCCGAGCAGCAGCTGCAGACCGTGCGGGCCCAGCGCGGCATTCAGTCCGCGCACGGTGTCGGAGAAGTTCGAGCTGGACAGCGACGGCACCAGCACCGCGACGAACGCCGAGCGTCCCGACGACAGCGCGCCCGCCGCCGCATCGGCGACGTAGCCGAGTTCGTCGATGACCTTCTGCACGCGTTCGCGAGTCGCCTGCGACACGTTGCGGCCGGCAAGCACGCGCGACACGGTCATCTTCGAGACGCCCGCGCGTTCGGCGACATCGGACATGCGGGGCGGGACTGGCGGCCTGGACGTCATGATAGGTATCGGGGCGAATGCGCGAAAGTCATGGAACGCACATGATAGCGGGCCGCTCCTTGCGGAGCGACCAGGCAACGTCAGGGTTGCGTTTTGCGGCTTGTCCTGTCGCTGTCTTTTTTGTCGTCTAGCGCTCGAAGCCCACCGTGCAGCGTGCCTGAGCCTGCCCCGCCGCCGGCGCGCGGAACGAGAACAGCCCGCCCGCCTGCGGCTGATGCTGGCGCTCGACCGCCGTCAGTCCCTTCCATGCGGTGGACACATAGACGGTTTGCAGATCGTCGCCGCCGAACGCGAGCTTCGTCACGTTCGCGCACGGCAACGGCACCTGATCGACCAGCTCGCCCGCCGGCGAGTAACGCTCGATCCGCCAGCCGCCGAACAGCGCGATCCACACGAAGCCGTCGGCATCGACGGCCATGCCGTCGGGATGGCCGTCGCCGGAGATGGCGGCGAAGATGCGCTTGCCCGACAGCGTGCCGTCCGCGGCGACGTCGAAGGCATAAACCACGCGCCGCATCGTGTCGTTGTGATACAGCGTGCGGCCGTCCGGGCTCATCGCCGGGCCGTTCGTGATCACGTAGTCGTCGTCCTGCGCGATTGCCGCGGCTTGCTCGTTCACCCGATACAGCGTGCCGCTCGGCGCCTCTTCCGCATCGTCCATCGAGCCGAACCACAGGCGTCCCCGTGCATCGACGAAACCGTCGTTGAGGCGGTTGCCCGGCAGATGCGGTTCGACCTCGGCGAGCTTGCTGAACTCGCCGCTCGCCGGATCGAAGCGATGCAAGCCGGATGGCAGCCCGCATACGAACGTGCCGTCCGCGAGCGGCGCCAGAAAACCGGGCTGGTCGGGCGCCTGCCACGTTTGCTGCTCGCCGGTCGCGACGGACAGCCGATGAATCCGGCGCCCCTTGATATCGACGAAATACACCGCGTTTTCGGCGGCCTGCCATAGCGGCCCTTCGGCCAGCTCGGCGCCGAGCGCCCATACGCATACTGGGACCGGCATGCTCATTCTCCGTACCACCCTGCGTCGACGAAGTAATCGCGGCCGGAGCAGCGTGATGCGTCGTCGGACGCGAGGAACAGCGCCATACGCGCGACGTGCTCGGGCTCGATGCGCAGTTGCAGACACTGACTCGCGACGACCTTCGCTTCGCTCTCAGCCGATTGCCACAACTGCATCTGCCGCGGCGTCTTCACCGCCCCGGGGATGATGCAATTCACGCGGATGCCCGCGCTGCCGAGATCACGCGCGAGACCACGCGTGAGCCCTTCGATGCCGGCCTTGGCGGTCATATAGATCGCGAGGTTCGGCAGCGCGACATGCCACGACACCGAGCCCAGATTCAGGATCACGCCGCGCCCCGCGCGACGCATACCGTTCGCGGCGGCCTGCGCGCAGAAGAACTGGTGGCGCAGATTCACCGCGATACGGTCGTCCCAGTAGCTCGCGGTGAGCTCGCCGATTTCGTGCCGATCGTCGTTGCCGGCGTTGTTGACGAGCACGTCGATCGGGCCCACCGCATCGACGATGTCGGCGAACGTGTTTTCGATCGCGTCGACATTTTTCAGGTCGCAGCGGCGGAACAGCGGCGGATGCTTCGCGTGGCGAAGCGTTTCCTGCAGCGCGAGCGAATCGTGCTCGGCGACGTCGAGGAAGAACACGCGCGCGCCTTGCTGCGCGAAGGCCTCGACGATCGCGGCGCCGATCCCGCCGCCGCCGCCGGTCACGACGATGGTTTTGTCCGACAGACTTGGATAGGTTGCGTACGACATCAGATTTTCCACTTGTTACGAGTAGGACCACATACAGGACGGCGCTCGCCGCCCTGACCCGCCGCTTAGGCCACGATCTCGACCTCGCTCAGCATGCGCCAGTTGCGTTCGAGCGTTCTCGTCGCGGAGCCCGCGACGGCGACCGTGCCGCTCAGATGAATGTCGCGGCTCGAGCTGCCGACCAGCAGATCGAAGTCACCGGGCTCGACGATACGCTCGCCGCACGCGTCGGTGAAGTTCAGCATGTCCACCGGCAGTTTCACGCGCACACGCGCCGACGCACCGGCCGCGAGCGGCACGCGCGCAAACGCCTTCAGCTCGCGGACCGGCCGCGCGACCGACGCGTGCCGGTCGCGCACGTAGATCTGCACGATCTCGGTGCCGTCGCGCGCGCCGATGTTGTCGACCGTGAAGCTCAACTCGATCGTACCGCTTTCGATCGGCACTTCGCTGTGCGCGAGCGCGAGATCGCCGTAACGGAACTGCGTATATCCGAGACCGAAACCGAACGGATAGCGGCAGCCGAAATGGTATGCGATCGGCGTTCCCGCGCTCTTCAAACGATGGTTATACACGTACGGCACGGCGCCCGCGCTCTTCGGCACCGACAGCGGCAGACGGCCGCTGAAATTGGCGCGGCCCACCAGCAGATCGGCCAGCGCCTCGGCGCCACGCTCGCCCGGCGCGAACGCCATGATCTGCGCGGCGATGCGCTCTTCGAGGCCGCCGAGATTGTACGGACGGCCGCCCGTCATCACGACGACCGTCGGCGTGCCGCTATCGACCACTGCCTGCAGCAACGCCTGCTGCACACCCGGCAGGTCGAGGCTGTCGGTATCGGACCCTTCGCCGACCGTGCCGGACTGGAACAGGCCCGCCAGATCGCCGACGAACACCAGTGCGACGCCCGCTTGCCGCGCGGCTTCGACCGCGGACACAATGCCGTCGGTGTCCTTGCTCATCAGCTCGTCGCAATGCGCGTCGCCGGTCAGATCGAGCGACACGTCGCCCGGGAACACTGGCGCGCCCGCGCGGCGCTCCTTGATGATGTCGCAACCCTGCGCGTGAATGACGCGCTCGTCGCCGAGCAACGCGCGCAGCGAACGCAGCGGCGTCGCGATCGAAGCAGTGGACTGCTCGCCGCTGTTGATCAGGTGCACCGGGAAGCTGTAGCCGGCGAGCAGCGCGAGCGGATCGTCGGCGGTCGGGCCGATCACCGCGATCTTGTCCGGGCCGTGCGCGTCGAGCGGCAGCACGTCGCCTTGATTGCGCAGCAGCACCGCCGATTCGAGCGCCACCTGATACGCGGTATCGCCCGCGGTCGCGCTTTTCACGTCGACGCGTTCGGGATCGACGTACGGATTCTCGAACAGGCCGAGCTGGAATTTCACGCGCAGCACGCGCGAGACGGCGGTGTCGATCGTCGCTTCGCTGATCTCGTTGCGCTCGAGCGCTTCCTTCAGATGCACCGCGCACTCGTGACCCGGCAGCTCGACGTCGAGGCCGGAGTTGAACGCGAGGGCCGCGGCCGACGCGCTGTCGCGCGCCACCGCATGGTGGCTGAACAGCAGGTCGACGCCCGCGTAATCGGCGACGACGAGACCGTCGAAGCCCCATTTCTCTCGCAGCGTGTCGTGCAGCAGCGCGCGATCGCCATGACAGGGTACACCGTCGACGTCGTGATAGGCGGGCATCACCGAGCCCGCGTTCGCGAGCTTCACGGCCATTTCGAAAGGCAGCATGAACACGTCGTTGAGCTCACGCGGACCGACATGCACCGGCGCATGATTGCGGCCGCCTTCGCTCGCCGAATGACCGACGAAATGCTTGAGCGTCGCGAGCAGATCGCGCTGTTCGCCCTGCAGGCCCTTCACGTAATGACACGCGAGCACGCCAACCAGATACGGGTCTTCGCCGAGCGTCTCCTCGGTGCGGCCCCACCGCGGGTCGCGCGACACGTCGAGCACCGGCGCGAGCCCCTGATGACAGCCGATCGAGCGTGCCTGCTCGCCGATGATCGTGCCCACTTCGCCGACCAGTCGCGGATTCCACGTCGCCGCATAGTTCAACGGCGACGGGAACAGCGTCGCGTCCTTGATCATGAGCCCGACGAGGCATTCCTCGTGTGACATCACCGGAATGCCGAGGCGCGTGTCTTCGACCATCTTGCGCTGCAGCTCGTTGAGCGCGCGTACGCCTTCTTTCGGATCGACCGTATGCGTGCCGAGCGGACGCGTGATCTGGCCGAGGCCATGCTGCAGGATCTCGTCGACCGTGATCTGGTTGGCGCTCTGCGCGAAATCGATGCTACGCGCCTTGTGATTGCCGTCGGCCGACAGCTTCAGCCACGCGGCGTGAAGCTGCGCAATCTTTTCGTCGAGTGTCATGCGCGCGAGCAGATCGGCCACGCGCTCTTCCACGGCTGCCACTGGATTGCGGTAGAGCGGGACCTCACTTTGGCGAAGCAACATCGAAAACTCCTTTTTTTTATCGTGGTGTACGAAGCGCATGAGGCGCCGACAAATCCGTTGTTTCTGACAAGCGTGCGGCATGGCGTTGCTTCAGCCCGGATGCCATCCCTTCCATTTCAGATACCTTTCCAGACTTCGCAGTCCTGCTAATCGATCGAACGCAGCCGCGACTCGAATTCGCCGTGTTTGATCGGCTACGGGTCGTTCGTCGCGTCTAGCGACGCGATGCAATGGGACCGCGCTTGCTCGCGTCGTGCAAGCAGCGCGATCGCAAGCGGATCAGTGCAGACGCGGCAGCGCGAAATCCTTGTCGTCGAACACGTGGCACGCGTGCGGTGCGAACGCCAGTTCGACGCATTCGTCGTGCGTCACGCCACCGTCGCCGGGCAGCTTGGCGATCATCGTGTTGCCGTCGCGCACGCCACCGTCCACATGCACGTAGCTGTGCTCGCCCAACCGTTCGACCAGGCGCACGGCGCAGCGGATTGTCTGCACGCCGGCCTGCGCCGATGGCAGGGCGAGGTGCTCCGGCCGGATGCCGAGCGTGACCTGCGAACCGACGCTTTGCCTGCGGCCGTCGACCTCGGCGCGCACGCGCTCGCCCGTGGTCAGCTCGACCTGAATGCCCTTGTCGTCGACCGCGAGCACCGTGGCCGGCATGAAGTTCATCTTCGGCGAACCGATGAAGCCAGCGACGAAGCGGCTCTTCGGCCGGTGGTACAGATCGAGCGGCGCGCCGATCTGCGCGATGCTGCCGTGCTTTTCCATGTCCGCGCCGGCGTGCAGCAGCACGATCTTGTCGGCGAGCGCCATCGCTTCGATCTGGTCGTGCGTAACGTACACCGCGCTCGCGCGGTTGAACTCGCGATGCAAACGGGCGATTTCGGTACGCGTCTGCACGCGCAGCGCGGCGTCGAGATTCGACAGCGGCTCGTCGAACAGGAACACGCCCGGCTCGCGCACGATGGCGCGCCCGATCGCCACGCGCTGGCGCTGGCCGCCGGACAGCGCAGCGGGGCGACGTTCGAGGTAGCTGTCGAGTTGCAGCGCGGCAGCGGCGCTGCGCACCTTCTTGTCGATGATGGCCTTATCGACCTTCGCCTGACGCAGGCCGAATGCCATGTTCTCGTACACGCTCATATGCGGATAGAGCGCGTAGTTCTGGAACACCATCGCAACCTGGCGTTTCGCGGGTTCGACGTTGTTCATCAGTTGACCGTCGATGCGCAGTTCGCCGTCGGTGATCGATTCGAGACCGGCGATCATGCGCAGCAGCGTGGACTTGCCGCAGCCCGACGGCCCGAGGAACACGCAGAATTCGTCCCTGCCGACTTCGAGGTTGGCGTCGCGGATCACCGAGTTACCGCTCGTATAGGACTTCTGTACGTTAGTGAGAGAGATGCTTGCCATATCGTTTATGCGAAGTTCGGTGTGCGGGCCACTTTGGCCCGCACGATTCGAGGTGGTGTGCGATGCGGATCAGCCCTTGAGCGAGCCGGCCATCATCCCCTTGATCACGCGCTCCTGACCGAACGCGTAGGCAACGATCAGCGGCAACGACGTGAGCACGAGGACAGACAGCATCGAGGGTATGTTCGACGCGTATTGCCCCATGAAGTCCCAAATCGCGAGCGGCAGCGTACGGTGCTCGGCCGTCGACGTGAGCATGTACGCGAAGATGAACTCGTTCCACAGACCAATGCCGTTGAAGATCGTCACGGTGGCGAGCCCCGGTGCCGAAAGCGGGAAGAAAATACGCCAGAAGATGCGGAACGGACTGCAGCCGTCGAGCTGCGCCGCTTCTTCGAGCTCGCGCGGAATCTGGCGCATGAACTCGGTCAGGATGAAGATCGACACCGGCAGACTGAGGGCCACATAAGGGCCGAGCAGCGCGAACGCGGTGTCGTAAAGGCCGAGGTTGCGCGTGAGCAGATAGATCGGCACGAGCGTCGCATGCAGCGGCACGATCATGCCGGCGACCACCAGACCGAACAGCGTCTTGTTCAGCGAGAAGCGCAAGCGCGCAAACACGTAGGCCGCCATCGCACTGATGATGACGATCAGCAGCACCGACACGCCCACCGTGAACACGCTGTTACGGAAATAAGTGAAAAACGGCCCCTGCAGCACAGCCGCGTAGTTACCCCAATACAGGTGGCTCGGCGGCGCCCACACTGACGTCGCGAAGGTCTCTTCCTGGCTCTTGAAGCTCGATGCGACCATGAAGAGAAACGGAATCGTCGTGACGGCCAGCCAGATCAGTGCCAGCAGCGGAACCCCCAGGCGGGGGAAGCGTAGTTTCTTGTTCATGGTTCAGACCTCGGTTGCATAACGGCGGGTGAAGTACATCGACACCGCCGCCACCGTGATGACGATAAGGAACATCGCCGAGCCGATGGTGCTGCCGTAGCCGAGTTGGAACGAACTGAACACCGTGCGATACATGTAGGTGGCCATCACCTCGGACGAGCCTTCGGGGCCGCCACCGGTCATGACGAAGACGAGATCGAAGTAACGCAGCGACCCGAGCACGGACAGCAGCACAGCGGTGCGCACCGTGCCTTGCAGGTGCGGCAGCTTGATGCGCCAGAAAATGGTCCACCCGGATGCGCCGTCGAGGAGCGCAGCTTCATTGACCTCGGCCGGCATCGACGAGAGGCCGGCGAGAAACAGAATCATGTAGAAAGGCGCGTTCTGCCAGATGATCACGGCGATGGTCGCAGCCAGCGAAAAATGCGGATCGCCCAGCCAGTCCTTCGCGAGGCCATCAAGCCCGAATGCCTGCAGCGCGACGTTGATCGGACCGAAATTCGGATCGTAGATTTGCTTGAACAGCACACCGATCGCCACGCTCGACATCAGCAGCGGCAGGAAATAGAGCACCTTGAGCAAGCGCGAGCCACGACCGGCCTTCTCGAGCAGCACGGCGAGCGCGAGCGCGATCGGAAGCTGGACGACGATCGACGCGACAGCAAGAATCACGTTGTTCTTCAGCGATTGCCAGAACACCATGTCGTGCGCGAGCCGCGCCCAGTTCGCGAGCCCGATATAACGGGCAGTGTTGCCGAGACCGTTCCAGTCGAGCAGCGACAGCCGCATGCTGGAGACGAGCGGATAAAGCAGGAACACGGCCAGCAGCAGCAGCGACGGCGCAAGAAACACAACCGTGACGAGCGTTTGCGATGAAAATCTCAGCCGGCGTTCGGGTGTAGCGGAAAGTGCGATATTCACGGGCTTGTATGCCGACCGGCACCTCGCGGTGCCGGTCGGACTTTTCTTTAGGACTGTAGATCAGCCGCCCTTCTTCGAAGCGGCTTCCATTTGCTGCGCAGCAGCCTCAGGCGTCAGCGACAGACCGAACAGTGCCTGCGTCGTGTCCTTGTGCAATTCACCGAGGGCCGGCGGCAGTGCCTGGTCGTACCAGAGCTGCACGCTCGGAGCGGCGGCAAGCATTTGCTGCAGACGCTGCGTGAACGGATCGTCGATCCTGACGTGATTGACCGGCGGGAGCTTGTGGTCATCCGACGCGCGAGCCTGCATCGCCTGCTCGTCGGTCAGTGCCTGGATCAGCTTGAACGCTGCGTCCGGCGTCTTGCACTCGGTCGAGATGCTGAGGAAGCCGTCGCCGACCGTGCCGATCAGGTCGCGCGGATCACCCTTGCCACCCGGCACGCTTGGGAACGCGAAGAAGTCGAGGTCCTTCGAGAACGTCGGATTTTCGTTCGCGATCGTCGAAGCTTCCCACGCGCCCATCAGCTCCATGGCAGCCTTGCCCGTGTACAGCAGGCGGCGCGAGGCGCCCGAGTCGTAATCGAGACCGTTGATGCCCGGTGCGAACGCGCCAGCCTTCACGAGTTCCTGAATGCGCTTGCCGGCTTCGATGAACGCCGGATCTTCGAAGCCCTTGCCCTTGCCTTCGATCGCGTCCTTCACGACTTGCGGACCGCCGATACGGTCGACGAGGTACATGTAGTACATCGAACCGGTCCACTTGTTCTTGTTCGCGAGCGAGAACGCTGCAACGTTGTGCGACTTCAGCACTTCAACGACGTGCATCAGTTCATCCCACGTCTTCGGCGGCGTGATGCCGTACTTCTTGAAGACTTCCTTGTTGTAGAAGATCACCGCGGCCGCCGCGTTTTCGGCGGCAACACCGTAGGTCTTGCCGTCGAACGTCGTGACATTCCACGACGCTTGCATGAAGCGGCTGCGGTACGCCGGATCCTTCTCCAGGTACGGCGTGAGGTCGGCGATCTGGCCGGATTTCACGTACTCGTGCAGCCCGCCGCCGCCCCAGTTCTCGAACACGCACGGCGGCTGGTTCGCGCCGAAAGCGACCTTCAGCTTAGTCTTGTACGCCTCGTTCAGGACGTGCGAATTCTCGACCTTGTAGCCCGGAACCGCCTTTTCGAATCGATCCGACGCGTCGCGAATGATCTTGCTCGACGACGCATTGGTCTGCTGGTCCCATACCGTGATCGTCTTGGAGTCCGCCGCTACGGCGTTCGAAACAACTGCAGACAACGAAAACAGCAGCGCCGTCGCGCCGATGATGGACCGCGCTTTAAACAAAGCCGGGTACGCCATGGGTGTGTCCCCTCTTCTGGATTTATAAGAAATCACCGAAACATTAACGTTAGCCTTAACGTTAGCGAATGTTAGGTCGATGCGTGAAGTAAGGCTATGCGGGATTTTACCTGGTCCCGGCGGGCTGCGACGCAACGGCCGGATAAGATGGACCGATTGCGGGAAAGCTGAAATATAAAGGGTTCTGCTAGAATAACGACTACATAAACGTTATCGCTAACGCGATTAGCGAGTCGACCCATCCAATGACCTCTCGCACACCTTCGACCCGCATGGCAAGACAGACCCCAACGCTTGAGCACGTTGCCAAGCTTGCCGGGGTGTCCCAGATGACCGCGTCGCGCGCTCTCAACGGCCGTCCCGGCGTGTCGCGCGAAACCCGCGACGAAGTCCTGAGAATCGCGTCGGACATCGGTTACGTCGTCAACCGCACCGCGCAGAAACTGTCGGGCGGCCGCAACGGCATCATCGGCATCATCACGCCGACACTCGACACGCAATTCTCCAGCGAACTGATTCTCGGCGCGGGCCGCGCGGCGCGTGGCGCGGGCTGCGAGATGCTGGTCTACACGGTGTTCGATGAAGATCGTCATACGCATCACGACCTGCTTGGGCTCATCCAGCAATTCTCCGACGGTATCCTCGCCATTCTTCCGCGCGAGTCGCTGTGCCTCGAGGCGCTCGCCACCGCGAAGGTACCGGTCGTCGTCGTCGATCAGCGCGGCACGCTGACGGGCTTCCCGTCGGTGTCGGTCGACAACTACGGCGGCGCCTGTCTCGCGGTCGAGCACCTCGCCGAGCTCGGTCACAAGCGCATCGCGTTTCTGGCCGGCGACGAAACGATCGAAGGCGTGCGCGACCGGCAACGCGGCTATCACGACACGCTGGCTCGCCTCGGCCTGCCACGCGAAGACTCGCTGGTCGCCGCGGGCGACCTGTCGCAAATGATGGCGTTCGACGTCACGTTCGACCTGCTGAACCTCGCCGAGCCGCCCACCGCGATCTTCACGGCCAACGACCAGAGCGCGTTCGGCGTGATCGCCGCGATCCGCGAAGCGGGACTGCGCGTGCCGGACGACATCTCGGTGATCGGCTTCGACGACATCCCGATGTCCGAGCAGTTTCACCCGGCGCTCACCACGATCCGCCAGCCGTTCCAGCAAATGGCGCGCTCGGCGGTCAACACGCTGCTCGCGCAGATCGCCGGGATCGACGCCGCTTCGCAACGCATCACGCTGCCGGCGGAACTGGTGGTGCGCGATTCCACCGGCCCAGTCCGCACCAGGCAGCGCCGCGGCCGTCACCAGATCGTTTCGACGTAAGTCGACGCGCGCACCTTCGCATCCGAAGTCACGAGCGCGCCGCCATGCGTGCGCGCGGTCGCGACGATCAGGCGTTGATGCAAGGCGAGCGTGGGCGGCAGCGTGGCCGCGCGAAACGCGATCTCGGTGTCGACCGGAATCATCCGCACGCCGTCGAGCGACAGAAACGTCGACATCCAGCTGCGCGCGTCCATCGACAGTCCGAGACTGCCGACCTTCACGAACTCCGCGATTTCGAACGCACTGATTGCCGAAATCAGGATCTCGCCGCCGGCGAGCTCCCGATCGATCGCATCGTGCGCGGCCTGGCTCAGCGCTTTCTGCCTGCCGAGCCAGCACACGAGCGCAAGCGTGTCGAGCGTGATCATTACTCGTCCTGCTCGGCAGTGACAGGCTGCAACGCGTGCTTCAGGTTGAAATGCGTAATCGACGCGCGCAGCAGCTCGAGCGGGTTTTCCTGCTTGCTGCGATACGGCCGGATTTCGATGGTGGGTTGCCCGCGGTCGGTGACGACCACGGTTTCGCCCAATGCCTCGACCTGACGGAACAGCTCGCAGGCCCGGGACTTGAAAATGGCTTTAGATACTCGCTTTTCCATGACGCTCTCCACCCAGCAAAAATCCAACGGTATTTTTTGTATCGGGCCGGTGCGCCCGCAGGCGAACACCCGCGATGCGTGCCCGACATTCTTTATCAACCTTGCTCTCAGTCGTTGCTTCCCAGCCTACTGCCAGGAGCTCCCTCGAGCTCCAATCCAATTCGCGGCGACAACTAGCGTAACCGCGACACAGCCTGCAACGGTCGCGCCAATTCCTGCGCGCAACCGCTGCACTTTCACCTAATCAATTGGTTTTACACAGACCGCTCTGGCCATACCGGGTCGTGCCGAATAGCGGCGCGGCGCGTCTTGGCTTGCAATGTTTTGCCCCGTGTTATAGATCTTCGAATAGATGCAAACTTGCTTAACGTTAACCTTAACGTTAGCGGATGTTAATGGCGCAGGTTCGCGGCCGCCATGCGGAGTTTACCTAAGCTCCGAACCACTATCCGACCCCTCGACTGGACCCTCTAAATCAAGCCCGGCAAGGAGAAAGCTCGATGCAAGGCGTCGAAAGTACTGCGTAATATTTAATGCGAACTGGCTAACGTCATCGCTGCTTGCGTCAGTCTTCGTCGTTCGATGCAGGGGGTCCTGATGAAGGCTCCGCATCGAAATGCACGATCCACGCATGCAACGATTCGCGCGGCTTTACCGTTGCTCACTCGCCGACATCGGCCTGTCAAACCACCGCGCCGACGTCCTCGCCGACTTCGGGTCGCGCGAGGCTCACCGCGGCGCCGTTCGCATCGAACAGCGTGACCGACGACGACGCCACCTTGATCCCGACACGCGCGCCGACCGCGTGCTGCGCGTCCTTCTTGTCGAGCTTCAGCGCGATCGCGTGCGCCATGCCATCGAGTCGAGCATGCAGGATCGAGACGTCGCCGAGATGCTCGACCAGTTCGACACGCGCGGCGAGACCTTCGTCGAGCGAGCCGATGCCCAGATGCTCGGCGCGCACCCCGAGCGTCAATTCGCCACTGACCGGCTGCGCCGGCCGGCCGGGCAGCACGATGCGCTGGCTCGCGCCGGCAAGCGCCACGACGGTTTGCGCATCGCTTCGCGACACCAGCGTCGCGGCCAGCATGTTCATCTGCGGCGAGCCGATGAAGCCGCCGACGAAGCGGTTCGACGGCCGCTCATACAGGTCGAGCGGCGCGCCGGTCTGCTCGATGCAGCCTTTGTTGAACACGACGATCTGCTGGCCCAGCGTCATCGCCTCGACCTGATCGTGCGTGACGTAGATCATCGTCGTGCCGAGTTCGCGATGCAGCTTCGCGAGTTCGATACGCATCTGCACGCGCAGCGCCGCATCGAGATTCGACAGCGGTTCGTCGAACAGGAACACGCGCGGCTTGCGCACGATCGCCCGCCCGATCGCGACGCGCTGGCGCTGGCCGCCCGACAGCGCCTTCGGTTTGCGCTCCAGCAGATGTGTGATCTGCAGGATCTCGGCGGCACGGCCCACCGCCTCGCGCACTTCCTTTTTCGACTTGCCCGACAGCTTCAGCGAAAAGCCCATGTTTTCCGCGACCGTCATGTGCGGGTAGAGCGCGTAGCTCTGGAACACCATCGAGATGCCGCGGTCCGTGGGCTGCAGATCGTTGACGCGTACGCCGTCGATCAGAATGTCGCCGCCCGTCACCGACTCGAGCCCCGCGATCATGCGCAGCATCGTCGACTTGCCGCAGCCCGACGGTCCCACGAACACCGTGAACTGGCCGTCCGGGATGCGCAGGTCGATGCCCTGGATCACCTGCGGTCCTTCGCCAAACGTCTTCGTGACGTTGCGCAATACGAGTTCGCCCATTTGATGCCTCCTCCTCGATCCTTGTACTTGCAGACCCCGCGTGACGCTATCCCACTGCCGCACTACTGCCGCGCCACGCGAGGTTCGATGCGCCCGTCGCCGGGCGTGCGCCTCAGCGCACGGCCGCGACGCCGGCGTGTTGCGCGATCACGTCGCGATACCACAACGCGCTGTCCTTCAGCGTGCGCTCCTGGCTCGCGTAGTCGACGTAGACCATGCCGAAGCGCTTGTCGTAGCCCGACGCCCATTCGAAGTTGTCCATCAGGCTCCAGGCGAAATAGCCCGCCACGTCGACGCCCTGTTTCACCGCGTCCGACAAGGCGGCGAGATGCAGGTCGTAGAAGCGCACGCGCTCGGCGTCGTCCACGCGGCCGTTATCGAGCACGTCTTTCGCCGCGCAGCCGTTCTCGGTGATGTAGATCGGCGGCAGCTTGTAGTCGGCGTTGATGCGCGTCAGCAATTCGGTGAGACCTTGCGGATAGACTTCCCAATCCATGTCGGTGAAGCCGAGCTCGCCCGGCGGACGCTTCTCGCCCGATGCGCTCGCGAAGATCCGCGTGTAGTAGTTGACGCCGAGGAAGTCCATCGGCGTGCCGATCACGTCGAAATCGCCGCTCCGGATCACGTCTTGCGGACCGTTCGCGCCATACCATTCCAGCGCCTCGGCCGGATACTCGCCCTTGAACAGCGGGTCCATGTACCAGCGCACGAACTTCGCGTATTCGAGCGACGCGGCGGCCTGATCTTCGGGCGCATCCGTCGCGCCATGCGCCGGCGACTGGTTCAGCACGATGCCGAGCGGCGCCTTCACGCCATCGGCGCGCAGTGCCTGCAACGCGAGACCGTGCGACAGCAGCAGATGGTGCGCGACATGCGCGGCCTTCTTCAGATCGGCGTTGCCCGGCGCGAAATAGCCGGTTGCGTTGCCGAGCCACGCGGTGCACCACGGTTCGTTGTGCGTCGCGATCGATGCAACGCGATCGCCGAGCACGCTGCCGATCTTGCGCGCGTAGTCCGCGAAGCGATAAGCGGTATCGCGGCTTTCCCAGCCGTTTTGCGTATGCTGCAGCGACAACGGCAGGTCCCAGTGATACAGCGTTGCGAACGGCTGGATGTCGCGCTCGAGCAAACCGTCGACGAGGCGCTCGTAAAACGGGAGGCCCTTGTCGTTGAATGCGCCGCGGCCAGTTGGCTGCACGCGCGGCCAGGCGATCGAAAAGCGATAAGCCTTGACCCCGAGTTCGGCCATCAGGTCGAGGTCTTCCTCGACCAGGTGATAGTGATCGCATGCGACATCGCCGTTCTCGCCGTTCACGACCTTGCCCGGCACGTTGCAGAACGCGTCCCAGATCGACGGGCCCCGGCCGTCCTCATGCGCTGCGCCTTCGATCTGGTAGGAACTGGTGGCGACGCCCCAGACGAAGTCTTCGTTGAATCGATACGTCGACATAGATGATGTTGTTCTGAATGTCACGCCCGCGAGGGCGTGAAAAATGAAACAAAGAATCTCAAGCCTTGACCGCGCCGGTCGTCAGACCGTCGATCAGACGCCGCGAGGTGAATGCGAACAGCACCAGCAACGGCAGCACCGCGACCGCGGAGCCCGCCATCACCGCGCCCCAATCCGAATTGGTCGGACTTTGCAGAATGCGCAGAGCGAGCGGCAGCGTGTACATCGACGGCGAACGCAGCACGACGAGCGCCGACAGAAAGTTGTTCCACGCCTGAATGAAGCTGATCAGTCCAAGCGTACCCAGCGCCGGTCCCAGCAGCGGCATCACGATGCTCCAGTAGATGCGGAATTCACTGCAGCCGTCGATGCGCGCCGCCTCGATCAGCTCGGACGGAATCGCCGCGGCGACGTACTGGCGCATCAGGAACACGCCGAGCGCGGCGGCCGCGCCAGGTACGTACAGCGCGCGCGGCTGATCGATCCAGCCGAGCAGGTTCATCGTCATGAAGGTCGGAATCATGCCGAGGAACGGCGGCACCAGCATTGCGGTCAGCGCGATCGCGAACAGCGTCTTCTTGAAGCGGAATTCGTACATCGCGAACGCGTAGCCGGCCATCGACGTGACGAGCAGCGTCAGCACGGTTTGCATCGTGGCCGTATAGAAGCTCCAGCCGAGATTGCGCCAGAACGGAATGTGCCGCATCAGCGAGGCCATGTTGTCGAGAAACGCGCTGCCGAACCACAGCGGGGGCGGCATCGAGAAAATCTCGGAACTCGTGTGCGTCGCGAACACGAACATGAAGTAGAACGGCGAGAACATCAGCAGCGCGCCGACCACCACGATCGCGTAGCCGATATAACGGCCCTTGTTGCTCGACGATTTCATCGCTGTGTCTCCTCGTTCATGCCGCTGCGGTGAAAGATCCGCGTGTTCAACCACATCAACGCGCCGATCGAAATGAACAGCAGCCATGCGATCGAACTCGCGGTGCCGAAATCGCCGTCGTGGAATGCGGTGCGATACATATAGACGGCCGTGGTCAGACCGGACTGGCTGGTACCCATGCCTTCGTTCGGCAGCAGGATGAACGGTTCTTCGAACAGTTGCAGCCCACCGATGATCGACAGCGTGACCGCGAAGAAAATCATCGGCTTGATCAGCGGAATCGTGATGCGGGTGAACTGTTGCCAGCCGTTCGCGCCGTCGATGCGCGCGGCCTCGTAAAGGTCCTTCGGAATGGTTTGCAGCGCCGACAGATACAGCACCGTGTTCCAGCCAACATAGCGCCAGAAGATCACCACCGACACCGCCGGCTTGACGTTCTTCGGGTTATACAGCCACTCGATCGGATGCGCAGGGACGATCCAGTGCAGGCCGGGCAGCTTGCCGAGCTCGGCGATCGCGAGGTTGATCATGCCGAAGTCGGTCGAATACAGCGACGAGAAGATCAGCGCGATCGCGACGCTCGACGTGATGAACGGCAGGAAGTACAGGCCGACCACCAGGTTGCGCCAGCGGCGAAACGCGGTTTGCAGAAAGAACGCGAGCGGCAGCGCCACCAGATGCTGCGGCACGCCGGACATGATCGCCATCGACGCGGTGTTGTACAGCGACTTCCAGTACCACGGGTCGGTCAGCGTGAACGTGAAGTTCGACAGACCCACCCACTTCATGCTCGCGAGCCCCGCCGTCGCGTCCCAGCTCTGGAACGACAGGTACAGCGAAAACAGCAGCGGGAACGCCATGAATAGCGCGAACAGCAGGAAAAATGGCCCGAGAAACAGGTAGGGTGCGACTTTCACCGGATCGAGCCGCGAAGTTCTGCGCGGCGCGGCGAACGGCGCGGGCGAGCTCAGCACGTCGCTCGCGCGCGCATCGCGGGCGACCTCTGGGGTCGTGGGCAGCGGGGTGTTCATCAATAGTTCCGTCCAGTCGGGCGTAGCCGGGATCGATGACCGGCCACGCTGTTTGCAGCAGACTTGCAGCGCACTGCGACACACGTCGGTCGCGGCACGCAGCGTGCCGCGACCTTGCATCGATACCGCTTAACGGCGCACCCGATGCGCGATCTGGTCCTGCGCTTCCTGGAGCGCCGTATGCACGTCTGCACCGTCGTCGACGACCTTGTCGAGGGCCGAATGCACCGCTTCCTCGGCGACCTGGTCGTACTTGCTACGCTGGATCGCCGGGATGTGGGAGGCTGCGTCACGCCAGCTCAGACGCGCTTTCTCGTTGCCGAGGAATGCGACCGGCTCCGCGAAAAACGTATCGTTCTGCGCGGCGAGCAGCGCGGGGAATGCGTCGATCGAACGGAACGATGCGAGCTGCGTGTCCTGGCGCGTCGTCAGGAACTTGATGAATTCCCACGACATCGGCTTTTGCGTCGCCTTCGCCGGAATCGAGTAAAACGTGCCGCCGAACGATGCGTACGCGTTGTTCGGCAGATTGGCCGCGCGCCACAGACCCTTCGTGTCCGGGGCGATCCACGACGACAGGTGGCCACCGAGCCACGCGCCCATCATCTGCGTCGAGACGGTCCCGCGCTTGAAGCTTTCGGCCCATTCGTTCGACCAGGGCGTGATCTTCGCGTCGAGACCGAGGTCGCGTGCTTTCTTCGCGAGTTCGAACGCCTTCACGAAACGCGGCGACGTGACGACCGGATTGCCGGCCTTGTCGAAGTACACGCCATCGCCTTCCTTCAGGTCGGCGCGAATGTAGATGTCCTCGATATCGCGCGACGATGCCATCAGGTACGCACCCGTCGCCTTCTTGATCTTCACGCCGGCCGCCAGGTACGAGTCCCACGACTTCGTCAGGTCGGCTTCGGTCACCCCCGCCTTGTCGAGAAGGTCCTTGCGATAGAACAGCGTGCCCGGACCGATATCGGCCGGCATGCCGACGATCGTGCCGTCCTGCGTGGTCGCCTGCGCGAACGTGTAGTTGATGAACTGGCTCTTGTACTGGCCCGCGTTATACGGCGCCTTCGACAGATCTTCGAGACCGCCGCCCGAGGCGAAGCGGCCGATAAAGCCGACCTCCACCGCCATCACGTCGGGCAGATTGGAGCTCGTCGCGAGTGCGGTGGTCATTGCGTTGTGGTGATCGGCGATCGCGAGCGACGAGACCCTGATGTCGACGTCCGGATGCAGCTTCTTCCACGCCGGAAGCGCGTCCTTGATTTCCTGATCCAGCTTCGGAAAGACCGCGACCGTCAACGTGGTGTTGGCGTGCGCGCCGACTGCGGCCAGGCTGAGCAGAACGGCGGTGGCAGAGCCTGAAAAGCGGAATTTCATTACTCGTCTCCTGAAGAACCCTGTTTGAATTGCATTCGATGAATACCCGGTTGCTGCGACCTACTTCCCCTGTTGTCTTTGTTGCTGCTTTGCTTGGTGCTGCTTTGCCTGGCGCTGAATGCGCCGCTGAATTTCTGCTTGACTGCCGATACCTGAAAGCGCTTTCACGTTGAGGCGAAAAAACAGCCGCTACGTAGGCGTATCCCCCCGTTTTACCGGCGGCGTGATTCGCCGCGTGGTTTCACGCGTCACGAGCGTGAGCGGAATCGGGCTTAGCGCGATCGACTGCTTGCGGATCATCTGCACGATGCCCTGTGCGGCGAGGCGGCCGATTTCGTAAGTCGGCTGGCGGACCGTCGTCAAAGGCGGCGTCATGTACGACGATGTCGGCAAATCGTCGAAGCCGACCAGCGACACGTCGTCCGGCACCCGCACGCCGCGGCGGAACATCGCGAGGCGCGCGCCGTACGCGGTTTGATCGTTTGCGCAGAACACCGCGCTGAACGATGGATGGCGCGCCATCAGGCGCTCCATCGCTGCGACGCCGCCCGTTTCGAGGTAATCGCCCTGCTCGACGAGATCGGCATCGAAGCCGATGCCCGCTTCCTCGAGCGCGGTCCGGTAGCCGACGAGGCGCTCGATCGCATCCTCGTGACTTGCCGGCCCGGCGATGAAGGCGATCTCGCGATGGCCTTGCTCGATCAGATGATGGGTCGCGTCGCGTGCGCCCTGCATGTTGTCGATCGGCAGGCCAGCGAGCGTCGCGCTGTTGTGTACCGAGCGGCCGAGTACGAGCATTGGCGCGTGCCGCGAGTAGTCGGTCAACGTCGACTCATCGAGTTGCGCGTGCAGCAAGATGATTCCATCGACGCGCCGCGCGATGAACTGTTCGAGGCGCGCCTTTTCGTCGTCGATGTTCCAGCGGCTGCTCACGAAGATCGGCGTAAAGCCCGGTTCGTACAACGACTCCTCGATGCCGCGCAGCCACTCGGCGTAAAACGGGCTCGACACCGCCTGCGTCAATACGCCGATCGTTTCGGTCCGCCCACTCGCGAGACTGCGCGCGAGCACGTTCGGCCGATAGTTGAAACGCGCGATCGCCGCTTCCACCGCCTGCTGCTTGGCGGGAAGCACGCGCGCAGAACCGTTCAGGATCCGCGATACGGTGCTCGGAGAAACACCGGCCGCGCGCGCGATGGCTTCGAGCGTCACGTTGGGCGCAGCGGGTACGTTGGATACCTTGGGCGCGCCGGGTTTATCGTCGGAGCCGTCGTGGGT